>NZ_JACHEP010000003.1:30826-188069 GCF_014201465.1 Anoxybacteroides tepidamans | reverse complement strand
TTCCATTCGGTCCGCTCGACTTGCATGTATTAGGCACGCCGCCAGCGTTCGTCCTGAGCCAGGATCAAACTCTCCATTGAAAGTTTTATTCCATACTCATATCAATTACTCGTCATTCAATCGACGAGGACGCTTCGTTTTGTTCAGTTTTCAAAGAACATTTTTAAATTACACAGCCTTTATATAGTAACAAGTTTAATAGTTCATGTCAAGCTTTTTATTCAATTTCTTTCGATTTGTTTCAGACATTGTCTATTATACTGATGTATTCTAAATTTGACAAGTACTTTTTTATATTTTTGTAATAACCTCCCCGCTTAATGTTTTGGCTTTATGTGGGGAGGCTTTTTGTTCAACATCAGTTTAAGAAATGTGGACAACTTCTTCAATATAGATATTTCGCTGTTCGCTTAATGAAATAAATTTATTATTAATCGTTTTGACGATCGGTCTTGTCGGCTCTTCCCGCTGGACAAAAACGATTTCCGCCATTTCTCCATTTGATAGTTTCACCTTTGTCCCAACATTAAACGACGCTAAGCTATCCAACAAAATTTGTACCACTTCCATACTTAATTTGCCGAAGCTATCCATTTGAATTTGTTCAAGAGCTTTAAACGGAGATTCTTTTTTTCGATAAAGCCGCTCTGAAACCATTGCATGATACACATCAGCCACAGCCACAATTTTACTATACGGATGGATTTGTTTATCAGTAATTCCAAATGGGTACCCGCTTCCGTCATTTCGCTCATGATGCTGCAAAACAGCTAATTTTACCCCTTCTTGTAAAACTGAAATTTTTTGAACCATTTTATACCCGAAAACAGTATGTTGTTTTACTTCTCTGTATTCTTCTGCCGTAAGAGCTGATTTTTTCATAATGATTTTTTCATCAATTTTAGCCATCCCACAATTACACAAAAAACCAGCGAGGGCGATTTGATAACAATCTCCTTTGCTGTAATTTAAATGTTTCGCTAAAAAACCTGATAGCAATCCGATGCTTACAGCATGATGACTTAAATAGTCTTCTTTTGTTGTATAACGATATAAAGTGAGCAATTCAATCCGACTGTCAATAAGACGATCTAACAACGGAATAATAATAGATCGAATTTCGGCGATATCAACCGGTGCACCGGATTGCCAAGATTGAAACACTTTTTTATATCTCTGCACTGCTTTCAAATAAAGGGTTACGGCATTTTCTTCGTTTTCATTTTGGCTATTGTGCTGGTTTGATTCGATCACTTCCGATTGTTTAAACGGTTGGCCGTTTGCTAAAACCGATTCAACGTAGACATCTTCAATTAAAAACTTTTCCAAAACATTTAACAGCATTGGAGTTAATACAGTGCTTTTAGGAATGATCGTTTTCTTTGTTTTCCCCACTACATCTTCTGCAAGAATGCAACCTTCTTGTAACTGATGAATTTTCACAAGGATCATTTTTCTCCCCCACTCTACCCAACACAATTCCCCTTTATTTACGACAAAACTGACTCGAAGGCGTTAACAACCGCTCTTCGAATCAGCAACATTTTTAATTTTCGTCATTGTCTTCTAATTCTTTCTCTTCTTCTTTTGGAACTTTGGCAACTGTAGCGACATATTCATGTTCATTATCATTCGATAGACGGATCAACTTAACTCCTTTCGTATTTCTGCTCATTCGAGAAATATCGTTAACCGCAATACGAATTAAAATTCCGCTTGTTGTCATAATCATTAAATCTTCCTCGTCGGTTACCGTTTTCACAGCAACGACCGTTCCGTTTTTCTCAGTGATATTACATGTTTTTAACCCTTTACCACCGCGACTTTGTACTCGATACTCTGAAGCTTTTGTGCGTTTTCCGTAACCGTTTTTCGTAACGACTAACACATCGTGGTCTTTTTCCAAAATTTCCATTCCGACGACTTCATCATCGCCTTCTAACGTAATCGCTTTAACTCCTGTTGCACTTCGTCCCATTGTGCGCACATCCGTTTCAGGGAAACGAATGAGCATGCCGTGTTTCGTTCCGACAATTATGTGCTTCGAACCGTCTGTCAACTTGGCAGAAATTAACTCATCTCCTTCACGCAAACTGATTGCGATCAAACCATTGTTACGAATATTGGCGAAAGAAGATAACGGGGAGCGTTTAGCAACTCCTTCTTTTGTCGTAAAGAACAAGAAAGAGTTATCGTTAAACTCGTCAATTGTAATAATCGTATTGATCCATTCATCTTTATCGATTTCCAACAAATTGATAATCGGAATTCCTTTTGCTGTCCGTCCAAACTCCGGAATTTCATATCCTTTTGCTCGATATACTTTTCCTTTATTCGTAAAAAATAAAATGGTATGATGCGTAGAAGTGATGAGGAGATGTTCAACGAAATCATCTTCATTCGTGTTCATCCCTTGAACTCCTCTGCCTCCACGCTTTTGGCTTTTGTAGGTAGATAAAGGTAACCGCTTAATATATCCTTTATGCGTCAAGGTGACGACAATATTTTCACAAGGAATTAAATCTTCGTCGTCAAACTCTTCGACGCCTCCGCTTACAATCTCCGTTCGCCGTTCGTCGTTGAACCGCTCTTTGATTTCCGTTAATTCATCGCGAATAATTTGTAACACTTTTTCTTCGTCCGCTAAAATGGCTTTCAGTTGTGCAATCAGTTGAACTAACTCTTGATACTCCTGTTCAATTTTTTCTCGTTCTAAGCCCGTCAATCGTTGCAGACGCATATCTAAAATCGCTTGCGCTTGTCTTTCTGTTAGCGAAAAATGCTGCATTAAGCCTTCTTTGGCAATTTCGGTTGTTTGCGAATGACGAATTAAATGAATCACTTCATCTAAGTGATCTAACGCGATGCGCAATCCTTCTAAAATATGCGCACGCGCTTCAGCTTTTTTCAGCTCATATGCTGTACGACGACGAATCACAATTTTTTGGTGATCTAAATAATGCATTAAACACTCTTTTAAATTCAACACTTTCGGTTCGCCGTTTACGAGCGCCAACATATTAATTCCGAAGCTTGTTTGCAAAGCAGTTTGTTTATATAAATTGTTTAAAATTACCTTGGCATTAGCGTCCTTCCGGATTTCCATGACGATTCGCATTCCACTGCGATCGGATTCATCGCGCAAATCAGTAATGCCGTCAATCTTTTTCTCGCGGACAAGCTCAGCAATTCGTTCAATTAATTTCGCTTTATTCACTTGATAAGGAAGTTCGCGAACGATAATACTTTCTTTCCCATTTTCCTTTTGTTCAATTTCCACTTTCGCCCGCAATATGATTGAACCTCGTCCCGTTTCGTAAGCTTTCCGAATCCCGCTGCGGCCGATAATTTGCCCGGCAGTCGGAAAATCAGGTCCGGGGATAAACTCCATTAATTCAGCAACCGTCATCTCAGGATCTTGGCTTAAAGCTAACAGCGCATCGATCACTTCCCCGAGTTGATGAGGCGGGATATTTGTCGCCATTCCGACAGCAATACCCGACGATCCGTTGACAAGCAAATTCGGGAATCGAGATGGTAAAACAACTGGTTCTTTTTCTGAGCCATCGTAGTTATCTTGGTAGTCAATCGTATCTTTAGTAATATCGCGCAACAGCTCCATCGATATTTTCGACATTCGCGCTTCGGTGTAACGCATTGCAGCAGCGGCATCGCCGTCAATGGATCCGAAGTTTCCGTGCCCATCCACTAGCATATAACGATAGTTAAAATCTTGTGCCATGCGTACCATTGTATCGTAAACAGCGGCATCACCGTGCGGGTGGTATTTACCGATGACTTCGCCAACGATGCGCGCTGATTTTTTGTAAGGCTTGTCCGCCGTCATTCCTAAATCGTGCATCGCATACAAAATGCGGCGATGAACAGGCTTTAGTCCGTCGCGAACATCCGGTAAAGCACGCGATACGATGACGCTCATTGCATAATCAAGAAAAGACGAGCGCATTTCTTGGCTAATATTCACTTCGCGAATTCGTGAATTCTGGTTTTCTGACATTTTTGAAAACCTCCCTTAAAAACTCATTTTTAGGCGGGGAGGGTGATAAGCAACACTCTCCATACAAACCGAAGGCAATTTTAAATATCTAAATTTTTTACGTATCGAGCGTTTTCTTCAATAAAATGTCTACGCGGCTCCACTTTATCGCCCATTAAAATTTCAAATGTTTCATCCGCTTCAATCGCATCTTGCAGGCTGACTTGAAGCAGCGTTCGCGTTTCCGGATTCATCGTTGTTTCCCATAATTGCTCCGGATTCATCTCTCCAAGACCCTTATAACGTTGAATCGCCGGTTTTGGATTTTCCGGAAGTTCGGCAAGAATTTTTTCTAATTGGCGATCGTTATATGCATATTCGACTCGTTTTCCTTGCTGAATTTTGTAAAGAGGCGGCTGGGCAATATAGACATAACCCCGCTCAATCAATTCCCGCATATAGCGATAAAAAAATGTCAGCAACAATGTACGAATATGCGCTCCGTCAACATCAGCATCGGTCATAATTATAATTTTATGGTAACGGGCTTTCGCAATATCAAAATCTTCCCCAATTCCTGTTCCTAAAGCGGTAATAATTGCTCGAACTTCGTTGTTGGATAAAATTTTATCTAGCCGTGCTTTTTCAACGTTAATAATTTTTCCGCGCAGCGGTAAAATCGCTTGGAAATGGCGGTCACGCCCTTGTTTCGCAGACCCGCCCGCTGAATCCCCTTCTACGACGTACAATTCGCTAATCGAAGGGTCTTTCGAAGAGCAATCCGCTAATTTCCCTGGTAAATTCGAAATTTCAAGTGCACTCTTCCTTCGCGTCAGTTCACGCGCTTTTTTCGCCGCTAGGCGGGCACGTGCCGCCATCATTCCTTTTTCAACAATTTTTTTAGCGATTGTTGGATTTTCAAGTAAAAACGTTTCAAATTGCTCGGAGAAAATCGAGTCCGTTACAGTTCTTGCATCGCTATTTCCGAGTTTTGTTTTTGTTTGTCCTTCAAATTGAGGAGCCGGATGTTTCACCGAAATAATTGCCGTCAATCCTTCCCGCACATCTTCACCTGTCAAATTGGCGTCATTATCTTTAAAAATATGGTGTTTTCGCGCATAATCGTTAATAATGCGCGTTAACGCCGTTTTAAAGCCCGATTCATGAGTTCCACCCTCATGTGTGTGAATGTTATTAGCAAATGAATAAATATTGCTGCTATAGCTGTCATTATATTGAAGGGAAATTTCCACATAGATGCCATCTCGCTCGCCAGCAATATAAATCGGCTCTTCATGAAGCACTTCACGTGTACGATTCAAATGTTGAACGTATGATTTAATGCCGCCTTCATAATGATATTCGTTTTTTCGATTTTCAACTCGTTTATCTTCGAGTGTAATTTTAATGCCGCGATTTAAAAACGCTAATTCCCTCAAGCGATTCGCTAGCGTATCATAATCGTATTCTGTCGTTTCCGTGAAAATTTCTGGATCCGGTTTAAAATGAACGGTCGTGCCTGTCCGATCCGTTTCCCCAATCACCTGTAGATCAGCACAAGGAACGCCTCGTTCATATTTTTGATAATGAATTTTTCCTTCCCGATAGACGAATACTTCTAGCTCTTGTGACAATGCATTCACGACAGACGCACCAACGCCGTGAAGCCCTCCAGATACTTTATAGCCGCCACCGCCAAATTTCCCACCGGCATGAAGAACGGTCATAATGACTTCAACCGCTGGCCGACCCATTTGTTCTTGAATACCAACAGGAATTCCGCGGCCATTATCGACAACGGTAATGCTGTTGTCTTTTTCAATCGTCACATGAATTTCTGTACAATATCCCGCTAGCGCTTCATCGATACTATTATCAACGATTTCCCATACTAAATGGTGCAATCCTTTTGGACCAGTAGATCCGATATACATACCTGGCCGCTTTCGAACAGCTTCAAGTCCTTCCAATACTTGTATTTGCCGTTCATCATACATATGTTCGATTTTTTGTTCCATTGTCATGTTAATCACCTACGCTTTCCTTTGAAAAACGATCAAGAAGCCTCACTAACTAAGAAGTACAAATATGACCGGAACGCACTTGATAGATCGCCGCTTGTTTGATGACATCATGTTCAATTCCGTCAATACTTGTTGTAGTTACAAATGTTTGAACCTTTTGGCGGATCGTATTAAGTAGATGAGTTTGTCGAAAATCATCAAGTTCTGAAAGCACGTCATCTAGTAAAAGAATCGGATAATCGCCCGTTTCTGAAAAGATTAATTCAATTTCGGCTAACTTGATAGATAAAGCAGTCGTTCTTTGCTGACCTTGCGACCCGAACGTTTGCACATCTTTTTCATTCACATCAAACGATAGATCGTCACGATGCGGACCAGCGAGTGTCATTCCTCGCTGGATTTCTTTCTCCTTTATTTTAACAAATTTCTCACTATATGCTTCTATTATTCTCGACAATTCCATCTTTTCTGATACATCAACAGAGGGGTGATATTGAATTTGCAGTTTTTCCAATCCTCTGCTAATTTCGTAATGAATCGGCTCCGCCCATTTTTGCAGCAACTGCAAAAACTCATACCGTTTTAACGTAATTTTCGCAGCGAGTTCAATCAATTGTTCCGTTAATACATCCAGCACCGCTTCATTACGATGCTGCTTCGTTTGCAACAATTTCAAATAATGGTTTCGCTGCTGCAATATTTTTTGGTATCGGCTTAAATCGTGCATATAAATAGGGGAAATTTGCCCTATTTCCATATCAATAAAGCGCCTTCTTACTTGCGGCCCCCCTTTGACTAAATGCAAGTGTTCCGGGGCAAATAAAACGACGTTGATATGACCGATATATTGGCTTAATTTCGGTTGTTCGATATGGTTATATTTTGCTTTTTTTCCTTTTTTTGATATGATGAGTTGTAAAGATAACGGGCCATTTCGTTTCATGGCTCTCCCTTCTATTTTAGCATATTCCTCATCCCAGCGAATCAACTCTTTATCATTGGCCGTGCGGTGGGATTTGGCCATGGCTAAAACATAAATGGCTTCCATTAAGTTCGTTTTCCCTTGCGCATTCTCACCTAAAATAATGTTAACATCATTCGCAAACTCCACTTCTTCGCTTACATAATTCCGATAATTTTTTAACGATAGATGCGTTAAAAACAAAGATTCTTCACCTACTCTAAACCTTTTACAATAAAGGTACCGAACTCACGAATATCGACAATATCACCATGTTTTAACTTGCGGCCACGGCGATTTTCTCTTTCTCCGTTGACATATACTTCTTTTGTTTGCAAAAACCATTTTGCCATACCGCCTGTATCGATCACTTGTACAAGCTTTAAAAATTGCCCAAGAGTAATTGTTTCTGTCGTAATCTCGATGTTTTTTTTCATTAATTTACCGCTCGCTTTCTTCAAAAACTGTCCATTATTTTATTTTACTAAAAAATTCGTTAATAGAAAAGAAAGCCGCTAGAGGGTGGTGTCATTCTAGCAGCTTTTATCGTTCATTAGTACGTTCTTACAGGTAAAATCAGTTGAAGCATCGAATCATTGTGAAGCGGACGGAGAATAAACGGCCGCATTGCTCCAGTAAAACTAATTTTAATTTCCGTTCCTTCTAACGCTTTTAAAGCGTCCATCATATATTTAGCGCTGAATGAAATTTTTAATTCTTCTCCTTCGATTGTTTCGCTTTGGATTTCTTCTGTCACTTTTCCAATCTCAGGGGAGATGCAAGAAATCTCAAGAATCCCATCTTGCAATGTTGTTAATTTCACAACATTGTTTCTTCCTTCCCGCGCCAACAACGAAGCACGATCAATTGCTTGGAAAAACTCTTTCGTATTGACAATGACCTCTGTTTGACTATCGGTCGGAATTAATCGCGATGTATCCGGGTAATTGCCATCAAGAAGTCGCGAGAAAAACAACAAGTGTTTCGTTTTAAAAAGAACTTGGTTTTCTGTCATGACAATTTCTACGCTTTCATTGCTGTCATCTAAAATTTTGCTCAGTTCGTTTAAGCTTTTTCCCGGAATCACGACATTGTATGACAAGCTGCTGTTCATTTCTACTTTCGCTTTCCGTAAAGCAAGTCGATGGCTATCTGTTGCAATACAGATTAACTCCCCATTTTCTACTCTCCAGTTTACACCTGTTAAGATTGGTCGCGTTTCTGAAGTAGAAACAGCAAAAACGGTCTGGCGAATCATTGTTTTTAATAAGTCTGTCGGAAGTTTAAACACATGCTCTTCTTTAATTTGCGGAAGCCGTGGATACTCTTCCGCATCTAGGCCATTTAAACTAAACTCAGTTTTTCCTGAACGGATGACTGTGACAAATTGATTTTGCACTTCTATTTCTACCGTATCTTGCGGAAGTTTTTTTACAATCTCAGCAAAAAAGCGGGCTTGCAACACAATACTACCGGGCTTTGATATCTCCGCAATGATTTTTCCGTCTTCTTCTGTTGGAATAGAAGACTCGATAGAAATATCAGAATCGCTACCTGTTAACGTAACGCCTTGTTCCGTGGCTACAATTTTGATCCCCGACAAAATAGGAATTGTTGTTCGTGAAGAAATAGCTTTCATGACATCTTGGACACTGCGAACTAAATTGTCGCGTTGAATGGTGAGTCGCACGAATACCACCCTCCTAAATGTAATAAAGAATGAGTTTATTTTTTATATAAAAAAAATAATAGTAGTAATAGTGCTTGTTAACATGTGGATAACCTCAAAAAGATAAAGGAACACAGCCATCCACATGTGGATAGACTGTGCGCAATTTTGTCTATTATTCACACAACTAAGTAATCAATATTTCAATTTTTCTTGAATTTCTTTAATATGTTTTTGCAATTGAACATCTGTCTGCAATAAAGTCGAAATTTTTTCGTGAGCGTGAATAACGGTTGTATGGTCACGTCCGCCAAATTCTTCGCCGATTTTTGGGAGCGAACAATCTGTTAATTCTCGAGAAAGATACATCGCGATTTGTCTCGGGAAAGCTACTGATTTTGTTCGTTTCTTCGCTTTGAAATCCTCAAGCTTTAAGTTGAAATGCTGCCCAACGACTCGCTGAATATCTTGAATGGTGATCACTCTCGGTTTCGAGCTAGGAATAATATCCTTTAATGCTTCCGCAGCTAAATCCGCATTGATCTCTTTGTTAATGAGCGACGAATAGGCAACAACGCGAATGAGCGCTCCTTCCAGCTCACGGATGTTGGAATCAATTTGATTGGCAATATAGAGCATCACTTCATTCGGAATGTCGAAGCCTTCTGCTTTCGCTTTTTTGCGGAGAATCGCAATTCTCGTTTCTAAATCTGGGGGAGTAATATCTGTAATAAGTCCCCATTCAAACCGTGAACGAAGGCGGTCTTCAAGAGTTGGGATTTCCTTTGGCGGACGGTCACTTGAAATGACGATTTGTTTACTTTCTTCATGAAGTGTATTGAAAGTATGGAAAAATTCTTCTTGCGTTTGTTCTTTTCCTGCTAAAAATTGAATATCATCGATTAATAGAACATCCACATTTCGATATTTGTTGCGAAAATCGTCAGCTTTATTGTCGCGAATAGCATTAATAAATTCGTTTGTAAATTTTTCAGAAGATAAATAGACGACTTTAGCCGATGGATTGTGTTCAATTACATAATGACCGATGGCATGCATTAAATGTGTTTTTCCTAGCCCAACTCCACCGTATATAAAAAGTGGGTTATAAGCTTTGGCCGGCGCTTCTGCTACAGCTAAAGAGGCAGCGTGTGCAAAACGGTTTCCAGAACCGATCACGAACGTATCAAACGTATATTTAGGATTGAGCATACTTTGCGGGAAATCTGCTTGTTCTTCATCCAGTTTCCGCTGTTTTTTCGCTGCTGGTTTAAGTTCTACTTCTTCCTCATTTGGATTATGAGGGATGATAAACTTAATGTTTAACTCTTCTCCGATAATGTCATAAATCGTTTCGCCGATTAAATGCGCATAGCGGGAATCTAACCAATCTCTAGCAAATTCGTTTGGGGCTATGATTACGAGTGTGTCACCTTTTAAAGAATGAGCTTTTGTTGACTTTAGCCATGTTTCGAAGCTAGGTTTGCTAATCTTTTTTTCAATTTCCGCAAGCGCTTTATTCCATAAATCATCGATATTTTCCACCCGTTGGCCCTCCTTTATATAAAAGGGTTGTTCAACTTTTGTACAACCTTTTTAAACGCATGCATAGATGTTTATAAAAATGCGCATGTGGAAAAGTGATATAATAAGGAAAAAAAGCGACATTTCGACAGAATCCACGCTATGTGGACAAAATTTTCTACACCCTTGAATTAAGTGTCCACACGTTATTCACATTTGTGGATAAAAACATTTATTCACACGAATAATCCAGAGTGAAAACAAGAATATAATATCAAATAAACTATTGTGTTGCAATGTTTTTAGAAAAATATCCACAACGCTCATATATTGTGGGAAAATCGTTATCCACATGATGAGGAGTTGTGAAAAATATGTCGATAAATGTTGTGATATAGAGGGAAAAATTTTTTAAAATATCCACAATGAAAAATGAGGAATCTAGTGAAGATCCGCTTGTGTAGTTGACATTTTGCTAGGTTGTTCAATATAATTAGAAAGACTGCCTGTAACAGTTATTCCTCAGGGAGGTGTCATAAATGAAACGCACATATCAACCAAACAAGCGCAAACGCAGCAAAGTTCACGGCTTCCGCGCGCGCATGAGCACAAAGAATGGACGTAAAGTGCTTGCACGTCGCCGCCGTAAAGGAAGAAAAGTATTATCTGCATAGGCCACTGAAACCTCAGTGGTCTTTTTTCTAAGCTAACGTCAAACTCTAACAATATGGAGTGTTATGCCTTGGGATGAAAAAAAAATACCGAATCAAGAAAAATGAAGAGTTTCAGCAAGTGTTCCAAAAAGGAAAATCGATGGCGAACCGGCAATTTGTCGTTTATGTGCTCGATCGTCCAGAGCAGTCGTACTTTCGCCTCGGTTTATCGGTGAGTAAAAAAATAGGGAAAGCGGTCGTAAGAAATCGGGTGAAACGTTATATTCGCCAAGCCTTTTTAGAATTGCGCGAAAACGTGGCTATCGGAAAAGACTATGTAGTAATTGCAAGAATGCCAGCGTCTGCAATGAGTTATGATGAAGTAAAAAAAAGTTTAGTGCACGTATTAAAAAAAGCAGGTGTACTAACGACACAACCGTTTCAACAGCAATAATGGTAAAATACATATAGAAAACATTGGATTTTTGAAATGTTAGGAGGAAAATATGGTGAAAAGGCGAATTTGGTTAACAGTCGCACTTGTCCTGCTATTGGCTCTAGTTTCGGGTTGTTCGCAAATTAATCAGCCGATTACATCGGAGAGTAAAGGGTTTTGGAACGAATATATCGTCTATCCGCTCTCTTGGTTGATTAAATATGTGGCGAATTTGTTTGGTGGGAATTACGGCTTGTCAATTATTGTTGTGACGATTATGATTCGACTTGCCATTTTACCGTTGATGATTCAGCAAACAAAAAGTGCGAAAGCGATGCAGGCGCTGCAGCCGGAATTGCAAAAGCTGAAAGAAAAATATAGCTCTAAAGATATGCAAACCCAACAAAAGTTGCAACAAGAAACGATGCTATTATTCCAAAAGCATGGCGTGAATCCGTTGGCTGGATGTTTCCCGCTTATTATTCAAACCCCAATTTTAATCGGTTTTTATCATGCGATTATGCGAACGAGAGAAATTGCTGATCACAATTTTCTATGGTTCGATTTAGGAGCGAAAGACCCATATTTTATTTTGCCGGTTGTAGCTGGTGTGGCGACGTTCATTCAGCAAAAAATCATGATGGCTGGAACGGAACAGCAAAATCCGCAAATGGCGATGATGCTTTGGATGATGCCAGTGATGATCATTGTTTTCGGAATTAACTTCCCAGCCGCTTTGTCGCTTTATTGGGTAGTTGGAAACATTTTCTCGATTGTTCAAACGTATTTAATTAAAGGTCCTGATTTAAAATCTTCTCATTCAGGGGGACAGAAAAAGTGAAAGAAGTAACCGCGACCGCTTCCACTGTTGATGAAGCTATTCAGCTTGCTTTAAGTCAATTAGGAGTTTCGAGAGATCGCGTAGAAATCAACGTATTGGATTACGGGAAAAAAGGGTTTTTTGGTATTTTTGGCAATAAACCAGCGGTTGTAAAAGCAGCAGTGTTGCCGCATCCTGTTGAAGAAGCGGAAACATTTTTAAAAGATGTCATTGAAAAAATGGGAATACAAGCCACTATCGAGAAAATTGAAAATGAAAAGGACATTCAATTCGTGATCAGTGGGGAAAAGATAGCGCTGTTAATCGGTAAACATGGACAAACATTAAACTCTTTACAACTGCTCACGCAGCTCGTTGCAAATCGATACGCGAAAGGCTATATTCATATTACGATTGATGCGGAAAATTATCGGACAAGACGCAAAGAAGTATTAACGCAGCTAGCGAAAAAATTGGCGGAAAAAGCGGTGAGAACAGGAAAAGAAGTGAAATTAGAGCCGCTTCCAGCATACGAGCGAAAAGTGATTCATGCGGCGCTAGCGAATAACGGAAGAGTCAAAACTTTTTCCGTGGGGACAGAACCACACCGACACATCGTTATAGCTCCTGTGCATGAACGAATAAATCAATAATGGCATGCTAGAGCTATATATGATGCGGGAAAAGGGGCTATCTCATCATTTGAGACAGCCTCTTTTTCTGTTCGTTTTCAAACTGCCAGAAGAAAAGGAAATGAGGCATATCATGAAAATATCCAAATTCCAAAATGCATAAACTCATTTGACAAAATGGATTTTCATCCTTCCGATGGTGATGCATTTTTTGTCATAGGTGTCTTATTATTGTTATTCACATGTGGATAAGTTAAAATTGATAATGATACTTAGGGATTGTGGATTGTTTGGTATCGAAGACGGTTCTTTTTGTTCACAATATATCACAATATATTAAGATGGATAGAAGAGAGGTGAAATGACATGGATTTCGATACGATTGCTGCGATTTCCACACCGATGGGAGAAGGGGCGATCGCGATTGTCCGACTGAGTGGCAATGAGGCGGTTTCGATTGCTGATCACATTTTTAAAGGAGTGGGAGGAAAGCGGCTCAAAGACGTCCCTTCCCATACGATCCATTATGGACATATTATCGATCCTGCTAATGGTCAGACGGTGGAAGAGGTCATGGTTGCGGTCATGCGGGCTCCAAAAACGTTTACAAGAGAGGACGTTGTTGAAATTAACTGCCATGGTGGCTTAATATCTGTTAATCGCGTCTTGCAGCTTGTTCTTACAAACGGCGCGCGTTTAGCTGAACCAGGAGAATTTACAAAACGGGCATTCTTAAACGGACGAATTGATTTATCGCAAGCGGAAGCGGTCATTGACTTAATTCGTGCTAAAACGGATCGGGCGATGAATGTGGCGCTAAGCCAAATGGAAGGGCGACTGTCGAACATGATTCGCCATTTGCGCCAAACGATTTTAGAAACGCTCGCCCATGTCGAAGTAAACATCGATTATCCGGAATATGACGATGTGGAAGAAATGACCCACCAGCTTCTCATGGAAAAAGCGAAGTACGTTCGTGAGCAAATTGATCGGCTTTTGCAGACCGCACAGCAAGGAAAAATATTGCGTGAAGGACTTGCCACAGTGATTATAGGCCGTCCGAATGTTGGAAAATCATCTCTCCTGAATAGCCTCGTTCATGAAAATAAAGCGATTGTAACAGATATTCCCGGAACGACAAGGGACGTGATTGAGGAATATGTCAATGTTCGTGGTGTTCCGTTAAAATTAATTGATACGGCGGGGATTCGTGAAACAGAGGATATTGTGGAGCGAATTGGCGTTGAACGTTCGCGGCAAATGGTAAAAGAGGCGGATTTGATTTTATTAGTGTTAAATTTTAATGAAGAATTGACAAAGGAAGACGAAGAGCTTTTTGAAACGGTAAAAGGAATGGACGTTATTGTGATTGTCAATAAAACGGATTTGCCGCAAAAAATTGATATGGAGCGGGTAATACAACTCGCCAATGGCCATCCGGTTGTTACGACATCCCTTTTAGAAGAAAGAGGAATTGAGGAGTTGGAAGAAGCCATTTCGCAATTATTTTTTACTGGAGCGGTGGAAGCAAGCGATTTAACATATGTTTCGAATTCCCGACATATTGCACTGCTTCATCAAGCGAAAAAGGCGGTGGAAGAAGCGATTTCCGGAATTGAAACAGGGATTCCAATTGATATTGTACAAATTGATTTAACACGAGCGTGGGAATTGCTCGGAGAAATCATTGGTGATACGATCCATGAAAGTTTAATCGATCAACTGTTCTCGCAATTTTGTTTAGGAAAATAAGGTGATTTAAGAAAAGCTATATATTCAAACACTCCGCCCACTATATTGCAATTTCAATAGCAAAGGGAGTGGGGCGTGAAAAAGAGAGGAAAATCTTTATTAGAGCTTAATAGAAGTTGTGTCGAAAAATGTTTTTTGATACCCCGATAACGGTTACAAACGCTGATATATCAATATTTGATAGAGGGAGGTTATTCCTGATGGAATATCATGGTGGTTCTTATGACGTGATTGTTGTTGGTGCTGGGCATGCGGGATGTGAAGCAGGATTAGCTGCGGCGCGTATTGGTGCTAAAACTTTAATGATCACGTTAAATCTTGATATGGTTGCTTTTATGCCTTGTAACCCTTCCATCGGCGGTCCGGCAAAAGGGATTGTCGTGCGTGAAATTGATGCGTTAGGTGGAGAAATGGCGAAAAATATCGATAAAACATATATTCAAATACGAATGTTAAACACAGGAAAAGGACCGGCTGTCCGCGCATTGCGGGCACAAGCGGATAAGTTTTTGTACCAACACGAAATGAAAAAGACGCTTGAAAACGAGGAAAACTTGACGTTGCTACAAGGAAAAGTAGAGCGCCTCATCGTTGAAGATGGTGTATGTAAAGGGGTTGTTACGCATACAGGCGCGCATTATTATGCGAAAACAGTTGTGATTACAACAGGAACGTTTTTACGCGGGGAGATTATTATTGGCGACATTAAATATTCAAGCGGGCCGAACAATCAGCAGCCGTCGATTAAGTTATCTGAGCATTTAGAGGAACTTGGCTTTGAATTAGTGCGTTTCAAAACAGGAACTCCTCCGCGGGTGAACAGCCGTTCGATCGATTACAGCAAAACGGAAATTCAGCCGGGGGATGATGTACCGCGGGCATTTTCTTATGAAACAACCGAATATATAACAGACCAGCTTCCGTGCTGGCTCACTTACACGACCGAAGAAACGCACCAGATCATCGATAAAAATTTGCATTTGTCTCCGATGTATTCCGGCATGATTAAAGGAACGGGGCCACGCTATTGCCCGTCGATTGAAGATAAGATTGTCCGTTTTCACGATAAGCCGCGCCATCAAATTTTCCTTGAGCCGGAAGGGCGGAATACAGAAGAAGTATATGTGCAAGGGCTATCAACAAGCTTGCCGGAGCATATTCAGCGGCAAATATTAGCGACGATTCCGGGACTCGAGCAGGCGCAGCTTATGAGAGCGGGATATGCGATTGAATACGATGCGGTCGTTCCGACTCAATTATGGCCGACATTGGAAACAAAGCTCGTCAAAAACTTGTATACTGCGGGGCAAATTAACGGTACGTCCGGATACGAGGAAGCGGCAGGTCAGGGGTTGATTGCAGGAATTAACGCAGCAAGAAGAGCACTAGGAAAAGAAGAGCTTATTTTAAGCCGCTCCGACGCTTACATCGGTGTACTGATCGATGACCTCGTCACGAAAGGAACGAATGAACCGTATCGCCTGTTAACATCCCGCGCAGAATACCGCCTGTTGCTTCGCCATGATAATGCGGACTTGCGTTTAACGGACATCGGATATAACATCGGGCTTATTTCCGAGGAGCGTTATCAGAAGTTTTTGGCGAAAAAAGCGGCGATCGAAAAAGAGAAAAAACGGCTTCAAACGTATATCATTAAACCGACGCCTGAAGTGCAAGAAGTCATTCGCCAAGCAGGCGGAAGCGAGTTAAAAGATGGAATTCGCGCTGCCGATTTATTGAAGCGGCCTGAAATGACTTATGAACACATTCAACTGCTCGCACCGGCGGATGAAGATATTCCAGCGGATGTAGTAGAGCAAGTCGAAATTCAAATTAAGTATGAAGGATATATTGAGAAATCACTGCAACAAGTAGAGCGGCTCAAGAAAATGGAAAACAAAAAAATTCCAGAAGATATTGATTATGACGCCATTACAGGTCTTGCGACAGAAGCGCGTCAAAAATTAAAACAAGTGCGTCCGCTTTCCATTGCACAAGCATCTCGTATTTCCGGCGTAAATCCTGCCGACATTTCGATTTTATTAGTGTATTTAGAACAAGGAAGAATCGCGCGAGTGTCGAATGAATAATATAGTGAAGGGATTGGCTTATGGATACAAAACAGTTTCAGATGCAGCTGGAGGAGAAGGGAATTTTCCTTTCCCCCCGGCAATTGGAACAATTTGAGCGGTATTACGAGCTATTGATCGAATGGAACGAAAAAATGAATTTGACAGCGATTACGGATAAGCCGAACGTTTACTTAAAACATTTTTTCGATTCTATATCACCGGCGTTTTATTATGATTTTTCACAACCTATTTCGCTTTGTGACGTCGGTGCAGGAGCAGGTTTTCCGAGCGTTCCTTTGAAAATTTGTTTTCCGCATATGAAGTTGTCGATTGTCGATTCGCTGCAAAAACGCATTACATTTCTTCATGCTCTTGCTTCAGAGCTCAAATTAGAAGATATAGCGTTTTATCACGACCGTGCCGAAACATTCGGCAGAAAGGAAGGTATTCGCGAATCATTTGATGTCGTGATCGCCCGGGCGGTTGCCAAAATGTCGGTGTTAAGTGAACTTTGTCTCCCGTTAGTGAAAGTCAATGGGACATTTATCGCCATGAAAGCGGCTGCGGCTCAAGAGGAATTGGAGCAAGGAAAGACAGCCATTAAAGTGCTAGGAGGAGAAATTGCTGCGATTCATCCGTTTACGTTGCCGATTGAGGAAAGCGAGCGCACGATTATTTTTATCGATAAAAAACGGAAAACACCAAATAAATACCCTCGGAAACCAGGAGTGCCGAACAAACTTCCAATTGAATAAACCTAGATTAGGGGAGAGTTTTTAAAGGTGGTGTAGGGGAATGAAGCATCCTTTTTCACGCTTCTTCAGTTTTGGAGAAAAGGAACAAGCAGAAATGATTGAAAAAATAGAAGGTGAGGAAGTAAGAAAAATTCCGGTAGCACAAATTGTGCCGAATCGCTTTCAGCCGCGGACGATTTTCGATGATGAAAAAATTGCCGAGCTCGCTTTAACGATTCGGACGCATGGGATGATCCAGCCGATTGTTGTCCGTGAATGTGAAGATGGAAAATTTGAAATTATTGCGGGCGAAAGACGATGGCGTGCTGTTCAAACACTTGGATGGACTGAAATTCCCGCAATTATAAAAAATTTAAATGATAAAGAAACTGCTTCTGTAGCGTTAATTGAAAACTTGCAGCGCGAAGAATTAACTCCGATTGAAGAAGCGATGGCATATGCGAAATTGTTGGAATTGCACCATTTGACGCAGGAAGCGCTAGCGCAACGGATCGGAAAAGGGCAGTCGACGATCGCGAATAAACTTCGCTTATTGAAGTTGCCGCAAGAAGTGCAGGAAGCTCTTTTACAACGAACGATTACAGAACGACATGCGCGGGCGTTAATTGTTTTAAAAGATAGAGAAAAACAGTTGAAGTTGTTAAAAGAAATTATTGAAAAACAATTAAACGTGAAGCAGACGGAAGACCGCGTTTTAAAAATGCTAGAAGCGAATCAGTCGAAGTCGAAACCGAAACGAAAATCTTTCAGTAAAGACATGCGAATTGCGGTTAACACGATTCGTCAATCGTTAACTATGGTTGCTGATAGCGGTCTTGCGATCGATTCGGAAGAAGAAGAATTTGAGGATTATTACCAAATTACGATTCGCATTCCTAAAAAATAGACGGTTTTGTAACGCCTCATCATTGTATATGTGATGAGGTTTTTTGTTTCATTTCATGCATAGAAAATACATTCATTTTTTTTGTTTCGTGATAAAATAAGACATATGAGTACGAATTCAAGGGTAGGTGTCATCGTGGGCAAAGTCATTGCGATTGCAAATCAAAAAGGTGGAGTGGGGAAAACGACAACAGCGGTGAATTTGGCGGCTTGCTTAGCGCATCTCGGTAAAAAAGTATTGCTTGTTGATATTGATCCGCAAGGGAATGCAACAAGCGGTATTGGCATCGAAAAAGGAGATATTGATGAGTGCATTTATAACGTTCTCGTTGAAGATATGAAAGCAAAAGATGTTGTAAGACCGACGAATATTGAACATTTATATATCATTCCGGCTACCATTCAATTAGCGGGTGCAGAAATTGAATTAGTGCCGGTTGTTTCGCGGGAAATTCTTTTAAAAAATGCGCTTGCCCCGTTAAAAGAACAATATGATTTTATTTTGATCGATTGCCCGCCTTCGTTAGGATTATTGACACTAAACGCTTTAACAGCAGCGGATGCGGTGTTAATTCCGGTACAATGCGAATATTACGCGCTCGAAGGACTAAGCCAGCTGTTAAATACAATTCGCCTTGTACAAAAGCATTTAAATACGAACTTAAAGCTCGAAGGCGTCGTTTTAACGATGTTAGATGCACGGACGAATTTGGGACTTCAAGTGATTCAAGAAGTGAAAAAATATTTCCGTGAAAAGGTGTATGAAACGATTATTCCGAGAAATGTCCGTCTAAGTGAAGCGCCAAGCCATGGGAAACCAATAATTCTTTATGATGTGCGATCGAAAGGGGCAGAAGTATATTTAGAATTGGCAAAGGAGGTGTTAGCGCGTGGCTAAAGGTCTTGGAAAAGGCATCAACGCTCTATTTTCAAACTTAGAAGTGAATGAAGGAGAATCGATTCAAGAAGTCAGCATTAAAGAACTACGCCCGAATCCTTATCAACCGCGCAAAACGTTTCGACCCGAATCGATCGAAGAATTAAAACAGTCGATTGTTCAACATGGGATTTTGCAGCCATTAATTGTCCGGCAAAGCATCAAAGGATATGAAATTGTTGTCGGAGAAAGGCGGTACCGCGCCGCTAAAGAAGCAAACTTAAAAACCGTTCCTGTTGTTGTCCGCAGCTTAACGGAACAACAAATGATGGAATTCGCGTTACTTGAAAATTTACAGCGAGAAGATTTAACACCGATTGAAGAGGCGATGGCGTATCAAACATTAATGGAACATCTGCAGTTAACGCAAGAGGAATTGGCCAGTCGAGTTGGAAAAAGCCGTCCGCATATTGCCAATCATTTGCGGCTATTGTCGCTGCCAAAAGAGATTCAAGATCTTATTACAGACGGAACGTTATCGATGGGACATGGACGAGCTTTGCTTGGATTAAAGAAGAAAGAAAAAATGAAATCAATTGTCGATAAGATCATCTCGGAGCAGCTAAATGTTCGCCAGCTCGAAAAGTTGATTCAAGAAGTCAATCAAAATGTTTCACGTGAAACAAGCAAAACGAAAAAAGAAAAGAGTGTTTTTGTTAAACAAAGCGAGCTATTGTTAAGCGAAAAGTTTGGAACGAATGTAACGATTAAACAAAATCGAAAAAAAGGGAAAATAGAAATTGAATTTTTCTCGAATGAAGATTTAGAACGAATTTTGCAGTTATTAAACGTACAATTGGATGAATGACATAGCCATCAAGTTTGATGGTTTGTTTTTTGAATAGGAGGAAACATATTTGGTGTTGTTAGGGACGATTGTGAACGGAATTTGTATTATGCTAGGGACATTATTAGGGAAAGTATTTCATCGCATTCCAGAAAAAATGAAAATGACGGTGATGAGCGGAATCGGTCTTGCAGTTGCATTATTAGGAATGCAAATGGGATTGAAAAGCGAACATTTTCTCATCGTCATTTGCAGTCTTGTGTTTGGCGGCATACTAGGGGAGTTATGGGACCTTGATGATCGACTCAATAAGCTCGGCTATTGGTTGGAACGAAAGGTAGGTGGCCATGAACAAGGAACGATCGCGAAAGGCTTTGTGGCGGCGACGTTGCTGTTTGTCATCGGAGCGATGGCGATTATCGGAGCGTTAGATAGCGGGTTGCGGGGCGATCATCGCATTTTGTATACGAAATCGATCATCGACGGATTTACAAGCATCATTTTGACGACGACTCTTGGGATTGGTGTGATGTTTTCAGCGGTTCCGGTCGTATTGTACGAAGGAACGATCGCTCTCTTGGCTACACAAATTCAAACATCGGTGCCAAAAGAACTGATGGATTCATTTATTTCCGAATCGACTGCCACTGGTGGCATTTTAATTATGGCGATCGGTTTCAATCTATTAGGAATAACATCCATTCGCGTTGCGAATTTACTTCCGAGCATCGCCATAACTGCTCTCATTGTAACGATTCTTCATTTTTGGTAAAAAACCATTTCTTGTTGCTTATAACTAAAGAGGCATTTATAGCGGTTTGCGTTGTTCTTGGTTTATCATATTTGGCAAGTATTCTCTTCGTTTTAAATACCGATCTGTTTCATAAATGCCGTTTGCAATCGTTTTCGCCATGCTCATGACTAAATGGAGACGCGTATTTTGTAAAACGAAAAATTCCATAAATCCGCTTACGTTTACAACTCCTGTAATATGGAGGTCTCCAACAGGGGGGAGTTGTTTATTTACGCCGGCACCTGGTCGGACAGGTCCTTTCGCAACCGTAATGGTTCCAACGCTTTTTAACCTCCCTAAGCAAGCATCGATGGCAATCATTAGTACGTTTTCATGAATGGAACGAATCGCAGCAATTTTCTCTTCTAAATTAACAGCGTGAATCGGCTCTTCCAATGTTCCATATACGTGAAAATAGGACATATTTTTTTCTTTTAACATTGTGCCGACAAGTGGTCCGAGCGAATCGCCCGTGGACCGATCCGTTCCAATGCAAACGATAGCCATCGGCTGCGTTAATGGAGAAGGAAGCAACGAAATCAAGTGCATCGCGACTAAAGTGGCAGCACCTTGTTCATTATAGAAAATTCGTTCTTTTTCATTTTTGGAATGAAAAAAAATCGACGATCTGCTCATATATAGTTCACTCCTGATACTTATCCTAAAATACCGAATTACAAATGTATAAACTTAAAATATTCGACAAAATCGATTTTCATCCTTCAGATGGTGTTGTGTTTTGCATGATGGATATCTATTAACTATTAAACAGTATACGGAAAAAACAGGAATTATATACATGCACGTTCTCGTTTTCTTACATATGGATTGATCTTTAAAATATTGATAAAATAATGAATATGCATGGCACGAGGTACTTTAACGTATGTCGAGGTGAAGCGAAAGGTGAGCAGCATCGAAACTTTTTACCGTCATATCTTTACGTTTTTAACGAATGAAGATTTTTGGATGCGGGTTAGCACTGGAATCGTGCAAATGATCATGATCATTGTGATTGCTACGGTTTTATCCAAAGTTTTAAAGATAGCCGTTCATAATATTTTTAAAGTGCGGCAAAAAGCGCCGATTCGCATTTCGGAGCGGAGGGAAGCAACGTTATTAAAATTGCTTGATAACGTCATTACATATGTTATATATTTCATTGCGCTCGTGATGATTTTAGATACATTTGGCGTGGCAGTTCGAACATTGCTTGCGGGAGCTGGAATCGTCGGTCTTGCCGTCGGTTTCGGTGCGCAAAGTTTAGTGAAAGATGTCATTACCGGATTTTTCATCATTTTCGAAGATCAGTTTTCGGTCGGTGATTACGTCCGCATCGGCAATTTTGAAGGATATGTAGAGACGATTGGGTTGAGGGTAACAAAGATTAAAAGCTGGACAGGAGAAGTTCATATTCTTCCGAACGGCAGCATTACCCAAGTAACAAATTTCTCCTTGCATAACAGTGTAGCAGTGGTGGATGTGAGCGTTTCGTATGAAGGAGATATTGAAAGAGCAGAGCAAACCATTCGCGAACTGCTGGCTGAATTGCCGGCTAAATATGAAGATATGGTTGCTCCTCCTGAACTTTTAGGCATTCAAAATTTTACGAGTTCGGAAGTGGTGATGCGGGTGGTTTGCGAGACGAAACCGATGCGCCATATGTTTATTGCGCGGGCATTGCGCAAGGAAATTAAGCTCCGGTTAGACGAACATGGTATTGAAATTCCATTTCCTCGCCTTGTTCTTTATAATCGTCAGGAGGAAGAAACAAAACGAGCAAAAACAGACGCATAAGAGGGGGGATGAACTAATGGAGAAAGAGTTTGGATTATATGATATTGTAGAGATGAAAAAGCCACACCCATGTGGCACAAATCGTTGGAAAGTTATTCGTATGGGTGCGGATATTCGCATTAAATGTGAGGGCTGTACGCATAGCGTGTTAATTCCGCGAAAAGAGTTTGTCCGGAAATTAAAAAAAGTATTGGAAAAGCATGAGGAGTAGTTCCTCATGTTCTTTATGTAAGGGGGAATGGAGGATATGGCAGAAGTTCGCATCTCGTCTTGCCCATTAAATTGCTGGGATACGTGCGGTTTGAAAGTGACAGTCGAAAATGGAAAAGTCGTGAAGGTTGATGGGGATGATGGGCATCCGATTACGCAAGGAAAAATTTGCGGCCGTGGGCGGATGCTTGAAGCGCGCACGAACTCAGCGGAGCGGCTGCTTTATCCTCTCAAAAAAACGAATGGCCAATTCGTTCGCATTTCTTGGGAACAAGCATTGGATGAAATTGCTGAAAAAATGAACGAAATCAAGGAAAAATACGGAACAACAGCTATTCTTCATAGCCATGATTATGCCAATAACGGATTATTAAAAAATTTAGATCGCCGGTTTTTCAATTGTTATGGCGGAGTAACGGAATTAACAGGTAGCCTTTGCTGGGGGGCCGGAATCGAAGCGCAAACGTGGGATTTTGGCAGTTCTTATAGTCACGCGCCGGAAGACATTTACAACAGCAAACATGTCGTCATATGGGGAAGAAATGTAGCGCGGACGAATATGCATTTATTCCAGCATCTTCAGGCTGTCAAAAAACGAGGGACGAAACTGATTGTCATTGATCCGATCTTTAATCAAACGGCGCAAATCGCCGATATGTATATATCTGTAGCCCCTGGAATGGATGGTTTTTTGGCGATCGGAATGATGAAGGAAATATTGCGTTTAGAGCTTGAAGATCGCACTTTTATTAAAAACTATACGATTGGATTTGAAGATGTAACGGCGCTACTTCAAAGGATCACGATGGAAGAAATCGAACAATTAACAGGAGTCGATCGTGATACGATGACAGCATTAGCGCTTATATACGGAAATCGCCCAACGATGACGTATTTAGGTCTTGGCATGCAACGGTACGCTAACGGCGGGAATACGATTCGGCTTATTGATGCGTTAGTTGCGATTAGCGGTAATATCGGCATCCCTGGAGGCGGAGTCAATTTTGGCAACCTTCAAGTCGGGCAAAGCTTTAACATCGCCGCATTAACTTTACCGGAACGAAAGACTGCAGCGCGGACGTTTACAATGATGAAGCAAGCGGAAGGAATTTTACAAGCAAGAGATCCAGAAATTAAAATGATTATCGTCACGTGCGGCAATCCGTTAACCCAAGTGCCGAATACTAACCTCGTTAAAAAAGCGTTTCAATCAGTGGAAACGGTTGTCGTGTTCGAACAATTTATGACTGATACGGCGGAATTGGCTGATTACGTCTTGCCGACGACAACAGTATTTGAAGAAGAAGATATTTATTATTCGTCGATGTATCATGCGTATGTGAACTACGGACCAGCGCTCGTACAGCCGCCGGGGGAGGCGAAGCCGGATCTTTGGATTTGGACACAGCTGGCCGAACGGCTAGGGTTTGGCGCTGATTTTGCTTTTTCGCGAGACGAGTTTTTAACGATCGGGTTAAGCGGCCTTGAAAAGCATGGTATTACGTTGGAAAAACTAAAACAAGAAAAGCATATGCTTCTTCCTGTTAAAGCGGTACCGTGGGACGATTATCGCTTTCAAACACCGAGCGGGAAATATGAATTTACATCCTCATTGGCTGAGCAAAAAGGGATGGATGGAAAATTAAAAATCATGTATCCCGCGGAGTCGGAAATGACTAACCGAGCATTAGCGGAAAAGCATCCTTATCGCTTGCTGACGATCCATCCGCTTCGTTCTAATCATTCGCAGCATTACCATTTGATAGAGTCGATGCAATCGATCAAAATCGAAATATCAAAAGATATTGCGGAAGAAAAAGGATTAAAAGATGGGGATACAGCGAGAGTTTTCAACTTCCGCGGGGAACTTGTTGGCCGTGTAAAAATTTTGGCCAACGCTTGTGCGAAGACGATCAATATTGACGAAGGACAATGGGGCAAATTTGGCGGAAGCGTCAATGTGTTGACGTCCGATCGCGAATCAGACAATGGCCAAGGAAGCACGTTGTATGACTGTCTAGTAAACATTGAGAAAATGAACGAATGAGCGTGCTTGTC
This sequence comes from Anoxybacteroides tepidamans, assembly GCF_014201465.1. GTDB lineage: Bacteria > Bacillota > Bacilli > Bacillales > Anoxybacillaceae > Anoxybacteroides > Anoxybacteroides tepidamans. Next base: position 163,307 of record NZ_JACHEP010000003.1, on the reverse strand, counting down.
ATTTCGGCTTTTACTATCTATAATGAGGAAAGATGTTGACGGTTAAGAGGAGTGGAAATAATGGGATTAACAGCAGGAATCGTTGGGTTGCCGAACGTCGGAAAATCGACGTTATTTAACGCCATTACAAAAGCGGGGGCAGAATCCGCCAACTATCCGTTTTGCACAATTGAACCGAACATTGGCATTGTTGAAGTGCCTGATGAGCGGTTAAAAAAATTAACAGAACTTGTGAAGCCAAAAAGAACGGTGCCAACTGTATTTGAATTTACAGATATTGCTGGAATTGTGAAAGGAGCAAGCAAAGGAGAAGGACTTGGGAATAAGTTTTTATCTCACATTCGTCAAGTCGATGCGATTTGCCAAGTTGTCCGTTGTTTTTCCGATGAAAATATTACCCATGTAGCGGGAAAAGTCGATCCGCTTTCTGATATTGAAACGATCAATTTGGAGCTTATTTTTGCAGATCTTGAAACGGTCGATAAACGAATTGACCGCGTCGGGAAAATGGCGAAGCAAAAAGATAAAGAAGCAGTGTTTGAATATGAGATTCTTGCTCGCTTGAAAGAAACATTTGAGGCAGGCAAAGCAGCTCGCACGTTATCGTTTACGGAAGAAGAAATGAAAGTCGTGAAGCAGCTCCATCTATTAACGATTAAACCGATGTTATACGTCGCCAACGTCGGCGAAGAAGATTTGGTTGCTCCAGATGCGAATCCGTACGTTCAACAAGTGCGGGAATTTGCGAAAAGCGACAACGCAGAAGTCATCGTTGTTTGTGCGAAAGTGGAAGAAGAAATCGCTCAGCTTGATGATGAAGAAAAACAAATGTTTTTGCAAGAACTTGGAATTAAACAATCCGGACTCGATCAGCTCATTCGTGCGGCATATAGCTTGTTAGGCTTGGCTACTTATTTTACAGCTGGAGAGCAGGAAGTTCGTGCTTGGACGTTCCGAAAAGGAATGAAAGCGCCGCAATGTGCGGGCATTATTCACTCGGATTTTGAACGCGGTTTTATTCGGGCGGAAACCGTATCATTTGACGATTTAGTTGCTTGTGGTTCGATGGTAGCCGCCCGTGAAGCCGGAAAAGTGCGTTTAGAAGGGAAAGATTACGAAGTGCAGGATGGCGATATTATGCATTTCCGCTTTAACGTATAATATTGCATCTATCTTTTTATCATGATATAATCAGGAAATGTGAGTAATGCATATTGCTCCTTGCTCTTGTATAGAGCCGTTTAGACCAAAAGGAGGTGACTAGTAATGAGAAAATATGAAATCATGTATATTATCCGCCCAAACATCGATGATGAAGGAAGAAAGGCTGTTGTTGAGCGTTTCAACAGTATTTTAACAGAGAACGGTGCGGAAATTACAAACGTGAAAGAATGGGGTAAACGCCGTTTAGCGTACGAAATCAAAGATTTCCGTGACGGTTACTACATGATCGTAAATGTAACGTCTGAGCCAAAAGCGGTACAAGAGTTTGACCGTTTAGCAAAAATTAGCGAAGACATTATTCGTCACATCGTTGTAAAAGAGGAAGAATAATTCCGAATTTTAAGGAGTGGTTCTGATGATTAACCGCGTAATTCTTGTAGGGAGACTTACAAGAGACCCGGAATTGCGCTATACTCCAAATGGGGTTGCTGTTGCCACATTTACGTTAGCGGTCAACCGCCCGTTTACAAACCAGCAAGGCGAACGCGAGGCTGATTTTATTAACTGTGTCGTCTGGCGCCGTCCGGCGGAAAATGTAGCAAACTTTTTGAAAAAAGGAAGTTTGGCCGGAGTGGATGGACGTTTGCAAACGAGAAGTTATGAAGGTCAAGATGGAAGACGTGTGTACGTAACCGAAGTGGTTGCTGATAGTGTTCAGTTTCTTGAACCTAAAGGTAGCACAGAGCAACGTGGTGCAGCAGCAGGTGGCTACTACGGGGAGCCATATCCATTTGGACAAAATCAGAACCCACGTCACACAAACGACCAAGGCTTTAGTCGCATCGATGAAGACCCGTTTGCTCATGATGGACAACCGATCGACATTTCCGATGACGACTTACCGTTTTAAATAGAAAAGCGGAGGTCGTCTGCTTATCGGCGATATGCGCTGGCGGGGCTTGCGAGGAGGCTGTTGCCGCCACAGCAGAACCCGAAGCGTCGCGAGTTGATGGCGACCGAAGCTGGACAATACAAAAAGCGGAGGCGAGCGGTTAACGTTGAACGGGAAGCTCGTTTCAAGTATTATATATGAAAAAAGGAAGGAGGACGAAAAATGGCAGGACGTAAAGGCGGACGTGCAAAACGCCGTAAAGTTTGCTATTTCACAGCGAACGGAATTACACATATCGACTATAAAGATGTTGATACGTTAAAGAAGTTTATTTCTGAACGCGGAAAAATTTTGCCTCGCCGTGTAACAGGCACAAGTGCAAAATATCAACGCAAATTAACAGTAGCAATTAAACGCGCGCGTCAAATGGCATTATTGCCATACGTAGCGGGCGAATAAAGAAGAAAAAGCAGTAAGGGGGACGGTCCTTACTGCTTTTTTGATTGATATGGGGAGGGATTGCAAATGAAAAATACATATGTGCTGACAGAAGCAGCGATTCAGCTTGCCATTTTTATTGTGTTGTTTTTAGCATCATTATATGTGCCGTTATTAGGAGCGGTTGCCACTTTATTTTTATCTCTTCCTTTTATGGTGTTTACAATGCGGCATGGCTATGCAGCTAGTTTAATGCTGCTGCTTGCTGCGATCATTGTTTCGGTATTGATTGGTTCACTTCTGTCTCTTCCTGTTGTCTTCATGTTCGGAACGAGCGGAATTGTGATTGGTGCGCTGTTTGCTAAACAGAAAAATCGTTATATGATTTTAGTAGCGGCAACGGTCATATTTTTGCTGAATATGGTGATTGATTATATCATTTCGGTGAAATTTTTTGAAATGGACATTATTGCCCAAACGCTTTCATTATTAAAAGATTCCTTTCGTACTGCGATGCAAGTGATGGAAGGGATGGGGCAAGAGCCGCCAAAAGAGCTGCAAGAGCGTTTTCAACAAGGGTTAGAGCTTGTTAAATACGTCACTCCGACATTGTTTGCCGTTACAGCTCTGGCGTTTGCTTACTTGACCATCGTGGTTTCGGTTCCTATTTTAAAACGTTTAAACATGTCGGTTGGAACGTGGCCTCCGTTTCGCCAAATTACGCTGCCCAAACAGCTTTTATGGTATTACTTGCTTGTATTGGTTGCTACGTTCTTCCCATTAGAAAAAGGAACATTTGCGTATATCGCTGTCATTAATCTATATTATTTATTACAGCTTCTATTCATGATTCAAGGTTTTTCTTTTCTTTATCATGTAGCTAACCGTAAGAATATAGCGAAAGGGATCGTTGTAATCGGAACATTGCTTTGTTTCTTCTTCCCTTTTTTGCTTTATCTTATTGCAATATTAGGTATAATTGATTTAGGATTTGAATTACGGAAACGCGTTCAATAGACGATAGAATTATTATTTAGGAGCTGACATGAATGTCTCATTTTTATAAAAAGAAGGCATATCGCTATCCCCTTTATGCATTGATTGTCGTTTCGTTCAGTTTGATTGGAATGTTGTCGTATTTTCGATGGACATTGGGGTTAGCCAGCTTTTTGCTCCTCGTTTTTGTGCTTTATTATGTTATGCGATCACAGCGGGCGCTTTATACGGAACTCGAACAATATATCTCGAATTTGTCCCACCGCCTGAAAAAAGTCGGCGAAGAGGCATTAATGGAAATGCCGATCGGGATTATGCTCATCAATGATGATTATGTCATTGAGTGGACGAACGTGTTTTTAACGTCCTGCTTTGGAGAGCAAACGTTAGTTGGACGTTCGTTATATGATGTCGCTGAACAATTGATTCCGCTTATCAAGCAAGAAATCGATACGGAAATGGTTGATATTCATGACCGCAAGTTTAAAGTCATTATAAGGCGGGAAGAGAAGCTTCTTTATTTCTTTGATGTAACCGATCAAATTGAAATCGAAAAGCAATACGAAGCGGAACGGGTCGTATTAGGGGTTATTTTTCTTGATAACTATGATGAAATTACGCAAGGAATGGATGATCAAGCGAAAAGCCAGTTGAACAGCCAAGTGACATCAACGTTAAACAAATGGGCGCACAATTACGGTCTGTTTCTCAAAAGAACATCGTCTGACCGGTTTGTGGCCGTTTTAAATGAACAAATTTTGCAGCAACTTGAAAAAAATAAGTTTTCCATTTTAGATGAAGTTCGTGAACAGACGATGAAAAATAATATTCAGCTTACGTTAAGCATCGGAATCGGCACAGGTGCGTCTTCATTGCCAGAACTCGGGGCGTTGGCGCAATCCGGTTTAGATTTAGCGTTAGGGCGTGGTGGTGACCAAGTAGCAATTAAACAAGCGAATGGGAAAGTGAAATTTTATGGTGGAAAAACAAATCCGATGGAAAAGCGCACTCGAGTGCGGGCACGCGTCATTTCTCATGCTTTACAAGAATTGATTATCGATAGCGATAATGTCATGATTATGGGGCATAAATATCCGGATATGGACGCATTAGGGGCGGCCATTGGTATTTTAAAAATAGCGCAGCTGAATCAAACAGAAGGGTTTATCGTTCTTGATACGAATCGAATCGATTCAGGTGCACAACGCCTAATTGAAGAAATCAAAAACCATCCTGAGCTTTGGTCGCGGTTTGTTAAGCCAGAGCAAGCGCTGGAATTGGTCACCGATGATACGTTACTTATTATTGTCGATACGCATCGTCCTTCGTTAGTCATTGAAGAAAAATTAATTTTTCGCACCGATCATATTGTTGTCATTGACCATCATCGTCGCGGCGAAGAATTTATTGATAATCCGCTTCTTGTTTATATGGAGCCTTACGCTTCGTCAACATCAGAGCTTGTGACCGAATTGCTTGAATATCAACCGCAGCGTGCGAATCTCACGATGTTAGAAGCCACTGCCTTGCTTGCAGGCATTGTTGTGGATACGAAAAGCTTTACATTGCGCACCGGATCGCGCACGTTTGATGCCGCCTCTTATTTACGTGCTCAAGGTGCCGATACAGTGTTAGTGCAAAAACTGTTAAAAGAGAATATCGCCAGCTATGTGAAGCGGGCGAAAATTATTGAAAATGCCTCGATTAGTGCAAAAGGAATTGCCATTGCAAAAGGAGGCGCGAATGAAACATACGATCAAGTTTTGATCGCTCAAGCTGCTGATACGCTCTTGACGCTCAGCGGAGTAGTCGCTTCATTTGTCATTTCCAAGCGCTCGGACGAAACAATTGGCATTAGCGCCCGCTCACTAGGAGATATAAACGTCCAAGTCATTATGGAAAGTTTAGGAGGAGGCGGGCATTTAACGAATGCAGCGGCCCAGCTTACAAATGTCACGATCGAAGAGGCGGAGCGCCGTTTACGGGCAGCCATTGATGAGTATTTAGAAGGAGGTAAAAAATCATGAAAGTCATTTTTTTGAAAGATGTAAAAGGAAAAGGAAAAAAAGGGGAAATTAAGAACGTCGCAGACGGTTATGCGCAAAATTTCCTTTTTAAACAAGGTTTCGCCATTGAGGCAACACCTGCGAATTTAAAAGCGCTCGAGGCGCAAAAAAATAAAGAAAAACGCCAAGCAGAAGAGGAATTGGCGAAAGCAAAACAACTAAAAGAACAATTAGAGAGGTTGACGGTACAATTGTTTGCAAAAGCAGGTGAAGGGGGTCGTTTATTCGGTTCGATCACAAGCAAACAAATTGCTGAAGCGCTTCAAAGCCAACACCAAATTAAAATCGACAAGCGCAAGATTGAATTGGAAGATGCAATCCGGGCGCTGGGATATACGAATGTGCCTGTGAAACTTCATCCAGAAGTAACGGCCACATTAAAAGTACATGTAAGCGAACAAAAATAATGGATCGAAAATGTCAGGCGTGTTGATTAACCATTAAAAACCAGTTGACATCGCTCTATTCCTAGCTTTTCTGCCGTAGTCGGCTAAGCTCAGCTTGCCGACTGGAAATATTAGCATGCCCTCCTCGAACAACGAACGCTTTGCCGGCAAATGACATTTGCCCGCCGGCGTTCTTGTTCGAAGGAAGAGGCAGAAAAGCTTGTGTTCAGCCATATGATTCTATGTTTGTTAGTAAAATAATGGATAATCAACACTCGTATGAAAATGTGATTTTATGGGGCTAACCCCCTCATATAATCACATTTTTCTTATGGCTGACGATGTTTAATATGATTGAAAAAAGGTGGTGGAAGAGATGAACGATCTGTTTGCCGAGCGCATCCCCCCGCAAAATATTGAAGCAGAACAGGCTGTATTAGGAGCGATTTTCCTTGATTCTTCCGCTTTAACGTTAGCTTCTGAAATTTTAATTCCAGAAGATTTTTATCGTGCCGCCCATCAAAAAATTTTCCATGCGATGTTAAAAGTAGTTGATAAAGGAGAACCGGTTGACTTAGTCACGGTAACCGCAGAACTGGCCGATGCAAAAACGCTTGAAGAAGTAGGGGGCGTATCGTATTTAAGCGAATTAGCGGATTCTGTCCCAACCGCTGCTAACGTCGAATATTATGCGCGCATCGTCGAAGAGAAATCGATTTTGCGCCGATTGATTCGCACCGCAACGTCGATTGCTCAAGATAGTTATACACGCGAAGATGAAGTTGATGTGTTGTTAAATGAAGCAGAAAAGAAAATTATGGAAGTATCGCAACGGAAGCATTCTGGCACGTTTCAAAATATAAAAGATGTACTCGTTCAAGCGTATGACAATATTGAAATGCTGCATAACCGGAAGGGGGAAATAACAGGAATCCCAACCGGTTTTACAGAACTCGATCGAATGACAGCAGGGTTTCAGCGAAGCGATTTAATTATTGTCGCCGCGCGACCTTCCGTCGGAAAAACAGCTTTTGCACTAAACATTGCGCAAAATGTAGCGACGAAAACAAATGAAAATGTGGCGATTTTTAGCTTAGAGATGAGCGCTCAGCAACTGGTAATGCGGATGTTATGTGCTGAAGGGAACATTAATGCGCAAAATTTGCGCACAGGGAAATTGACCCCTGAAGATTGGGGTAAGTTGACAATGGCGATGGGAAGTTTATCGAATGCCGGCATTTATATAGACGATACGCCAAGCATTCGCGTCAGTGAAATTCGCGCGAAATGCCGACGCCTGAAACAAGAAAGCGGATTAGGAATGGTGCTTATCGATTACTTGCAGCTAATCCAAGGAAGCGGAAGAAATCGAGAAAATCGTCAACAAGAAGTATCGGAAATTTCCCGTTCGTTAAAAGCGCTTGCCCGCGAACTAGAAGTGCCTGTTATCGCTTTGTCGCAGCTTTCGCGCAGTGTCGAACAGCGCCAAGATAAGCGCCCGATGATGTCAGATATTCGTGAATCAGGAAGTATCGAACAAGATGCAGATATTGTCGCGTTTTTATATCGTGACGATTATTATGATAAAGACTCGGAAAATAAAAATATTATTGAAATCATCATTGCGAAGCAGCGGAACGGTCCTGTCGGTACGGTGCAGCTCGCTTTTATTAAAGAGTACAATAAGTTCGTGAACCTAGAACGGCGGTTTGATGATACCCAAATCCCTCCTGGGGCTTAAATCGGTTTAATGAGAAAGGAGCGTTACATATATAAATGCAATTTAGAACTTTAACGTTTTCGTCTTTTATGGAGTAATCGGTGTTTTTCGACTGTCGGGTGACCGAACAACAACGTTTCCAGACAAATACATTTGTCGGTGAAACGATTGGTTGTTCGGTCCTCTGTCACGCGAAGGCGTGACGAAGGCAAGTCACAGACTTGCCTCCGACAGTCGAAAAAATAGGGTGGCTGTTTTTTCGTCCGCCATAAGTTAAATCTCCCAGTTGTATTTATATAGATAGAACGCTCCGTTTTTTATCTCTGTATACGAATAAAAATAGTAAAATATCTATTTAATGTTCGTGTTTTGTTGACTTTAGCGAATAAAAGTGCTACACTTACTATGTTTATATTGAGTAAAGCGGAGGTGCTCGCTATGTCTTCAGTAGTCGTTGTCGGGACGCAGTGGGGAGATGAAGGAAAAGGAAAAATTACGGATTTCTTATCCGAAAATGCGGAAGTGATTGCTAGATATCAAGGTGGAAATAACGCAGGACATACGATTGTGTTTAACGGAGAGAAATATAAATTACACCTCATTCCATCAGGGATTTTTTATAAAGATAAAATATGTGTGATCGGAAACGGAATGGTTGTGGATCCGAAAGCGCTTGTCGCAGAATTACAATATTTATATGAACGGGGCGTTTCAACTGATAATTTGCGCATTAGCAACCGTGCCCATGTCATTTTGCCATACCACTTGAAGCTTGATGAAGTAGAAGAAGAACGAAAAGGAGCTAACAAAATCGGTACGACGAAAAAAGGGATCGGTCCGGCATATATGGATAAAGCGGCTCGCATTGGCATTCGCATTGCAGATTTATTGGATCGTGAAGTATTTGAGGAAAAGTTGGCTCGTAACTTACAAGAGAAAAATGTCCTTTTTGAGAAAGTATATGGAGTCGAAGGATTCAAGCTTGAGGACATTTTTGAAGAGTATTATGAATATGGCCAACAGATTGCGAAATATGTATGCGATACGTCGGTTGTCTTGAATAATGCGCTAGATGAAGGGCGTCGCGTATTATTTGAAGGCGCGCAAGGCGTTATGCTTGATATCGATCAAGGAACGTACCCATTTGTAACGTCATCGAATCCGGTTGCGGGCGGCGTCACGATCGGATCTGGCGTAGGGCCGACAAAAATTAAGCATGTCGTCGGTGTCGCGAAAGCGTATACGACCCGCGTCGGTGATGGTCCGTTTCCAACCGAGCTACATAATGAAATTGGCGATCGCATTCGCGAAGTCGGGCGTGAATACGGGACAACAACAGGGCGCCCACGCCGCGTCGGTTGGTTTGATAGCGTAGTCGTTCGCCATGCTCGCCGGGTGAGTGGAATTACCGATTTATCATTAAACTCTATTGACGTGTTAACGGGAATTGAAACGTTAAAAATTTGTGTGGCTTATCGTTATAAAGGACAAATCATCGAGGAATTTCCAGCAAGCTTAAAAGTGTTGGCAGAATGTGAGCCTATATATGAAGAGCTTCCAGGGTGGACGGAAGATATTACAGGCGTTAAAAGTTTAGACGAACTACCGGCTAATGCTCGTCATTATGTAGAACGTATTTCGCAGTTGACCGGCATTCCGTTATCGATTTTCTCTGTCGGTCCAGACCGCTCACAAACGAATGTCGTTCGCAGTGTATATGCCTAACCACGATATTTGCGAAGCATAGATACAAACATGTGTCTATGCTTTTCTTTTTGTGAATTGGCAATCGGTAATAAGTGAATTTGCGTTCATAACATGGTACATTATTAATGTATGTATCTTTTTGAATCCATCAATAACGGAAGGATGTGAATCATGATGGAAAAACGAATTCTTGTTGTCGACGATGAAAAACCGATTGCTGATATTTTGCAGTTTAATTTACAGCGTGAAGGATATGAAGTCATTTGCGCATATGATGGGGTCGAAGCGCTGCAAAAAGTGGAAGAAATCATTCCTGATCTTATATTATTAGATATTATGCTTCCGCAAAAAGATGGCATGGAAGTATGCCGCGAAGTGCGAAAAAAGTATGATATGCCGATCATTATGTTAACGGCGAAAGATTCCGAGATTGATAAAGTGCTCGGTTTGGAATTAGGAGCAGATGACTACGTGACGAAGCCTTTTAGTACAAGGGAATTGTTAGCGCGTGTGAAAGCGAATTTGCGACGCCATCAGCCGAGTGTAAATGTGATGGAAGAAAATAATGATATGAACGAAATTATCATTGGCTCGCTTGTTATTCGCCCAGATGCGTATGTTGTATTAAAACGGGGAGAAATGATTGAGCTGACCCATCGCGAATTTGAATTACTTCATTATTTGGCCAAACATATCGGACAAGTGATGACAAGGGAGCATTTGCTGCAAACAGTATGGGGATACGATTATTATGGAGATGTCCGCACGGTAGACGTTACCGTTCGCCGCTTACGGGAAAAAATTGAAGATAATCCTTCCCATCCGGCGTGGATCGTGACACGGCGCGGTGTCGGTTATTATTTGCGCAATCCAGAACAGGAGTAAAAGAAACAGCATGAAAAAAGTAGGTCCATTTCGTTCGATTCATTTTAAATTTGTGCTTATCTATGTTCTATTAATTCTTGTCGCAATGCAAATTATCGGGGTTTATTTTGTAAGGGAGTTAGAAACGCAGCTTGTCCAAAATTTTAAAAGCTCTTTAAATGAGAGAGTGACATTGCTTGCTTATAACGTAGAGCAGGCGATGAGCAAAGAACACGATTCGAAAGGTCCGACGCTAGAAGAAGAAATTCGCTCCCTTCTTCACGATTTTGTTTCACAAGATATATCAGAAGTTCGTGTCCTTGATGATAAAAGCAAAGTGCTCGCTACATCGAATCCATATATGCAAAACATTGTCGGAAAACGGGCGACAGAAATTTTTGTAAAACGAGCGCTCGTCACGGGAGAAATGGTGGATCGAACGTTAATTGATCCGAAAACAGGTCATCGGATGTATATTTCTTCGACGCCGATCAAGCTCAACGGAGAAATTAAAGGAGCGATTTACATCATCGCTTCGTTGGAAAACGTGTTTTCACAAATGAAACAAATCAACGCGATTTTTGCTACCGGGACAGGGATTGCGTTGGTGATTACAGCGGTATTAGGGATTTTTCTATCCCGAACAATCACCCGACCGATTTCAGATATGAGAAAACAAGCATTAGCGATGACGAAAGGAAATTTTTCTCGTAAAGTAAAAGTGTATGGATACGACGAAATCGGTCAGCTAGCGATGACGTTTAACAACTTGACGAAGAAATTGCAGGAAGCGCAGGCCACAACGGAAGGAGAACGGAGAAAACTAGCGCTTGTGCTTACCCATATGACGGACGGGGTGATTGCAACCGATCGGCGTGGCCGGATCATTTTAATTAACGATGCTGCATTAAATATTTTAAATGTTTCACGTGAAACAGTGCTTTCGAGTTCGATTATTGATGTGCTCGGGCTGGAGGGGCAATATACGTTTGAAACGTTAATTGAAGAGCGAGATTCGCTCATTTTGGACTTTAGTACCGACGAAGAACTATATATTTTGCGGGCCTCGTTGTCGGTAATTCAAAAAGAAACGGGTTTTGTGAACGGCTTGATCGTCGTGTTGCATGATATTACAGAACAAGAAAAAATCGATCAAGAGCGAAGAGAGTTCGTCGCGAATGTTTCACACGAACTAAGAACGCCGCTAACGACGATGAAAAGCTATTTAGAGGCGCTCGGAGAAGGATTATGGAGAGATGAAAACATTGCGCCGCGATTTATTGAAGTAGCGCAAACAGAAACAGAGCGAATGATTCGATTAGTGAATGATTTATTGCAGCTTTCAAAATTAGATAGTAAAGATTATAAGCTTAATAAATCATGGGTCAATTTTTCACGGTATTTCCATAAGGTCATCGACCGCTTTGAATTAACGAAAAACGAAAACGTTACGTTTATCCGAAAAATTCCTGATGAAGCGATTTTTATTGAAATTGATGAAGATAAAATTACGCAAGTGCTCGATAATATTATTTCAAACGCATTAAAATATTCTCCTCAAGGCGGTAACATTACGTTTCGCATCAAAGAATTAAGTGATGAAATTTTAGTGAGCGTCACAGATGAAGGAGTTGGCATTCCGAAATCGGACTTGTCTAAAGTATTTGAACGGTTTTATCGTGTTGATAAAGCACGTTCACGTAAACTCGGTGGAACGGGATTAGGATTAGCGATTGCCAAAGAAGTAGTCGTGGCTCACGGAGGGAGAATTTGGGCGAAAAGTCAAGAGCATAAAGGAACGACGATTTTCTTTACATTACCACTCGAGCGAATCCAAGAGGATGACTGGGATGAAGTATGAAATAGTGAAAACGATTATATTAACGTTTTTAGTGTTGACAAGCATTGCATTCACATGGGGACTATGGACGTATCATCCGAAATACGATGTGATTCAAAATGACGAATATATTCAAAACGTACCCGTCAGCAATACGCAAGTGGATACATCGATGATTGTTCGTCCTTTGCAAATACTGATTCATAAAAATGCGGCTCATTATGGGATTATTGAAGAAGCGGAAATCAACAAGCTATTAAAAGAACTAAAAAAGTGGACGTTCGATGATTTTGAAAATATTTCATCCACTATTCCAAAAGGAGAGTTTTTATCATTTGTTCATGGGAAAGGAAAAATCGAAATCATTTATCCTGATGACATTCCGATGAATATTTATCGCGATCTTTTACAAATCGATGATAGAGGAATGGACGATGTGAGTTTTGATACGATCGTCATTCCTGTTGAACAGCGGCAAGATTTCGTTGCGTATTTTGTTTCAACCGATCATCGAAAAGTATACAAGGCCGTAGTGAACGATGTGTCAATGGAAGAAATCAATCAACTATACGAAAAAGCGGAGAATTTCCCGCACTATTTTGCTTATAATGTGAGTGAAACAAAGTCGTTTTTTCTTCCAGAAAAAGAGATCACGATGAACCGTCTGCAATACTATACGGATGAACTCGATCCGGATAGATTTAAAGAAGCATTATTTAGCGACCCAAGTTTTGTGAAAAAAGATATAGTAACGTTCGGTGAAGAATATACGGATGGGTCGAGATTGATGGATGTTGATTTTTTGCAAAAATTATTGTTATATGTGAATCCAGCCGCGAAAAACACGATCAACCAATCGAGCGAAGAGAGTTCTACGCTGATTCAAAAAAGTATTGATTTTGTCAATGAACATGGCGGCTGGACGGATATGTATCACTTTGCAGAATGGGATCGTGACAAACGAAAAGTCGTGTTTCGGCTCTTCGTTAACAATTACCCTGCCTTTAACGATTATGGGATGTCTGAAATTATTCAAATATGGGGAACGAATGAAGTAAATAAGTATCAACGCCCGTTATTCCGGTTAGAAATTCCGGATCGTGTGAGCGTGCCAACTAAATTATTGTCTGGTCAAGAAGTCATTCAACAGTTGGAAAAGATGAAAGGATTTAAAAAAGAATTTGTAAGCGGAATTACGTTAGGATATGAGCTTGTCAAAGATCCAGAACGAGAAAAAGTCGTTGTATTAGAGCCTGCATGGTTTTATTTATATGATGGAACGTGGAGGAAAATTACTGTAAAAGAAGAAACGAACGAGATACGAGGAGGGAATACGATTGGATTGGAGTAAGACAAAGACGATCTTTATTATTACTTTTCTCATCCTCGATCTCTTTTTAGGTTATCAGTTTATGCAAAAACGAAGCAGCAGTCAGCTTGATGTCATTTTAGAAACGACCATTGAAGAACAACTCGAAGCGAATGGTATTACGTATGTTGAGATCCCGAAAGAAATTACGAAAGCATCGTATGTAAGCGGAAAAAGCAAGATTTTTACCCGCGAAGAAACGGAAAAATTGACGAATCAAAAAGTGACGACGAGCAATCAGCCTGTTTTGCAAGCAACGTTTGTTCAACCGGTTTCTCTTGCGAATTTTAAAGATCCTTACAGTTTGAATGAGTTTTTGCAGCAAAACATAATCGGTGGGAAAAATTATGCGTTTTGGTCGTTCGATGAAAAATCGCAGACGATTATTTGCTTTCAAAAATACGGTAACAAAATGATTTATAAAAATGTCAGCAGCATGCTGTTGTTGCATTTAAATGACAAAAAAGAAGTCGTTTCTTATGAACAAACAATGCTAGACGATTTAGAAAAATATGAGAAAAAACAAGACATTATCCCAGCGATTAAAGCGATTGAAACACTGTATAAGAAAGATTATTTAAAGCCGGGCGATCGCGTCACCACGATCGAACTCGGATATTATGCACTTGTGCAATTTACCGCTTCGCAAGTATTAACGCCGACTTGGCATATTGTGGTGAACGGCAAGAAAGATTATTTTATTCATGCGTTTGAAGGGCAAATTATTAATGATGAAGGAAAAGTGTTGGAGTGAATGAGATGATGCAGTTTAGCGTCCTTGCCAGTGGAAGTACGGGAAACGCTTTTTATGTCGAAACAACTAAACATCGGTTGCTTGTCGATGTGGGGTTAAGCGGCAAGCAAATCGAACAGCTTTTTCAACAAATTGGCCGTCATGTAAAAGATGTGACGGCGATTTTAGTGACTCATGAACATAGTGACCATATTAAAGGGTTAGGAGTTTTGGCGAGAAAATATCAGCTTCCGATTTATGCGAATGAAAAAACATGGAAAGCAATGGAAGGATTGATTGGCGAAATTCCTACTGAGCAGAAATTTGTATTTCCTATCGGGGCTGTTCGTTCGTTTGGTGATTTAGATGTCGAATCATTTGGTGTATCTCACGACGCCGCCGAACCGATGTTTTATGTGTTTCACCATGAAGGAAAAAAGCTTGTATTAATCACGGATACAGGGTATGTAAGCGATCGGATGAAAGGGATCATTAAATGTGCCGATGTTTTTGTGTTTGAAAGCAACCACGATGTGGAAATGCTGCGAATGGGTTCTTATCCATGGCACATTAAGCGTCGCATTTTGAGCGATGTCGGTCATGTGTCAAATGAAGATGCTGCGTTAGCGTTAGCGGATGTGATCGGTGATCAAACGAAACGAATTTATTTGGCGCACTTAAGCCAAGATAACAATATGAAAGAATTAGCGAGAATGACAGTGGAGCAAATGCTGGCAAGCAAAGGGTTTGTGATTGGCGAGCAGTTCCATCTTTATGATACCGATCCGAAAATTCCAACAAAATTAGCGTATGTGTAAACGCAATTTTGGAAAGGATGGGCTAATGTGTTCAAAATGGATTTTTGTGAAGAGCAAGCATTATAATATATAGAGGATCGATACGTATTTGGTAGAGAAAGGACAGGTGAGCTGTTGATGGGCTATTACGACGATCATTATGAGCAATACCGGCAAAAACAAAAAGGAAATCGCCGCGGCACATTTTTCGCTGCATTAGTTGGGGCCGTTTTAGGGGCGTTATTAGTGACGTTTTCGATCCCGGCGCTTTCAAAGTGGGATGTTTTGCCTTATTCTGTGACGCCAAAAGGGGGCGGACAGACGGAAAATGAGGGAACGGTGGGGAATAAGCCGACTGTTCAAGAAAATGTATCGGTCAACGTCGTTTCACAAGTAACAAAAGCGATTGATAAAGTATCCGATGCCGTTGTCGGCGTCGTCAATATTCAAGAAGCAAACTTTTGGTCGCAAGGCGGCGAAGCTGGAACAGGGTCAGGGGTCGTTTATAAAAAAGCAGACGGAAAAGCATTCATCGTTACGAACCATCACGTAGTGGAAAATGCGAGCCAGTTAGAAGTGAGCTTAAAAGATGGGACGCGCGTGCGTGCCAAATTATTAGGAAGCGATGCGTTAACAGATTTAGCGGTGCTTGAAATCGATGCGAAGCATGTTAAAAAAGTGGCGGAGTTTGGCGACTCCGACGCTGTGAAGCTAGGCGAGCCGGTCGTGGCGATCGGAAATCCGCTTGGCCTTCAATTTGCTGGATCAGTGACACAAGGAATTATTTCAGGGAAAAATCGGACGATCGAAGTCGATTTGGACCAAGATGGATTACCGGATTGGAATGCAGAAGTGCTGCAAACCGATGCGGCTATCAATCCAGGGAATAGCGGCGGCGCTCTCGTGAACATTGAAGGGCAAGTGATCGGCATTAACTCGATGAAAATTGCCCAAGAGGCGGTAGAAGGAATCGGCTTTGCCATTCCAATCAACTCAGCACGTCCGATTATTTCCGACTTAGAAAAATACGGACAAGTACGCCGTCCATATATGGGGGTAGAGCTTCGGTCCTTAAGCGACATTCCTTCTTATCATTTGCAAGAGACGTTGCATTTGCCGCCAAATGTGACAGAAGGAGTTGCCATTATTCAAGTGGTGCCAAGATCTCCGGCGGCGCAAGCAGGATTAAGACAGTTTGATGTCATCGTTGCATTAGATGGCCAAAAAATTACGAATGTGCTTGATCTGCGAAAGTATTTGTATACGAAAAAGACGATTGGCGATGAAATGAAAGTGACATTTTATCGGGATGGAAAAAAAGAAACGGTGACGATGAAGCTGGCAAAAGAATCGTTCTAATCATGTGGATAAGAAGGGAAACAAGGAGCGGGAAGAGGCGCTCCTGTTTTTCTTTGTCCACAAGTGAATAAGGGGGGTTGAAGATGATTGCTTGTTGTAAGGAGCATATTGAGCTTGCAATTGACGTCTATGTGGATAAAACGGAGCAAGCGCCGGAATTTTCCCGTATTTCTGTGGATAACAAGGAGGAAGTGTGTAAATTTTGTTCCAAACGAGCGGAATATATAGTAGGGAACGAACGTTTTTAATACTATATGTGGATACACTATGTGTATATGTGGATAAATATTGTTGATAACTTGTTTGTAAAGTGGGGATGGTTTGTGAATATTACTGTTATTTCTGTTGGCAAATTAAAAGAAAAGTATTTAAAACAAGGGATCGAGGAATATGTCAAAAGGTTGTCGGGATATGCGAAAATCGAATTGATCGAAGTTCCCGATGAAAAAGCACCGGAACATTTAAGCGGGCAGGAGATGGAACAAGTAAAAGAGAGAGAAGGGGAGCGTATTTTAGCGAAAATTGCCGATGATGCGCATGTGATCGCATTAGCTATTGAAGGAAAGATGAAGTCTTCGGAAGAGTTTGCGGAAAGCTTGGACAAGCTCGCCACTTACGGCAAAAGCAAAATCGTTTTTATTATCGGCGGCTCGCTCGGTCTAAGTCAAAAAGTGATGCAACGGGCGAACGAATCATTGTCGTTCTCCAAAATGACGTTCCCGCACCAGCTTATGCGGCTCATTCTTTTTGAACAAATTTACCGAGCGTTCCGGATTAATCGGGGGGAACCGTATCATAAATAGTGATAAAGCAAAGGATTGAATTATGGTTTGTCGTAAAACGGCAAGCGAAGCTTTTTTGTATATTCTATTCGTGATCTTGCTCTAATATATGGTAAAATCTCAAAAGAGTTAGATCTACTTTGCATTTCTAGGAAAAACAATCGCAAAGTAACTCTAACCCTGTTATTTTTAGCAGTAATCATGTCGCTAATTATATGCAATTCGGTAAAAAATGCAACTTTTCTTAATCCGTTTTAGTCCATTCACCGACAAATTCGACTTCACTATAGGCAAAGAAGTCTTTCAGTATTTCTTCGCGATCGTCGAAGAAAAGTTGATCTGCTACTGCTGACACGAGCTTCGGAATCCCATATTTCAAGCCGGAAAGAGCAGATGCTGTAATGCCGCAACTGATCAAACCCGAATAGTTAAAAGCGAAAAGTCCGTACAGGAGCTTTTTGCCCTTTTCATCCCGGCTTAAAAAAGCAAAACCGGGGCTGAGATAAGGGTGGGCATCAAGCAAAGGATTGGCCAACTCTTCAGGGGGATTATAGCGGTCGCCCCATCGAGCAATGTGGCTTTCAACAAGCCTCAACTCCGGACGCAAAGCCGGGTCAGTGACGAGACCAGTACAGATGATCAAGAAATCAAAGGTGAACTTGCCCTGAGGAGTGGTCACTACTGCCCCTTTATCTGTAGCTTCAACATTAAGCCACGGTGCACCTAAGTGCAAATGAAAACCGGGCCATGAGGCTGCGCGTTCAAAGGTATCATTAGTCGGCGGTTGATTATATTTAAAGAAATGAGCAATAACCGCATATTTATCGGCGTCCGATAAAGCTTGGAAACGTTCGATTAAGCCGGAAACTTCCATATGGCGAATCGGATTGATACGTTGCAATTCATTGCGACGGACAAAGACATGAACCTCCGCAGCACCTTCTGATAGGGCGAAATTCGCATTATCAAAGGCAGATGCTCCGCCACCCAGAATTCCAATCTTTTTCCCTCTTAGTGCTTTAAAATCAATTGCTTCTGAGGAATGGGCATATAAATGACGCGGCAATTTTTCGGCAATGAAAGGAGGTACATGCCATTCGCCGCCGCCTTGAATTCCCGTGGCTAAAATGACCTTTCGCGCCAATAATCTGTCCGATGGTGCACCCTTTCCTTCAATATGAAGTCGGTGAATCCCTTCATCAGTTGGCTCAATCAACTTCAACTTCACTTCATTAACGACGGGCAGATTGAGAACCTTTCGAAACCAGCGCAAATAGTTCATCCAGTCTCCCCGAGGAATTTTGTCCAGCGCTTCCCAACTTTCCGATCCGAATTGCGCTTCCCACCAAGCGCGGAAGGTTAGAGAAGGAATTCCAAGGTCGATGGAGGTCAAATGCTTAGGTGTTCGCAAAGTCACCATGCGGGCGTAGGTTTCCCATGGTCCTTCCAAGCCTTCCCGGTTCTCGTCAATCACGAGAATGTTGGATATTCGCTCGCGTAAAAGACCGAAAGCTGCACCTAAACCGCTTTGGCCGCCGCCGACGATCACGACATCATAAACATGCCCTTCAGGATGGCTGAGCGGGCGCACCCAGTTTGGACCTCCGAAGGCGAGATAGGAAAGATCGATTTTCACTTGTTTGTTTAAAGCCTCTAAGCTCATTCTTTTTCACTTCCTTCAACTATAAAAATGGTGTTAAAGTTTCATCATTGTATATGTGAGTCTTATCCATACACCCATTCAGTACGAGAAAAATTATGATATGTAATTGAATCGAGATGCTTCCTTAATCAATGACTTGCTTGTAGGAAAAGTTTTATAGCATCATTTGCTCAATATATTATCACTTCAACCATTTTTATTGAATGTTTATTGTATCTAAAAACTTCCTTAGTAATTATGTAAAATAACTAATAAAGCCTGTTCAAAAAGCTTTTCCTCTGGGCTCTTCACCAAAAGTTGTGCTTGACTGTTTCAGAACATTTCTTACTTGTGACTAGAAGGAAAAATGAGGGAAATTAATGTTTTGATACATAGCGGTTCACGCAAACGCCTTGCTTGTCAAGTACATGTTGTGGTGATGAACCAAAATTTTTATAAAAATAGTTATTTTTGATCTGGTAATATGTTATCATCATATAAACAATTTTATTAAAATCTTTGTCGTTATTTTATGATTTTAATAAAATTGATAACCTAGATCTTGATGGCATCTTAGGGGTTGATTTCTTAAGTGCTTCGAACCTCGTTATCGATACGAGTAAGTTATTGGTGTATATATCTGAATGATTTTTTGGATATCCTTTGAGGAGCAGTGATCTCTTCATTTGTTATCTGAACCCGGCAAACTATTTTACATTTTTCGCTAAATTTATTATAATTATCAATAGGACAACTATGTTTCAAGAATGAAAGAACATCTTTCTTTTCTAAAGGTTATTTTAGGAACGGTCAAGATGTTCTTTTTCATGGAAAAAATTGATTTCACATAAAAAATGGGGGGATTTCTGATGAAGAAATATGCCATTGTTTACTGTGAAAATCAATTTGGCTCCATGGATGGAAAGACAGCAAACGGATTGATTCGCAATTCAGGAATGTACGAGATTACAGCGGTGATTGACAGCTCGAAAGCCGGCCAAGATTCTGGGGAATTTTTAGATCAAAAAAGAAACGGAATTCCTATTTGTAGAGACCTTCAAGAAGCGATTGCCTCTTCAAAAGAAAAACCGAACTACTTTATCCTTGGCATTGCTCCTGCTGATGCTTTTCTCAAAAAAGAAGAACGACAAGTCATTATCAATGCAATGGAAGCTGGAATGAATATCATTAACCCGCTTCAGGAATTTCTTACAGAAGATGAAGAAATGATGAGAATCGCCCAACAATATGGGGTAGAGATTCGCGATATTCGCAAGCCGAGACCGAAAAAAGAATGGACGCTATTTACCGGCCGCATTTTGCAAGTGAGGACGCCGATTATTGCTGTGCTTGGCACAGACGGGGCATGCGGAAAACGGACAACCGCCATGATGATTGATAAACGTCTGCAAGAACGGGGATATCGCACCGCCTTTATCGCAACCGGACAAACTGGGCTCATTCAAGGCGCTTCCTACGGATTTGCCATGGATGCTTTCCCGCTTCAGTATATGATCGGCGAATTAGAAAGAGAAATTGTCAGAGCGAACGAAATCGAAAAGCCTGATATCATTATTGTGGAAGGGCAAGGCGCATTAAGCCACCCTGCTTATGTAAGTTCATGCGGCATTTTAAAAGGGGCAAGACCGAAAGCCGTCATTTTACAACATCCTCCAAAAAGGAAAGTGTTAGGCGATTTTCCTTTTATGACAATGCCGACCGTCCAAAGTGAAATCGACTTGATCGAACATTTCGGTCAAACGAAAGTGATCGCCATTACATTGAATCATGAGGGCATGTCCGACGATGAATTACAGAAAACGATCGTCGAGTACGAACAAAAGTTCCGGATGCCAGTTACGGACGTGTTAAAAATGGGACCTGATAAAGTGATAAATCGCCTCATTGAATATTTTCCTTCTTTACAAAATAAGCGGAAATCCGGGGTGGCTGTATGAGGAAGGAAATCGCCCCAAGAGTAGAAGTCGATCTAAGAAAAATTCGCCATAATGCCAGAGTGCTAAAAAAATTATATGAGGAGAAAGAAATTCAAATTACTGGGGTAGTCAAAGGAGTTGGCGCTAGCCTTGAGATCGCCAAAGTTTTAATTGAAAGCGGCATTACGAGCCTAGCGGACACAAAAATTTCCCGCATCCAAAAGCTGAAATCGGCCCAATTGAATGCCACATATATGTTATTGCGCACGCCTGCGCTAAGTGAAGTCGAGCAGGTGGTTCGGTTTGCCGATATCAGTATGAACACAGAGCTTGAAGTGATTCGGGCTTTGTCGGCGGAAGCGGTGAAGCAACAGAAAGTGCATTCGATTATTTTAATGGTCGAAATGGGCGATTTAAGAGAGGGAATTATGATCAAAGATGTTCCCGCTTTTATTGAGGAAGTTCTGAAACTGCCGGGAATTCAAATTGTCGGTCTTGGCACGAACTTTGCCTGCTTTGGCGGTGTCATTCCGACCGAACAAAAAATGCACGAATTCTCTTCCCTAGTAAAGCGAGTGCAAAAACAATTTTCTTTATTCCTCCCATACGTTTCGGGTGGCAATTCAGCTAACTACCATTGGTTGAAACAGACAAAAGACGTCGGAATGATTAATCATATTCGCCTTGGAGAGTCCATCTTTTTAGGGAGGGAAACGGTCAATGGAACACCCATTCCTGGGCTGTATCAAGATGCGTTCTGCCTAGTTGCTGAAGTGATTGAATCGAAATTAAAGCCATCTGTACCGTTTGGAGACCGGGGAAGAAATGCATTTGGTGAGACGGTATCTTTTAAAGAGCGTGGAATCATTCGCCGCGCTATTGTCGGAATGGGACGGCAAGACGTATTAGTAAGCGGATTGACTCCGCTTCTGCCTGTTGAAATACTCGGTTCAAGCAGTGATCATATTATTCTTGATACAAAAAATATGGATTTAAAGCTAGGCGATGAAGTAAGATTCTCCCTTGATTACGGGGCTATGCTTTCAGTGATGACATCTCCTTATGTTCACAAAAAGTATATTAGCGAAAAAGACCATTGTTCGGCAAAAAGAACATCTGCATAAATACATTCCTCATTGTTAAATAAAATCAAAAACAGCTATACGTGGCATAAGGGATAGCCTGTTTGACAGTAATGATGTCATGAGATTCGTCACTATAGTAAAGGAAATAAAAAATGGGAAGCCGTACTATAAATCGCGCTATAACAAGCTTTTTTGTTGCTGTTGTTAGAAAAGCCTGTCAGTTTGTCGAGAATTAGTATTAAATAATAATACCTAGTAATAAAAAAGATTGACAGGACGAGCGGAAAGGTGTTAGGATGGAACAAAAGTAGCGAATCACAATATAAGTTTTTTTTTTTTCAGAAGATTGCAATTTATGTTGGTTTCGCACCTTTTGTCAATTTTTTTGCAGGCAAAAGGTTTAAGTTGAAAGGAGTCATGAAATGAAAGAGTTTCATTCGTTTGGCTGGTATGCGGCGAAACTGTCTCCGCATTTGCCGAAGAAAGCGTTCCAGCCTGTTCCTTCGCGCCTTTTCGGTGGTCTTATGTATTTGCTTATAGCGCTTAGTGGCATTCTCGCCATTTCTTTACTGGATCTTCATCCGATATGGAATACGCTCATTTCTGTCGTGTTAGGGTTCAGTTTTGCAGCGTTAGGATTTTTAGGACATGAGATTTTGCACGGTACCGTCGTGCGGACGCCGTGGTTGCGGGATTTTCTCGGAGCGGTTGCGTTTTGGCCGCTATGCACAGGTCCAAAGCTATGGAGAAAATGGCACAATGTGACGCATCATGCGCATACGCAAGATGAAGAGAAAGATCCTGATGCATGGCCAGGGTTGGAAAAATTAGCGCGAAGCCGGATGCTGCGCTGGGTGTATAAAATTCCGTTTCCCATCCGGGCATTTTTCGCATTTAGTTCGTTAGCGATTACGTTTACGCTTCATTCGATAAGAATGTTGTTTTATTTTCTGAAAGATTTTCAGCCTAAAAACCGCGGCGTTGTTTTCTTTCAGTTTTTATTGCCGTGGGCGACATGGATTGGCTTGCTGTTTGTCGTCGGATTTGCCAATTGGTTCTTTATCTTTTTGCTGCCGCTATTGATTGCCAACTTCATTGTAATGAGCTATATTTCCACGAACCATCGCTTAAATCCGTTAGTCCCAGTAAACGACCCGCTTGCCAACAGCCTATCTGTTACGGTTCCGAAATGGCTCGATGTACTTCACTTTAATTTTTCATATCATACAGAGCACCATCTGTTCCCAAGTATGAGCTCGAAATATTATCCGTTAGTGAAAAAACATATCAAAAAGATGTGGCCGGATCGCTACCACGAAATGCCGATGATCCAAGCGTTATGGGCGCTTTGGAAGACGCCAAGGCTTTATTACCAGCAAACCGAATTGATCGAGCCGCGCCAAGGAAACGTATACGGGTCGTTAGGATATGGGTTGGATCCGTCCCGCATCGAATACCGTAAAATCGGATCGGAAACTAGAAAGAGTTTTGCGAATGTAGCGAAAGAAACATTGATAGTTAAAAAGGCTGTTGGGCAAATGAAAGAATAAAAACGACGTGCTGGTTCCAGATGGCGGGACCAGCATTTTGTTTGCTGGACATAAGAATAGATGATGTGATTTGATAAAAATGACTGAAAGATAGTTGATACAGATTTTTAAGAAATGGGGAGCGAAAACGATGAAAATTGTCATTGCGCCTGATTCATTTAAAGAAAGTATGTCGGCGTTTCAAGTGGCTAATGCCATTGAAAGAGGGTTTCGCCGCGTATTTCCAGACGCGGAATATGTGAAAATCCCGATGGCCGATGGCGGCGAAGGTACGGTGCAAGCGCTTGTAGATGCGACAGGTGGCAAGATCGTCGAAAAAAAAGTAACAGGGCCGTTAGGGGATCCAGTTAATGCTTTTTTTGGCTTGCTTGGGGGCGGAAAAACAGCGGTGATCGAGATGGCGGCTGCTTCCGGGTTGCATCTTGTTCCGCACGAGAAGCGGAACCCGCTGATTGCGACAACGAGAGGGACAGGGGAATTAATTCGGGCGGCGCTTGACTGCGGTGTGGAACATATGATCATCGGCATCGGTGGGAGTGCCACAAATGACGGCGGCGCAGGGATGGTGCAGGCGCTCGGCGGAAGGATGTTAGACGGAGATGGGCAAGAACTCGCTTTTGGTGGAGGAAGCTTGTCGCGACTGGCGAAAATCGATGTGTCGCAGCTTGACCCGAGACTGAAACACGTCAGAGTGGAAGTGGCATGCGATGTCGATAATCCGTTAACAGGGCCACAAGGAGCCTCGGTTGTATTTGGGCCGCAAAAAGGGGCGACGCCGGACATGGTGCGACAGCTGGACGAAAATTTACAACGCTATGCAGAAGTTATTGCTCAAACGCTCGGAAAACAAGTCAACGTTCCCGGCGCCGGTGCAGCGGGTGGGCTTGGCGCCGGTTTGTTAGCGTTTCTCGATGCGGAGCTAAAAAGAGGGATTGACATTGTGTTAGAGGCGGTTCAGTTTGACAAGAAAGTTGAAGGCGCGTCGCTTGTTATGACAGGTGAAGGGCGGATCGACGGTCAAACGATATATGGAAAAACACCGGTCGGTGTCGCGAAGGCGGCGAAAAAGCATAGGATTCCGGTTATCGCTTTGGCTGGCTCGTTGTCAGACGATAGCGACATCGTCTTACAGTACGGAATCGACGCTCTCTACAGCATTGTGCCAGGGGTTATGCCGCTTTCGAAAGCGATCGATCAGGCTGCTTGCTATGTGGAGCGGACGGCTCGTCATATAGCGGCGCTACTAAACATCGGCATGAACATCAACAGATCATAACTCAAGTCATGAGTGTCCGAGCGTTTGTTCATGAAAACAGAGCGGTCTCCGTCATGACCGAGACCGCCTCTTTCAGCCGCAAATCGTTGCGACTGCTATGATTCCTGACATTTCATTTTTGTAAGCGGCTGTTTCGCCGGCCCTTCGATGACATCGCCGTGGATGGAGAAGCGGGAGCCGTGGCAAGGACAGTCCCATGTGCGGTCGCCGCTGTTCCATTCGAGTTCGCATCCTATATGCGTGCACGTCGTGTCGACGACGGACAATGTCCCGTTTTCGTCTTTATAGGCACCTGCCCGTTTGCCGTTGACAAGGACAACAGCGCCTTCGCTGTTAGCTAGGTCGTTCGGCATGCGAACGGCCATTTCGATTTTTCCTTCGATGAGATGCTTCGCGACATCCAAATTTTGTGTAATGAAATGTTTGACGCTTGGGTCAGCATAAAACCGCGATGGCGTATAAAGGTCGTGATATCGGTTGTCCCGTCCCGTGATCAAGTCGGTTAATAGCAACCCTGCGACTGTCCCGTTTGTCATCCCCCATTTTCGATATCCTGTCGCGACATAGACGTTTCGGGTGTTGGCGGTCATCTTGCCGATGTACGGCACTTTGTCCAATGTTGTTAAATCTTGGGCAGACCATCGGTAAGGAATCGACGTCACTGTAAATAAGTCGGACGCAAAAGACTGGAGCGCCTCATAATGCCGGATTGTCGGCACGCCTTGTCCTGTCTTATGGCTTTCCCCGCCGATAAGAAGGAGTTCGCTACCGTTGGCCGCTTTCGCAGAGCGGATTGACCGCTTCGGTTCATCAGCGCTTAAGTACATGCCGCCTGGATAATGTCCGTCGATTTGCACAGCCAACACGTATGAGCGTTCGGCATACATTCTTGAAAAATAAAACCCGCCGTCATAAAACGGAAAATGGGAACAAACGATGAGATGTTGGCACGTCAGCCGTTTATGATGTCTTGTAATAACCGTTAACATTTCTCCTTGTTCCACATCCCGCGCAGGAGTATGTTCATAAATCATTCCGCCTTTTTGCACAATCGTTTCTACGAGTTTTTGCAAATATTTCAAAGGATGGAATTGCGCTTGTTGTTTCATAACGAGCGCTGCTTTGACAGCGATCGGAAGCGGAATCGTTTCCACGAATTCTCCATGAATGCCAAGCTTTTCATATGCTTTCCATTCATTGATCAGCTTGCTCATTGATGCGTCTGAGTTTGTATAAATGTATGCATCCTCTTCTGCCCAATCGCAGTCGATTTGTTGTTCTTGGATGGTTGTCTTTATAAACTGCAATGCTTCTGTACACGCTTCATAGTACAGCCTTGCTTTTTCTTTGCCAAGATGATGGATGAACTCATCATAGATGAGATCGTGTTGAGCGGTAATTTTAGCTGTTGTGTGCCCCGTTGTTCCGTTTAATAGGCGATCGGCCTCGATCATCGCAACTTTGACCCCTGCTTTCGTGAGCAAATAAGCGGTTGTAATTCCGGAAATTCCGCCGCCGACGATCGCCACATCAGCATGGATGTCTTCTGTTAACGGTGGAAAAAATGGAATTGCAACAGACGTTCGCCAGTACGGTTCAACAGATAGCGGGAGAGAGTGCATGGTGAATAACCTCCTCATCATTTAGACTATATACATAAATTTCCTTAAAATAAAAAAATTATCCCTATTGATGGACAAGTCGTTCCATTTTCTTTTTTGCCGCCGCCCGCAATAAATAAGAAAGGTGGTAAAATAAGAAGCAGAGACAAACGGTTTTATTTTCATAAAATAATGTAAGAGGGAGATTGGAAGTGAACAAATATACAAATCTTTCGGATGAACAATCACTTACATTGTCGGATAATTTCATTCTGGAACATTACGGATTAAACGAATTGAATTTCGAATCTGTAAAACATTATCGTGAGAAATTCGCAACGGTGAAGCCTCATCACCCTTGGAACGGGCTTGAGACGAAAGAATTTTTATACAAAATTGGTGCGTGGGGAAAACTGAGAAACAGCAGTAAAGAAGGGGTTACAGTTGCCGGGCTTCTGATGTTTAGCGAAGAGCGAATCATTACGGAAGTATTACCGCAATATTTTCTTGAGTATCGAGAAAATTCAGGAGCTTTTGCGATAAACGGTTGGACAAAGCGGTTTACTTCCCAAGACGGAACATGGTCAGGAAATGTGTATGATTTTTATTTTAAAGTGATGGACAACATAGTTGACTACGACGATCCTTTACGTTCGGCGCTGCACGAAGCTGTGGTCAATTCGTTAGTTCATGCTGATTATTCAAGAGAAGGGGGAATTGTCATTGAAAAAGAGTCAGATATATACCGTTTTTCGAATCCTGGCTTGCTCCGCATTCCTATTGAATCCGCTTGGGTTGGCGGAATGAGCCATTTGCGCAATCCGAATTTATTTAAAATGTTTATTTTAATCGGTCTTTGTAGACGGGCTGGATCGGGATTGAATTATATTGAGTCGATGTGGAAATATCGTCAATGGAAGCAGCCGGAGTTTTTTCAACAAGCCGATCCGGAACGCACGATTTTAACATTGACGATGAAGCGATACGATGTGGTTTTTCCAGATGAAACAGCGGCATCATTTGAAACAGATGATCATAGTTCGATGATACAGAATGTGAGCGATGGGATCGACAATGAGCTGGAAGAGGATACGGACGACTCCGTAAATAACGAACGAGACTTCATAAATAACGATTTTAACTCTATAAATAACGAACCAAACTCCATAGATAGTATGGCGATCTCTATGAATAACGACTTGTACTTCGTAAACAACGAACTAAACTCCGTAGATAAAAAAGGTCAATCAGTAAACAACGAACCAAACTCCATAAATAAACGACTGAAGTCCGTAAATAACGGAAACGGGTATGATTGTGAAGAGGCGGATGAAGCATTATGGCGAATAGCAGAAACGGCGCGTAAGAAAAAAAGGCTTCATCCAAATATAATGGAACAAATCATTTTGCAGCTTTGTGCAATCAGGCCGCTCATGCTAAAAGAATTGGCTCATTTATTGGACCGAACATCGGATGGATTGCGAAATAACTATTTAGCCAAACTATTAGAAGAAGGAAAAATTCAGCTGAAGTATCCAGAGCAACCGAATCATCCGCGTCAGGCGTACAAGGCAAAGCAAGATTCATGATTTGTTCAATAGTATCGTGCATGATGGGATGAAAAACGTATTACAATAAAATCAAACAGCAGGTAGGAGTGAAAGTTATGATTGTTTGCGAGTGGAGAGATTTTTCATATACATTGGAGAGTTTTGAAGAAATGATCGGTGATGAGTTTGAAGCGATGATGTTTGAAGACGGAGACGATATTCCTTCTTAAAATATATGGACAGTAAATTATGTTGTTATTATTAAACGAACTACGCGTATGTATAATGATATTTCATTTACCAAAATTGCGCGAAACCTTGTTTGCGAATAAAAAGGCGGGCTATTTTTCAAGGTAGCCCGTTTCGTCTGAAAAAGTTTGCTCAATATTTCACAAATTTGACATATCTAAATACGAGCCAATCGTTTATAATGAAAGTGTGGTGGATGAGAGATTTCTCATCTAAAATTTTTCTTCTTAATTGTGAAATTTTTCACAAAAAGATAGGAGGGAATCAACATGGCGGTGGAAGAAAAGGTATTAGACAAAAAAATTGAAGTGACAAAAATGATTGACCAGCTTGTCGCAAATGCCCAAAAAGCGCTAGAAAAATTCCGCAACTACGACCAAGAAACGATCGATAAAATTGTCAAAGAAATGGCGTTAGCTGGGCTCGATCAGCATATGCCATTAGCAAAAATGGCGGTAGAGGAAACAAAACGTGGTGTATATGAAGACAAAATTATTAAAAACATTTTCGCGACAGAATATATATACCACAATATTAAATACGATAAAACAGTTGGCATTATCCGCGAAAACCCGCATGAAGGGATTGTGGAAATCGCTGAACCGGTTGGCGTCATTGCTGGCGTTACACCGGTAACGAACCCAACATCAACGACCATGTTTAAGTCGCTTATTTCTATTAAAACACGCAACCCAATCATTTTTGCGTTCCATCCATCGGCGCAAAAATGCAGCAGCGAAGCGGCAAGAGTGTTGCGCGACGCCGCGATTAAGGCAGGCGCTCCAGAACACTGCATCCAATGGATTGAAACCCCTTCATTAGAAGCGACGCAACAATTAATGACGCATCCAGGCGTTTCGCTCATTTTAGCGACTGGCGGTGCAGGAATGGTGAAAGCGGCATATAGCTCAGGAAAACCAGCGTTAGGGGTGGGGCCTGGTAACGTGCCTTGCTATATCGAAAAAACAGCGAACATCAAACGCGCAGTGAACGATTTAATTTTATCGAAAACGTTTGATAACGGAATGATTTGTGCTTCCGAGCAAGCCGTTATCATCGATAAAGAGATTTACGATCAAGTGAAAAAAGAAATGATCGACAACCGTTGCTATTTCTTAAACGAAGAAGAAAAGAAAAAAGTAGAGAAATTGGTCATTAACGAAAATACGTGCGCAGTCAACCCGGACATCGTCGGAAAACCAGCGTATGAAATTGCGAAAATGGCTGGTGTCGACGTACCGAAAGACACGAAAATTCTCGTTGCCGAATTAAAAGGTGTCGGTCCGCAATATCCGCTTTCTCGCGAAAAATTAAGCCCTGTGTTAGCTTGCTATAAAGTGAACAATACAGAAGAAGGATTAAAACGTTGCGAAGAAATGTTAGCGTTCGGCGGATTAGGCCACTCTGCTGTCATCCATTCTGATGACCAAGATGTTATTACCGAATTTGGAAAACGGATGAAAGCCGGACGGATTATCGTGAATGCACCATCTTCGCAAGGAGCAATCGGCGACATTTATAACGCCTACATTCCATCGTTAACGCTCGGTTGCGGTACGTTTGGCGGAAACTCTGTATCAACGAACGTAGGGGCGATTCATCTCATTAACATTAAGAAAATGGCGAAAAGGACGGTCAATATGCAATGGTTTAAAGTGCCGCCAAAAATTTATTTTGAGAAAAATTCAACGCAATATTTAGCGAAAATGCCAAATATCTCAAAAGCGTTTATCGTAACAGACCCGGGCATGGTGAAACTTGGATATGTCGATAAAGTGCTCTACTATTTACGGAAACGTCCGGACTACGTCCATTGTGAAATTTTCTCGGAAGTCGAACCGGATCCATCGCTCACTACAGTCATGAAAGGCGCCGAGATGATGAGAAGCTTCCAACCGGACGTGATCGTCGCGCTTGGCGGCGGTTCAGCGATGGACGCAGCGAAAGCGATGTGGTTATTCTATGAACATCCGGAAACAGACTTCAACGGATTAAAACAAAAATTTTTAGATATTCGCAAACGTGTCTTCAAATATCCGAAGCTCGGCCAAAAAGCGCAATTTGTGGCGATTCCGACAACGTCCGGAACCGGTTCAGAAGTTACATCATTTGCGGTTATTACCGATAAAGAAAATAACATTAAATATCCATTGGCAGACTATGAATTAACGCCGGATGTAGCGATTGTCGACCCGCAATTTGTCATGACGCTGCCGAAGCATGTGACAGCCGATACAGGCATGGACGTGTTAACACACGCGATCGAAGCATATGTGTCCAACATGGCGAACGACTATACAGACGGTTTGGCGATGAAAGCGATCCAGCTTGTATTCGAATACTTGCCAAGAGCATATAAAAACGGCAACGATGAATTAGCTCGCGAAAAAATGCATAACGCGTCAACGATCGCAGGCATGGCGTTTGCGAATGCGTTTTTAGGCATTAACCATAGTTTAGCGCACAAACTCGGTGCAGAATTCCATATTCCTCACGGACGCGCCAATACGATTTTAATGCCGCACGTCATTCGCTATAACGCAACGAAGCCGAAAAAATTTACCGCGTTCCCGAAATACGAATATTTCGTAGCGGATCAGCGTTATGCGGAAATTGCAAGAATGCTCGGCTTGCCGGCGCGGACAACCGAAGAAGGCGTCGAAAGCCTCATCCAAGCGATCATTAAGCTGGCAA
Source organism: Anoxybacteroides tepidamans (assembly GCF_014201465.1). Classification (GTDB taxonomy): domain Bacteria; phylum Bacillota; class Bacilli; order Bacillales; family Anoxybacillaceae; genus Anoxybacteroides; species Anoxybacteroides tepidamans. The sequence continues at coordinate 132,610 of NZ_JACHEP010000003.1, read as the reverse complement.
GAGAATTGGATATTCCATTGAGCATTGAAGCATGCGGCGTCAGCAAACAAGAATTCGAAAGTAAAGTCGATAAATTAGCCGAACTCGCTTTCGAAGATCAATGTACAACAGCCAATCCGAAACTCCCGCTTGTCAGTGACTTGGCAGACATTTACCGACAAGCGTTTAAAGGAGTATAATAGATCCCTCACCTTCCCTCTGGAAAAGGCTTATGAATAAGGGAAAAATCCCTTCTCATAAGCCTTTTTATATTTCGGTTAGAAATGTGTTTGGGGACTTGCATAAAAATCCCCCTCTTACGATGTAAGAGGAGTGCTTCCTTGCAAAATGTTGTACGCCATTTGAACCGTTTCTTCAGAAGGCGATTCAATGCCTTCGAGCGGATAAGCAAGCCCGAGTTCTTTCCATTTATATACTCCTAATTTATGATAAGGGAGAATTTCAATTTTCTCTACATTGTTCAACGTCCGAATAAACGCGGCAAGCCGGCGCAAATCTTCTTGGTTATCGGTAATCGTCGGAACGAGTACGTGGCGAATCCAAACCGGTATTCGTTTTTCTGATAAGAGCTTGGCAAACTGTAAAATATGGGTGTTCGTTTTCCCGGTCAGTTTGCGATGTTTTTTTTCATCGATATGTTTTAAATCGAGCAAAATTAAATCCGTATATTTAAGCAATTCCTCTAGTTTTCGTTGGAACGATGCTTCCGTCGTATAACAGCCTCCGGATGTATCGATCGTCGTATGAATGCCAAGTTGTTTGCATTCTTTAAATAGCGCAATTAAAAAATCGATCTGTAAAAGCGGTTCGCCGCCGCTGACGGTAATGCCGCCGCCGGAGGTCTGAATAAACGGGAGATACGTTTGTAAATCGGTGATGATTTCTTCGACCGTCATCTCTTTCCCTTTGCCGATTTCCCACGTATCGGCGTTATGGCAATATTGGCACCGTAATAAACAGCCTTGCATAAAGACAACGTAGCGAAGGCCCGGGCCGTCTACGGTGCCGCATGATTCAATCGAATGAATAAATCCTTTCATGAAAAATTCTCCTTCCAAATAGAAATGACCCCTCACGAAAGAAGCGGATCGTGAGGGGGATTTTGGTTACATGCTTTCGTGGAATGTGCGGTTAATGACGTCGATTTGTTGTTCGCGCGTCAATTTAATAAAGTTTACCGCATATCCGGAAACACGAATTGTTAATTGCGGATATTTTTCCGGATGTTCCATCGCGTCCAACAACGTTTCGCGGTTAAAGACGTTAATGTTGAGATGGTGGCCGCCTTTTTCTGCATAGCCATCTAAAATGGCGACAAGGTTGCGAACTCGAGTTTGTTCGTCTTTTCCTAACGCTTTCGGCACGATCGAGAACGTGTTCGAAATGCCGTCTAACGCATGCTCGTACGGCAATTTCGCAACGGAGCTTAGCGAAGCCAATGCGCCTTTTGTATCGCGGCCGTGCAATGGGTTGGCCCCTGGTGCGAACGGCTCACCCGCGCGGCGGCCATCTGGTGTATGTCCTGTTTTCTTACCGTATACGACGTTCGATGTGATCGTTAAGATCGATGTCGTATGTTTCGAATCGCGATATGTTTTATGCTTTTTCAATTTTGTCATAAACCGTTCGACAATGTCGACAGCGATCGAATCGACGCGATCGTCATTGTTTCCATATTTAGGGAAGTTGCCTTCGATTTCAAAATCGACCGCAAGACCGTTTTCATCGCGAATCGTCTTCACTTTTGCGTATTTAATCGCGCTTAAAGAGTCAGCTACAACGGATAAACCAGCAATACCTGTTGCCATTGTGCGTAAAATGTGCGTATCGTGAAGCGCCATTTCAATGCGTTCATAACAATATTTGTCATGCATGTAATGGATAATATTGAGCGTATTAATGTAAAGCTCAGCGAGCCATTCTAACACTTGGTCGTATTTGCGCATCACTTCTTCATAATCTAAATATTCCGATGTAATTGGCGCAAATTCCGGACCAACTTGGATTTTTAATTTTTCGTCGACGCCGCCGTTAATCGCGTATAGTAACGCTTTCGCAAGGTTTGCCCGCGCGCCGAAAAACTGCATTTGTTTGCCGATGCGCATCGCTGATACGCAGCAAGCAATACCGTAATCGTCGCCAAATTCCGCGCGCATTAAATCGTCGTTTTCGTATTGGATTGAGCTTGTTTTAATCGACATTTTCGCGCAATATTCTTTGAAGCTCTCCGGCAATTGTTTCGACCAAAGCACCGTTAAGTTTGGCTCTGGCGCAGGACCTAAGTTATCGAGCGTATGAAGGAAACGAAATGAGTTTTTCGTCACGAGCGGTCGTCCGTCAATCGCTATTCCGCCGATCGATTCTGTCACCCATGTCGGGTCGCCGCTGAATAGTTCGTTGTATTCTGGCGTTCTGGCGAATTTGACAAGGCGCAATTTCATGACGAAATGGTCAACGAGTTCTTGCGCTTCTTTTTCGGTTATCGTGCCTTCTTGCAAGTCGCGTTCGATGTAAATATCTAAGAACGTGGATACGCGTCCTAAGCTCATCGCCGCACCGTTTTGTTCTTTAATCGCTGCAAGGTAAGCGAAATAGAGCCATTGGAACGCTTCGCGGGCGTTGCGCGCCGGTTCGGAAATATCGTAGCCGTAGCTTAGCGCCATTTGTTTTAATTCTTGAAGTGCGCGAATTTGTTCCGATAGTTCTTCGCGAAGGCGGATAATATCTTCGCTCATCGTACGTGCGCCTGTGTTGCGTAAATCTTTCTTTTTCTCTTCTATGAGGCGGTCAACGCCATACAACGCGACGCGGCGATAGTCGCCGATGATGCGGCCGCGTCCGTATGCGTCAGGAAGACCGGTAATGATCCCTGCTTTGCGTGCCGCTTTCATTTCATCTGTGTAAGCGTCAAATACGCCTTGGTTATGTGTTTTGCGGTATTCGGTAAAAATTTTTTTCACTTCGTCGCTTACTTGATAACCGTACGCTTCGCACGATTGTTCCGCCATGCGAATGCCGCCGAACGGCATTAATGAGCGTTTAAACGGTTTGTCAGTTTGAAATCCTACCACTTTTTCAAGCTCTTTGTTTAAATAGCTAGGCTTATGGGATGTGATCGTCGAAACAATGTTTGTGTCCATATCGAGAACGCCGCCTTTTTCCCGTTCAAGTTTCGATAATTCCATCACTTGTTCCCATAACTGTTTCGTCGCTTCGGTTGGACCTTCTAAAAACGATTCGTCGCCATAGTATACGGTGACGTTGTTTAAAATAAAATCGCGAACGTTAATTTCTTTTTTCCATTTGGAACCTTTAAAACCTCGCCATGGATCTAATGAAGTTTTTGCCATCACCGTTTGTTCCATATCAATCCCCTCCCAATATATTTAGACTATAACAGATCCATAAAAACATATATAACAGTTTCTAGATATAGCATACTACATTTATGGGAAAGCGGAAGCAGACATTATTGAAGGATTTGTGAAATTTTGAGCAAGTGTGATGAGCATCACGATTTTTTATAAACAGAATTCCATTGTGATAGGAAAATATTTAGTAACCTTTGTAAGAATAATATTTAGAGGGGCGAAATACATAGCAAAAAAAGCGTTATGAATGGATAACGCTTACATTATTAAAGAGAATTTTGCCGAAAAAAGTTTTTTCCAGTAAAAAAATAAAGCTTGTGTATTTGAGTAATTCATATTATATTTTTCTTAAAATAAAAAAAATTTTTAAAATTTAAAAAGGGGGATACGAATGGGCTTAAAGAAAACGCTCTCGATTTTAGCAGCGACGACGCTAGCAGTCGGCTTGTTGGCGGGATGTTCTGGGGGACAAAAACAACAAAACACCAGCAGCGGAGGCAGTGGAGGTAACAGTGGAAGCAATGTGATTAAAATCGCAACGCAAACTCCGCTTTCCGGTGGAAGTGCAACGTTAGGCGAATCGATTAAACTCGGTGCACAATTGGCGCTTGAAGAACAAAAAGCGAATTTTGAAAAACTTGGTTTCAAACTTGAACTCGTTCCATATGACGACCAAGGCGACCCGAAAAAAGGGGTAGCGAACGCTCAGCTGATCGGAGCCGATAAACAAATCTATGGGGTAGTTGGCCACCTCAATTCCGGCGTAGCGATTCCTTCGTCAGAAATTTATGAAAAATACAGCATTCCGATGGTTTCTCCGGCAAACACAGCTACAGACGTAACAGACCGCGGCTTAAAAACGGTGAACCGTATTTGTGCTCGTGACGATTTCCAAGGACCTGCAGGAGCGAAATTCGCTGTCGAAAAACTTGGCGCGAAGAAAATTTTTATCATTCAAGACAAAACCGCTTACGGTACTGGCTTAGCGGAAGCGTTCAAAAAAGGTGCGGAAGAACTTGGCGCGCAAATTCTTGGGTTTGAAGGAATTACCGTCGGTGAAAAAGACTTCAACGGGGTCTTAAACCAAGTGTTAGCGAAAAAGCCTGACCTTGTTTACTTCGGTGGTCTATATACAGAAGGCGGTCTATTGATTAAGCAAGCGCGCGATAAAGGCATTACGGTGCCGATTATGGGTGGCGACGGCTTAGACTCTTCAACGCTCGTTCAAATCGCAGGCGATGCGGTGAAAAATACGTACATGACATCAACGGCTGGTTTAGCAACAGCGACCGATGCCGGAAGACAATTTGCGGAGAAATATAAGCAAAAATTCGGCAAAGACATCGAGTCTTATTCAGCTTATGGCTATGATTCAATGGGCGTGCTGTTAAAAGGTCTTGAAAATGCGATTAAGGCAAATGGCAACAAGCTTCCTACACGCCAGCAAGTGGCGGAGGAGGTTCGCAAAGTGCAAGATTATCAAGGAGTTGCAACGAAAGTAAGTTTTGATGAAAAAGGCGACAACAAATACGCAAAAATTTACATTTACAAATTCGAAGAAGCAAAATATCCAGCTAAGTTAGAGGACGAAGTAAGCAAACAATAAAAGGATCGTCAGAAAAGGGTATGACATGTTTGCCGTACCCTTTTCTTTAGGCATCGTTTCGCGCCTAGCTTATTGGTGGCAAACAAAGAACTTTTGTTTATCTACGGCAGCAAAGCTAGGCGCTTTCTTTAGTAAAAGTAGCAAAACAGGCGGGTGAACAAGAAAATGATCAATGAAGTGTTGCATACATTGCCGCAAGTATTAATTGATGGGTTAACGCTAGGAGCCGTCTATGCGATTGTTGCATTAGGATATACGATGGTGTACGGGATTTTAGAGCTGATTAACTTTGCCCACGGGGAAATTTTTATGACGGGGGCGTTTGTAGGAACGGCGATTTTATTGACGTTTGCGGGAGTTGGCTGGATGGCATCCATGCCGGCGGTCGTTGCACTAATTTTAGTGCTCATCATTACGTCGGTTGTAACCGGTTTGCTTGGGATGGGAATTGAGCGAGTGGCGTATCGCCCGTTGCGTAATGCACCGAAGCTTATTACATTAATTACGGCGATCGGCATTTCGTTTTTACTTCAGGATATCGTTCGTTTTATCGCTGAATTAAAAAAAGGGAACTACATTTTGACGGGACCAAGTTTGTTTAGCGGGCAAATTGGGATTAAAGCTTCCTCTGTTTGGTCGGGATTTAACGATGCATCGGTAAAATCCTCGTTCTTTATTGTGATAGTTGTCGCAGTAATTATGATGGTCACACTCGACTTTTTCATCAATAAAACGAAGTGGGGAATGGCGATGCGCGCTGTTGCACAAGACCGGGAAACAGCGGCGTTAATGACGGTAAACGTGAATAAAGTCATCGCTCTTACATTTTTTATCGGTTCAGCATTAGGGGGAGCAACAGGTGTATTATTTGCAATTCAATACGGAACAATTGATCCATATATCGGGTTTATTTTAGGATTAAAGGCATTTACAGCTGCTGTTTTGGGCGGCATCGGCAACATTCGTGGGGCGATGTTTGGAGGGGTTTTGCTAGGAGTGCTTGAAATGTTTGCGGCGGCGAACTTGCCTGTCATTTCTAATGGAATACTCGGGGCGGAGTATAAAGATGTATTTGCGTTTGCGATTTTAATTATCGTATTGATTTTCAAGCCAGAAGGTTTATTCGGCAAAGTGTCTGTAGAGAAAGTGTAGGTGACCAAGATGAAAAATTGGCTCAGTACGATCCAACAAAACAAACGCCTTCAGGCTATCATCATTGGCTTATACATCGTCGTCACGTTTTTAAGTTTATATTTGGCGCAAAAATCGGTTGTCGCGTTCTTACTTTTGCTTTCATCTTTGCTGCTTTTATATTTCACGACATTTTCTAACCGCGTAAAATGGCTGATTGGTGGGTTTGTGCTGGTCGTTTTGCTGCCTTTTGCGGCTAGTCAAGGGGAAGCGTATCAATCGTACATGGAAGTAGCGACATTAGTCGGCATTTACATTGCGATGGCGCTCGGATTGAACATTGTCGTCGGTTTAGCCGGGCTTTTAGATTTAGGATTTGTCGCGTTTTTTGCGCTAGGAGCTTATACGTACGGCATTTTTGCGACATCGCAGGCGAACAATTTTATGCCGTTCGGCCAATACCCTCTGTCTGGAGAAAGCTTTTGGGTATTTATTTTCATCGGATGTTTAGTTGCCGCCTTGTTCGGCGTGTTGTTAGGGATTCCGGTTTTACGTGTCAAAGGCGATTATTTAGCGATCGTTACGTTAGGATTCGGGGAAATTATTCGCATCATTTTCAATAACTTGGACAAGCCGGTAAATATTACGAACGGGGCGATGGGCCTTGCTTCCGTTCAACCGCCAAGATTGTTTGGCATCGATTTTATGTACCCAAGCCAGTTTTACTATATTGTCTTAGTCATTTTAATTGCGGTTATTTTTGCGGTGCGTCGTCTTGAATTTTCGAAAATCGGCCGTGCATGGAAGGCGGTGCGGGAAAATGAGATCGCCGCTCAAGCGATGGGGATTCATCTTGTAAGAACAAAGCTGATGGCGTTTGCGGTCGGCGCCTCTTTTTCCGGAATGATGGGCGTTGTGTTTGCGGCAAAGCAAACGTTCGTTGACCCGACAAGCTTTACCTTGCTTGAGTCGATCACGATTCTCGTCATGGTCATTTTAGGCGGAATGGGCAGCGTACCAGGTGTCATTCTCGGTGCGGCGCTCGTGACGATTTTAAACCTTCAAGTGTTAACAGAGCTCACCAACTGGCTCAACCAGCTCAGTTTAAACGGCGTGATTAACGTTCCAGACGCGCTTTCACCGGCGAAAATGCAGCGGTTTATTTTCGGGATTATTTTAATCTTCTTTGCCCTTTACCGTCCGCAAGGGTTGTTGCCGGCGAAAAACCCTGCATTTGATGAAGACGAGCTCAAAAATACAGAAGGGAACTTAGTCAACACGAGTGTACAGAAGGAGGCGACGCAGCATGTCCATCTTGACCGTTAAAAATTTAACGAAGCAGTTTGGCGGGCTTGTTGCCAACAGCAACATCAACATGGAAGTGCAAAAAGGTTCGATTACGGCGGTCATCGGTCCGAACGGTGCTGGGAAGACGACGTTTTTCAACATGGTCACCGGCGTTTATCAGCCGACAAGCGGCGAAATCTTGTTGAATAACGAATCGATCGTCGGCCTAAAGCCGCATCAAGTGACGAAAAAAGGAATCGCCCGCACGTTTCAAAATATTCGCTTGTTCGGAGCGATTACCGTTTTGGAAAACGTCATGATTGGCATGCATAACCATCTTCATGGCGGATTGTTTAGCACGATTTTGAATTTGCCGCGCGTGAGAAAAGAAGAAAAAGAAGCAAGAAAAGAAGCGTACCGCCTGCTTGAGTATGTCGGATTAGAGTCATTTTTTAATGAAGAAGCGCGCAATTTGCCGTATGGAGCGCAACGGAAATTAGAAATTGCCCGGGCGCTGGCGACGAAGCCGAAAGTGTTGTTGCTCGATGAGCCGGCGGCCGGAATGAACCCGAAAGAAACGAGCGAACTGACGAAGCTCATTTACAATATGAGGGCAGAATTAGATTTGACGATTGTTTTAATTGAGCACGATATGAAGCTCGTCATGGAAATTTCCGAGCATATCGTTGTTTTGGACCACGGGGAAAAAATTGCCGAAGGTACACCTGATGAAATACGCAATAACGAGAAAGTCATTGAAGCTTATTTAGGAAAAGGTGCTGCTACAACGGCTTCGTAAAGGGGGACCTCGCAAATGAGTTTGCTACGGTTAGAAGACATTAACACATTTTACGGCGGGATTCATGCGCTAAAAGGCATTTCACTCGAAGTCAACGAAGGCGAAATCGTCACATTAATCGGCAGTAACGGTGCCGGCAAATCAACGACGCTCAAAACGATTAGCGGGCAAGTGAAGCCGAAAAGCGGGAAAATTTTATATAATGGCCAAGATATTACGAACACTCCTCCGCACGTGACCGCTCTTTCTGGTATCGCCCACGTGCCGGAAGGACGGCGGATTTTTCCGCGTCTAACGGTGAAAGAAAATTTGGAAATGGGTGCCTTTTCAGTGAAAGATAAGAAGGTGATCGCCGAGCGGATGGAACGCGTCTTTCATTATTTTCCGAGAATTAAAGAGCGGCTTCAGCAAAAAGGCGGAACGATGAGTGGCGGGGAACAGCAAATGCTCGCGATCGGCCGGGCGCTCATGATGCAGCCGAAGCTATTAATGTTAGATGAGCCATCGATGGGGCTTGCCCCGATTATTGTCGAGCAAATTTTTGAAATTATCCGCGAACTGAACGAAGAAGGGATGACGATTTTGCTCGTCGAACAAAACGCGTTCCAAGCGTTGCAAATTGCTCATCGCGGGTACGTCATTCAAACAGGTGAAATTGTCATGTCCGGTCTCGGGCAAGAACTGCTTGTGAACGAACAAGTGCGCGAGGCGTATTTAGCGTAATGGCAAAGGACTCCGATGAAGGGGGTCCTTTGCCATTTGCCGTATGTCATGAATTTTTGTACAATGAAATTCGTTCTTAGAAATTCTAGCGGAACGAAGGTGAACACAATGAACGGGCAAGAAGCGAAAGCGTTCATTGAACAGTTGCAACAAGAAGGGTTGTTAACGGAAGAAATGCGTCCGGTTTGGGAAATGATTGTGCCGGAACGTTTGAAGCGGATGTATGATGTGCTAAACGAACGGACCCGCTATATTACCGTATTAACGGAAGCCGTAGATGACCCGCATAATCAAGCGGCGGTTTTGCGTTCTGCGGAAGCGTTTGGCTTGCAAGACGTCTATGTCGTGACAGGAGAAGCACCGTTTCAGCCGAATCCGTTTGTGACGCGCAATGCGGATAAATGGCTGACGATCCACCAAAAATGCGACATTCAAACAGCGATTGATGAATTGAAAGCAAGCGGGTATCAAGTGCTGGCGAGTTTTTTAGGCGAAGGGACGATCTCGCTTTATGAAATCGACGTGTCGCGGCCGACGGCGCTTTTATTCGGCAACGAGCATAGCGGCGTATCAGCTGAAGCGATTCATTTGGCGGATGGGACGTTTATGATTCCGATGCGCGGCTTTGTGCAAAGCTTCAACATTTCGGTCGCAGCTGCTTTAACGCTGTATGACGTCACGGAGCGGGCTCGCCGGCAAGCGGGCAAAGCGTACTATTTGCCGTTTGCCGAGAAAAAGGCGCTGTATGAAAAATGGATGTGGCAAACGCTCAATCCGCGCCTCCGCGATATGATGAAAGTGCGTCTTGGGAAATAAAGCTGACCTTCACAAAATGAGGGGCAGCTTTTCTTATTTGAAAGGAACTTAAATGGATCGTTTTCATTTTTTATCCATACAAACGAATATTTCGTGAACAGTTTTTGAACATATTGTGACAAATCTTTTGCTAATTTGTGAACTTTTTCTCAAGTTCATTTCAAATATTTTCACTTTTGGTATGTTAGAAACAACAAATCAATTGCATGTGCCACGTTATTTTACAAGGTAAAGGGGGAAGCACATCGATGAAGCAAAAGATGTGGAAATGGGTTTCGTTGCTTCCGTTATCGTTATTGCTGTTGTTAAGCGGGTGCAGCGAAAACATGTTAGTGTTACAGCCAAAAGGGCCTGTAGCGAAAACGCAATACGACTTAATTGTTTGGTCGGTTGGTTTTATGTTGTTCATTATTGTCGTTGTGTTTGTATTGTTTGCGGTCGTTTTGATTCGTTATCGCGAAAAGCCGGAACGTGCCGATTACGAACCGCCTGAAGAAGAAGGGAACACGCTGTTAGAAATCATCTGGACGGTGATTCCGATTATCATTGTTACAGCGTTGGCCATTCCGACGGTGAAAGCGACGTTTGCGCTGGAAAAGCCGGTGAAAAAAGAGGTGAAGCCGCTGACGATCCAAGTGACAGCGGCGAACTGGAAATGGATTTTTAGCTATCCGGAGCAAAACATCGAAACAGTGAACTACGTCAATATTCCGGAAGATGTTCCGGTGAAGTTTCAATTGACATCGGTCGGTCCGATAAACTCGTTTTGGGTACCACAATTAGGCGGACAAAAATATGCGATGGACGGCATGAACACAGAATTGATTCTTCAAGCGGATGAGCCGGGTTCCTATATGGGGCGGAGCGCGAACTTCTCGGGAAAAGAATTCGCCCATATGGAGTTTGAAGTCTTGGCTCAGACGAAAGACGATTTTGCGAAATGGGTAAAAGAGGTGCAGCAGACGGCACCAAAGTTAAGTAAGAAAAAATATGAAACGATTTTGCAGCCGGGGATTGTTGGGCGGATGACGTTTTCGAATACACATCTTGCATGGATCGATCACACAAAACAAAACCGCCATTATATGAACAGCGATGATGGCATTAATCGGTAGGAAGGAGGAATAGGTGAATGAAGTGGAACGAGTTTTTCGTGACAGGGCAGCCTTTGATTTATGCCGCTGACGTATCGATCGTTTTAACGGTGATCGGTATTGTGTTCATTTTGACGTATTTTAAAAAGTGGAAATGGCTTTGGAATGAATGGTTGACGACGGTGGATCATAAAAAAATCGGCGTTATGTACATTATTTCAGCGGTGCTGATGTTATTCCGCGGCGGTGTTGATGCGTTGTTAATGCGGGCGCAATTAACGGCACCGAATATGAAGTTTCTTGACTCTCAACATTATAACGAAATTTTTACGACGCACGGTACGATTATGATTTTATTTATGGCGATGCCGTTTATTATCGGACTCATGAACATTGTCGTGCCGTTGCAAATCGGGGCGCGCGATGTAGCGTATCCGTATTTGAATGCGTTAAGCTTTTGGTTGTTTTTCGTCGGTGCGATGTTGTTTAACATTGCGTTCGTCATTGGCGGTTCTCCGGATGCAGGTTGGACAGCTTATTTCCCGCTTGCCGGGAACGAGTTTAGCCCGGGTGTCGGGAACAACTATTATGCGGTCGCGTTGCAAATTTCCGGTATTGGTACGCTCATGACGGGGATTAACTTTTTAGTGACGATTTTAAAAATGCGCGCGCCGGGAATGACGCTCATGCGCATGCCGATGTTCACATGGACGATTTTGATTACGTGCGTGCTCATCATTTTTGCGTTCCCGGTGTTGACAGTGGCGCTGGCGCTTATGACGTTTGACCGTTTGTTTGATACGCAATTTTTTACGATGGCAAACGGCGGTATGTCGATGCTTTGGGCGAATTTGTTCTGGATTTGGGGACATCCGGAAGTGTATATCGTCATTTTGCCGTCATTCGGTATTTTCTCTGAAATCGTAAGCACGTTTGCCCGCAAGCGTCTATTCGGTTATAAGGCGATGGTGTATTCCATTGTCGGGATTGCCTTTTTAAGCTTTATCGTCTGGGTGCACCATTTCTTTACGATGGGCGCGGGAGCTGCGGTGAACTCGTTTTTCTCGATTACAACGATGGCGATTGCGATTCCGACAGGTGTGAAAATTTTTAACTGGCTGTTTACGCTTCGGAAAGGGAAAATCCGCTTTACGACAGCGATGCTTTGGTCGTTAGCATTTATTCCGAACTTCGTCATCGGCGGGGTTACGGGGGTCATGCTGGCGATGGCAGCGGCGGACTATCAGTATCATAATAGCTATTTCTTAATTGCTCACTTCCATTATGTATTAATCGCAGGTACGGTGTTTGCTTGTTTTGCCGGACTGCATTATTGGTATCCGAAAATGTTCGGCCATCTTTTAAACGAGCGGTTAGGAAAATGGACGTTTTGGTTATTTATGATCGGCTTTAACATTTGCTTCTTCCCGATGTATTTCTTAGGATTGATGGGAATGACGCGACGCATGTACACGTACTCTGCCGGCCTTGGCTGGACGCCGCTAAATGTGGTTGCGACAGTCGGTGCGGTGTTAATGGGGATTGGCTTTATTGTGCTTTGCTATAACATTTATTACAGTGCGCGTTATGGGGAGCGCGACATGACAGGCGACCCGTGGGATGGCCGGACGTTGGAATGGGCGACGTCTTCGCCGGTGGCGCATTATAACTTCGCCGTCATTCCGGAAGTGACGGATTTAGATGCGTATTGGCGCATGAAGAAAGCTGGAAAAGGATTCGAAATTGATGAAGAAAAGTTAAAACCGATTCATATGCCAAGCAATTCCGGCCGCCCGTTCTTGATTTCGATTGCCTTTTTCTTTGCCGGATTTGGTCTTGTGTTCAAATGGTTTACGTTGGCGATCATCGCTGCATTATTTATTGTTCTCGGTTTGATTCTTCGTTCGTTTGATGATGATGACGGTTACTATATTAGCGTCGATGAAATTAAACGTACGGAACGTTTGACGGGAAAGGGGGCGTAGATAATGGCAGAAGCAGCTCATCATTATGATGAAAAGATGCCATTAGAGTATCGAACGGAAGAAAGCCGCCTAAATATTTTAGGGTTTTGGATTTTCCTTGGCGCTGAGGTCGCGTTGTTTGCGACCTTGTTCGCCACGTATCTCGTTCTTTTTCAACGGACGGGTAATGGTCCGACAGCTGAAGAGCTGTTCCAAGTAAAAGGTGTGATGATCGAAACGATTCTTCTTTTGACGAGCAGCTTTACGTGCGGGCTGGCGGTGTTTGAGATGCGCCGCGGCCGGTTAACGGGGCTGTTAACGTGGCTGTTAGTGACGCTTCTTTTAGGAGCGGGGTTTATTACGTTTGAAGTTCGCGAGTTTATTGATTACGTCCATGAAGGGGCAACGATGCAAACGAGCGCGTTTCTTTCGAGTTTCTTTGTGCTTGTCGGGACGCATGGGGCGCACGTCAGCGTTGGCATCGTCTGGATGATCCTTATTATGATTCAGCTTCTTCAGCGAGGCCTTACTCCAAGAACCGCACGGAAAGTGTTTATTGTCAGTTTGTATTGGCATTTTCTTGATGTCGTTTGGATTTTCATCTTTACGCTAGTTTATTTGACAGGGATGGTGATATAAGATGGGGAATCACCATGAAACATTTCCTTGGAAACATATTATCGGGTTTATTTTGTCGCTCGTGTTAACGTTTGTCGCGCTGTGGGTCGCATTGTCTTCAGGACTCGCGACAAAGGTGATCCTTGTCGTGATTGTGACATTGGCGATTGTGCAAGCGGCGCTGCAGTTATTTATGTTCATGCATATGACCGAAAGCGACAGCGGTAAAATTCAGACGATCAATATGGTATACAGCTTTTTTATCGCGGCTGTCGTCGTCGCAGGCTCGATATGGACGATGGCGTTTGTGTTGTAACAGTGTAGCTGGCTTTCCTTTTAGGAAGGTCAGCTATTTATTTTATGGAGAGGAATAATAATGGGATATAATTTTTGGAATTCAAAAGGAAAAATATGAAAGGTTGCGAATTTATTAATAGGGGAGGCATTGATGGTGACAGTAAAAACATAGTCGCCCAAGTCAACTCCCCCCACTTAGCTAACGCTTGAAGTGGGGGTCTCCTCGCCAATGGTGATGAAAGAAAGGAGAAAAAACGATTATGAAAAAACATGTTTTCAGTTTTATAGGGACATTTTTTATATACTACTTGATTATTTCCTTGTTTAATCATGAGTGGAAAAGTAACATTGTGACGGCTTTCATTTTTTCTGTTGTTTTTGAATTGTTTTCTGTCTTATTTGATGTTTGGCAGAATAAACGAAAAGGAAAAAAATGATCGGATGAAGCAAACTTCACTTCCTGTAAGCTGAAAATTAACAACAACTATAAAAAATATCCACCTTTTACGAAATAAGGTGGATGAAAAAATTTCTATAACACTTTCGATAAAAACGATTTGGTCCGTTCGTGTTTTGGGTTGTCGAAAATGTCGCTTGGCGTCCCTTCTTCGACGATGTAGCCGCCGTCCATGAAAATGACGCGGTCGCCGACTTCGCGCGCAAAGCCCATTTCGTGGGTGACAACAACCATCGTCATTCCTTCGTTCGCCAACTGCTTCATAACGGCTAATACTTCCCCGACCATTTCCGGGTCTAAAGCGGAAGTCGGTTCGTCAAACAACATCACTTTCGGTCCCATTGCGAGTGCCCGGGCAATGGCGACACGTTGCGCCTGACCGCCGGATAATGAATCCGGATAGACGTTTGCCTTGTCTTGCAGACCGACTTTTTTCAATAGCTCCATCGCTGTTTCTTTCGCTTTTTCAAGCGGCCACTTGCGTACTTTGACAGGCGCTAACGTAATGTTATCGAGCACGGTCATGTGCGGGAATAAGTTGAATCGTTGGAACACCATGCCGACTTCTTCGCGCACCTTATTAATGTCGGTATTTTTGTCTTTTAAATTAAACCCGTCGATAATAATTTCGCCTTCATCGAAATCTTCAAGCAAGTTTAAGCAGCGTAAAAACGTCGATTTTCCCGAACCGGACGGGCCGATCACAACGACCACTTCGCGTTCTTTAATATGCGCATCAATCCCTTTTAACACTTGCAAATCGCCGAATGATTTTTTTAAATTCGTCACTTTAATCATTGGTTCGAATACTTCCTTTCCAAATAATGTAGTAGTTTACTGAGGGAAAGGGTTAAAATTAAATAAATGAATGAAACCGTTAAATATGGCTCCCATACACGGTAATATTGCCCTTGTGCCGCTTTTCCCCAATACATTAATTCAGGAGCAGCAATGACCACGCCGAGAGAAGAGTCTTTAATTAAGACGATAAACTCGTTCGCAAACGGCGGAATCATCCGTTTTAACGCTTGCGGCAAAATAATGTAGCGCATCGCTTGAGCATGCGTCATTCCGAGTGAACGAGCCGCTTCCATTTGCCCTTTATCAATCGATTGAATGCCCGCACGGAAAATTTCTGCTACATAAGCAGCGGAGTTCAACGATAAAGATACGACAAGCGAAACCGTTGCGCTTGGTTGCGAAAAGAAAAGGGGCATCAAACCAAAGTGGACGAGTAACATTTGCACCAATAAAGGCGTTCCGCGGAAAAAGTTAACATACCATTCAAATGGAAGGCGGATGAGCCGTTTCTTGGACATTTTGCCAAGCCCGATGACGAGCCCAAGAATCGAGCCGACAATAATAGAAATGATAGATACGACAATGGTTAATAGCAAGCCTTGCAGGAAAAACGGGGCGTATTCTTGGATAATATCAAAACGAAAATCCATTCTCCTCACCTTTCTTAATAAAACATCCATGAATAATTGTTACTCTCCACCCAAACATGAAAACAACGCTCATGGATCGTTTATTTTCACAGAAAAATTGCGTAACTAGCGACAGATAGTTACGCAATTTTTACCGATATTGTTATTGCTGTTTGAGTAAGTTATCGACTTTTGGTTCATTTCCGAACCATTTTTTGTAGATTTCTGCATATTTGCCGCTTTCGATTACTTTCTTAATCGCTTCATCGACTTTCGGCTTTAAGTCGCTTCCTTTCGGGAACATAAGCCCGTAAAACTCGGATTCAAAGTTTGCTGGGTCTTCAATCGCTTTTAATTTTTTATCAGGGTTGTTTTTCACATATTCGTTTGCGACTGCGTTGTCTGTTACAACCGCGTCAACGCCGCCGTTTAAAAGGTCCATAATCGCCACAACGGTGTTTTCAAACTTTTTAATGTTTTTGTTTTCTGCTCCAAACAATTTTTCAACTGCTGCTTGTCCGGTTGTCCCGTTTTGCACGCCAACGATTTTTCCTTTTAGATCAAGCGCGTTTTTGATTGGGCTGTTTTCTTTTACAAGAATCATATGAGTCGATTCAAAGTAAGGAACAGAGAAATCGTACGTTTGTTTTCGCTTATCGTTAATGGTAATACCGGAAATCGCTAAATCGATTTCTTTTCCTTCTTGTAAGGCTGCAAATAGCGGATCCCAGCCGATGTTTTTCAATTCATATTCAAGCCCGGCTTCTTCCATGACTGCATCTAAGAAATCGACGTCAAAACCGACAATTTTTCCTTTATCCATATACTCAAACGGCGCAAATGCAGCATCGGTGCCGACAATTACCTTTTTCTTCGCTTCACCGTTTCCAGATGTTTGTTCCGCTGATTTTCCGCCGCATCCTGCTAAAGCGACAAACAGCGCAAGGATGACGGCAAACACCAATCCTTTTTTCATCTGTTTTCTTCCCCCTTTTGTATAAAAAAATAAATGAAATTTTATATTTATCCAGTGTCTGGCGCGACTTTTGGTTTGTGACACTGACTAAGACGATTATCATACTACCAGTCTTTTTTTATTTATTCAATACTTTTTATAAAAATAATTTTTTGTAACATTTAGAAAAACACCCAAAATGTATCTTTAACTAGTATATGTAGTTTCTTTATGAAATATATTATAAATTCTAAAAAGTAAAAAAACAACATAAATATATTTTGTGAAAATAAATTTATCAAAAAAAAAAGAGTTAATGAGCATTTATTTTTTTAGTAAAATTATTTCTAAGTTATGTATTATTGTTTTTAAGTTTTGTTATGATCTAATTAATAAGGTAAAATAGTATATAAAAAACACCGTTCCTATGGCTTAAGGAACGATGTTTTTGACATTAATTAGCTGTAAGTTGATTCCCGAATGCTTCTTCGACCGGAACGTAGTGGTAGCCGAGGTCGCGGGCAACTGCTTCGTATGTGATTTCGCCGGCTGCGACATTGACGCCAAGTTTTAACGCCGGGTTGTCCATAATCGCTTGCTGAACGCCTTTGTTCGCGATTTGCAATGCGTATGGAATCGTGACGTTTGTTAACGCGATCGTCGATGTTCGTGGCACCGCACCCGGCATGTTCGCTACCGCATAATGAACGACACCGTGTTTGACGTATGTCGGGTTGTCGTGCGTCGTGACATGGTCGCTCGTTTCAACGATACCGCCTTGGTCGATCGCGACGTCAACGATGACAGAGCCTGGCTTCATCGCTCTCACCATTTCTTCTGTCACCAATTTTGGCGCTTTTGCCCCTGGGATTAAAACAGCGCCGATGACAAGGTCAGATTCCGCGACCGTTTGGGCGATGTTCATTTGGTTTGACATAAGCGTCGTAATTTGGTTGCCGAAAATATCGTCTAATTCGCGAAGGCGGTCTGCGCTTAAGTCGATAATCGTCACGTCTGCGCCTAAACCGATTGCGACTTTTGCAGCGTTCGTTCCGACGACACCGCCGCCGATGATCGTTACTTTGCCGCGGCTGACGCCTGGAACGCCGCCAAGAAGAATGCCTTTTCCGCCTTTTGGTTTTTCTAAAAATTGCGCGCCGATTTGCGCTGCCATGCGGCCTGCGACTTCGCTCATCGGCGTAAGAAGCGGAAGCGTGCGGCCGACTTGCACCGTTTCATAGGCGATCGCCGTGACGTCTTTTTCTTTTAATGCGCGCGCGAGTTCTGGCTCTGCCGCAAGATGCAAGTAAGTGAATAACACTAATCCCGGGCGGAAATAGCCGTATTCGCTTGCGAGCGGTTCTTTTACTTTCATGACCATATCGGCTTGCTCCCAGACGTCTTGTGCATGATCGATGATTTGTGCGCCAGCGCTTGCATAGTCTTCATTTGTAAAACCGCTTCCGATTCCTGCGTCTTTTTCAATAATGACTGTATGACCTGCTTGAACGAATGACATGACCCCTGCAGGAGTAATTGCCACGCGATTTTCGTTATTTTTAATTTCCTTTGGTACACCGATAATCATCATTTGAGTTCCTCCCTCATATATCCTTATCTGTAGTATACACAGTTTGCCCTACTTTTTATTTGTTAAGAAGAAAAAAAGACATCGCATGATTTTGTGGAAATCCACAAAACTAATGCGATGTTTCATACTTCGCCAGTTTCACATCGATATACAACTTTACTTTTTGGTTCATGTCATGCAAGTCAATTTCGCCGATTTCGGCGATGCGCTTAAGCCGGTAGGCAAGCGTGTTCGGATGAATATTGAGCGCTTTCGCCGTTTCGTTGACGTTGCTGTCGTGGTCGAGAAACGTTTCAATCGTTTTGACTAAAGAAGCATGGTGGCGATTATCATATTGTTTGAGCTTTTCTAACGTTTCATTGTAAAAATCCCCATCCCTTTTTTTTTCAAGAAGCAAATCAAAAAATTGATACATGCCAAGCTCTTGATAGCTTTGAACATTTCCTAAATCGTGGGGAAATGCCCGTTTCATGTTTAAAACCGTTTGCGCTTCTTTATAGCTTTTTTCAATTTTAGTATAGCATTCGTATATACTCCCGAATGCACCATCGGTTATTTCAATGCGAAACCGTTCGTTCATTTGCGCAATAAACGAACGCAAAAACCGTTTAATGTCTGCCTGTGCATTGGCGTTTGATTTTGGGGCGGCAAGCAAAGTCAGGCGGTGATGGTCGATCGTATAAAGCGGGACAGCAAGCTGTTGCGTTGTTTTTAGTAAATAGTCGATTTGTCGTTCAACTTGTGGTTGAATTTCTTGTTTAAAATGAAAAATGACGACGGAAGAGAACGGATAGACGGGAATGTTTAATACGTGGCATTGTTGGATAATATCATTGTGCGATGAAAAATGCCCCGTCAACAATTTCCAAAAAAATTCCTGTATTCGTTCTTCTTTTTTATGTTTGCGAATTTGCAGCTGAAGAAGCAAATTTTTTGCTGCTTTAGCAGCTTGCTTCAGCAGTTCAAATTGTTCCTCTGTCCATGTTTGCTCCATTTCAATCGCCCAAATAAACCCTAATACTTCTTTGTTTTTCCAAATGGAAATGGCGATGCGATTGCCAAGCCCCACTTCCGAAATCATTTCTACGCGAATCGGTTCACGATTGCTCAATAATTTTGGAATGACTCCTTCTCGCCATAGGCTGTTGATGACTTTTTCGGGAACGCGCCGGTTAATAATCGTCGCTGTACGTGCTGGATCGGTATAATGTTCATGAGTGCTGTAAGCGATAAGCCGATGGTTGGCATCTTCGATTGTAATCGGACATTGTAATACTTCACTTACCCGATCTGCGAACTCTTCTAAACTATCAAAATGAGTGGCAAAAGGATTCATCACATCCACTCCGTTTCATCTTCGTTGTTACCTTCCATTTTACCATACAAAAAAATCTGTTTGACAAATGAAAGGGCTTGCTTTAGTCTAGTAATCGAAAGCGGATATACGTGGGATTGTGACTGCACGTTGCAGGCAAGACCTAAAACGGATGAAAGAAGAAGCTCTTTCATGCGTTTTAGGTCTTTTTTTCAAAATTTTTCCTAGTGAGGGGATTTTATCATGTTTAAATGGTTCCGCAAAAAAGCTGAAAAGGAAGCGATCGTTGCTCCGTTGACAGGAAATATCGTTACTCTCGAAAGTGTTCCGGATCCGGTATTTGCACAAAAAATGATGGGAGATGGTGTAGCGATTGAGCCGACAGAAGGAATTGTTGTTGCGCCGATTGATGGAGAGATCGTTCAAGTGTTTCCGACAAAGCATGCGATTGGCCTACGCTCAAAAAAAGGACTGGAAATTTTAATTCACATTGGTCTAGAAACGGTCGGCATGAATGGCGAAGGATTCGAGGTTCATGTTCAAGCTGGAGATTGTGTGAAAGTAGGGGATCGTTTAATAACGTTTGATTTATCACTCGTCCAACAGAAGGCGAAAAGTACAATAACACCTATTATTATTACAAATAGTGATGCGATTGAACATATAGAGAGAGTTGAGGTGGAAACGGTTCAGCGTGGTCAAACGGTTATGATGACAATCGCGACAAAATAAATGTGGTCACGAGTGTCGATTATTTATTATATTTATATAAAAACATAATAGCATGGCAATAAGCCTATGTGGCCAGTTAAAATGGGGGATAAAAGCTATAAATAGACCGATGGTAGGGGTTATCAACAAGCCTGTTACCCGGTTTGCTGAAAAGGATATAATGGTGGTGAAAATTTTGTTCGTTGAGGGGACGAAAAATGATGTTACGAATCCATAAAATTTTAAACAATAATGCGGTTGTTGTATTAGATGAAGGTAAGGAAAAAATCGTAATGGGTCCGGGAATTGCATTTCAAAAGCGAAAAAATGACATCATTCCCCGAACAAAAATTGAAAAAATTTTTGTTATGGAAGAGGAGAACGAAAAGTTTCAAGAACTATTGCGTACGCTTCCTGAAGAACATATTGCCGTTGCTGAAGAAATTATTAGTTATGCCGAAGGGGAACTGCACGCTCCCCTGAATAACCATATTCATATTGCGTTAACGGATCACCTTTCCTTTGCGATTGAGCGCATTCAACAAGGGTACCAAATTCAAAATAAATTGTTGAATGAAATTAAAGTGTTGTACAAAAAAGAGTATCAAATTGGCCTTTGGGCAAAGCAGCTTATTCGTGAGCGACTTGGCGTTGAGATTCCAGATGATGAAGTTGGACATATTGCTTTACACATCCATACAGCCAAAATGGATGCCGCGAGCATGAATAAAACGCTTCAACAAACGACGCTTATTCGTGACATGATCGAACTCATCAAACAACAATTGCATATTGACATCGACGAAGAAAGCATTTCGTATCAACGATTGCTTACGCATTTGCGCTTTGCGCTCAATCGGATTGAAACTGGCGAACTGTTTCATACGATAGACGAGGACATGCTGCGGCTCATTCAAACGAAATATGAAAAAGAGTTTGCTTGTGCCATTAGCATGGCCCGCTACGCAAAAGAGGAATACGGCATTCAATTTCCTGATGCTGAACTTGCATACATTACATTGCATATTCAACGATTAATAAGAAAATCTTGATTTTTTGTATAATGTTTACTTATTATGTATAATGTGCTATTAATGAAAACAAATAGTAAATATTGCGGGATTGTGACTGCACGTTGCAGGCAAGACCTAAAATGTATGAAAGATGTTTATCTCATCTTTTGTACGTTTTAGGTCTTTTTTATATTTTTATAAAAATAAGGATCAGGAGGGAAAAATCATGAGTTACGAGCAAATTGCCAAACAGCTAATTCCGTTGTTAGGCGGAAAAGAAAACATTATCAGTGCGGTTCATTGTGCAACCCGTCTTCGCCTTGTGCTGCACGATGAGAAAAAAGTAGATCAAAAGGGGATTGAAAACGTAGAAGGGGTAAAAGGAGCATTTGCAAGTTCTGGTCAGTATCAAATTATTTTCGGAACAGGTGTTGTCAATAAAGTATACGAGCAGTTTGTAAAAGAAGCTAATTTGCAAAACGTTAGTGCGGATACTCATCAAGAAGCGATAAAACAAAAAATGAATCCAATTGCGCGATTGGCTAAAACATTATCGAATATTTTCGTTCCAATTATTCCTGCAATTGTTGCAAGCGGGTTATTAATGGGATTGCTTGGCATGATGAAAGCGTTCAAATGGGTAGCCCCAGATAGTGCGTGGATCGTTTTATTAGATATGTTTTCAAGTGCAGCGTTTATCATTTTGCCGATTTTGATTGGTTATAGTGCGGCAAAAGAGTTTGGCGGAAATCCATTTTTAGGCGCGGTTATCGGCGGAATTATGACGCATCCGAATTTATTAAATCCATGGGGATTAGCAAATGCAAAACCGGAATATTTACATTTCCTTGGTTTTGATATTGCAATGATTGGTTATCAAGGAACGGTTATTCCTATCCTACTAGCAATATATGTTATGAGCAAGATTGAGAAATCGTTGCGTAAAGTTGTTCCTCATTCGATTGATTTACTTGTTACGCCATTTGTGACGGTTATTTTGACAGGGTTTACAGCGATTTTAGCGATTGGTCCGCTCGGAAATATCGTGGGTAAAGGAATTACGACTACATTAAATTTTGTGTATGAGACAGGCGGTGCACTTGCTGGATTTATTTTTGGCGGGTTATATTCAATGATCGTTATCACAGGTGTTCATCATAGCTTTCACGCCATTGAAGCAGGATTATTAGCTGATATTGGAAAAAATTATTTATTACCGATTTGGTCGATGGCAAATATTGCTCAAGGCGGTGCGGGCTTAGCCGTCTTTTTCAAATCAAAGCGTACAAAAACAAAAGAGATTGCATTGCCAGCAGCCTTTTCAGCATTTTTAGGCATTACCGAGCCGGTCATTTTTGGCATAAACTTAAAATATCGTAAACCATTTATCGCCGCAGCGATCGGAGGAGCTGTTGGCGGTGCATACGTTGTCTTTACAAACGTTGTAGCAAACGCATATGGACTAACAGGTATTCCGATGATTGCAATTGTCGCGCCAATGGGGATGGCAAACTTAATAAACTATTTAATCGGTTTTGCGATTGCTGTGATCACAGCATTTGGCGCAACATGGATGTTAGGATTTAAAGAAGAAGAATAAAATTTTTATTGCCTTCACGAATGAAATAAAAGTTCTTTGCCAGCAGCTTGCAGCAGAAACAAAAGCGCAAGCTACGGGCAAGAGCGCTTCCAATCTTAATCGTCGATTTAATAAGCGAAAGGAGGTTTTATGGCTCGAGAGTTACGAGTATCCGAGCGTTTTTTATGAAATCAGCAATCGAACAACGACAAATCCAGCTGGCTCAAATGGAAATTGAAAAATATCGATCAATTGTCGAAGCTGATCCATATCGGCTTTCGTATCACTTAATGCCGCCTGTTGGATTAATGAACGATCCGAATGGATTTATTCATTGGAACGGCGCATATCATGTGTTTTATCAATGGATGCCGTTTAAAACAGGCCATGGAGCAAAATTTTGGGGACATTATACTTCTTGCGATTTAGTCCATTGGAAGCTTGAGCCCGTTGCATTAGCTCCGAGTGAATGGTTTGATAAAAACGGGTGCTATTCAGGAAGCGCCGTTGATAATCATGGTTTATTAACGCTATTTTATACTGGAAACGTAAAAGATGAAGATGGGAACCGCCATACGTATCAATGTATGGCCGTTTCAGAGAACGGGATCGATTTTGTCAAAAAAGGAGTTGTTGTTACACTTCCCGATGGATATACGGCTCATTTTCGCGATCCGAAAGTGTGGAAAAAAGATGATGATTGGTATATGATTGTTGGTGCTCAAAGTGAGAGCTTAGATGGAAAGGCAGTGCTATTTCGTTCTAAAAATTTGACGCAATGGGAGTATCTTGGTGCAATTGCCGGAGGAAAACAGAAGCAATTAGGGGAGTTTGGCTACATGTGGGAGTGCCCCGATTTATTTGAATTGGATGGACAAGACGTACTGATTGTCTGTCCGCAAGGCTTGCAGGCGAAGGGGATGCATTATCAAAATGTGTATCAAGCCGGTTATTTTGTCGGCCGACTGAATTACGAAACTGCGGAATTTGTTCACGGATCGTTTACTGAGTTAGATCGGGGCTTTGAGTTTTATGCTCCGCAAACGACGCTGGATGCGAAAGGTCGGCGGCTTTTGATTGCGTGGATGGGAGTGCCAGACCAAGATGAGGAGAAACATCCAACCATTCAGCAGCGCTGGATTCACGCATTGACATTGCCGCGCGAGCTTCGGCTTATCGACGGCAAGCTACACCAAGTGCCGGTAGAGGAATTACAAAAGCTGCGAAAAAACGAAATTGCCTATACGAATGTAACTGTAGCGAACGAGGAAATTTCGCTGGAAGGAATAAGCGGTAATGTCATCGAATTGAAATTCGATATCCACCAACTTGAAGGCATGATAGAAATGCAGATTCGCAATAATGCACGGCTCATTTATCACCATGATGAACGCGTTTTGACGCTGGAGAGAAAAAGTTTTGTTAACGGCTTAACGGAAAAAAGGCAATGCCGTTTGGAGCATCTCCTTTCATTGCACATTTTTTTAGATACTTCATCAATAGAAGTATTTGTGAATGGGGGCGAAGAAGTATTTACTGCGCGTCTATTTCCGTATCCAAGCAATCATTCCATCGTCATTGCTGCTAACGGGAAATGTATTTTTGACATTACAAAATGGAACTTGTAACGCTGCACCTGTCATATGTGCGGCGTTTTTTTGATAAAATAAAGAAGAGCGAATGTAAAGTGGGTGATGTATATGAAGTGGCAAACGAGGCAGCAGTTGAAACAGTTACTTTGCCGTTTAGTGGAATATGCAAGCGTAAGCGGGTCGGAAGCAGAAGTTCGTTTGGCAGAGTACATAGCCGACCAGCTGCATACGCTTGATTATTTTCAAACTAACCGTGAACTAGTTCAGCTGCATCCGACGGGGGATGGGCGTTATTTCGTTACAGCACTTGTCAAAAAAGAGGAACAAGTGCGGGATACGATCGTTTTGGTCAGCCATTTTGACGTTGTCGATGTGCAAGATTATGGAGCATGGAAAGAAATCGCGTTTGCGCCGGAAACGTTAACGGAGCGTTTTTATGAACAGAAAGAGCAGCTTCCAGCTGATGTGCAAGCCGATTTACAACACGATGAATGGCTGTTTGGCCGCGGCGTAATGGATATGAAATGCGGGCTTGCCCTCCATATGTCGCTCATTGAGCAAGCGTGCCACGGTCAGTTTAACGGAAATTTGCTGCTATTGACCGTTCCGGATGAAGAAGTGAACTCGGTCGGGATGCGTGCGGCTGTTCCGACGTTAGTTGAAATGGCGAAAAAATATGATTTGGTATATCAGTTGGTGCTTAATTCGGAGCCGATGTTTACGCGCTATCCGGGCGATCAAACGAATTACATCTATACCGGCTCGATCGGCAAAGTGCTGCCGGGCTTTTATTGTTACGGAAAAGAAACGCACGTTGGCGAGCCGCTAGCAGGATTGAATGCGAATTTGATGGTGGCGCAAATCGTGAATGAACTTGAATTAAACACTGATTTTTGCGAAGTATTTGGCGGCGAAGTGAGCCCGCCGCCGACAAATTTATTCCAGACGGACTTAAAAGAGGATTATTCGGTGCAAATTCCGCATCGGGCCGTGACGTTATTTAATTTATTTTTGCAACAAAAATCGCTCGATGATGTCACGGCATCGTTAGTGGAATTGGCAAAACGTGCAGCAGAGCGAATGGAAAAGCGGTATCATGAGCAGGCGGTTCGCTTTGCGCAAATGGAGGGGTCGACACCGAAATGGATTTCGGTGAACGTATGGACGTTTGCCGAGTTGCGACAGAAAGCGGTGGAAATGTTTGGCCGCGAAAAAATTGAACAGCTAGAGAAAAATATCTTTATGAGTGAAAGGGGCAAAGACGAACGGGAGCGGACGATTGAATTCGTCGACCAACTTGGTATTCTTTGCAAAGATTTGGCGCCGATGATCGTATTGTTTTACGCGCCGCCGTATTATCCGGCTGTCAATTCAAGCGATGAGCCGTTTATTCAGCGGCTTGTGTCGAGCTTGCAGCAATATGCTCACGAAAAGCACGGCATTACGCTTGTGCAGCAGCATTATTTTGGCGGCATTTCCGATTTAAGCTATGTCGGGCTGCAACAGCCGCTAGCGTCTTTGCGCGTCTTGGCAGCGAACATGCCGATGTGGAATCAAGGCTATACGTTGCCAATTGAGGCATTAGCGGAATTTAACGTCCCGGTGTTAAACGTCGGCCCCGTCGGCCGTGACGCCCATCAATGGACAGAACGCCTAAACGTGCCGTTTGCCTTTGAAACGGTAAAAGACTGGCTCGTGTATACGATTGAAAAGGTGTTTGTAAAATAAAGGCGCCCTTTTTGTATTACATTTCCTTACCAAACATATCAAAGAACAAGTATGATGAAACTACGATGTTTCTCCACTTTTTTGACAAGGTGCCCCTCTTCTCTCAGTCTGCCGTCGGATGGGGGGCAGTTTTTTTATGGCTTGAAGGACCAAATTCTATCGGTTAAGCAATATAATCTCCCTAGCCTCAACGTCTCTGCTTTCTTTACTTTGACTAATAGTCTGAGGAGTGACAAGAATGACTCTTACAGTTACTTCTCCCGTGAAGTCGTCAACACTTAATTTGTTGCCATTTTCATCACTGAATTTTGTTTGATCTGTGATTTGGACTGTGCAAGGATAACTCATATCTTCTACGTTATTTTTCCCTTTATTTACTGCATTAGAACATTCCACTATAAAATAATTTTCTTCAGTACCATAAAGTATTCCTTCAAAAGACTTTGTTCCTGTACAACCAATCAAGAGTAAACTAACCAAGATTAATAAAATAACAATTCTAATCATTTGAGTTACATTCCTTTGCATGAAAAATAATTTTGTTAAGAGATCGCATTTATCTAAAAAAGACAACACAAAACTAAACCTTCCTCTATTCCCTTTTTATGAAAAAAAAGAGGCGTTTAAAAATGATCGTGAATCCGTGATAAAAACTCGTGCAAAAGGCTGAGAAAGCTCAACAAATCAGCAAATATTGTATATGTTGTACCTCACCTATTAGGTGAGTATACACAAACAAGCCTGAATCTTGATGTGACGGGATTTTTGAGTAATTATGAACATAAGCTGTCACGGATTCAAGATGATTTTATTTTGGGAAACTATGCCATTTCCTGTTTCTTTTCGATCTGATATCCTAGAGCACTTAGATATTTAATCACGCATGTTGATTATCCTATAAAATACATTTAAACCACAAAAGAACAATATTGTAAATGATAATGTTTCCTATCCCATTCTCATAGGTTTGGAACATGAAAAAAGAGAACCTTTCTTGTAGAATGTAAGTGACCAAACCAACAAACCTAGGAAAGAGGTGCTCTCTATGAATAAGCTACCACACTCCCGAATTTGTTGCAAAAAATCGTTTCCGATGAAGAAATTCGCCTGATCGCCGAAGCGGTTGGTTACCACGATATATCCCGTACATTTACGTTACGAACACCCATTGATTTTTTCCTTCTCACCGCTGCTCATGAATGGAAGAGCTTCCGCCATGGAGCCGACGTGGCCTCTCGCGACCAGTTGCCACGATTTTACTACTCGACGGTAGCCAAAAAGGTGAAGGAAGTTCCATACTTGAGTATACCCATTTTTATGGAAAAACAATGTATAATTTTGGATGATCAATAGCCGCGATATTTTTCATTTTAGATGGTGGCGGGAAGAACGACCGTCATGTGTGTTTCTGTGAAAATAATCAATCCATGAACGGTTATTTTCATGCCTAGGTGGTACCCGACAGTCGAAAAATACCGATTACTCTAAAAAGACGAAAACGTTAAAGTTCCAAATTGCATCTATAAGTAAAGTTAGGCTGTCCGTAATTATAATTGCTAGCATAGGAAAGTTGACCTAATGAAATTAGCATTGCATCTAGTTCACTACTATTTACGAGCCTATAGGCATATCCAAAGTATGAACCGCCTTGGCTAAATCTATCACTACTTCTTCCGCAATGACCAGCTGTGACATAGTAAACCCAGTTTCCATAAGAAGCTGAAAATCCACCCGTACACCCCCAACCTGTGTCAATATTGTTAATCCTTAAGCCACCTTCTAATGGCCGTGTATAAGCAGTTCTAGACTCTTCGTAACCACCATCAGATTCAATTACCTCAATATCTGAACCGAATATATTTACAAGTGAATCCCTAGCAGTACTGTCAAATGGATAAATACCGATAATAACCTTATTCCTTTGTATATCAGAATATATAGTAGTAACATGTATACCTTGTTCTTTTAACTCATTCTTTTTCGAGAGTACTGTTGAATGTATCTCATCAAGCTTCTTTTCAGATCTTTGCACTTGTTTAAATTTTATTTTTAAATCATCATTAAAGATTTTCCTAATATCGTTTATCTCTTTGTTCATATATTTTGAATTTTCAGAAAAATTTATTGTCACCACACCTTTTTCTGAATGATGATTTTTGTTAGAAAGGATATCATGTTTTTAGCATCGAAAAAAGATGTTATTCTTAACATGATGGCTATGAGGGCTCCTCCTTTGTTTTTTGTTTGAAACACTGTGATTATACCAATATAATGAGAACATGGAGTGACTTTACACATGTCAAAAAAGGAGGCTTGTCATGAGTCAACAGACGATTTCACGGCGAAAGCTATTAGGCATTGCCGGCCTTGGCTGGATGTTTGATGCGATGGATGTCGGCATGCTGTCGTTTATTATAGCAGCGCTGCAAAAAGAATGGAATTTGACGGTGAAAGAAATGGGCTGGATCGGCAGCATCAACTCGATCGGCATGGCGGTTGGGGCGCTTGTATTTGGGCTGTTAGCCGACCGGATCGGAAGAAAAAATGTTTTTATTCTTACACTTTTATTGTTTTCGGTTGGCAGCGGTCTTTCGGCCTTTACAACGACATTGGCGGCGTTTTTAGTGTTGCGTTTCTTTGTCGGAATGGGATTGGGCGGTGAATTGCCGGTCGCCTCTACATTAGTTTCCGAAAGCGTGCCGGCAAGCGAACGCGGCAAGACGGTCGTTTTGTTAGAAAGCTTTTGGGCATTTGGCTGGCTTTTAGCCGCATTGATTTCGTATTTTGTCATTCCGGCGTACGGATGGGAGATGGCATTAATATTAGGAGCGATTCCGGCGTTTTATGCAGTTTATTTGCGCTGGAATTTGCCGGACTCCCCGCGATTTGTCGGCGTGAAAAAGGAAGACACCATTTTTTTAAATATTATGAAAGTATGGTCTTTGGAGTACCGGCGAGAAACGATCATGCTTTGGGTGCTTTGGTTTTGCGTCGTATTTTCCTATTACGGCATGTTTTTATGGCTGCCGAGCGTCATGGTAATGAAAGGATTCAGCTTAATTAAAAGTTTTCAGTATGTGCTCATTATGACGCTTGCACAGCTGCCGGGGTACTTCAGTGCAGCATGGTTCATTGAACGCGCCGGCAGAAAATTTGTCCTTATTGCGTATTTAATCGGTACGGCGGTAAGTGCATACTTTTTTGGAAATGCGGAATCATTAACATGGTTAATGTTGTTTGGCATTTTATTATCATTCTTTAACCTTGGAGCATGGGGAGCGCTGTACGCCTATACTCCGGAGCAATATCCGACATCGATTCGCGGCACAGGAGCAGGAATGGCCGCTTCATTCGGACGGATCGGCGGCATTCTCGGTCCGCTTTTAGTCGGCTATCTTGCAGCGCAAAAAACAGAAGTCACGACGATTTTTGCGATTTTTTGCATGGCCATTTTCGTCGGCGTATTAGCGGTTTGGACATTGGGCAAAGAAACAAAGCAGCAAGAATTGGCATAACAATTGACAAAAAAGGGAAGGAGCGATACGTTTAATATTATTGCTTCTTCTCTTTTATTTTTGAAAAAGAGGTTGGATCCGATGTCGAAATTATTTACTTATTTTTCGCTTGTGATGGTGATGATTATTTGGGGAGCAAACGTGGTGGCCATTAAACTATTAGTAAATGCTTTTACGCCGATCACCATTACAGCGTTGCGTCTTTTCGCCGCTTCGTTGACGGTATTTTTTATGCTGGCCGTGATGCGACAAAGCCAACGAATGACTGTGCAACAAATCGCGATGATCTTTATGGTCGGATTATGTAATGTCGTCGGCCATCATTATTTTTTAGCGACCGGCTTAACGAAGACGACAGCGTCGAATGCTGGCATTATTTTAGGCATGGCGCCATTAGTGACGGCTCTATTTGCGGTTGTTTTTTTGCGCGACCGGCTGCGGCCGGCGAAAGTGCTTGGCATCCTTTTAGGTTTTACAGGAGTCGTGTTTATCGTAACGCACAGCTCGGCGAAAATCGGTGCCGTTTCTTTCGGGGATCTTTATATTTTTTTCGCCGTGTTAGTACAGGCGATCAGCTTTATTTTTATTAAAAAGCTGGCGCAAACGATGAATGTCATCGCGTTAACAGCTTGGATGCTGTTGCTGGGGTCGTTCGTTTTATTTGCCATCGGCTTGTTGACCGAGCGGGACGGAATCGGGCGATTAACGGAAGGAAACGTGCCGATATGGCTCGTTTTTCTTGCCTCGGCGATTTTCGCAAGCGGGCTAGGGCAAATGGTTTACAACCGCGCGATTCAACGCCTCGGCGCTTCCGAAGCGGCCGTTTTTATTAATTTGTCGCCGTTTTTTTCGTTAGTTGCTTCCGCTCTGTTTTTAGGAGAAACAATTCATTTCGTGCAATGGTTCGGCTTTTTCTTTATCGTCGTTGGCGTGTTGCTTGCTTCCGGAGCATTGGAAGAAATGGTTCTTTCCTCTTTGCGAAGAAAAATGATCGGGTTAAGGCGGTGAGTGTAGATGGATCCATTCGTTTCGGTCGTGATTCCGACGTACAATCGGCCATATTTGCTGGCAGAATTGCTGGAGGCATTAAGCCGGCAAACGTATCGTCGCTTTGAAACAGTCATTGTCAATGACGGGGGAGAGCGCGTCGATGAAATTGTCGCGTTGTATCCGGAATTACGCATTCATCTCATTCATCGCGACGAAAACGTCGGCCATGTTGAGGCGCGAAACATTGGTGTGAAAGCGGCACAAGGCGAGCTGATTATGCTTTGCGATGATGACGATTTATTACTTCCTTGTCATATCGAACGGATGGTGGCAGAGATTTCTAATGCGGACTTTGTGTACTCAGATGTCGAGATTTTTCATTATCGCGTCGACAACGGGCAGCGCATACCGACCGAGCGGTTTTTATTTGCGTACGAATACGACCAAGAAGAAATGCGAAAATTTTCGACGTATGTGCCGTCAGGAAGTTTATATCGGAAACATATTCATACATCGCTTGGCTATTTTGATCCATATGTCTACAACTATTGGGATTGGGACTTCTTTTTGCGCGTGTCGAAGAAGTTCCGCGTCAAACGTGTCGCCGCCGCAAGCGTCTTGTACGCCTTTTCGAATGAAGGGGATCATTTGTCGCGACAGATGAGCGACAAGCGGCAAATGTACTTAGACCGGTTAAGCGAGAAGCATGGCCTCGGAAAACTCCCGACGAAAAATTTTTGGCTGTTGCTTAAGGAGCCGGAAGTGGCGAAACGAAAAGCGCAAAGCGAAGTTATTTGGGACGGAACGCCGATCGTGTCGCGACTGAAGCACAGATTGTAAAAAATTGATTGTGGCATTGACGAGCGTTTTTTTGTTTTGTTATGATAAATAGCAAAATACGATATTGTAACGATGATGGATGAATAGTAGTTGTCCCTCTCTTCGATAGCGAGCCGGGGATGGTGGAAGCCCGGTGAAGACGGCCAATGAAACGGCAATCCGGAGTTGCGCGCATGAAAAGTGGATGCACTTTGCATCAACTAGGGTGGAACCGCGGGAGTCACGCTCTCGTCCCTAGGCGAAAGGCCTAAGGATGAGAGCGTTTTTGTTTGAAAATGATAAAAGGAGGAAGGAAATATGTCAGCAACAATGGAACAAATTGTGGCACACGCGAAACATCGTGGCTTTGTTTTTCCGGGTTCAGAAATTTACGGAGGCTTGGCAAACACGTGGGATTACGGCCCGCTTGGGACAGAATTAAAAAATAACATTAAGCGCGCTTGGTGGAAAAAATTCGTGCAAGAATCGCCGTACAACGTCGGCTTAGATGCGGCGATTTTAATGAATCCGAAAACGTGGGAAGCATCGGGTCATTTAGGCAACTTTAACGATCCGATGATCGACTGTAAACAATGTAAAGCGCGCCACCGCGCCGATAAATTAATTGAAAACGCCTTAGAAGCAAAAGGAATTGAAATCGTTGTGGACGGACTTCCGTTTGAAAAGATGGAAGAGCTTATCAAAGAGCACAACATCACATGTCCAGATTGCGGCAGCCAAGATTTCACAAACATCCGCCAATTTAATTTAATGTTTAAAACGTTTCAAGGTGTAACCGAGTCAAGCGCCAACGAAATTTACCTTCGTCCGGAAACGGCGCAAGGAATTTTCGTCAACTTTAAAAATGTGCAGCGGACGATGCGCAAAAAACTTCCGTTTGGTATTGCGCAAATCGGAAAAAGCTTTCGCAATGAAATTACGCCGGGCAACTTTACATTCCGCACGCGCGAATTTGAGCAAATGGAACTTGAGTTTTTCTGCAAACCAGGCGAAGAATTGAAATGGTTTGATTATTGGAAACAATTTTGCGAACAATGGCTGTTGTCATTAGGCATGAAGAAAGACAACATTCGCCTTCGCGATCATTCGAAAGAAGAGTTGTCACACTACAGCAATGCGACAACAGACATCGAATACAAATTCCCGTTCGGCTGGGGCGAACTATGGGGCATTGCCTCCCGTACCGATTATGACTTAAAACAACATATGGAACATTCAGGTGAAGATTTTCAATATATTGACCAAGAAACGAACGAGCGCTATATTCCTTACTGCATCGAGCCGTCGCTTGGTGCAGACCGCGTGACGCTCGCATTTATGGTCGATGCATACGAGGAAGAGCCGCTTGAAGATGGAACGACGCGGACGGTCATGCGCTTGCATCCGGCGCTTGCGCCATACAAAGCGGCCGTATTCCCGCTATCGAAAAAATTGTCCGAAGGTGCGCGCCAAATTTTTGAAGATTTATCGAAATATTTTATGGTTGATTACGATGAATCCGGCTCGATCGGCAAACGCTATCGCCGCCAAGACGAGATCGGGACACCGTTCTGTATTACGTACGATTTTGATTCCGAACAAGACGGCATGGTAACCGTGCGCGACCGCGACACGATGGAACAGACGCGCATCCCAATTTCCGATTTGAAACGCTTTTTAGAAGAAAAAATTCAAATTTAACCTAAAGTAGGCTATCCTATAAACAGGATAGCCTTTGTGCTAGAGGAGTGAAAAGGATGAGTGTGTTAAAAAATGATTGGGCTCCTTTGTTGCAAGAAGAATTTACAAAGCCATACTACGTGAAGCTGCGAGAATTTTTAAAAGAGGAATACCGGACAAGAACGATTTATCCTGATATGTACGATATTTTTAATGCGCTTCATTATACTCCTTATGAACAAGTGAAAGTCGTCATTTTAGGACAAGACCCGTACCATGGGCCAAATCAGGCGCACGGCTTGAGTTTTTCCGTAAAGCCCGGTGTTCCGCTGCCGCCTTCACTGCTTAATATTTTCAAAGAACTTCATGACGATCTAGGGTGCTATATCCCGAACAATGGCTATTTAGTGAAATGGGCGAAGCAAGGCGTCCTTTTGTTGAATACGGTTTTAACAGTAAGGCGCGGAGAAGCGAATTCCCATAAAGGAAAAGGATGGGAATTTTTTACCGATCGCGTCATTGAACTCGTGAATGCCAAACAAGAACGAGTTGTCTTTATTTTATGGGGGCGGCATGCGCAAGCGAAAAAAGAGCTCATTACGAATCCCGCTCATTACGTCATCGAAGCGCCCCATCCGAGCCCATTTTCCGCGGCGCGCGGCTTTTTTGGCAGCCGGCCGTTTTCAAAAACGAATGCGTTTCTGAAAAAAGTAGGGAGAGAACCAATTGATTGGCAAATCGAAAACATTTGAGCAGCGAGTGAACTGTTATCGCTGCCAGCATTTTTACGTCACGTGGGATCGGCAATTTCCGAGGGGCTGCCGCGCGTTTGGTTTTAAAAGCGCTGCGCTGCCTTCCGTTGTCGTCAAGCAATCTTCCGGGGCGCCTTGCATGAAATTTTTGGAGAAATGAACATAAGGGGATTTTTCAATGCGTTCATCGAAATCCGTTTTAATATCCATTTTGGCGATGTTGTTGGCGATCGGGGCAGGTACGATTGGGTTTAGCATTTCTGAAAAGCTTCCTTTTTTTGAGGCATTATGGCTTACCGTCGTGACGATTTTGACCGTCGGGTATGGCGATACGGTGCCGCAAACGTTTTATGGAAAGCTGTTTGCGCTTCTCATCATCCCGATTGGAGTTAGCATCGTCACATATGCGACAGGGGCAGTGGCCTCGATGATGATGGAAGGCGAATTTTCGAAAACGGTGCGGAGGAGAAAAATGCGAAAAAAAATTGATTCGCTATCCAATCATATTATCGTTTGCGGATTTGGCCGCGTCGGGGAACAAGTGGTGCGCGAATTATTAAAAAACGGGACACGTGTCGTCGTTGTGGAGAAAAACGTGGAGCGGCTCGAAGAAATGAATGACCCCATTCTTTATATTGAAGGGGATGCGACGGAAGATGGGGTGCTATTGGCAGCGGGGATCGAACGAGCCGCAGGGTTAGTGGCCGCCTTGCCTGCGGATACGGATAATGTGTTTATTTCGCTGACGGCGAAAGGACTGAATCGCGACATTCAAATTGTCGCTCGAGCCGAGCGGCCGGAAACAGAAGAAAAGCTTCGGCGCGCGGGGGCGGATAAAGTGATCAATCCTTCATTTTTAAGCGGCCGCCGCATGGCGATGACGATTTTAAAGCCGGTCAGTATCGATTATGTTGATACGATTTTCCATGATTATGACGAAGAGTTCGCCTTAGAAGAAATTAAAATCGCTGCCCATTCCCCGCTTGTCAATCGGCTATTGCGAGAAAGCGAAATTCGCACTCGCTACGGCGTGACAGTCTTCGCGATTCAGCGCGGCAACGCCATCATTAGCAATCCGTCGTCAGAAGAGGTGCTTCATGCCGGAGATTTAGTGATCGTATTTGGGAAAAAAGAACAACTTGATCGCTTTGAAGAAATAGCAAAATAAAAACAGGACTGGATGCCTCAGTCCTGCTTTAGCTTATAAATGCGCGCTTCGTGCGGCCGCATATGCAAAACGGCGCCCGTTTCTTGAATATCGGCGTAATTGCCGAGCAAATAATCGCGTGTGTAGGCGGATAATGCGCTTGGAAGTTCGTAGTCGTTTGGCTCGTTGCAATGATTGAGAACGATGAGCAAACGTCTGCCGTCAAGTTCGCGCGTATAGGCGTAAATATATGGCTCGTTTTCCGTATAGTCATGGAACGTGCCATACACCATTTCCGGGTGCTCTTTGCGCAATTGAATGAGCTTTCGGTAATAATGATAAACCGAGTTTGGATCTTCAAGCGCTTGTTTCACGTTAATTTCTTTATAGTTCGGATTCACCTTAATCCACGGCGTTCCGGTCGTAAAGCCGGCGTGTTCGCTGTCGTCCCACTGCATCGGTGTGCGCGAATTGTCGCGGCTTAACGGCTGCAAGTTTTCAAGCACTTCTTGCGGGTCGCGCCCTTTTGCGACTTCTTCGGCGTACTTATTTTTCATGGCGATGTCGTTATAGTCGTCAATGGAAGAGAAGCGGACGCCGGTCATGCCGATTTCTTCGCCTTGGTAAATGTATGGTGTTCCCGGCAGCGTATGCAGCATCGTTCCGAGCAGCTTCGCCGATTCGACGCGATACTCTTTGTCGTTGCCGTAGCGCGTCACTTGCCGCGTATGGTCATGGTTATTTAAAAATTGCGAGTTCCAGCCTTTTCCCCATAACGCTTCATACCAGCGTTTTTGAATTTGCTTAAAGCGGAGCGGATCCCAGCTCGGCATTTCGTCGCATACTTCAAAGTGGAACAGCGTATGCAGTTCATGGCGGTCTTCCGCTACATATTTTAACCCTTCTTCCGGCGAGACGAAAGCGACTTCACCGACAGTAAAAATGTCGTAATGTTTGAATACTTGTTCGTTCATTTCACGCAAATAGTCGTGAAGTCCCGGATTGTTCGTTAAATAGCGAATATCATATGGATCGGTCGCATCAGGGAATCCGTCTTGTTTGGCGAGAAGCGCGATCGCATCCAAACGGAAGCCGTCAATTCCTTTATCGAGCCAAAAACGCATCATTTTATAAATTTCTTCACGCACTTCATGATTTTTCCAGTTTAAGTCTGGCTGTTCCACCGCGAACGAGTGGAAATAATATTGTCCGGTCGTTTCATCGTATTCCCATGCCGATGGGGTAAAATATGAACGCCAGTTGTTCGGCTTGTCGCGCCAAATGTACCAGTCGCGTTTCGGACTGTCTTTCGATGAACGCGATTCCAAAAACCAAGGATGTTGGTCTGACGTATGATTGACGACAAGATCCATAATGAGTTTCATGCCGCGTTTATGCACTTCGTCCAAAAGTGTTTCCCACGTCTTCATCGTTCCGGCTTTGTCCATAATGCGGTAGTAGTCGGAAATATCGTAACCGTTATCTTTATCCGGCGATTCATAACAAGGGTTAAGCCAAATGACATTGACCCCGAGATGCTGGATATAATCGAGCTTTTCGATTAACCCTTGCAAATCGCCGTAGCCGTCTCCATCGGAATCGTAAAAACTGCGCCAATACACTTGATATACGACTGCTTCTTTCCACCATGCTTTTTTCATCGTCTTCTCCTCCGTCTAAAGCGCTTTCAACTTGAAATGTTTTCATGTATAGAATACCATTGAATCAGCGTGAAAAGAAAGATGGGAGTGAAAACGTTTTGGATGTATCGGTAACGACAATTTTAGCGAAAATGGCCGCGCTGGTGCAAAAGGCGCAGACTAGCGATGTGCGGCAAATGCGGGAGCATATCGCGGCGGTTCGTGTTCTTTGTGATCTTATTTTAGAAGAAGAGGAAAAACCCGCTGTTCTTTCTTCTGCTATGCCAGAAATTCCGCCGTTGGCTATAGCAAAAGAGCGCATCGACATCGGCGACGATGCGAACGGATCATCTTTGTTAGATTTTTAAAAGTTAAGATAAAGGAGATGGGGAAATGAAAACGTTTCTGTTGCTTGGGGCGATCGCTTCTTTTTTAGCAGTGGCGCTTGGTGCGTTTGGCGCGCACGGGTTGGAAGGAAAAATTCCGGATCGTTATTTAGAAATATGGAAGACAGCGGTGCATTATCAAATGTTTCATGCGGTCGGGCTTTTTGTCGTTGCGCTTTTATTGGCGAAATGGCCGAACGTCGGCACACTTACAACAGCAGGGTGGATTATGGTTGTGGGGATTGTGCTGTTTTCCGGAAGCTTGTACGTATTAAGCGTGACGCAAATTAAACCGCTCGGGGCGATTACGCCGTTTGGCGGGGTTGCGTTTTTAATCGCATGGGCGATGATCGCCTATGTCGCTATGAAACATTTATAAAACAGGGCTGTTTAATGACAGCCCTGTTTTAATTAACGGGGAGCATAGGAACTTAATCCAGGAGTTCCGCCGGCAAATGGATATTCATAGGCAATTTCTTCATCAAACGTTACGTAGTTGAGGTAAATCATCGGCAGCAAATAGCGCTTGCCTGTTTGCGGATCGCTTAAAATTAAATGGTCGCGTCCCGCTGCTTCAATCACTCCGCGGAATATTTTCGCATTCCATTCGCGGTTGTTTTCAAAAGTCATATACACAGTGGCGATTTTCCCTTTGTTTAAGCGTAAAATGTTTTCGATGTATGACTCTTCGAGCGGCAGCATGCCGGCTGCTGGTTGGCTAGCGGTTGTCGGAGTTTGTGCTGCAAATGAAGGGGGCTGTAGTCCAAAGCCGGTCATTGGTGAAATGGTCTGTTGATACGGAACGATTTGTTGGGAATAAGGATATGCTGTTGGATAATAACTTTGCGGATAATAGCCATATGGATATGGCTGATAGCTTTGTTGACGATCTTCTTCGTATGTCATGTAAGAACCCTCCTATAGAAAAATGGATTAATATACTCTTGGGCAGTCGCTCGGCAACGGCGCATAAAAACAGTGTGATTTATAGCGGCCCACATTCCATTGGTTAAACCATTGCGGCGGGCAATCGCCTTCCGGTTTAAAAAACCAAAGCGCATTCGTTGCCGGATGATAGCGCCAGCCACGAATCACTTGGCGGGCTAATTGGATGTCGAGTTCCCTCGCTGCTTGATAAAAGTATCCTTTTTGCACTGCTTCAAAACCGCCGGGGCTTTGAAACACCATTTGCCGAATTGTACGTAATCCTTGAAAATCAAGACAATCGGCTCGAACGCGATTGACGCCGACGTTACCAACCATCAGCATTCCTAATCGCCCGTCTCCTTCTGCTTCCGCCCGCATCAGCCTCGCTAGCAATTTCACGTCTTC
Organism: Anoxybacteroides tepidamans; assembly: GCF_014201465.1. Taxonomy (GTDB): domain Bacteria; phylum Bacillota; class Bacilli; order Bacillales; family Anoxybacillaceae; genus Anoxybacteroides; species Anoxybacteroides tepidamans. The sequence goes on along the minus strand of NZ_JACHEP010000003.1, from coordinate 94,272 downwards.
TTCATTATGGGCAACAACAGCCATTTCGTCACCTCATCCCGTCTTTTTTCTCGACAATAATAGGCTATTGTGAAAGCGGAATTTGGTGACAAGAAAAAGCGATTTTATTTTATACATATGGAGAAAAGGAACGGTCTATGACAAAAAAATCAGGACGTCCTTTCGACGCCCTGAACGTTATACGTGAAGAAATGAAACTACTTTTTCTTTTGGCAGTCTGTTTCCGACGAAGAAAGAGCCGAACTCGCCGTAGCGGGCGCTCACTTCATCAAACCGCATTTCGTAGACGAGCTTTTTAAATTGCAGAACGTCATCTGAAAATAATGTAACGCCCCACTCATAATCGTCAAATCCGACGGAGCCAGTAATGATTTGCACGACTTTGCCTGCGTATTTGCGGCCGGTCATCCCGTGGGCGCGCATTAAGTTGCGGCGTTCTTCCATCGGAAGCATATACCAGTTATCGTTGCCTTGGCGGCGCTTGTCCATCGGATAGAAGCAAATATGTTTTGTTTTTGGTAAGATCGGGAACAGGCGGCGGCGAACTTCCGGATTTTCATACGGATCGCTTCCGTCAGAAGGCAAGTAGTTGCTTAATTCGACGACTGATACGTATGAATAGGCTGGCACTAAATATTCCGCTAATTTTGTTTTATTGAAGGCAGTTTCGATGTCGTTCAATTCTTCCATTGTTGGACGTAAAATCATGAACATGATGTCAGCTTTTTGACCAACAACGGTGTAAATCGCGTGGCTCCCTTCGTTGCGCGCTTCGGTTGTTTCCCACGTTTCCACCAATGCTAAAAATTCATCAATAGCCGTTTGGCGCTCGTCGCGTGTGAGCGTTTTCCAAGCGGCCCAATCGACCGAACGGAAATCGTGAAGGCAATACCAGCCTTCGAGTGTTTGTGCTGCTTCACTCATTGCTTTCAACTCCTTATGTATGGTTTAACTTTACTATATCATAGTTTGCCAAAGGAGTGCTCGAAAAACAAATACCGGATCATAATGACTGAATTATTTTAATAGAAAGACTATTGTTTGTAAGGGGTTACTTTTGTTGCTTTTCCATATGATAAGAGTATGCTAGTAAGTAAGATGATTTTTTTGGAGGAGGAAAACAAGTGAGCGATTTATTTTCCAGTTTAAAACAAAAAGTAGCAGGGAAAAAGGTGACGCTCGTTTTTCCGGAAGGATTGGACGAACGGATTTTGACAGCGGTCAGCCGTTTGGCGCGTGAGCAAGTGCTGATTCCAATTGTGATTGGCAATGAAGAGGCAGTGAAGCAAAAAGCAGCAGAGCTCGGCGTAGCGCTTCCGAACGTTGAAATTATTGACCCAAAACAATACGAAGCAATGGACGAGCTTGTCGCTGCGTTTGTCGAGCGTCGGAAAGGAAAAGTATCAAACGAAGAAGCGCGCAATATTTTGTTGGATGAAAATTATTTTGGTACGATGCTTGTCTATATGAATAAAGCACACGGCTTGGTGAGCGGGGCGGCTCATTCAACAGCGGATACGGTACGCCCAGCGTTGCAAATTATTAAAACGAAACCGGGCATTCGCAAAACATCGGGCGTCTTTATTATGGTGCGCGGCGACGAAAAGTATGTTTTTGCCGATTGTGCGATTAATATTGCGCCAGACAGCCAAGATTTAGCGGAAATTGCCGTAGAAAGCGCCAATACCGCGAAAATGTTTGATATCGAACCGCGTGTCGCGATGTTAAGCTTTTCGACAAAAGGTTCGGCAAAATCGCAAGAGACAGAAAAAGTGATCGAAGCGGTGCGCCTTGCGAAAGAAATGGCGCCAGATTTAGTCATCGACGGCGAATTTCAATTTGATGCGGCGTTCGTGCCGTCTGTGGCGAAAAAGAAAGCACCGGATTCGGTCATTCAAGGCGATGCGAACGTCTTCATCTTCCCGAGTTTAGAAGCTGGAAACATCGGCTATAAAATTGCGCAGCGTCTTGGAAATTTCGAAGCGGTCGGCCCGATTTTACAAGGACTAAACCAGCCGGTCAACGATTTATCGCGCGGCTGCAACGCTGAAGATGTGTACAAGCTCGCGCTTATTACGGCCGCTCAGGCGTTATAAGAAACAAATGGAAAAGGGCTTAACACGATGGGGTTGGGCCCTTTTGTGATATAATGGGGATATATTATGGCAACAAGGAGATTGACTTATGGTACATGAACTGTTGCGGCAGCCGAGATGGCGAATCATTGACCAATCTCATTTTAGTTCGATGTTTGATGCGAAACAATCGTTTGCGATCGATGATACGCTCTGTACGTGCGTCGGGCAAGGAGGCTCGGATGCGGTCGTTCGCATATGGGTGCATCACGATACAATTGTGCTCGGGATTCAAGATACGAAGCTTCCGTATTTGCAAGACGGGGTCTCTTTCTTAAAAGAACAAGGCTATCGCGTCATCATTCGCAATTCCGGCGGGCTGGCGGTCGTTTTAGATAATGGGGTGCTTAACATTTCGCTCATTTTGCCAGAAAGCAAAAAAGCAATTGACATTACCCAAGGCTATGAAGCGATGTGGGAATTAATCAAACGGATGTTTTCGGTGTATCCGGTCACCATAGAAGCGAAGGAAATTGTCGGCTCTTATTGCCCCGGCAGCTACGATTTAAGCATAGAGGGGAAAAAGTTCGCTGGTATCTCGCAGCGCCGTGTTCGCGGAGGAGTAGCCGTCCAAATTTATATATGCGTCAATGGTAGCGGTTCGGAACGCGCCAAGCTCATTCAACAGTTTTACGAGCGCAGCTTACAAGGGGCGGAAACGAAATTTGTGTATCCGCGCATCGTTCCAGCAACGATGGCATCACTGTCCGAATTATTGCATGAGCCGTTAACGATTTCTGATACGATGCTCCGCTTATTGCAAACGCTTCGTTCGTTTGGCGCCGAACTTTATTCGTCTTCCTTAACGGAAAAAGAATGGCCGCTGTATGAGCAATATTGGCAGCGAATGGTCGAGCGGAATGAAAAAGCAAGCCTGCCCCTTTCATAAAGGGGCAGGCCGATATTATTCCGCAATTTTCTCTAAATTACCATTTTTGTCCATTTTAAATTTCAACGTTTGCCGCTCTTCTTCCTCTTGCAGCGTCATTTTCCGCGCGCGGTTCATAATGCGCAACATCGTTTCATATTCTTCGCGAATGGAAGAAGAATCTTCTTCTAGTTTAGCAATTTTCTTTTCTAGTTCTTCGTTTTTCGCCATCAATTCATTCATTTCTTTTTTAAGCCGTTCGTTCTCTCTTTTGAGCGCTTCGGCATGTATGTTGTCCGATCTGAATGATTGCAAAAAAGCGATGACATGATCGAGCGTCATCGTCGCTTGTTCAATAGAAGCCGGAAGTTCCGCGATTTCCCCTAATTCTTCTAGAGAAGGGATTGGCGGAGTATACAGCAGCTTTTTGCGGACGGGCTGATTTTTTCCAAGCAGCCGTAAGCGTTCTTTTCGTTGTTTTTTCGCAAGTTGCAAGGCGGTTTCGTATTGGCTGCGCACGACGGCGTTCCAGCGGAATCCGCAAGCTGCTGATGTTCGATTGAGCTTATCTCCCACTTCTTCAAACGCGTTTAGTTGCGTGCTTCCTTCTCGCACATGGCGCAGCACCGTTTCAGCCAGCAGCAAATCATCATCTTCTGTCCATGCATCTTGTCGTTTCTTCATAATTAAGCACCCTTTCTCGGCATTGTTTTTCAACAGTTATAGCTGGTTAGTAGTATCATGGACAAAAATGAAAAGATCTATACGATTTTTTAGTTTTTGTGAATGGAAAGTTGCAAGTTTTGGTAGCTTGCATTGTAAGCGAAGAAGAGGTAGAATACACGTTAGCGTAAAAACTCGGAAAGGATGAAGAAAATGGCCAACGAGTTTCGCGTATGCGATGATTGCCAAGCAACGAATTTAAAAACATTGTTGCCTCGGCTCAAAAAGCTCGATCCAAATGCGACCATTCAAATTGGCTGCCAATCCTATTGTGGCCCGGGCCGGAAAAAATCGTTCGCTTTTGTCAACAATCGGCCGGTTTCTGCCGCAAACGAAGATGAGCTCATTGAAAAAATCGTGCAAAAATTAAAAAAGAGTTAAAAAATCGCCTTCATGTTTATGAAAGGTGATTTTTTATTTCTATATTTTAGGAAATACTATAAAAAATCAAGTATTTTTTTGTCGATGGAAACAGCTTATAATAGATTCATGTTAGGAATGGAAGAGGGGATAAAATGGCGTATCCCGGAGGGCAATTAAGCGAAGAAAAAGTATTTAAAGACCCTGTTCATCGGTACATACATGTTCGGGACAAAATTATATGGGACTTAATAGGAACAAAAGAGTTCCAAAGGTTGCGCCGCATTAAGCAGCTCGGTACGACGTATTTAACGTTTCATGGGGCGGAACATAGCCGCTTTAATCACTCGCTCGGCGTGTATGAAATTATTCGCCGCATTATCGATGATGTTTTTGTCGGAAGAGAGCACTGGGATCATAGCGAGCGGCTGTTATGCTTATGTGCGGCGTTATTGCACGATTTAGGCCACGGTCCGTTTTCCCATTCGTTTGAGAAAGTGTTCCATCTCGATCATGAAAATTTTACGCAAGCGATTATTTTAGAGGATACGGAAGTGAATGCGGTGCTAAGGCGGATGGGCAATGATTTTCCGAAAAAAGTCGCCGAAGTGATTGCGAAAACGTATCAAAATAAGCTCGTGGTTAGCCTTATTTCAAGCCAAATTGACGCCGATCGGATGGATTATTTGCTTCGCGATGCGTATTATACGGGTGTCAGCTACGGGAATTTTGATATGGAGCGCATTTTGCGCGTCATGCGCCCGCGTGAAGATCAAGTCGTCATTAAGCGGAGCGGCATGCATGCGGTCGAAGATTATATTATGAGCCGCTATCAAATGTATTGGCAAGTGTACTTTCATCCGGTGACGCGCAGCGCGGAAGTGATTTTAACGAAAATTTTACATCGCGCCAAAAAATTGTACGAAAGCGGCTACACGTTTCAAACGAAACCGGTTCACTTTTATTCTCTCTTTGTCGGAAATGTGAATTTGCAAGACTATTTAAAGCTCGATGAAGCAGTGATCCTCTACTATTTCCAACAATGGCAAGAAGAAAAAGACGAGATTTTGCGCGATTTATGCAGCCGTTTTGTTCACCGTCGCTTATTTAAATATGTCGAATTCAGCCCGACGAATGAGCAAATGAAAAAGCTGATGGAGTTGACGCTTTTATTTAAAAAAGCAGGGATCGATCCTGAGTATTATTTGGTCGTCGATTCCTCGTCCGATTTGCCGTATGACTTTTACAGGCCGGGGGAAGAAGGCGAGCGGCTGCCGATTTATTTGTTAATGCCGAACGGAGAACTGCGTGAGCTTTCGAGAGAATCGGTACTCGTTGATGCGATTTCCGGAAAGCGTAGGACGGATCATAAATTGTATTTTCCAGACGATTTTCTATATGACTTCTCAACAAAGCGTGCGACAAAGAAAAAGATTATGGAAATATTAGAGGGTTAGGAGATGACTTGATGTGTTAACGGAACACGCAAAAATTATGAAGGCGTTTATGGCGGCAGGGGAAATCGTCGGTCGCAAGAAGCTGCAAAAAATGATTTATATCGCGAAAAAATTGCAATTCCCTTTTTATGAGAAATTTGATTTCCATTTTTATGGGCCGTATTCCGAAGAATTGACGTGGCGCATTGAAGAGCTTTGCAACTTAGGTTTTTTGAATGAAGTGAAAGAGAAAAAAGGCGGCTATGTTCAATACCGCTATACGTTAACGGAAGCGGGCGAACAGTTTTTAAGCCATTACGACATCGAGCTGCCGCATTTGCAAGACTGTTTGCAAGATATGAATGGGCAGCACTCGCGGTTTTTGGAGCTCGTATCGACGGTGCTTTATTTTGAGCATTTAAGCAAGGAGGAAGTAAAGGAAAAAGTATTTTCGTTAAAAAGCAAGCAACGCTATACGGAAGAAGAGTTTGAAGAGGCGTATGCGTATATCGATAAGCTTCGCGGCTATGTGCATAGCCGGTCTTAGAAAAGAGGACTCAAAAGGTCGAGGGTGTCCCAGAAGCAAAAGGACACCCTCTATGTACATTATTCGTCGCTGAGGCGCTTTCCCGCGATGGCATAATGGTTTTTCGGCATTTCTTCGATAAACACGACGATTTTTTCTTTCGGTGCTCCCGTTGTTTCCGCCACCGCTTCTGTCACTTTTGCCACGAGCGCTTTTTTCTGTTCTTCCGTCCGTCCTTCGAGCATTTTGACTGTTACGTAAGGCATGCAGCACTCCTCCTTTTTTATATCTCATCGTTATTGTACCATGAAAACAGCAGGGGAGTTCTACTTTTTAGAGCAAATCATGGTATACTGATTAATAAAGATCGAAAGAAGGGGAAGTATAGCGTGGATCAACTTTTACCGTATTCGCTCAGTGAAATTCCATATGTGTTTATGACGCTTGCGATTGCTTTTTCCGTTCATGAATTTGCGCATGCGTACGTCGCCTATAAGTTCGGTGATCCGACGGCAAAAAATCAAGGGCGCTTGACCTTATCGCCGCTTGCTCATTTGGATTTGTTAGGAACGCTGCTCATTTTTCTTGCCGGCTTTGGCTGGGCAAGGCCTGTGCCCGTAAATCCATATTACTTTAAAAATCCGCGTCTAGCAGGCATTCTTGTGTCGGTTGCGGGGCCGCTCAGCAACTTTGTGCTTGCTGCCGGCGGCTTTCTCGTCTGGTACAGCATGATCCGTTTCGGTGTGATGACGATGATTCCAGACTGGTTTGCAGCGGGATTTGACTCGTTTTTTCAAATTTTTATTAGCTTAAATGTGCTGTTGTTTCTGTTTAACTTGCTGCCGTTTCCGCCGTTGGACGGATACCGGATTATCGAGGATTTGGCGCCTCGTCAGTTGCGGGCGAAAATGACGCAATGGGAAAATTACGGGGCGCTCATTTTTTTGATTCTTGTATTAACACCGCTTGATCGGTATACGATTCATCCGATTTTTAACGTGGCGGTGCCGTTTGTGCTGGAACGATTACAATCATGGTTTTCTCTGATCATTTTTTAAAGGGGTGTTTTGATGGAACAAAAAAAGAAAAACATCGGCTTTAACATTATTAAAAGCGATCCGACAGCTGGGCACGGCGGGTTTGGCGCCGGCGCGTTGAGCCTTGATAACGTATCGCCGGTCATTATTGATGTCGAAGCGGGCGAGGCGTTTGTCGATATCGGGGCGATGCACGCTCGCAGCGCAGTCGAAAAAGGGATTAAATTTACCCCAAACCGCGAGGAAGTGCCAAACGGTAAACCGTATTGGCTCGTTTGGGTCACGATCGACCGAAAGGAAGAAGGGTCTTACTATGCAGGAGTGACGGCGTGCGAAATGACAGTCGACCGCGAAGCGCGGCGCGGGTACAAAATGTTGCCCGATCATGTCAACAAGCTCGATAAATCGCTCAAACGCCGGGTGATCGTCGATCATATGGACGAAAAATCGAAACGAGTGTTAGCGGATTTTTTGAAGCAACACGATATCGAGATGTGGAACCGCTCTAGTGACGAATTAAAAAACGGGTTGAGTCAGTAGGAATATTTCCCATAGATGTGACGGTTTTGTGAACGTATATGAGCGGGTACTTGAGCTTTTTTTGGAAAAAGAGTAAACTAAACCTACATGCATAACACAATAAAACTAGGACGGGAAAACCCTCAAGCGGCGAGCGTTTGAGGGTTTTCCTTATTCTCATATTCAAAACCATTCAAAAAATTTTTCGAACCAGTTGTTCGGCTTGGCTTTAGGCGGTTTATTTTTCTTCTTTTTCTGCAGATGATCGGTGCAATATTCGGTCGGTTCGGTGCCGAAGATGTAGTATGTGAGCCGTTTAACAGGGCACGCTCTTGTCGCAAGCTTCCCATTATCAGGGTTAATGTACACGCCGACGACCCCTTTTGTCGGTTTAAATGTTTTGACAGGTTCGTTTTGTAAGCTTTTTTCCATAAATTGCACCCAAATTTTTTTCGCATATTGTTTCTCTGCCATTTTCGTAATTTTTTCTGCCCGGTCATAGCCGGTCCATACACCGGCTACAAGCTGCGGCGCATAGCCGATCATCCAGCTGTCCGTTTCGGTCGTTCCCGATTTTCCAGCATAAGGGCGGGTGATGTCGTTTATGATCGTCTGCCCGGTGACGGTCGTGTAGTCGTTCAGTTTCGGATCAAACATTCCGGTCATCAGCTCGGTTGTCACAAAAGCAGCGTCCGGATCCAACACTTGTTCGTCGCTCTGTGTGGCTTCATAAATCGTTTCCCCACGATGGTTGACGATTTTTTTAATAAAGACCGGCTCGACTTTTTTTCCGTTATTCGCTAGGATGCTGTAGGCATTGACCATTTCAACCACTTTTACGGGCGATGTTCCTAGCGCCAGCGAGGGTACCTTTTTCAGTTTGCTTGTAATCCCGAGTTTTTTAGCGGTTTGGACGAGCTGCTCTTCGCCGATAAATAAATGGGTTTTCACGGCAAAGACGTTATCTGATAAGGCGATTGCCTGCGCGAGCGTGATCGTGTCATTGGCGTAATAGTTGTTATAGTTATGAGGTGTATACGTCGATCCATCGTCAAATGTAAAAGTCGTCAGTTCGCTTCGCATTTCCGTCGACGGGGTAAACCCTTGCTCGATGGCGGCATAATAAAGAAACGGTTTAAACGTCGACCCCGGCTGCCGTTCCGCCTGTACGGCCCGGTTATATTGGCTTTGGTGGTAGTCTCGTCCACCGACGAGCGCTTTCACTTCTCCCGTACGTGGGTCCATTGCAACGAGAGCGACTTGAATCGCTGATGCCGGGCCGATTGTCTGGCGAATTTGTTGTTCGGCGATTGTTTGCATTTTCGGATCTAAAGAGGTGTAGACACGCAATCCCCCCATTTCAATTGTTCGTTCATTGAGCCCTAATTTCGTTCGCAACACTTGTTTGACTACATCTTGGAAATATGGAGCGATTTGTTTTTTCGCGACTTCATGATCGCGGGAATACACAAGCGGCGCTTCATATGCTTGTTCCGCTTCTTTTTTGCTAATATAGCCGCTTTCAACCATCGATAATAATACTGTTTTTTGCCGCGCTTTTGCTCGCTTTTCATCGATGAACGGCGAATAGTAAGAAGGGCCTTTCGGAATGCCGGCTAACATGCTTGCCTCGCTTAATGTAAGTTGTTTCGCTGATTTCCCAAAATAATAATTGGCTGCTGCTTCAATTCCGTAAGCGCCGTGACCGTAATAAATGGTGTTTAAATATCCTTCTAAAATGTCTTGTTTGCTATAATTGACTTCTAGGCGAATCGTATACAATGCTTCTTGAAGTTTTCTCATCCATGTTTTATCTAACGTTAAAAATAAATTGCGCGCATATTGCTGGGTAATGGTGCTCGCTCCTTGCACTTTTCGCATCGCTTTTACATCGGCGATGATGGCAGCGATAATGCGTTTCATGTCAAAACCGTGGTGTTCAAAAAATTTTTTATCTTCTACTGCCACCGTTGCTTCAATGACAGAAGGAGCCATGTCATGAAGGCTCACCCAATATCGTTTTTGGCCGTTATCGCTTTCGCCGATTTTCGTGCCGTCATCGGCATAAAAAACCGTCGTTTGCGGAACGGCTAACGGAGGAGCTCCTTCAAATTTTGCCAACGCAATGACCGCCGCGATACAGACGGTGAATAAGATTGCTAGGATGAGGCTAATAAATACGAGCGCACGAATATATTTGACCGTTCCGCGGAACCGGCTGCTTGGAATGATTTCCAACGTCCTCACCTCATCGATGTTGTTTGTATTAGTATGAAAAGATTTTTCCCATTTTAAACATTTTTCTAGCAATTTTTACTTGAAATTTTGCTAGATTGCTCTATACTTTTTCGTGTTTAGTTTTTCTTTGTAAGGCTAAAATAAAGGCATGTGAATGAACTAAAGAAAGGGTGTTCGAACGATGGAATTATGGTTTACCGAGAAGCAAACAGAACATTTTGGAATTACAGCACGAATTAAACGCACTTTACATACAGAACAGACAGAATTCCAAAAGCTTGATATGGTCGAAACAGAAGAGTTTGGAAACATGCTCATTTTAGACGGCATGGTGATGACGACGCAAAAAGATGAGTTTGTTTATCATGAAATGGTCGCTCATGTGCCGCTCTTTACGCATCCAAACCCGGAAAATGTTCTTGTCGTTGGCGGCGGCGACGGCGGCGTGATTCGCGAAGTGCTGAAACATCCGAGCGTGAAAAAAGCAACGTTAGTTGAAATTGACGGAAAAGTGATCGAGTATTCGAAAAAATATTTGCCTGAAATCGCAGGCAAACTTGACGATCCGCGCGTCGAAGTAAAAGTCGATGATGGCTTTATGCACATTGCCCAAAGCGAAAACGAATACGATGTGATTATGGTTGACTCGACAGAGCCGGTCGGTCCGGCCGTCAATTTATTTACAAAAGGTTTTTACTCAGGAATCGCGAAAGCGTTAAAAGCAGACGGCATTTTCGTGGCACAAACAGACAACCCTTGGTTTAAAGCAGATTTAATCCGTACGGTGCAGCGCGATGTGCGCGAAATTTTCCCGATTACGCGCCTTTACATTGCGAACATTCCGACATATCCGAGCGGCATGTGGACGTTTACGATCGGTTCGAAAAAATACGATCCGCTAGCAGTTAGCGATGACCGTTTCCATGACATTGACACGAAATATTACACAAAAGAGCTGCATAAAGCGTGCTTTGTCTTGCCGAAATTTGTGGCCGATTTAGTGAAATAAGGGGGATTTTGCATGCGATTCGATGAGGCTTATTCTGGCAACGTCTTTATTAAAAGCCATCCGAATTTTGAAGAAAGTGAAGCGGTCATTTACGGCATGCCGATGGATTGGACGGTTAGCTACCGCCCAGGTTCTCGCTTCGGTCCGGCGCGCATTCGCGAAGTGTCGATCGGCCTTGAAGAATACAGCCCGTATTTAGATCGCGAACTAGGCGAAGTGAAATATTTTGATGCGGGCGATATTCCGCTCCCGTTCGGAAACGCCCAACGCAGCTTAGATATGATCGAGGAGTTTGTTGATCGCATTTTGGCAGCGGATAAATTTCCGCTTGGCCTTGGCGGCGAACATTTAGTTTCCTGGCCGGTGATGAAGGCGGTGTACAAAAAATATCCGGATTTAGCGATCATTCATATGGATGCGCATACCGATTTGCGCGAGCAATATGAAGGAGAGCCGTTGTCGCACTCGACGCCGATCCGGAAAATTGCCGAGCTTATCGGACCGAAAAACGTTTTCTCATTCGGCATTCGTTCCGGCATGAAAGAAGAATTTGCATGGGCGAAAGAAAACGGGATGTATATCGCGAAATTTGAAGTGCTAGAGCCGTTAAAAGAAGTGCTTCCGAAATTGGCTGGCCGCCCTGTGTATGTCACGATTGACATCGATGTATTAGATCCGGCTCATGCGCCTGGTACAGGCACCGTTGATGCAGGAGGAATCACATCGAAAGAATTGCTGGCTGCGATTCATGAAATTGCCCGCTCAGATGTGCGTGTGGTCGGTGCAGATTTAGTGGAGGTCGCTCCTGTGTATGACCATTCTGAACAAACAGCCAACACAGCAAGCAAACTCATCCGCGAAATGATTCTCGGTTGGGTAAAATAATGGTGATCCCTCACCTGTGATAAAGGTGGGGGATTTTTGTTGTTTTGTTTTCGGTCACGTATTACGCTCTTGAAGCAAGGTAAAGGCTTCCCTTATACTTAATAGCAGCTTGTTTAAAGGGTGTGTGGATGATGGAGAAAACAAACGGAATACCTATTCAACTGAAACAAGTGACGGAAATTCGCGACGGATTGCGAAAAGAAACTGTTGTCCTTGAAACAAATGGTTTATACTACTTAAAAGGGGATACGGTTTACTTAACGTTTGAAGAAAAGTATGAAGGCAAAACAGTCAAGAACGTGCTGAAAATTACTGGTGATGAAGTCGTTGTTCTTCGCTCTGGTGCTGTACAAATGCGCCATACGTTTCGCAAACACGAAGAAACAGTTGGGACGTACGAAAACAGTGCTGCTCGTTGGCCAATGAAAACAAAAACAGAACAAGTGTTATATCGATACAATGAAAAAGCAAAAAAAGGACAATTGTTTTTTTCTTACATATTGCAGCTAGCCGATCAACATGTCGGTCGCCATACGATGACGATTACGTTTAAGGAGGAAACGCAATGAACATTGTGGAACAAATGAAAGAACAGCTCAAAGAAGAGATTAAACAAGCGGTGATCAAAGCTGGACTTGCGACAGAAGCGGAAATGCCGAATGTCATTTTAGAAGTGCCGCGCGAAAAAGCGCACGGTGACTATTCGACGAATATGGCGATGCAGCTGGCGCGGGTGGCGAAAAAAGCGCCGCGCATGATCGCAGAAGAAATCGTCCGCCATTTCAATCAGCAGGCTGTTTCGGTTGAAAAAATTGATATTGCCGGACCAGGCTTTATTAACTTTTATATGGACAACCGTTATTTAACGAAACTCATTCCGACGATTTTGCACGCAGGGGCGTCGTATGGTGAAACGAACGTCGGCAACGGCCAAAAGGTGCAAGTTGAGTTCGTATCCGCCAACCCGACGGGGAATTTGCATTTAGGACATGCCCGCGGCGCCGCTGTCGGCGATTCGTTGTGCAACATTTTAGAAAAAGCGGGATTTGACGTCACGCGTGAATATTATATTAACGATGCTGGCAATCAAATTTTCAACTTGGCCAAATCGGTTGAAGCACGCTATTTTCAAGCGCTTGGCATCGACAAAGATATGCCGGAAGACGGCTATTACGGCGATGATATTATTGAACTAGGGAAAAAGCTTGCCGAAGAGCATGGCGACAAGTTTGTGTCGCTTGACGAGCAAGAGCGCTTAAAATTGTTCCGTGAATACGGATTAAATTATGAAATGGATAAAATTAAAAAAGACTTACACGACTTCCGCGTGAAATTTGACGTTTGGTATTCTGAAACTTCGTTGTACCATAACGGCAAAATCGAAAAAGCGTTAGCGGCGTTGCGCGAAAAAGGGCATATTTATGAAAAAGACGGCGCGACATGGTTCCGTTCGACGACGTTTGGCGACGATAAAGATCGCGTATTGATTAAGCAAGACGGCACGTATACATATTTATTGCCGGATATTGCGTATCACCAAGATAAATTGGAGCGCGGGTTTACAAAGCTGATTAACATTTGGGGCGCGGACCACCATGGCTACATTCCGCGCATGAAAGCGGCAATCGCGGCGCTCGGTTATGATCCAGACGTTCTAGAAGTAGAAATTATTCAGCTCGTTAGCTTGTATCAAAACGGGGAAAAAGTGAAAATGAGCAAACGCACCGGCAAAGCGGTGACAATGCGCGATTTGATGGAAGAAGTCGGTTTGGACGCGACCCGTTATTTCTTTGCGATGCGCTCGAGCGATACACATTTAGATTTCGACATGGACTTAGCCGTTTCGCAATCGAACGAAAACCCGGTTTATTATGCGCAATATGCGCATGCGCGCGTATGCAGCATTCTTCGTCAAGGGGAAGAGCAGCAGCTGTCTTACGAAGGCGAGTTGCAACTTGAGCATATCGAATCAGAAAAAGAAATCGATCTATTGAAAAAGCTCGGCGAGTTTCCAGCTGCGGTATCGGAAGCTGCGCTTAAACGTACGCCGCATCGCGTGACAAACTATATTTTCGAGCTTGCGTCCGCTTTGCACAGCTTCTACAATGCGGAAAAAGTGATCGACCCAGAAAACGTTGAAAAAAGCCGCGCACGTCTAGCGCTAGTGAAAGCGGTGCAAATCACCTTGCAAAACGCACTTGCTTTAATTGGTGTTTCCGCACCGGAAAAAATGTAGTTACACGTTTATTTTTGAGATATAATAAACAGGAGAAGTGGGTATATTTGTGTTAGACAAATATATCCACTTTTTTTGCCTCCTCATTTGAAAAAGAGTATGTTAAGATGGGTAATGGCTGTCGATAGAAGTAGATATTTGTCGAAAAAGTGTGACAGCGGAAAAAATGGAGGAGATGTTTCGGATGAAAGAAATTATTTTGTCATTATTGACCGGTATGGTCGTTGGCTTTTTGTTTACATTATTCCGCTTGCCGATTCCGGCTCCGCCGGCTATTGCGGGAATTTCTGGAATCGTCGGCGTCTATTTAGGCATGAAAGCGTTTCAATGGATCAGCATACTTTGGAAATAAAAATGTTGAGGAGAAACTCCTCAACATTTTTTTATAACCATTGGGAAAGAAGTGTGGAAAGCGATTCTTTTCCCCGCTCCCATACCGACCGCTTTTTCCACCAATCGAGCGTCAATCGTTCTGAACGGGACAGTTCATATCGGATGACGTGCTTCATTTGTTGCGTAAACGCACGGTCGTAAATAAAGCAGTTCATCTCACCATTGAGAAAAAAACTCCGTTTATCAAAGTTCGCCGTCCCGATGTTGCATATGTTGTCATCAACAATGATTGTTTTCGCATGGTAAAACCCTTGGTAGAAACGATGAATATGGGCACCTGCTTTTAACAAGCGGTAAAAGTATGGAAACGCTGCCTCCTTGACAAACAGATGATCCGCTTTTAATGGAACGAGAATCGTCACCGCTACTTGGCGTTTCAGTGCATCTAGCAGCGCATCCATCACGTTTTTCCCGGGAATAAAATAAGGAGAGCCGATCATAATTTCTCGCTGCGCTTGGCGAATGAGGCGAGAAAAATCTTCCTCAAGTCCATCGCCGTTTGTTGCGATGAACCGATGAGCGATCGCACCATTTGGCAATGGCGGAAAATATCGTTCCTCATTTTGCACAGTTTCTCTTGTTGTGGCTTTCCAATCGTCCAAAAATTGCGCCTGCAAATCCGCCACTCCTTCCCCGCTTACTTTTAAATGGTAATCGCGCCAATCGCCGAAATCAGCGTCTTGCCCGATATACTCTTTGCCGATGTTAAAGCCGCCAATGTAGCCGATCGTTCCGTCGATGACGGTAATTTTTCGATGGTTTCTTCGGTTCAGCTGATAAAAAAAATAAGGAAAGGTCGGCTTTTGGCTATAAGCAAAGCGCACGCCGCTTTTCTTTAATGAGCGAATCGTTTTCCGCGGCAGCCCGAAACTGCCGACCCAATCGACGAGAAGCCGCACTTCGATTCCTTCTTTTGCCTTTTGTTGTAAAAGCGAGAAAAACTGTTGACTAATCTCGTCCGTTTTGACAATATAAAACAAAATATGAATGTGATGTGTCGCCTGCTCGATTGATTGAAAGTAATCAGCAAATAAATGTTTTCCGTTTGTAAACAGCGTCATATCGCTTTGACGCATCGGATATTCTTTTTTTGGACTGGCCCGCTTTCGTTTGCGGCCAAGCTGCTCATCGAGGATGATAAGCAATAATACAATCACAATTACCCATATCGCAATCACGGCATCTTCCTCCTGTATTTCGTCATTATTTATTAATGTACCCGTTATGAAAAAAATTAGCATGCTCTCCAGCAAAAACATTGTTGACTGAATGCTCATTCATAGTTAAAATAAAAACAAGGGGTATAATTTCTGAAAATTTGTTCTCTTGTTAATATTTTTTTATTGTCGATTATGAGGGGGAAAGGGGAGTTAGATGGTGAATTCGTTGTTGATCCTTAATTTTCTTGCGTTTTTGTTTGTAACCGCTTACGCTGTTCATTTGTTTACGTATTTAATAAAAACGCGCATCGCTTATATTAAGCTAGGCAAAAAAGTCGAGTTTGACCAAAAGGTAAAAGAACGTCTCGAAAAAATTTGGGTGAATGTGTTCGGACAGAAAAAGCTGTTGAAAGACAAAAAAAGCGGCCTCATTCACGTTGTCTTTTTTTACGGGTTTATTCTCGTTCAATTTGGCGCGATTGATTTTATTATTAAAGGGCTTATCCCAGAAGGACATTTACCACTAGGACCGCTTTATCCAAGCTTTACGTTTTTCCAAGAAATTGTGACATTGCTTATTTTACTTGCGGTGTTTTGGGCGTTTTACCGCCGCTACATCGAAAAGCTTGTCCGCTTAAAGCGCGATTTGAAAGCCGGATTAGTGCTAATTTTTATCGGCGGGCTGATGCTTTCTGTGCTGTTTGGAAACGGAATGAGCATGATTTGGCATGGCGAAGAAGCGACGTGGAGCGAACCTGTTGCATCGTTGATCGCTGGCGCTTTCTCTTGGGTTGGGAAAACAGGAGCTGCTGTTCTTTTCTACGTGGCATGGTGGGTTCACTTGCTAATTTTGCTTACCTTCTTAGTATACGTTCCTCAATCGAAGCATGCGCACTTAATCGCAGGTCCGGTGAACGTGTTTTTCAGCCGCTTGTCACGACCAAAGCTTGAAAAAATTAACTTTGAAGATGAAACGCAAGAATCGTTTGGCGTCGGCAAAATCGAAGACTTTAAACAAACGCAGCTCATCGATTTATACGCTTGCGTCGAATGCGGACGCTGCACAAACATGTGTCCAGCGACGGGAACAGGAAAGATGCTTTCTCCGATGGACTTAATTTTAAAGCTCCGCGACCACTTAACGGAAAAAGGGGCTGCTGTTACATCTAAAGCGCCTTGGGTACCGACGTTTGCCTTCAAAAACACAAAGGGCAATCAACTTGCATTCGCCGCACAAGGCTTGCAAGAACAAGCCGCTGCATTAGAAATGCCAAGCTTAATTGGCGATGTGATTACAGAGGAAGAAATTTGGGCCTGTACGACGTGCCGCAACTGTGAAGACCAATGTCCGGTCATGAACGAACATGTCGACAAAATCATCGACCTTCGCCGCTATCTCGTTTTGACGGAAGGAAAAATGAATCCGGATGCGCAGCGAGCGATGACGAACATTGAACGTCAAGGCAACCCGTGGGGGCTCAACCGAAAAGAAAAAGAAAACTGGCGTGAACTGCGTGAAGACGTGCATATTCCGACTGTTAAAGAAATGCAAAAAGCAGGCGAACAATTCGAATATTTATTCTGGGTTGGCTCAATGGGCTCATTTGACAACCGCAGCCAAAAAATCGCGTTAGCATTTGCACGGTTATTGAATGAAGCCGGCGTGAAATTTGCGATTTTAGGAAACAAAGAGAAAAACTCCGGCGATACGCCGCGCCGCTTAGGAAATGAATTTTTATTCCAAGAATTAGCGACAAATAACATCGCCGAATTCGAAAAAGCGGGCGTGAAAAAAATCGTCACGATCGACCCGCACGCATATAATACGTTTAAAAACGAATATCCAGATTTCGGATTTGAAGCAGAAGTATATCACCATACCGAACTTCTTGCGAAACTCATCGAAGAAGGCCGGTTAGTGCCGAAATATGAGGTGAACGAAACGGTTACGTTTCATGATTCATGTTACCTCGGACGCTATAACGAAGTATATGAACAGCCGCGCAACATTTTGCGCGCCATCCCAGGCGTGAAGCTTGTGGAAATGGAACGTAATCGCGAAACAGGAATGTGCTGCGGCGCCGGCGGCGGTTTAATGTGGATGGAAGAAACGACCGGAACGCGCATTAACGTGGCGCGCACGGAACAGGCGCTAGCTGTCAACCCGACGGTGATTAGCTCCGGCTGTCCGTACTGCTTAACGATGTTAACAGACGGAACGAAAGCGAAAGAAGTAGAGGACAAAGTAGCGACCTATGATATTGCGGAGTTGTTAGAAAAAGCGGTGTTTGGCGATCGGAGAGAAGCTGTTTCATAAAAAAGAATTGAATAAATAATTCGTATTTTTTAAAATAGTTAGTATAATAAAAAGAGGAGGTGTACGAAGGGGTACACCTTTCTCCTAAACTGTCGCGCTGAGCGAATGTTCAGTCTGTATTTTGTAATCGCTTTCTTGATTTTTGTAAAAACTGTTTGAACTTAAATGTTGCTTGAATGGTCCATATATTTTTCAAAGGGGAGAGAAAGATGGGAAAAACGGTTATTTTAAGCGGAGTGCGTACTCCATTTGGGAAATTCGGAGGGAGTCTTAGTTCATTGACAGCGGCGCAGCTAGGAGGCATTGCGGTAAAAGAGGCGCTTCATCGCGCGGATGTGAGCGGTGAACAAGTCGACGAAGTTATTTTAGGTACCGTTCTTCAAGGCGGACAAGGGCAGCTTCCTTCGCGGCAAGCCGCTCGCTATGCGGGGATTCCGTGGGAAGTACGAACGGAAACGATCAATAAAGTGTGCGCTTCAGGCATGCGCAGCGTAACATTGGCTGACCAAATCATTCGCGCTGGCGATGGGGAAGTCGTCGTAGCAGGAGGAATGGAATCGATGAGCAACGCCCCATATGTTTTGCCAAAAGCGCGTTGGGGATTTCGCATGGGTGATTCGACGGTCAAAGATTTAATGGTGTATGACGGTTTGACATGCAGCTTTACCGGCGTTCATATGGGCATATATGGCGGCGAAACAGCCAAACAATTAGAGATTTCGCGCCACGAGCAAGATGCGTGGGCGTATCGCAGCCATCAGCGCGCGATTGCGGCGATCGAGGCAGGCGTGCTCGCCGAAGAAATCGTGCCTGTCGAAATTCCGCAACGAAAAGGCGCCCCCATTGTGGTGGAGCACGATGAATCGCCGCGCAAAGACACGTCGATCGAAAAATTGGCGAAGCTCGCTCCTGTGTTTGATCCATCGGGCACGATTACAGCGGGCAACGCTCCTGGCGTGAACGATGGGGCAGCTGCACTCGTTTTAATGAGCGAAGAACGGGCATTGCGCGAAGGAAGAACGCCGCTTGCGACGATTGTCGCCCACACATCGATCGCCGTCGAAGCGAAAGACTTCCCGAAAACACCGGGCCTTGTCATTAACGAACTGTTAAGAAAAACAGGCAAAACAGCGGAAGAAATCGATTTGTTCGAGATTAACGAAGCGTTCGCTGCCGTTGCGTTAGCGAGCATCAAAATCGCCGGATTGGATCCGGAAAAAGTGAACGTCAACGGCGGTGCGGTGGCGCTAGGCCACCCGATCGGCGCAAGCGGTGCGCGCATCATCATTACGCTCATTCATGAACTGAAACGCCGCGGTGGCGGACTCGGCATCGCAGCGATTTGCAGCGGCGGCGGCCAAGGCGATGCAGTGATGGTAAAAGTAGATTAAACGATGGCGTAAGAAACCTAGAAAGCGAGCGTTGTTGTTCATTCAAACAGCCGCGCTCGCCCTAAAATTATTCGTTAATGGGGGATAGGAAATGGATGTCAAAAAAATCATGGTCGTTGGCGCTGGGCAAATGGGATCAGGCATTGCGCAAGTATGTGCGATGGCAGGATATGATGTGTTCTTGCACGATTTAAAGCAAGAATATGTTGATCGCGGACTTGCGACGATTGCGAAAAATTTAACGCGCCAAGTCGAAAAAGGGAAATTGACGGAAGAAGAAAAAGCAAGTATTTTGAACCGCATTGCACCTTCGCTTGATTTGCAACATGCAAGCGTTGTCGACTTAGTCATTGAAGCGGTTGTCGAAAATATGGAAGTCAAAACAAAACTGTTTGCGCAGCTGGATGAAATTGCTCCTTCGCATGCCATTTTAGCAACGAACACATCCTCGCTTCCGATTACGGAAATCGCCGCCGCAACGAAACGACCGGAAAAAGTCATTGGCATGCATTTTATGAACCCAGTTCCTGTGATGAAGCTTGTTGAAATTATCCGCGGCTTGGCTACCGCTGAAGAAGTGTACCAGACGATTGAACAAATTACGCATAAATTGAATAAAGTGCCGGTTGAAGTAAACGATTTCCCGGGATTTATCTCAAACCGCATTTTAATGCCGATGATTAATGAGGCGATTTATGCATTGTACGAAGGGGTCGCAACGAAAGAAGCGATCGATGAAGTGATGAAGCTCGGCATGAACCATCCGATGGGGCCGTTGACGCTTGCCGATTTTATCGGTTTAGATACGTGCTTGTATATTATGGAAACGCTTCATGAAGGATTTGGCGACGACAAATACCGTCCGTGCCCGCTTCTTCGCAAATACGTCAAAGCTGGCTGGCTTGGACGAAAAACGGGGAAAGGTTTTTACACGTACGAATCATGACGGCTACTTGGCGCTGAAGAAGGTGGTAGACATGAATTTACGTTTTACTGAAGAGCAAGAAATGATGCGCAACATGGTAAAAGAATTTGCTCAAAGCGAAATTGCCCCGTTTGTCGAACGGATGGAACAAGGTGAGTTTCCGCGTCCGATTCTCAAAAAAATGGCTGAGCTCGGGCTAATGGGCATTACGATCCCGGAAGAATACGGCGGCGCCGGAATGGATTTTACGTCGTACATTATTGCGATTCACGAAATTTCGAAAGTGAGCGCAACAGTAGGTGTCATTTTATCCGTCCATACGTCTGTCGGCACGAATCCGATTCTTTATTTCGGCACGGAAGAACAAAAACGAAAATACGTGCCGAAGCTCGCGAGCGGCGAGTATTTAGGGGCGTTTTGCCTCACGGAACCGAGCGCCGGCTCAGATGCAAAAAGCTTAAAAACGAAAGCGGTCCGCCAAGGAGATTGCTATATTTTAAACGGTTCGAAAGTCTTTATCACGAACGGGGGCGAAGCGGATACGTATATCGTGTTTGCGCGGACGGATCAAAGCAGCATTTCCGCCTTTATCGTGGAAAAAGGCACGCCAGGTTTTATCGTCGGCAAAGACGAAAAGAAAATGGGCTTACATGGCTCAAGAACGGTGCAAATTTCGTTTGAAGATGCGAAAGTGCCAGCGGAAAATTTATTAGGCGAAGAAGGACAAGGATTTAAAATCGCAATGGCCAACCTCGATGCCGGGCGCATCGGCATTGCCGCACAATCTTTAGGTATTGCGGAAGCAGCGTTGGAATATGCGACCGCTTATGCGAAAGAGCGCATTCAATTCGGCAAACCGATCGCTGAACAACAAGGAGTAGCGTTTAAATTAGCGGATATGGCGACAGCGGTGGAAGCTGCAAAGCTATTAGTATATCGCGCCGCTTTTTTGCGGACAAACGGGCTTCCGTGCAGGAAAGAAGCGGCGATGGCAAAATTATTCGCTTCACGGGCTGCGATGGAAAACGCGATTGAAGCGGTGCAAATTTTCGGCGGCAATGGCTATACCGAAGATTATCCGGTTGAACGGCTGTTCCGCGATGCAAAAATTTGCGAAATTTATGAGGGAACAAGCGAAATTCAGCGCTTAGTCATTAGTAAACAACTATAATGATCGGGGGAGAAAACAATGAATTTCCAATTGACAGAAGAGCATGAAATGATACGAAAAATGGTGCGCGATTTTGCGAAAAACGAAGTGGCGCCAACTGCCGCAGAGCGCGATGAAGAAGAGCGGTTTGACCGCGAAATTTTTAACAAAATGGCTGAACTCGGCTTAACGGGCATCCCGTGGCCGGAAGAATACGGCGGCATCGGCAGCGATTATTTAGCGTATGTCATCGCCATTGAAGAGCTGTCGAAAGTGTGCGCTTCGACGGGTGTGACGTTATCTGCCCACATTTCCCTCGCAAGCTGGCCGATTTATAAATTCGGGACGGAAGAACAAAAACAAACGTATTTACGGGCGTTAGCGACAGGGGAAAAGCTCGGCGCCTACGGTCTTTCCGAGCCGGGCGCAGGGTCTGACGTTTCCTCGATGAAAACGAGAGCGGTATTAGACGGTGACCATTATGTGTTAAACGGTTCAAAAGTGTGGATTACAAACGGCGGCGAAGCGGAAATTTATGTCGTGTTTGCTGTGACGGATCCGGAGAAAAAACATAAAGGCATTAGCGCTTTCATCGTCGAAAAAGGCACACCGGGATTTTCGATCGGTAAAAAAGAGAAAAAATTGGGCATTCGTTCCTCGCCGACAACGGAGTTGATTTTTGAAGATTGCCGCATTCCGAAAGAAAACCTTCTCGGCCAAGAAGGGGAAGGCTTTAAAATCGCGATGATGACGTTAGACGGAGGACGAAACGGCATTGCGGCACAAGCGGTCGGCATCGCTCAAGGCGCGTTGGATGCAGCGGTTGAATATGCGAAAGGTCGCGTTCAATTCGGCAAACCAATCGCTGAGCAACAAGGGGTTGGGTTTAAGCTGGCGGACATGGCGACAGCGATCGAAGCAGCCCGGTTATTAACTTATCAAGCGGCATGGCTCGAATCAAACGGTCTTCCGTACGGAAAAGCGTCTGCGATGGCGAAGCTGTTTGCTGGCGATACGGCGATGAAAGTAACGGTCGATGCGGTGCAAATTTTTGGCGGATACGGCTATACGAAAGACTATCCGGTTGAGCGGTTTATGCGCGATGCGAAAATTACGCAAATTTATGAAGGAACGCAAGAAATCCAGCGGCTCGTTATTTCGCGGATGCTCACGAAAGAATAACAGAGCGATAGGTGATGAACATGAAAAAGCGCGAAGTACCGGCTTCAGTGAAAGATGAGCGCCTTGTAAAGAAACGGCGCAATGAAATGATTAAAGGTGCGATCGCTCTATTTAAACAAAAAGGATTCCATCGCACGACAACGAGAGAAATTGCGAAAGCGTCAGGGTTTAGCATCGGCACGCTCTATGAATATATCCGCCAAAAAGAAGATGTGCTTTATTTAGTGTGCGACCGCATTTATGACGAAGTACGCGAACGCATGGAAAAAGATATCGGCACTCATCATGCTACGGTGGAAAGCTTCAAATTAGCGATCGCTCACTATTTTAAAGTAGTCGATGATTTGCAAGATGAAGTGCTTGTCATGTATCAAGAAGCAAAATCGCTCAGCAAAGAATCGTTGCCATATGTACTGAATAAGGAAATGCAAATGGTTGCGATATTTGAGGAAATTTTGCAGACGTGTGTTCAAAATGGGGTTTTTCAATTAACAGAACAAGAAATCAAATTGTTTGCGCACAACATTGTCGTATTAGGACAAATGTGGGCGTTCCGGCGCTGGTCGCTGCATAAAATGTACACGCTTGATGAGTTTATTGAGCTGCAAACGGAATTTTTGTTAAGAGGTATTTTGCAAAAACGGTCATAATGACAAAGGAGGGGAGAGGATGGCTCACATTTATCGTCCGAAACATCACGTTCGCTTTGTGACAGCCTCCAGCTTATTCGATGGCCACGATGCCTCGATCAATATTATGCGCCGCATTTTGCAAGCAAGCGGCGCGGAAGTGATTCACTTAGGGCATAACCGTTCCGCAGAAGAGATTGTCAATGCCGCCATTCAAGAAGATGTGCAAGGCATTGCCGTCTCTTCTTACCAAGGCGGGCACGTCGAATTTTTTAAATATATGTATGACTTATTGCAAGAACGGGGTGCTTCCCACATCCGCATTTATGGCGGAGGGGGCGGTGTCATTATTCCGAGGGAAATAAAAGAATTGCACGACTACGGCATCGCCCGCATTTTTTCGCCGGAAGATGGGCGCGTTCTCGGCTTGCAAGGCATGATTAACGTGATGATGGAAGAGTGCGATTTTCCGACCGTTCAAGAAATTACGGACGAACTAGAACGCTTGCCAAACGGGGATGTTCAGGCGATCGCCCGCCTCATTACCGTTTGTGAAAACCGGATGGACGCCGCAAAAGAAGCGGCGGCTACGAGTGAAAACGTCCTTGATAAAGTAAAAGAAATGACGAAACCGGTTCCGGTCGTCGGCATTACCGGAACGGGCGGCGCGGGCAAAAGCACATTAACCGACGAATTAGTGCGCCGCTTTTTAAATGAAATTCCAAATAAAAAAGTAGCCATTTTATCGGTTGATCCGACAAAGCAAAAAACGGGCGGGGCACTGTTAGGAGACCGCATTCGCATGAATTCGATCAACTCGCCGCGGGTGTATATGCGGAGTCTTGCGACGCGGAATTCGCGCTCAGAGCTGTCGCTGGCGATTAAAGACGCGATCCAAGTCGTCAAAGCGGCCGGATTTGATTTAATCATCGTCGAAACGAGCGGCATCGGCCAAGGCGATGCGGCCATTACCGAAGTGTGCGACATCTCAATGTATGTGATGACAAGCGAATTCGGTGCGCCGACGCAGCTTGAGAAAATCGATATGATCGACTATGCTGATCTCATCGTCATTAACAAATTTGAACGGAAAGGTTCAGAAGACGCAAAACGCCAAGTGCAAAAACAATATCAGCGCAGCCATCAATTGTTTGACAAAGATTTATCGGAAATGCCGGTGTATGGCACGATTGCGAGCCAGTTCAACGATCCAGGCACGAATACGCTGTTTGTAGCGCTTATTGATTTAATTAACAAAAAAGCAGGAACAAACTGGACGACGACGCTCGAAACGGTAACAGATGTCCAAAAACAAAATGTCATTATTCCGAACGAACGCCGTCATTATTTGCGTGAAATCGCGGAAACAGTGCGAAATTATCATAAGCATGTAGATAAACAATCAGAAATTGCCCGCCGCCTATTCCAGCTTGAAGGGGCGATCGCAGCGGTCAAAGAGCGCGAACGAAACGAAGAAGTGCTCACGTCGCTTGAAGTGTTAAAACAGCATTATGAAAACCAGCTTACATCGGAATCGAAACAAATCCTCTCTTCATGGGAAGATGTGAAAGCGAAATATAAAGCGAAGCAGTTTGTCACGAAAATTCGCGATAAAGAAATCGTAACAGAGTTGACGACGAAAAGCCTTGCGGGGCTTGACATTCCGAAAGTGGCATTGCCGAAATTTAAAGATTATGGAGAAATTTTGCGCTGGGTGTATAAAGAAAACGTGCCGGGCTCCTTCCCATACACGGCAGGCGTTTTCCCGTTCAAACGGCAAGGCGAAGATCCGAAGCGGCAATTTGCCGGGGAAGGAACGCCGGAACGGACGAACCGCCGCTTCCATTATTTATGTAAAGACGATCCAGCGAAGCGCTTAAGTACCGCGTTTGACTCGGTGACGTTATACGGAGAAGATCCACAATACCGCCCAGACATTTTCGGGAAAGTGGGCGAAAGCGGTGTCAGCGTCTGTACGCTCGACGATATGAAACGGTTGTATAAAGGTTTTGATTTGTGCCATCCGTCGACATCGGTATCGATGACGATCAATGGACCGGCGCCGATTATTTTAGCGATGTTTATGAATACGGCGATTGAGCAACAAGTCGAAAAACGGGAACAAGAGCTTGGCCGACCGCTGACGGAAGCGGAATACGAAGAAGTGAAAGCATGGACGTTGCAGACGGTGCGCGGCACGGTGCAAGCCGACATTTTAAAAGAAGACCAAGGACAAAATACGTGCATTTTCTCGACCGAATTTGCCTTAAAAATGATGGGCGATATTCAAGAATATTTTATTAAAAACAAAGTACGTAACTATTATTCTGTATCGATTTCAGGTTACCATATCGCCGAAGCCGGGGCGAACCCGATTACGCAGCTCGCATTCACATTGGCGAACGGTTTTACGTATGTCGAATATTATTTAAGCCGCGGCATGCATATCGATGATTTTGCGCCAAATCTTTCCTTCTTCTTCAGCAACGGCTTAGATCCGGAATATACGGTGATCGGCCGCGTCGCCCGCCGCATTTGGGCGGTCGTCATGCGCGAAAAATACGGAGCAAACGAGCGCAGCCAAAAACTGAAATATCACGTCCAAACGTCCGGCCGCTCGCTGCACGCGCAAGAAATTGATTTTAACGACATTCGCACAACGCTTCAGGCGTTAATGGCGCTTCACGACAACTGCAACTCGTTGCATACAAACGCCTATGACGAAGCGATTACGACACCAACCGAAGAGTCGGTCCGCCGCGCGATGGCGATTCAGCTCATTATTACGAAAGAACATGGCTTAACGAAAAACGAAAACCCGCTCCAAGGATCGTTTATTATTGAAGAGTTAACAGATTTAGTCGAAGAAGCGGTATTGCAGGAATTTGAGCGGCTCAATGACCGCGGTGGCGTGTTAGGCGCGATGGAAATGCAATATCAGCGCGGCAAAATTCAAGATGAATCGATGTATTACGAAATGAAGAAACATAGTGGCGAATTGCCGATCATTGGCGTCAATACGTATTTAAACCCGAATCCGCCATCGGAAGAAGAGTTGAACAACATTCAGCTTGCGCGCGCTTCTTACGAAGAAAAAGAATTGCAAATTACAAATTTACGAGCTTTTCAAGAACGCAATAAAGATAAAGTAGAAGAAGCGTTGAAGCGGCTGAAACATGTAGCGGTCAGCGGCGGCAATATTTTTGAAGAGCTGATGGAAACGGTCAAAGTGGCGAGCCTCGGGCAAATTACGAAAGCGTTATACGAAGTCGGCGGCCAATATCGCCGGAATATGTAAGGCTGATCGAATGTCGATCAGCCCCTTTTTCGCGAAAAAACCACAATTTTTTTCGAAACCGTCGTTCAAGACCTAGCATAAACAAAGGAAAATTGTTTATAATGAATGGTATGTATTCTAAGTGCATTCATTCATTATTATTTTATCGATGTCGAATCATTACATAGAAAGGGAGTGCCGGATTTGAGTTTGCAGCAATACTCTCCAGAACAATTACAAGAAATGTCGCTCGTTGAACTCGCTTATTTAGTGATGAGCGATAAAAAAGAAGCGTTGCCTTTTCAACAGCTCGTTCATGAAATTGCTGCTTTGGCAAATTTGACGGAGGAAGAAGTAAAAGCGCGCCTTGCGCAATTTTATACAGACTTAAATATTGACGGACGTTTTATTTGCATCGGCGAAAACCGTTGGGGGTTGCGTTCTTGGTATCCATATGATCAGACGGAAGACGAAAACGTGACAACGTTCAAACCGAAGAAAAAGAAAAAAGCGTTGGATGAGTACGATGATTATGATGACGACGACATTATCGACGAAGAAGAATTGGATTATGACGACATTGAAGATTATGATGATGTAGAAGACGTTGATTTAGATGATGAACTTCTCGATGATGAGGAGTTTGATCTTGATGAAACGGATGAGTTTGATGACGAGCTTCTAGATGATGATTTTGAATTAGAGGGTGAGGAACTGGACGAAGAATTAGATGAAGAATTGCTCGACATCGATGAAACAGAAGAAGAGGAAGAATAACAATCCCCTTGACTTTATATGCCGGACTATGTAGAATCTTATTTGGGCTCTTTCAATAATTTCGATAAAAATATCGCTCCCTTACACTGTAAGAGGAGCGTTTTTTATTTTGGCGCTTTGAGCACACTTTAAGTGTTACGTATATTTCGGCAAGGGGGAAAATAACATGACAAAGTACATTTTTGTAACGGGTGGCGTCGTATCATCGTTAGGAAAAGGGATTACGGCTGCGTCGTTAGGTCGTTTATTAAAAAATCGCGGCTTAAACGTTACGATTCAAAAATTTGATCCATATATAAACGTAGATCCAGGGACGATGAGCCCATATCAGCACGGGGAAGTGTTTGTCACGGACGACGGAGCGGAAACGGACTTAGACTTAGGCCATTACGAACGATTTATCGACATTAATTTAAACAAATATAGCAATGTCACAACGGGAAAAATTTATTCTACCGTATTGAAAAAAGAACGCCGCGGCGATTATTTAGGCGGTACGGTGCAAGTCATCCCGCACATTACAAACGAAATTAAAGAGCGCGTGTTCCGCGCGGGCCGGGAAACGAATGCTGACGTCGTCATTACGGAAATCGGCGGCACGGTCGGCGACATCGAATCATTGCCGTTTTTAGAAGCGATCCGCCAAATTAAAAGCGATATCGGGCGTGAAAATGTAATGTATATTCATTGCACGCTCGTTCCGTATATTAAAGCGGCAGGAGAAATGAAAACAAAGCCGACGCAACATAGCGTAAAAGAATTGCGCAGCCTCGGCATTCAGCCAAACGTCATCGTCGTTCGCACTGAAATGCCGATGTCACAAGAGATGAAAGATAAAATTGCGCTCTTTTGCGACATTGATCCGAAAGCGGTCATCGAAGCGCGCGATGCCGATACGTTATACGCGGTGCCGTTAATGCTTCAAGAACAAAAGTTAGACCAAATCGTTTGCGAACATTTAAAACTGAACTGCCAAGAAGCGGATATGACGGAATGGAAAGTGCTTGTTGAGAAAGTGCGCAATCTTTCCCATAAAACAAAAATTGCGCTCGTCGGTAAATATGTGGAGTTGCAAGATGCGTACATTTCGGTTGTTGAGGCGCTTCGCCATGCCGGCTATGCGTTTGATACGGACGTGGAAATTCAATGGATCAACTCTGAGCATGTCAATCGCGAAAACGTTGCTGAGCTATTGAAGGATGCAAATGGCATTCTTGTCCCAGGCGGGTTTGGTGACCGCGGAATTGAAGGAAAAATTGAGGCGATCCGCTATGCGCGCGAGCAACGCATTCCGTTCTTCGGCATTTGCCTTGGCATGCAGCTGGCGTCCGTAGAGTTTGCCCGCCATGTTGTCGGCTTAAAAGGTGCGCATTCCTCGGAAATTGACCCGGATACGCCGCATCCAATCATTGACTTATTGCCAGAGCAAAAAGACGTCGAAGATTTAGGCGGAACGCTTCGTCTAGGATTGTACCCTTGTAAGCTTCTAGAAGGAACGCTTGCTTATGAAGCGTATCAAGATGAAGTGATTTATGAACGCCACCGCCATCGCTATGAATTTAATAACCAATACCGCCAAGTGATGGAGCAGCACGGTTTTGTTTTTTCCGGCACAAGCCCGGACGGCCGTTTAGTCGAAATCATTGAGTTGAAAGATCATCCGTGGTTTGTCGCAGCGCAATTCCATCCAGAATTTACGTCGCGTCCAACAAGACCGCAGCCACTGTTCCGCGACTTTGTAAAAGCATCGTTGCAACAATGATAAAGGATGGCTGCTTAATCTCAAACACGGCAGATAAAAGGAGGGTATCCCCTCGCCGGGCCACCCTCCTTTTTTGTGAAAACAACGGTGAATAAGCGGCTATTTTCATGCATGGATGGGCAATAACATTATTCGTCATACTCATCTAAAATTTCATGAATGGTGAAAAATAAGCAATAGTAGGCAAACAATGCCGTCATCAACGCTGGAAATCCGAAGCGGGTGCCATCGTCTTTCGGAATAAGCGGCTTTGTCAGCTTGCTGTCGATATGCACGTCAACCGCGTCTGCAAGAGAACGCCCTTCACCGACCGTTGCGGAGATGGCGACGACCGGAACTTGTCCTCGTAATTGTTCCGCTAATGCAATCGCCCGCTCGTCGTTGCAGAAACGCGCAATAAGCAAAACGCGATCCGTATTGTCGATGTCACTGCGGATTGTTCCGTTTTCGATCAACGGCTCTGCTTTCGGCAGCGTCTCTTGTCCTTTCGTCGCTTCGAGGACAACCGCTTCCATCTCATCGAATCCGTGAATCAATAGCCGTCCGTCTCCCATGATCGCTTGAGCGAGCAAACGGGCACCGTCTTCGATCGCCGTTTCTTCGTTTTCAGCTAGGTTTTTAAAATAGCCGTTTAATTGCGTTAGCAAAATTTTTATCATTATTTTCACCTTCCTTCTAAACATTACAGTATACTTGATTTAGATGAGAAAACAACCGTTTCATTGCTATTGTTCTTTGGGAGAAATAAGCCGAAAAAAGTGCATCCATATTGTCATTTGTTGATAATCATGCAAAAAAGAGGCAGGAAAATGGCTAGGAAATGTGAAATTAATAGATGTGAAAATATATTAAGCAGAAGACTCTAAAGAATAGAGGTGTGTAGCAGATGGAGAACAAGCTTTTAATCGTCGATGATCAATATGGAATTCGCATTTTATTGAACGAAGTATTTCAAAGGGAAGGATACACCACTTTTCAGGCAGCTAATGGTTTGCAAGCATTAGAAATTGTTCAAAAACACCAACCTAATTTAGTATTGTTAGATATGAAAATTCCCGGCATGGACGGGATTGAAATATTAAAACGAATTAAAGAGATGAGTCAGCAAGTTAAAGTGATTATTATGACCGCCTATGGCGAACTTGATATGATTCAAGAAACGAAAGAGTTAGGAGCGATTATGCATTTTGCCAAACCGTTTGATATTGATGAGCTGCGTGAAGCTGTAAAAAAATATATCTCTTTGTAATAACATTTCGACAAACTTTTGTGAAATTCGCCGATGTTCATAAGGTTGCTGTTTTGTCCATAAGTTGGTATGCTTATAACGTAGGAAGCGCGCCTTTCATACATATTTCGACTTATTTCGGCGATGCTACGCATAGCCCCTTTTTTGCGAAAGGCGAAGTTTAATGATTAAGGAGGATTTTATCATGCCTTTAGTATCGATGAAGGAAATGCTAAATAACGCGCTAGCGGAAAAGTATGCGGTCGGGCAATTTAACATTAACAACTTAGAATGGACGCAAGCGATTTTAGCAGCGGCAGAAGAAGAAAAATCTCCGGTCATTCTCGGCGTATCGGAGGGAGCAGCTCGCTACATGGGTGGCTTCAAAACGGTTGTCAACATGGTCAAAGGCTTAATGGAAGATATGAATATTACCGTTCCTGTTGCCATTCACCTCGATCACGGCTCTAGCTTTGAAAAATGTAAAGCGGCAATTGACGCTGGTTTTACATCCGTTATGATTGATGCCTCTCACCATCCATTTGAAGAGAACGTACAAATTACTTCACAAGTTGTTGAATACGCCCATGCGCGCGGCGTATCGGTCGAAGCGGAGCTCGGTACGGTCGGCGGCCAAGAAGATGATGTCGTCGCTGAAGGAATCATTTATGCCGATCCGAAAGAATGCGAAGAGCTTGTGAAGCGTACCGGCATTGATTGCCTTGCACCTGCGCTTGGATCTGTTCACGGTCCTTATAAAGGTGAGCCAAAATTAGGATTCAAAGAAATGGAAATCATCCG
Source organism: Anoxybacteroides tepidamans (assembly GCF_014201465.1). Lineage (GTDB taxonomy): Bacteria > Bacillota > Bacilli > Bacillales > Anoxybacillaceae > Anoxybacteroides > Anoxybacteroides tepidamans. The sequence goes on along the minus strand of NZ_JACHEP010000003.1, from coordinate 63,308 downwards.
CGACTTAACGCGCGTTCCGCTCGTATTGCATGGCGGCACCGGCATTCCAACGGAACAAATTCAACGCGCGATTTCGCTAGGTACTTCGAAAATTAACGTGAACACAGAAAACCAAATGGCCTTTACAAAAGTTGTCCGCGAAGTATTGGCGAAAGATGAAAAAGTATATGACCCACGCAAAATTATCGGTCCTGGCCGCGATGCGATTAAAACGACGGTCATCGGCAAAATGCGCGAGTTCGGTTCTTCTGGTAAAGCGTTGTAATCGCATAGCCGCATCGTTTCGGCTCGCAGCCGAAACGAGCGGTTTTGTTTCATTTCAATAATATTTAGTTTAGGAGGATGGGATCATGAAATTTTTTATTGATACGGCGAATTTAGAAGAAATTAAAAAAGCAAATGAATTGGGGGTTTTAGCAGGGGTGACGACGAATCCAAGCCTTGTAGCGAAAGAAAATGTTTCCTTCCATGACCGTCTCCGCGAAATTACGGCGATTGTGCCAGGGTCAGTCAGCGCGGAAGTCATTTCGACCGATGCGGAAGGAATGATTCAAGAAGGGGAAGAATTGGCGAAAATCGCCCCAAACATTACGATCAAAGTACCAATGACGCCAGAAGGATTGAAAGCCGTCAAAGTATTTAGCGAAAAAGGTATTAAAACGAACGTCACCCTTATTTTTACGGCGAATCAGGCGTTGTTGGCAGCTCGTGCCGGTGCGACATACGTTTCCCCATTTCTCGGCCGCTTGGACGATATCGGCCATAACGGCTTAGAGCTCATTTCGACGATCGCCAACATTTTTGATATTCACGGCATTGAAACGGAAATTATTGCGGCGTCGATTCGTCATCCGCTTCATGTGACGGAAGCCGCATTAAGGGGGGCGCATATTGCGACGGTTCCTTACAAAGTGTTGATGCAGCTTTTCCAGCATCCCCTCACAGACCAAGGCATTGAAAAATTTTTAGCGGACTGGAATCAACAGAAGCGATAAAAATCGGCCGTTTTTGTCTAAACTGTAACTGTTTCCTTGTAAATTCGCGCAAACGCAAGTTATCTTCGCTGGAAGGGAGACTATAATGGAAAAGTTAAAAATCATAGGCGGCGACCTTTTGCGCGGAACGGTGCGAATCAGCGGGGCAAAAAACAGCGCAGTAGCGTTAATTCCGGCGACGATTCTTGCTGAATCGCGGGTGACGATTGAAGGGTTGCCCGATATTTCAGATGTTCGCGTGTTAGGTGAGTTAATCGAAGAAATTGGCGGCACATTTCATTTTGATGGCAAGGAAGCAATGATTGATCCGACGAACATCGTATCAATGCCTCTTCCAAACGGAAAAGTGAAAAAATTGCGCGCTTCTTACTATTTGATGGGAGCGATGGTCGGGCGTTTCAAAAAGGCCGTCATCGGGTTGCCCGGTGGCTGCCATTTAGGCCCGCGCCCGATCGATCAGCATATTAAAGGGTTTGAAGCGTTAGGAGTCAAGGTGACGAACGAGCAAGGAGCGATTTACTTGCGCGCCGATGAATTGCGCGGCGCCCGCATTTATTTAGACGTCGTGAGCGTCGGCGCCACAATTAACATCATGTTGGCAGCGGTACGCGCCAAAGGGCGCACAATCATCGAAAATGCGGCAAAAGAGCCGGAAATTATTGACGTCGCGACGTTGCTGTCGAACATGGGCGCTAAAATTAAAGGAGCGGGAACGGACGTCATCCGCATTGATGGAGTCGAAAAGCTGTCCGGCTGCCGCCATTCGATTATTCCTGATCGGATCGAAGCCGGCACGTTTATGATTGCTGCGGCGGCAATGGGACAGGAAGTGATTATCGACAACGTCATTCCGCAGCATCTCGAGTCGTTGACGGCAAAACTGCGCGAAATGGGGGTACAGGCGGAAGCGAACGATGATCAAATACTTGTGAAGGGAGTTCCCCACATGAAAGCGGTCGATGTCAAAACGCTTGTATATCCAGGGTTTCCAACCGATCTGCAGCAGCCGTTTACAGCGCTATTGACGAAAGCAAACGGGACGAGCGTCGTCACCGACACGATTTACAGCGCCCGGTTTAAGCATATTGATGAATTGCGCAGAATGAATGCCAACATTAAAGTGGAAGGGCGTTCCGCGATTGTAACAGGACCTGTCCAATTGCAAGGGGCGAGAGTAAAAGCGAGCGACTTAAGAGCTGGTGCGTCGCTTGTCATTGCCGGTTTGATGGCAGAAGGAGTGACAGAAATTACTGGCATTGAGCATATTGACCGCGGATATAGCCATCTTGTCGAAAAGCTCACAGGATTAGGCGCAACGATTTGGCGCGAAAAAATGACCGACCAAGAAATTGAACAAATGCAAAATTCGTAGGCAGTGAAGGGGAGGGGGAGAAGTTACGATGGAAAGAAGTTTATCGATGGAACTCGTTCGTGTAACGGAAGCGGCGGCATTAGCTGCTGCGCGTTGGATGGGGCGCGGAAGAAAAGACGAAGCCGATGAAGCGGCCACATCAGCGATGCGCGATGTGTTTGATACGATCCCGATGAAAGGAACGGTCGTTATCGGCGAAGGGGAAATGGACGAAGCGCCAATGTTATACATTGGCGAAAAGCTTGGAAATGGCTATGGTCCGCGCGTCGATGTCGCGGTTGATCCACTAGAAGGGACGAATATCGTCGCTTCCGGAGGATGGAATGCGTTAGCGGTTGTGGCGGTGGCTGATCACGGGAATTTGCTTCACGCCCCTGATATGTATATGGATAAAATTGCGGTCGGACCGGAAGCAGTCGGCATGATTGACATTAACGCTCCGATTATTGAGAATTTGAAAGCGGTTGCGAAAGCGAAAAATAAAGATGTTGAAGATGTCGTCGCGATCGTGTTAAACCGCCCACGCCATGAGCGGATTATTGCCGAGCTGCGCGAAGCAGGCGCGCGCATTAAGCTGATTAATGACGGCGATGTCGCAGCGGCGATCAATACGGCGTTCGATCACACCGGTGTTGACATTTTATTCGGGTCCGGCGGCGCGCCAGAAGGAGTGCTAGCGGCGGTTGCGCTCAAATGTTTAGGCGGTGAAATTCAAGGAAAGCTTCTTCCGCAAAATGATGCAGAACTAGAGAGATGTAAAAAAATGGGACTTGACGTTAACAAAGTGTTGCGTATGGAAGATTTAGTAAAAGGAGATGATGCGATTTTTGCCGCGACAGGAGTCACAGACGGTGAATTGTTACGAGGGGTGCAGTTTAAAGGTTCTTATGGAGAAACGCATTCTGTTGTGATGAGGGCGAAATCCGGCACGGTTCGTTTTATCGATGGACGCCATAGCTTAAAGAAAAAACCAAACTTAGTGATCAAACCGTAAACAATGTGAGCGGGGCGCAGATTCAACGATCTCCCTCGCTTATTTTTTATAAAAAAATGTTGATTAAAAAACGGGAAAAAGGGTAAAATAGTCATGCTGTGTGCGCATAAAAATAAGCTCTGCGATTTTTGCTTCTTTAAAATATGTAAACCTTCATGACCTTCTTTCATCCCATCCATAACGTATTTCATTGATTCATTTGGTGTATATGGGAGAGAAAAATAGTAAAAGTGTGGTGTTGAAATGGACTTATCAATCTCAGTATTAGAAAATATGAAACTAAAAGAGCTGTACGAGCTCGCTCGGCAATATAAAATTTCTTACTACAGTAAACTAACGAAAAAAGAGCTTATTTTCGCGATTTTGAAAGCGCAGGCAGAACAAGACGGGCTATTGTTTATGGAAGGCGTGCTCGAAATTATTCAGTCGGAAGGGTTCGGTTTTTTGCGCCCGATCAACTACTCGCCAAGTTCAGAAGATATTTATATTTCAGCCTCGCAAATTCGCCGCTTTGATTTACGAAATGGCGATAAAGTGTCCGGAAAAGTGCGGCCTCCAAAAGAAAATGAACGATATTACGGCCTGCTTCATGTTGAAGCGGTGAATGGAGAAGACCCAGAAACTGCAAAAGAGCGCGTTCATTTCCCTGCACTAACCCCACTTTATCCGAGCCGGCAAATGAAACTTGAAACAACGCCTGATAAATTGTCGACCCGAATTATTGATTTAATTGCCCCAGTCGGGTTTGGACAGCGCGGTTTGATTGTCGCTCCTCCAAAAGCTGGGAAAACAATGTTGCTGAAAGAAATTGCTAACAGCATCACAACGAATCATCCAGATGTAGAGCTGATCGTTCTTCTCATTGACGAACGTCCTGAGGAAGTGACGGATATCGAACGTTCAGTAGCGGGAGATGTCGTCAGCTCGACGTTCGATGAAGTGCCGGAAAACCATATTAAAGTGGCGGAACTTGTATTAGAGCGGGCAATGCGCCTTGTCGAACATAAGCGCGATGTCGTTATTTTGATGGACAGCATCACCCGTCTGGCGCGCGCGTACAACTTAGTCATTCCGCCGAGCGGACGTACGCTTTCCGGGGGGATTGATCCAGCTGCCTTTCACCGTCCGAAGCGGTTTTTCGGAGCGGCGCGCAACATTGAAGAAGGCGGCAGCTTAACGATTTTAGCGACGGCGCTCGTTGATACAGGCTCACGGATGGATGACGTCATTTACGAAGAGTTTAAAGGAACGGGCAACATGGAATTGCATTTAGATCGTTCGCTTGCAGAACGACGCATCTTCCCAGCGATTGACATTCGCCGCTCCGGCACGCGCAAAGAAGAATTGCTCATACCGCGTGAACATTTGGAGAAACTGTGGGCGATCCGCAAGACGATGTCCGATACGCCGGACTTTATCGACCGCTTTTTAAATAAACTTCGCCAAACGAAGACGAACGAAGAATTTTTTGCGATGTTAGATGAAGAATGGAAAAGTATGGGTGTAAAAAAATAACTAGTTGCAAAACACCCCTGCCCTTGTTATAATTTTACCATGTGTGTTTAAACGATGAGAACCCACTCAAAACGATAGAAAAACTCTGTTTCGAAATGATTCAGGGCGGAAGGAGATGAAAGGGAATGAAAGCAGGAATTCATCCTGAGTACAAAAAAGTGATCGTAAAATGTGCTTGTGGAAACGAATTCGAAAGCGGCTCTGTGAAAAATGAAGTGCGCGTGGAAATTTGTTCTGAGTGCCATCCATTTTACACAGGACGCCAAAAATTCGCTTCTGCTGCAGGACGTGTTGATAAATTCAACAAAAAATATGGCCTTAAATGAGAAAAGCGGAAACGGTGCGATTCATTTGCACTGTGCTTACAATTATGCCCGCTAATAAACACGAAAAACAGGCAAGCGAAGTTCATTCACTTGCCTGTTTTTTCATGCAAGGCTATAAGAAAGGGGATGCCCCGATGTATGTCATGACACAATCAGGCTGGATCGAAGTCATTTGCGGCAGCATGTTTTCTGGCAAATCGGAAGAACTCATTCGCCGCGTGCGCCGCGCGACGTTCGCCAAACAAGAAGTGAAAGTGTTTAAGCCGGCGATCGATAATCGGTATAGTGAAGAAGCGGTCGTTTCGCATAACGGCACATCGGTCATTGCCATTCCGGTTCATTCGGCAGGCGAGATTTTTCAATACATTTCCGAACAGACGGATGTTATTGCGATTGACGAAGTGCAGTTTTTCAACGAACAAATTGTCGACGTGGTGCAAACGTTAGCCGATCGTGGTTATCGCGTCATTGTCGCCGGATTGGACCAAGATTTCCGTGGCGAACCGTTTGGACCGGTGCCGACATTAATGGCGATAGCGGAATCTGTTACGAAGCTTCAAGCTGTTTGTACGGTATGCGGCTCACCAGCAAGCCGCACACAGCGTTTAATTAACGGCAAGCCGGCTTCATATCACGATCCGATCATTTTAGTCGGTGCCAGCGAATCATATGAACCGCGTTGCCGCCATCACCATGAAGTGCCAGACAAACCGGTCGAACGTCACCATCGCCCAACGAACGAGCCCACCGCTCGTTAATGACATATTCTTCTATCCATATTTTTTTCAACGATTGGAAAAGATAACGGCAGGGAGGCGATAAAGATGAAACGCTTACTGCTGTTATTTTTTGCTGTTTTTCTCGCTGCGTGTACGATGAATCCGACGGACTCGCAGTACCATGCGCAAAGCGAAGATCGACACGGGAAAAACTTAATGACTGCAAATGAAGCTCGTCCTAGCTACGATCGAATCTACAATCATTTTGCCGACCCAGAGAAAACGAACCAAAACCCGAATTTCATCAGTTTAACTGACGGCAGCGCAAACGACCGCGCGTTAGTCCAGAAAGCGGTGCAAGTGGTCGAACAATATAAAAATTACCGGGCCGGGTCCGTGTGGATGAACGGCAACGACATGTGGGTAACCGTCCATGCCCCGCGCGACAGATCCTATCAGCAAAGACAAAAAGATCAAACTCGATTATATGAATTGCTCACAAAAGCCATCCCGACTTACGACATTCACGTTCGACTCGACTAGTCGAATGCCCTTAGAAAGAGGGCGTTTTTTTATTGCTCGTAAAACAACGGAATAGACAAAAAATTCGTAATAGTTATACAATTAATGTAAGATGATTTTTAAGGTGGCGAGAGTATGAATATCCATAAATTTATGATGCCTGAAATTATTTTTGGAAACGGTTCCATCCATCAAGTAGGGGAAAGCTGTCTGAGGCTTGGCGCTACGAATGTATTAATTGTCAGCGATCCGGGCGTTATGGAAGCGGGCTGGTTGGATGTTGTCATGAAAAGCTGCAAGCAAGCTGGGCTAAAATATACGACATTTTATGATGTAACCATTAATCCGAAAGACAGAGAAGTAGAAAAAGGATGTGAAGTATATATCGAAAACGAATGCGATGCCATTATCGGGATTGGCGGAGGGAGCGCTATCGATGTGGCGAAAGCGATCGCGATTCTTGTCACAAATGGCGGGCAAATTCACGATTATGAAGGAGTGGATAAAATCCGACGCCCCCTTCCCCCGCAAGTGATGGTTCCGACAACGGCCGGTTCGGGTTCAGAAGTGTCGCAATTTTCTGTTATTGTCGATACGAAAGAGCAAAAAAAAATGACAATTATTTCCCGCTCGCTCATTCCGGATATTGCCATTATTGATCCAGAAACGCTATCGACAAAAAGCGCGCATTTAACTGCTTCAACAGGACTTGACGTTTTAACGCACGGCATTGAGGCATATGTAAGCTTGGCGGCTACGCCGCTAACGGACGTTCAAGCAAAAAACGCGATTTCTTTAGTAGCAGAATATTTACGTCCTTCTGTAGCTTCTAAAATTAACCAAGAAGCGAAAACAAACATGGCAATGGCTAGTTTGCAGGCAGGATTGGCTTTTTCTAACGCCATTTTAGGAGCGGTCCATGCGATGTCGCATGCAGTTGGCGGAAAATATTATCTCCTCCACGGTGACGTGAATTCGATTTTGCTGCCGCATGTCATGGAATACAACCTCTTGGCCAATCCGAAAAAGTTTGCCGACATTGCGCTTTTCCTTGGCGTCGATACCCGCGGCATGCCTTATATGGAAGCAGGTAAAAAAGCGATTGAATACGTAAAGCAATTAACAATCGAGATCGGAGCTCCGCAACGATTATCCGATATCGGGGTGGAGAAGGAAGAAATACGAAAAATGAGCCTTGTTGCTTTACATGATGCGTGTATGATTACAAACCCGCGAGATATAACCGTAGAAGATATTGAGGAAATATTTAGAAAGGCATGGTAAATGGCAATGAATGAACGGCAACAGATTATTAATCTTTTAACAGGAGTTCAATCTTCAAAAAAAAGCTATTATACCGAATTAAAAAAGATGGTGGCGGAATTAAAAAAGAAAAATATGCAGCTGGAAATTATTAACGACATTACGAAAAGCTTTAATATTGATATGTCGATGGATGAAATGCTAAAAAACACTTTTGATAAATTGAGAGAAATTTTTCCGATTGAACGCATCAGCTTGTCTTTATACGAAAATAACAAATTAGTTTTAACGAACGTATATCCTGCTCATGCATTATATTTTCCGGTAGGCTTTGTTTTGCCAAAAGAACGCTCTCTTTATTGGAAAGTAATTCAATCGCTAGAGAAGATTTTTTATCAGGTACAGGAAGACAAAGATTCGTATATAGAAAATAAAGTGTATAAAGCATTAGGAATTCGGAATGTGTTGCTCATTCCTCTTATTAGTAAAGGCCAAGTAATCGGTATGTTAAGTATAGGAAGTACAGAAACGGTTGTATACGACGAGGCGGATCTTTCATTTTTTCAGCAGTTTTGCGATCAATTGGCGGTTTGTATTGAAAATGCCCGCCTTTATAACGAAGTGCTGACAAGTAAAAAAGAGTGGGAAGAAACGTTTCGGGCCGTTTCAGAAATGATATTAGTCGTTGACTTAGACGGAAACATTTTACGGTACAACGATGCCGCCAAAGAGTTTTTTCAGTTTCATTTGCATAAAAAAAACATATGTCAACTTTTATCGATTGATATGAATGAAAGCCCGATCATCGAAAACTTGGAAACGAAAAAGCCGGTTCACCGGCGAATCCATATTCAGCAGCGCGTATGCGAATTTCATTCTTATCCGGTACTGAACGAAAAACAAAACATGTATGCTGTCATGATTTATATCAATGACATTACGGAAAAACTGCGAATTGAAGCGCAGCTCGTCCAATCAGGAAAGCTGGCCGCCATCGGGGAGATGGCCGCTGGCATCGCGCACGAATTAAATAATCCGCTCACCGCGATTCTTGGCAATGCACAACTATTATTGCGGTCTTTTTCGAAAGACGATCGTTCGTATAAACTGCTATCCGACATTTATTCATGCGGAAAGCGCTGCAAAACGATCATTCAAAACTTATTGACGTTTTCAAGGCAAGATGAATATGCGTTTGAAGAGTGTTCCGTTAATGAGGCTGTCGAGCAAGTATTAGGATTGATAGGCGACCAAATTCAAAAACAGAACATTACCATTCAAAAAAAATTGGATTATTCCGTTGAATTGATCGAAGGAAACATTCAACAAATCGGACAAATTATTTTAAACCTTTTAATCAATGCAAAAGATGCGCTCGAAGATATGGAAATTCCCGAGAAAGTAATCGCAATTGAAACAAAATCGGTTGCGGAAAATGAAAAACGTTGGGTCGTTCTTTCTGTCAAAGATAACGGTAAAGGAATAGGGGAGCAGCATTTACAAGAAATTTTTCACCCGTTTTTTACGACAAAGCGGCCAGGGAAAGGAACAGGACTTGGGTTGTCCGTCAGTTTAGGAATCGCACAAGCCCACGGCGGAACGATTGAAGTCAGTAGCGAGCTCGGCAAAGGAAGCGAATTTCGGTTAAAATTGCCGGCGAAAGAAGAAAGGGGAGATTAAATGTACAATATTTTAGTTATCGACGATGAGCGTGAAGTCGGCACTTTTTTTCGCCATTTTCTCGAAGAAAAAGGATATCACGTGACGCTTGGGTTTAGCGGAAAAGATTTTTCTACCCTCATTCGCCAGCATCGCTTTGATTTGGCGTTAATCGACGTGAAATTGCCGGATACGAACGGGTTAGATTTATTAAAACAGCTAAAGCTTTCCTTTCCTGCTTGCAAAGCGGTCGTGATGACAGGCTACAGCACGGTGAAAACAGCGGTCGAGGCAATTAAATACGGGGCGAGCGACTATGTCGAAAAGCCGTTTGATGACATTAACCAACTAGAGCAATTAATTGACGGGTTGTTGCAAAGTGGTGCTACGTCTACCCAAAACGACATGTACAAGCTAGCCGAAACGCTCGGGTTTGTCGTCGGAACAAATAAAGAAATGAATGACTTGTTAAAGCTTGCCTATAAAATTGCGAAAAAAAACGTGAACGTGCTTATCGAAGGGGAAACAGGGACAGGGAAAGAAGTGCTTGCCCATTTTATTCATAGCGCGAGCATGCGCTACGACCAACCGTTTATCGGCATCAATTGTGGGGCGGTTTCGGAAACGTTGTTGGAAAGCGAATTGTTCGGCCATGAAAAGGGGGCGTTTACAGGGGCGGTAAAAGAAAAAAAGGGCATGTTCGAAATCGCCAATCGCGGTACGCTGTTTTTAGATGAAATTGGCGAAGCGACGTTAGCGACACAAGTGAAATTGTTGCGCGTGCTAGAAACGGGCGAGTATATTCGCGTTGGCGGCGAAACGGTACGCAAAACGAATACGCGCATCATTGCCGCATCGCATGTGAATTTGGCAAAAGCCGTAGAAGAAAAAACGTTTCGTGAAGATTTGCTTTATCGGCTAGATGTCGTAAAACTAACGATTCCACCGCTTCGTGAACGGCTAGAAGACTTGCCGCTTCTTGTCGACTATTTCTTAAAAAAATTACACTCACCGCTGTCGTTTTCAACAGAAAGCCTCGCTTATATGAGTCAATACCATTGGCCAGGCAATGTCCGCGAATTATTTAACGTTGTCAAACGCGCAGTAACACTGGCAGAAGGGGAAACAGCGATTATTACCCCGCCATACCTTCCGGAAAAGCTGAAAGCTGCGCGCACTTCGATGCCGATAGTCGAAAAAAAGACAAACGATACAGATTTGGAGACGTATTTGCACGAATGGGTAAATGATATTTTATCGTTATGGAAAAAAAATGAACCTGTAGATTTAGAATATGTGTTGTCGTTAGTAAAAGAGTTAGAAACAACGATCGGACGCGCCTTTGTCATGAAAACGTTAAAAGAAACAATCGGCAACCGAAAAGAAACAGCCGAGCGGCTCAACATTACCGTGCGGAAATTGAGGTATTTATTAAAAGAAAAAGGGGCTGACCAAAAATAAGGCCAGTCCCTTGCGCTTTAGAAGAAGCCCAATGCTTTCGGGTTGTAGCTAACGAGTATATTTTTCGTTTGTTGATAGTGTGCTAGCATCATATGATGTGTTTCACGGCCGATGCCGGACATTTTATAGCCGCCAAACGCTGCGTGTGCCGGATACGAATGATAGCAGTTCGTCCAGACGCGGCCTGCTTGAATGCCTCGTCCGAATCGGTACGCACGGTTAATGTTGCGCGTCCATACGCCTGCGCCGAGCCCGTATAACGTATCATTAGCAATTGCAAGCGCTTCGGCTTCGTCTTTGAACGTCGTCACCGATACGACCGGACCGAAAATTTCCTCTTGGAAAATCCGCATTTTATTATGGCCTTTAAAGACCGTCGGTTGAATATAGTAGCCATTTTCCAAGCCGGCAATCACATTTTTCTCTCCGCCAATGAGGCATTGCGCCCCTTCTTGTTTTCCGATATCGATATACGAAAGAATTTTCTCCATTTGCTCCGCTGAAGCTTGCGCCCCCATCATTGTCGAGGTGTCGAGCGGGTTTCCTGTTTTAATGTTTTGAACGCGCTCGAGCGCCCGCTCCATAAACGCCTCATAAATCGATTCGTGAATTAACGCTCTAGAAGGGCATGTGCACACTTCTCCTTGGTTTAAAGCGAACATGACAAATCCTTCAATCGCTTTATCGAAAAAGTCGTCGTCTGCTTCCATGACGTCTGGGAAGAAAATATTCGGCGATTTTCCCCCTAACTCAAGCGTCACAGGGATAATATTTTGCGACGCATACTGCATAATTAAACGACCGGTCGTCGTTTCGCCGGTAAAGGCGATTTTGGCGATGCGCGGGCTCGATGCTAATGGCTTTCCGGCTTCGAGCCCAAAGCCGTTGACGACGTTAAGCACGCCAGGCGGCAGCAAGTCGCCAATCAACTCTAACAGCACCATAATCGATGCCGGGGTTTGTTCTGCTGGTTTTAGCACGATGCAGTTTCCAGCAGCGAGCGCAGGGGCAATTTTCCACGCCGCCATTAATAATGGAAAGTTCCACGGGATAATTTGCCCAACAACCCCAAGCGGCTCGTGGAAATGGTAGGCGACGGTATCGTCGTCCAATTGGCTAATCGTTCCTTCTTGAGCACGAATCGCGCCAGCAAAGTAACGGAAGTGGTCGATGGCTAGGGGCAAATCGGCGTTTAACGTTTCCCGAATCGGTTTGCCATTATCCCATGTTTCTGCCACCGCGAGCATTTCTAAATTTTCTTCCATGCGGTCGGCGATTTTGTTTAAAATTAACGCTCTTTCTGCCGGCGATGTTTTTCCCCACGCCTCTTTTGCTGCATGAGCGGCATCGAGCGCTAGTTCGATGTCTTCGGCTTGCGAGCGGGCGACTTCGCAAAATACTTCTCCGGTTACAGGCGTAATATTTGCAAAATATTGCCCGGAAATAGGCGGCACCCATTCTCCGTTAATATAGTTATCGTATCGCTTTTTAAATTGGACTTTTGCGTCTTTTTCTCCCGGTTGGCTGTAAATCACGTGAATTCCCCCTTGTTCTTTTCGCTAGGATGTCCCGAAGTGGGACACCCTAAATTGTTACAACGTTAAAACGATGCGGCCATTAATTTGTCCCTTTTCCATTTTCTCGAACACATCATTAATTTTTTCTAATGGAACCGCTTCCACGATTGGGCGAACTTTTCCGCGTGCTGCAAAATCGAGCGCTTCTTGCATATCTTTTCTTGTGCCAACGATTGACCCTTTCACCGTCACACCATTTAAGACTGTATCGAAAATTGGAATTGGCAATTCATCGTGCGGCAAACCGACAACGACGAGGCACCCACCGCGTTTAATGGAGCGATAGGCTTGTTCGAACGCTTTTTTCGTTACAGCGACGCTAATGGCAGCTTGGACACCGCCTACTTTTTCTTGAATCGCTGCGACTGGGTCTTCTTTTAACCCGTTGATAGCGATATCTGCTCCCAATTTCGTCGCTAGCTCTGCTTTGTCATCGCTAATATCAACAGCAACGACGTTGAATCCCATCGCTTTAGCGTATTGCAGTGCGATATGACCTAACCCGCCGATGCCGTAAATCGCGACCCAGTCGCCTGGTTTGGCATTCGATACTTTCAACGCTTTATATGTCGTGACCCCCGCGCAAAGAATCGGTGCGACTTCAACTGGATCGAGGTTTTCTGGAATGCGCGCTACATAGTCGGCTGGTGCTTTGCAATATTCGGCATAGCCGCCGTCGACGGAATACCCACCATTTAATTGGTGTGGACAAAGCGTTTCTTGTCCGCTTAAACAATATTCACATTCGCCGCACGCCGAATATAGCCACGGAATGCCAACGCGATCGCCAACTTTCAGCGATTTTACCCCTTCGCCCACTTCAACGACAACTCCTACCCCTTCATGCCCGGGAATGAGCGGAAGTTTCGGTTTGACCGGCCAGTCCCCATGGGCAGCGTGCAAATCGGTATGGCAGACGCCGCAAGCTTCGATTTTGACAAGCACCTCGCCATACTCTAGTGTCGGCTTTTCGACCTCCTCGATTCGAAGCTTTTGTTTGAACTCGTGAACAACTGCTGCTTTCATTCTCCCTATCCCCTTTCAAAAAATTTGTCGGTTCACCTATCTTAAAATGCAAAAAGTGTGCCAATTCAAAAAAATAAAAAAATAAAACAATTGATAGAAGATGGTGCCGAAATTTCGGCACTTTTGTCCGAATGAACGACATTTTTTTCACAAAATTGTCACAAATGATTCCGACCTTTCTCCTTCCCTTAAACTGTAGTATAATTATAAATTAGACTGTGCATGGACAAAGGTAGAGGTGAATAAGTGTGTTTGACCGTCTTCAGGCAGTAGAAGAACGTTATGAAAAGTTGAATCAGTTGTTAATGGATCCAGAAGTGATTAACGACCCGAAAAAGCTTCGCGATTATTCAAAAGAGCAGTCCGATTTAGAAGAAACGGTGCTTGTGTATCGGGAATATAAATCGGTTCGCCAGCAGCACATCGATGCAAAAGCGATGTTGGAGGAAAAATTGGATCCCGAGATGCGCGAAATGGTGAAAGAAGAAATTAGCGAATTAGAAGAGCGGGAAGAAGCGCTTGTCGAAAAACTGAAAGTGTTATTGTTGCCGAAAGACCCGAACGATGATAAAAACGTCATTATGGAAATTCGCGGGGCGGCCGGCGGTGAAGAGGCGGCGTTATTTGCCGGCGACTTGTACCGCATGTATACGCGCTATGCCGAATCGCAAGGATGGAAAACGGAAGTGATTGAAGCGAGTCCGACCGGTTTAGGCGGCTATAAAGAAATCATTTTTATGATTCAAGGAAAAGGGGCATATTCGAAACTGAAATTTGAAAACGGCGCCCATCGTGTGCAGCGCGTGCCGGAAACGGAATCAGGCGGACGCATTCACACATCGACAGCGACGGTCGCCTGCTTGCCGGAAATGGAAGAAGTCGAAGTCGAAATTCACGAAAAAGATATTCGTGTCGACACGTTCGCATCGAGCGGTCCGGGCGGGCAAAGCGTCAACACGACGATGTCAGCCGTGCGCTTAACGCACATTCCAACTGGAATCGTCGTTTCGTGCCAAGACGAAAAATCGCAAATTAAAAACAAAGAAAAAGCGATGAAAGTATTGCGTGCCCGCATTTACGACAAATACCAGCAAGAAGCGCGCGCCGAGTACGATCAAACGCGCAAACAGGCGGTCGGAACCGGCGACCGCTCCGAGCGCATTCGCACGTATAACTTCCCGCAAAACCGCGTGACCGATCATCGCATCGGGCTTACGCTCCAAAAACTCGATCAAGTACTAGAGGGCAAACTGGACGAAATCATCGATGCGCTTATTTTAGACGACCAATCGAAAAAACTGGAGCAAGCCAACCATGAATCATAACAAAATTTACGAAGTCCTTCACTGGGCTTCTTCTTTTTTAAAAGAACACGGAAAAGAAGAACGGGTGGCGGAGCTGCTGATATGTCATCATTTGCACATGACACGGGCGCAGCTATTCGCCTGTTTGCGCGATGAGCTTAACGAACGAATCGAAAAAGCGTTCGTCGCCGATTTGGAAAAACACGTAAACGATCATATACCGGTGCAATACCTCATCGGCTCGGAACAATTTTACGGGCGAGAATTTATTGTCAATCCCGCCGTGCTCATTCCAAGGCCGGAAACGGAAGAGCTAGTCGAAGGTGTGTTGAAGCGGATCAATCGGCTGTTTTCAAAGCAAGAACCGGTCGATGTTGTAGATGTTGGAACAGGGAGCGGCGCGATTGCCGTCACGCTTGCGCTTGAAAACCGTTCATTACGCGTCAGTGCGACCGATATTTCACCAGAGTCGCTTGAAGTCGCGAAAGAAAACGCCCAGCGCCTTGGAGCGGAAGTGGAATTTTGGTGTGGTGATCTGTTGCAGCCGCTTATTCAAGCCAACCGTAAAGTTGATGTCGTCGTTTCCAATCCGCCTTATATTCCGGAGGAGGACATTGCGTCTCTTTCTCCGGTAGTCAAAAACTGTGAGCCGTTAAGAGCGCTTGTCGGCGGGAAAGACGGTCTCGATTTTTATCGTCGTTTTATGTCCGAATTGCCTCTTGTGTTAAAAAAACGCGCGCTCGTTGCATTTGAAGTTGGTGCAGGCCAAGGGAAAGAGGTTGCTCGCTTGCTGGGACAAACGTTTCCGCAAGCAGACGTCGATGTTGCTTATGACATCAATGGAAAAGACCGAATCGTTTATGCAGAGATGAAGCCATAACTTCCAGACTGAACCTCTGGAAGTTATTTTTTTAGATTCATAGTTTAAAACTTAGTTGCGCGGTTCAAAATGAGTTAGTGAAAGGACGGTGCAAACAAAATGAACAAAAGTAAAATCGGGATGATCTTATATATGCTTTTATTGACGATCGGTGTGCTTGTCAACGTGTACGGCCAGCAAACGGAAGCGGGAGCGAACGCGGAACTGATGATTCCAAATGAGGCGATTCGCCTGCGCATTTTAGCCAATAGCGATTCGGCCGAAGACCAAGCGTTAAAACGGAAAGTGCGCGATGCGGTCAACGCGCAAATCAATGAATGGGTAGCTGATTTAACATCGTTCGATCAAGCGAAACAAGTGATTCAATCGCATTTGCCAAATATCGAACAAACAGTTGCGAAGGTGTTGCGGGAAGAAAAAAGTGATCAGTCGTATCGCGTTCAATTTGGAAAAATTCAGTTTCCAACGAAAATTTACGGCAATTACATCTATCCAGCGGGTCAGTATGAAGCGGTTTTAATTACGCTCGGTGAAGGAAAAGGAGCAAACTGGTGGTGTGTGCTGTTTCCGCCGCTATGTTTTCTTGATTTTTCAAATGGCGAAGCAGTAAGAGAAGAAAAAGAAGCTCAAAACCTAACTGGCGAAGCAGCAACAGAAAAAGAAGAAGATCTAACAGCGCTTCGTATGGTCGCCCCTTCGAGCACCGCGAGGCCGTCTTCGGACTTTGTCGTCGATGAAAAAGAAGAAAAAATCGAGGTGAAATTTTTTCTCAAAGAGATGTTCAAAAAACTCATTCCATAGCAAAATTGTGGATAAGTTAATGATAAGAAGGAACAAATAGCAAAATATCCACAAAATTATAAACAAAAACAAATAACTTATTCACAATTTGTGGATAAAACTTGCGTGATGATGCTCCTTTTTTTATACTTTTTATATGCTCTTCGATGGAAATATTGATAGATTACTATTCATTAGATATAAAGCCATGGTGGTGAAACAAGTGGAAACAAAAGTTTGGGTTGTGGACAATGTTGTGGATAAAAAGAGTAGTTATCCACAGATTTTACAAGCTGCGGCATTGTTGCGAGCGAACGAAGTGGTTGCGTTTCCGACAGAAACGGTATATGGGTTAGGGGCGAACGCGGCATCGACAGCGGCTGTGAAAAAAATTTTTCAGGCGAAAGGCCGCCCGAGCGATAATCCGTTGATCGTTCATATTGCTGATCACAATCAGCTCGAAGAAATTGCGGCGGATATTCCGCGTGTGGCGTATACTTTGATTGAACAGTTTTGGCCGGGACCGTTAACGCTCATTTTAAAAAAGAAAGGAAACGTTATTTGCGACGAAGTGACGGCAGGGCTTTCTACGATTGCGGTGCGCATGCCGGCGCATCCGGTTGCACTTGCACTCATTCAAGAGAGCAGCTTGCCGATCGCGGCACCGAGCGCGAACTTATCCGGTCGTCCGAGCCCGACAAGCGCTATGCATGTTCTCGCTGATTTAAACGGAAAAATTGCCGGTGTCGTCGATGGTGGGGAAACGGGGATCGGAGTGGAGTCAACCGTGCTCGACTGCACGACCGAAATTCCGACAATTTTACGTCCGGGCGGTGTGACAAAAGAACAATTGGAGCAAGTAATCGGCCGTGTAAATGTCGACGCGGCACTGTTGGATGAAAAACAGGTGCCGAAATCGCCGGGCATGAAATATGCGCATTATGCGCCGAAATCGCCGCTCATCATCGTCGATGGCGAACCGTTTTTTTTGCAGCAACTTGTCGACAAACAGCGGGCGCTTGGAAAACAAGTCGGCATATTAACAACCGAAGAACGGCGGCATGTTTATAAAGCGGATGTCGTACTTGCATGTGGTGAGAGAGCGAATTTGTCGACAGTCGCGAACCGTTTGTACGACACGTTGCGGGCGTTTGATGACACCGATGTGGAAATCATCTACAGCGAAAGTTTCCCCGCTGACGGAATCGGCGCAGCGATTATGAACCGGCTCAAAAAAGCGGCTGGGCATCAAATCGTTCGCGAAAAATAACCATTCTAAACCTTTCCGGATGCGCATATGTTACGAATAAGGCAAGTCCGGGGAGGGAACAGAATGAACGCAATGATCGGCGAACTGATGACGTTATGCATGATGGCGTTTGCCTTAGGAATGGATGCCTTTTCCGTCGGATTAGGCATGGGATTTTTTCGTTTGCGCTTTAAGCAAATGTTTTATATAGGCTTTACGATCGGCGTTTTTCATATTGTTATGCCGTTATTAGGAATGTTTATTGGACGGTTTTTATCGCAGCAATTCGGCGGCATTGCCTCTTATATTGGTGGCGCGCTGTTGCTTTTATTAGGCGTGCAAATGATCGTGACTTCATTTAAGAAGGAAAACGATCCGCTCATTTCTCCTATTGGGATCGGCTTAATTTTTTTTGCCCTTAGCGTCAGCCTCGATAGCTTTTCCGTCGGACTGAGCCTTGGGATTTACGGAGCGCGCACGCTCGTGACCATTTTTTTGTTCGGTTTTTTCAGCATGCTCTTAACGTGGATCGGGCTGCTCTTGGGGCACCGCTTTCAACAATGGCTCGGAATTTATAGCGAGGTATTAGGCGGCAGCATTTTACTCGCGTTCGGCTTAAAGCTATTGTTTCCGATCTAAAGGCAGCGGATCGCTGTCTTTTTTGTACTATACTTTCAAAATGAAATTCCATTATAATAATGATATGAATAATTTGACCGACAAGGAGGATGTCATGTCGACTCGCATACTATTTGTTTGTACGGGAAATACGTGCCGCAGTCCGATGGCAGAAGCGTTGTTAAAAAATAAGCAGCTGCCGCATGTAGAAGTCAAATCGGCAGGTGTGTTTGCGCTAGATGGAAGCGATGCGTCGGAACATGCCAAAACGGTATTAACGGAAAAAGGCATTGAGATTGCCCACCGCTCTTCTTTACTTAAAAAGGAAGACATCGATTGGGCCACCTATATTTTGACGATGACTTCAGGGCATAAACAGCATGTTCTCGAACGGTTCCCGGAAGCGGATGGAAAAACGTTTACACTAAAAGAGTTTGCTTTTGGACAAGAAGGGGATGTGTTCGATCCGTTTGGCGGTTCTGTGGAAACGTATCGGCAAACGAGAGAGGAGCTAGAGCAGCTGATTGCGCAACTTGTTCAAAAACTATAGTGGGAATATACGAGGGGGATGTAGGGATGAAGAATAAAAAATATGGGTTCAGCTTGCGGTTAAAGCTCGTCGTGTTTACGACCGTGCTGGCGGTCATTACGTATTCGACAAGCGCGCTGTTTATTTATGTGCTCTATGATCTCTTTTTCAGCACATTTAATAAAAGCTTGTTCACGATTATTATATTGGTGCTCGGTATATTATGGTCCGGTCTTCTTGCCTACATTGCCGCCGGTTTTATTACGCGCCCGCTGCAGCAGCTTGAACAGGCAGCGATGAAGGCGGCGAACGGGCAAATCGATCAAGATGTGCCGCTGTCTAAATCGGATGATGAAATTCGCGCCTTAGGGCTTGCGTTTAACGAAATGCTGAAAAATTTACGAATGATGGTGCGAAATATTGAAGAAAACTTTGCGCTTACGAACGAAAAAGTTATTGAAATTACGAACGCTTCCAGCTCTGCGGTCGAGCGCTCGGAAAGCATCGCGCAGACGATTGAGGAAATTTCGAAAGGAGCGAACGACTCCGCTGTTTCGATGCAGACGACCGCTGAATCGGTCGAAGATGTGTTGCAAATCGCCAACCAAGTGCAGCAAAAAGCGCAGCAGTCGGAACAGCTCGTCACTGATATGGTCGATACGCTTCATACAAGCAAAAAAGTGATTGATTCGCTTGTCACCGGCATCCAACATTTAGCGCAAAACAACCAAGCGTCTTTAGGTGCGGTGCGCCGTTTGGAGCAGCATGCGAAAGAAGTGGAAAACATTATTTCACTTGTCGGCGATATCGCCGGACAGACGAACTTGTTGGCGTTGAACGCTTCGATTGAAGCGGCGCGCGCCGGTGAACACGGAAAAGGCTTTGCGGTCGTCGCAGAAGAAGTGCGTAAATTAGCCGATGAAAGCGCTCGGGCGGTGCAAGGTATTTCCGAGCTTATTCAAAACATTCAAAAAGAAGTCGTTCACGTCGTGGCGCAAATTAACGAACAAGTGAAGGCGGCGAATGAAGAAGCGGCGAAAGGAAACGACACGAATGAAGCGATTACGGAGATGACGAATTCGATTCACGAAGTAGCCAATGCTGTTCACCAAATTGCTGAGTTAGTGAAAGAGCAGATGAAACATATCGAAAAAACGTCTATTCAATCGCAAGAAGTGGCGGCTATTGCTGAAGAAACATCGGCAGGCGCTCTCGAAGTAACCGCTGCAACGCAAGAGCAGACAGCGATGATTAACCACGTCAATGAACTAGTGGGGCAATTAGCGGAACAGGCGCGAAAATTAAAAAATACGATCGACAGTTTTAATATGAAATACGAAAAAGAATAAACTAATGAAAAAGTCGCCTTTTATCGTTACAATGGAAAGAAAGGCGGCTTTTATTTTATTGAACAAGGAGGAACAAGCGGTGAAAGTAGCGATTGCATCTGACCATGGCGGGATCAACATTCGCCAAGAAATTAAAAAATTGATGGATGAAATGGGGATCGAATACATCGATTTAGGTTGTGAATGCGAAGGGTCGGTTGATTATCCGGATTATGCGATTCCGGTTGCGGAAAAAGTCGCAAGCGGGGAAGTAGACCGCGGCATTTTAATTTGCGGAACAGGAATCGGCATGTCGATTGCCGCCAATAAAGTGAAGGGGGTGCGTTGTGCGCTCGTTCATGATGTATACAGCGCCCGGTTGACACGTGAGCATAACGACAGCAACGTGTTGGCGATGGGAGAGCGCGTCATCGGTCCAGGCTTGGCGCGGGAAATTGCGAAAATATGGCTGACGACGGAATTTGAGGGTGGGCGCCATGCCAACCGCATCAATAAAATTCAACAATATGAACAAAAGTAGGGGGATGCAAAGATGCTTTCGGAGTGGAAGCAACAATGGCGTGCGATTTTAGCGGAATTTCGGCAACAAGTCCCGCTCTTTTCTGAACATCTTCTCGTCATCGGCTGCAGCACGAGCGAAGTGATCGGGAAAAAAATCGGAACGGCAGGCACGACAGAAGTGGCGGAAATGATTTTCGCCGAATTGCAAAAATGGCGCGATGAAACAGGGGTCCAGCTCGCCTTTCAATGTTGCGAGCATTTAAACCGCGCGCTTGTCGTGGAAAAAGAAACTGCGCTGGCGAAACAGCTCGAGATTGTTTCCGTCATTCCGGTGCGTTCCGCAGGTGGTGCGCTGGCGGAGTATGCCTACAACCATATGAACGACCCGGTCGTCGTCGAATTTCTGAAAGCGGATGCCGGCATTGATATCGGCGCTACGCTTATCGGCATGCATTTAAAACATGTCGCCGTGCCGATTCGCACATCGATCCGGCAAGTCGGACATGCTCATGTAACGTTGGCGAAAACAAGACCGAAACTAATCGGCGGCGCTCGAGCCGTGTATTCAAAGGAAAATCCGAATGCTTCGTGCACATCTTAATGATTTTGTTCATTTTTTCTTTGAATCATTCCGTGAAAAGTTGTTAAAATAGAAAGGAATATTCTCATATTTCGAAAAAAGGGGGAGCTCGTGATGAACTACTTGCCACAGCAAGATCCGCAAGTGTTTCAAGCGATTCAAGATGAACTAAAAAGGCAGCAAACGAAAATTGAGTTGATTGCCTCCGAAAACTTTGTGAGCCGTGCCGTGATGGAAGCGCAAGGCTCTGTGTTAACGAACAAATATGCGGAAGGATATCCAGGCCGCCGCTATTATGGGGGCTGCGAACATGTGGATGTCGTGGAAGATTTGGCGCGCGAGCGAGCGAAGCAACTGTTTGGCGCTGAGCATGTGAACGTTCAGCCTCATTCTGGCGCACAAGCGAACATGGCCGTTTATTTTACGATTTTAAACCATGGCGATACAGTGCTCGGCATGAATTTATCGCATGGGGGACACTTAACGCACGGAAGCTCGGTAAACTTCAGCGGCATTCAATACAATTTCGTGGAATACGGTGTGGATCCTGAAACGCACCGCATTAACTATGACGATGTATTAGAAAAAGCGCGCTTACATAAGCCGAAGCTCATTGTAGCTGGAGCAAGTGCGTATCCGCGAGTGATTGATTTTGCGCGGTTCCGCGAAATTGCCGATGAAGTGGGCGCCTATTTGATGGTCGATATGGCGCATATCGCAGGTCTTGTTGCGGCAGGTCTTCATCCAAATCCGGTGCCTTATGCGCATTTTGTCACGACGACGACGCATAAAACGTTGCGCGGTCCGCGCGGCGGCATGATTCTTTGCAAAGAAGAATTTGCGAAACAAATCGATAAAGCGATTTTCCCAGGCATTCAAGGCGGACCGCTCATGCACGTCATCGCTGCGAAAGCTGTTGCATTAGGTGAAGCGCTTGGCGACAGCTTTAAAACATACGCACAAAACGTTGTCAACAACGCCAAACGTTTAGCAGAAGCATTAGTGAGCGAAGGATTTACGCTCGTATCAGGCGGAACGGACAACCATCTGTTGTTGGTTGATTTGCGTTCGCTCGGGTTAACAGGAAAAGTGGCGGAAAACGTGCTCGATGAAATTGGAATTACGGTGAACAAAAACACGATTCCGTACGATCCGGAAAGCCCGTTTGTCACAAGCGGCATCCGCATCGGTACAGCGGCTGTTACAAGCCGCGGCTTCGGTCTTGCAGAAATGGATGAAATCGCAAGCATCATCGCTCTGGCGCTGAAAAATACCGACAATAAAGAAAAATTGGAAGAAGCGCGCCGCCGCGTTGCGGCATTGACCGAGAAATTCCCGCTTTATGCATAACAAAGTGCACCTCGTATCATTCGATTGATACGAGGTGATTTTTTGACAATTTAAGCCTCTTATTGAACAGGTATCATTTTTCCGGTAAAATGTAGGGAAATGCAACCTGAGGAAAAGAGGAGAGGGAACAATGGGCAAAGTGTACGTATTTGATCATCCACTCATTCAGCATAAACTTACATACATTCGCGACAAGCAAACGGGAACGAAAGAGTTCCGTGAACTTGTTGAAGAAGTGGCGACATTGATGGCGTTTGAAATTACGCGCGACCTTCCGCTTGAAGAAGTGGAAATCGAAACGCCCGTCAGTAAAGCGAAATCGAAAGTGATCGCTGGCAAAAAGCTTGGCATTATTCCAATTTTGCGCGCGGGAATCGGCATGGTCGACGGCATTTTGAAGCTCATTCCGGCCGCAAAAGTCGGCCATATCGGATTATATCGTGATCCGGAAACGTTAAAACCAGTGGAATATTATGTGAAATTGCCGACCGATGTTGAGGAACGCGACTTTATTGTCGTCGACCCGATGTTAGCGACAGGCGGTTCCGCGGTCGAAGCGATCACCTCATTGAAGAAGCGCGGTGCGAAAAACATTAAATTTATGTGCTTAATCGCGGCCCCAGAAGGAGTCGAAGCGGTGAAAAAAGCGCATCCGGATGTCGACATTTATATCGCAGCGCTCGATGAAAAACTAAACGACCACGGCTATATCGTTCCGGGACTTGGCGACGCCGGGGATCGTCTGTTTGGGACGAAATAATCCCCATTGTTGATCACTATGGTGCGTAGAAAACTTTACGAACGGTCAGATGGAAAAATGGAACGCTGAGTGCCAAAGAGTGCTTGGCGTTTTATGTATTTTTATGTATTTTTATGTATAATGAGAAAAAATGTTATAATAAATTTAAGAAAAGAAAAATGAATTTATAAATTGTGACAAATTATTACAATTAGAACCGTTTAATACTTTTTTCATAGTAAATACATTGACATTGGCGGACTCCTATTGTATGCTTACAAGGGGCAATAATGATAAGGTTTTCATAGTTAAAAAACCACGTTTATTTCTTTAATTTTTTGTGAATTGCATAGAGTGAGGATTATTAATTTTATGCGCCAAAATCAACGCCATCCCCTTCAAGCGATCGGTTTGATGTCCGCAATTGCGTCACAGTTGGTCGGTTCCATTTTAGTTGGCATATTCGGCGGCAGGTGGATCGATCGACATTTTGATACAGAGCCTCTTTTTTTAATTATTGGTTTACTGCTTGGGCTTACTACAGGCGTATATGCCATGTTACGAACAGTTCGTCAATATTTTTCAGGAGAATAAGTTGCATGGAAGAGCTTCAGCAAATGTTTCAAAGGCAGCGAAAATACATGTTTTATTTGCTATCCGTTTATACATTAGGCTGGGGTTTTACACAATATAAAATCATATTTTCCAGTCTGATTCTTGGCACGACCATCAGCTTTTACGGGCTATGGATATTGACTAGAAAGACAGGCCATTTCGTACAGGCAATCATCGAAGGGGAGAAAGTCCGCTCTCTTGGCACATTTTCACGTATGGCTGCTGCAGGATTGGCAGTGTTAATTGTGATTCGATATCCTCATTATTTCTCAACAATTCCGGTGGTGTTGGGATTAATGACATCCTATTTTGTCATTATAATAGATTATTTTTTTGGAAAAATACGCAAAAGCGATGGGAAGAGAGGTGAGTACTAGTGGAACACGGGTCTCCAACAGCGGAATTTTTAGGTTTTACTTTCAACTTAGCTAATATTTTAATGATTACTGTCACATCTGTGATTGTCTTTATCATTGCTGTTTTGGCAACCCGCAACTTGTCTATGAAACCAACAGGAATGCAAAACTTCCTTGAATGGGTTGTGGACTTTGTCAAAAATATTATTAAAAGTAACATGGACTGGAAAACAGGCGGACGCTTCCATATGCTTGGATTAACATTAATCATGTACATTTTCGTTGCAAACATGCTTGGTCTTCCATTTTCCGTTGTGATTGACGGGAAGTTATGGTGGAAGTCGCCGACAGCCGATCCAGTTGTCACATTAACACTCGCAATAATGGTTGTAGCACTATCTCACTACTATGGCATTAAGCTGAATGGCTTTGGTCATTATATGAAAGGCTTCTTCAGCCCGATGTGGTTTTTATTCCCGCTTAAGATTATCGAAGAATTCGCTAACACATTAACGCTTGGTTTGCGTCTTTACGGTAACATTTTCGCAGGCGAAATTTTGTTGGGCTTGCTTGCGGGTGGTTTAGCGACAGGTGTTGGTGGAACGGTTGCCGCAATCATTCCGACGATTGCATGGCAAGGCTTCAGTGTTTTTGTTGGTGCAATTCAAGCATTTATTTTCACAATGCTAACAATGGTTTATATGGCACATAAAGTGAGTCATGACCATTAATTTAATAAAAAATTAATATTTCAATAAATATTTTAAAGGAGGACTTTTAATCATGGGTTTATTAGCAGCTGCAATTGCTATCGGTTTAGCTGCACTTGGTGCAGGTATTGGTAACGGTTTAATCGTATCTCGTACAGTTGAAGGTATCGCGCGTCAGCCAGAAGCTCGCGGTATGCTTCAAACAACAATGTTCATCGGGGTTGCGTTAGTAGAGGCGATTCCGATCATCGCGGTAGTTATCGCGTTCATGGTTTTAGGTCAATAAGGCAAGCAGAAGCTCGGCGCTTTGCTTATTGAGCATCATGGTCAAGCTCGGCGTTTGGGCAATATGACTTGACAATTTTATAGCATGATGAACAAAAATCGTTCAACAATGGCGAAGATCATTCCATGAGAACCTTCGCCATTCCTTTATGTTTATAATTGACTTAGTTGAATCATCTTCATAAGGTAGCTATTTTACTAGTACTAGTAATAAACCTAACGAGCGACTCTTGAAGGGAGTGAAACGAGCGGTGTTAAACATGTTTGTATTAGGCGCTGTGGCTGAACATAGTGGATTAAACAGCGGCGATATCATTTTCCAACTACTTATGTTTTTAATCTTATTAGCATTGCTCCGTAAATATGCGTTCGGTCCATTAATGGGCATTATGAAACAGCGCGAAGAGCATATCGCTAATGAAATCGAGCAGGCAGAAAAGCATCATCAAGAAGCGAAAAAGCTGGCTGAAGAGCAGCGTGCGCTCATGAAACAGTCGCGTCAAGAAGCGCAAGCGCTCATTGAAAATGCGCGCAAGCTTGGCGAAGAGCAAAAAGAGCAAATCATTGCGGCTGCCCGCGCCGAAGCGGAGCGCCTCAAAGAAACGGCGAAAAAAGAAATCGAGCGCGAAAAAGAGCAAGCAGTCGCTGCTTTGCGCGAGCAAGTGGCTTCTTTATCCGTACTCATTGCATCGAAAGTGATTGAAAAAGAATTGACGGAACAAGATCAAGCGAAGCTGATCCAAGAGTACATTCATGAGGTAGGAGAAGGGCGATGAACAAAGAAATCGTAGCGAAACGGTATGCATTGGCTCTTTTTCAAATCGCACAACAGCAGCAGCTCCTTGATCAGTTTGAATCAGAAATTCGCGTCGTCCAGCAAGTGTTTGTGGATCAACCAGACTTTTTCGCAGTGTTAACCCATCCGAAGCTATCGCTTGAAAAGAAAAAAGCGTTAATAAAAGAAACGTTCGCAGCGCTGTCAGCACCTGTGCAAAATACGTTGCTTTTGTTGCTTGACCGCCATCGCATCGGCATCGTAGAAGAGCTTGCCGACGAATTTATCGCCCTTGCGAACGAAGCGCGCGGCGTAGCGGAAGCGACCGTTTACTCGGCTCGTCCGTTGAGCGAGGAGGAAAAGCAGGCGCTTGCCGACGTGTTCGCGAAAAAAGTAGGCAAAACAACGCTTCACATTCATAACATCATCGATCCGAGCTTAATCGGCGGTGTGAAGCTGCGCATTGGCAACCGCATTTATGATGGCAGCGTCAGCGGTAAACTAGAACGACTACAACGTCAGCTTATTGGTTAAAGATTTGTAGATAGGGGTGAAATGCATGAGCATCAGAGCTGAAGAAATTAGCGCGCTGATAAAAAAACAAATTGAAAATTATCAGTCTGAAATCAAAGTGAGCGATGTAGGTACAGTAATCCAAGTCGGTGACGGTATCGCGCGCGCTCATGGCCTTGACAACGTCATGTCAGGGGAGCTCGTGGAGTTTGCAAACGGTGTCATGGGAATGGCGCTTAACCTTGAAGAAAATAACGTCGGTATCGTTATTTTAGGACCGTATACAGGCATTAAAGAAGGTGACGAAGTGCGCCGTACAGGTCGCATCATGGAAGTTCCGGTCGGCGAAGCATTGATTGGCCGTGTCGTCAACCCATTAGGCCAACCTGTGGACGGGTTAGGACCAATCGAAACGACAGAAACTCGTCCGATCGAAAGCCCAGCTCCTGGTGTCATGGATCGTAAATCGGTACACGAGCCGTTGCAAACAGGAATTAAAGCGATTGACGCCCTTGTACCAATCGGCCGCGGTCAACGCGAGTTGATTATCGGAGACCGTCAAACAGGTAAAACATCGGTTGCGATCGACACGATCTTAAACCAAAAAGACCAAAACATGATTTGTATTTATGTCGCGATTGGCCAAAAAGAATCAACGGTTCGTAACGTTGTTGAAACGTTGCGTAAGCACGGGGCGTTAGACTACACGATCGTCGTGACCGCTTCTGCTTCCCAACCAGCACCGTTGCTATTCTTAGCGCCATATGCGGGCGTATCGATGGGCGAATATTTCATGTACAAAGGACAACACGTGCTTGTTGTGTACGACGACTTATCGAAGCAAGCGGCCGCTTACCGCGAACTTTCGCTTTTATTACGTCGTCCGCCAGGCCGTGAAGCATATCCAGGGGACGTATTCTACTTGCACTCTCGCCTCTTAGAGCGCGCAGCAAAATTAAGCGACGCAAAAGGCGCAGGTTCATTAACGGCATTGCCATTCGTTGAAACGCAAGCAGGCGACATCTCTGCTTACATTCCAACGAACGTCATCTCGATTACAGACGGACAAATTTTCTTGCAATCTGACTTATTCTTCGCAGGCGTGCGCCCAGCGATCAACGCCGGTCTTTCCGTATCGCGCGTCGGTGGTGCGGCACAAATTAAAGCGATGAAAAAAGTATCAGGTACGCTTCGCCTTGACTTAGCGGCGTATCGTGAACTCGAAGCGTTCGCGCAATTCGGTTCGGACCTTGATAAAGCGACGCAAGCGAAACTTGCTCGCGGTGCGCGCACAGTAGAAGTATTGAAACAAGGATTACACGAGCCGCTTCCAGTTGAAAAACAAGTGGCGATCATTTACGCATTAACGCGCGGATTTTTAGACGATATTCCAGTGGAAGATATTCGCCGCTTTGAAAAAGAATTTTTCGCATGGCTCGATCAAAACGGTCAGCATATCCTTGACCATATTCGCACGACGAAAGATCTTCCAAACGAAGAAGACTTCAACAAAGCGATCGAAGACTTCAAGAAAACGTTTGTCGTTTCGGAATAAAATGGCAACGGAACAGAAGGGACGCGATGCTTCTGTTCCTTGTCTCTATCAATAGATTCAGTGCAAAAAAGGTGGTGAAAACCTTTGGCATCATTACGCGATATTAAAACGCGGATTAACTCGACGAAAAAAACGAGCCAAATTACAAAAGCGATGGAAATGGTTTCCGCTTCAAAATTACACCGCGCTGAAACGAACGCGAAATCGTTTGTTCCATATATGGAAAAAATTCAAGAAGTCGTGGCGAACATCGCTTTAGGCAGTTCGAGCAACCATCCGATGCTCGTGAAACGTCCTGTGAAAAAGACAGGCTATTTAGTCATTACATCTGACCGCGGGTTAGCGGGCGCCTACAACAGCAACGTGCTTCGTACTGTTTACCAAACGATTCAAGAGCGCCACAAATCGGCGGACGAGTACGCGATTATTGCGATTGGCCGCATCGGTTTAAGCTTTTTCAAAAAGCGCAACATTCCGGTTGCTTTGCATATTACCGGTTTGCCAGACCAACCATCGTTCGCTGATATTAAAGCGATCGCGAATCAAACGGTCAATATGTTTGCCGACGGCACGTTTGATGAGTTGTATATGTACTATAACCATTTCGTGAGCGCCATTCAGCAAGATGTAACAGAACGGAAATTGTTGCCGCTCACAGATTTGGCTGCGAACAAAAAATTGACATCGTATGAATTCGAGCCTTCGCAAGAAGAAATTTTAGAAGTGTTGTTGCCGCAATACGCGGAAAGCTTAATTTACGGTGCGTTGCTCGATGCGAAAGCGAGTGAGCATGCGGCGCGGATGACGGCGATGAAAAACGCAACCGATAATGCCAAAGAACTTATTCGCACGCTTACGCTTTCATACAACCGTGCTCGTCAAGCAGCGATTACGCAAGAAATTACGGAAATCGTGGCAGGAGCCAATGCGTTGCAATAACAAAGCGTCAGGCGCTATAGAGACGTTCAAGTAGCAAGTTAGGAGGGAAAAAGATGACAAAAGGACGCGTTCTTCAAGTTATGGGTCCAGTTGTAGACGTGAAGTTCGAAAGCGGACATCTTCCTGCGATTTACAACGCCCTTAAAATTCAACATAAAGCGCGCAGTGAAAACGAAGTCGACATTGACTTAACATTAGAAGTGGCCCTTCACCTTGGGGATGATACTGTTCGTACGATTGCGATGGCCTCTACAGACGGTCTCATTCGTGGAATGGAAGTCATCGATACAGGGGCGCCAATTTCTGTTCCAGTTGGGGACGTCACGCTCGGCCGTGTGTTTAACGTATTAGGAGAGCCGATCGATTTAGGCGAAGAAATTCCAGCGGAGGCGCGCCGCGATTCGATTCACAGACCAGCGCCAAAATTTGAACAACTTTCGACACAAGTCGAAATTTTGGAAACAGGGATTAAAGTTGTTGACCTTCTTGCTCCGTATATTAAAGGTGGAAAAATCGGTTTATTCGGCGGTGCAGGTGTAGGTAAAACAGTATTGATTCAGGAGTTAATTAACAACATCGCACAAGAGCATGGCGGTATTTCCGTATTCGCGGGCGTCGGCGAGCGTACGCGTGAAGGAAACGACTTGTACCATGAAATGAAAGACTCCGGTGTTATTAACAAAACGGCAATGGTCTTCGGACAAATGAACGAGCCGCCTGGTGCGCGGATGCGCGTAGCGTTAACGGGATTGACGATGGCGGAATATTTCCGCGATGAGCAAGGACAAGACGTATTGTTCTTCATCGACAACATTTTCCGTTTCACGCAAGCAGGTTCTGAAGTTTCTGCGCTATTAGGACGCATGCCATCAGCGGTAGGTTACCAACCAACGCTTGCGACAGAAATGGGGCAATTGCAAGAGCGGATCACATCAACAGCCGTTGGTTCTGTAACATCAATCCAAGCGATTTACGTGCCAGCGGACGACTACACAGACCCGGCGCCGGCGACAACATTCGCACACTTAGACGCAACAACGAACTTGGAGCGTAAATTGTCCGAGATGGGGATTTATCCAGCGGTAGACCCGCTTGCGTCGACATCTCGTGCGCTTTCACCGGAAATCGTTGGCGAAGAGCATTATCAAGTAGCGCGCAAAGTGCAACAAACGCTGCAGCGCTATAAAGAATTGCAAGACATTATCGCGATTCTTGGTATGGATGAGCTTTCGGATGAAGACAAACTTGTCGTTCATCGCGCTCGCCGCATCCAATTCTTCTTATCGCAAAACTTCCACGTTGCGGAGCAATTTACAGGCCAACCAGGTTCTTACGTGCCTGTAAAAGAAACGGTTCGCGGCTTTAAAGAAATTTTGGAAGGAAAATACGACCATCTTCCAGAAGATGCGTTCCGCCTAGTAGGTCGCATTGAAGAAGTTGTGGAAAAAGCGAGAAAAATGGGCGTAGAAGTTTAATGAAGGGCATAGGGGGTTTTTGTCATGAAGACAATTAAAGTCAGTGTAGTTACTCCTGATGGCCCGGTGTATGAAGCGGACGTTGAAATGGTTAGCACGAAAGCAAAAAGCGGGGAGCTCGGGATTTTGCCGGGGCATATTCCGCTTGTTGCGCCGCTTGAAATTGGAGCGGTGCGCTTGAAAAAGGACGGAAAGACAGAATTGATCGCCGTCAGCGGTGGCTTTTTGGAAGTTCGTCCCGATAAAGTGACCGTGTTAGCACAGGCAGCTGAAAAAGCGGAAGATATCGATGTCGCTCGCGCGAAAGCGGCGAAAGAACGCGCGGAACGACGCTTGCAAGCGAAGCAAGACGACGTTGATTTCAAGCGTGCGGAACTCGCCTTAAGACGTGCCATCAACCGATTAGAGATAGCCGGAAAACAGTAAAGGCAGGGGATTTTCCCTGTCTTTTTTTTTATGCGATAAAACCACTGTCCTAATTTGTTATCACTATAATAACATTCGTTACAAGTAAAATGCTCGGCTCTGTCGACACATCTGGATATAAATGTTATAATGATATCGGTTACAAGTCGAAATTGTGTGATATTTTCCGCAATTTATGATGATGCTAGATAGCAAAGGGGGCTTACACGAAATTGCTCAACATCTATTTGAATAACTATTTAATCGTCTTTGTGTTTTTATGTCTAGGCGTTTTGCTTCCGGTTGTTGCTTTGACAGCAGGGCGCTTGTTGCGGCCGCATGCGCCGAATGCCGCAAAGGAAACGACGTATGAAAGCGGGATTGAACCATTTCACGATTCGCGCATTCAATTTAACGTACGCTATTACATGTTTGCGCTTTTATTTGTCATTTTTGATGTTGAAACGGTCTTTTTATACCCATGGGCGGTTGCTTATAACCGGCTCGGTCTATTTGCTCTTATTGAAATGTTGATTTTTGTGGCAATGCTTGTCATTGGGCTTTTGTATGCTTGGAAGAAGAAGGTGTTAAAATGGATGTAAAATTGCTGAATGTGCCAGAAGAAGAAATGGAAGAATTACGGCGCAACGTCTTTTTGACCACGCTCGAACAGCTAAAGGCTTGGGCGAGAAGCAATTCGCTATGGCCGTTGACGTTCGGGCTTGCTTGCTGTGCGATTGAAATGATGGGGGTCGGCTCTTCCCATTACGACTTGGACCGATTTGGCTCGTTTTTCCGCACGTCTCCGCGCCAATCGGATGTGATGATCGTCTCGGGAACGGTCACAAAAAAAATGGCGCCGATCGTCCGCCGCTTATACGATCAAATGCCGGAGCCGAAATGGGTCATTGCGATGGGATCATGTGCGACAGCGGGGGGGCCGTATGTGAAATCGTATTGCGTCGTGAAAGGGGTCGACCAAATCGTTCCGGTTGACGTCTACATCCCTGGCTGTCCGCCTAATCCGGCCGCATTAATTTACGGGATTAATAAGTTAAAAGAAAAGATTCGCTATGAAGCGAAGACAGGGAAGAAGGTGCTGTAATCGATGGGCGAAGAAAAAGATTTACAGCAATTGAAAAAAGAAGCCGCCGAGCGGGCGAAGCAGTTAGCGCGCGAACGCATGGCAGCGAAACAAGCGAGCGGTCAAACTGAACAGGCGCTCGAAGCGAACGCAGCGGAACAAAAGCAAGAGGGAGAAACGGACGAGCTTGCACTCGCCAAAGCAAAAGCAGCGGCCGCAGCGAAAGCAAAAGCAAAAGCAGCAGCGCTAGCGAAGCAGAAGGCGAAAGAAGCGGAGCAGGCAGAAGGAGCGGAGAGCGCCGCAGACGATGTAGAGCTGGCGAAGAAAAAAGCAGCGGCCGCAGCGAAAGCAAAAGCAGCAGCGCTGGCGAAGCAGAAGGCGAAAGAAGCGGAGCAGGCAGAAGGAGCGGAGAGCGCCGCAGACGATGTAGAGCTGGCGAAGAAAAAAGCAGCGGCCGCAGCG
>NZ_JACHEP010000003.1:0-30728 GCF_014201465.1 Anoxybacteroides tepidamans | reverse complement strand
CGAAAGCGAAAGCAGCAGTGCTAGCGAAGCAGAAGGCGAAAGAAGCGGGCCAAGGCGAAGCAGAGGAATCCTCTGACAGCGATGAGTTGGCCAAGCAAAAAGCGATTGCTGCTGCCAAGGCGAAAGCAGCAGCGGCCGCAAAGGCAAAAGCCGGGGCGCTAGCGAAACAGCAAGAAAGAAGCGAAGCGGCCGCAAGCGAAGAGGACATTGCCAAAGCGAAAGCAAAAGCGATTGCTGCTGCCAAAGCAAAAGCGGCGGCCGCAGCGAAGGCAAAAGCGGCAACTACAGGCGAGGCAGATGCGCCAAAACAAGCAGAAACGCCATCACCGAACCAGCCGCTTCTCGATAAATACGTCAAAGTCATTAAAGAACATCTCGGCGAAGACGTGTTAGAAGATGCGTATATTAATCGCCTTTCGAAAGATGTGCCGACACTCGTCGCGAAAAAAGATACATATTACAAAATCGCCGAGTTTTTAAAATATAATGAACAACTTGGCTTTGACTATTTATCGGAGCTGCATGGAACTGATTTCCAAACGCATATGGAAGTATACGTACACTTATATTCGTACAAAAACAATCACCCCGTGGCATTAAAAGTGAAAATCGACCGCGATCAGCCGGAAATCGATTCGCTCGTTCCGCTTTGGCAAGGGGCGAATTGGCCGGAGTGCGAGGCGTATGACTTATTAGGCATCCGCTTTAAAGGGCACCCGAATTTAATCCGCATTTTCTTAGGGGAACATTGGGTCGGCCATCCGCTTCGCAAAGATTACGAGCCGTATGATATGGAGGTGTAGCTGATGCTGCGAACGGAAGAAATGCTGCTGAACGTAGGACCGCAACACCCGAGCACGCACGGCGTCTTTCGCCTCGTGCTGAAAATCGATGGAGAAATTATTAAAGAAGCTACACCGGTAATCGGTTATCTTCATCGAGGAACGGAAAAAATTGCAGAAAATTTACAATATACACAAATCATCCCTTATACTGACCGCATGGATTATTTGTCGGCGATGACGAACAACTATGTCATCTGCCACGCGGTTGAAACGATGATGGGCATTGAAGTACCGGAGCGCGCCGAATATTTGCGCGTATTGGCGATGGAGCTCGGGCGGATTGCGAGCCATCTTGTCTGGTGGGGAACATATTTATTAGATATCGGTGCGATTAGCCCATTTTTATACGCTTTTCGCGAGCGGGAAATGATTATTAACCTATTAAATGAACTATCCGGAGCGCGCCTGACGTTCAACTATATGCGAGTCGGCGGCGTGAAATGGGATGCGCCGGACGGCTGGATTGAAAAAGTGAAAGAATTTGTGCCATATATGCGCAAACAGCTCGCCGGCTATCACGAACTTGTCACCGGAAACGAAATTTTTCGCCATCGCGTCATCGGTGTCGGCAAATATACGAAAGAAGAAGCGCTCAACTATTCGTTAAGCGGCGTTAACTTGCGCTGCACCGGCGTCAAATGGGATCTCCGCAAAAATGAGCCGTATTCCATTTACGACCGCTTTGACTTCGATATTCCGGTACGGGAAGAAGGCGACTGCTTCGCACGCTATGAATGCCGCCTTGCGGAAATCGAAGAATCGCTAAAAATCATTGAACAAGCATGCGAGCAATTTCCGAAAGACGGCGAAATTATGGCGAAAGTGCCGCGCATCATTAAAGCGCCGCCGGGAGAGGCATTCGTTCGCATTGAATCGCCGCGCGGCGAGATCGGCTGCTATATTGCGAGCGATGGAAAAAAAGAGCCGTACCGTCTCAAATTCCGTCGGCCATCGTTTTACAATTTGCAAATACTCCCGAAACTACTAAAAGGCGAAAATATAGCAAACTTAATTGCGATTCTTGGTGCGATTGATATTGTGCTCGGGGAGGTTGATGGTTGATGGAACAATTATTGCGCTCTGCGCCGAGCTGGACGAATGTGGCCATCTTTTTTGGGCTCGGTACGCTTTTATTGCTCGTTGTATTAGGGTTTGTTACGTACGGAATTTTAGCGGAACGAAAAGTGATGGGTTTTATGCAAGGGCGAATCGGTCCGAACCAAGTCGGCGGACGGTGGGGGTTATTGCAGACGGTTGCAGACGTTTTGAAGCTTCTTTTAAAAGAAGATACGATTCCGAAAGCGGCCGATAAACCGTTGTTTATTTTAGCGCCGATCATTGCGTTCGCCCCAGCATTTATGGTGCTGGCGACATTGCCGTTTACCGATTCGCTTCAGTTTGCCGATATCGGCGTCGGCTTGCTTTATTACATCGCCGTTTCCGGGTTGACGACGGTCGGCGTTGTGACTGGGGCGTGGGCGTCGAACAATAAATACGCGCTCCTTGGCGGCATGCGGGCAGCGGCGCAAATGATTTCGTATGAAATTCCGCTCGTCATGTCGGTGCTCGGTGTCATTTTGTTAACCGGAAGCCTTAATTTAAACGACATTGTCGAAGCGCAAAAACATGTGTGGTACATTTTTATCCAGCCGATCGGGTTTCTCGTCTTTTTGATCGCGTCAGTCGCGGAATTGAACCGGACGCCGTTTGACTTGCCAGAAGCGGAGTCGGAGCTTGTCGCCGGCTTCCACGTCGAATATTCCGGATTTCGTTGGGCGTTTTTTATGCTCGCGGAATACGTCTATTTCTTTGCGATGGCGACGCTTACAACCGTCTTGTTTTTAGGCGGCTGGCAGCCGGTCATGTTTCTTGATTTTATTCCGGGAGCTGTTTGGTTTTCGTTAAAATTTAGCTTTGTCGTATTCGTCTTAATTTGGTTCCGGTCGACGTTTCCGCGTTTGCGTGCCGATCAGTTGATGGAATTTGGCTGGAAAGTATTGCTTCCAGTCGCATTGGCCAATATTTTTCTTACCGCGCTCATCAAAAGCGTATTCTTTTAAAAAGGGGGGAGCATCGTGCTCGGCTTAGCGAAAGGTTTAAAGTACACCCTGAAAAATTTGACGAAGCAAAAAGTGACGTACGATTATCCGAATGAGCCATTGGCACTTCCGGACCGGTTTCGCGGCATCCAAAAATTTTACCCGGAAAAGTGCATCGTCTGTAACCAATGCGCGGCGATTTGTCCGACGGACTGTATTCAGCTGACCGGAAAAAAACATCCGGACCCGACGAAAAAAGGGAAAATCATTGACACGTACGACATTAATTTTGAAATTTGCATTTTATGCGACCTTTGCACCGAAGTGTGTCCGACCGAAGCGATTGTGATGACGAACAACTTTGAATTGGCGGAATATAGC
The DNA here is from genome assembly GCF_014201465.1 of Anoxybacteroides tepidamans. Lineage (GTDB taxonomy): Bacteria > Bacillota > Bacilli > Bacillales > Anoxybacillaceae > Anoxybacteroides > Anoxybacteroides tepidamans. The sequence goes on along the minus strand of NZ_JACHEP010000003.1, from coordinate 27,463 downwards.
CGTGACGCCCTGTTTAAAAACTTGGAATGGCTCGATGAAAACGATACGAATGTGCGAAAGGGGAATAAACCGTGAGCGGAGAATATGTTGCGTTTTTAGGGCTCGCATTGGTCGCGATTGCCGGCGGTGTCTTTATGTTAAACACAACGAAAGTGATGCATATGTTCGTGTCACTCGTGTTTACGTTTGTCAGCATCGCCGGTTTGTACGTTCTATTATCGGCAGAGTTTGTTGCAGCGGTGCAAGTGTTGATTTATTCAGGCGCGATTACGATTATCATGCTATTTGGCATTATGTTGACCCGCCCTAAAGAAGAAGGAAAATCGACGACGGGCGGATTTATGCGGAAGGCGCTCACCGCTTTGGCAGTGTTCGCGTTTGGCGCCGCGGTGTATCTTGGCATTTACCGCTTAGACTTTGGCGAACAAGCGACGCATCTTCATGAAAAAAATACCGAGCAAATCGGTATAGCGCTCTACTCGAAGTACATCATTCCATTTGAAATCACATCGGTCATTTTATTAGTTGCGCTTGTCGGGGCGATTGTGTTAGCGAAAAAAGAAGACGGGGAGGCGAAATCATGAGCACTGTTCCGTTATCTGCCTACCTTGTGCTTGCATTAATGCTGTTTTGCATCGGATTATACGGGGCGTTGACGAAACGAAATACAGTCATTGTCCTCATTTGTATCGAATTGATGCTCAATGCGGTCAACATTAACTTAGTTGCCTTCAGCAAATACGGCGTAAACCCAAGCATTACCGGGCAAATTTTCTCGCTATTTACGATTACGGTGGCTGCGGCTGAAGCGGCGGTAGGACTCGCGATTTTAATGGCGCTTTACCGCAATCGGAAAACGGTTCATATCGATGAAATGGATTCGATGAAACATTAATACAAATTATAATTATGAATATTCTGCGGAGCGTAATGGTGCTATCCGGATTCATTAAGTCTTTTGGTATGTATTGAAAATGAAAGAGGGCTAACGGGCCCTTTGACAAAAGGGGATTGTGATACAATGATGGAAAATGCTTGGATCATACCGCTTTTCCCACTTGTTTCTTTCTTCATTTTGCTTGTTGTCGGGAAACGAATGAAAGAAGCAAGCGCCTATGTCGGCATGGCCGCGACGCTTCTTTCGTTCATTGGCGCAGTCGCGGTGTTTGCGGAGCGCCTAAACGAACCGACGTATCAAGTAAAGCAAGTATGGTTTACGATCGGCAACATGAACATTACAGCCGGATTTGAAATCAATCCGTTAAATGCGCTCATGCTTGTCGTCGTTTCGCTTGTAAGCTTTCTTGTACATATGTACTCGAAAGGGTATATGCATGGGGATGAACGGTTTTCAGTGTTTTATGCCTATTTAGGCTTGTTTACGTTTGCGATGCTCGGCCTTGTCATTTCGGCGAATTTGCTGCAAACGTACATTTTCTGGGAGCTTGTCGGTCTCGGTTCGTTCTTATTGATTGGCTTTTACTTTTATAAAGAAGAAGCGAAAGCGGCGGCGAAAAAAGCGTTTATTATGACGCGCATCGGCGATGTCGGCTTATTGATCGGCATGATTTTACTGTTTTGGCAAACGGGAAGCTTTCAATATGACGACATTTTCGCCGCGGTCAAAGCAGGTAGCGTTTCCGAAACGATGATTACGTTATCAGCGATTCTCATCTTTATCGGAGCGGTCGGAAAATCCGGTCAATTCCCGCTTCATACGTGGCTTCCGGACGCGATGGAAGGTCCGACGCCAGTATCGGCGCTTATCCACGCAGCCACGATGGTCGCAGCCGGTGTATATTTAGTTGCTTCGCTTTTCCCGCTTTACGAAGCGAGTGAACCGGCGATGCTCACCGTTGCCGTCGTCGGCGGGTTTACTGCGATTTTTGCAGCATCGATCGGCTTAGTGCAGACCGATATTAAACGCGTGCTGGCATATTCGACCGTCAGCCAGCTCGGCTATATGATGTTGGCGCTCGGTTCGGGCGGATATGTCGCTGGAATTTTCCATTTAACGACGCATGCGTTTTTTAAAGCGTTGCTCTTTTTAGCAGCCGGAAGCGTCATTCATGCCGTTCATACGCAAGACATTGAGAAAATGGGCGGACTTTGGCGCAAAATGCCGTTGACAGCGCCGCTGTTTCTCATCGGGACGTTGGCGATCAGCGGAGTTCCGCTTCTTTCCGGGTTTTTCAGCAAAGATGAAATTTTAGTCGCTGCTTGGACGAACGGCCATGTCATATTGTTCTGGCTTGCGGTTGTGGCCGCGTTTTTCACCGCATTTTATATGTTCCGCTTATTTTTCCTTGTCTTTGGCGGAGATATGCGCGGTGACGCACACGATGTTCACGAGTCGCCGACGGTAATGACGATGCCGATGATCGTGCTCGGCGTGCTTGCGGTTGTGGCCGGTTACATTAATACACCATGGTTTGGCACGTTCCTTGGCGATTTCCTCACCGGCGAAACAAATGTTCATGAAGAAGCGCCGGCGTGGATTATGGTTGTGGCGACAGCAGTATCATTGGCTGGCATTTTTCTCGCGTGGCTTATGTATGGCAAAAAGTCGCTTTCAAGGGATTGGCTCAGCTCAAGAGCGCCGCTTACGTACAATGTGCTGTTCAATAAATATTATGTCGATGAGTTTTATACAATTACGGTCGGATATGCGACGAAAGTATTGAGCTTGTTTTTGCAATATGTCGACCGCTTTATCGTTGAAGGATTAGCCGGCTTGATCGCTTCTTTGACAAAAGCGATTGGAACGCTTGGGTCAAGATGGCAGAATGGGCAAGTTCAAATGTACGGAGCGGCGATGTTCATCGGCTTGACGATTCTTGTCGTCATTCTTGCGTTCACAGGGGGGTATTTATAATGAATGACACGTATTTTCTTTCGCTGCTCGTTTTCTCCCCACTGCTCGGTATTATATTGTTAGCGTTCGTGCCAAAGACACAAGAGCAGACGATTAAACTACTCGGCTTTTTGGCGACGTTGCCTTCGCTTATTTTAGCGCTGTTTGCGTTCGGACAATATTTGCGAGGCTATGACCTCAGCCGGCTTGCTGAAAAGCATGCGTGGATTCATTTCGGGAAGTTTTCATTCCTTTCAGAATCGACGTTTACGGTCGATTACGAGCTGAACGTTGATGGATTTGCGCTTGTGATGATCGTCTTAACAGCCCTTTTAGCGACGCTGGCGGCGGTCGCTTCCATTCATATTAAAAAAGAATGGAAAGGGTATTTCATGCTATTTCTTCTATTGGAAATCGGCATGCTCGGCGTATTTGCGGCTGGCAATCTCGTATTGTTTTTCATTTTCTTTGAAGTGACGCTCGTTCCGATGTTCTTTTTAATTGGGAAATGGGGCTATTTCGAAAAAGAAAAAGCGGCGTATAGCTATTTGCTGTATAACGGAATCGGTTCGGCGATTTTGTTGCTCGTCATTTTAATCTTATTTGCCCGCACTGGCACATCGAACATAGCGGTGTTGCAAGAGCTGCTTCGCGATCCGCAGGGGGCAGTGCAAATGATTGCGCCGATTTCGAACGATTTGCGCTACGGGCTATTCATTGCGCTTCTTGTCGCCTTTGGCGTCAAGCTGCCGATCGTGCCGCTTCATAGTTGGATGTTGCGTGTGCACGTGCAAGCGCCGCCATCGATTGTCATGCTGCATTCCGGCGTGCTGTTAAAAATTGGGGCGTTCGGTCTCATTCGTTTCGGAATGGGGCTATTTCCAGAGCAGTTTCAACGTTTCGCGACGCTCATCGCCATCTTAGGTGTCGTTAACTTATTGTACGGGGCCTTTTTAGCGTTCGTGCAAGAAGACTTTAAAATGGTGCTGGCGTACTCGAGTATTTCTCATATGGGAATTGTGTTGATCGGATTAGGGGCATTGAATGAAGCCGGCATTCAAGGAGCCATTTTCCAAGTCGTATCGCACGGCTTAATTTCAGCGCTGCTCTTCTTGTTAGTCAGCATTATGTACGAACGGGTACATACAACGATGCTCGATCATTTAGGAGGGCTTGCGAAAGCGATGCCGCTCGTTTCCGGTTTCTTATTGGCAGGGGCGATGGCTTCGCTCGGATTGCCGGGCATGTCTGGATTTATTAGCGAGTTTACCGCGTTTTTAGGCTTGTTTAAAGCGAAGCCGGCCATTGCGGCGGTCGGCACGCTCGGGATTATTATGACGGCGGTCTATTTACTGCGTGCGGTATTGAATATGACATACGGCACGGCGAAGCGCGGTGTAATCGAAGCAGCGGATATTCGCACGGTAGAGCTCGTTCCTGTGCTCATATTGCTCGGCTGCATCATTTTCATCGGCGTCTATCCGCACATTTTAGCGCAACCGCTCGAAGCAACGATTCAGACGATGATGAACGGGTTAGGAGGGTGAGAGACATGAGTTGGGACACGTTGATGCAATATAAATGGGGGGTTATGACGCCAGAGTTCATCGTTCTTGGCGTGGCGACCGCTCTCTCGCTCATCGACCTGTTAATGCCAAACGAGAAAAGCCGCCGACCGCTCGGATTGTTCGCCATTGCTGGCGTAATTGTAGCGATCGTTTCATTAATCGGCTTGCTTTCTGTTGATACGACGTCGATTTTGTATGATACGTTCCGCCTCGATGCGTTCGGAAAAGCGTTTAAGCTGCTGTTGTTAACAGGCGCTGCGCTCGTACTTTTACTTGCGATGGACTATCAGCCGAAAGAAGGCATGAAATATCAAGGCGAGTTTTATTACTTGTTTTTAACGGCGCTGCTCGGCGCGATGATCATGACATCGAGCGGCGATTTAATCACGCTCTTTGTCGGGTTGGAGTTATTGTCGATTTCTTCGTATATTTTGGCAGGGTTGCGAAAAGCGCATCGCCTGTCGAATGAATCGGCGCTGAAATATGTGATTAACGGGGGCATTTCGACGGCGATTACGTTGTTTGGGATGAGCTATGTGTTCGGTCTTACCGGTTCGACTAATTTGAAACAAATGGCGGTGCAGCTTAGCATGCTGCAAGATAGCGGACACCAATATGTGCTCGCGCTTGCGTTTTTAATGTTGTTCGTTGGCCTGTCGTTTAAATTGGCATCGGTTCCGTTTCATATGTGGGCGCCGGATGTATATCAAGGGGCGCCGACTCCGGCAACCGCTTTTTTAAGCGTCGTGTCGAAAACGGCGGGATTTGTCATCGTGTTGCGCCTGTTTATTACGTTGTTTGCCGCCGCTTTATCTCAAGGAAAAGAGCCGTCCTCGATGCTGTTGTCGATGCAAGACTACATCGCCTTTTTAGCGGGAGCGACGATGATCATTGGGAACACGGTGGCGCTCAAACAGCGCAACGTGAAACGCCTATTTGCGTACTCAAGCATTGCGCATGCCGGGTATTTGTTAGTCGGCTTTGCGGCAATGTCATGGGTGATGATCGATTCGATGTGGTTTTATTTAGCGGCATACTTATTGATGAACCTTGGGGCATTTGCGATTTTGCAAATCGTGACGGATGAGGCTGGCTCGGAAGACATCAGCCAATTTGCCGGCCTGTATCGCCGCCAGCCGCTATTAGCAGTCATGATGGGAATTTTCGTTTTGTCGCTTGCTGGCATTCCTGGAACGGCCGGGTTTATCGGGAAAGTCCATATCTTTTTAGGCGCGTTTGCGACTGAACCAGCGCATTACGTGCTCGCAGCGATCATGATTGCGACAACGATTGTTTCGTACGTGTATTATTTCGGGTTGTTTACGCAAATCTTTTTCCGTCCAGCTGCCCATCATGAGCCGGTGAAGGTGCCGCTTGGCGTAACGATTGTCATCGTTGTCTGTGCGCTCGGTACAATCGCATTCGGTATCATGCCGAGTTTGGCCTATAACTTTTTAGACCAATTCCAACATTTTGGCGATTTTCTTCGCTGACGGTACAATAGAAGGGGGGAATTTTTCCTCCTTCTTTTTTGCCGGGAAAGGAGTGATCAACGATGATGGCAGGAGTCGGGCAACAAGCGTTGTTAAGCATTATGTCCCACCTTTTTTTTATCGCGATTACATGGTGGGCGCTGCAAGCGGTGCGCATTGATCAAATCATCAAACCGAACCGTGTGTTTCAAGCGCGTCTATTTTATATTTTGTTGACGATCGCACTCGGCTCGACCGTTAGCAACTTTTTCTTAGACTATCTGCTTTGGTCGAAACAATTGCCGTTTCTTTTTCGGGGCGAATAATCGCCTCTTTTTTCATGGTTGAATTACTGTCTAGCTACGTTGTGAAATAACCTTCATTGATCGAAGTGACAAGCACTCCTCGTTAAAAGAACATTTTCCGTATGGTTCGGGGTCGTCACCTCCGCTTTTCGTTGTCGAAAAGGAAAAAATCTCTTTCTCATTTTGTCGAGCGTTTCCGTGTATGTTCGCTTCCAATCTGGCAACAATAACAGCTAAGGAGAGGAAGTGAAACGGGATGAAGAGAAACATATGGATGATTATGATCGTGCTCACCGTCTTGGCATTCAGTGAAGCAAAGGGGAACGAGCTGCTACAAGAGATGAATACAATGGCTCACGTGTTACAGAAAAATGGTGTGTCGATTCAGCAATGGACCATTTACACAAGGGAGTATACCCAAACGATAAAAAATAATTCGGCTTTTGCAAAAAAAGTCGATGAACTGAAGCAAGCTTTTCCAACATTTCAATGGATCGTCGACAAAGACGAACATGTTCAAAAAGTGACAGGCATCTATGAACATTCCTCGATGCAAGAAAAAATTCAACTCATTACTACCGTTGCAAACGAAAAGCCCCAAACATACATCCTCTATGAGTTAAAAGGATTTGGTTGGAGCGAAAAAATAAAGGAAAAAGCTGGTAATATAATAAGTCAAAAGTTATCACAACTCTTTACGAAACAGCCTGTATTTTTCTCTTGTGTAAAAGGGGAATTCAATGATAAGATGAAAGGTGTTTTGTTAAAACAAGCCTACCATCTTTTACATGAATTTAAGGCGACGCCAGTTGAGGCGCTTGAGGAAGAGGCGTTTGTTTCCGTTTCTGCATATACTGGGCAGTGGGAGAACGTTCTTCCGGCAAAAACATATCCAATGAACATACAGCTAGCTTTGAGAAGGACGGGATTGGGCGGCCAGACGACCGTTGTCGTTGGAACCCCGATCATTACAATTGAATATTAATATAGAGAAATTGGACGCGGAGGGGAATACGTTGGAAAAAATCATCGTCCGTGGCGGAAACCGGTTGAGCGGCACCGTAAAAGTCGAAGGAGCGAAAAATGCCGTCTTACCTGTCATCGCCGCAACCTTATTAGCAAGTGAAGGAAAAAGCATGATTCACGATGTTCCTGCTCTCTCCGATGTATATACAATCAGTGAAGTGTTGCGTTATTTAAACGCAGAAGTCACGATGGAAGGAAACCGAGTCGTTGTAGATGCATCCCGAGAGCTGAAATTAGAAGCCCCATTTGAATATGTGCGCAAAATGCGTGCCTCTGTTCTTGTGATGGGGCCGCTGCTTGCGCGAAATGGTCGTGCTCGCGTGGCATTGCCGGGCGGTTGTGCGATTGGCTCGCGGCCGATTGATCAACATTTAAAAGGATTTGAAGCGATGGGTGCTTCCGTGAAGGTCGGAAATGGCTTCATTGACGCTGAGGTGAATGGCCGGCTGCGCGGGGCGAAAATTTACTTAGACTTTCCGAGCGTCGGGGCGACGGAAAATATTATGATGGCTGCTGTGTTGGCGGAAGGAACGACCGTGATTGAAAACTGCGCCAAAGAGCCGGAAATCGTCGATTTAGCGAACTTTTTGAACGCGATGGGGGCGAAGGTGCGCGGCGCTGGAACGGGGACGATTCGGATTGAAGGCGTAGCCGATCTGCGCGGGGCGACGCATACGGTCATTCCTGATCGGATTGAGGCAGGTACGTTTATGGTGGCGGCGGCAATTACGGGCGGCAACGTTCTCGTTCAAGGAGCCGTTCCTGAGCATTTAAGCTCGTTAGTGGCGAAGCTTGAAGAAATGGGCGTGACGGTTGTTGAAGAAGAAAATGGCCTGCGTGTCATCGGCCCGGAAAAATTAAAAGCGGTTGATATTAAAACGATGCCGCATCCAGGATTTCCAACTGATATGCAGTCACAAATGATGGCGTTATTGTTAAAAGCGGAAGGCACAAGCATGATTACGGAAACGGTATTTGAAAACCGCTTTATGCACGTCGAAGAATTTCGGCGCATGAATGCTGATATTAAAATTGAAGGACGCTCGGTGATCATTAACGGCCCCTGCAATTTGCAAGGGGCGGAAGTGGCAGCGACCGATTTGCGCGCAGCGGCCGCGTTAATTTTGGCAGGGCTTGTCGCCGAAGGATATACGCGGGTGACCGAATTGAAGCATTTAGACCGCGGTTACGTCCGCTTCCATGAAAAGCTTGCGGCGCTTGGTGCAAACATTGAGCGCGTCCGTGAAGAAGAAACGGTATGGGAAGAAGCAAAAGTGACCGATTTAAACGTATAATGACGATAAAACGGCCGTCCGCTACATGTTGTAGCAATCGGTCGTTTTCATTTTTTTAACAAAAATAGACAGGCTGTGATATAATAAAAAGAAAAATGCATGTCGGAGAGGAGGAATTGGATGGAAGCGTTGCTTAAACAGTTTATGGAGCAAATGAACGAGCGATTTGATCGGGTAGAAAGCGAAATGCGTTCTTTTCGGAAAGAACAAAATGAAATGAGAGAAGATATCCGCGCTTTAGCGTCGGAGCAACAAGTAATGCGTCAAGACATCAACGCGCTAGCTGCTAAACAAGAAAAATTCGACCAACAACTGCAGCAGACGAACGAACGAGTAGAACAAGTAGCTGCACAACTGCAGCAGACGAACGAACGAGTAGAACAAGTAGCTGCACAGCTGCAGCAGACGAACGAACGAGTAGAACAAGTAGCTGCACAACTGCAGCAGACGAACGAACGAGTAGAACAAGTAGCTGCACAGCTGCAACAAACGAACGAAAAAGTCCATCAAATGGATCAAACGGTTCAGACGTTAGCGACGGAGCAATACGAAATGAGAAAAGAGCTTGCCTTTTATTATGGCAGTCTAATGCGCGAAATAGAAAATACGAAAACCGAGATGAGAAGCCATTTCAAACATTTAGAACGGGTAGACGAACAACATCGAGAAGTAATCGAGCTATTGGCTTCTAGAATTCAATGACAACATCGGACTCACAAACGAGTTCTTTTTTTTTGCCGATTTTCTCCCCAAAAACAATTTGTCATATATACTTGTCCAAGCCCATACACTATGTAATAACGAGCAAGCAAACACGTTTGTCGACGATGCAAGCAGATTTGCGCTTGAAAATTGCATATTGGGGGCTCGGAAAATGAAACGTGTAAAACTACTAATCGCACTAGCTTCTCTATTATTGATTGCCGTTTTGCTCATTCCAGCATTGCTCGTCATGCCATTTACCGACAAAACGGACGGAACATTGCCGGAAGAGCTTCGAAAGCAGCCAGCTGCTACCGTGCAAGTGAAAAGTGCAGGACCGGATGTTGAAGTGGCAGTGTACCGAAGCAAAGAAAAACGAATTGAGCATATTCCGCTGGAACAGTACGTGGTCGGTGTTGTGGCTGCAGAAATGCCGGCCGAATTTGAATTCGAAGCGCTCAAGGCGCAGGCGCTGACCGCAAGAACGTACATTGTCAAACAAATGTTAAGCGATCAGCCGATTCGTTTGCCGAAAGGGGCGAATGTCACCGATACGATCATGCATCAAGTGTATTACAGTCACGACGAGTTAAAGCAGCTATGGGGAGCGGATTACGACTGGAAAATGAAGCGGATTACCGACGCAGTCGAAGCGACGCAAGGGCAAATCGTTACGTACAACAACGTTCCGATTGAAGCGTCGTTTTTCTCGACAAGCAACGGGTTTACAGAAAATTCGGAAGCGTATTGGGAAAATGACTTTCCTTATTTAAAAAGCGTAGCTAGCCCTTGGGATCAAAAGTCGCCAAAGTTTTATCATCGAACGGTGATGTCGGTGGCGGAATTTGAACAGAAGCTCGGCGTAACGCTCCCGAAAGACGGTTCAGTCGGTGTCGTCATATCACGGACGCCAGGAAAGCGGGTCGATGTAGTTGAAATTAACGGCAAACGGTTCAAAGGAAGAGAAATCCGGGAAAAGCTGGACTTAAAATCAACTGATTTTACATGGGTGCGCAAAGGGGACGACATTATCATTACGACAAAAGGGTACGGACATGGCGTTGGCATGAGCCAATACGGGGCGAATTTTATGGCGAAGCAAGGAAAGACGTATGATGAAATCGTGAAATATTATTACCGCGGTGTGACGATTTCGTCAGCGGCCGCCTTTTTAAACAAGCTTACCGCGAAAAAATAAGCAGGCTCTTGTAACGAGCCGCTTTTTTATGCATAAAATGCGTTTTTTTTCAAAAAATAAGTGAAAAAACGTTTCTTTATGTATAGATTTTCCTCTTTCTGTTCAAAATGGTTGCTGAGGTGATGAACAATGAGAGAGGAAGAAAAGAAACAACCTTCTCCAATGAAACCAAGTTTGAAGCGTGCGTTGCGAAAGCGTTGGGTGTTTCCGGCTGTGTATTTAATGAGTGCTGCCGTCATTTTAGCGGGAGTGCTTTGGTTCCAGAACAAAAATGACGGGAAGCCGAAAAAAGACGAGTACGAATACAACCAAGATGTTCCAGGTACGTCTTATAACGATGAAGAGTCGGTTCCGGTCAACGAGTCGGTCGAACATGTGACGATGCCTGTGCTTGATCCGAATACGGTGGAAATTAAGACGCCGTTTTACGATTACGCCGCATCAAAAGAAGAACAAGAAGCAGCTCTCGTCTTTTATAATAATACGTATCATCCGAACCGCGGCATTGACCTTGTCATGAAAGACGGACAATCGTTTGATGTGACGGCTTCGTTAAGCGGAACGGTCACAAAGGCGGAAAAAGATCCGATTTTAGGCTATACCGTTGAAATCGACCACAACAACGGCGTCGTGACCGTCTATCAATCGCTTGCTAGCGCTGAAGTGAAAGAAGGCGATGCGGTGAAACAAGGCCAAGTGATCGGCAAAGCGGGGCAAAGCCAATTTAACCAAGAAGCAGGCACACACGTTCACTTTGAGATTCGCAAAGATGGCAAGCCGGTCAATCCGCTTGACTATGTTGACAAACCTGTCACAACATTAACGGAATCCAACGATGACAACGCAACGAAGCAAAACGAGCAACAAACAACAGACGATCAATCGCAATCTGGCGAACAACAAACGGAGGAAAACAACACAAACCAAGATTCTTCCTACAGCAAGCCAGATTCTTCGATCGGAATGGCTAAGGCGTAAAAAGTTAAGCAAACGGCATCAAGCACTCAAAGCTCGGTGCCGTTTTCATGTTTTGGCAAAAACATTTGCTTTTCTTTATATTTCTGGCATATATGTACCATTTGCTTAATAAAATGTTACAAACTTATCAACAAACGAGAGTGTTTGAGGTGGGGATCGTCCATAACAGCAAGAACAAAGCCCAAGATGCTTTCGAAATGAACAAGAAGAAGCGCTTTTGATCACCGACAAAGCGAGTCTCATTTCACACTTCTCACATCCAACTTAGGGAGGGCGAGTGGTGTGCACGATTACATCAAAGAGCGTACTATCAAGATTGGAAAGTATATCGTGGAGACGAGGAAAACCGTTCGCGTCATCGCGAAAGAATTTGGCGTTTCCAAAAGTACCGTCCATAAAGACTTAACGGAGCGGCTTCCGGAAATCAACCCGGAACTGGCCAATGAAGTCAAAGAAATTCTCGATTACCATAAATCGATTCGTCACTTGCGCGGAGGGGAGGCGACAAAGAAAAAATACAAAAAAGAAACGATTCAATAATTTCTTTTCTTCCTTGCTTCATAATTTGTCATAAAAATAGTATCAGATTTTTACCATCCTATGATAAAATAATAAATTAGGAGCAATTCGATGGATTGAAAGCAAGGAGGAGCATGCATGTTTGCGAGGGATATCGGTATCGATCTCGGTACAGCGAACGTACTGATTTATGTCAAAGGAAAAGGAATCGTGCTAAATGAGCCGTCTGTTGTGGCGATTGATAAAAATACGAATAAAGTGTTGGCTGTCGGCGAAGAAGCAAGACGAATGGTTGGGCGTACCCCTGGGAATATCGTTGCCATTCGGCCGCTCAAAGATGGCGTCATTGCCGACTTTGATATTACGGAAGCGATGTTAAAACATTTTTTAAATAAGCTCGATTTAAAAGGCTTTTTCGCCAAACCGCGCATTTTAATTTGCTGTCCGACGAACATCACCTCGGTTGAGCGAAAAGCGATTAAAGAAGCGGCAGAAAAAAGCGGCGGCAAAAAAGTATATTTGGAAGAAGAGCCGAAAGTAGCGGCGATCGGTGCAGGAATGGACATTTTCCAGCCGTGCGGAAATATGGTCGTAGATATTGGCGGTGGCACGACAGATGTTGCCGTCCTTTCGATGGGCGATATTGTCACCGCCTCTTCCATTAAAATGGCTGGGGACAAGTTCGATATAGAAATTTTAAACTATATTAAACGTGAATACAAATTGTTGATTGGTGAACGGACGGCCGAAGAAATTAAAATTCAAGTGGCAACCGTATTCCCAGGCGCACGCGACGAAGAAATCGACATTCGCGGCCGCGACCTTGTGACAGGATTGCCGCGCACCATTACTGTTTGCTCGGCTGAAATTGAAAAAGCGCTGCGCGAACCAGTGTCTGTCATTGTACAAGCCGCCAAAAGCGTGTTAGAACGCACGCCGCCAGAATTATCAGCGGACATTATCGACCGCGGCGTCATTTTAACCGGCGGAGGCGCTTTATTGCACGGCATTGACCAATTGCTTGCGGAAGAGTTAAAAGTACCGGTGTTAGTCGCAGAAAATCCGATGGACTGCGTCGCAATCGGAACGGGCATTATGCTTGATAATATCGATCGGGCGCCAAAACAGAGGTTTATATAAGAGTAAAGCGAATGGGTATCGTTTCCTCAACGTACCTATTCGTTTTTTTGCTCATTTGCCGTATAATAGTAGGTAAGTATGCATGAATAAGCGGGGTGACTGCCTTTGTTGCGGGGATTTTATACGGCGGCCGCCGGCATGTTAGCAGAACAGCGGCGCGTCGAAATGTTAACGAACAATATCGCAAACGCGAATACGCCAGGGTATAAAGCGGATGAAGCTGCGCTGCGCTCTTTTCCAGAATTGTTGCTTTCGCGCCTTGGGGAAACGACGATTCCGACAAAAGAACCGCGCTCGTTTTTCACGAGAGCGACGATCGGTTCGATTCATACAGGTGCCTACATGCAAGAACTTATTCCGAATTTTTTGCAAGGCGACGTGAAAGAAACGGGACAGCCAACCGATATCGCGCTTGTCGATGGAACAGTTCCAGTCGATGCCGAAACGGGAGCAAAAGGTGCGCTCTTTTTTGTCGTCCAAAATGGAAACGGGGACACACGCTACACAAGAAACGGCAATTTCACGCGCGATGCCGAAGGATATTTAACGACGAACGAAGGGTTTTATGTGCTTGACGAAAACAACGAACGCATTCGTTTAAACAGCGCAGATTTTACCGTAACGCCGGATGGTACGATCATCGAAAATAATACTCGTATCACCCGGTTGAACGTCGCGTTTGCGGCGAATCCGAACGCTGTCGTCAAAGAAGGAAACGGCTTATTCCGCAGCGAAAATGGCCTGCTTCCGAGCGCGGTGGGCAATCCAAATGTCACATACGAATTGAAGCAACGGTTTCTTGAGCGCTCGAACGTTGATGTCGCCCGTTCGATGACCGATATGCTGTCGGCTTACCGCGCGTTTGAAGCGAACCAAAAAATTTTGCAAGCATATGACCGAAGCATGGACAAGGCTGTTAACGAGATCGGCCGTCTAAAATAATTCGGGGAAATGAGGGATTAACACGTGCTACGTTCCATGATGACTGCTGCCAACACGATGAACCAATTGCAGCAGCAGCTTGATGTCATCAGCAACAACATCGCCAACAGCAACACGACCGGATTTAAACGGCGCGAAACAAACTTTGGCGAGCTATTAGTACAACAATTTGACAATTTGCCAGACGATCAAGCCGCCCGCCTAACACCAGCAGGCGTCCGCCGCGGCGTTGGGGCGAAGCTGGCGGAAACGAACCTCGTTATCAAGCAAGGACCGCTCATGCAGACAGGCCGGATGCTCGATATCGCTTTGACAAAAGAAGGGCAATTTTTCCGCGTTCTTGTCGATGCGGCGGACGGAACGAGCGCCATCCGCTATACGAGAGACGGGGCCTTTTACTTAAGCCCGTCGGAAGCAAACCAAAACGAACTTATGCTTGTGACAAGCGACGGCTACCCGGTCTTAAATAGCGCTAACGAACCGATCGTCATTCAAGACGGGTTTAAAGACATCATGATTTCCGACACCGGCACGCTCAAAGTGATCGCTCCGAACGGAAATATCGCGCAAACGGTCGACCTCGGCGTGACGAACGTATTGCGTCCGCAGCTGTTGCAATCGGTGGGCGACAACTTATTTGCCTTTCCGGACTTAGCGGCGCTTAACGTGACAGAAGCGGATGTCGCGGTAAATATGGCCGGAAACGCGCGAACGCAAATTGGCGTTCAGCAAGGGGCGCTTGAACAATCGAACGTCGATTTAGGGACAGAAATGACCGACCTTATGATCACGCAGCGCGCGTATCAAATGAATGCAAAGTCGATCACCATTTCCGATCAAATGCTGGGGCTGATTAACGGAGTTCGTTCGTAATGGGGAGAAGGAAACATGTATGAAGAACGCCAAGAAGAACAACAAACCGAACAACGAACCGAGCGGCGCAAGAAGCGTTTGCGCGTGCGCTTAATCCCGATTTGGCTGCGGCTGATCATTGTCATCGTACTTATGGTCATGAGCACTGCTTTAGGAGCGATGATCGGCTACGGCGTCCTTGGCGACGGCAAACCGCTCGATGCATTGAAGCCATCGACGTGGCAGCACATCATCGACATTGTCAAAAAAGATACGAAAAGCAAGTAGCGGTCAACAAAAAAATCCAGCCGTTTTTCGCTGGATACACTTTAATTGGCAAGCCGCTGCTCGACTTTATTGACTTGTCTTTTGACGGCTTCGACTTCGCGAAACAGAAGATTTTCGCGAAACAGAAGATTGATATCTGCCTGTGTATCGTTTGTAATGGTTCGTATCTCTTTTCTCATATTCGTAAGGGTTTCAAACGTTAATGTCGTATGATGTTTAAGCAGCTCTTTGATTTCGGCTTGTCCTTGTTTGACTTCTTGCAATTCGTTTTCCATATGATCAAGCCGCTCATTGACTTGCTGCAAGTTCGATTCTACATGATCGAGCCGTCCGTTGACTTGCTGCAAGCCGTTTTCAAGCTGGGTGAGCCGCTCATTGATTTCTGTACGAAACGCGCGCAGCTCGTTCATAAATTGAAGCAACAACTGTTTCACCTCCCCCGTCTTTCTATTATATGACATGACGGAGGGTCGAGAAAAGAAAAGGAGGCTTATACATATGCTTGATATCCAGCAAATTCAAGCGATCATCCCGCACCGCTATCCGTTTTTATTAGTCGACCGCATTTTAGAAGTCGAAGAAGGAAAGCGCGCCGTCGGACTGAAAAACGTCAGCGCCAACGAACACTTTTTCGTCGGCCATTTTCCGGAATATCCGGTCATGCCGGGCGTGTTAATCGTCGAAGCATTGGCGCAAGTCGGGGCGGTCGCGATGCTGATGAAAGAAGAAAACCGCGGCCGCCTCGCCTTTTTCACCGGCATTGACAATTGCCGCTTCAAAAAACAAGTGAAACCGGGCGACCAGCTTCGCTTAGAAGTCGAAATCATTCGCGCGAAAGGTCCGATCGGCAAAGGCAAAGGCATTGCCACGGTCGACGGTGAACTCGTCTGCGAAACGGAAATGATGTTTGCCCTCGGCGAAAAGAAAGACGCGTAACGAAACTCCTCTTTCCGGGTCAAGGAAAGAGGAGTTTTTATGCATGAAAACTTCCTTTCTGGACAAGATAAACAAAGACTATATATGTATTCAGAAAGGAGGACATCAAATGAAGAAAAAAGCTTTGTTCATCCGGTTATTTGGGGTGGTTGTTGCAGTGCTGCTTGCTTCAGGATGCAATTTCAATCGCGATAACCAAAACCCGCCGCCGCCAACGACCAATCAAAACAACGATATGAACAATACCGATATGAATCCGGCGGATGATGTAAACAAAAGGGATGATGCCAATAACCGAAATAATCTCAACGGCAACGATCTGAACGACAACTTGAACAAAAATTTATCGCCTGGAAACGACACGAACAACGGCCCTAGCGATGATGAAAATGACAATCAGCCGGACCGCGAAGATCCGATTGAAGATCCGAAAGATGTGAATGATAAAGATAATAAAGACGAATAAGCACAAAAGACCGGCTTGCTGAAAGGGGGCCGGTTCTTTTACTAAGAATAAGAAAGTATAAAATTTTGAAGTGATGTCTAGCTCCAGCTCCTGCTGGTCGCTCGGCTACACTTTTCGGTGATGTCTCTTTACCGTTATCAATGGGGGCATTCGGCCATGCTGTGGGTGGGGACGATGACAGTCCGGTCACCTTAGACGCCAGTCGTCGATGGTGTGGTGTGAGGGCGGGTTAGATGCCCGGTTCTCAATTTATTTTTTTGTTCATTGCCTCTTTTTGACCATGCTATAATGGAAGAAATGGCAAAGGAGGTGTAAAAATGAGCCAAGAATTAAAGGATTTGCTTCGCTCCGTGTTGAAGGAAGAGCTGCAGCCGGTTCACGAACGATTGGATCGTGTGGAGCGGACCCAGCAAGAACTGCAACGGGGCCAGAAAGCGTTAGAAGCGAGCGTCGCGCAAATTCAGCAAGATGTGGCGCAACTGCAAGAGGGCCAACGAGCGTTACAGCAAGACGTGGCAGAATTACAAGCAGGCCAACGAGCGTTACAGCAAGACGTGGCAGAATTACAAGCAGGCCAACGAGCGTTACAGCAAGATGTGGCAGAATTACAAGCCGGCCAGCGTGCACTAGAGAGCACAGTCTCCCAAATCCAGAAAGATGTGACGCAACTGCAAGAGGGCCAACGAGCGTTACAGCAAGACGTGGCAGAGCTACAAGCCGGCCAGCGTGCACTAGAGAGCACAGTCTCCCAAATCCAGAAAGATGTGACGCAACTGCAAGAGGGTCAACGTGCATTACAACAAGACGTAGCGCAACTGCAAGAGGGCCAACGTGCATTACAGCAAGACGTAGCGCAGCTGCAAGCCGGCCAGCAGGCATTACAACAAGACGTGGCCAAACTTCAAATCGGCCAACAAAAACTAGAAAACGAGATGGCCGACATGAAGCAATCGCTCGGAAACGTGGAGCGGACGCAAGAAAAGATCCTCGAAGAACTGCGCATTTCGAAAAACAATCAAGCGCATATTTTGAATGATCTTACAAGCATGAAACAGTCCGTTGATTTAACCGTCACGTATTTACAAAGACGGACAGATGTTATGTTCGACAAAATGATCGAACATGAAAGACAAATTCTAAATTTAAAATCGCATTTGCCAAACTAAGTCCCAAAACGGGGCCGTTTTTTTGTGCGCAGCGATATCGTTTATCGACCGATAGTCTATTGAAAAATACGCAAAGCAGCGAAGGGAAGATGAGCTCAAAACATGGCATGAATGAAAACTGCGTTCACACCTAAATGTTCTTATTTATCACTTTTGGATAAATGTGCTATAATGGAACAAAGGGTGAGGAGGTGTGAGCGATGAGCGAAGAGTTAAAAGAGTTGCTTCGTTCCGTGTTGAAAGAAGAATTGCAGCCGATTTATGAGCAGCTCAATCGTTTTGAACGAATACAAGAACAAATTGAAGAAATGCGGGCAGGAAAATATCATGAAACGTTCATCCATGCCGAATTGATCGGCTTTAAGCAATTTGTTGATTTGTCTTTGAAACAGCTTCAACATAAAACAGACGCGATGATCGACAAATTGTTAAAACATGAAAAAGAGATCATCGGGTTAAAGTTTAAAGCATCGGAATAAGTCCCAAAACGGGGCTATTTTTTATGCGCATCGACGTATCGTTTATCTCGCGGTAGCCGATACGTCGGTTCGCATGAAAAAATCGAGAAGGAAAGAAGGGAATGAAGTGAAAAAGGTACGCAAGGCAATCATCCCGGCCGCCGGGCTTGGCACACGTTTTTTGTCGGCGACAAAAGCAATGCCGAAAGAAATGCTTCCGATCGTGGACAAGCCGACGATTCAATACATCGTCGAAGAAGCGATCGAATCGGGCATTGAAGACATTATTATCGTCACCGGAAAAGGAAAGCGCGCGATTGAAGACCATTTCGACAACGCCTTTGAACTAGAACAAAACTTAATCGAAAAAGGCAAATTCGACTTGCTCGAAAAGGTGAAAGAACCGTCGAGAGTCGATATTCACTACATACGGCAAAAAGAACCGAAAGGATTGGGACATGCTGTCTGGTGCGCGCGCAATTTTATCGGCGATGAGCCGTTTGCCGTGCTGCTTGGCGATGACATCGTTCAAGCCGATACGCCGTGCTTAAAGCAGCTTATTGACCAATACGAACAAACATGGAGCTCTGTCATCGGCGTCCAACAAGTGCCTGACAACAAAACGCACCGCTACGGCATTATCGACCCGCTCGAACAAAAAGGGCGCCGCTACGAAGTGCGCCAATTCGTTGAAAAGCCAGCGTCCGGCACAGCGCCATCGAACTTGGCGATTATGGGACGATACATACTCACACCGGAAATCTTTCTATTCCTCGAAAAACAAGAAACCGGCGCCGGCGGAGAAATTCAACTGACCGATGCGATTCAAAAGCTGAATGAGATTCAGAGGGTGTTTGCCTACGAGTTCGAAGGCAAGCGGTACGATGTTGGGGAGAAGTTAGGGTTTATCCAGACAACGATTGAGTTTGCGATGCAGAATGAGGAATTAAGAACAGATTTAATTCAATTTATGGAACGGATATTGAATGAAGCAAAAGTAGAAAAGAAGTAAAGGAGATGGGGGAAGTTGGCGAAGATGAATACCGCGCAGGAAGCAGTCGTTTCTAATCAACGAGTAGAAGAATATACGTCCTTTCAAAGTTTAGATAGACTATACGCCATCACAAAAAGAATCATTGATATTGTCGGAGCAATCATTGGGCTTATTGTATCAAGCCCGCTTTTTTTGCTGATCAGCATCTTTTATTTATTTGGTGATTCGAAAGGCCCGATTTTCTTTAAACAAGTCCGTGTTGGCAAAAACGGGGAAAAATTTTATATTTACAAATTCCGTTCGATGATCGTCAATGCGGAGGAAAAGCTAAAAGCGGATAAAGAGCTTTATCAAAAATATTTAAGAATGCGGTGGTGCTACTTGTTTGGAAAGCCGATCAACCGATGACACCGGAACATCTTCATTGCGTCTTGAGCACCGATTGGGAGCTAAGCGACGAAGACATCTTGCGCTACTATGCCGAGTGTTGGTCGATCGAATGTTTTTTCCGTCAAGCGAAAGACCTGTATTTGCTAATTGAATTTTGAGCCACTCCGATTACATCCTTGTGAGCCACTTAAAAATTGACAAATGGTAAATCTGGGGCGTCTTGACATGGAGCCTCTAGAGGCATGATTTCACTCGAAAGGCGACACATCAAGGTGTTTCGATAGGCAACAAGCCTATCATGCCTCTCACTCCATATCAAGACGGTGTTTTCGCTGGAAATGGAGTGGCTCACGTTTTTACGAGCGAAGTGGCTGAATTTTATGTTAGCAAAAACACACCGCTGCACGTTTAATTCTCGATCTCATAGGATTCATAACGAAAAAAAGGGAAAAGCAAAGAAGCACAGTTGTTGAAAGTGAAAATATAGAAGTATGAAGGTGATGGGAAATTTGAAAACGTTAGAAATATTAATTCACGACTGTTGATTATCCAAAATTAGGCATACTTCTCCCGAAAATTTGGGCATACTCAAATAAGGTAGCTGCCATCTCTGATTTCCATTCGAGAGGAAGTTGCCCAGATAAAAAGCGACGAACGAAAGAAATGAAGGTGAGGGCACGCTTCGTTCGTTTTCCTGTTCTAGCAACATGTGCACTGCGATCCGAAAAGTAGACAGTATAAATTCAGTTAACGTGAAGGAATCAGAGTGATAAAGATCTGGTTTCTTTCCTTTTCTCGTCTTTTTTCAGAGTCTCAGAACCCCGTGGAACTGTCAAGGAAAGCACTTGACAGCCCCACGGAATTCTGAGGGGAGGTAGGTAAGACGAGAAGGAGGAAATGTAGCCCACTTGTGCTCGTTTTTAACTGGCCTTTGCATATTGAACCGGTGTTTGATAATGAAGAACACCTTGTATACGTTGGTGGTTGTAATAGCGAATGTAATCATAGATAAGCTGCGTTGCCTCTTCCACACTTTTCGTATGTTGCAAATCCTGCTCCATCTCTGTTTTGAGGTAGGAGAAAAAGCTTTTTATGCATGCGTTATCAAGCGCATTCGCTTTTCTCGACATGCTTGGTGTAATCGAAAATGTATCCATCAGCGTTTTCCATCTTGTTGATTGATACGGCGTTCCTTGATCTGAATGAAGAATTAAGGAATCCTTGATGTTTCTAATTTCCAACGCATATAATAGAGAATCTTCCACAAGTTGAACATCGTGTGTTGGTGAAATCTGATGACCGATAATTTCATTATTGTGTAAATCCATGATGGCAGAAACAAATAGCATTTTATCATCCACGGCAATTTCTGTAACATCTGTGACCCATTTTTCATTTAGGCGTGTCGTAGAAAAGTCTCTCTTCAATAGATTTTCATAAATATATCCAGTTGAAGTTGCTTTTTTCACTTTGACTGGTTGTTTTCTCTTCATACGCGATTGACATTTTAATCCTAGTTCCCGCATTAGTCGCCGCACGACTTTTTCACTCACGGACAGTTGATATTGCTGGCTTAATTCGGCGTGAATTTTCCGATAACCGTATCTTCCCTTGTGTTCATGGAAAATAAGGGAGATATATTCTTTTAATTGTTGATCTTTCTTCAATTCTTCTTTCCCTTTGTTTTCAAGTATTTATAGTAACCAGCTCTTGAAATATTTAGTTTTTCACATATTTTATATAAATACAACTGGGAGGTTTAACTTATGGCTGACGAAAAAGCAGAGTCCCTATTTTTTCGACTGTCGGAGGCAAGTCTGTGACTTGCCTTCGTCACGCCTTCGCGTGACAGAGGACCGAACAACCAACCGCTTCACAGACAAATGCATTTGTCTGGAAGCGGTGTTGTTCGGTCACTCGACAGTCGAAACATACCGATTACTCCATAAAAGACGAAAACGTTAAAGCTCCAAATCGCATTTATATAAAATGAGTCTAGGACTCGGTGTAAATGAGCACATTATTTCAGAATCTCTTTTTCAAATTATTTCAGGCGGATTCGGAAATAATGTGCAAAATTTTTGCGGATTTTTCCGGGTTTTCACATTATTTCCTAACTTTTCTAAATTTTTAATGTGCAAACTGACGCTTGGCTGCGATAAAAATTTCCGCTGTTTTCGTAAAGTCACGACCGTTTTTTAATTCTTCATAGTACAAGCCTCATTCTCTTCTTAATTATTAGAAATATTAATGGCTTTCATAATTTATACTTATTTTACTAATTTTCTGTTTTAGAGTAAAGTGTAGTAATAAACCATACTTAATTTATAGGAATAATGGAAATATGATCGATGCTAAGGCAAAGAGGTGAAGATCGTTGCAATTTCACGTAACAAACAGTCCATTTAGCGAGGAGCAAGTCGAACTCCTTAACCGATTATGGCCGACGCTTACACCAGCACAAAAGCTTTGGCTGAGCGGGTATTTAGCCGCAACGCAGTCGGTTGGTTCAGTTGTACAACTAGAAGAACCAGTATCTAAGGAAGTGACCGTTCTTTACGGATCGCAAACAGGAAATGCACAAAAAATGGCGGAAAAAGCAGGAGAAGCGCTTAAAAGTCGCGGGTTTCACGTCACCGTTTCCTCGATGCTTGAGTTTAAGCCAAACGATTTGAAAAAAATCAATACGCTACTGATTGTCGTCAGTACGTATGGTGAAGGGGAGCCACCGGATAACGCGTTAGCATTTTACGAATTTCTCCATAGCAAGCGCGCGCCGAAACTCAATCATCTTCGCTTTTCCGTACTGGCGCTTGGTGATACGTCGTACGAGCATTTTTGCAAGACAGGAAAAGATTTTGATAAGCGGTTAGAAGAGTTAGGTGGAAAGCGTTTATATGAACGCGTTGATTGTGACGTCGATTACGAAGAAGCGGCAGCGAAATGGCTTGATGGGGTGCTTAGCGAGTTAGATAAGCAAGGAGCAGTTTCCGTGGCAGCGCCACAACCGACACAAGCACAGCCAACCGCGCTTTATTCACGAAAACATCCGTTCGAAGCGGAAGTATTAGAAAATATCAACTTAAATGGACGCGGCTCGAATAAAGAAACACGTCATATCGAGCTATCGCTCGAAGGCTCTGGACTTACGTTTGCACCAGGCGATGCGCTCGGAATTTTTCCAAAAAACGATCCGGAGTTAGTCGATCTGATTATTCAAGAGATGAGATGGGATCCAGAAACGCCGGTTTCCATCGATCAAGAGGAAGAACCGTTACGAGAAGCGTTACTATCCCGTTTAGAAATTACGTTGTTGACGGAGCCGCTGCTGCAAAAATTAGCGGAGTTTTCGAAAAATCGCGATTTCCATGCGCTTCTTTCCGCTGAACAGGAAGCGAAGCGAAAAGAATATATGAAAGGGCGCGATGTGCTTGACGTCCTTCGCGATTTCGGCCCTTGGGAGATGACGCCAGAACAGTTCGTTTCCTTCTTGCGGAAGCTGCAGCCGCGCTTTTATTCCATTGCCAATAGTTTATTAGCCTATCCGGACGAAGTGCATGTAACGATTGGTGCGGTCCGTTATGAAGCGCACGGACGTTTGCGCAAAGGAGTTTGCTCGACGTTTTGTGCGGAGCGTCTACACATTGGCGATAAACTTCCTGTGTTCGTTCATCAAAATCCGAACTTTAAACTGCCAAAAGATCCGAGTACTCCGATCATCATGGTTGGACCAGGTACAGGGGTGGCGCCGTTCCGTGCTTTTATGCAAGAGCGCGAGGCAGTTGGCGCAAAAGGGAAATCGTGGCTGTTTTTTGGCGACCAACATTTCGTGACCGACTTCCTTTATCAAACGGAATGGCAAACGTGGCTGAAAAACGGCGTATTAACGAAAATGGATGTCGCGTTTTCACGTGATACAGCAGAAAAAGTGTACGTGCAACATCGGATGCTTGAACAGAGTAAAGAATTGTTCCGTTGGCTGGAAGAGGGAGCCGCTATTTATGTTTGCGGCGACAAACAACATATGGCGCGTGACGTTCATCAAACGCTTATTGATATTATCGCAAAAGAAGGAAATATGACGAGTGAACAAGCGGAAGCGTATGTGGCGGACATGCAAAAACAAAAACGGTATCAACGCGACGTGTATTAGGGGGGATAAACATGGAAAAAATTGTATTAAAAGCGCCAGATGGACCGCCAAGCGACGTCGAGCGCATTAAACAAGAAAGCAACTATTTACGCGGCACATTGAAAGAAACGATGGAAGATCGGATTACCGCCGGCATTCCAGAAGACGACAACCGGTTAATGAAATTTCACGGCAGCTATTTGCAAGATGACCGTGATTTGCGGGCGGAGCGGCAAAAACAAAAATTAGAGCCCGCCTATCAATTTATGATTCGCGTCCGCACGCCGGGCGGTGTAGCGACACCAGAACAGTGGCTTGTGATGGACGAATTGGCGCGGACATATGCGAACGGAACGTTGAAGCTCACGACACGACAAGCATTTCAGTTTCATGGCGTATTGAAATGGAACATGAAAAAAACGCTTCAAGCGATTAACGATGCGCTCCTTACGACGTTAGCGGCATGTGGCGACGTCAACCGGAACGTCATGTGCAATCCGAATCCGTACCAATCAGAAGTGCATGCGGAAGTATATGAATGGGCGAAAATGTTAAGCGACCATTTATTGCCGCGCACAAGGGCGTATTACGAAATTTGGTTGGATGAAGAAAAAGTGGCCGGCACTCCGGAAGTGGAGGAAGAACCGATTTACGGCCCGCTTTATTTGCCGCGGAAATTTAAAATCGGTATCGCTGTTCCACCGTCAAACGATGTCGATGTGTTTTCGCAAGACCTCGGGTTTATCGCGATTGTTGAACAAGGAAAACTCGTTGGCTTTAATGTAGCGATCGGCGGCGGGATGGGAATGACGCACGGCGACCGCACGACGTATCCGCAGTTGGCGAAAGTGATCGGTTTTTGTAAGCCGGAACAAGTCATTGACGTGGCGGAAAAAGTTGTCACGATTCAGCGCGATTACGGCAATCGCTCGGTGCGTAAACATGCCCGCTTTAAATACACGATTGACCGGCTTGGTTTGGAAGTAGTAAAAGCAGAATTAGAACGACGCCTTGGCTGGAAGCTAGAAGAAGCGCGCCCTTATCATTTCGAACATAACGGTGACCGTTATGGCTGGGTCGAAGGCGTGAACGGAACGTGGCATTTTACGTTGTTTGTCGAAGGCGGACGGGTGAAGGATACAGATGATTATCCGCTCATGACAGGCTTGCGAGAAATTGCGAAAGTTCATACAGGCGATTTTCGCTTGACTGCGAACCAAAATTTAGTGATTGCTAACGTACCAAGCGAGAAAAAGGCAGAAATTGATGCGCTGATTAAGCGATACGGCTTGACGGACGGCAAGCGTTACAGCGCCCTTCGTCGCAACTCGCTTGCGTGTGTCGCTTTGCCGACGTGCGGATTAGCGATGGCGGAAGCGGAGCGATATTTGCCAAAACTGCTTGATAAGATTGAAGAAATTGTGGAGGAAAACGGGCTTCGTGACGAAGAAATAACGATTCGCATGACAGGCTGCCCGAACGGCTGTGCTCGCCACGTCTTGGCAGAAATCGCGTTTATTGGCAAATCTGTTGGCAAATATAATATGTATCTTGGCGCGGCGTTTGACGGTAGCCGCCTTGGCAAGTTGTATCGCGAAAATATCGGGGAAGAAGAAATTTTAAACGAGCTTCGCGTTCTTCTTTCTCGCTATGCAAAAGAGCGTTTCGAAGGCGAGCATTTTGGTGACTTCGTCATCCGTGTTGGCATCGTGAAAGAAGTAACGGATGGAACGAATTTTCATGAGTAAGAGGGTCGTTGAATGGCGACTCTCTTTTTTTACCATTCAACAATTGACTTATGAGTCAAAATTCCATATGCTACAATTGACTAGTGAGTCAAAACGGGAGGCGAGGATATGAACGTTGTCGATATTCGCCAGTTAACGAAAATGTACAAAAAAAATCGCGGGATTGAAGACATTACGTTTTCGATTGAAGAAGGCGAAATTTTTGGATTTATCGGTCCGAACGGTGCAGGAAAAAGCACGACAATTCGCACGCTATTAAACTTTATTTATCCGACAAGCGGGAGTGCGACGATTTTTGGGAAAGATATTGTGAGAGATGCGAAAGAAATTCGGCAACATGTCGGCTATTTACCGTCGGAAATTCATTATTACGACGATATGAAAGTTATTGATTTGCTCACGTATTCGGCTCGTTTTTACAAAGCAAACGAACAGCGAATAAAAACGTTAGCGGAGCGGTTAGATTTAGACTTGCATAAAAAAATCGAGGACCTTTCGTTTGGAAATCGGAAAAAGGTCGGGATTGTGCAGGCGCTTTTGCACGAACCGAAGCTACTCATTTTAGACGAACCGACGAACGGACTTGATCCGCTCATGCAAAATACGTTTTTTGAACTTCTTTTCGAGGAACGAAAAAAGGGAGCGACGATCTTTTTCTCTTCTCACATTCTTTCCGAAGTGCAAAAGCTTTGCGACCGAGTCGCGATTATTAAAGAAGGAAAACTTGTCCAAGTCGAAACGGTCGAACATTTAACGAAAAAAAATTTGAAGTACGTAACGATTGTGTTAGAACAAGGGCAACAGTCAGATTTTCATTTAGACGGTGTAGTGAAAAAAGAAGTGAACGGAAACGAAATAACGATGCTTTATAAAGGCGATGTAAAGCAGCTTATTCACCAGCTAGACAGCTTGCCGCTGAAAGACGTAGTTATTAGCGAACCGACGTTGGAAGATATCTTTTTGCATTACTATGAGAAGTGAGGGGGGAGAACGATGATTTTTATGCGAGAATGGAAGTGGAATATGAAGGCATTAGTCATTTGGTGCGTCGTGATGAGCGGGCTCATTTTATTGACGTTAAGCATTTTCCCTCAGTTTGCCCAGCAGCAAAAAGAAATGACGAAATTGCTTGAAGCGTATCCGGAATCAATGAAAAAAGTGTTCGGAATGAATGAACTAAATATGGGAGAATTGTTAGGATTTTATGCGGTCGAAATTTACATGATGACGACGTTGTTAGGCAGCATTTATTCGGCGATTTTGGCATCTAGCATTCTGGCAAAGGAAGAAAATGAAAAAACGATTGAGTTTTTACTATCCAAGCCGGTGACAAGAAGCCGTATCGTCACTGAAAAGTTGCTGGCGGTGTTCGTCAATATCCTCATTTTTAACGGTGTTTCGACGATGGCAAGTATCGTTGGTTTTCAATTTGCTAAAAACCCGGACGTTCCGGTTTCGACGTTTAGTTTGCTTGTCGTTGCGACTATGTTGCTTCATTTGACGTTTGGCGCGATTTCTTTTTTGCTTTCCGCATCGATGAGAAAAACGCGAAATATTCTTTCCATTTCGCTCGGCATTGTTTTGGCTGCTTATTTTCTTCATGTCATGGCAGGCATTTCCGAAGACTTAGAATTTCTGAAATATTTCACTCCGTTTAAATATGTGGACGCAGCTCCAATCATTAACGACAAACAACTAGAGCCGTTATATGTAGTTGTTATGGCAGTTGTCATTTTGATTAGCGTTGCCATGTCATATGTGGTATATAAAAAGAAAGATATTGTTGTTTAGAGGTGTAAACCACTAGCGTTGTATATATGTTTTAAATTTACTGTTTAACTATAAATTTACTTTTACAAAGGGACAAAAAGGCAACCTCCAACTAAAGTTCGCTTTTTGTCCCTTATATTTCTATATTGCCCTTATTTATCCTTTTCTGATTCCTTTTAGCTTTTCTTCTTGTCCTTCTTCGGCTTAATCATCGCTACCGTATCCGCAAAAATCAAATCGGCTTTTTCTTTTTTCGGTATTTTC
>NZ_JACHEP010000002.1 GCF_014201465.1 Anoxybacteroides tepidamans | reverse complement strand
CGAATCGCAGACAGCGTATCTCGATTGGGCGAAACGCGATAAGACAATACGATCTTTTTCACGGCATCCAACATAAAGAACAAGTAATGCCAACGTCCTTTGACGCGAATGTACGTCTCGTCCCCACAAAAGGAGCCAGACAGCTCGTAAGGAAAGTGATCGATGAAAGGCTTGACAATCAGCGCGACACTGTTGGCATAGTTAATGATGGTCTGATGGGAAATCGACACCCCATGCACGTCCTTCATGACGCCCGCTGTTTTTCGGGAAGACATCCCGTAGTTGACGTGATACGTCAAAATCAGCCCAAGGATGTGAGAAGACACCGACAGACGGGACAAATCCACCTTTGGCTTTTTCGGAGAGGACGGTGCCAATGGACGAAAGTCAAACAGAAATTCGCGGTAAAGGTACCGAACTTTAAAGGCATGGGGTTTCTGTTTGAACCGTTTCCGTTCACTTTTGTTCATGCGCCGAAGGTTCGTTTGGTAAAACGAACAATCATCGTTTTTGCATTTGTAGATGTAGTAATCCTTGCGTTCTTTGATTTTCTCCAGTGTCTTTAAGCAGTGCGGACAACGCATGATGACTTGCTTGGCAAACCGGCTTCGGTGATTGAATCGACCATTGCACACTTTGCACTGATACTGTCCCTTTCCGCCATTGTTGGCATACAAATAGGCAGAGGGTGCTTGGCATTGCGGACAGGTTAATCGGTCTGGAACGGTGGTTTTGGCGTTGGCGCGTCGTTGAATCGGCTTTAACGGTCGCCCATGCTTTTGTTCGTACTCGGCAAGAAGTTGGCGGTAGTCCAGACGCGGAAGCGTTTCGATGACCGGTAGCTCATCGACTTGAAGTTTCTGATACGGCTTACGCACGGGTTCTTCGTCATCCACGTCGGTGAGGGACTTCCCGAGAAGAACACCCATCAAATAAATAATAATTTGATATTGGGTCTTGATTATTTCAAACAAATACGCTAATAATTGAGGTAACAAGCTTGTCACTCCTTTGTTTGGGTGGTTGTGTGTGTCGTTACCTCAATCATACCGCAAACAACAGGGGTGGCAAGCTTTTTTTATCATTCATTGCGTAAAATCAACAAAAAATCGGGGTACGTCTTTAAAACTTTTGACAGTACCGGATGGAAATAGGGGGAGACATGATGAACGTATTGGAAATGATGCGAAAACAAGACAATATGCCGGAAGTGTACAAAACGATGAGCGTCGAAGAAATGGAAACGCGCGTGCGGGAAATTAAAGAAAAATTAGGGGGCCGGTTGTTTATTCCAGGTCATCATTACCAAAAAGATGAAGTCATTCAGTTTGCCGATGCGACAGGAGATTCGTTGCAGCTTGCGCAAGTGGCAGCGAAAAATAAACAAGCCGAATACATCGTTTTTTGCGGCGTTCATTTTATGGCGGAAACGGCGGATATTTTAACAGCGGACGATCAAAAAGTCATTTTACCGGATATGCGTGCCGGCTGTTCGATGGCCGATATGGCGGATTTAGCACAAGTCGAGCGGGCGTGGCCGATCTTGCAGGAAATGTTCGGCGATACGATTTTACCGTTAACATACGTCAACTCTACCGCGGCCATTAAAGCGTTTGTCGGCCGAAACGGCGGAGCGACGGTGACATCTTCGAACGCGGAAAAAATGGTCGCATGGGCGTTTACGGAAAAAGAGCGAATCTTTTTCCTGCCGGATCAGCATTTAGGAAGGAATACCGCTTATAAACTCGGCGTTGCGCTTGATGAAATGGCGGTGTGGGATCCGCTGACCGATTCGCTCGAATATGAAGGCGACATTAATCGGGTGAAAGTCATTCTTTGGAAAGGGCATTGCTCGGTTCATGAAAATTTTACCGTTAAGCATATCGAACATATTCGCAAAACGAAACCGGATATGAACATTATCGTTCATCCGGAATGCAGCTGGGAAGTCGTGCAAAAATCTGACTATGCCGGCTCGACGAAATATATTATTGAAACAATTCGCAACGCGCCAGCAGGAAGCAAATGGGCGATCGGAACGGAAATGAACTTAGTCAACCGCCTGATCCAGCAACATCCTGATAAAGAAATTGTTTCGCTCAATCCTTATATGTGTCCTTGTTTAACGATGAACCGGATCGACTTGCCTCATTTTCTCTGGGCGTTAGAATCGTTAGAGCAAGGAAAAGTCATCAATCAAATTACCGTTCCGGCTTCCATAGCGAAAGAGGCGGTGCAGGCATTAGAGAGAATGCTTGTGCTTGCTTGAAACGAAAAAGAAGGGGTCCACTTAGGATGCCCTTTTATTTTTTTATCATAAATTTGCGGTTCGTTTCATAAGTTATGTTGAAGGATGATGGCGACAATCAATGAATAGGATATAATTCCAACCGTGTGGGTGTAGGAGGGGAACGGAGTGAAAATCCATATTGTCCAAAAAGGCGATACGCTTTGGAAAATTGCGCAAAAATACGGGATTGATTTTGAGCAATTGAAAAAAATGAACGGTCATCTCAGCGATCCGGATTTAATTATGCCGGGAATGAAAATTAAAATTCCGACAGCGGGTGTTCCGGTAAAAAAAGAAATTCAAAAGAAAGAAACCATTATCCATATGCATCCGAAGAAAGAAGAACCAATTTATGAACATCCATACGCAGAAGCGAAGCCGTTTGTTTCCTTTAACATAGAAACGGAAATCGCGCCGAATGTGAACGTAAATCCGCCGGCGAAAGAAGCGCCGAAAGCGCCGGTGACAGAGCCGGCGAAAGAAGCACCGAAAGCGCCGGTGACAGAGCCGGCGAAAGAAGCACCGAAAGCGCCAGTGGCAGAAGCGCCAAAAAAACCACCGAAGGCGCCGGTTGTAGAAGCGCCAAAAGAAGTGCCGAAAACACCAACATATGAAACAAAGCAAGAAAAACCGGTAGAAAACACCGAGCATGCTGCTCCATTGACACATATCATCCCGCCTGTTTCACCGCAGCCCAATCCTAATTTTGTCAAGCCAATTACAGGTATGCCGCCGCTTCCGCCGAAACCGGTCAATATTTTACCAAACATGATGAAGCCGGATGTGGATGATACAGAAAGTCCAGAAAAAGCCGCTCATGATGATTTGCCACCGGAATTGCCAACCGTTCCATATGTTCCAATGCTGCCGCAATCGCAACAATCGGGATATGCTCTGCCGACACAACCGAATATAGCCGCATTGCCGCAAGAGCAGCCGTGTGTTCCTGTCACACCAGTCATGCCTGGATATGGGTTTTATTATCCACCGGTTCCGATGCTGCCGGTCGGTTACCCAACTTCGCCGCCAATGTCGTTTCATGTAGAAAGCAGTTCGCATCTGTTTCCGGGAATTCACGAAAGCAGCAGCGAATCGCATGAATGGATGCCGCCGCTTCCGCCGACATCACAGCCAACTGGTGAACAAGCGATGACTGCCGCGCTGCCAACAGCGGGAGGATATGCACCGCCACTGATGCCAAGCTACGGATGGCAGCTGCCAGCATATCCGCAACCATATGCGCCAACAGCTCCTGCCTATTATTCGCCGACGTATCCGACAACCCAGCAAACGGGAGCTTCGGTTTACCCATTTCCACAAATACCGGTGCAACCAGCACACTATCCGACTGTACAACCTTCCGCTTTTTCACCAAATCAGCAGCCATTTTTCATGATGCCGGAATATGGAGAAAGCAGTGACGGCGATGAATAAACAAACAAGAGACGATATACAATATCGTCTCTTTCCTCTTCTTGAAGCGGAATATGGAGTGTGTGTGAAACATATGACAATCATTAAGCCTCATGTATGGATCATTGATAGCGATCGGGGGAATTGGATATTGAAAAAATATCCTTCTTTTTTTGAAGCTTCTCGGCAACAAATGTTCATCCGTTTATTAAAAAAAGCACAGTTTCAAGCTGCGCCTTCTATTGAAGGAATGGTTTTATTTCAAAGCGCGTATTGGACGTTGCAAACATATATTCCATCTAGCCGGACATTCACATTTGCCGATGAAGAAGACCGGAACGCTGGGATTCTCTTGCTTAAGGAGTATCATTCATGTTCTCCGCAATTGTTGCATCATCCGTTTCTTACAACAATGATTCCGCGTTATCCGCTTTATGAAAAATGGAAGCAGCGTTATCAGCTTTTTCTTTATTATTTGCCAGCGATGAAACGAATTATGGTAAACGAGGAACTTTCATTTATGTTGCAGTGCGCCCAATATTTTTTTGAGCAATTTCCGAAATTTTTTCATTCGTTTACGTTGGAAGAAAACGCGGTTATTCACGGCGATGTCGCATCGCATAATTTTTTGCGGACCGAGCAAGGGACCACATATTTAATCGATTATGATTTAATCGCTGTTGCGCCGCCCAGCATCGATTATTTGCAGTACGCTAACCGCATCTTGCCGCATGTTCAATGGTCGCTCGCTTATTTAGAGAGATGGGCGGCGTTTCAATCGCTGTTAGCTAAGCCTTGGTTTTTAGTGGCGCTCCTGTTTCCTGCCGATTTCATGCGTGAATGCCGGTTTCTTGTGCGAAGGAACAAACCTTTTTCGCTCCCTGATTTCGAACGTCGCAAACAGTTTGTGCAAAAAATCATCGATGTGATAAGATAACGTATATATCACTTTTCGTGAAAGGGAGTCGGGTGTGGATGATGAAACAAAAAATTGAAAAATTGATTGAATGGCTTCGTGAACAAGTGCACAATGCTGGGTTGAATGGAGCGATCGTCGGAATTAGCGGCGGTATTGACTCTGCTGTTGTCACTCATTTAATTAAACGGGCGTTTCCTGACAACTCACTGGGGCTTATTATGCCTTGCAAAAGCAATCCGAAAGATAAAGAAGATGCGTTAAAAGTAGTGGCAAGTTGCGGAATAAAACATTTTGTGATTGATTTAACGGAAACGCATCAAACGTTGTTTAGCGAAATTGAAAAACAACTGAAAGAAAAAGGGGAGTGGAACGAAGAAGCAGCGCGGCTTGGCGATGCGAACACAAGGGCGCGTTTGCGCATGACAACGCTGTATGCGGTGGCCAACAATTACGGTTATATCGTAGTCGGAACGGACAATGCGGCAGAATGGCATACAGGATATTTCACAAAATATGGGGATGGCGGTGTGGATTTAGTTCCGCTTGTTCATTTTACAAAAGGAGAAGTGCGGGAAATGGCGCGTATTCTCGGTGTTCCAGAAGAAATTATTACAAAAGCGCCGAGCGCAGGACTTTGGGAAGGCCAAACAGATGAAAGCGAAATGGGGACAACATATGAAATGATCGACAAATATTTAAAAGGAGAAGAAATTCCGGAAAAAGACCGGCAAATTATTGAAAGATTGCATAGCCGTTCCCATCATAAACGCCAATTGGCAATTGCACCGCCAAAATTTTAATGTTGCCGCGAACTGACAGTGATAAAACCCTCGCTTATTTGCCAAGCTAAAAATGGGCTGGCACGTTTGGCCCGAAGGCAAATAAGGGGGGTTTTCCGTTGAGAAAAACGATCGCAGCATTAGGCGTCGTTTGTTGTATGAGCGGTCTTGCGGCATGTGCCAATTACGCGGAAGATCGAACGACTCGCTATCGCGATGAAACGCGCCCCATTGGCTATTATTCAACCGATCAAAAAGTCGATCAATATATGTATGGCCGTTATGGAACGAATCGCGAAAATTATGGGAATGCGTATATGATGGACAACCAAAACGGTCCGTTTGCGGATTTTTTTGGTGTCGATATGATCCGAAGGGATCGTTTTGATATGGTAGCCCCGACGCTTCCACTTGGAGCCGATTTTGGAGCAGCGGACAAAAATTATCATGGACATTTAAATCCGATGAACGCGAGAACGCATCCGTCTTATTATGATCACTACGACGGACGTTTAGCAGAGACGGTCGCCAAGCGGGCGGCTAATGTGAAGCAAGTCGACGATGCCCGTGCCCTTGTTTATAACGATCACGTGTTAGTAGCGATTGCGACGAAAGCGGCAAATACAGATCGTATCGAACAACGAGTGGCACAAGCGATTACGCCGTACACAAAAGGGAAGCATGTGCGCGTCGTTTCTAATCCGAGCATGTATAACCGCGTTCGCGTCATTGATAACAATATTCGTTATGGCCGCCCTTTTGAAGAAATCGAACGTGATTTAAAAACGATTTTTTATAATGATCAAATCATTGAACGTCCGGCGAATATGCGATAGGAGATGTCTTTTTGTGGACATCTCCTTTTTCTGTGAATTTATATAAATACAACTGGGAGGTTAAACTTATGGCTGACGAAAAAGCAGGCCCCCTATTTTTTCGACTGTCGGAGGCAAGTCTGTGACTTGTCTTCGTCACGCCTTCGCGTGACAGAGGACCGACCAACCAATCGTTTCACAGACAAATGTATTTGTCTGGAAGCGGTGTTGTTCGGTCACCCGACAGTCGAAGCATACCGATTACTCCATAAAAGCCGAAAACGTTAAAGTTCCAAATTGCATTTATATAGAAACATGAAGGGCTTTATGTTTTTCATTAACTTATTTAAAATGTATATATATTCTGGTGTACTCTCAGGAGGTGGAAACTGTGAATCGTCTTTCAAAGGAAGAAAAAATGGGGGTATATAAAGCAATTTATAATCGCCGAGATATTAGAACGTTTTTAAAAAATCCTATCCCTATAGAAAAACTCAAAAACATATTGCTAGCAGCTCATCACGCACCTTCCGTTGGATTTATGCAGCCTTGGAATTTTATTTTAATAACGGAAGATCACATAAAGGAGCAATTAGCGCAAATTGTAGAAAAGGAGCGGCGTGCGTTAGCCATTCATTATGAAGGTACAGATCGGGATTTGAAATTTCTTGAATTAAAAATAGCGGGCATTACTGAAGCCCCTTTAACGATCTGTGTAACGTGCGATCCGTTCCGGGGTGGTGATCATGTATTAGGGAGAAATTCAATTCCTGAAACAGATATTATGTCCGTTAGCTGTGCAATTCAAAACATGTGGTTAGCGGCATATGCAGAAGGTTTAGCAATGGGATGGGTGAGCTTTTATAAAAAAGCGGATGTTCGAAGAATTCTTCAAATTCCGTATCATATTGATCCGGTTGCACTAATTTCCATCGGTTATACCGAAAATTATCCAGAAAGACCGCTACTTGAAATAAAAAACTGGGAAACACGCAAAGAATTGCAAAAATTAGTATTTGATAATACATGGGGAAAAGAAACGGATTTGTTATTCAACAAAGATGAAACAAATGTAACTGTATAAAAGCCTTGATGTCACAACAAAAATGGTGTATCAAACTGTTTGTGAGTTTGTGCGCCATTTTATGTATCCATTCAATTTTGGCGCTTCAAAAGGTTTTTGTACTACTTGAAACATTTTTTTTGAATATTATAATATATTCAACAATAGTTGCATGTCAGCATTAACGGGGAGAGAGAAAATGTGAAAAAGGCGTTGGAGAGCATACAAGAAGAATTATGGGAAGTGTTTGACCATCTTCACCAACATCCCGAAATCAGCTGGGAAGAATTCAAAACAACCGAATTTTTAAAACAGCAATTAATTCAGGAAGGATATCGGGTTCAGACGTTTTCCGATTGCACCGGTGTTGTCGGTGAAATCGGAAGCGGTTCTTTTACAGTTGCCTTGCGTGCCGATATGGATGCGCTTTGGCAAGAAGTGAACGAAAAATGGCAAGCGAACCATGCGTGCGGCCATGATGCCCACATGACGATGGCACTAGGGGTCGTGAAATTGTTCAACCGCATTGGTTATCGCCCGCCGGGAAAATTAAAAATTTTATTTCAACCGGCGGAAGAAACGGGAACAGGTGCATTGAAAATGATCGAAAAAGGAGTCGTCGATGACGTTGATTTTTTATATGGTGTGCATTTGCGACCGATTCAAGAATTAAGAAGCGGCTATGCTTCCCCGGCGATTTTACACGGAGCGGCGCAAATAATCGAAGGAGAAATTAAAGGAGTGGCGGCACATGCTGCTAGACCGCATCTCGGCGTCAACGCCATTGAAGTCGGAAGCGCGCTTGTGCAAGAATTAGGAAAAATTCATGTCGATCCGCAAGTGCCGGCATCGATTAAAATGACGCGGTTTCATGCGGGGGCGAAAAGCGCTAACATCATTCCAGAACACGCAACATTTACCCTTGATTTGCGGGCGCAAACGAATGAAATTATGGAGCAATTAGTTGAACATTTACAAAATGTCGTAAAAGGAGTTTCTGTGATTTACGGAGCGGAAATTGTTTTGCATCAAGGTGTTCGCATCGTGGCGGCTCAAGTACATCCGGAAGCGCAGCGTATTATGAAACAAGCGATTATGGAAACGATTGGTGCAGAAAAATGTGCCCCACCTGTTGTGACATCAGGAGGAGAAGATTTTCATTTTTATTCGGTCATGAAGCCGTCATTGAAAACGACGATGCTTGGTCTCGGCTGCGATTTAATGCCGGGATTGCATCATCCGCAGATGACGTTTCGCCGTGAAGATTTACTGATTGGCATTGAAATATTGGCAAGAACGGTGATGGAAACATTTCACTATGCACAGCCGCAAGGGGAGAAAAACGTTGGACATTTTGCTACGAAAAATTGATACGATTGAAGAACTACAGAAAATGGCTCAGTTAGAACAACATGTATGGAAAGCAAACCCTACGCCGATTCATCAAACGTTAACGGTAGCGAAAAACGGCGGAATCGTCATCGGCGCATATGTCGCGGAGCGAATGGTCGGATTTGTCTATAGCTTTCCGGGATACAAAAACGGCGAAGTGTATTTGTGCTCTCATATGCTCGGAATTGATGAAGCGTTTCGCAATCGTGGGATCGGGTATATGTTAAAAAAGGCACAAGCAGAGGAAGCAATGAAGGCGGGGTACCGAAATATTCGCTGGACGTACGATCCGCTTGAGAGCCGCAACGGCTATTTAAACATCGTCAAACTCGGAGCCGTTTGTTCGGAGTATATTGAAAATTGTTATGGAGAAATGAACGATGCGCTCAATAAGCGATTGCCGTCTGACCGGTTTTATGTCGAATGGCACATTGGCAGCGCTTATTTAGAGGAGCGGCATCGGATGTTTTCACAAATTCATCGATCACCGGAAGCGGAAGTGCTTGATTGGAAAGAGAGGACAAACGGTGAACCGGAGGCCGTTTTCCCAGCAAAAGAGTGGGAATCTTTTTATGATCAACCGTTTTTGTTCGTCCCTATCCCGCTTCACTTTCAGCACTTAAAAGAGAAAGATCATGAGTTAGCATTAGATTGGCGCTACAAAACGCGCGAAGTATTTACTCGGTTGTTTCAAGCAGGCTGGGCAGTTGCTCATGTGCTGCGAAACGAAAACGAGCCTGTTCTATACTACGTTTTAATCAAGCGGGATAAGCCGCCATTGTATGAAGGGAGAAGCGGTCAATGAAAATCAAACAAGTTATTTTACGGCATTTACAGATGGAATTAAAATCTCCGTTTGCTACAAGTTTTGGAGCGTTTACGACAAAAGAATTTATTTTAGTGGAAGTGATCGATGAAGATGGCGTGTCAGGTTGGGGCGAATCGGTGGCGTTTCATTCTCCATGGTACAACGAAGAAACGGTCAAAACGAACTGGCATATGTTAGAAGATTTTTTATTACCGCTTGTATTTCAAACGCCGATCAAACATCCTGACGAGTTGCGCCAACGTTTTTCAACGATTCGAAAAAACAATATGGCGAAATCAGCGATTGAAGGGGCAGTGTGGGATCTTTTTGCGAAGAAACAGAACATATCGTTAAGTAAAGCGCTCGGTGGAACAAAGAAAGAAATCGAAGTTGGGATTAGCATCGGCATTCAAAAAAGCGTGGATGATTTATTGCGCGTTGTGGAGCGATATGTAAGCGAAGGATATCGGCGGATCAAACTGAAAATTAAACCAGGTTGGGACGTTGATGTCGTTCGTGAAGTTCACCGCCGTTTTCCGAATGTTCCGTTAATGGCTGATGCCAACTCCGCTTATTCACTGCAAGACATCGACCGTTTGAAAGCGCTTGATGAATTTCAGCTTATGATGATCGAACAACCGCTCGCCGCTGATGATATCGTTGATCATGCAGCATTGCAGTCACAACTAAGCACGCCGATTTGCTTAGATGAAAGCATTCATTCGTATGAAGATGCAAGAAAGGCGATCAAGCTCGGAAGCTGCCGAGTGATCAATATAAAAATTGGGCGTGTCGGCGGGTTGACAGAGGCGAAACGCATTCACGACTTATGTCAAGAACATAACATTCCCGTTTGGTGCGGCGGCATGCTGGAATCAGGGGTAGGAAGAGCTCACAATATCGCCATCACAACGTTGGAAAACTTCGTCATGCCAGGCGATACAGCGGCTTCTTCGTATTATTGGGAGAAAGATATTATTCAGCCGGAAGTCGTTGTTCACCATGGCATGATTACTGTACTAGATAAACCAGGAATTGGTTATGAAGTTGACCGCCGCCAAGTAGATGTATATACTGTTACAGAGAAAACGTATCGTCCGTGAGTAGACGAACAGTGCTTGTCACTGTTCGTCGCGCTTTTTTGTTTCCAACTCCAATGAAAACGGGAACTGACAAATATTTCACAAAAATGATAGGAATCTAGCATCATGATTACATAAATCATTTTACCTATAGACAAACTGCAAAGAGTTTGAGAAAGTGAAGATAAGTCGTTGTTTTATTTTTTACTGAATATTGCAACGATAAAGGCAAAGCTATGGAAACGTAGCGACGCAAAGCTACAGGGGCTAAAGTGAAGTTTCACTATGCCAGCCAGCTTCCGAAATCAATATTTAGTAAAGGGGAGAGTGCACTATGAAACAGCTAAAAAAGTTTTTAGCGGGCGCAATTGCTTTTTCGCTTATTTTCTTCCAAGGATTTCAGCTTGCAGAAGCGAAAGGAAAAGCGGAAAAAGGAAAAAAACAAAGAGTTGTTGATAAAAACAAAGATAATATTGATGATGCGTGGGAACTAAAGTTTAAACTTGGATTAGGGAAAGATGTTGCAAAAAAAGACAACGACAAAGACGGATTAAGTAATATTGTTGAGTATCAACTAAACTTAAACCCGATTCAAAAAGATACGGACCACGATAAAATTAACGACAGTGATGAAGATAGCGATAAAGATGGTTTAACGAATTTACAAGAACTGAAGGCAAAACTCAATCCGGCATTAAGCGATACAGATAAAGATGGAAAATCTGATGCATATGAAGATAATGATGCTGACGGATTAACAACCAAACAGGAATTTATTGTACAGACGAATCCAATCGTAAATGATACAGATAAGGATCGTATCAAAGATGGACAAGAGGATAAAGACAACGATTCATTAACAAATCAGCAGGAATTCAAAATTAAGTTAAACCCAAATGTTAGTGATACGGATAAAGATGGTACATTAGATGGAGATGAAGACTTAGATGACGACGGATTGTCGAATGTGGTTGAATTTGAAGCAAAAGAGAATCCGCTAGATCGAGACAGCGACGACGATGGGTTTGAAGACGGAAAAGAAGACTGGAACAAAAATGGAATCATTGATACAAATGAAGTAAAAAAATTAAAAATCGAATTAGTGACGCTAGAAGATAAGAAAATCAAAGTCGAATACAAAATTCAACGTAATAAATCTAAAGGTAAAATCATCGATGAATCAGGGAGTTTTCGGGGCACTAGCGTAGACGACTTTCTTAAAACGATCACATTTTCACAAAATATGAATATGGAAGACATTGCTAATGAAGTAAAACAAACGTTTAATGTAGAAAATTACGCTAGTTTAGAGATTGAACTAGTATTTTTCAGCGGTAAAAAAATAAAATTTGAAGACAACAAAGAGAAAAATGAAGATGATGGAAATATGTCAGATGGTGAGAACGAAGAAAATGATGGTGAACACGAAGAAAATTAAAAAAGGCTGAACTCGGAATATTTCCGAATTCAGCCTTTTTTTTTAATTTGCTAATTCTTTAATTCCTGTATTCGCTTTCACGAGAATTTCATCAAATTTCTTTTCATCTGCCTTTTTCGAAGATAGAAGCGTTCCAATGACGGCCGCAATAAAACCTAACGGAATGGACACGATTCCTGGGTTAGCGAGTTTGAAAATCGGTTCGCCAACGAGAATGGCAACACCAGGTTGCGGTGCCCAAACGTTCGGGCTAAGCGCCACAAGCAATAACGAACTGAATAACCCGACAAGCATGCCGACAATCGCCCCAGTTGTATTAAAGCGCTTCCAAAAGATCGTTAGTAAAATGATTGGCAAATTCGCGCTCGCTGCAACCGCAAAAGCTAGTGCAACAAGGAACGCAACGTTCATTTTTTGCGCGAACAATGCTAATAGGATGGATAAAACCGCGACGCCGATCGATGCCCAGCGTGCTGCCAGCATTTGTTCTCTTTCTGTTGCTTGGCCATGGCGAATAATATGGCTGTAAAAATCATGGGCAAATGCGGATGCTGCAGATAGTACAAGCCCGGCTACAACCGCTAAAATCGTGGCGAAAGCAACAGCAGAAACGAAAGCGAATAAGAACTCGCCGCCTAACGCTTCGGCTAATAACGGAGCCGCCATATTTCCGGCCGGGTTTGCTGCAACAATTTTATCATAGCCAACGAACGATGCAGCACCGAAGCCTAAGAAAATCGTCATAACGTAGAACAAACCGATGATCCATGTAGCGTATACAACCGATTTTCGAGCAGTTGGTGCGTCTTTTACTGTGAAAAAGCGAATAAGAATGTGCGGAAGTCCTGCTGTACCTAAGATGAGAGCTAAGTTGAGCGAAATAGTGTCAAGTGGGTTTTTGAATTTGTTTCCAGGATTTAAAAATGCTTCGCCTAATGGAGTCGCTGTTTTAACTTCATTGAACATTTTGACAAGATTGAAGTCAAACTTTGCAAATACCATAATGGAAATAATGAACGTCCCTGCCATAAGTAAAACCGCTTTGACAATTTGCACCCAGCTCGTTGCGGTCATACCGCCAAATACAACGTAAATCGTCATCAACGTGCCGACGATTAAAACAGAATAGACATAATCAATGCCTAATAAAAGTTTAATAAGTCCGCCTGCACCGACAAGCTGTGCAATCATATAAAAGATAGAAATGGAAATCGTATTTAACGCCGCGACGCCGCGAACTTTTTTATCATCGAATCTTGCGGCGATCATATCTGCCATCGTGTATTTTCCTAAGTTGCGAAGAGGCTCCGCTACAATGTAAAGGACGACGAGATAAGCAACAAGGAAACCGATGCTGTAGAAAAATCCGTCAAATCCGGCTAAAGCAATCATTCCAGCAATCCCTAAAAATGAGGCAGCTGACATGTAATCTCCAGCGATTGCTAATCCGTTTTGCCAGCCGGTTAGCGTGCTGTCCGCTGTGTAAAACTCGCTTGTTGTTTTTGTTCGCTTCGAAGCAAAATACGTGATGACGAGGGTCAGGGCGACGATGATTAAAAACAAGGAAAACGCTAAACCGTTCATTATACGTTGCCTCCTTCTTTTACTTCCTGCCTGATTTTTTCTACCATTTCATCAAAACGTGCGGCGCGTTTTGAGTAGATCGTGCAAAGCGTCCACGTCATAATAAATTGGGCAAAAGCGAACACCCAAGCCCAGCTGATCGAACCAATCGCAGGAGTATTTAATACTTTTGAATATGATGTTAAAATCGGCAAGGCGAAGTAAAACGCTAAAAAGAACAACGAAAACGGTAAAATAAATCCACGTTTTTCACGCATTAACTGTTGAAAAGAAGATGATTGAACAATTTGACTGTAATCGATAGAAACTCGCTGTTGTTGAGAAGAAAAATCTTTAATAGCCACACTTAACCCCTCCTCTGTAATTTTTTATTTCAGTTAGGAAAAAATACGTCTCAAACGGTCCCCCTTTCTTATAATTGTTCATAAATTTGCCACAAATTCATTATACGTTTATCAGAAAACTTTGTAAATTACGAATTTAAAAAAAATCATCATTTTGGAAGATTGTTTATTAGAAAAATGAATACAAATATTTCAAGATAATAATAATTTAAATATAATTGTTAAAAAATAAATAAAATCATAATATTTTTAAAATTCTTTCTTTAAGTAGAAAAGCAATTGTGCTTTTTCTTTATTTTTCAACTTTACAAAAATTATTGAATCGTATACAATCTTACACGTATACTTCGGCAAAATTCTACAAAAAACGACAAGGGGAGACAACAAGATGAATTTATTTAGGAAGAAACCTATTGACGTCCTTCTGAAAGAAGCAGGGGGGAAAGGATCATCGTTAAAGAAGGAACTAGGCGCGTTTGATTTAACGATGCTTGGAATCGGAGCCATCATCGGTACAGGGATTTTCGTACTGACTGGGGTTGCTGCTGCTGAACATGCAGGTCCTGCGCTTGTTCTTTCCTTTATTCTTTCAGGTCTTGCATGCGTATTTGCCGCACTTTGCTATGCAGAGTTCGCTTCGACCGTGCCGGTATCTGGAAGCGCTTATACGTATAGTTATGCGGCTTTCGGTGAATTAATTGCTTGGATTTTAGGATGGGACTTAATTCTAGAATACGGAGTCGCCGCCTCAGCTGTAGCAGCGGGATGGTCAGGTTATTTCCAAGGTTTGTTAGCAGGATTTGGTTTTGAGCTTCCGAAAGCGTTAACAAGTGCTTACGATCCGGCAAAAGGAACATTGATTGACGTGCCAGCTATTTTTATTGTTCTTTTAATTACATTCTTATTGACGCGTGGTGTAAAAAAATCTGCTCGCTTTAATTCGATTATGGTTATTATTAAAGTAACAGTTGTGATATTGTTCCTTGCTGTAGGGGTTTGGTATGTAAAACCAGATAACTGGACTCCATTTATGCCGTTTGGATTCTCAGGGGTAGCGACTGGGGCAGCGACGGTATTTTTTGCTTATATCGGCTTTGATGCCGTTTCTACCGCAGCTGAAGAAGTAAGAAATCCACAGCGAAGTATGCCGATTGGCATTATTGCTTCTTTATTAATTTGTACCGCATTATATATTGCTGTATCGCTCGTATTAACAGGTATTGTTCCTTATGATCAGTTGAATGTGAAAAATCCTGTGGCGTTTGCGTTAAACTACATCGATCAAGATTGGGTAGCCGGCTTTATTTCATTAGGAGCGATTGCAGGTATTACAACGGTATTGCTTGTTATGATGTATGGACAAACGCGTTTATTTTATGCGATTAGCCGCGATGGCCTATTGCCAAAAGTATTTTCAAACGTTAGCCCAGTCAGACAAGTTCCATTTGTGAATACATGGCTAACAGGTGTGTTAGTAGCTTTCTTTGCCGGAATTGTCCCTTTAAACAAACTAGCAGAACTAACCAATATCGGAACGCTATTTGCATTCATTACGGTGTCGATTGGAATCATGATTTTACGCAAAACGCAACCGAATTTAAAACGTGCGTTTAAAACTCCGCTCGTCCCGCTAGTTCCATTATTGGCTGTTGTTTTTTGCGGATATTTAGTTCTTCAGTTACCAGCGATGACGTGGATTGGATTCGTCTCATGGCTATTGATTGGTCTCGTCATTTACTTTGTGTATGGTCGCAAACATAGCACATTAAACGGTCAAGTTCATGCAAATGAAAAAGTAAGTTAATGAAGGAAAAGGTCTTTGCTGATTGCGGTAAAGGCCTTTTTTGATATAATAGGCATGCGGATTAACAAACTGAGGTGATTAAGATGATAAGCGAAAAATTATTACAAGGATTAAACGAGCAAATGAATTTTGAATTTTTTTCCGCACATGCGTATATGGCAATGGCCGCGTATTGTTCAGCGGAAAGTCTAGATGGATTCGCAAATTTCTTTTTAGTGCAAGCGGAAGAAGAACGTTTTCATGCGATGAAGTTTTACAATTTTATTAATGCGTTAGGGGAGCGGGCGATCATTACCGGGTTTGATTCCCCGAACAATGACTTTACGTCTGTATTGGACTGTTTTGAAAAAGCGCTCGTTCAAGAAAAAGAAGTGACGAAGCGGATTTACCAGTTATCGGATATTGCGTGGGACGAGCGGGAACATGCAACGATCAACTTTTTAAAATGGTTTATTGATGAGCAAGTCGAAGAAGAAGCGATGTTTGATAGCATTATTCAAAAATTGCGGCGCATTCAAAATGATAATAACGCTCTCTTTATGCTTGATAGCGAGTTTGCGAAACGAACATTTACACCGGAACAACAATGAATCGAAAAGAGGCTGTTCCAAAATGGGACAGCCTCTTGAGCCATGTTATTCAGTTGTTTGCAGCGATCCGGCAAGCTGGCTTTGTGCTTGTGCAATCAACCGTTTTGTAATTTCGCCGCCGACGGAACCGTTTGCACGGGAGGGCGTATCGGAACCTAACTGCACGCCAAATTCTTGCGCGATTTCGTATTTTATTTGATCAAGGGCTTGTTCAATTCCCGGTACGAGCAACTTGTTGCTGTTTCTTGCCATATTATTCTCCTCCTGTTTCATAAATGGCCTTGCAATGTTAGTATGTGGCGAGGAGGGAGATTTATAATGGCAATTACAGAGGAAGTGGCAAGTTTTTGGCAATTGAGTTTAAAGCGAAAAACGAGCAATCGCTTGTTTTAAGCTATTGGCTGTATTAGATAGTTCGTGCGAAGAGGCTAGCAGCTCTTGC
Source organism: Anoxybacteroides tepidamans (assembly GCF_014201465.1). Taxonomy (GTDB): domain Bacteria; phylum Bacillota; class Bacilli; order Bacillales; family Anoxybacillaceae; genus Anoxybacteroides; species Anoxybacteroides tepidamans. The sequence continues at coordinate 410,569 of NZ_JACHEP010000002.1, read as the reverse complement.
ATAGTGGCGTTTTGCTCTTCTGTTGCAGACGCTACTTGCTCGATGTTTTTTGCCGTCATTTTCGAAACGTGAATAATTTCTTCGGCGGAACGTGTCATCATCTCCATTTTTTCATTCGTTTCTAAAATAGCTTGGCGAACGATTTCGCTTTGTGTTTTGACACCCCATATCGAATCGTACACATGGCTGAAAATAGTTTCTAGCTGCGAAATAATTTGTCCCCCGTGTTTTACAGCATCATTGCTTTCACTCATCGCTTGAACGGCACGGTTTGTCTCGTTGTGTGAAATATGAAGAAGATCGCGAATGTTTCCGGCTGCAATCGCTGTTTGTTCGGCCAGTTTCCGCACTTCTGAAGCGACGACGCCAAATCCTTTTCCATGTTCTCCTGCACGCGCTGCCTCAATCGCGGCGTTTAATGCAAGCAAATTCGTTTGTTCAGAAATAGCGGTAATAAGACTAACGATTTGTTGAATTTCATTTGATTTTTCGTTCAATGTTTGAATGATTTCCGATAAATGGCTTACTTTTTCGTCGATAAGCGCCATTTGGTGAGTCGTTTCTTTAACAAATTGTGAACCTTGCTGCACTTTTTCGGTCGCTTCATCGGTTAGTTGAACTGTTTTTTCTATGCGATCTGTCACATTTGTCAATTTTGCCGAGATCAGCTCGACGGCATTATTCGTTCGTTCCGATGCAACGACTTGCTCGTCCGCGCCTGCCGCTACTTGTAAAAAGGCTTGTGTAATTTGTTCGTTTGTTTCGGTTGTCGTTTCAGCATTCATTTTTAACGTCTGTGACATTTCATTGACGCATTCGGCTGATTGTTGAATTTGTTTGATCGATTGTTGCAAGTGATCAGCCAGTTCGTTCATCGCGGCCATAATTTCGCCGATTTCATCCGTCCGTGTCACGTTCATTCGCTGTACTCGCAAGTTTCCGCTGGCGAGCTGCTTACATATGCCAACTGCTTCATGGAATGATTTGCTGATTCTTCTGCTTACGATCGTTAGAGAAACAGCTGACAGCACAATAGCAACGATAACTGTGGCAACCATTAACGTCATGTTTTGCTTTATTTTGCTGTTCATTTTGTTGACAAGATAGTTGCGTTCATTCACGATGATGTTTCTTAATTGTTCAAGCTTTTCAATACTCATATCACGGATAACTGCCGCTTTATTTTGAAATCTAATGACCTCAAAAATATCAATTTGTTCCCCGCGGTTGCGATATTCCAAAACGGCAGGTTGAATGGTTTTATAAAGCAACTCGTTCAGCTGTTCATCGATTAAAATGACAGCGTTATAAATATTTTTTGCTTCCTCTGTTTTTATATGAGGTTTTAGCTTTTGAGTGGTTTCTTTAAACAACTTCGTCTGCCCTTCATATTGTTGCAATGTTTCTGGACGAGGATTCGTCATGTAATCGGTAATAATAATATATTTTTGTTTGAATAGCGCTGCAATTTCTGTGATTAAAATCGATTGATCGCTTTTTTCTTCGACTTGTTTCACGACGTTTGTCATATTGTTGACAAGCAAAGCGACAAAAATGAAAACGCTAACAAAAAGTAGTGTTGAAAAGCTGAAAACGATACCATATTTCTTGCCAATTGTCATGACTTTTTTTCGTTTCATCCAAAACCCTCCTCCGCTTTTAGGTAAATTATAGCACTAGTATCGGAAAGTGGCGAGAGCTGTCTTTAAAAAATTGGGGGAAGTTTGGATAAGATTAAAATGAGATAGGTGTGTCGATGAACCAAAAATCTATATATACAACCGGAATTTTTAACTTATAACGAAATTAAGAAGCAGAAATCGTTCGATAAAAAGCAAAAACGTTAAAATGCTGTGTTGCATGTATAATAAAAATATATGGATAATCAACACTTATTATAGAAGATGTAAAATTTTCTATAATTTTTTTGTTGCAATCGGTTGCAAATTGTTTTAAAATTCAAATCAAAAAGGGATCCGAAACGTTTTGGAGGAAAAAAGTAGTGACGACGATTAAAGATATTGCTAAAGCTGCTGGTGTTTCAATTACGACCGTTTCCCGCGCTTTGAACGGTTACTCGGACGTAAACGAAAAGACGAGGCAGAAAATTATCGAGATTGCCAAACAGTTAAATTATAGCCCGAATACGTTAGCGCGCGGTCTTGTGATGAACAAATCCAAAACGATCGGCTTACTTGTTTCGGGATTGACGCGAGAAAGTACGAAAGATAACTTTACATTTGAAGTGCTTGCGGGCGTGAATCAATATGTCAGTGAAGTGGATTATGATATGGTGCTATTTAGCACAACTTCAACGAAACAGCGGGAGAAAACGTACACACAGCTATGTCGTGAACGTCGTGTAGATGGCGCCATTTTGCAAGGGATTCGCGTCGATGACCCGTATTTGCAAGAAGTAGTCGAAAGCAACATCCCGTGTGTATTGATCGATATTCCGATCGAGTCGGAGACAGTCGGATATGTGACGACGGACAACGTGCTAGGCGCGAAAAAAGCGGTACAACATCTCATTTCGCTCGGCCACCGGCATATTGCGATGATCAACGGGTATGAGTTTGCGTTCGTCAGCGAACAACGGTTGAAAGGATTTCAAGAGGCGTTATTTGAAGCAGGCTTGCCTTTTCATGAGCATTTGGTGGCCAATGGCGCGTTTAAAGAAGAACGGGCTGAGCAAGAAGCAGTAAGGCTGTTGACGCAGCACCCAGAAATTACCGCGTTTTTTTGCGCGAGCGACTTAATGGCGCTCGGAGTGATGAAAGCAGCGAAAACGTTAGGAAAGCGAATCCCAGAAGAAATAGCGATCATCGGCTATGACGACATTATTTTAGCCTCGTACACCACTCCGCCGTTATCTACCATTGCTCAAAATAAGTTCGCGATGGGGTACGAAGCGGCTAAATTATTGATCGAAATGTTGGAAGGAAAAGCACAATCCCATATCAAAATTCTTGAAACAGAACTTAAAATACGCGAATCGACGGTTAAAAACCACGGATAGTGGTTTTTGCTAACCGCTGGGATTCAAAACGTTTTGGAACTATTTTTTTTAAACAAAATCCGAAACGTTTTGGATTTTTATATCATCGTCATCCGAAACGTTTCGGAATACACAGGAGGCATCCTTGATGGAGTATCGAGTCATTAAAGAAAACGATCTATTTTTTCTGACAGATGAAAAAGGAAATATTCCTAAAAATCATCCGTACGGGCTTGGACTATATACGAAAGATACCCGTTTTTTAAGCAAGTTACATTTGCGCATTAATGGGCAAGAGCCTGTCCTATTATCTTCCGATGCGGGAGAAAATTATGTGGCAACGATCTTATTAACAAACCCTCATATGGAAAAAGACGGGGAAATCTTATTATGGCGCGAATCGGTTGAAATCGAAAGAAAGCGTTTTATATACGAAGGTGTGCTTTATGAAAGAATCAACCTAAAAAATTACTATCCAAAGCCGGTGCAATTCGAGCTGAGTATACAGGTGGATGTTGATTTTGCTGATATGTTTATCGTCCGTGGCTTTCAAACAGGGAAAGTTGGCAAACGTACGGGTCAAACGATTGGCAATCGCTCGCTCACTTTTCATTACGAAGGAGCCGATCAACTGAAGCGCGCGACAACAATCACATGGGATCGGCAAGAGAAAGCGGTCGAGGAACATGGAGAAATTGTTTTTGATTTTACGTTGAACCATGCCGAGGAGCAAACCGTTACATTGATCATTCAACCGCAAATCGGCGATGAAGCACGGAGAAATATCGTTTCTTCGATAGAGGCACTAGACCGTTTGAAAGCGTCTTACCGTCAATGGGAGAGCAACATTACGAAAATGACGACCGATTATGAGCCGCTTGCCCGTTTAGTCAGCCGCGGGATTGGCGATTTGCGAGTATTGTTAACCGATTTAGGATACGGTCCATTTCCGGTTGCTGGTTTACCGTGGTTTGGGGTGCCGTTTGGTCGAGATAGTTTAATTGCTGCGCTGCAAATGCTTCCTTTTCATCCGGCGATTGCAAAAGGGACGCTCCTTACAATGGCAAAATATCAAGGAAAACACCTTGACCCTTGGCGCGACGAACAACCTGGAAAAGTGATGCACGAAATACGTTTTGGTGAATTAGCAACTACAAATCAAATCCCATTTACGCCATATTACGGGACGATTGATGCGACCCCGTTGTTCCTTGTCCTGTTGACAGAGTATGTGAAATGGACTGGCGATTTCGAACTCGTTCGTCAACTAAAGGACAACATTGATGCCGCATTCATGTGGATTGATCAGTATGGGGATCGCGATGGCGATTTGTTTGTTGAATATCACCAACAATCAGCGAAGGGGATTGCCAATCAAGGATGGAAAGATTCCGGCGATTCGATTATCCATCGCAACGGTGAATATGCGAAATCACCAATTGCGCTCGTTGAAGTGCAAGGTTATGTGTATCAAGCGAAAATGGGACTAGCGGATATTTTTGAACAGCTAAACGAATCGGAACGCGCGGCGCAGCTTCGTCAACAGGCAAAAGCGCTAAAAGCAAAATTTGATGAGCATTTTTGGATGGAAGACGTACAGTTTTATGCGATTGCATTAGACGGAAATAAACGGCAAGTTGGGACGATCACGTCTAATCCAGGGCATGTGCTGTTTGCAGAGATGCTTGATTCGGAACGGGTCGAGGCCACGATTCGTACGCTGTTGTCGCCAAAAATGTTTTCAGGCTATGGGATTCGTACAATGGGAGAAGGGGAAGCAGGATACAATCCAATGAGCTACCATGATGGCAGCGTCTGGCCTCATGATAATAGCATCATTTTGCTTGGATTAAGCAAATTAGGAAAGCGTGCGGAAGCAAACACGATCATAAGGGGGCTTATTGAAGCGGCTGCCCATTTTGAATACGACCGTCTGCCGGAATTATTTTGTGGATACAGCAAACAATTCGGCAAGCCTGTGAAGTACCCAGTCGCTTGTTCACCGCAAGCGTGGGCGGCAGGAACCCCTCTCGTTTTTATTCAAGCACTGCTTGGATTGTTCCCGAATAGCCTAAAAAAAGAAATTCGCTTGTCGCCAACATTGCTTGAGCCGATGAATGTCTTAAAAGTCGAGAATATCGCGATCGGCAACGGCCGATTATCGGTTACCGTTACACGTCAAAATGGCGAAACAAACGTTCATATTGATCAAAACACAACAGGGTATGAGGTTACGATCGTTTCTTAACAAGGAAGATTTTTTCTTCCTTGTTATATATAAATTATTCCATTAAAGGGGAGATAGGCAGATGAAAAAATGGTTGGCAATTAGTATGTCGACAATGCTGCTTGGAAGCGCTTTAGCAGGCTGCAGTAGCGGCAATGAAAAAACAGCAGGCAAAGAAACAGGCGGGACAAAAGACGAAAAAGTGGAAGTCACGCTTGCTGGCTGGGGCGGAAACCCGACAGAACAAAAGTTGTTACAGCAAACATTAGACGAATTTCAAAAGAAGTACCCAAACATTAAAGTAAAATATGAAGTCATTTCTGATCAGTATATGGATGTCATTAAAACGCGATTGGTTGGCGGCGAAGGGCCAGATGTTTTTTATCTTGATGCATTTGAAGCCCCGGCATTAATGAAAACAGGAGCATTGGAGTCGCTTGATCAATATGTAACCGATGATTTTGACATCAATGATTTTGAAAAGCCATTGCTTGATGCCTTTAAGGGAGAAGACGGGAAAATTTACGGATTCCCGAAAGACTATTCAACACTCGCTCTTTTCTATAATAAAAAAATGTTCCAAGAAGCAGGGGTAGAAGTACCGAAAACGTGGGATGAATTGCGAGAAGTAGCGAAAAAATTAACGAAAGGCACACAAGTGTACGGTTTCGGAGTGGCGCCAGAATTGGCACGCTTATACTACATTGCGGAATCAAAAGGTGGAAAAGTAGTCACGGACAATAAAGCAAGTTTTGCTGATCCGAAAGTGGTTGAAGCGCTTCAACCGATCGTTGATATGCGTGTGAAAGATAAATCGGCTGCCCAACCGAACGAAGTAGGCGCAAACTGGGGCGGTGAAATGTTCGGCCAAGGAAAAGCAGCGATGGTCATTGAAGGAAACTGGGCAATTCCGTTCTTAAAAGATACGTTCCCGAACTTAGAGTACGGAACAGCAGAAGTTCCAACGATCGATGGCAAGAAAGCAACAATGGCGTATACGGTTGCGTATGTCATGAATAAAAACTCGAAGAAGAAGGAAGCTGCTTGGAAATTGCTTTCGTTCTTAACTGGTAAAGAAGGAATGAAAATTTGGACGAGCAAAGGATTGGCGTTACCGACACGTAAATCGGTAGCAGCTGAATTAGGATTTGACAAAGATCCGTTGCGTGCTCCGATCGTCGCTGGCGCTTCCTATGCGACTGTATGGCAAAACGGAACGAATTTGCCAATTATTACGAATAACTTCAACAACCAATTTGTCAGCGCCTTTTTAGGACAGCGCCCATTAGCAGATGCGTTAAAAGAAGCACAAGAAACAGCGAACAAAGAAATTGAAGGGAATAAATAATGGCAGTGCTGATAGAAGGGTTCTCCTTCTATCAGCCATTTTTCGCATTGAGCGGTTCCCTCCTTTCTAGTAGACGGAACGCTAGCAAGAGGGGAACAGCTTAATGGAATCTCTTATGAGGAGAGGAATGATTATGAGAAAAAAAGCATGGCGCGAAGCAGGAACCGGGTATTTCTTGTTGTCTCCGACGTTATTTGTACTGCTTTTGTTTATTATTGGACCAATTTTATTTGCGATTTTTTTGGCGTTTCATAAAGTGCAGTTGCTTGGAACGACTACATTTGAATTTGTTGGGTTCGATAACTTTAAGCGAATTGCAGGAGATTTACGAGCGAAAATCGCTTTATGGAATACGGTGAAATATGTCGTCATCGTCGTTCCGTGCCAAACGATGCTGGCGCTTGTATTAGCGGCGACGCTAAATGCGGGATTGAAAGGACAAACATTTTTCCGTATCGTCTATTTTTTGCCAACGCTTACGTCTTCGGCTGTATTAACGTTAATTTTTATGTGGATGTATAACCAAAATGGGCTGATTAACCATTTGTTGCAGGCAGTTGGGCTGCCGACGTATAACTGGCTTGGCGATCCGAAAGTAGCTCTGAACGCGATTATGGTAATGAATATTTGGTCGACTGCGCCGTTTTTTATGGTCATTTATTTAGCGGCGCTGCAAGATATTCCTGATTCGCTTTATGAAGCAGCCGAATTGGATGGGGCAAACGCCATCCAAAAATTTTGGTATGTTACCGTTCCGTATTTGCGCCCGGTTACATCGTTCGTCGTCATTATGGGATTGATCGGAACGTTCCAACTATTTGACCAGTCCTACATTTTTTCCGCTGGCTCTGGAGGTCCGAACAATTCAACGTTAACCGTCGTATTGCTCATTTATCAGTATGCGTTTAAAACGTTAGGAACGATGGGATATGCAGCTGCATTAGCTTTCGCATTAGCGATTATCATTTTAATCGCAACATTATTGCAACGGAAATTTTCTAAAGAAGAGTCTCTTTATTAAGGAGATGAAGATTGATGAAGAAAAAATTAGGCATTGGTAAGGCGTTTTTGTACGCCATTCTCGTTCTTTATGCAATCGTGACGATGATTCCATTTTTATGGGCGTTATCTTCTTCGTTTAAAACGCTTGAAGAAATTGTAAGCGGGACGATTTCGTTTATTCCAAAGCATTTTACGCTCGATAACTATAAACAAATTTTCGTGGAACAACAACTGTTTCCACGCTGGTTGTTCAATAGTGTCATTATCGCAGTAACGGTGACGCTGCTTAATTTATTGTTTAATTCGATGGCTGGTTATGCGCTTGCCCGTTTGCAGTTTCCAGGAAAAAAACCACTATTTATCATCATTTTAGCTGTGCTCATGATTCCAGCACAAGTGACGATGATTCCGAACTATTTGATTTTAAAACAGCTCGGCTGGCTTAACTCATATCAAGGAATGATTGTGCCGACAATGATTAATGCGACATTTATTTTTATGATGCGCCAATTTTTTATTAATTTTCCAAAAGAATTGGAAGAAGCAGCGGCATTGGACGGGTTAAGCCGCATCGGCACGTTCTTCCGCATTGTATTACCGCTTGCTCGTCCAGCATTAGCAGCACAAGCTATTTTTGTTTTCATGGGCTCATGGAACGATTTTATGCGTCCGCTTATCATTCTTTCCGATCCAGAGTTATTTACATTGCCGCTTGGCTTAAACAGTTTTAAAGGACAGTATATTAGCTACTGGAACTATATTATGGCGGCGTCGATCGTATTTACGTTGCCGGTGCTTGTCATTTATATCTTTTTCAACCGCTACTTCATTAAAGGAATTTCGTTTACAGGGGGAAAATAGTCAAAATCCCCCTGTTTGTTTGATTTGTTCCAATTCGCGATACTCCCCGATAAATAAGATGATATAGCCGATGACAATGACCCCGATCCCGAACACTTTAATCGTTTGAATCCATTCGTTATTCATTGCCGCACCCCATGTCTTCACAACTTTTGCTTCCATTCAATATATGATCATACAGGCTAATTTGTGCTAATCTTGTCCATAGCTTACATCTTTATCAGGGTGCATAAACGGCGCAGCTTGCGGCCGTTTTTTTGCTTCTAACAGCTCCCGGTTTTCAGCTGTATTCCAGCCGATGTCGTTCGTTGGATGCACCCATTCATCGCCAGCCATCACGCTCGGGTCAGTTTCATCGCTCCATTGGTTTAGCGGCGAATTAGCGGAGTTGTATTTGCTGTCACCGATCACCACACCATATTTGTTCACAAATGGCGGCTGCATTTTAATACCTGTTCCTTTAAAAGAAGGAGCATGAATTTGATGCGGCTGTGTTTCCTCGAAAATCGGCGATTCGATTTTGTTTTCTTTGTCCATGTTCATCACCTCAACGATAGTTTGAGCGAAAAGATGATGAATAAAACGCACATTTTTTACGAAAAGTAAGAAAAACAAAACAAGGGGGATTTGCGTGAAAAACGATGCTTTTCCTATAGCCAACCTTGAGGAGCAATCTCTAAAAAAATTGCAGCAATTTGAAAAAACGTTGCGTGAAGAAACAGGAGAAGAAATTGTTTTAATCGCTTATCATCGCAAGGAGGAGTCGAAATGAAACGAAAAGTCAAATACAATGCGGCGGTGAACAACAATAAAACGCCAACCGAAAGTTTGCCAGAATCCGAAGTCATTGCTCAGTACGCCAGTGATGAAGAAATGATTCGCGGGGCGAACCGCAATTCGAAAAAAGGGCGGCAAGGCGAATGAAGTGAATGAAGCAGAAGCAGAAACGAAACGATCGTGAAGAATTCTCGTTTGAAACAGGGGATTTTAACGTTCATTAATTGCTCTCCTTCATAAAAGAAAAAGTAGGGGGCTCCCTACTTTTCCAATACATCCGCAAATAAAGACAACTCTGCCGAGAAAATGGCGGTTTGGAGCCGAACAGGATCAAAATAGGCAATCATGACTGTTGGCACATGGCGGACTTCCTTTGTTTTCATATAATGTCCAATGTCGATCGGAACGATTTCCATTACTGTATGCTTAAATAACGTTTTTTCATCGAGTTCGAGTGTAGCAAATTCGTTTCCTAACAATGACGGGTTTTCTAAAATGTGACGATACAGCATTGCCCGCTGTTCTTTATCCGCTTTTTCTTCCCACCATGGCTTGCGTGGTTTATGTTTTTGATTGTGCAAATAGTCGTATTTCATCAACGCTTCTACGACTGGCAACTCGGTCAATTGTTTCGCCTGTAAAAATTCATACAGCCGGCGGAATAAATCTTCCAGCTGATGGCCGATGCGGCTCCATCCTTGCTCGTCCCAATACGTTCCGAACGTTTGAAAAAAATCAAACGGTGTCGGAAAGACGTGCGTCACTAAATAGTCGATCGTTTCGTCCATGCGATGGTCATTCCAATATTTCTCTAATACGTCTTCAACTTGTTTAATACGTATAATGTCATCAAACGAAAGCACGTTATTTTTTAACACTTCATACGGAGCGTGGTCCATAAACACATAGCCGTATTCTGGAGCACGGAGACGGAGACCTGTGCCGCGCAACATTTTCAAAAAGCCAAGCTGCAATTCTTCAGGACGAAGCGCAAACACATCGTTGAACGTTTTCCGGAATGAAGTGTAATCTTCTTCCGGCAAACCGGCAATTAAATCAAGGTGTTGCGCAATTTTTCCTCCTTGTTTCACGAGCGTGACCGTGCGGGTTAGTTTAGCAAAATTTTGTTTGCGCATGACAAGCCGGTTCACTTCATCGTTCGTCGATTGAACGCCGATTTCAAAGCGGAACAGTCCCGGCGGCGCTTCTTTATTTAAAAACTCGATAACTTCCGGACGCATAATATCGGCGGTAATTTCAAATTGAAACACCGTTCCAGGGACGTGCTCATCAATTAAAAATTGAAACATCTCCATCGCATAGCTGCGGCTAATGTTAAATGTGCGGTCGACAAATTTAATCGTTCTCGCCCCGTGCTCCATTAAATAGCGGATGTCTTCTTTCACTTTTTCCCTGTCGAAATAGCGAACGCCGACTTCAATGGATGACAAACAAAATTGACAGCTAAACGGGCATCCCCGGCTCGTTTCGATATACGTAATCCGCTTCGGTAAATGCGGAATGTCTTCTGGGAAACGAAACGGCGACGGCATTTCCGCGAGGTTGATTTTGTTTCGCTGCGGATTCACGACGATTTCGCCGTCCTCGCGAAACGCAAGACCGTGTACAGAGCGGAAATCGCGCTGACCGTGCATTTGCATTAAAAACTGTTTAAACGTTTCTTCTCCTTCGCCGATGACGATGAAGTCAAATTCTGGAACCGTTTCGAGCCATTCGCGCACATCGTAAGAAACTTCCGGACCGCCAACAACGATTGTAATGTGCGGATCGATTTTTTTGAGCATTTTGATGACTTTGATCGTTTCTTCGATGTTCCAAATGTAGCAGCTAAAACCGATAATATCCGGCTTTTTTCGATAAAGGTCGGTCACGATATTCATAGCCGGATCTTTAATCGTATATTCAGCAATTTCAATATCAAATTCGGGCTGAGCATACGCCTTTAAGTAGCGAATCGCTAAGTTTGTATGAATATATTTTGCGTTTAAAGTCGCACAAATTACGTTCATTCGCAAAAACTCCTTTATACGAGCATGTAAGTTCAGATTGAAAAGCTGACAACGGCAGAAAAGCTAGGAATAGAGCGATGTCAACTGATTTTTATTGGTTAATCAACACGCCTGATCATAAATGTTAGAACATGCATTTGCATTATTATAGAAAACAACATTTTAATATATCATAGTTTTCCAAAAGATAAAAGGAAAAAACGATGGGTAATGGTAAACATTTTTGTTTTCGGAAAATTTTTAAAAGATGTAGAAGGAGTATGTTTTTTTATAGCGAATATATATTGATTAATGATATGGGGTTGTTGGAGAAGGAGAGGTGTTAATGTTGAGCAATAGCCTTTCTCATCGAGAAGAACAAGACTTGATTATCAATGTCAAGTCATTAGAAGAAGAAAATAGACGTCTGAAAGAACAGTTAAGCGGATATTCGATTATTTTTGAGCGGTCTTTAGATGCAATTATCATTTTTAATAAAAATGGTGAATTTGTCGAAGTGAACGAAGCCGCTTGCCATCTTTTTGAAATGGAAAAGGAAGAGCTTATTGGAAAGCGTTTTAATTTATTTCTTGACTTAGTTCCTCCTGACATTTTAGTGTTCCAGCAATCGATGTTACATAAGTTTGGTTCATTTAGTGATGAGCTGCTACTTAAGTTAAGGGACGGAAAGATCAAACATATCGAATTTTCAATGAAAAAAGATGCGTTCAACCAATTTGATTTGGCGATTATGCGGGATATTTCTGCACGGAAGGCGCTGGAACGGGAGAGGATTATTAACGAATTTTTATTTAAAGATGTATTTAACCGTGCAGTGGACAGCATTGTCATTTTTGACGAATTTGGACGGTTTATCGACGTAAACCCTGCTTTTTGCATGAGCTTAAATTTAGAAAAAGAGAAGTTGCTAAACTTATCATTTCAACAATTTGTTGCGAGACAATACAAAGATGATTTTGTGCAGCTGCTTGTCGAATTGAAAGAAAAGGGAACAGCCAAAGGAGAACTGTCGTTCATCCGTTTTGACGGTACGGTCAAAATGTTCGAGTTAACAATGACATCCAACGTATATAGCGGCTTTTATATGGCGATTATGCGGGATGTTACAGAAAAGAAAAATATGGAGATTAAGCTGCAAAAAAGCGAAGAGCGGTTTCGGGCAATTTTCGAACAAGCGCATGAGGCGATTCTCATTTGGAACGATTATGGCCATATTGTCAATGCGAATCCCGCTGCAAGCCGAACGTTTGAATTGCCGCTGAATTTGCTTGTGCGAAGAAATTTGCTTGATTTTGTGGATAATCATGATGGAAGAGTACGCCGTGTGTTAGAACAATTTCGAAAAACGGGGGAAATTCGCGATGAACTGATTTTTCATATGCCAAACGGCGAAGACAAACAACTTGAATTTACGATGAAACAAGGGGTCATTGACGGCTATCATTTAGCTATTTTTCGCAATGTGACTGAGAGAAGAAAGATGGAAAAAGAGCTACAGGAAAGCGAGCAAAAGTTTCGCAGCATTTTCGACCATTCAATGAATGGAATTCTTTTATGGGGAGAAGGATATCGAATTTTGGATGTCAATCCGATCGCTTGTGAAATTTTTCAAGCAACGAAACAGCAATTGCTTGCTGAACCTTTTGTTAAATGGATTCCTGAAAAAGAACAAAAAGTATTTTATAAATTAATTAGGAAATGCGAACAATCTGGGGAAGCGTATGCGGAAATGACGATTTTAACGAAAGAAGGAGAGCAGAGGATCATTGAAATTTCCATGAAAAAAGAGATTATTCCTAGCGTCGGCATGATGATGCTTCGCGATATTACGGAAAAGAAAGAGCTTGAATGGCAGCTTCGTAAATCCGATACGCTTAACGTGGTTGGAGAACTGGCGGCAGGCATTGCTCATGAAATTCGCAATCCGATGACGGCGTTAAAAGGATTTATTCAATTGTTGCAAGGAAGCATTAAAGAAGATTATTCAATGTATTTTAACGTCATTATGTCAGAGCTAAAGAGAATTGAGTCGATTATTACGGAGTTTCTTGTTCTGGCCAAGCCGCAAGCAATTCAATATCAGCAAAACGACGTGTGTAAAATTATGAAAGATACGATCGATCTCATCGGTGCGCAAGCGATGATGCATAACGTACAAATTATTGCTGATTTCGAAGAAAATCTGCCGTGGATTTATTGCGAACCTAATCAGCTTAAGCAAGTGTTTATTAACATCTTAAAAAATGCGATTGAAGTGATGAAAAAAGGTGGCGACGTGCACGTGCGCATTCAGAAAGCCGATCATCACTATATTCGCATTTCCGTGACGGATCAAGGTTGCGGAATCCCGCAAGATAAAATTAAAAAGCTTGGCGAGCCGTTTTATACAACAAAAGAGCGAGGGACTGGACTTGGGTTGATGGTCAGTTATAAAATTATTGAGGAACATCAAGGGAAAATTGACGTGGAAAGTGAAGTGGGCGTCGGGACGACATTTCATATTACATTGCCGATGGAACGGGTGGAGAAAGAGAATGAAGATGCAGCGAGAATATAATATTTATAAGTCGAAAGAGCTAGGGATTATTTACGTTATATCAGACGGCGAAGCGATCGTAAACGTCGAGCTGTTTGAAGACGGATGGGAAAAGATGAACGATCAATACGAAATGGTGAAAAGCGATGCGTTATTGTTGCAGGAGGCACTAAAGCAATTAGATGAATATTTTGGTGGGAAAAGAAAAGTATTTAAATTACCATTAAAATGGAAAGGTACAACTTTTCAAGAAAAAGTATGGCAAGCGCTTTGTGATATTCCATACGGTACGACCGCATGCTATAGCGAAATTGCCGAAAAAATCGGCCATCCGAAAGCGATAAGGGCGGTAGGGCAGGCAAATCGTGCGAATGAATTGGCGATTATTGTTCCATGTCATCGCGTCATTGGCAAAAATCGCTCGCTAACCGGTTATGCGGGAAACCGAACGGACGTGAAAGAGAAGCTATTGTGGCTAGAACAACGCTATATAGACGCATAAAAAAACTAGAAGCGATATCGCTTCTAGTTTTTTATGGCTCCTCATGCACCGTGACAATGACGTTCAACGTTCCTTTTTCTTCAATATTGACAGGCACAAGAATCGCCTTTTGGAATCCTTTCATGCTTGTTTCGCCAACAAGCAATGTCGGAGGGGTAATATCCATCACCACTTGTTGGTTGGACGCGTGTGTCACTAATTGGCCAGCGATCATATTTCCAAGCTCGCACGTAAACGATTCGAGCATATCTCCTTCTAGCATCATTCCATACATCATCTGGCTAATTTGCGCAAACAAAGATGTAGTTCCACCGATGACTAACTGCCCGTGAACTTGTCCAGTCATTCCGATGAGCACAGATAAAGAAGAGCGAATCGAATTGGAAGTATATAATGTCGGTTTTTCGATCTGAATCCCAACTGGAATTACCGTTTTAATTGAATGAATCGTGCTATTTAATAGCTGCGTAAGCGTAGCTGTGATTGTCATCGATTTGTTCCCCCGTTCTAAACAATACGCTAATAGTTTTAACATAATCATATCATAAATCAACTGATAAGCCGATGGGGAAACATTCCTATTTCAATATTATATTTTTTGAAATTAAGAGAGATTCGTGCTTGTTCAAATATTAAACAACGCCGGCAACGCCGTCTCATAGTTGCCGCGAATAATGCCTTTTTCCGTAATGATCGCTGTAATGAGTTCGTGAGGTGTTACGTCAAAAGCAGGATTGTATACATTCACCCCTTCAGGAGCAATGCGCATTCCTGCCAAATGAGTGACTTCTTCTGGATTTCTTTCTTCAATTGGAATGTCCTGCCCCGTTTTCGTTGCCAAATCGATCGTCGAAAGCGGAGCAGCCACGTAAAACGGGATGCCAAATGCTTTAGCGAGCAGCGCAAGGCCGAATGTGCCGATTTTATTAGCCGTATCTCCATTGGCTGCGATTCGGTCGGCACCGACGATGACCGCGGTAATGCGCTTTGTGCGCATCGTTTGTGCAGCCATATTGTCTGTAATAAGCGTCACATCAATCCCTGCTTGCATCAATTCCCAAGTCGTCAATCTTGCTCCTTGCAAAACGGGACGCGTTTCCGAAGCGTACACGTGAAGGTTAATCCCTTTTTCTTTCGCCAAATAAAACGGCGCAAGCGCTGTTCCGTAGCGAGCAGTTGCAATCGATCCCGCATTGCAAATCGTTAAGATGCGGTCGCCGTCTTGAAATAAGGAGAGCGCGTATTCCCCGATTGTGCGGCACGTCTCTTCATCTTCGACTTGAATGCGAGTCGCTTCATGAACGAGCGCCGTTTTCGCTTCATTGACGGAAGAAGTGTGCGCGATGCTTGCAACAAGGCGATCGAGCGCCCAAAATAAATTGACGGCTGTTGGACGCGAACTAGCTAGGTAATCGCGGTCTTTTTGAAGCAGTTTGCGAAACTCGGCAATGGAGTCGGTTTCGTATCGCTGCGCTGCAAGGGCAAGCCCGTATGCAGCAGTAATCCCGATCGCCGGCGCACCGCGAACTTTCAACGTCGCAATCGCATCCCATACGTCAGCAAGTTCTTTTAGTTCTAAATATTCAGTCTGAAAAGGCAGTTTTTGTTGGTTTAAAATCGTGATATGTGTATCGTTCCATTCGACCGAACGCGGAATGGAAAGCAATTCAGCCATAGGATTCTTCCTTTCATTTAATGAATGGTTGTAAATGTTTGTAAGAAAAGCGCGCGAATTTCTTGCACATCGTTAAGCACACGACGCTGTAAAATCAGATTTTTTCCAAGATGGAGAGCGCGTCGCTTCGCATAAATGCGCTTATTTTTGTCTTCAATGCCATCAAGATCAGCAACGTGCGCTAAGCCGATCGTCCGACGAATCACTTCGCATCCAGCAAAGCCGATCGCATCAACAAACGTTTGACGCAACACGTCTTGTAACAATCCCGGTGTTTTGGCGTACGGCTCTACGTTATGGCGATCCCAAAGATCGGAAAAGACGTTTGTAAATACGCCCCATGTTTGTTCTACATGAGCTAATAACGGCTCTTGCTGTGGTTCAGGGCGGGACAACGCATTTAGCAGCAAGTTGGCGAAAAATTGACCGATATCAAATCCAAATGGTCCGTAAAACGCAAATTCCGGGTCGATCACTTTCGTTTCCGTATCGCTTGCAAAGATGCTCCCTGTATGCAAATCCCCATGAATGAGCGCGTCGCCTTCTGTTAAAAATTTTCGTTTCAGTTTTGCTACTTCAAGATGAAGGGTATCGTCATTCCAAAGCGCTTCGACGTCGTTGCGAAGTTCTTGTTCAAAGTTGTTTGTTTCGTAATCGAAAAACGGATCAGTGAAGACGAGATCTTCGGTAATTTTACATAATTCAGGATTGACGAACTGTTGTGAAAGTTGTTTTTTCTGTTGTTGATTCATGCCAAAATCAGACGTATAAAACAACGTTTTTGCAATAAATTCACCGATATGCTTAGAAAGAAGCGGATATGTTTTTCCTTCGATCAGCCCTTTTCGAGCGATTTGCAAATGTGATAAATCTTCCATCACTGTAATCGCTAGCGATTCATCCGAATAGTATACGTTCGGGACGTATTCCGGAACGTAGCTTGCGAATGTGCGCAATGCGTTGCTTTCAATGACGGCGCGTTTTAACGTGAGCGGCCAGCTTTCGCCGACGACTTTTGCGTATGGCAATGCTTGTTTAATAATGACTCCTTTTCCTGTTTGTTGGTCAACGACATGAAACACAAGATTCAAATTGCCATCGCCGATTTCCCGGCATGTTAATGGCGCTCCTTCAGGAAACAGACCTAATCGAACGGTGAGCGAAATCGCTCCATTTTCTGTTAAAGGTTCGTATACCGATTGTTTAGAAATGGCCATAATGATACCTCCTCGTAAAATAAAAAACCTCTTTCGCTTTGCGAAAGAGGTTTGAAGTTCGTTTGCTTCGCACCTCTTATCTCTCAGCGTGTTGCTGCAAGAATTAGCACCGTGCTTAACAGCTGTTAAGTCGGTTGCCGGGCTTCATTGGGCTCGTCCCTCCACCTGCTCTTGATAAGAGTGTTATTATTCAAATGTTTCAAACAGTGAAAAAGTTTGTTCAATTCACTTGATTCGAATCATACATGGCATTCGTTTGTTTTGTCAACACTTTTTTAAAAAATTTTTTTAAGTGAAGTGTAGCGCTCCGGACGGCGATCTTGAAAAATCGGAATTTGTTTTCGCACTTCGTCTACTTTTGCTAGATCGATTTCACCGATGAGCGAGCATGGATCTTCACCAGCCTCAGCAATAATATCCCCCCATGGATCGATAATCATCGAATGGCCGGCAAATGTATTGTTCGGGTCTGTTCCTGCACGGTTGCAGGCGATGACGTAGCATTGGTTTTCGATCGCCCGCGCTTGTAAAAGCGTCCGCCAATGATGAAGGCGAGGAAGCGGCCATTCAGCGACGACAAATAGTAGTTCTGCCCCTTGTGCCGTATGAACGCGAATCCATTCTGGAAAGCGAATGTCATAACAAATCACGCCGGCGCATAGCGTTTGTTCTAACATAAAAAATCCGGACTCTTCACCGGGCTGTAAATAAAGATGTTCGTCCATCAGTTGAAAAAGATGGAGTTTGCTATATTCGCCGATGATATCACCATTTCGATTGGCGATGTACATCGTGTTTGTTATACCTTTTGGCGTTTTTTTCGCGACGGAACCTGCGACGATATTCACGTTGTACATTTGCGCAAGCTCGGAAATGAATGATTTTATGTCTGCGCCGTCTTCATCTGCAATTTCATCGAGGCGGGGTAAATCGTAGCCGGTTGTCCATAATTCAGGAAGAACGATGATGTCTAGCTGCTGCTTATATACATTTTCCAATTCGCTTTGCACACGCCGTTTATTTTCCGCCGGATCGCCAAATGCGATATCCAACTGAAGACAAGCAATTTTTAATGTCATGATCGTTCACCTCGAAAAAAATGTACTTTACAATTTAATCTTTACGATATATGATGTTTGACTAGAATTTCAAGAATTTTTTGAGTAGGTGAAGCAATTGAAATCATTTGCCCAATCGGAGTTATTGAAAAGTCTCCCGAAGCAGTTTTTTGCTTCGCTCGTGGACAAAGTAGGAAAAGTCATCGCCGAAGGACATGATGTCATTAACCTTGGTCAAGGAAATCCAGATCAACCGACGCCGCCGCATATCGTTGCGGCGTTGCAAAAAGCAGCAGCAAATCCGAAATATCATAAGTATTCGCCGTTTCGCGGTTATTCGTTTTTGAAGGAAGCGGTGGCCGCTTTTTATAAGCGGGAATACGGCGTTACAGTCAATCCAGAAAAGGAAGTCGCTATTTTATTTGGCGGAAAAGCGGGACTTGTGGAAATCCCGCAATGCTTATTAAATCCGGGAGATGTCGTTCTTGTACCGGATCCAGGATATCCGGATTATTGGTCCGGTGTGGCGCTTGCGCGAGCTGAAATGGCGATGATGCCGCTTCGGGCTGAAAACGGTTTTTTGCCGGATTACCGCGAATTGAAAGAAGATGTCAGCAAAAAGGCAAAGCTCATGTTTTTAAACTATCCAAACAACCCAACCGGTGCGATCGCAACAAAAACATTTTTTGAAGAAACGGTTTCATTTGCTGAGAAGCACGGCATTTGTGTCATCCACGACTTTGCTTATGGCGCGATCGGCTTTGACGGGCAGAAACCGATCAGCTTTTTGCAAGCAGAAGGGGCGAAAGAAGTCGGCATTGAAATTTATACGTTCTCGAAAACATACAACATGGCGGGATGGCGCATCGGCTTTGCCGTTGGCAATGAAAGCGTGATTGCGGCGATCAACTTGCTGCAAGACCATTTATATGTCAGTTTATTTGGTGCGATTCAAGAGGCGGCGGCCGTGGCGCTTCTTGGATCCCAACAGTGCGTTCATGAGCTTGTGTCGTTATACGAATCGCGGCGCAATACGCTCGTTCATGCACTTCGGGAAATCGGATGGAACGTAACGGCTCCGGCTGGTTCGTTTTTTGCTTGGCTTCCTGTGCCAACTGGATGGACATCCGAGCAGTTTGCCGATGTGTTGTTAGAAAAAGCACATGTTGTGGTTGCGCCGGGCATCGGTTTTGGCGAGCACGGCGAAGGGTATGTGCGCGTCGGCTTGCTCACAAGCGAAGAGCGCTTGCAAGAAGCGGCAGCTCGTATTGCGAAACTCAATATTTTTCAACGTGCAGTAAAAAATGATTGACATGCTGGAACATTCCTGTCATAATTCGAATTAAATTTGTTAAATTTGCAAACATGAAAATTTCGAAAAAATAAATATACGCAACATTCTTATCAAGAGCAGGTGGAGGGACGAGCCCAATGAAGCCCGGCAACCGACTTAACAGTTGTTAAGCACGGTGCTAATTCTTGCAGCAGCACGCTGAGAGATAAGAAGAGTGTGAATGGAACCCCTCTTCTTATGAAGAGGTTTTTTTATGGACTGGAGGAACGAAGGATGAGTCAAGTCATTGCCACATATTTGCTTCATGATGAAAAAGATTTAGCGAAAAAAGCGGAAGGAATTGCACTCGGACTTACGGTCGGCTCATGGACGGATTTGCCGCTTTTAGAACAAGAACAGCTCCGCAAGCATAAAGGTGTTGTCGTAAGCGTCATACCGCTTGAAGAAAGCGAACGCACAAATCTTTATTTCGGTAAACGCTTAAAGCGAGGACTCGTTCAAATCGCCTATCCGAGCTTGAACTTTAGTGCGGATCTTCCAGCGGTTTTAACGACCGTGTTCGGGAAGTTATCATTGGATGGCACGATCAAATTAATCGATCTTGAATTTTCTGATGAATTAAAACAACAGTTTCCGGGGCCGCGCTTCGGAATCGAAGGCATTCGCGAGAAGCTTGACGTACACGATCGCCCGCTTCTCATGAGCATTTTTAAAGGGGTCATCGGTCGCGATTTGTCCTATTTATCAGAGCAGCTAAAAGAGCAGGCGCTTGGTGGTGTTGATCTTGTCAAAGATGACGAAATTTTGTTTGAAAACGAATTGACGCCGTTCGAAAAGCGGATTGTTGCAGGAAAAGCGGCGCTCAACGACGTATATGAAAAAACGGGGAAGAAGACGCTATATGCTGTTAATCTGACAGGAAAAACGTTCGAGTTAAAAGAAAAAGCAAAACGTGCAGTTGAATTAGGCGCCGATATGCTTTTGTTCAACGTGTTCGCTTATGGCTTAGATGTATTGCAAGGATTGCGTGAAGATGACGATATTTCCATTCCGATTATGGCACATCCAGCGTTTAGCGGAGCAATGACGCCTTCAGAGTTTTATGGCGTAGGCAATCCGCTATTGCTCGGCAAATTGCTTCGTATGGCTGGCGCAGATTTTTCGCTTTTCCCGTCTCCATATGGAAGTGTTGCTTTGGCGAAAGAAGAAGCACTAGGTATTGCCGATGAACTGACGAAAGAAGAACCGTTCAAGCGAACGTTCCCTGTTCCGTCGGCGGGGATTCACCCTGGATTGGTGCCATTGCTTATTCATGACTTCGGCATCGATAGCGTCATTAACGCGGGTGGCGGCGTGCATGGACATCCGGATGGCGCAGCAGGCGGCGGAAAAGCGTTCCGTGCCGCAATTGATGCAACATTAGCAAGAAGACCGCTTCAAGTGGCGGTAAAAGAAAACGAACCATTGCAAAAGGCGATTGCTTTATGGGGCGTACATGAGGTGACAGTATGACGAAACCTATTGTTTTTTGTGATTTTGATGGAACGATTACAAATAGCGACAACATTATTGCGGTGATGAAGCGGTTTGCTCCGCCGGAATGGGAAGCGATTAAAGACGACATATTGGCACAGCGCTGTTCCGTGCAGGAAGGAGTCGGGAGATTATTTTCCCTTCTTCCTTCTAGTTTGAAAGAGGAGATCATCCATTTTCTTTTGCAAACGGCTCGCATCCGTGACGGCTTTCGCGAATTTGTCGCGTTTTTGAAAGAGAGGGATATTCCGCTTTACATCGTGAGCGGCGGCATCGACTTTTTCGTCTATCCGCTATTAGACGGGCTAGTGGGAAAAGATCGCATTTTTTGCAATGGCTCGGATTTTAGCGGTGAAACGATTCGCATCACGTGGCCGCACTCGTGCGATGAGCATTGCCAAAACGGCTGCGGTTGCTGCAAGCCGTCGTTGTTGCGAAAATTAGCGCCGCAAGATGCGACGAAAATCGTTATTGGTGATTCGATTACGGATTTAGCGGTGGCGCGGCTTGCCGATCACGTCATTGCGCGCGACTTTTTGCTTGAAAAATGCCAAGAGCTTCGTCTTCCTCATACACCGTTTACGACGTTTTACGATGTGGTGGCGTTTTTTGAGAGAATTGGGGTGAAAGCATGAGCATTCAACGAAAAAAATGGGCGGAACTAGCTGATGTGAAGAAGGAATTGGCCGCCCGCGACTGGTTTTTTGCAACAAGCGGCAATTTATCGATCAAAGTAACAGATGATCCGCTTACGTTTTTTGTGACGGCGAGCGGAAAAGATAAACGAAAGCAAACGGATGAAGATTTTCTTCTCGTGGATGCGCTCGGTCAACCGGCTGAAGCGACGCATTTGAAACCGTCAGCAGAAACGCTATTACACGTCGAAATTTATAAAAAAACAAAGGCGGGTTGCGCCCTTCACGTTCATACGATTGACAATAACGTCATTTCCGAACTGTACGGAGATGACGGGGAGGTTGTGTTTACCGGCCAGGAAATTATAAAAGCGTTCGGTCTTTGGGAAGAAGATGCCGTGTTTCGTATTCCGATTATTCGAAATCATGCGCATATTCCAACGCTTGCCGCGGAGTTTTCTAAACACGCACACGAGGATGCAGGGGCGGTGCTCATTCGCAACCACGGCATTACGGTATGGGGGAGGAATGCGTTTGAAGCAAAAAAGTTTTTAGAGGCGTGTGAATTTTTATTTAGCTACCATGTAAAGCTATTGCAGCTAAAGGGAGCTAAAACATTGGCATAGGTTTGTTTAAAAAATAAAAACTGAAGGAGTGGAAGGAAATGGCGGTTATTAAAGTAAGAAAAACCGGGGAAGTTATTCAAGGGCATGAGCATGTATCTAATTTTTTACAAAAGCAAGGTGTTCTTTATGAACATTGGGATATCCATAAATTGCCGGAGCATTTGAAAAACAAATTTGTCCTTAATGACCAAGAAAAAGAAGAGATTTTGGCTGCTTTTAAAGAAGAGATTGAAGATTTAGCGGCAAGAAGAGGATATAAAACGTGGGATGTCGTCGCTCTTTCGGATGCGACGCCGAATTTAGAAGAATTGCTGAAAAAGTTTGAGCAAGTGCATATCCATACAGAAGATGAAGTCCGTGCCATCGTAGCCGGTCATGGCATTTTTATCATTAAAGGAGATGAGCAAACAGGCTATTTTAATGTGGAGTTAGAAGCGGGAGATGTTATTTCCGTACCGGAAGGCAATCCGCATTTCTTCACGTTGATGGAAGACCGTCAAGTCGTCGCAGTTCGCTTGTTCATTGACCCGTCGGGATGGGTGGCGCATCCGTATGAGGAAAAAGAAGAAGTGGTGAAATAAGCAAGTTTCTGTGCTTTTTGTTTTAGGTTGAATCACTTCATTGACAAAGATAGGATTTTCCGCTACAATGGCTTCGAATTCGAAGAATAAAGGATTTGATGACAGGTGGCGGGAAGAGAAGAAATTTCGCAATCATTAAAGCTATTTATCGTATTATCAAGGGCGTACCGTGCAGTAAGCGATCAAGTGAATAAATCGATTCATTCATTTGGCGTGAATCCGACTGAATTTGCTGTGCTGGAATTGCTTTACCATAAAGGCGATCAGCCGTTGCAACAAATCGGCGAAAAAATTTTGCTTGCGAGCGGCAGCATTACGTACGTCATTGATAAACTTGAAAAAAAAGGATTAATTGTTCGGAAAGCGTGTGAAAAAGATCGCCGTGTCACGTATGCTTCGATTACCGAAAAAGGAAAAACATTCATTGAGAATGTATTTCCGCAACATGAGCAAACGATTCATGAAACTCTTGCCGGATTGACAGCGGAGGAAAAAGAACAAGCGATTTCGCTATTGAAAAAGTTAGGATATGGAGCAAAAAAATAAAAGCGGCTGGTTAACAGCCGCTTTATTTTTTCGCTCCATGACAGTTTTTGTTTTTCTCCTGTTTTTGCGTTGCTTTTTTTACTTGAGGATAGAAGAA
The DNA here is from genome assembly GCF_014201465.1 of Anoxybacteroides tepidamans. Taxonomy (GTDB): domain Bacteria; phylum Bacillota; class Bacilli; order Bacillales; family Anoxybacillaceae; genus Anoxybacteroides; species Anoxybacteroides tepidamans. The sequence continues at coordinate 387,026 of NZ_JACHEP010000002.1, read as the reverse complement.
AATACTGCTTGCTAATAGCGCGACGCCAAGCAACGTGGTGCAACGAAAGAGCCGATGTTGCTTTTTTCAAACGCAAACAAACTAATAACAATAATGAGTGAGTACTCACTTGAAATATTAAAATCATATATTATAATAAATGTGAGTAATCACTCATATAAAAAAGGAGGCTATATAATGAGCTTCACCATTGTTGCTGAACAAGTAAGCAAATCGTTTGGAAAGAAGGAAGTATTAAGCAACATCGATTTGGCGGTCAAAAAAGGAGAAATATACGGCTTAATCGGTCCTTCCGGTTCGGGGAAAACAACGCTTGTGAGAATTCTCGTCGGAATGGATAGCGACTTTGCAGGAAAAGTTAACGTATTAGACGTTGCGATGCCAAGCATGGATGTCTTATCTAAAATCGGCTACATGGCCCAATCGGATGCGTTATACCCAGAATTAACAGGGGAAGAAAATTTGCAGTTTTTTGCTTCTCTCTATAAGCTAAAAAAGGAAGAGCGACAACAGCGCATTGCTTATGCGGCAGAATTAGTACAGCTTACACCTCATCTTTCAAAAAAAGTGATGGCGTATTCAGGAGGCATGAAGCGTAGGCTGTCGCTGGCAATTGCGCTTATTCACAACCCGCAAATACTCGTGTTAGATGAACCAACCGTTGGTATCGATCCGGAATTGCGGTTATCGATTTGGAACGAATTATCCGAATTGAAAAAGCAAGGAAAAACGCTTGTCGTTACGACACATGTGATGGATGAAGCGGAAAAATGCGACCGGTTAGCGATGGTAAGAGAAGGAAAAATTATTACAAGCGGATCACCATTGGAGTTGAAACAGCAATACGAAGCAAAAGATTTAGAAGGCGTATTCGTGAAGGCGGGAGGGAAACGCGTATGAGAACGATCGCGGTTGTGAAACGAATTTTTCAACAAATGTTGCGCGACAAGCGGACGCTTGGCTTAATGTTTGTCGCACCGTTATTTATTTTAACGCTGTTTCACTTTTTATTTACGGACAACACAACTGAAAATCCGAAATTAGGGGTGGCTCATGTCGATGCGGCTATTGTCAAACAATTAAAAAAGAAAGAGATTGATGTGATCGAATATGAGCGGGCGGGCGATGTCAAAAAAACGATTGTCGACGATCAGTTAGACGGATTTATGCAAATGAAAGGAGACGACATTCGCCTAACGTTTGAAAATTCCGATCCATCGAAAGCAAAAGCGCTGCAAATCAAAATTCAACAAACGATCGCAGCCGAGGCAGCAGAAAAACAAGCAGCCATGATGAAAAAAGTTTTGCACGGAATTCAACAACAGCTGCACGCGCCGGTGAAAATGGAACAGATGCAGCCGCCGACCGTTCATACCTCGTACGTATACGGCGATAAAGATACTTCGTTTTTTGATACATTAAGTCCAATATTAGTGGGGTATTTCGTCTTTTTCTTCGTCTTTCTCATCGCGGGAATTGCGCTACTGCGCGAACGGACGACAGGTACGCTCGACCGCTTAATGGCGACGCCGATCCGCCGCAGCGAAATCGTTTTTGGCTATTTGTTAGGATATGGAACATTTGCGGTGATCCAGACGCTCATCGTTGTCTTTTTTGCCGTGAAAGTATTGGACATTACGCTTGAAGGTTCTTTATGGCATGTCATTTTGATCAATTTATTGCTGGCGCTCGTTGCATTATCGTTAGGGATTTTATTATCGGCGTTTGCCAATTCGGAGTTTCAAATGATGCAATTTATTCCGATCGTCATTATCCCGCAAATCTTTTTTGCTGGAATTCTTCCGGTCGAGGAAATGGCCAGTTGGTTGCAGGCGGTTGCGAAAGTGATGCCGATGTATTACGGCGGCGATGCGTTAAAAAGCGTGATGTATAAAGGAATGGGGCTCGGCGACATTCGCACCGATTTGCTTGCCTTATTCGGATTTGCTATTATTTTTGTCACGTTAAACGTATTTGCCTTGAAAAAATATCGAAAACTTTAACTGCAAGGGGTTGTTGTCAAATGAACGAGGAACAATGGTTAAAGGAGTTGTTGAAATTTAACGAGGAAGACGGGAAATGGAGCGAAAAGCAAATCAAAATTTTAGAAGCAGCGATTGAAATGTTTGCGGAAAAAGGGTATGCCGCTACATCGACGAGTGAGATTGCCAAACGGGCAGGGGTGGCTGAAGGAACGATTTTTCGCCATTATAAAACGAAAAAAGATTTGCTGTTAGCGATCGTGATGCCAACGTTGTTTCAATCGGTTGCGCCGTTTTTAGCGAAAGAATTTGCCAAAGAAGTATTTGAAAATCAGTATGAACACTATGAAGATTTTGTTCGCGCTGTTTGGAAAAATCGTTATGAATTTGTAAAAAAATACTTGCCGGCCATTCGTGTTTTTTGGCAAGAAATTGCTTTTCATGACGAAATTAAAAAACAGTTTGAAACGATTTTTAAGACACATGTGTATGAAAAATTCAAGAAAATTATCGAACATTTTCAAGAAAAAGGAGAAATCGTTGAACTTCCTGTTGAGTCGGTGATTCGATTGACCATTACGACAATTGCCGGATTTTTCGCCGCACGTTTCATGATCATGCCTGATTACGAATGGGATGATGACGCGGAAATGGAGCGAACGATTCAATTTTTAATGAACGGGCTTGCGAAAAAATAAAAAGAAACGCCTAGTCCGCCATGAAACGGATTAGGCGTTTTGTTTGTAGCTTGGCTTAGCGACAATGTTGCCGTTTTCGATATCGATGTGAATCGCGCTTACGTCCGTTTCATCGAGCAATACATCGGCAATTTGGTCTTCGATATGTTCTTGAATGACGCGGCGAAGCGGACGAGCGCCAAATGCTGGATGGTAGCCGAGTTCGGCTAATTTTTCTTTTGCTTCTTGCGAAATTTCTACCTCGATTTGTTGTTCTTTTAACGTCGCTTTTAATTCATCTAGCATAAGATCGACAATTTGCAGCATATGGTCTTTTTCGAGCGGTTTAAATTCAATAATTGCATCAAAACGGTTTAAAAATTCCGGCTTAAAGTAGTGACGCAACGTATCGAGAATGCTTGTTTGTGCCGGTGTTCCATCCTTTTCAAAGCCGACGGTAATTTTTTTGTCAGTCGTACCCGCATTGCTTGTCGCAATAATGACCGTATCTTTAAAGCTGACGGTGCGGCCTTGGCTGTCTGTGAGGCGGCCGTCTTCTAAAATTTGCAGGAACATATGTTGCACGTCCGGGTGCGCCTTTTCAATCTCGTCAAGCAAAATAATGCTGTACGGGTTGCGGCGCACTTTTTCCGTTAATTGTCCCGCTTCTTCATGGCCAACGTAGCCAGGAGGCGAACCGATTAATTTCGATACGGAATGTTTCTCCATATATTCGCTCATATCGAGGCGGATCATCGCGTCTTTTGATCCAAATAGTTCTTCGGCCAATGTTTTCGACAACTCTGTTTTTCCGACACCTGTTGGTCCGACGAATAAGAATGAACCAATTGGACGGTTTTTCGCCTTTAATCCAGCCCGGCTGCGGCGGATTGCTTTCGCTACTTTTCTTACCGCTTCTTCTTGGCCAATCACTTTTTTCGCTAAGTTTTCTTCTAAATGTTTCATTTTTTCTTTTTCATCGGTTTGCAGCTTGCCGACAGGAATGCCGGTTTTTTCTTCGATTAATTGTTGAATGTCAGTGACATCAACAACTGGCGTCTCTTGTGCTTTTGCGTTTTGCAATTGCTTTTCCAACTTGAGCTCTTCATCCCGCAATTTTGCGGCGAGTTCGTAGTTTTCTTCTTTCGCTGCTTTTTCTTTTTCTTTCGCCAATTGCGCAAGGCGTTCTTGAATTTGCTTTTCGTCGGTTGGGCCGATGCGCAAGTTCGCTTTCGATCCGGCTTCATCTAACAAGTCAATCGCTTTGTCTGGCAAGAAGCGGTCTTGAATATAACGATGTGATAAAGTAACGCACGCTTTGATCGCTTCATCTGTATATTTGACATGGTGGAATTGCTCGTATTTTGCTTGAATGCCTTTTAAAATGTCAATCGCTTGTTCGACTGTCGGTTCATGGACAATGACAGGCTGGAAGCGGCGTTCAAGCGCAGCATCTTTTTCGATTTGCCGGTATTCTTTCAATGTTGTCGCGCCGACGACTTGCAATTCGCCGCGGGCAAGTGCTGGTTTTAAAATGTTGCCTGCGTCCATCGAACCTTCTGCCGAACCTGCGCCGACAAGCAAATGAATTTCGTCGATAAAAAGAATAACATTTTTGCGGCGTTGCAATTCTGTGATTAACTTTTTCATCCGTTCTTCAAATTGTCCGCGAATGCCGGTGTTCGCAACAAGAGAAGCGACATCAAGCAAATAGACTTCTTTGTTCAACAATTTTTCCGGGACTTGCCCTTCGGCAATTTTTAGCGCCAATCCTTCAACGATCGCTGTTTTCCCGACGCCAGGTTCACCGATCAACACCGGATTATTTTTGTTGCGTCGGTTTAAAATTTCAATGACTCGCTCAATTTCTTTATCGCGGCCGATGACAGGATCAATGAGTCCCGTTTTTGCGAGTTGTGTTAAGTTGCGCCCGAATTGATCTAAGAAGCCGCCGCCTTTTCCTTGACGTTTCGCTCGCTCGGAATCATAGGCTGGCGCCTTTTCCATGTCTGCAGTCGGAGAAAATTCATTCATAAAGAAATTATCAAACGAGAATGTTGGAAAATTTCCAAATCCAAAACTCATTGGGATTGCAAGTTCTTGTTTTTGTTTTTCGTAACATTCATGGCAAAGATGCATTTGTTTTTTCTCATGATTGAATTGCAAATTAACAAATACCGTTGCTTTATTTTGTTGGCATGCTTGGCACATCATGAAGCATAACCTCCTTTTTTATTTATTGATTTAACTTTGACTATATTTGACCTTTCTGACTTTATTATACTTTGACCTTTTTTGACTTTCAAGTAGTTTTTTAAAATTTTTGTGCGAACGATGAAATGTTTTTGAAAAAAATGTGAACAATGGCATGTAGCGGGGAGGAGGTATGGTATAGTGAACAAAGAGAGAAAAGAGAGGGGAGAAAAGAATTTGAAGCGACATGCGTTTTTTTTTGGATTGGTCATGATGATCGTTTTGCTGGTAGCTTGCGGCCAAACAAAAAACGATGATGAACCGGCGGTTTTAAATGTCAAAATCGAAACGAAATCGCCAATCGATCTGAATAAAGAAACAGAAATTGCGTGTGTCGTCACATATGGAGACGAAAAAGTGACCGATGCCGACGAAGTGAAATTTGAAATTTGGAAACAAGGAAACGAGCAACATGAAATGGCTAAAGCAAAACATAAAGGAAATGGAAAATACGCGATTACAAAAACATTTACCGAACCAGGAACGTATTCGATTGTTGCTCACGTTACCGCACGCAATATGCACAATATGCCGAAAACGGATATCGTTGTCGCGCAAGCATCACATCGATGAATTGCACGAACAGTAAGTTAAACAACTAACGATTCAGTAAAAAGGATGTCTAAAAAAGGCATTCTTTTTCTTTTTTGTTTTCGTCTTTCTTTGTCCGTGCCTTCATAATCATATATAAACATGTGAGGAACAAGAAAGACGAGGTGAGAAAAGTGCAAAAAAAATGGTTAGGGGCTTGGCAAGTTGCCGCGGTATATGTCGGAACGGTCATTGGTGCTGGATTTGCAACCGGAAAAGAGATTGTCGAATTTTTTACGCAATACGGCGCGTTTGGGACGATTGGCATTGTCATTAGCGGTGGATTGTTTACATGGGGCGGGACGCGCATGATGATGATGGCACGAGCCTTGCGCGCTTCTTCATATAAACAATTGAACGACTATTTATTCGGCAAAGCGGCTAGCCCAATCATTACACTAATGATGACAATCATGGTAATAGGTGTAACATCTGTCATGTTATCAGGAGCGGGGGCACTGTTTGAAGAACAGGTTGGTCTTCCAAAACAAATGGGGATAGTCATTACACTCAGTTTTATATTGGCTGTAACGTTGTATGATATAAAAGGTTTATTTGCGGTCAACGTGCTGATTGTACCGATGATGTTGTTATTTAGCTTTTTTCTTTTCGGGAAGATGGTGATTGGGGAGAAATGGTGTAACGTCTCTTTCTTTCCTCATCAGTCGTGGCGTGCGTTTTTTTCTCCGCTTTCTTATGCGGCGTTTAATTTAGCGATGGCGCAAACCGTTCTTGTTCCGCTCGCGACAGAAGCAGCAGATGAACGCACTGTGAAATGGGGGGCGATGCTTGGCGGGATGTTGTTAACGGTCATTTTGTTAAGTAGCCATTTCGTCTTGCTTTCTTTTCCGCATGTATTGCATTACGACATTCCGATGGCTGAAATCATTCGCACGTTTTTTGCTTATTTTTACTGGTTTTATCTCATCGTCATTTACGGGGAAATTTTCACTTCTCTTGTTGGCGGTGTGTTTGGCCTGCGCCGGCAGTTTTATTCGTTTTCTCCTTTTCTATTTCTGAGCGTGTTGTTCATCACTTTGTACATCATTAGTTCGTTTCGTTACAGTTCGTTATTATCATTTTTATATCCGCTTTTTGGGTATATCAGCCTTTTGTTTCTTTTTTTACTTGCGGTTCGCAAAATTCCTCAATCATAAGAGGCTGACTTACAGATTGCCTGCCCTTAAACGGAACACAACATATGGGATTTTTCGTTGTTATTTCGTGCGTATATGATCGATAGAAAAAGAGGCTGTCTTAAAAGGTCGTCTTTCTTCAAGGAAGATACAATATATATTACGAAAGTGTTTCGTGCGTATATATGGTGATAAGAAAGGGTGCCCCGTTACTTTTGGGACACCCTCCTCTTCGCGTGTTTATGATTGATGAAACCGGTTGACAATTTGCTGCAGCTGTTGAATAGATTTCGAAAGAAGAGCTGCTTCTTTCGCTAATTCGTGGATCGCGATCGTTTGCTGTTCTAACCCTGCGGTCGTTTCATGAACCATATTTGTGAAATCTTTCGCAATGTTATGAACGCCTTCAATAGTTTGTTTTAATTCATCACCATCATTTGTAATGCGTTCGACGTGTTTTCGATTACGGAGTAAAAGCGCATTCATTTCTGTAAACATTTGTTGGAAAGATTCCATAGTTTTGCTTGTTTCTAACAATGAGTGCATCGTTTTGCTGGCATTTTCCCCGTTTTGTTGTACAGCTTGTACGGCATCATTTAGCATGTTTCTCATTGTTTTAAGCGATGATAAAATTTGGCCAGCAAACGCATTCGTATTTTCGGCTAACACTCTTACTTCTTGTGCGACGATCGCGAACCCTTTCCCCGCTTCACCTGCTCTTGAGGCTTCAATCGAAGCATTTAGCGCTAATAAGTTTGTTTGTTTTGCAATCGCTGTAATCGCAGAAATCATTTCAACAGCACGATTGGCTTCTTCGGAAACGGAACGAATAAGAGCAGTTGTTTGATTCATGTCGCGCTGCATCGCATTCATTTGCTGTTTAGTGAGGTCGATCAAACGAGTCCCTTCATTCACGGATTTCATCGCTTCATGCGCTTGTTTGACAACGCTTTCAAATTCGTTTTGCATATTCCATACTTCTCTCAACATATTTGCTACGAAGCGATTGGCTAGCTCAACGGAGGTGGTTTGCTGTTTGGCTCCTTCACGGAACGTTTCCATTGCAGCGGCGATTTCATCAAACGATTCAGATAATCGTTTTGTTTCAAACTGCTGATGCTCGCTAACTTGCTGTACTGTTTGTGTCGCTTTGGCTAGCTCAGATAAGATCGTACGCACTCCTAAAATCATTTTGTTTAGTTCGTAGCCGATTTGGTGAAATTCTGTTCGCTTTTTAGTAGTGCGCACTTCTGCGTTAAGATTTCCAGAAGAAACTGTGCGTGTTACGCCGTACCAATGACGCAACTCGTTGACGATCGTTTTGTAAAAAAAAGCACTTATGGCAAAACTGATTACAATGGTGAAACTAAAGGCGAATAAGAGAGATAAAGAAAAGATTGAAGCGACAAGATAACTAATGATAGCTGGAACAGTCGATAAACATAGAAAGTGAAGCTGTAAATACGGTCGATGAAACAGTCTCCCCATTCGCAAATTAAATTGTTTTCCTGTTTCGTCTTTGTATAGAGGGCAACTTGCATCAATCAGCATTTCTCCTGTATCGCGCATATATGCTTGCAAAAGCGGTTCAGTTGTTTTCGCCGCTTTTTTTCCTACCTCATCGGAAAATGTTCTTCCCTCACGCAGCCGATTCGTATGGACGATGGCATAGCCATTTTCATCGACAATGACAAAATATTCATCTTGCCGCAGCTGTTCGTCAAGAAGTGTGCGGATCGGCTCGATCTGTTCCTCGAGCGGTATTTTTTTGTCAAGTTGTTGTTCAATTTGTTCAGCAACTCGAACGACTTTTTTTAGCGCTTGTTGAGCTCGTCGCTTTTTTAGTAACCGATTCATTATGATCCCCCCTCCGTTCTCGTTTCTTTCAATATATACTGAAAATTCAAATTCATCAACTCAAAAATGGGAAATATGTATAAAAGTCATGACAGAAAAGCTATATAAATGCACGTTGAAACTTTAACATTTTTCTTTTTTATGGAGTACTCGTTATTTTTCGACTGTCGGGCGACCGAACAACACCGCTCCCAGACAAATTTATTTGTCTGGGAGGCGGCTCGTTGTTCGGTCCTCTGTCACGCGAAGGCGTGACGCAGGCAAGCCAAAGGCTTGCCTCCGACAGTCGAAAAAATAGGGAGTCTGCTTTTTCGTCAGTCATAAGTTAAACCTCCCAGTTGTATTTATATAGGAATAGAGCGATGTCAACTAGTTTTTAATGGTTCATCAACACGCCTGTATAAAAGTATGAAGAGATTGAGAAACTAACCAATAAATGAGCGAGCATTTGAGGAGATTGAAATGTCTATTTTTTCGTTTTTATTTAAAAAAAACAAACTAGAAAAACAAACGAAAACATTGTCGCATTTACTAAAATCGTTGAAGCAATCAAGCGATTTTGTTCATCTTCCGTTTCAAACGAACGGGCACTATTTTTCGATTTATTATTTTGATTCATTAGTAGACCCGAAATTGCTGCAACAACATGTTCTTTGTCATTTGCAGCAAGATTTGTCGGAGCATTCTTCTCTCTCCATTCATGATTTACAGCAAATCATTCCCATTCAGCGAATCGAAGTGACAGCGGATGTCGAAATGATTGAAACAAAACTATTAAAAGGTTTTGCGATGATTCAACTTTTAGACGCTACCGACCGTTGTGCGCTCATCAATTTAGCCAGCGAAAATTTAGGGTTGCGGCAAAATAATGACTCGGAAAATGAGTTTAGTGTTGTCGGACCGAAAGTCGGGTTTGTTGAAAATATTGGAACAAATTTACATTTATTACGCAGGCAAATTGTGACACCAAATTTAATTTTTCGTGAGCTAACGGTTGGTTCCATGTCAAAAACGAAAGTGGTGGTTGCATATATTAATGGAATTGCCAACGATCAAACGATCGAAACCGTAATACAGCGGGTAAGCGAAATTGAATTTGATGTTGTGTTTGATACGTCATTAATCGATCAAATGATATCGGACAATTCTTCTTCCCCGTTTCCTTCGTTTGTATCAACCGAGCGAATCGACAGAGTCATATACGCATTGGTTGGGGGGCAAGTGGCGATTTTTGCCGACGGCTCTCCTTATGTCATTACAGGTCCATCAACATTATTTGATTTTTTTACATCTCCGGAAGATTATTATTTGCCATGGATTCTCGGTTCGTTTTTCCGGTTGATTCGCTTATTTGGCGTTATGTTTTCGATTTTAGCATCGCCTATTTATATAGCTGTTTTAACATACCATTATGAAATGATTCCGAAAGATTTGCTCGGACCGATTATTTTTTCGCGCTCCAACGTTCCGTTCCCGCCAACGCTGGAAGTATTGTTTTTAGAAATTACGATCGAGCTGTTGCGGGAAGCAGGGGCGCGTTTGCCGACAAAAGTGGCGCAAACGCTCGGGATTGTCGGCGGGATTGTCATTGGACAAGCTTCTGTGGAGGCCGCTCTTACAAGCAACATTTTGCTTATTATCGTATCGTTAGCCGCACTTGCCTCATTTACGACGCCGATTTTTAAAATGTCGAATACAATTCGTTTCATCCGGTTTCCGATCATTTTCTTTGCCTCGTTTTGGGGGGGTGTTGGCATTGTCTTCGCAATTTGTTTACTTCTGATTCATTTAGGGAAGCTACAATCGTTTGGCAATCCTTATTTTGTGCCGTTATATCCGCTTCGCGTAAAAGCTTTTGCCGATAGTTTCATCCGTTCGCCTTATCATTTAACAGCGAAACGTCCAAGTTATTTGCGGCCGCGGACGTTTTGGCGATATGATCCGAAAAAAGCAAAACAGAAAAAAGATATCGATGAATAAGAAGGGAGATCTTTATGTGGAGGACTCTCTACTCCATTTTTCTATTCGTGTTTTTGCTTGCCGGCTGTGAAAGTTCCCGCATCGTCGATCAAGTACAAATTATTCATGCGATGGGGTACGATTGGAAAAATGGGAAGTATATTGGAACTGCCATTTATCCGACTTTTCGTCAAGGTCCGATGACAAAGCCGGATATTTTGACAACTGAATCATCGACTACGTACGATTTAATTCCACGACTCTCGTCCAAATCAGCATTGCCAATTGAAGAAGGACAGATGAGACTCGTGTTATTCGGCAAATCGTTTGCGAAAAAAGGGATTACGGAAATTGTCCATAGCTTAGCACGAAACAATAAAGTTGGCAGCCATTTACAGCTAGCAGTTGCAAAAGGCGACGCGGAAGAGTTGCTGCGCATTACCGCTGAAACGACATTAAGCGATACGCTCTATTTATCCAATCTTGTCGAACAAAACATTCGCGAAATGAACTTGCCGAATACGAATTTGCATATTTTTTTATACAACTATTTCGGGAAGGGACGCGACCCATTTTTGCCTTATTTCGAAAAAAAGGGGAATTTCGTGAAATTAGAAGGGCTTGCTTTGTTTAATGATGGCCATTATGTCGGTCGAATCGATTTACGCCAATCGTTTCTTGTGAAAATGTTATTAGATCAAACGAAAAATGGTGTTTACCAAATACCAATCTCCAGAAATAAACAAAAAGGGCGTGTATTGTTGGAAAACTTGTTTGCCACTTCCCGCTATTCATTTAAAAAAGGAAAACAGCCTGTTATCGATATTCATCTTCACATTCGAGCAGTTATTCGCGATTATCCGACTTGGCTTGATTTGCCAGATAAACGTGCGTTTAAACTTGTGCGCAATCAAATGGAAAAACACTTAAACAAAGACATCACCGCATTGCTTTCCTATTTTCAAAAAAAAGAAATCGATCCGCTCGGAATCGGCGATTTTGTTCGCAGCCATACAAGGAACTGGAATGAAAAATCGTTTTATCAACAATATCAGCAGCTAACCATTCGTCCACATGTGAAGATCGACATCGTTCAAACGGGCATTGGGGAATAAACGGAGTGCTGAATGTGGAGGGAATTTATGAAACAAGCGGAACGTGAACGGTTTTTAATTTCACCGTTTTTTGTCTTTTTTACGATCCATTGTTCGCAAGTAGGGATAGGGGTTCTCAGTTTTCAGCGAAACTTAAATGAGAAAGCCGGGCATGACGGCTGGATAAGCGTTATTATTGCCGGCATAGCCGCGCATTTTCTCATATGGATGATATACAAAATTTTTCAGCTATCAGGAAGTAGTGAAGATGTTACAAATATTAATATCCAATATTTTGGGAAATGGTTTGGGAATGTGCTTAATATAGGGTTTGTCGTTTATTTTCTTTTGCTCGCATTGATTGTTTTACGATTATATATTGAAGTGATTCAAGTATCGATGTTTCCGCTGATGGGGACGTGGCAATTTAGTTTAATTCTTTTATTGTTAACGTATTATACCGTATCTGGCGGGTTTCGCGTCGTTGTCGGATTATGCGTATGGGGAGTCGTTATTCCGCTTTTGACAATTTTTCCAATGTTATTTTTCCCGCTTGAGTATGCTCACTATCGCAATTTCTTGCCGATTCTTGACCATTCGGTAATCGATATTTTCAAAGGGGCGAAAGAAGTAACGGTCGAATATCTCGGCTTTGAAATGCTGCTGATGTATTATTCATTCGTGAAAGACGGACAACAGTCGCATAAATGGGCGCAATGGGCGAATGTCTTTACAATGTTCATTTATTTAGTGGTGATTTTTATTTCCACTGTTTTTTATAATGAAGAGCAAATCAAGCATATTATATGGCCGACATTGACGCTCGGGAAAATTCCTGAAATTCCATTTATTGAACGGATGGAATATATTATTATTTCTATTTATGTGCTCGTTGTGTTCCCGATTATTTGTTTAGCTGTTTGGTCGGTGACGCGTGGGTTGAAACGAATCGCGGCTCTAAAACAACGCGTTTCTCTCCCATTTATTTTAATCATATTATTTATTGCATCACTTTTTTTTAATAAGCGGGAGGAGATTGAGCAGCTTGGGAAAATCGTTTCGACGGCCGGCTTTTATCTTTTAGTCGGCTACATTCCTGCTCTTTACATGTATGCATCTTTCATGAAACGTTTCAAATCTAAGGCTAGTATAGAGTGAAGAAGTGTGGTATAGTATTGAAGGAAAAAATCTTATCATAGAAGAAATCCATACGAACGCTTTGTTTGTATGGGAGAGGTTCTAGAACAACCCTCTATAAAAAACTAGGGAAAGCTGTATCCTTAGGAGGGTATGGCTTTTTTGTTTTAGAACGCTCTTTCTTCTTGAAAAAAAGAAAGGAGAGCGAACGAAGATGAAAAAGGAAAAGGCAGTCGTTGTATTTAGCGGCGGCCAAGACAGCACGACATGTTTGTTTTGGGCGCTGAAGCAATTTGCCGAAGTTGAAGCGGTTACATTCGACTATAATCAGCGCCATCGGTTAGAGATCGAAGTCGCTTCGTCGATTGCAGAAGAACTAGGCATTCCGCATACGGTGCTCGATATGTCGCTTTTAAATCAATTGGCACCGAATGCGTTAACGAGAAGCGATATCGTGATTGAACATAAAGAAGGAGAACTTCCGTCTACATTTGTCGATGGGCGGAACTTGTTGTTTTTATCGTTTGCCGCGGTGTTGGCGAAACAAAAAGGGGCGCGCCATCTTGTCACAGGCGTATGTGAAACGGATTTTAGCGGCTATCCGGATTGCCGCGATATTTTCATTAAGTCGCTCAACGTCACATTGAACTTGGCGATGGACTATCAATTTGTCATTCATACGCCGCTTATGTGGCTCAATAAAGCAGAAACGTGGAAGTTAGCCGATGAGTTAGGCGCGTTGGAGTTTGTCAGAATGAAGACATTGACATGTTATAACGGCGTGATTGCGGACGGATGCGGCGAATGTCCAGCGTGCAAGCTGCGCAAGCGGGGACTTGAACAATATATGGCGGAAAAGAAAGGAGCGATTGGCTGATGATTCATCAAATTTATCCGCAAGTGTTTCACAATTTTCGCTATGAGCTAAATAAAGATATGCAAATTGCCGCAGCGCACTTCATTCCGCACGAAGCGGCGGGCAAATGCGCAAACGTGCACGGCCATACGTATTTTGTCAATATTACGATTGCTGGTGATGAACTGGATGAGTCCGGTTTTTTAATTAACTTTCAACAGCTGAAGAAAATCGTTCACGGAAAATTTGATCATACGTTAATAAATGATCATACCGATTTGTTTAGCAATACTCGTGCGGAAGATTTTCCAACAACCGAAGTCGTGGCCCGAAAAATCGCGGAAATCGTGCAAGCTCATCTTGATACGTTGCCAAACCGCCCGACGTGCGTGCAAGTATTTGTGCGTGAATCGCCGACGAGCTACGTCGTATATCGGCCGAAAGCAGGGAACCGATAATGGCAAAAACGATCCCAGTCCTTGAAATTTTTGGCCCGACCATTCAAGGAGAAGGGATGGTGATCGGGCAAAAGACGATGTTCGTCCGCACCGCCGGCTGCGATTACCGTTGCCGCTGGTGCGATTCTGCGTTTACGTGGGATGGGTCGGCGAAAGACGAAATCAAGCAAATGACGGCAGAAGACATCTGGAATCAGCTTGTTGAATTAGGCAGTAACCGTTTTAGCCATGTCACGATTTCCGGAGGCAATCCAGCTTTGTTGAAATCGTTAGATGAGTTGATTGCGCTATTAAAGTCAAAAAATATTCGCATAGCGCTAGAAACGCAAGGAAGCCGCTGGCAAGACTGGTTTTATAGCATTGATGATTTAACGATTTCCCCGAAGCCGCCAAGTTCGGGAATGGAGACGAATTTTGCGGTGCTCGATGATATTATCAACAAACTGTTAGCAAACGGTCGAACTGCAAACGTTAGCTTAAAAGTCGTCGTATTTAATGATGAAGATTTTGAATATGCGAAAAACGTTCACGAACGTTATCACATGCTTCCTTTTTACTTGCAAGTCGGCAACGATGATGTAACGGAAGCGGACGACGTAGCATTGCGGATGAAATTGCTTGATCAGCTGAAATGGTTAGTTGAAAAAGCGGTGCAATCACCAGAAATGAATGATGCTCGCGTGTTGCCGCAGCTGCATGCGCTTCTTTGGGGCAACAAACGCGGCGTATAAAATAGAAAGGAGAATGAAAAATGGCAGGAAGAAAAGATGAAGAATTAAAAGATTTAACGCTCCTTGGCAACCAAGGAACGAAATATTTGTTCGAATACAGCCCGGAAGTGTTAGAGGTATTTGATAACAAACATCCTGATCGCGATTATTTCGTGAAGTTTAATTGTCCGGAGTTCACTAGTTTGTGTCAATGAGGGCACACTTCAGTGGTGACACTGTCGGCTAAACCTTGTGAATTCAGGGGAAGGGAATATGTCTCTAACCCTGAGCCAAGCCCTAAAGAAAGTACAGAAGTGTGAATCTGTGCTTTTTTAGGGAAGGTGCAGAGACTATCGAAATCACTCTATCATGAAGCGAGTAAGAGTAGTGATGGAGGAAGAGAGTAGAGTACACCATGAGATTCATTTTCATGGTGGAAGCGCAAGGGTTCTTATTCAATATCGCAGTTGAATAAGAATAAGATATAGTCCACCTGCTTATTAAAGCAGATGCCAAAGACCGGACAACCAGACTTCGCGACGATTTATATTAGCTACATTCCTGACAAAAAATGCGTCGAAAGTAAATCGTTAAAGCTGTACTTATTCAGCTTTCGCAATCATGGCGATTTCCACGAAGATTGCGTAAACATTATTATGAACGACTTAATTAAAGTGATGGAGCCGCGCTATATTGAAGTATGGGGGAAATTTACACCGCGCGGCGGTATTTCGATTGACCCATACTGCAACTGGGGACGCCCGGGGACAAAATACGAAAAAATGGCGGAATACCGCCTCATGAACCACGATTTATATCCAGAAAAAATAGACAACCGCTAACCGCGATCTCCCCGTTTTTGCGGGGAGATGTTGTTTTAGTGACTCGAAAAAGTTCAAAAAAGTAGTAGTTTTTTTTACGAAACTTATATATAATGACATTGATTTTTTCATTTGGGGGTTTTAGTCTTGGAAGACAGGACAGCTCTACTAATCGGAGCAAGCGGATTAATCGGGAGCGAGCTTTTGACATTGTTGCTTGAATCCGATGTTTACAAACGAGTCACGATTTTTGTGCGGCGAAAACTGCCGATTGAACATGAAAAGCTTCAGCAAGTCGTCATCGATTTTAACGAATTAGAAGCGTATGAGCGCTATTTTTATGTGGACGACGTGTTCAGCTGCCTCGGCACAACGATGAAAAAAGCGAAAACGAAACAGCGATTTATTAAGGTGGATTATGAATATACGATGCGTGCTGCTACGTTAGCGGAAAAATGCCATGTCAAAAGCTTTTTAACTGTTTCTGCTATCGGTGCCAATCCGCAGTCACCTTTCTTTTATAATCGGGTCAAAGGTGAAACAGAAGAGGCGCTGCAGCGGCTGGCAATTAAATCGCTGCACATTTTTCGCCCGTCTTTATTACTCGGGGATCGTCAAGAGTTTCGTTTAGCAGAAAAAACAGCGGAGTGGGTTCTTTGCCGCGTGCCATTTTTATTTGTTGGAAAATGGCGCAAATATAAGCCGATCGAAGCGAAAAAAGTGGCGTTAGCCATGTTTTATGCGGCGACATCTTGCCAAAAAGGTATTTATATATATGAATCGGACCAA
This sequence comes from Anoxybacteroides tepidamans, assembly GCF_014201465.1. Taxonomy (GTDB): domain Bacteria; phylum Bacillota; class Bacilli; order Bacillales; family Anoxybacillaceae; genus Anoxybacteroides; species Anoxybacteroides tepidamans. The sequence continues at coordinate 370,706 of NZ_JACHEP010000002.1, read as the reverse complement.
GTCACCAATATTTCGTAAAAAACCGACCGCTATTCGGCCGGTTTTTTACTTGATGATTTTGTAATTTTTATGGTTGACGACAGTGCGTTCTTGCAAATCTAACTCTTTATAGTTTTCCATGTATGTTAAATCTACGATGACAGAGTTTTCGTTTACTTTCTCGACGATGCCGCGCAATCCATTTTTAAATTCAATAATATTGCCAACTTCTGCTTTTTGCATGTCCATTCCCCTTTACATTGTATTTGTTATAGTTTGCCTCATTTTCACGTACAAGTAAAGCCCCTTTGTTCTTAATTTTTTATGGGAAATGACCGATTTTCGCGTTAGCCATCAAAAAAATTCCCTGTTTCTATCTTCGTTTTTTCTTTTTTGCCGATGAATTACCACCTTTTTTCTTTATTTGCTTATTCGACGAGGTGATGGACATTCCCTTATTGTAATAGTACCGCGGAATAAACGAAAGCGCGCTTTTGGGAAAGGGTTTGTCAATGGAGCCGTTTGAGCAGTTAGAAGAAATGTATCGTCCGATGATCGTGAGCATCATGAAAAAACTACATTTGACAAAAGAATGGGATGAATATTATCAGATCGGCTTAATTGCGTTATGGGAAGCTTCAGAACAATTTCAGCCGGAAAAAGGAAGCTTTTCCTCTTTTGTATACAAAAAAGTGTATTGGTCGATGATTTCTCATTTGCGCAAACAGTGCAGGAGAAAAGAGAAAGAATGTTTATTTACAGAAGAAATTGCGAACATCATTCCTGCTCCGCTTCACGATGACGAATGGAGCGTATTGGCAGATATGTTGCAAGGTTTGACAGAGCGGCAAAAGAAATGGGTAATGGGCTATATTGTGGAGAACAAACCGTTAAAAACGATCGCGGAAGAAGAAGGCGTGTCAGTTGGAACAGTGAAACAGTGGAGAGTAACAGCGCTAAAAAGATTACGAAAACGGCAATGGTCGTGACTTCTCCCTCCGAAAGTCGGCTCGGAGGGGTTAGCTTCGCGGTTTTTTCATATAGTGGTAAATAATATCCCCGCCGCGTTGGGCAATGCCGCGGAAATGTTTAAAGTCGTTACGTTTGACGAGGACGGAGCGAAAAAGAAGGAAATCTTCCTTTTTTATAAGCAGTTCGGAAATTTTTCCATCGCGCAAATCATTAAGAAGCTTTGTAGCCAATGTCTCATCCATATTGCTCACCTCGATGATGCACGAATTCATTTTTATTGTAGCGTACGGCCATTGATTTTTGTAGGATAAATACCCATTTTCTTTTCAGGCAAACACCCTTTGCTTGTTTAATCATACAATATGATGGGTATGTGTCATAGACCATGCTTAAATACATGAAAGAAAGGGCGAGGAATATGAACGATTGGAATCAATATTTCAATGATCATTATTTGTATGATGAGGGATATGACGTAGACGAATGGGGAAGAGATGAAAATCACCCACCAGTGTTCCCTGCTATGCCAACAGCACAAACGATACCAGCCACATATGCACATGCTTCTTCTTGTGGTTGTCAACCGAAACCAATGTGGCATGGAGCAACTCCATGGATGGGAGGGGCATACCCGATGACTGATATGGGAAGCTCAGACACGGGAGTGATTATGTCACCAGGGACAGCACCGATGCCAAGCATGCCGATGATGCCAGGGGCACCAGCAACGGGAACGGTTTTTCCGATGCTAGGCACAACGGGACAGATGCCAATCGGACAGATATCATATCCGTATGGATCGAGTTATTACGAAATGCCCCCATTTCCATACGGCTATTATCCACATCGATAAAGTAAAAAAACTGCGGCTGTTGTTGAAGCCGCAGTTTTATTGTGATGTGTTCATTGATTCGATCATTTCTTCAATTATGCTAATATCGTTAGTGATTAGAAAAGCAGGAAGCAAAACGAGAACAGCCAATACCGTTACATAAGAAGCAACCGCGTTTTTTAAAATTGTCCGAATTCTCATCGATATCACTTCCTTTTGCTTTTTTCTATTTTCACATTTTTGTCACAATTCGTCAATAATTTTTTTGAAAATTCTTTATTTTTCATGAATAGTTAATTTGTATTTGAACGTTTTGTAAAATTTTGATAAAATAAAAACAAAATCTTATTGGCTGTTGAAGAGGTGGCCGCGTGAAAATAAGAAAAGCGAATGTATTGGATGGACGAACAACGACGAATGTTTATATTTATGAAAATAAAAAGGAAGAATATATCGTTGTTGCCATTCCTGACATCGAATGGTCGTTTTTGGTTCGCTATGAAGAAGAAACGGAACTATTGCAAAAGAAGCTGTTTTTATCGCTTGAAAAGGCGGTGTCAAAAGAGCAGGCAGAGCAATTAGTAGGTAAGCTTTTGTATTGGGTTCATGAAATGTAAATAATACATACAGGTTGTACCGCAAAGTTAAAAGGGCGGTGGAGCTTAGTAGCTTCGCCGCTTTTACATTATTGATTTAGCGCGTTAGGGGTTCGATGTAAAAGTGTTTACTAAACAGAAGGCAGTCGTTGTATATTTTTTATTCAGTATCAGCTGGATTGTTCTGACAGATATATTGGCCCATTTCATTCATTTTGATCGTTCTATACAAATTGTAGTGAGCATAGGAAAAGGTGGGATTTTTGTCCTCTTGTCAGCTGTTTATCTTTATCAAATGCTGAAAAAAAGCGAAAGGTTAAAGAAAACAGCAAAAGACGAGCAGCAGTTGTCAACATTATTAATTAACTCAATGCCCGATTTTGTCTGTTTTAAAGATGGTGAAGGGCGCTGGCTGCGAGTGAATGATTTTGGTCGCAAGTTATACCACCTTGAAGATGTTGATTATTTTGGAAAAACAGATCTTGATCTTGGAGAAATCGTTCCATTTTTTAAAGAGGCGTTTGCGTATTGTGTCAAAACGGATGAAGAAGCGTGGGAAAAAGGAACGATGACAAGGTCTGAAGAATCGTTTCCGACGCCAAACGGCGAAATCAAAACATTTGATGTCATTAAGGTGCCTTTGTTTCACGAAAATGGCGAGCGAAAAGGGTTGCTAACGATCGGTCGTGATATTACGCAACAAAAATTAGCAGAAACGCTACTGTTGAAAAAAGAAAAGCTATCTGTGCTCGGGGAGTTGGCGGCTGGAATTGCACATGAAATCCGAAACCCGCTTACCTCTATTAAAGGGTTTATGCAAATGATGCGGGAAACGAAAGAAGTAAAAGAAGCGTATACGGATATTATATTAGACGAGCTGGAAAGAATTAATCAAATTGTAAGCGAATTATTAGTGCTCGCGAAGCCGCAAAGCCACTGTTATAAACCGTTTCTTCTCAGCGATGCGATCGATTATGTTGTTCATTTAATCAGCCATGAAGCAACGTTAAATAATGTAAATATTTTAATCAACAATAAGGCTTCTCATGCTTTTATTTATGGGGACAAAAACCAGATTATTCAAGTGTTTATTAATATTATGAAAAATGCAATTGAAGCGATGCCAGAAGGTGGAATGCTTGATTTACGTGTATGGGAAGAAGAGAATGTAGTGCATATAGTGATTGCAGATACAGGAGTAGGCATATCGAAAGAGCGTCTTGAGAAAATTGGTGAACCGTTTTTTACGCTAAAAGAAAAAGGGATGGGACTTGGGTTAACAACTAGCACGAAAATTATTCAAGAGCATAAAGGAACGTTAAAAATTGAAAGTGAACTCGGAAAAGGGACGACCGTTTATTTGTCGTTGCCGATATATAAACATACGCAAGAGGCTGACCTAAAGTAGGAAAGCCTCTTTTTTTTATAGTTTCGGCGGCTATCCCCTAGCGACGCTTCGGGGATAAGCGAACCGCCTTTACTTTTCTTATTTCTCCACCCAAGTAGTTATTGCTTCAACTGGAAGTCGTGTCGAACGATGGGCTGGTGCGCTGCTTTTTCCGATTGTAATGAGCATCACAGGAATATAACGGCTTGGCACTTGGAATTCTGCAACAAATTTTTCAGCGTCAAAGCCGCCGATCGGGCACGTTCCCCATCCTTTTGCTGTAGCTGCAAGCATCAATTGCATCGCCGCAAGCGAAGCGTTGCTTAATGCGGCATCGCGTGCATATTGTTTATTTTCATAAGCAACTGCAATTTGTTGCGCCAATGTTTCTTTTACTTCGTTCGTCATGTATCCAGCTTTTACAAGAGGCTCGTATACAGTATCTGTATTTCGGTTGGCTTCAAGATCGCCTAAAACGGCAATGACTGCGGAAGCATCGACAATTTGTTGCTGATTATAGGCGATCGGAAGCAAACGCCGTTGCGCTTCTTTCCCATGAATCACGAAAAAATGCCAATGTTGCAAATTCCAAGCGGACGGCGCTTTGCTTGCTGTTTCAAGAATGTTTCTTAACTCTTCCTTGCTGATTGTTATGTTTGCATCGTATTTTCGAATCGATTGACGCTCATCAACGACTGCGAAAAAGTCTTTAGTCGCTATAACTTGATTCGCCATATTTTTTATTCCTCCTTAAACTTAATAATAAAAAGAAATTTACTAACTTTTAGTAACTTGAATAAGCATCCCTATCATAAAATTACTATCGGTATTTGTCAAATAGTTTACTCAAGTGTTTTTTAGGAAAAAATTTTGGGAGCGAGCTATCCTTTTTTCATCTTCGTGCGATAGTAAAGGTGAAAGGAGGTGAACGGCATGGCACAATCGATCATTCAGCAATCCCAGCTTCGTCTAGTGTTTGAAGTTGGCACGGATGAAGCAGGCAAACCGGTTTATAGACGTAAAAATTTCAGCAACATCAAAGTAACTGCTACGCCAGAACAATTGCTTGCCGTTTCGCAGGCGCTTGCTTCGTTGCAAACATATCCGCTGGCGCAAATTGAGCGGAGCGATATGCGTTTCATTACAAACTGATAAGGGGGAAAAGGGGAATGGAGAAATCGCTCGAATTGCAATTTGTAAATCAGCAAGGAAAAGTGGTTCGCATTGCCATTGATAATCCGGTTGAACCGGTGAATGCACAACAAGTATCTTCCGTCATGGATGCGATTATTGCTGCTAACATTTTCACTTCAAGCGGCGGCGATCTTGTCGGGAAACAAGGGGCGAGATTGTTGCAGAGAGAGGTCACAGAAGTAGCATTGACGTAGTTTTAAGGGGGCCAGTTCATGAATTGAACTGGCCTTTAAAAAAATCTGTAAAATGGAATGGAGTGGATTGATGGAAACGTATATATCGCTCATTTCTGACGTTGGGTTTCCTGTTGTTGTCACGTTTTATTTGCTTCATCGGATCGAAGCAAAATTAGATGGAATCATTGAATCGATTCAACGCTTGCCGCAGCAGTTGCACGAACAGCTAAGGCGTGCTGAATAAAAAACCTTATCCTTCCATTATGGAGGGATAAGGTTTTTTTATGATAAGAAAGTGTCAATTTTTCTCAATCGATGTTCTAGCTTCAAACGCCATCGGTGTGATGAGCTCCGTCCCGTCTTTCAGCGGCAACACATTGGAGTTAGCTTCTTTGAAATAACCTACGCAAGAACAAGCTTGCTTGATCTGAGCCTTCTCGGTTAGGCTTGTGCGATCTTCACGGAGCCAAGGATGGCGACATTTCGCTGCTCTCCTTAGGACGCAGACTGCCTTTAGGCGAATTAGGTCTCCTCCGTTTTTTATTGAAAACGAAACTTTTTGCGCACGCTAAACGTAGTTATACATAGTTGAAATGATTTCAAAGGAGAGTGAGCGATGTTTATTTTACAGCTAGCAGCGATTTTATTTGCATCCAAAATTGCCGGAGACGTTAGCGTTCGTCTCGGACAGCCGGCGGTGCTTGGGAAATTGCTAATCGGGATTGTGCTTGGACCGACAGTGTTAGGAATCGTGAGCGACACAGAAATTTTAAAAGAAGTGAGTCAAATCGGTGTCATTTTATTAATGTTTATAGCAGGACTGGAAACGGATATGGAGCAGTTTAAGCGAACAGGAAAAGCAGCGACGTTCGTTGGAGTGTTAGGAATTATTGTACCATTATCGCTAGGGTACGTAGCCGGGGAAATGATCGGTTTGTCCACTGCGCAAGCCGTTTTTCTAGGCCTTCTATTATCAGCCACAAGTGTGAGTATTTCCGTTCAAGTTTTGAAAGAAATGAATAAATTGCAGTCAAAAGAAGGATCTGCCATTTTAGGAGCAGCAGTCATTGATGACATTCTTGTCATTATTGGCTTAGCATTTTTAATGAGCTTAACAGGAAGCGATGTCGAACTCGGAGCAGTCATTTTGAAAAAAGTAGTGTTTTTCGCGCTGGCGATTTTGGCAGCTTGGAAAATCGTGCCGCTCATACTGCGCTGGTTTGCGCCACTGCGCGTCGATGAAGCGATTATTTCTGCAGGGCTGATTATTTGCTTTTCCTTTGCTTATTTTGCCGAAGCAACGGGGGTTGCAGCGATCATTGGCGCCTACATAGCGGGGCTAGGCATTAGCTTTACGGACTATAAAGAAGAAATTTTTCATAAAGTCGAAACAATTAGCTACTCGATTTTTGTTCCTGTCTTTTTTACATCGATTGGAGTGGCAGTCGAGCTTTCAGGCGTTGGTCAGCATCTTTGGTTGATCGTCGGTTTGAGTGTGCTTGCGATTTTAACGAAGTTGATCGGTGCGGCGTTGGGCGCCAAATTAGCTGGATTTGCATGGAAAAGTTCGGTTGCGGTTGGAGCGGGAATGATTTCGCGTGGAGAAGTTGCGCTCATTATTGCAGGCATCGGTTTAGAGGCAAAACTTTTAACGACCGATTTATTTTCAACTATCGTTGTCGTAGTGCTTGTGACGACGCTTGTAACCCCTCCACTGTTAAAGATGCTTTTTGCCGAGAAACGGGCGATGAAGGAAGTCGCATAAACAAACCGAGGCTAGTGATTAGCCTCGGCTTTTGTTTTTCGCACCGCAGCGGCATGATCGGTTTCCGCTTTTGAGACGGTTGTGTTGGCTGCTTTCTCGCCCATTTTATTTCGTATTTTTCCTTCCAAGCGTGTTGATTAACCAATAAAAACCAGTTTAAATGACTCTATTCTTAGCTTTTCTGCCGGAGTCGGCAAGCGATTCGCTTGCCGACTGGGCATGCTATACGCATGCCCTCCTCGAACAATGAACGCTTTGCGGGCAAATTCATTTGCCCGCTGGCGTTCTTGTCCGAGGGATGTGGCAGAAAAGCTTGTGTTCAGCGATACGATTCTGTATTTTTAAGTAAAATAATGGATAATCAACACTCGTGTTTTCCTTCCTTAATCTACTCACTTTGATATATAAGTTGTAATAATAAAGAATTATGACATCCTAAAAATACTAAAACCGTAAAATGTGAGAACTTAGAATATTCGATAAAATAAATCGAATGTTTGGTTTGTGACTCGTAATATTTGTATGTTTTTCGTCATTGACGAATAGCGAATCGTTGCGTAAGATGATAGTATTGTGTAAACGTTTAAATTAAAGGAGTTGGGCTTTGTGAGAAAGTCCTTTCGAGTTGAAAAAGTGCTAAACAATAACGTATTAATCGCTTCGCATCCAGAGTACGATGAAGTCGTTTTGCTTGGAAAAGGAATTGGATTTGGCAAGAAAAAAGGAGATTCCATCGAGCAAAGTGCAGTTGAAAAATGGTTTATTTTGAAAAATGAAAAAGAACAGGAGCAGTATAAAAAGCTGCTTCCTGAACTTGATGAAGAATTCATCGGTGTGATGAACGAAGTGATGCAACATATTAAAAAACGTGTAAATGCCCCGCTTAATGAACATATTCACGTTGCTTTGACTGACCACATTTCGTTTACGATCAAGCGAATTGAACAAGGTCTCGATTTGAAAAATCCATTTTTGCTCGAAACGAAAAGTTTATATCCTTTAGAATATGAAATCGCCCAAGAAGTCGTTGAAATGCTGAATGAAAAACTGCATGTAAAGCTGCCTGAAGGCGAAACGGGGTTTATCGCTTTGCATATTCATAGCGGAATTTCGTGGCAAAGCCTTTCGGAAGTGAATCAACATTCCCAACTCATTGCCAAGCTAGTTGCCATCGTGGAAGAACAGCTCGGCATCGTCATTGAACGCGACAGCATCCATTATTTACGTTTTATTCGTCATTTGCGTTATGCGATTGAACGAGTCAAAAAGGGAGAACGAGTGGAAGAGCCGAAAAAATTGTCGAAAGTATTGAAAGAAGAATATCCGATATGCTATAATCTTGCGTGGAAGCTTGTGAAAGTGATGCAACAAACGTTGCAACTGCCTGTTGATGAGGCAGAAGCTGTTTATTTGACGATGCATTTGCAAAGGCTTGCAAAAAAAAGCGAATAATGTCTTTATCTTTACGTGTTACTGATTCGATCAGGCATGAGTAAAGAAGACGAAGTGGGACAAGCGATAGAAGAGGTTTATTTTTTCTGTTGTAAACGTTCCATTTTGTTCTTTCTTTGCTCATGCTTTTATTTTTCCATGCTTTGTAAATGTTTACAATCGTCGGACGTCCGACAATAAACAGTAATAAAGAATAATCATTGTTTATACATGAAAAGAACGTTTGTTGCAAAACTTATCAAAAAAAGGAGGAAATCATCATGAAAAAAGCGTTCGGGACATTGCAAAAAGTCGGTAAAGCGCTAATGCTTCCAGTGGCGATTTTGCCGGCAGCCGGTATTTTGCTCGCTTTTGGTAACGCTTTACAAAATCCAGCGTTAACTGATAAACTTCCGGCATTAAAAGCAGATTGGGTTGTTATGATTGCGAAAGTAATGGAGCAATCGGGAGGGATTGTATTCTCTAACCTTTCTTTACTCTTTGCTGTTGGTGTAGCGATCGGTTTAGCCGGCGGTGAAGGGGTTGCCGGTTTGGCTGCGATTATCGGTTATTTAATTATGAATATTACGATGAGCGTCATTTTGGGGGTTACACCTGATAAGATTGGTACAGATCCGTCTCTTGCGAACGTCTTAGGGATTCCGACGTTGCAAACAGGCGTATTCGGTGGTATCATCGTCGGTATTTTAGCGGCATATATGTATAACAAATATTACAATATTGAACTGCCGCAATATTTAGGGTTTTTTGCTGGAAAACGTTTCGTACCAATTGTCACAGCGGCATCTGCTGTTATTTTAGGAATTGTAATGACATGGGTATGGCCGCCAGTGCAACACGGTCTTAACTCGTTTTCGCACAACATGATCGACGCAAACAAAACGTTAGCAGCGTTTATTTTTGGGGTCATTGAGCGTGCTCTAATTCCATTTGGTTTACACCATATTTTCTATGCACCGTTCTGGTTCGAATTTGGCGAGTATGTCAACAAAGCAGGCGAAGTCGTTCACGGTGACCAAAAAATCTTTTTTGCACAGTTAAAAGATGGTGTTCCGTTAGCAGCGGGAACGTTTATGACGGGTAAATTCCCGTTCATGATGTTCGGTCTTCCAGCAGCGGCGCTTGCGATTTACCATGAGGCGCGCCCGGAAAACAAAAAAGTAGTGGCCGGGATCATGGCTTCTGCAGCGCTAACATCATTCTTAACAGGGATTACTGAACCGATTGAGTTCTCGTTCTTGTTCGTTGCACCAGCATTGTTTGCCATTCATACGATTTTCGCTGGATTATCGTTTATGATTATGCATATTTTAAATGTAAAAATCGGGATGACGTTCTCCGGTGGGGTCATTGACTATTTGCTATTCGGCGTGTTGCCAAACCGCACGTCTTGGTGGCTCGTCATTCCAGTCGGATTAGTGTTTGCCGTCATTTACTATTTCGGTTTCCGCTTTGCGATTCGCAAATGGGATTTAGCGACTCCTGGTCGTGAAAAGGTAGCAGAAGAAACAACAGCAGCGGAGACTAACGCAGGCGATCTTCCGTATGAAATTTTAGCAGCGCTTGGCGGAAAAGAAAACATTGCTCATTTAGATGCGTGCATCACTCGCTTACGCGTATCGGTAAACGATATTCAACACGTCGATAAAGACCGTTTAAAAGCGTTAGGTGCAGCGGGAGTTCTTGAAGTCGGAAACAACGTGCAAGCGATTTTTGGTCCGAAGTCTGATATGTTAAAAGGACAAATTAAAGACATTATGGAGGGACGTGCTCCGGCGCGTGTGAAAGAAGAGCCAAAAACAGCTGCTTCTCAAGTAAAAGCAGGAATAGAAAAAGTAGCGGCACCGTTAACAGGTGAAGTGCTACCGCTTTCTGAAGTACCTGATCAAGTGTTTTCGCAAAAAATGATGGGTGATGGTTTTGCGATTATGCCGACAGACGGAACGGTTGTTTCTCCTGTAGATGGAAAAATCGTCAACGTCTTCCCGACAAAACACGCGATTGGGATCGAATCGAAAAACGGAAGGGAAGTTTTGATTCATTTTGGCATTGACACAGTGAAACTAAACGGTCAAGGTTTTGAAACGCTTGTTGCACAAGGAGACGAAGTGAAAAAAGGGCAACCGTTATTAAAAATGGATTTAGAATATGTGAAAAACAATGCGCCTTCGATCATCACGCCAATTATTTTCACGAATTTAAAAGCGACTGAATCGGTCAAAATCGAAAAACAAGGTACTGTCACAAAGGGTGAAGACGACGTCGTTACAATTGGTTAAGCACGATTCATATAGAGAAACACTTTTTCTCTATGTCGCTTCCTTTTTTGATTGAACAACGATATGGATGTTTGTTATGATGACAAAGAAAAAAGAAAAAATATTATGAAAAAGGAGATTGATAAAAATGGCTGAGAAAGTGTTTAAAGTAACTGCTGAATCTGGAATTCATGCCCGTCCAGCGACATTGCTTGTACAAACAGCAAGCAAATTCAACAGCGACATCAACTTAGAGTACAACGGCAAAACAGTAAATTTAAAATCAATCATGGGTGTAATGTCTTTAGGTGTTCCAAAAGGTGCTCAAATTAAAATCGTGGCAGAGGGAACAGATGCAGCAGAAGCGATGGCAGCTTTAACAGAAACATTAGCAAAAGAAGGCCTTGCACAATAATGTCTAAACTCATTCAAGGCATTGCTGCATCAAGCGGTATCGCCATTGCCAAGGCGTACCGCTTAGAAACCCCTAATTTTGCTGTTGAGAAAAAAACGATTGTTGATCCACAAGCGGAAATTGCTCGCTTTGAAGCTGCAGTTGCAAAAGCAAAAGAGGAACTCGAGCAAATTAAAGATCATGCTTTACGCCAATTAGGGGAAGATAAAGCTGCGATTTTCTCAGCGCACCTTCTTGTATTAAGCGACCCAGAGCTGTTAAATCCTGTTAAAGATAAAATCGAAGCAGAACAAGTTAATGCCGAATACGCATTGGATGAAGTAGCTACGATGTTTGTGACGATGTTTGAATCGATGGACAACGAGTATATGAAAGAACGTGCTGCTGATATTCGTGATGTGACAAAACGCGTGTTGGCTCATTTACTTGGTGTCACAATTTCAAACCCAAGTTTGATCTCAAAGGAAGTCGTCATTATTGCAGAAGATTTAACTCCTTCAGATACTGCGCAATTGAATCGTCAATACGTGAAAGGGTTCGCTACTGATATTGGCGGACGTACATCCCATTCAGCGATTATGGCTCGCTCGATGGAAATTCCAGCGGTTGTTGGGACGAAAGCTGTAACAACGGAAATTCAAAATGATGATATCGTCATTATCGACGGATTGGATGGACAAGTTGTCGTCAATCCATCTGACGACGTGTTGGCGCAATACGAAGAAAAACGCGCCCGTTTTGAAGCGCAAAAAGCGGAATGGTCGAAGCTTGTTCACGAACAAACGGTGACGAGCGATGGGCATCATGTCGAGTTAGCAGCGAATATCGGAACTCCAGAAGATGTAAAAGGCGTGCTGGCAAACGGCGCAGAAGGAATCGGTTTATATCGGACAGAATTTTTATATATGGGACGTTCGGAATTACCGACAGAAGAGGAGCAATTTGAAGCATACAAAACGGTGTTGGAACGTATGGAAGGAAAGCCGGTTGTCGTCCGTACACTTGATATTGGCGGCGACAAAGAGCTTCCGTACTTGGAGCTTCCGAAAGAAATGAACCCGTTTTTAGGGTTCCGGGCGATTCGTCTTTGCCTTGAAATGCAAGATATGTTCCGCACGCAGCTTCGCGCGCTATTGCGTGCAAGCGTGTATGGAAACTTGAAAATCATGTTTCCGATGATTGCAACGCTTGATGAGTTTCGCCAAGCGAAAGCGATTCTTTTAGAAGAAAAAGAGAAGCTGCAAAATGAAGGCGTTTCAGTAGCGGAAACGATCGAAGTAGGAATGATGGTCGAAATTCCAGCCGCTGCCGTGCTGGCTGATCAATTTGCGAAAGAAGTCGATTTCTTCAGCATTGGGACGAACGATTTAATTCAATATACGATGGCGGCAGATCGAATGAATGAACGCGTTTCTTACCTTTATCAACCGTACAATCCAGCCATTTTGCGTCTTATTCATAACGTCATTGATGCTGCACATAAAGAAGGAAAATGGGCTGGAATGTGTGGAGAAATGGCAGGAGAAGAGCTAGCGATCCCGATCTTGCTCGGATTAGGATTAGACGAGTTCAGTATGAGCGCTACTTCGATTTTACGCGCCCGCTCACAGTTGAAAAAATTGTCGAAAGAAGAAGCTGCTAGTTTGAAAGAAACAATTTTATCGATGAACACGGCAGAAGAAGTGATCGCTTTCGTCAAACAAACATTTCATATTGAATAACGATGAGCGGTGGGAGGGTCCACCGCTTAATGTTTAACAGGGGGTTCTCCATTCAATCAAAACCGCATAGCTCAATGACTCTTCATCTTCTTCATTTTTGCTTTACACCCATTCATCCAGCAATGTGATGCATGCCGTCTATAAACAACGTGGTTGCAAATATATAGGTGCAATTTCGAACTTTAACGTTTTCGTTTTTTATGGAGCAATCGGTATGTTTCGACTGTCGGGTGACCGAACAACACCGCTTCCAGACAAATGCATTTGTCTGGAAGCGGTTGGTTGTTCGGTCCTCTGTCACGCGAAGGCGTGACGAAGGCCAGTCACAGACTTGCCTCCGACAGTCGAAAAAATAGGGAGTCTACTTTTTCGTCCGCCATAAGTTAAACCTCCCAGTTGTATTTATACAGTTGTTATTTATATAAGGCACCTATGATGCAAATGTATCACTATCGGAAGGATGAAAATAGCCTTGTGTCGAATATTTTAAGTTTATACATTTTGGAATTTAAGTATTTTCAGGATAGTATTTTATTAAAATTTTTTACCCTATCGGAACGGGTTGATGATTTGCACCACAAAAGATTTTTCCTACGAGTTTTTTCCCGTTTAAGAATATTCTCCTATAGACGATTATTTAAACGAATTTTATAATAATAACAACTTGACACAACATGACGAATTTTGACAAAGGAGAGAAACGTAACAGTGTTCAAAACATTACAAACGAAGCTCATCGTCTTAATGGCCTTATTAATGATCGTTGCTTTATCGGTCACGCAAGTGGTCGGAGTTGTAGAAACGAAACAAATGATTCGCAAAGATGTCAGCAGCCGTGGACATGCGCTTGCTGAACAATTAGTTGGCGATATTCAATCGAGTTTTGAAAGTGAAGAAGATAGTTTAATGCAGTTCAGTCAATCCCCTATGGTTCTGCAAATGTTAAAAGATCAGAAAACTTGGCCGGCCGTAGACGGCGAATTCCAGACCTTTTTAAAGATTCATAACAACACGCAGCTCATTTATATCGGAACATCAGATAAAAAGATGTATACCACTCCAAAAATAGATTTACCAGCTGATTATGATCCGACTTCGCGCCCATGGTATAAAAAAGCAACTCAACTTCCGGATGAAGTCGTTTGGACCGATCCTTATGTTGATGCGATAACCGGTCAATATATTGTGACGCTTGCTAAAGCGATCAAAAACGGAGCTCAAGTCGTTGGCGTGATCGCTATTGACTTGTCATTGGATACGGTGACAAAAATCGTCAATGATATGGATGTCGGATATCGTGGTTATCCTGTTTTATTTGACCAAACTGGAATGGCGATCGTTCATCCACAATACAAAGGAAAAAATATGTCGAATAACGTCGCTGTGAAATACATGCTTAAGCGAGAAAGCGGATTATATGAGTATACGTTTGAAAACGAAAAAAGAATGATTTATTTTACAACAATCCCAAATTTAGGGTGGAAAGTTGGCGCCGTTTATAAAGAAAAAGATTTGTTTGCGGTCAGCGATTCGATTGCCACTAAAATGCTGATCATTACGATTTCGGCGGTGCTTATTGGAATTGTGCTCATCTATTTAATGGCTCGTTCGATCGTCAAACCGATCGTTTATTTGCAAGAGCAATTAGGAAAAGTAGCGATCGGGGATTTAACAGTTCAAGTACAAACGAATGCTAAAGATGAAATCGGCCAATTAGCTTCTCATTTCAACCATATGGTTCATGAAATGCGAGCGCTCATTCATCAAGTGAATGAATCGGTTGGTGAACTTGCAGCATCTGCCGATCACTTGAGCGCGGTTTCCGAAGAGACGATGGCGACAAGCGAACAAGTAGCGACAGCGATTAACGATATTGCGAAAGGAACATCCGAGCAGGCAAGCGATTTAGATACGATTAACGAACGCACGGCGATGCTGTCCAATCAAATTGAAACGGTTGCCCGGTCTGCTTCGGAAATGCAAACGTTATCGAATGAAACGAAAGAGGCAAGTTATAACGGTTTAGAAAAATTAAACGAGTTACAAATTAAATCGAATGAAGCGAAAAATGAATTGCAAGCAGTTGAAAAAGTGATGGACGACCTTGTTGAGAAAATGAAGAAAATTGATGAAGTCATCCAAACGATTACGGCGATTTCGGGACAAACGAATTTATTGGCGTTAAACGCAAGTATTGAAGCAGCAAGAGCTGGTGAGCATGGAAAAGGGTTTGCAGTTGTAGCGGAAGAAGTTCGTAAACTAGCAGAACAGTCTTCGCAAGCGACAGAGTTGATTCGCCAAACGATTGCCACAATTCAACAACAAGTAGATTTAGCAATGCAGGCGGTCGATCGTTCGAAAAATATGAATGAAGAACAGCAACAAGCCGTTCATACAACAGGGGAATCGTTCATGAAGATTGCTACAATGATGGAAGAACTAACGACATCGATTTCAAACATTACCGATGAGGTAAAGCGGATGGATGAAAGTAAAGACCAAGTTGTTGAAGCGATGCAAAACATTTCAGCGATCGCTCAACAAGCGGCAGCATCCGCAGAAGAAGTAGCGGCATCTGCAGATGATCAGTTGCAAGCATTAAGCACGGTCACAGAGTCGGCTGAAAAATTGAGCGAAATGAGCCGGCAGCTGAAACAACTGATCGAAAAGTTTGAGGTGTAGATGTATAATCAAAAAGCGCATGCATTTTCTCACGAGAGAAATGTGCGCTTTTTGCCATATCAAGCAGGAAAATTGCCATGGTTGTCGAATGTTATATAATAATTCGTGAGCAAATTTACTTCTTGCCCATGGATGAAAATGCTGTATGAATCATGCTTAATTTTTCATTGAAAGAAAAGAGGGAGTGAACCTAAATGGAGCTTCAGTTAGCAAAAAAGACAGCGCTCGTTGTAGCTTCGAGCCAAGGACTTGGCAAAGCGATTGCCAAGCAGCTTGTTCTTGAAGGAGCAAACGTCATGATTACGAGCCGAAATGAGGAAAAATTAAAAGAAGTAGAAAAAGAGTTAAGCGCCTTACATAAAGGAAACGTCGCTTATGTTCAAGCAGACATTACAAAAAAAGAAGATATTCAGCGTCTTATTGAAAAAACAGTTGAAACATATGGAACGCTTGAACTGCTCGTAAACAATGCGGGCGGCCCGCCGGCAGGAACGTTTGAAACGATCACGGACGAAGAGTGGTATAAGGCGTTTGAACTCAATTTATTAAGCTATATTCGCGTCATTCGCGAAGCGCTCCCATATTTAAAGAAGAATGGCGGAAAAATTGTGAATATCGCTTCTTCTTCGATTAAAGAGCCAATCCCGGGATTGCTTTTATCGAATACATTCCGCACGGGAATTGTCGGTTTGACGAAAACGTTAGCGGCAGAATTTGCGCCATATAACATTTTAATTAATACGGTGGCTCCAGGGCGAATTGCGACGGAGCGTGTAGCATTTTTAGACCAAGTGAATGCCGAGAAATTTGGCATTACAAAGGAGGAAATGGAAGCGCGCATGAAAAGTACGATTCCGCTCGGCCGCTATGGAACGCCGGAAGAATTTGCGAAAGTGGTGACGTTCCTTCTTTCCGGTGCGAACTCCTATATGACAGGCCAGTCGTTCCTTGTCGACGGTGGCATGGTAAAAGCCATTTAGCCTTAAGTATAAGTACTACTTTCTCGCTTAGGTGAGTATAAATAAAGCACCTTTTGCGGAGAAAGGAAGTGGATCGCTTGAAAAATAAAGTGGTCGCCAGATTTTAGCGGTTTTGTTAGGCGGACTTGGGATGCATAAATTTTATTTAAGGATCGGTCAAGTCGGTCTTTATTTATTGTTTTCATGGACAGGAATTCCGAATATTATCAGAGATTCTTTATCTTGTTAAATCAAATCGGATGAAGAATTTAAGCGGTAATATAACTGTGTTCAAGAGGATTAGAACTTTGGTTGCCAACCAAGGTTCTTTTGCATAAGGGGGATCATTAATGAAAACGATCGGTTTTATCGGTCTTGGCGTCATGGGAAAAAGCATGGCGCGTAATTTATTGCGGGCAGGCTACTCATTGATTGTCTATACGCGCACGAAAGAAAAAGCAGAAGAGCTATTGCGTGAAGGGGCTGTCTGGAAAGAAAACGTTTCTGCACTCGCGAAAGAAGCAGATGTCGTCATTACGATGGTCGGGTATCCAAAAGATGTGGAAGAAGTGTATTTTGGCGAAAACGGCGTAATCGAAAACGTCAAAGAGGGAACATATTTAATCGATATGACGACTTCTCCGCCGTCTTTGGCGGAAAAAATTTACGAAGAAGCGAAAAAGAGAAGCGTATTTGCCTTGGATGCCCCTGTCTCTGGTGGGGATATCGGCGCCAAAGAAGGCCGGCTTGCCATTATGGTGGGCGGCGATGAAGCAGCTTTT
Organism: Anoxybacteroides tepidamans; assembly: GCF_014201465.1. Taxonomy (GTDB): domain Bacteria; phylum Bacillota; class Bacilli; order Bacillales; family Anoxybacillaceae; genus Anoxybacteroides; species Anoxybacteroides tepidamans. The sequence goes on along the minus strand of NZ_JACHEP010000002.1, from coordinate 353,536 downwards.
TATGCTTGTAAGCCCATTTTAGAAGTATTAGGCACGAATATCGTTTTTCAAGGAAAAGCAGGAGCGGGGCAGCATACGAAAATGTGCAATCAAATTGCGATTGCGACCAATATGATCGGCGTATGCGAAGCGCTTGCCTATGCGAAACGATCCGGACTTGATCCGTTGAAAGTGCTTGAAAGCATTTCGCAAGGAGCAGCAGGAAGCTGGTCGCTTAGCAACTTGGCACCGCGCATGATCGCTGGAAATTTCGCGCCGGGATTTTATGTGAAACATTTTATCAAAGACATGAAAATTGCTTTAGAGGAAGCGGAGAGAATGAATTTGTCGCTTCCGGGGCTTGAACTGGCGAAAAAAATGTATGAAGAGATAGCGGTGGCTGGGGAAGAAAACAGTGGAACGCAAGCATTGTATAAACGATATATGAACGAGTTTTGAATGACATGCTCAATGTTACCGGGTTGTGGATTGCGACAAAAAACAAACTTATTTATGGAATGAAAAGGTGAGAAGCTATACGCTCTCACCTTTTTTGGCGAATATATTGCTCAAGGCGATCTAATCCTTCTTTTAATGTTTCAAACGAATAGGCATAAGAAAGCCGCACATACCCTTCTCCATATTCTGAAAAAGCGCTGCCAGGAACAACGGCCACCCCCGCTTTATCCACTAAGTCCAAGGCAAAATCGAAAGACGATTGGCCAAACGATTGAATGGACGGGAACAAATAAAAAGCGCCAGTCGGTTTTTCGATGTGAAATCCCATGTCGACGAGACGTTGGTAAGCATACTCCATTCGCTTTTGATATTGCTTTCTCATTTCGTCCGCATCATGTTTTCCGGCAGTTAAGGCGGCGAGTGCGGCTTTTTGTGAAATGGAAGAGGCACACGATACGCTATATTGGTGCACTTTGATCATATGTTTCATTAGAAATTCCGGAGCGAACACAAAGCCGATTCGCCATCCGGTCATCGAATGCGATTTGCTTAACCCGTTAATGACGATTGTCTGGTTACGAAGCCAAGAAGCGATGGAGCGGTGTTTTCCATCATAGACAAGCTCGCTATAAATTTCATCTGATAAAATCCAAATTGGTTGCTCGTTCAGCAAATGGGCAAGTTCCAAAAGCTCTTGTTCGCATAATGTAACGCCCGTTGGATTCGAAGGGTACGGCAAGACGATGCAGCGCGTCCGTTCCGTTATGTAAGGCTCGATCAGCGCAGCGGAAAGGCGAAAGCCGTTATGGCGCGTATCGACGTATACTGGTGTTGCCCCGCACATGCGAATGATCGGTTCATATCCCGGATATACCGGCCCGGGTAAAATAACTTCGACCCCTTCTTCTAAAATGGTGCGAAAAGCGATATCGATCGCTTGGCTCGCTCCGATCGTGACGATGACTTCCTGCTCATTATAATCAAGCCCGTATTTTTCGCGCACAAACTGGCAAGCCGCTTGGCGCACTTCGGGCAATCCGGCGTTATGGGTATAGGTGGTAAAGTTGTTGTCGATGGCAGCTTTTCCTGCTTCTTTGACGTGATCCGGAGTTGGAAAATCCGGCTGTCCGATCGTGAGCGAAATTAAGTTCGGACGGTCTGCCACCATGTTGAAAAACTTGCGAATTCCTGATATTTCGATATTTTTAACGAACGGATGAATAAGATGTTCCACCGATAGTCCTTCCTTCCGTGATGAGATTTTTTTTTATTGTATCACAGAAAAATCATAAAAGGTGAGCCATCTTCTTCTGCTTCCGTTTGAAGAAGTGGCTCACCTAATCAGATGTCAGGTCGCTATATGTCTGTGAGGCTTCACATTCCACCATTTGTTTTAATCTCCCTGTTTAAGCTCCATATTTTTTTAGTAACTCATTATATTGAGTAGACAATTCTAAAAACAACTCTTTATTTCTTGTCGCTAACGCTTCATCGATCTTCTCCATTAATTTATTTTTTTGATAAAGGAAGATCGCTTGTTCCAGAATCATTTGAGCAAGTGGGCCATAGCTATTTTTTTCTTCCGGTTGACCGAACATGACTTCGTGAGGATATTGTTTTTCGTACATATGTGACTCCCCCTTGTTCGGGAACGACAGGTTCCCTTTTTTATATTATCGTAGTTTTTAATTAAAATGTAAAGAAAATTTTGATAAATAAAAAGATAGTAATTTTTGCAAACGATTTGTTCTATTTTCGGTTATGATATGTAAAGGAGGTAATCGGAGAAAGGAGATGAATGGATGATTCGAACATGTGCTGTGACAAAAGATTTTGAGGTTGTCTACGACTTGCCGTTGCAGGTTTTAAAAAGCCCCGATATTTCTTGGTATTGGGTTGATTTTCATGAGCCGACAAATGAAGAAGCGAAGTTGTTGTCTAACTTTTTCCATTTTCACCCGTTGGCAATTGAAGACTGTTTAGAGTATGTGCAGCGGCCGAAGCTTGATTTTTATGAGCAATATTTGTTCGTTGTATTGCATTCGATCAATCAAAAGACGCTTGAAGTGGAGGAAGTTGATTTATTTGTCGGCCACAATTTTATCGTTTCGTTCCATAAGCAACCTATTAAAGGAATTGATCAAGTGTGGATTCGTTTAAAAACGGATGAAGATTTTAAAATAGGTCCTCTTCATACGATGTATTGCATTTTAGATAAGCTAGTTGGCGAATATTTTCCTCTTATTTACCATATTGAAGATATATTGAACGAACTTGAAGAAAATCCAGATATTGAACGAATATTTGATGTTCGGCGAGACTTATCAAAGTTAAGAAGAACCATTGTTCCAATGCGAGATTTATTGTACCGAATTATTCATTCCGATCGATTGCAGCGAATGAAAGAACGACAAATTTATTTTCATGATATTTATGACCACCTTTTAAAGCTTGTTGAGATGATTGAAGAAAATCGAGAAATCACATCAGATATTCGTGACAGCTATTTGTCATTGAACTCAAACCGGATGAATACAATTATGATGACATTAACGGTGATTACGACGATTTTTATGCCATTGACGTTCATTGTCGGGATATATGGAATGAATTTTGATTACATGCCGGAATTGCATTGGAAATACGGTTATTTTACAGTACTTGCAGTCATGGGATTCATTGCGATTTCCATGTTTTTTTGGTTTAAGAAAAATGGATGGATTCGTTTTCATAAGGAAGATCGCTAAGATAGGAAATGGAGAGGAAACAGATGAAGCGAATTGCAGTGATTGGACAATCAGGAGATATTCCTGAAGAAGTGAGAAAAATCGCCGAAAAAGTAGGGGCGGAAATTGCGAAAAGAAAAGCGGTATTGTTAACAGGAGGAGGCAGCGGCGTGATGGAAGCCGCCTCGAAAGGTGCAAAAGAAGCAGGGGGACTTGTGATCGGCATTTTAGCAGGAGATCGTACCGATGTGGCGAACGACTATTTAGATGTGCCGATTACGACAGGGCTTCATTTTGATTTTCGCAGTCTCATTCTCGTTCATTCGTCCGATGCGCTTATTATGATTCGCGGTGGCAACGGGACGCTCGGTGAACTGTCGGCTGCCTATATGAATAGAAAACCGGTTGTGATCATTGAAACGACAGGGGGCTGGGCAGAGAAAATAAAGGAGGTCGCTTATGAAGGTGGGTATTTAGACGAACGGCGCACCGTGGAAATCGCGTTTTGCGATTCCGCTGAAGCGGCGGTCGATTTGGCGTTCAAACGAATGGAACAACCGCTTGACGAAGAAAAAAATACCGGACGGATTGGTGATTAAAAACGGGACTCCCGAAAAAGGGGATCCCGTTTTCTTATAGATGCGCTTTTTTCGATTGCGAGAATTGATCGGTCAAGCGCGCCGATCCCATGAATAAGATAAGGACAATCGCGATGATGACCGGAATGATCGCCCAAGCAAACATCGTAGCGATCGAGTCTGCTAACGCGTCAACAATTTTTTGCAATACTTCTGGCGGAATATGGGCACGGGCTTCTTGTGAGAGAAGAACGCGCGTATCGCCAGCCGGATTGAATTGTTTCATCATCGGCAGCGCTTTTTCTAATTCGTTCATCAATAGATGGTTTTGAATCGTTCCGTAAACCGTCACACCTAATGTCATGCCGATGGAACGGAAAAAGGTGTTCGTGGAGTTAGCTGTTCCGCGTTGGCGCATATCTAGGCCGTGAATCGAAGACATGCTCAATAGCGGGAACGAAAATCCGACGCCGATCCCGGTAACGATCATGTAGATCGTGACGATGGAACGAGCGGTATCCGCTGATAAAGTACTTAATAAATAAATGCCCGTTAAAAAGAACAGCCCGGAAATAATCATTAAATTGCGATACGACGTTTTAACCGCAAACCGCCCCCCCATTTGGCTGCCGACAACAGAGCCGAGCATCATTGGCGTTAAAATTAATCCAGAGTTTGTCGCAGTTCCGCCATATACTCCTTGAACGAAAATCGGAATAAAAATCGTTCCGAGAATAAACGTTGCGCCGTATAAAAAGCCGATTCCTTGCGCGGTCGCAAACAGCCGTTTTTTAAACAAATGAAACGGAATGACCGGATCTTCCGCTTTTGTTTCCGTCCATAAAAATAGCGCGAGAAAAACCGTAAAACCACCGAACAAACTAATGATGACAAGCGAATCCCACGCGTATTCTTTGCCGCCAAGTTCAAGCGCAAACATGAGGCAAAGAACGGAAGACACGAGCAAAATCGCTCCCCACCAATCAATTTTTTGTTCGCGATGCTCGAGCGATTCAAAGTAAAACTTCACGATGAACAAGAGCGATAAAAGTCCGAGCGGAACGTTGACGTAAAAAACCCAGCGCCAGTCAATATAGTCGGTAATATACGCTCCAAGAAGCGGGCCAAATACGCTTGAAATACCGAAAACAGCGCCAAACAGACCAGACATTTTTCCGCGTTGTTCTGGCGGAAACGTATCAAACATGATGGTAAAGGCAATCGGCATTAACGCGCCTCCGCCTAGCCCTTGAATTGCTCGGAAAATGCTTAATTGGACCATATTTTGCGCAAGGCCGCAAAGAATCGATCCGATTAAAAAGAGCGTCAAGCCAGATACGTAAAATAGCTTCCGCCCATACATGTCGGAAAGTTTTCCGAAAATTGGCATACCAGCGACGCTTGCAATCATATAGGCCGATGTGACCCAAATAAATTGATCGAGGCCGCCAAGTTCCGACACGATTGTTCCCATCGCCGTTGCGACGATCGTATTGTCCATCGCCGCCATCAAAATGCCGAGCAATAACCCGATGACAACAAACTTTCTTTTGCTTTCTTTATTCATGATCTTTTCCCCTTTTTTCTAAATGAGTAAACATATATCTATTATAATCAAAGTCGTTTATGTGACAAGAAAAATGGACTATCCTGTCAACGAACATCATACGATAAAGTGATGGGATTTTTGATAAGAGGAGGGGGCCGTTATGAACCGTTTGGATCCGTATGGTGCGTTTTCAGCGTATGTGCCGGGGTTTACGGAAATGTTAATCGACTATTACGACCGCGAGCAAAGAGGTCAAAATCAAGAATTTAATGATATTTGGCGCATCATCCGACCGGCATTGCAGCCGCTATATGAAAAACTAAAGCAATATTATGTTCCACGCAATGTATCTCGTTATATGTTTCGAGTCATCGTACAAATCGTGCTAGAACATAAAAATAATGTAAGCGGGTCGCTTGAGCAGCGGATTCAACAGTTGTTTCAATTCGTCAAAATGCAATCTCCTTGGATGTTTGTTGTTTTTCAAGCATATCGCGTGCCGGAAAAAGAAATAGAACAGATTGTCAAAACGATTATACGAGAAATATTAGAAAATATAGGATATAAACCGGAGCAAGATTGGAGTAGATGGGAAAGTCTAGGAGGGAATATATTCTCTGGCCCTGCTGTTGCTTCTTGGAAAGAGAACCGCTTAGACGTCTTTGTGCGCGGTTCGGAGCGTGAGCTTTTGCATAAATGGTGGGACGGAGTGCGTTGGAGTGACTGGGAGCGCCTAGCGGGAGCATTAACTTCGTCCCCCGCCGCTATTTCATGGGGAGAAAATCGGATCGACGTCTTTGCGCGCGGCGCGGAGCATGAGCTTTTGCATAAATGGTGGGACGGGGTGCGCTGGAGTGATTGGGAAAACTTAGGGGGAATATTAACTTCCAGCCCTGCCGCCGCATCATGGGGAAAAGACCGCTTAGATGTATTTGCCCGCGGTGAGGACCGACATTTATATCATAAATGGTGGGATGGCGTGCGTTGGAGCGATTGGGAGAGCTTAGGGGGAGTCGTTACGTCAGCGCCAGAAGCGGTTTCATGGGGGGGGAACCGGATTGACGTGTTTGCGCGTGGTCCGGAGCGCCAACTTTTGCATAAGTGGTGGGACGGGGTGCGCTGGAGCGATTGGGAAGACCTTGGCGGCGTATTAACTTCTAGCCCAGCGGCAGCAGCACGTCGCGTCAATCGCCTTGATGTATTTGCCCGCGGAGCGAATCATGAACTGCTTTATAAATATTGGGACGGGCAACAATGGAGCGACTTTGTCCATCTTGACGGTCGCATTACCTCCGAACCGGCTGCGATTTCATGGGGGAGTAACCGAATTGATGTCTTCGCCCGCGGCGAGCGCCATGAGTTGCTTCATCGCTGGAAAGGGTAACGCGCAGAACACGCTTGGAACGAATGCCAAGCGTGTTATTTATTTTTCTAAAAATGAATGCACGCGAGAAAAAGGCTAGCCAGTGTTTAATCGTATATATGATTTCTAACCGCTTAATCAGTGAAATAGGCAGAACGGTTCATTATACGAGCTAGCCTAGATAAAGAAATGCGCGTGGAAATTATGTTGTTGCTCGCAAAATAGCTTGATAAGACAAACCGCTGAAATCATATACATGAAGAAAAAAGTGAAAGGGATGAGAAGATGGCGAGAGCGGTTTGGGGAGTGGATTCTGCGGCAAGCGTGACAGAGCAGTTGTTTTATTGTGTGAAAAATGAACTTGGCTATCCGAAATATTGGGGGCGTTATTTAACCGATGTACCAAATGTTTCCGATGGATTAACGCGACAAGAAGTGGCATTACTAAGAAAAAATGGTGTGAAAATATTGCCGATTTATAACGCGTTTCGTCAAGCAACAGGATACGCGAACGGTCAAGTAGTGGCGCGCAATGCCGTATTTCATGCGCGCCGTCTTGGCATTCCGAAAAATAAAGTGCTATTTGCGAACATTGAAGATTTTTTTTCGGTCGATGAGGCATGGATTCGCGCTTGGGTTGAAATGCTGTATCCGACGGGATATCGTCCTGGATTATATGCGGATCCAACAAAAGGCGATTTTTCAAAAGCATATTGTGAAGCTGTGCAAAAAAATAATCAAGTCGCTGTTCAGGCAGTCATTTGGAGTTCAGCGCCAAGGCCGGGAACGACGAAAGAACAGCAGGCGCCAAAATATGCACCAGCTTCACCAAATTGCAAGGCGAATGTATGGGCATGGCAATATGGGCGCGACGCGGAAGCTTGCTCAGTCGACACAAATTTAGCAGATCGTCGATTGCTTGAATTTTTGTATTAAAAGGTTGCCGATGGAAAGGCAACCTTTTAATACTCATTAGCGAAAATCGGAAAACAAATGATGAAGAAAAGAGTTTCTTCTTTGCTGTCGACAAAATATAATAGAAATAGACATTTTATACAAGAAAGGACGTCATATAAAGATGAATGACAAACGGGAAATTTTATTAGAAAGCGGGACAAATGAACTGGAGGTTGTCGAATTTTTAATCGGGACAAATCAATTTGCGATTAATGTTATGAAAGTGAGGGAAATTTTAAATCCTGTTCCGGTTACAAAAGTTCCTCATTCCCATGTGAACGTAGAAGGAATTATCGAATTGCGTGGCGAGGTGCTTCCGGTTATTGATATGGCAAAAGCGCTTGGCTTGCCGCCTTCGGAAATGCCAGCGCAAGATAAATTTATTGTTGCGGAATTTAATCAGCAAAAAGTCGTCTTTCACGTGCATAATGTGACGCGCATCCATCGCATTTCTTGGAAGCAAATTGAAAAGCCTTCACAAATGTACCAAGGGCTAGATGGGCAAGTTATCGGTGTGATTAAGCTAGAAGGAAAAATGATTTTACTTCTCGATTTTGAAAAAATGATCGTCGACATTAACCCTGAATCTGGAATTAACGTTCAACAAGTAAAAAAGCTTGGAAAGCGGGAACGTTCGAACAAAAAAATTGTCGTGGCGGAAGATTCCCCGCTGCTGCGGAAACTGTTGCATGAGACACTTGCAGAAGCGGGATATGCGTTTGTTGAATTTTTTGAAAACGGGGAAGATGCGCTTCATTATTTACAGTCAGTCGTAAAACAAGAAAAACCGATTGAACAAGAAGTGCAGCTTGTCATCACCGACATCGAAATGCCGCAAATGGACGGTCATCATTTAACAAAGCGAATTCGCGAAGATGAAAAACTAAAAAAACTGCCGGTCATTATTTTCTCTTCGCTCATTACGGACGATCTTCGCCATAAAGGGGAGAAAGTGGGAGCGACCGCGCAAGTAAGCAAACCGGAAATCGGCGAATTAGTAAAAGTGATAGATAAACATATTTTATAAAAAATAGTTCTGTTGCCAAAGAAACAAAGGGATCGCTTATGGATAAATATAAAACAACATTTTTTAACGTGAGAAAAAATTAGAAGAGTAGGAACCACCGGCACATACTCGTCAAGTTAACAGCATATATGATATTTTTTCAAGCGTGTTGATTAACCAATAAAATTAGGAAATGATTGACATATATTTCTATTTTTCCGAAAGTCAAAATGATTATACAACTGGGATGTTTAACTTATGGCTGACGAAAAAGCAGACTCCCTATTTTTTCGATTGTCGGAGGCAAGTCACAGGCTTGTCTTCGTCACGCCTTCGCATGACAGAAGACCGAACAACCAACCGCTTCACAGACAAATGCATTTGTCTGTGAAGCGGTGTTGTTCGGCCACCTGACAGTCGAAACATACCGATTACTCCATAAAAGCCGAAAACGTTAAAGTTCTAAATTGTATCTATATAGCTACGAGCTACGGAGTGACTAATTAGATTGATTGTAATGAATGATAACAACTGAATGCGATAGGATCGTTCAGTTGTTATCGCTCGCCAAGCCGTTTGAATATCGGTTTTTGGTACGGTTTTTTCGTTGAAGGTTGCTTCGAAGCTTCTGTAATGCCAGTATACGATTGTAACAATGCTTTCGCTTGGGAAAGCGACATTTTAACGACAGGATTGCGATATGAACCGTTTAATGCGCCAAGGTGTGGAAGTGTCGCGAAGTCTTCTTTTGTTGGAGGAATGTGAAAATAATATTCGCCAACGGCTACAAGAACATCGGATTGCTGCTGGCTGTACTTTGGATTAGGTGAAAAATGAAGCCCGACTTTTTTTGCTTTCCCCTCATCAAGCAGCTTTTCAATCGCTTTTTTCTTTAAAAGATATAAAAACGAAGGGTTTAATGCGGTTTTTGCATGACGATTCACGGTAAAAATCGCTTTTGCCAAATTGTCTATCGTTGGTTCTAAACGTTCCATAACTCGTCTCCTTTTCATTAGGCTTGTCTAATACCTTTATTATACATCATGAACATTTGTTTGCAATATGTGATATAATGAAAATAAAGTTAATAAACAGGCGTGTTGATTAACCATTAAAAACCAGTTGATATCGCTCTATTCCCAGCTTTTCTGCCGTAGTCGGCTAAGCTCAGCTTGCCGACTGGGCATGCTGTATGCATGCCCTCCTCGAACAAGAACGCTTTGCGAGCAAATGACATTTGCCCGCTGGCGTTCTTGTTCGAGGAAAGAGGAAGAAAAGCTTGTGTTCAGCCATATGCTTCTATGTTTTTTAGTAAAATAATGGATAATCAACACTCATGGTTAATGAAGGATGAACGATCATGAAAAAAAAATACGGGATTATCGATATTGGATCGAACACGATTCGCCTAGTTATTTATGAACGGCAAAAAAGCGGACGGCTACGGGAAATTGAAAATGTAAAAGTGGTCGCACGGTTACGCAATTATTTAACGGACGAACATATATTAAACGATGAAGGAGTGTCGCTTCTTCTTGATACGCTGCGGAGCTTTCAAGAAATTACGCGCCATCACCAGTTAGATCGCGTCAAATGCGTGGCGACAGCAACGATCCGCCAAGCTAAAAACCAAAAAGAAATTGTTGATTTAGTGGAAGCGAATACCGATTTTCGCATTCGGGTGCTCACTGGAGAAGAAGAAGCGTATTACGGTTTTCTTGCGGTTGTTAATTCTACGATGATTACAGAAGCGGTAACGGTCGACATCGGCGGCGGAAGCACGGAAGTGACATATTATAAAGACCGCCAGCTGCTCGAATCATATAGCTTTCCGTTTGGTGCTTTATCGCTAAAGCAAGCGTTTGTTTCTGGAAACGTTCCGACGAATGAAGAGATTGCGCGGCTTTCTTCCTATTTGACGGAACAGTTTCGATCGTTACCATGGCTTTTAGGGAAGAAAGTTCCCATTGTTGCAATGGGGGGAAGCGCGAGAAACGTTGTGCAAGTTCACCAGCTCATGAAGCAATACCCGCTCGCTGGCGTTCATCAATACGAGATGAAACGGAAGCATTTGCTAGAAGTCCGAAGACTATTAACATCGCTACCGTTTGAAGAAATCCAAAAATTAGAAGGATTATCAAAAGATCGTGCGGATTTAATCATTCCGGCATTGGAAGTGTTTCGCGTTTTGTATGAAATTGTTGACGCTACCTCATTTGTATTAAGCCGGAAAGGACTTCGCGATGGAATTTTTTATGAAGAACTGATTCAGCCATTTGGTACTCGCGTGTTTCCAAATGTTCTGCAAGAAAGTTTTTTCGAACTGGCGCAAGACTATGACATTCGTTTGGACGACGTCCAGCATGTCAACCACTTAATTGCGCAGCTAGTCGAACAAATTCGTTCTCTTCAACTATATTCGCTTACGGATGAAGATATTCACGATATGAAACGGGCGGCCCACGTCTTTTATTTAGGGCAATATATTGACGAAGAAGCGAGCAGCCAACATACGTTTTACATATTAGCAAACCGCACGATTGACGGGTTGATGCATAAAGACCGCGTCAAGCTCGCGTTGATCGCTTCTTACAAAAACAAACCATTGTTTAAGCAATATATCGCTCCATTTGATGACTGGTTTACAAAAGAAGAGCAGAAACATATTCGCGTGCTCGGGGCACTTGTGAAATTTGCGTACAGTTTAAATGATACGAAACGAAAAATTGTAAAGCAAGTTAAGCTTTCGGAACAAAACGGTGCGATGATTATGGATATATATTGCGACGGCGATTTTCGTGCTGAAGAGTATCAAGCGGAAAAAAATAAAAAACACGTTGAAAAAATATTTAAACGGCCAATTGAATTACGTTTTCACCAAAAGTAAGGTAGGGAAACGAGATGGAACTGAACAATCCGAACTATTATAACAATCGAGAATTAAGTTGGCTTGCTTTTAACGAACGCGTATTGCAAGAAGCGTTTGATGAACGGAATCCGCTTCTTGAGCGATTGAAGTTTTTAGCGATTTTCAGCTCGAATTTAGACGAATTTTTTATGGTGCGTGTCGCTGGATTAAAAGACCAAGTGAAAGCGGGGTTTAACAAGCCAGAAAACAAAGCAGGATTGACACCGAATCAGCAGCTGAAAAAAATTTCCGAGAAAGTACACGAGCTTGTAAAATCGCAATACCGCCTTTATAATGACGTGTTGTTGCCAATGTTAGAAACAGAGGATATTCGGTTTGTTTCCGTCACTCAATTAACAGTGGAACAGCGCGAATTTTTGCGCACCTATTTTACAGAACAAATATTTCCAGTATTAACGCCGATGGCTGTTGACGCATACCGGCCGTTTCCGATGTTATTAAATAAAAGTTTAAATTTAGCGGTCGTGCTTGATGATGACGAGGAGGAAGAAGACGAACGGCGAAAATTGGCGATTGTCCAAGTACCGTCTGTGTTAAATCGTTTTATCCGCCTTCCGTCTGATCGCGACGAGTTTGTGTATATTTTGCTTGAAGATGTCATTACGGCTCATATTGAGATGTTGTTTAAAGGATATACCGTCATTTCGGTGACGCCATTTCGCATCACCCGCAATGCCGATTTGACGATCCACGAAGAAGGGGCGCGCGATTTATTAAAAGAAATTGAAAAAGAATTAAAAAAGCGAAAATGGGGAGCAGCTGTTCGTCTTGAAATGAGGAAAGATGGATTTGATCCATTTATTTTACATTATTTGCTAGAAGAACTTGAGATTCATGGAAAGGACGTGTATCAAATCGACGGTCCGCTTGACCTTACGTTTTTCTTTCATTTCTATAAAGGATTGGCGGCGTATAAAGAGCATTTAGTATACGAAACGCTCATCCCGCAGCCACCAAAAGATTTAGATTCCGATGAAGATATTTTTGAAAAAGCGACGGAGCAAGATATTTTGCTTCATCATCCGTACGAGTCGTTTGAACCGGTTATTGATTTCGTTTCCGAAGCGGCGGATGATCCGCACGTGCTGGCAATTAAACAAACGCTTTACCGCGTCAGCGGCGATTCGCCGATTATTGAAGCGCTGAAACGAGCGGCGGAAAACGGAAAACAAGTGACCGTTCTTGTCGAGTTGAAAGCGCGATTTGATGAGGAAAATAACGTGCAATGGGCAAAGGAATTAGAGAAATCGGGCTGCCACGTGATTTATGGCATTACGCATTTAAAAACGCACAGCAAAATTACGCTCATTGTCAGACAGAAAAACGGAAAAATTGAGCGCTTCGTTCATTTAGGAACCGGAAATTATAACGACGCAACGGCAAAGCTCTACACTGATTTAGGGCTGATTACGTCCAATCGTGAAATCGGTGAAGATGCGACGAACTTTTTTAACTATTTAAGTGGCTATATGGAAAAGCCTGATTTTCATTATTTATCTGTTGCACCGTTCGACCTTCGCCGCGATTTTATTCGTCTTATTGATGAGGAGATCCGTTTTCATCGCGAGTATGGAAACGGGCGCATTATCGCGAAAATGAATTCATTGACTGATAAAGAGCTTATCATGAAATTATATGAAGCTTCGCAGGCAGGGGTGGACATCGATTTAATCGTGCGCGGCATTTGCTGCCTGCGTCCGCGCATTCCGGGGGTAAGCGACCGGATTCGCGTTCGCAGCATCGTCGGCCGTTTTCTCGAACATAGCCGCATTTATTATTTTCATCATAATGGAGCAGAAAAAGTATTTTTATCATCGGCCGATATGATGACGCGAAACATGGAAAAGCGAGTAGAAATTTTATTCCCGATTTTCGCCGAACATTTGAAAAAGAGAATTATGAAAATTTTAGCGATTTTACTTGCCGATAACGTGAAAGCGCGCGAGCAAGATGAAAATGGAGATTATCACTATGTAAAACGGGTGGAGGGAGAGCAAGAAATCGATAGCCAACTATGGCTCTTTAACATGGCGTACCGTGTGAGCGAAGACGAGGAATAGAAAGGGAAGAAAAGCATGAACGGAATGTGGAAAATAGGGGTTGCTGTGGCAGTTGGCGGGGCGGTTGGCGCCGTCAGCCGCTATATGATCAGCACGGTGATCGAATCGCCATGGCCGATTGCTACCTTTCTTGTGAATATGGTCGGTTCGTTTATTTTAGGAATATTGACGGGATATGTGATGAAAAAGCCGCTTGCCGATTGGGTGAAAGCAGTGATCGGCACTGGCTTTTGCGGCGGCTTGACAACGATGTCAACGTTCAGCAAGGAAGCTGTTCAACTGTTTACGAATGGATACATATGGACAAGCTTTGTTTATGTGGCGATTTCACTTGTCGCAGGGCTTGCGGCCGGCTGGATTGGCTTACTGGTTACTGGACAATTTGCACGAAAGGAAGAAGCGCCTTGAAATTTATCGCCATTGCATTAGGAGGAGCGATTGGCGCATACTGCCGTTATTGGTTTGGAGCGTGGTTGGCGGCTCGCGTGAACATTCGAGCGTTTCCGCTTGCTATGGTTATTGTGAACTGGCTCGGTTCTTTCGGATTGGGAGTGATGACGGCTCTAGCGCTCAATTACCATCTATCAATTCCAACGGCTGTGACTGTCGGCTTTTTTGGAGCATTTACGACGTTTTCGACTTTTAGTCTTGAAGCGGTGCAGCTGTTGCGGCAAAGACAGTATGTATTTGCCTTTTTATATATTGTTGCTTCCATCTTTGGAAGTATTGCGTTGTTTGCGCTTGCCTATACGCTTTTTTAAATCAACCACCCTATGACGAGGGTGGTTGATGTTTTAATGTAAACACAGTCAGTTCAGGAGGAGTTAAAAAACGAAACGGCATTCTCGTTGTGCCTAAGCCGCGGTTGACATAAAGAGTCATGTCTTGAATTTGATAAAATCCTTCGTAATATTGGACGGCAAGCGGCGGTGTAATGAGCGGACCGATGAACGGGAGCTGAATTTGTCCACCGTGGCTATGGCCGGATAGTTGCAAATGTACACCGTAACGGGATGCTTCTTTCGCTCCGTCCGGTTCATGCAACAGCAAAATCGTATACGTCGATGGCGGAATCTTTTTTAGCATATCATCAAAATTTGGTTTGCCGAGCATAAGATCGTCAGCGCCGGCGATAGCGATTTTACTTTGGTCGATCTGTTCAATTAAGACATGCTCATTTACCAGCATGCGAAATCCGGCTTTGGTCATAACCTTCCTGTACAAACGAGTCCCGTATCCGCCGTGGTCGTGGTTACCGTAAATGCAAAACTTTCCAAACGGAGCGCGAATGTCTGCAAAAATGGGAATGATGTCATCCGCGTAACGGTATTTGTTTGGCGCGTCCATTAAATCCCCTGTAAAAAAGACGAGATCCGGCTTGATATCGTTGATTTGTTTGACGATGCGGCGAAGATGTGCAAGCGAATAATAATGGCCGAGATGTGTATCGCTGAACTGGACGATTTTCACGCCGTCAAAGCTTTTTGGAATCAGTGGATGGAAAATGGAATGGCTGGTGATTGTAAGCCGGTTTGGCTCGATAAAACGGGCGTAATAATAGCCGAAGGAAGTAACGAACATGCCGCCTAACAAAGAAAGGATACTTTTTTTGAGAAACGTTCTTCTGGTTATTGGAGTCATCATTTTCATTTTCCATACGTCCTTTCACAATTAGTTATATTATAAAATGGAAAAGCGGAACAGAAAAGCAACAAATCAATAAAAGAAATGTTAGAAAATTATGTATATTTATGGTACAATAAAAATGAATGAATAATCAGTCATTTTAAGGGGGAGAGGTATGAAGGGAAAAGTTATCATCGTAACGGGCGGATCAAGCGGTATGGGGAAATATATGGCGAAACGATTTGTAGAAGAAGGAGCTAATGTCGTCATCACTGGGAGAAAGCTCGAGGCATTAGAAGAAGCGAAAAAAGAAATTGAATCACCGAACGGAAACGTATTGCCGATTCAAATGGATGTACGCGATCCGGAGCTCGTGGCGGAAATGGTCAAGCGCACCGATGCGGAGTTTGGAAAAATCGATGCATTAATCAACAACGCCGCCGGCAATTTTATTTGCCCAGCAGAAAAGTTGTCGATTAACGGTTGGAATAGCGTCATTAATATTGTATTAAACGGAACGTTTTATTGCAGCCGAGAAGTGGGGAATTATTGGATTAATAAAGGCCAAAAAGGCTCGATCATCAACATGGTGGCTACATATGCATGGAATGCAGGAGCGGGCGTCATTCATTCGGCGTGCGCGAAAGCAGGGGTATTAGCGATGACGCGGACGCTTGCGGTCGAATGGGGGAGAAAATACGGAATCCGCGTGAACGCTATCGCTCCAGGTCCGGTTGAACGGACAGGAGGGGCAGAGCGGCTTTGGGAATCAGAAGAAGCAGCGAGGCGAACATTAGAGAGCGTTCCGCTCGGCCGGCTTGGTACGCCGGAGGAAATTGCTGCCCTCGCCTCATTTTTACTTTCGGATGAAGCGGCTTACATTAATGGGGAATGCATTACGATAGACGGAGGACAATGGCTGAACCAGCACCCATTCTAATAAAAAAATGAGCGGTTTCAATTATACGAAACCGCTCGCTTTTTTACAATAATATATAAATGCAATTTGGAACTTTAACGTTTTCGTCTTTTATGGAGTAATCGGTATGTTTCGACTGTCGGGTGACCGAACAACACCGCTTCCAGACAAATGCATTTGTCTGTGAAGCGGTTGGTTGTTCGGTCCTCTGTCACGCGAAGGCGTGACGAAGGCAAGTCACACACTTGCCGCCGACAGTCGAAAAAATAGGGAGTCTACTTTTTCGTCCGCCATAAGTTAAACCTCCCAGTTGTATTTATATAGTACGGCCGCGATTTTTTCTTTATGAGGTACGGGAGTCATATGGTATAATATGCAAAATGACGAGTGCAAAAAAAAGGAGGGAGCAACGTGGATGCATTAGATATTGTAGCTAATTTACAACATGTCATACCGTATTACCAAGCTATTTTTAGCGCAGATGAACATCGTGTGATTGGGTATGAGGTGTTGGGCAGATACAAGTCAGGAGAACATGTACATAGTTTAGGGCCGTTTTTTCATGATGAAACGATTCCAGAAGAATTTCGTTTGGAAGTTGATGAAACGGTGACAAAAAAAGCGCTCGATCATTTTCTTGCCATTGACGACTGTTCGACTCTCATTTTTCTCAATCGCGATGCGAACTTATTGATGCTCGATCGCGCGGAGTCATTTTTAAAACTTCTTTTTCAGTATGAAGAAAAAGGACTGCCGCTTGATCGCATTGTGTTAGAAATAAATGAGCAGCATTTTAAGGGGGACTTCAGTCAGCTTAGCCATTTATTAATGTATATTCGTACATATGGCATTCAAATTGCCCTTGATAATATTGGGGAACATAGCAGCAATCTCGAGCGAATCAGCTTGTTAGCACCGGACATTTTAAAAATTGATTTGCGCGAATTGCGAAAAACATCGATCAGCTATTCATATCAAGACGTGCTCTATTCTATTTCATTGCTGGCGAGAAAAATCGGTGCGACCCTTTTATATGAGGATATTGAAGCGTCGTTTCAACTGCAATACGCTTGGCGAAACGGGGGCCGGTATTATCAAGGCTATTATTTAGCGGAGCCGTCTCCAAACCTATTGCCGTCTGACTTTTTAAAAGAGCGTCTGCGCCAAGAGTGCCATCATTTTATTCAGCAAGAAAAGAAAAAGCTGCAAACGCTGTATAACATTTCAGAACAATTTCAGCAGCGAGTTACAACACTATTAGCGAAATACAAAAAAGCTACTGACTTTAATGAACTTATTTCTTTCTTAGCGGCGGAGCTTGGTGATGCATGCTTTCGTGTCTATATATGCGATGAAGATGGGTTTCAACAGTCGGCTAACATTTTTAAACGAAATGATACGTGGGAATTACAGCCTGAGTATTATATGAAAAACTGGAGTTGGCGCCCGTATTTTTTAGAAAACATTATTCGGATGCGCTCACGAAGACGGGGAATTCTTTCCGATTTGTATGCGGATATCGAAACGGGGGAAACAATTCGCACGTATTCGTATCCGATTGACGAGCGTCATTATTTGTTTATCGATTTATCTTACAGCTACTTATTTGAGCATGACGCCCATTATTAACAATGGATAAAATAAAGCGCTTGTGGAAAAGTAAGCGTGAGGTGAAAATACGATGGCACAATTTTCATTTATATTATCAATACTTGTACTGTTCATTGCTGTCATTGGATTTGTGTATACGTATTCACTCGGCAGACGTCAAAAGCTGCAAGAAGAACATGATGCGCCAGTGAATGAAAAAATACAAGAGCATCCTTATATTCGTAACCCTGTTCTTTTAGCGTATCTTTTGGCAGGGTTATTAGCAGCTGGATCGATTATTTATTTAGCCATGAATACAGGATGGTAAGATACACAACGGGCAGTCCTATGAAAGGATTGCCTTTTTTGTTATAATAGGGATGGAAAGAAACAGCGATATGCGCTTATTTTTACTGTTATTCGAGCTCATACTATAAGCAGCTCGTTGTCCGGAAGAAAGGGGAAGAGTTTATGTCTCAATTGTTAGGAATTATCCAACGTTTGATGCACCTTCGCGATCAAGAAACGAATGGAAGTGAAGCACCACAACGAAATTTTGAAGTGAATGGTGAGAGAAAATGCAGCGTCACGTATTTAGCCAAAAACGACATGTTCATGCTAGAAGTGTATGAAAAGGGGAAAAAGCCGAAAACGTATCAATTTGACAACATTGATATGATTGCCATCGAAATTTTTGAACTGCTAAATGAAAAAGGTGAGGCGATATAATGGTGAAACGACCTGTTGTCATGTGTCCGATATGTCAAAAACAGGCGCATTTAGAAGATGTGTTAACAGCACAGTCGAACGAAAATGTCATTTATACATGTCCTTCTTGCCGCTTTGTGTTGCGCAATGTTTACACAAGTAAAGGCTAAAAAAGTCTTCCCGTTAGCGAAGGCTTTTTATTTTTTGGACTTTTTTTCGCTTTTTTGAATATATACTCTAATGGACGATAGCAAGGAGGAGTAGTTTATGAAGAAACAATGGCCCGAACGATTGTCTTTAGACGAACAAAATTTGTTGTTGGATGTGTTATTTACCCAGCACTATGCATTGGAGATTATTAGCAGTGAACTCGCTGATATTGAAAACGGGTACAAACAAGCCGACGAAGCGCGATATAAAAATTTAGTGAAGCTGTATCATCGAATTCGTGAGGAACTATCGCTTTAAGGCGGTAGTTATTTTTTTTGTAAACGCGTTGAGTATGTTAAACTAAAAAGGTAGGAAGTATAAGAGAAAGGCGGAAAATGAGCATGATCAGTTTCAATAGCAAGCAATTTTTAGATAAGACGATTGCGCAATTCCTTATTCCTTCTGACAAAGTTGCCCACGTTCAAATCGGAAATTATTTAGATCACGCTTTGTTAGTATTAACAAAAACGGGCTATTCCGCGATTCCTGTGCTCGATACATCGTATAAACTTCATGGACTCATTAGCATGACGGCGATCATGGATGCCATTTTAGGGCTCGAGCGAATCGAATTTGAGCGATTAGAAAAGATGAAAGTAGAAGAAGTGATGAATAAAGACATTCCACGGCTCTCCTTGAATGACGATATCATGAAAGGAATCGAACTGGTTGTGAACCATCCGTTCGTTTGCGTCGAAAACGAAAACGGTTATTTTGAAGGGATTTTTACAAGACGCGAAGTATTAAAACGTCTCAATAAACAGCTGCGCCGCTTTAATCACCGTGAGTCGTAAATTAAATTTATGCTTGTCAGCGTGAACTTTGTTTTGCTAAAGTAAAAAAATAAGAGAACAAAAGAGGAGGATGCTGCAATGAAAATGATGGATGCAAACGAAATTATTGCGTTTATTCAAAACAGCAAAAAAGCAACACCTGTCAAAGTATACATAAAAGGAAATTTAGAAGGAATTGATTTTGGTGCAAATTCCAAAACATTTATTACGGGAAATACGGGCGTTGTATTTGGCGAATGGCAAGAAATTCAAGCAGCGCTAGAAGCGAACAAAGATCGCATTGAAGATTATGTCATCGAAAACGACCGCCGGAACTCGGCCATTCCCCTTCTCGATTTAAAAGGAATTAAAGCGCGCATTGAACCAGGCGCGATCATTCGCGACCAAGTCGAAATTGGCGATAATGCGGTCATTATGATGGGTGCGGTCATTAATATCGGTGCCGTTGTAGGCGAAGGTACGATGATTGATATGAATGCGGTGCTCGGCGGGCGGGCAACGGTAGGGAAAAACTGCCATGTTGGAGCTGGTGCCGTATTAGCAGGAGTCATTGAGCCGCCTTCTGCCAAGCCTGTCATCGTAGAAGATGATGTTGTCATCGGTGCGAACGCGGTCATTTTAGAAGGAGTGACAGTAGGAAAAGGTGCGGTGGTAGCAGCTGGTGCCGTCGTCATTGAAGACGTGCCTCCGTACACAGTGGTTGCCGGCGTACCAGCTCGCGTCATTAAGCAAATCGACGAAAAAACAAAATCTAAAACAGAAATCAAACAAGAATTGCGTCAATTATAAGAAAAGCGGAAATGGTCTGCCTGCTGGAGCTAGACAGTTTAAGAAAAATGGAGATGTTAAGCGTGGAGATATTCCACGCTTTTTTGCAAAGGAGAGGACGAAGATGAGTCAATTTGTTTCGATTCGCCGTGCTTTGCACAAAATTCCTGAGCTCGGCTTTCAAGAATTTAAAACACAGCAATACTTATTAGACTACATTTCTACATTGCCTCAAGAGCGGCTCGAAGTAAAAACATGGCGAACAGGCATTTTTGCTAAAATTCATGGTCTGCAACCGACTAAAACAATTGCTTATCGCGCCGATATGGATGGCTTGCCAATTAAAGAAGACACCGATGTATCGTATCGTTCGGAGCATGAAGGGAACATGCATGCGTGCGGTCATGATTTTCATATGAGCATTGCTCTTGGCGTGTTGACGCATTTTGTTCATCATCCGATCCGTGACGATCTGCTATTCATTTTTCAGCCGGCGGAGGAAGGTCCGGGCGGCGCCTTGCCGATGCTTGAAAGCGACACGATGAAACAATGGATGCCTGATATGATCGTCGCTTTACATATCGCCCCAGAATATCCGGTTGGCACGATTGCGACGAAAGAAGGATTGTTATTTGCGAATACATCAGAACTGTTTATTGATCTGAAAGGAAAAGGCGGTCATGCAGCATTTCCGCATTTAGCGAACGATATGGTCGTCGCGGCTTGTTCGCTTGTCACACAGCTTCAGTCAATTGTCGCGCGCAACGTCGATCCGCTTGATAGCGCCGTCATTACGATCGGGAAAATTTCTGGGGGGACGGTGCAAAATGTCATTGCGGAACGTGCTCGCTTAGAAGGCACGATTCGCACATTATCGGTCGAATCGATGCAAAAAGTAAAAGAGCGAATTGAAGCGATTGTGAAAGGCATCGAAATCGCTTACCAATGCGAGGCAACGATCGATTACGGTTCGCTTTACCATCAAGTGTATAATGATGAGACATTGACAAAAGAATTTATGAACTTTGCCAAACAGCTTTCGGACGTTCATGTTGTCCGTTGCAAAGAAGCGATGACAGGCGAAGATTTTGGCTACATGCTTGCTAAAATTCCAGGGTTTATGTTTTGGCTCGGTGTCGATTCACCATACGGATTGCATCATGCCAAGCTTGCACCTGATGAACGTGCTATTGATAAAGCGATTTCGTTGCTGGCTTCGTATATTTCATGGAAAGGAAACAATTAATTTTCGCATATTTTCACCTTCATTAAGACACATTATAGAAGTGAGGAGGTGGATGATGATGGCGAAAATAGGTGTAGAACCATCATTAACAAACGTACAAACCGCATTAAAAGAAAGAGGGCATGAAGTCGTTCCGCTCCGGCAGGAAAGCGACGCCAAAGGATGCGATTGCTGTGTGGTGACCGGGCAAGATTCCAACGTTATGGGCATTCAAAACACTGTCACGTCAGGTGCTGTGGTTGAGGCAAGCGGTTTAACGGCGGAAGAAGTGTGCGAAAAAGTTGAAGAAAAATTGCGCTAGAACGGTGCGTAAAAAGGCTAGGCGCATTTCCTAGTCTTTTTCTTTGCAACTGTTGTTCATTAGTAAAATAAGGTTAGAAGGCATGGATGAAATGCGAAAAACAAATATCTTTGTAAATTAATTTTAATATTGACTAAAAATATTGTGTTTAGCGTAATTGCATGTGGATACAAGCTAGATGATTGAGAAAACATATTTTGTTTTCCTAATAAAAATAATTGCCGGAGGGATCATATGGCAGAACGTATGGTAGGTAAACAAGCTCCACGTTTTGAAATGAAAGCTGTTTTACCAAACGGCGATTTTGGTACAGTCAGCTTAGAAGAAAACATGAGAAACGGAAAATGGACCGTTCTTTTCTTCTATCCATTAGACTTCACGTTCGTATGCCCAACAGAAATTACGGCCATTTCTGACCGCTACGACGAATTTGCAGATTTAGATGCTGCTGTCATCGGCGTATCGACAGACTCTGTATATTCTCATAAAGCGTGGATCAACATGCCGCGCACAGAAAACGGACTTGGCGAAATTAAATATCCATTGGCAGCGGATACAAACCATCAAGTATCTCGCGATTATGGCGTATTGATTGAAGAAGAAGGAATTGCGCTTCGCGGTTTATTCATCATCGATCCAGAAGGTGAGTTAAAATACGCAGTTGTTCATCATAACAACATCGGCCGCGATGTCGATGAAGTGTTGCGCGTGCTTCAAGCATTGCAAACAGGCGGCCTTTGCCCTGCAAACTGGAAACCAGGTCAAAAAACATTAGAAGTATAAGGAAGGTCTAACGTCATGTTAGGCCTTTGATTGTATGGAGGGATAAAATAATGAAACTACGTGAACCAATGCCTGAATTGAGCGAAGCAACTGCTTATTTAAATGGTGAAGTAACAAGACAAGAATTAATTGGAAAAAAACCGACGCTCATTCATTTTTGATCGGTGAGCTGCCATCTTTGCAAAGAAGTGATGCCACAAGTAAACGAGTTTCGCGACCGCTATAAAGATGAATTGAACGTAGTAGCAGTTCATATGCCGCGTTCAGAAAACGACTTGAGTATCGAGCTTGTCAAACAAACAGCAGAAGAACAGAACACGGCATTACACAGCCGATTTTAATTGATAACGAACATAAAATTACGGATGCGTTTGGAAACGAGTATGTTCCTGCTTACTATGTGTTTGATGCAGAAGGAAAACTACGCCATTTCCAAGCGGGGGAAGCGGAATGAAAATGCTAGAAAAACGCGTCAACCGCGTATTAGAGGAAAACGAAAAAGCCGAATAGTTTTGCGTAAGGGGCTATGCTGTCAGGCTAGTTCCTTTTTTGATTTGCACAGGCGCGTTGATCAACCAATAAAAACAAGTTGACATCGCTCTATTTCTAGCTTTTCTGCCTCTTCCCTAAAGCGTTCATTGTTCGAGGAGGGCATGCGTACAGCAAGCATAGCGAACCGCTTGCCGACTACGGCAGAAAAGCTTGTGTTCAGCCATATGATTGTGTGTTTTCTATTAAAATAATGGATAATCATCAACACTTATGGATTTGCATTTTTTTTGCTGACATATTACAGTTGAAATGTATAGCAGGTCCAACTTAGTATTGGGGGAATGGATGTGAAAAAGAAGCAGTTTGCGGTCATTGGGCTTGGCCGCTTTGGCGGTAGCATTTGTCGCACATTAAGCGAGCAAGGAATGGAAGTATTGGCGATTGACATTGATGAAGACCGCGTCAATGAATATGCTTCGATCGCTTCCCACGCGGTTGTTGGCGACTCGACCGATGAAGCGGTATTAAAAAGTTTAGGCATTCGCAATTTTGATCATGTCATTGTGGCAATTGGCGACAACATTCAAGCAAGCATTTTAACGACGCTGATTTTAAAAGAGCTCGGAGTACAAAATATTACAGTGAAAGCGACAAATGATTATCATGAAAAAGTGTTGAAAAAGATTGGCGCCGATCAAATTGTTCATCCGGAACGCGATATGGGGGAAAGAATCGCGCATAACATTATTTCAAACAACGTTCTTGATTATTTGGAGCTTTCCGACGTGCACAGCATCGTAGAAATTGTAGCAAGCGACCGCCTTGATGGACATTCGCTGCTTGAACTCGATATTCGCGCCCGCTATGGAATTAATATCGTTGCCATTAAGCGTGGAAACCAAGTCATCGTTTCTCCGCTTGCATCGGAAATTATTCGCAAAGGGGATGTGTTAATTGTGATTGGCGCTGATGAAGACATCGATCGCTTTGAAGCAAAAGTCGTGAGCAATGAATAAAAGCCGCCATAATGAGCGGCTTTTTTTGATGGATAGTTTGCATCGCTGTCTAGCTTCGGCTCGCAGCGTACCCACTACTTGAATTAGTATTTTCGCTGACATGAGCGAAGCAATCGCAGGCGCAGCTCATGGAAAATGTTCTTTCTCCGTGGAAGCGGCAAGCGCTTCTCGTCGGAAGAACACTTTCCTGCCGATGTTGAACGCGCGCCTTCGCTTTTTTTAAATTTCCATAATAATCGGTAAGATCATCGGTTTTCGTTTTGTTTTTTCATACAAAAACGGTGCAAGGGTGTCTGTAATTTCATTTTTAATTTCTGACCATTGGTTCGTTTTGCGCTCGAGCACTTTTTCGAGATGTTTTGTAATTAACGCTTGGGCGTCGCTAATTAAATCACCTGATTCGCGCATATAGACGAATCCGCGGGAAATAATATCAGGTCCTGCGGCAATTTTAAATTCTTTCATATTGATGCTGACAACGACGATGACAAGCCCTTCTTCGGAAAGAATGCGGCGGTCGCGCAGCACGATGTTGCCGATATCGCCGATGCCGCTGCCGTCAATATAGACAGAGCCGGACGGAATTTTGCCGACAATGCCTGCTTCTTCTTCGCTTATCCCTAACACTTCGCCGTTATCCATAATAAAGCAGTTCTCTTCGGGTACTCCGCAATCGACGGCGAGTTTAGCGTGCATTTTTTGCATGCGGTATTCGCCGTGAATCGGCATAAAATATTTTGGCTTCATGAGGCGGATCATCAATTTTTGTTCTTCTTGCCCGCCGTGGCCAGACGTATGGATATCGTTCAGCGGACCGTGGATGACTTCCGCTCCTGCGCGGTAAAGCATGTTAATCGTGCGATTCACGCTGACTGTATTCCCAGGAATCGGGGAGGATGAGAAGACGACCGTATCCCCTGGAATAATTTGAATTTGTCGATGTGTGCCATTGGCGATACGCGATAATGCCGCCATTGGCTCTCCTTGGCTTCCTGTGCATAAAATCGTAACGCGATTCGCTGGAAGGCGGTTGATTTGTCCGGCGTCAATGAACGTGTCTTTCGGACATTTAATGTAGCCGAGCTGCTGTCCAATTTCAATCGCTGCTTCCATGCTGCGGCCAAACACAGCAATTTTGCGGTTGTTCAGAACAGCGGCTTCAGTCACTTGCTGCAAGCGATGAATATTTGAAGCAAATGTTGCAAAAATAATTCGTCCTTGGACTTTGCGGAAAATATCGTGGATGCTTTCACCGACGCGACGCTCCGACATCGTAAAATGCGGAATTTCGCTGTTTGTGCTGTCTGACAATAAGCATAGAACGCCTTCTTTTCCGATCTCCGCCATTTTCGTTAAATTAGCCGGCTCTCCTACAGGAGTAAAGTCAAACTTAAAATCTCCTGTATGCACGATTTGCCCGGCAGGAGTTTTCACAACAATTCCATAGCTATCCGGAATGCTGTGGGTCGTACGGAAAAACGTGACCGCTGTCTTTTGAAAGCGGATGATATCATCTTCTTTAATTTCAATGAGCTTTGTTTGGCTTAATAGTCCGTGCTCTTCTAATTTGTTGCGAATAAGCCCTAAGGCAAGCTTTCCTCCGTAAATCGGAACGTTCACTTGACGAAGCAAATATGGAATGCCGCCAATATGGTCTTCATGCCCGTGAGTGATAAATAATCCTTTAATTTTCTCTGCGTTTTTTACTAAATAACTGTAATCAGGAATAACGTAATCAATTCCGAGTAATTCCTCTTCAGGAAATTTAATCCCTGCATCGATGACAATAATTTCGTCCTGAAATTGTACGCCATATGTATTTTTCCCGATCTCTCCTAATCCGCCGAGAGCAAATACGCCAACTTGGTTTTCTTTTAAGAACTTCATGGTCTAAATCTCCAATACGTTAAAATTTGGGCTTTGTTTTTCATATTCTAAATGAGTACCTTCAAGCGGCTGAATGTACTCGATGTTGATCGTGTGATTTTTCAATTTTTGGCGTACGTCGCGCTCTGATTCCGCTTCGATATACAACGTTTTCGTTTTTTCTCTCACAGGCACTTCATCCGGATTTTCTTGATAAAACACTTTAAAAATCATTGCAAAATCTCTCCTTACTGACCGATAATTTCCTTAACCTTTTCATTATATATAAAATGTAGATGATTTTCATGTTTTTTATTCCCGTATCTATACGCTTAATCTTAAATGAAAAACGATCCAAAAGGCTTTTATCATCTTTGACGAAATGAAATACTTTCATTCATGGGCTCTTTTAAAAGAAGCCCTTCTTGTTGAGAAGGGCTACAAGGCTAAGCGATGGATTTTTTGCGGAGCAAATCTTTCCATTGTTGGAGCAACTTTTTCTTGAGTTTTTTCAACATCTCTCATCACTCCCTACTTCTTATTGTACTCATTTCTTGTCGAAAGTAAATGTCCTCATTTTTAGTATATGAATATGAAGGCTTGTTTTTCATGGGGAAAGCTGGAATGGCTTTTCTAAATGGCAAGAATTTTGATTTTTTATATAAATACAACTGGGAGGTTTAACTTATGGCTGGCGAAAAAGCAGACTCCCTATTTTTTCGACTGTCGGAGGCAAGTCTGTGACTTCTCCGTCACGCCTTCGCGTGACAGAGGACCGAACAGCCGAAAAATACCGGCTACTCCATAAAAGACGAAGACGTTGAAGTTCCAAATTGCATCTAATATATACACGTCTCAGCTTTTCTTAATTGACATTTCTTCTTTTTTCCATTAACGTAATGATGAAGCAATGATTTTTATTATATAAGGTGAGAAATTATGGGTAAAAAGATTGTGTTTTTTGACATCGATGGGACGCTATTGGATGAAAATAAAGAGCTGCCGCCATCGGCCGTTAGTGCGATCGAAGCGTTAAAAGCATCTGGTATATATGTGGCGATTGCCACAGGAAGAGCTCCATTTATGTTTGCGGACTTAAGGGAGAAATTAGGAATTCATTCCTTTGTTAGTTTTAACGGCCAGTATGTCGTTTTTGAAGGACACGTGATTGATAAAAATCCTTTACATCGCCACAAATTGCACGAATTGAAGGAATACGCTCATGAAAATGGGCATCCGCTTATTTTTATGGATGCAGAAGACATGCGAGCAAGCGTGGAAGATCATCCATACATTCATGTGAGCATGGGAAGCTTAAAATTTTCTCACCCTCCCGTTGATCCGCTTTATTATGAAAATCGCGATATTTATCAAGCGCTGTTGTTTTGTAAACCGGAAGAAGAGCAGGCATATGTGAACGCATATCCGGAGTTTCATTTTGTTCGCTGGCATAGCGTGTCAACGGATGTGCTGCCGTCTGGCGGTTCGAAAGCCGAAGGAATTCGTAAGCTGATTGAACGAATTGGAATTGCAAAAGAAGACGTATACGCGTTTGGCGACGGATTAAACGATATGGAAATGTTGCAGTTTGTCGGCACGGGAGTAGCAATGGGCAATGCAAAAGAAGAAGTGAAAAAGGTAGCGGACCTTGTAACAAAGCGGGTCGATGAAGAAGGGATTTTATACGGATTAATGCAGTTGGAATTAATTAAATAAAGAAGGGCACATCCGCCCTTCTTTTTCTATCATCGCTCAATCGGGATTGCGTTTTCAGGAACTTTAAAAGGGTTTTCTTGGTCGATGTGATCGTAAAACATAATGCCGTTTAAATGATCAATCTCATGTTGAAACACGATCGCCGGCAACCCTTTTAAACGAAGGGTGACGTGGTCCCCTTCAAGAGTCGTACCTGTCACAGTAATCCGCGCATAGCGTGGAACGTAGCCAGGAACATCGCGGTCAACGGATAAACACCCTTCTCCGCTTGTTAAATAGCACATTTGAACAGAATGGCTTGTGATTTTTGGATTGAACAGCGCATAACTATACAACGTTCCTTTTTCATCTTGTACATGAACGGCAATCATTCGTTTTGAAACGTTAATTTGCGGCGCTGCTAATCCAATTCCCGGTCGCAGTCCATATTTTGCGGCTAAGTCTGGGTCTTGGCTCATTTTCACGTATTCAAGCAAGTTTCGCAAAATTTCCTTGTCTTCTTCAGCGGCAGGAAGAGGGACTGCTTCAGCGATTTTTCGCAATGTCGGGTGCCCTTCTTTAATGATATCTTTCATCGTAATCATCGTTTTTCACTCCTTTATACATGATAAGTCTATCAAACGTTTCCGTTTGGCGTAAACCGCGCACATAAAATTTCATAGAAGGAAGGGAATGGGCGTTGAAAGCAGTGCTTATGCTTATTGTTATTTTACTACAAGCTTGCAGCATGACGGCGCCTGAAAAAGAAATGATGGATGCGTTTGAACAAATCGCAAAATATGAACGCAACATGGCCAAGCAGCAAGCAGCTCTTGTCCGTTTAGAACGCGAGCAAACAACCCTTTACAACGAAATCATGTCTGTCGGAATGAAACAATTTGCAAAAGTCGCGCAATTGTCAAAAAAGGCGCAAATGATCATCGGAAAAAGAAGAAACCAAATCGAAGCTGAGCACCAAAACATGAAGAGAGCAAAAGAGAAACTGCAAATTGTAAAAGAACACGCTTCTCATTTGCGCGATCAAGCCAGCAAACAACGCGTGTTTCATTTGATTCGCGTGATGGAAAGACGCTATGCCGCATATGAAGAGGTGTATGTTCATTATGATATGGCATTAACATTAGAAAAGGAATTATATCGTCTTTTTGAAAATGAAAATGTGACGCTAAAGCAATTGCAAGCACAGACGGATAAAATTAATGACGTCTATCGAGAAATGATAGCTGCCAACGAGCGGTTTAACGACTATACAGAACAGTACAATCAAGAGAAAAAACGATTATTTAAATGAGGATGTCCCAAGTGACGGGACATCTTTTTTTATCGTTATATATACGCATGAAATAGCTATGTTGTGTCCCGTTTAAGAGCCGGTCACCTTTAGAGCCAGCCTCTTTTTTTCATATGTAAATGAGCAGAATGAATAGTACTATAGTACAGATTTAAATATATACTACAACAGATTTTTTTATTTTAAAAATATATAAATAGTGTAATTTAGGAAGGTCAAAGTAATTGACGTTCTATAGCAGAAGGTGTAAACTTAAAATGAATGTAACAATTGTACTAATTTATTTTTTGAAATTATTGATACAGTTTAATTATTTGCTATCTATTTCCATTGTGGGGTATGGCGATCGACGAAAGTTGTCTGTTTATGATGAAATTTGGGTAAATTAATGCTGTATGTAGCGCTGAAGATGTTTATTTTTTATTTTTTATACAAGAAAGGTAGAGGTGAATGGAATGGGTGCAAAAACATCCGTATTTAATGTAAAAGAACAACTTGAAAAAGTTGCTGAACAATTTCCAACGTTTCAAATTTTAAATGAAGAAGGCGAAATTGTAAACGAAGCGGCGATGCCGGATTTAAGCGACGAGCAATTAAAGGAATTAATGCGCCGCATGGTGTATACGCGCGTGCTTGACCAACGTTCCATTTCGTTGAACCGCCAAGGCCGTTTAGGGTTCTATGCGCCGACAGCTGGGCAAGAAGCAAGCCAGCTTGCAAGCCAATTTGCGCTTGAAAAAGAAGATTTCATTTTGCCGGGTTACCGTGATGTTCCACAAATGATTTGGCACGGGCTTCCGCTTTATCAGGCGTTTTTATTCTCGCGCGGCCATTTTCACGGCAATCAAATTCCTGAAGGCGTCAATGTATTGCCACCGCAAATTATTATCGGAGCACAAATTATTCAAGCAGCAGGTGTTGCTTTAGGAATGAAAAAGCGCGGCAAAAAAGCGGTAGCGATTACATATACAGGTGACGGCGGGGCATCACAAGGGGACTTCTATGAAGGGATCAACTTTGCCGGAGCATTTAAAGCGCCAGCGATTTTTGTTGTGCAAAACAACCGTTTTGCGATTTCGACGCCAGTAGAAAAACAATCGGCGGCACAAACGATCGCTCAAAAAGCGGTAGCGGCTGGTATTCCAGGCATTCAAGTAGACGGTATGGATCCGTTAGCGGTTTATGTAGCGGTGCGTGAAGCTCGTGCGCGTGCGATCAACGGCGAAGGGCCGACGCTCATCGAAACATTATGCTTCCGTTACGGCCCGCATACGATGGCGGGAGACGACCCAACTCGTTACCGCACGAAGGAACTTGAAAACGAATGGGAGAAAAAAGATCCGATCGTTCGTTTCCGCAAGTTTTTGGAGAAAAAAGGTTTATGGAGCGAAGAAGAAGAAAACAACGTGATTGAACAAGCAAAAGAAGATATTAAAGAAGCGATTAAAAAAGCGGATGAAACACCGAAGCAAAAAGTGACAGACTTAATGAGCATCATGTACGAAGAGATGCCATTTAACTTGAAAGAGCAATATGAAATTTATAAAGAGAAGGAGTCGAAATAGGCTATGGCGCAAATGACAATGATTCAAGCAATCACGGATGCATTGCGCATCGAATTGAAAAACGATCCAAACGTGTTAGTGTTTGGGGAAGACGTTGGGGTAAACGGCGGCGTATTCCGTGCGACAGAAGGATTGCAAGCGGAATTTGGCGAAGATCGTGTATTTGATACGCCGCTAGCAGAGTCTGGAATCGGAGGTCTTGCGATTGGGCTTGCGCTGCAAGGATTCCGTCCGGTTCCTGAAATTCAATTTTTCGGTTTCGTATACGAAGTGATGGATTCCATTTCGGGACAAATGGCACGTATGCGCTATCGTTCCGGAGGACGCTACCATGCGCCGATTACGATTCGTTCTCCTTTCGGCGGCGGCGTTCATACGCCAGAATTGCATGCGGATAGCTTAGAAGGATTGGTGGCGCAGCAACCGGGATTAAAAGTCGTTATTCCTTCTACGCCGTACGATGCAAAAGGGTTGCTCATTTCGGCGATTCGCGACAATGATCCGGTTATTTTCTTAGAGCATATGAAACTGTATCGCTCATTCCGTCAAGAAGTGCCGGAAGGGGAATACACAATTCCAATTGGCAAAGCGGACATTAAGCGCGAAGGAAAAGACGTATCCATCATTACGTACGGAGCGATGGTGCACGAGTCATTAAAAGCGGCGGCCGAGCTTGAAAAAGAAGGAATTTCTGCGGAAGTCGTTGATTTGCGTACCGTTCAACCGCTCGATATCGAAACGATTATCGGTTCTGTTGAAAAAACAGGCCGTGCGATCGTTGTGCAAGAAGCGCAAAAGCAAGCAGGTATTGCGGCAAACGTTGTGGCAGAAATTAATGAACGGGCGATTCTTAGCCTAGAAGCGCCAGTGTTGCGCGTGGCAGCACCGGATACAGTTTATCCGTTCTCACAAGCAGAACCTGTTTGGTTACCAAACTTTAAAGATGTCATCGAAGCAGCGAAAAAAGTAATGAATTTTTAATGTAAAGGGAGGAAGAATATTTCCCTAGCATTGCGAAAAATAGGAGGTCGACAAACAGTGGCGTTTGAATTTAAACTACCGGATATCGGTGAAGGTATTCACGAAGGCGAAATTGTCAAGTGGTTTATAAAACCTGGGGATGAAGTAAACGAAGACGACGTGCTATGCGAAGTGCAAAACGATAAAGCGGTCGTTGAAATTCCTTCACCTGTCAAAGGGAAAGTATTGGAAATTTTAGTGAGCGAAGGAACGGTTGCAACCGTCGGACAAACGCTCGTGACATTTGATGCCCCTGGATATGAAAACTTAAAATTCAAAGGACAAGATCACGATGAACCGAAAGCAGAAGAAAGAAAAGAAGAAGCTTCGCAAACACAGCAACCAGCAGCACCGGCAACAGAAGTAGATCCGAACCGCCGCGTCATTGCGATGCCTTCTGTGCGCAAATATGCGCGTGAAAAAGGTGTGGATATCCGTCTTGTACAGGGGACAGGGAAAAATGGCCGTATTTTAAAGAGCGATATTGATGCGTTCCTAGCCGGCGGTGCAGTAGCTGCTACTACAAAAGCAGAAACAGTTCAAGCAGCGCAAGCACCTGCAGAAGAAAAAGCAGCTCCAAAAGCGGAAGCGAAGCCTGCAGCTCAACCGGTTGTGCTTGAAGGCGAATTCCCTGAAACACGCGAGAAAATGAGCGGCATCCGTCGTGCGATTGCGAAAGCGATGGTGAATTCGAAACATACTGCGCCGCACGTCACATTAATGGACGAAGTGGATGTAACAAAATTGGTTGCGCATCGTAAAAAATTCAAAGATATCGCTGCGCAAAAAGGAATTAAGCTTACATTTTTGCCATATGTCGTAAAAGCATTAACATCGGCATTGCGCGAATTCCCAACGTTAAATACGTCGATTGATGATGCGACCGAAGAAATCATTCACAAACATTACTACAATATCGGAATTGCAGCAGATACAGACAAAGGACTTCTCGTTCCTGTTGTGAAGCATGCGGATCGCAAATCGATTTTTGCGATCGCTAAAGAGATTAATGAGTTAGCGACGAAAGCGCGTGAAGGAAAGCTTCTTCCAAATGAAATGAAAGGTGCATCGTGCACGATCACGAATATCGGTTCTGCGGGCGGACAATGGTTCACGCCGGTCATTAACCATCCGGAAGTGGCGATCCTTGGTATCGGTCGCATCTCTGAAAAACCGATCGTCCGTGATGGGGAAATTGTCATCGCGCCGGTGTTGGCGTTGTCGTTAAGCTTTGACCATCGCATGATTGACGGTGCAACGGCACAAAATGCATTGAACCATATTAAGCGTTTATTAAATGATCCTGAATTATTATTAATGGAGGCGTAAAACAATGGTAGTCGGCGATTTTGCAATTGAAACGGAAACTCTTGTCGTTGGCGCAGGGCCAGGCGGGTATGTAGCGGCGATCCGCGCCGCGCAATTGGGCCAAAAAGTAACGATTGTCGAAAAAGGAAACCTTGGCGGTGTTTGCTTAAACGTTGGATGTATCCCGTCGAAAGCGTTAATTTCAGCTGGTCATCGCTATGAAGTGGCAACACATTCCGAAGAGATAGGCATTAAAGCAGAAAACGTGACGGTTGATTTTGCCAAAGTGCAAGAGTGGAAAGCGAGCGTCGTGAAAAAATTAACAGGCGGCGTCGAAGGGCTTTTAAAAGGAAATAAAGTGGAGATCGTCCGCGGCGAAGCCTATTTTGTCGACGCGAATACGGTGCGCGTCATGACAGAAAACAGTGCGCAAACGTATAAATTCAAAAACGCGATTATCGCCACTGGTTCTCGCCCGATTGAACTGCCAGCGTTCAAATTTTCAAAACGCGTTCTCGACTCAACAGGGGCGTTGAATTTACCTGAAATTCCGAAATCGATGATCGTCATCGGCGGCGGATACATCGGAACAGAATTAGGTACAGCGTATGCGAACTTTGGCACAAAAATCACGATTCTTGAAGGCGCAGATGAAATTTTATCCGGTTTTGAAAAACAAATGAGTGCAGTCGTCAAACGCCGCTTAAAGAAAAAAGGTGTCGACATTTTTACGAATGCGTTAGCTAAAGGTGTCGAGGAACGTGAAGACGGTGTAACGGTGACGTTTGAAGTGAATGGGGAAACGAAAACGATCGACGCAGAGTACGTGCTTGTAACGGTCGGTCGCCGTCCAAACACAGATGAACTAGGACTCGAACAAATGGGCATTAAAATGACGGAGCGTGGGTTAATCGAAATCGACAAACAATGCCGTACGAGCGTACTGAACATTTATGCAATTGGCGATATCGTTGCTGGTCCGCCGCTTGCGCATAAAGCATCGTATGAAGGAAAAATTGCCGCAGAGGCAATTGCAGGGCATCCGTCTGAAATCGATTATTTAGCGATTCCAGCAGTTGTGTTCTCTGACCCTGAGTGCGCATCTGTCGGTTATTTTGAAAAACAAGCAAAAGACGAAGGCATTGACGTAACAACGGCGAAATTCCCGTTTGCGGCAAACGGCCGTGCGCTTGCGTTGAACGATGCGGAAGGCTTTATGAAGCTCGTTGTGCGCAAAGACGACGGCGTGATTATCGGAGCGCAAATTGTCGGTCCGAACGCGTCGGATATGATCGCCGAACTCGGCCTTGCGATCGAAGCAGGCATGACCGCTGAAGATATCGCGATGACGATCCATGCTCATCCGACATTAGGGGAAATTGCGATGGAAACAGCGGAAGCAGTTCTTGGTAGCCCGATTCATATTATAAAATAATGACACAAAAGGACATCTCGGTAAACGGGATGTCCTTTGTTCATTTATTTGTGACTATTTTGTCCAGTTCACTCATATTGTTATGGTAAAAGGAAAAAGGGGATTGTCCGATGAAGGAATATGTCGTTTTTTTGCTGCAGATGATGATTTGGAGCAGTTTTTCGCTTATTGAATGGCTGTCCGGTCGCGATCGTCCGGTGTTCCGTGGCATGCTACTTTGCATATTTTTGTATCTTGCTTTTTTGTTGGCGCGGAAAATAGGATTGCGGACGAAGAAAGCGCTTTTGACAACATTGGTTACGGCAGCTGTGTATTTCAGCTGTCAGCATTTTGTTTGGGAAGCATTTTAAGTAAAAAAAAACGATAGCTAGCGTGCTATCGTTTGTAATAATACATCACTCTGCCGTTAAATAAATGAAGTTCTCCTTCTAATTTTTTGGCGAGAAATTTGCAAAATTCGTTCGCTTTTCCTTTATCGCCGTGGGTAGCTCCATTTGGAAGTGTCACTTGAATAAAGGATGTTTCTTCATTTTCGTTTTGTTCTTGTCCGACGCCGATAATAATCGTTTGATAACGGTTGCTCGTTCCTTGTAAATAAAACCATTGCCCTTTTCCATCGGCTGACTCCACGATTTGATAAGGAAACGCGGCATTTTCATATCCCCATCCTAGCTGCTCTCCGGTTTTTTTTGTCATTTCTTGATACGAATAGAGCAGCTCTTTTACTTCTTCTAATGTAATCGTTTTCTTTTTCGATGCTGGGACAAGCTTTATGTATGCATGAGTAGACATTCAACATCACCCCTAATTTTATTCTAACATTGTTGCAAAAATTTTTCTATTGATTTTAAGATATATTTGAATTATAATAAAATTCAATATATTTATAAGGAGGGGAGTTTTATGAATTTATTTGAAAAGTTGTATGACGAATACGAAAAAGTGAAAGTGCGGTTCGTTGGGTTTACGACAAAAGATACGCGTTATGATTTCGGAATCGTGTATACGAACATGTTTTTTGGCAAACCTCTTGTCATTTGTATGCAAACAGGCCGCTCGACTCTCCTCGATCCAAAAGATGTAGAAAACCACGAGTATTTGCAGCGAATTTTCCGAATTGACACAGCCAAGCAGGCGGCTGATTTGGCCGAGTTTTTCTCTGATGTCATTCCGGCAACAGCATTACATCCTGAATATGATTACTAACATGTAACAGATAACAGAAAGCGGGCATGATGCCCGTTTTTTGTATGTAATAAAAAAATAAATGTGATATACAAATCATCGATTGACAATATAAATATGTTATATTATTATGGAATTAGCCAATCACTAAATCAGCATAAAGGGGTTGTGGGGATGGGTACAATCGTTTGTCAAACATGCAATTCAACTATCGGGCATTTTGAGGACGAAAAAGTTACAACTCTTTACGGCAAATGCACAGAGTGCAATCATGAAGAAATAGACGAAAACGAATAAGTTCCGGTTAACTTAATGGGGGAAAGGTTCAAATAAATGAAAGCGCATGCAGAGCGGGGATGGCATGCGTTCTTTTTTTGTCCAAAAGCGGTGAGCGATGCTAAAAAGGGCCCCCCTAGAATGACGAGGCCGCTGAAAAAATAACGCTTTTTGAAAGCAGCGAAGATTTTTAAGCCATATTAAAATGAAGCTAACAACCTAAATGTAGTAGGTCGCTAGCTTCATTTTCTCTTTCAGCTGACTTTTTCAGTGCCCGCAGAAATGACGGGCATCTTTTTTATTATTGAATCGGCTTATGCTCTTTAATAACGCGCAATGTTTGCAGCGTATCGTCTTCCGGTCCTTGCACCGGCAAGCCGACTTCCAAATTCTTTTTAATGTAGTTTAAGTTTTCTTCTGTAATGACTTCCCCAGGAATAAAAATTGGAATGCCCGGCGGATACACCATGACAAACTCTGCGATGATCCGTCCTGCCGATGCTTCAAACGGCACGACTTCCGTTTCGGAATAAAACGCGTCACGAGGTGTTAACGCAAGAGCCGGAATGTCCGGCAATAATACTTTCGGTTTCACGCCTGCATCCGCTTGATGACGATACTGTTCGGACAAATGGCGAAGAGCCGTTACTAATATGTCGGTTTCTTTCTCCGTATCTCCCGGTGTAATAATACATAAAATGTTGTATAAATCGGACAATTCGACTTCAATATGATACATTTCCCGCAACCATTTTTCAACGTCATAACCGGTTAAACCAAGCTCTTTGACCGAGATGATTAGTTTTGTTGGATCGTAATTGTACGTTGCTTTTGTTCCTAAAATTTCTGTACCGACACAATACAGATGCGGAATTTCGTTGATTTTTTTGCGGGTCGCTTCCGCTAGTTGAATCGCTTTTTCAGCAAGCGCTCGGCCTTCCGTTGCTAACCGTTTGCGCGCCACGTCGAGCGACGCCAACAACAAATACGATGTTGATGTCGTCGTCAGCATGCTTAAAATTGCTTGAACGCGTTTGGCTGAAACGAGCCCTTCGCGCACGTTTAAAATGGAACTTTGCGTCATCGAACCGCCCAGTTTATGAACGCTCGTTGCTGCCATATCGGCTCCTGCCTGCATGGCCGAAAGCGGCAATTTTTCGTGAAAATGAATATGCACGCCATGTGCTTCGTCAACAAGGACAGGCACGTGGTGAGCAT
The DNA here is from genome assembly GCF_014201465.1 of Anoxybacteroides tepidamans. Classification (GTDB taxonomy): domain Bacteria; phylum Bacillota; class Bacilli; order Bacillales; family Anoxybacillaceae; genus Anoxybacteroides; species Anoxybacteroides tepidamans. The sequence goes on along the minus strand of NZ_JACHEP010000002.1, from coordinate 316,597 downwards.
GGGCGATTTCCACAATTTTTTTCAAATCTCCGGCAATGCCAAAATACGTCGGGTTAATGACGAGAACCCCTTTAGCATCAGGGTGTTGTTTTAATGCTTTTTCCACAGACTCCGGTGTAATTCCGTGCGAAATCCCTAGTTCTTTATCTACTTCTGGATGAATAAAAATCGGTGTGGCGCCGGAAAAAACAATTGCTGACATGACGGATTTATGAACGTTGCGCGGTACGATAATTTTGTCGCCAGGTCCTGCGACGGACATGACCATTGTCATGATCGCTCCACTCGTTCCTTGCACAGAAAAAAAAGTATAATCGGCGCCAAATGCCTCAGCCGCCAGCTCTTGGGCGCGCTTAATCATTCCTTTTGGCTGGTGCAAGTCGTCTAACGGACTGATGTTGATTAAATCAATGGCTAACGCATTTTCACCGATAAACTCACGAAACTGCGGATCCATTCCCGCTCCTTTTTTATGACCGGGAATATGAAATTGAATCGGATTTTTTTTCATATGTTCCAATAGTCCAGTAAATAACGGCGTTTCAAACTGTGACAACGCTCCTTCACACCTCTTTTTGCATAAAAATAAAACAAATGCATTATAGCACTTATTTCCCCGTTTGCAAAGCATATGTTTTGCATTAGCGGATGATAAAGTGATACAACGGCTATACATGCTTTTCTGCCGTGTTCGGCGGCATGGAAAGTTCGCATTAAAGAACGTCAAAAAAACAGGAAAATAGCCAAGAGATCTCGAAACATATTATACTTATATATACATAGGAGGGATTAAATATGAACTGGAAGACAAGAGTTACGGAATTGTTAGGAATTGAATATCCGATCATTCAAGGAGGGCTTGCTTATTTAGCGTATGCCGATTTGGCAGCGGCTGTTTCCAACGCCGGCGGGTTAGGACAAATTACGGCGATGTCGTTACCATCACCGGACGCATTGCGTGAGGAAATTAAAAAAGTAAGAGAAAAAACCGACCGGCCGTTCGGAGTAAATTTTGCGATCGGACAACACGGCCGTGCGTTTTCACATATGCTCGAAGTGGCAATTGAAGAGCGTGTGCCTGTCGTATCGGTTACGGGAGGAAATCCTGCCCCATTTTTTGAACAATTAAAAGGCGTTGATGTCAAAAAACTTGTGCTTGTTGCAGCCGTTCGTCAAGCGGTGAAGGCGGAAGAATTAGGCGCCGATGCGGTCATGGTGGTTGGTCAAGAAGGAGGAGGGCATTTAGGAAAATACGATATCGGGACGTTTGTACTTATTCCGAAAGTAGCTGATTCAGTCGACATTCCTGTCATCGCTTCAGGCGGCATTGGGGACGGAAGAGGATTGATGGCGGCACTTGCGCTTGGAGCAGAAGGAATTGAAATGGGAACAAGGTTTATTGCAACGCAAGAATGTGTCCATGCCCATCCGTTATATAAAGAAATGCTCGTCAAAGGATCGGAAAATGACACGGTCGTCATTAAACGGAGCTTAGGAGCGCCGGGAAGAGCGATTGCAAATGAGTGGACAGAAAAAATTTTACAAATCGAACAACAAGGCGGAACGTACGAACAGCTGCAAGAATACATAAGCGGAGAAGCGAACCGCCGGTTTATTTACGATGGAAAAACGAACGAAGGGTTTGCTTGGGCCGGACAAGTGATGGGCTTGATTCATGACGTTCCGACAGTGGCCGAACTATTTGCTCGCATGATTCAAGAAGCGGAACAAATTCGAAGCCGATGGGCAAACTAATGCCGGAGGTGAAAACGTTGAATTATTCGTATCCGTTTTCTTATGACTGGACGACGCAAGAAATTATCGATGTCATTAAGTTTTTTGAAGCGGTTGAAACCGTGTATGAACAAGGAATGGAGCGGGGACAGTTAATGAGCGTGTACCGCCGTTTTAAAGAAATTGTCCCGAGCAAAAGCGAAGAGAAAAAATGGTGCGATGAATTTGAAAAAGCGAGTGGCTATTCTTCTTATCGCGTTGTAAAAAAAGCGAAAGAATCTAAAAACGGCGACTGGATTCAAATGGGATGAAAAATAACTAGACGAATACACAAATTTGTTGCATAGCCCCCTTTCCTTACATAATATATTATAAACACACGAGTGTTGATTATCCATTATTTTACTAAAAACCATAGAATCATATGGCTGAACATAAGCTTTTCTGCCACATCCCTCAAACAAGAACGCCGGCGGGCAAATGTCATTTGCCCGTAAAGCGTTCATTATTCGAGGAGGGCATGCGTACAGCATGCCCAGTCGGCAAACGGTACGTTTGCCGACAACGGCAGAAAAGCTAGGAATCGAGCGATGACAACTGGTTTTTATTGGTTAATCAACACGCCTGTTATAAACAATAACTATCAGAAAATTTCGTGATTTCTTCAGGGGAGAGAATGATAAGGAAAGGGGTGCTCATGTTGATGAAAAAAACGGTCAATTCGCTAAAGCGGACGGATGGAGAAAAAAGGATGGCAGTACTAAGGCTCGAACTCGATTATGAATTGGCAACCCTTTACGAAGCGATGATGGAAAACGATGAAGAAAAGAAAAAAGAATGCAAACGAAAATTAGAAAAACTACGCCAAGAACTTATGCGTCTTCAACTATAAAGAAACTTGTATGGCGAACCATGCAGCTCGGTTCGTTTTTTCTTGCCGAATGTACAAATTTGCACTATTCTAATTTATATTCGAACATAGAGGTTTATGACGATTTTTTATAACAGGAGGATAAAAATGAGCACGAATTGGGAACAAATTAACGAATATGCCCAGCAATGGATCAAAGAAGCAGGAGATCGCATTCAAGAAACATTTGAAAAAGAATTGACGGTTCAAACGAAGTCGAATCGGAAAGATTTAGTAACGAACGTAGATAAAGAAACTGAACAGTTTTTTATCGAACGGATTAAGGAAACATTTCCGACTCATCGCGTTCTTGGCGAAGAGGGATTTGGCGACGATGTATCGGCACTAGATGGCATTGTCTGGATTATCGACCCGATCGACGGAACGATGAACTTTATTCATCAACAACGAAACTTTGCGATTTCGATCGGCATTTTTCAAAATGGTATTGGCATGCTCGGTTATATTTATGATGTAGTGCATGACGAGTTATATTATGCGCAAAAAGGGAAGGGAGCTTTTTTAAACGATCAGCCGCTTCCTCGATTACAGCCTGTGTCGATTAGAGAAGCGATCATTTCATTGAATGCGACATGGGTGACGGAAAATATGCGCATCGATCCGAAAGTATTAGCGCCGCTTGTAAAGGAAGCGCGAGGAACAAGGTCGTATGGCTCAGCCGCACTTGAAATGGCATATGTCGCTGCCGGACGGTTGGATGCATACATCACGATGAGATTGTCGCCGTGGGATTTTGCCGGCGGGCTTATCATCGTCGAAGAAGTAGGCGGCATTGTGACGAATCTATACGGCGAACCGCTTCATCTTCTTGGACAAAACTCTGTATTTGTGTCGAAGCCAGGGCTTCATGAAGAAATTTTGACCCAGTACATACGAAAATAAGATCGGGACGAACTTGTCCCGATTAAAACATGCCTTTTTCGCGCATCCGTTTTTTCGTGGCGAATCCGATTCCCATGATGACAATGAAAACGATAATAGAGATGATAATGCCGAGTACGCTTTGTTCCGCAATAAAAATGCCGATCGCCATAATCGAAGAGGCGGCTAAGATCGCAAACAATAAAAAGACCGGTTGAAACGGTTTCATGAAAATCCCCTTTCTCGTCTTTTGTCTTCTTTATTTAAGTCTACACGAAAACATTCCGCTTTTCTATCATCTTTATGATATAATAAACGAGCAATTTACACATAGGAGTGAAAAAGGTGAAACGGCGAGAAGATCTTCGGAATATTGCGATTATTGCCCATGTTGACCATGGGAAAACAACATTGGTGGACCAATTGTTGCGGCAGTCGGGAACGTTTCGCGCCAACGAGCACGTGCAAGAACGTGCGCTAGACCGCAACGATTTAGAAAGAGAACGCGGGATTACGATTTTAGCGAAAAATACAGCGATTCATTATAAAGATACGCGCATCAACATTTTAGACACACCGGGGCATGCGGATTTCGGCGGCGAAGTAGAGCGGATTATGCGGATGGTCGACGGAGTGTTGCTTGTTGTCGATGCTTATGAAGGATGCATGCCGCAAACGCGCTTCGTGTTGAAAAAAGCGCTTGAGCAACAGCTCACGCCGATTGTCGTCGTCAATAAAATTGACCGTGAATTTGCCCGTCCAGAAGAAGTTGTGGATGAAGTGATCGATTTGTTTATTGAGCTAGGCGCTTCGGAAGAGCAGCTGGAATTTCCGGTTGTTTATGCATCGGCGTTAAACGGAACAGCAAGTCTGGATCCGCACAAACAGGAAAGTGATATGACGGCTCTGTTTGAAACGATTATTGCGCATATTCCGGCTCCGATTGACAATCGAACGGAGCCGCTTCAGTTTCAAGTGGCCCTTCTTGACTATAACGACTACGTCGGACGGATCGGAATCGGCCGTGTGTTCCGCGGTACAATTAAAGTGGGGCAACAAGTCGCATTAATGAAATTAGACGGTTCGGTCAAGACGTTCCGCGTTACGAAATTGTTCGGCTTTATCGGGTTAAAGCGGATTGAAATTACGGAAGCGGAAGCAGGGGATATTATCGCGGTCTCAGGAATGGAAGATATTAACGTCGGTGAAACGGTTTGCCCGATTGAACATCAAGAAGCGCTGCCGGCACTGCGCATTGACGAACCGACGTTACAAATGACGTTTTTAGTAAACAACAGCCCGTTTGCCGGGCGGGAAGGAAAGTACGTTACCGCCCGCAAAATTGAAGAGCGTCTTCGCATGCAATTAGAAACCGATGTTAGCTTGCGGGTCGAGCGAACTGATTCTCCTGATGCTTGGATCGTTTCTGGACGCGGTGAGTTACATTTATCAATTTTAATTGAAAATATGCGTCGTGAAGGGTTTGAATTGCAAGTATCGAAACCGGAAGTCATTATGAAAGAAATTGACGGTGTACTTTGCGAGCCGATGGAACGCGTGCAAATCGATATTCCAGAAGAATATACAGGCGCGATTATGGAGTCGCTCGGCACGCGCAAAGGAGAAATGGTCGATATGATTCATCAAGAAAATGGACAAGTTCGCCTCATTTTTATGGTGCCGGCACGTGGTTTAATCGGCTACCGCACGGAATTTATGTCATTGACGCGTGGATATGGAATTTTAAACCATTCATTTGACCATTACGCCCCAGCACAAAAAGGTTTTGTCGGCGCGCGGCGTCAAGGTGTATTAATTTCGATGGAAACAGGAAAAGCGACGTCTTATGGAATTATGCAAGTTGAAGACCGCGGGACGATTTTTGTGGAGCCAGGGACAGAAGTATATGAAGGAATGATTGTCGGAGAGCATACGCGGGAAAACGATTTAGTCGTCAATATTTGCAAAGTGAAGCACGCAACAAACATTCGTTCAGCGACGAAAGAGCAAACGGTGACGATGAAAAAACCGCGGTTGATGACGCTTGAAGAAGCGCTCGAATATTTAAACGACGACGAATATTGCGAAGTTACACCGAAGTCGATTCGCTTGCGCAAGAAGATTTTAGATAAAAATGAGCGCGAGAAGCTGGCGAAGAAAAAGAAAGCGGCTGAGCAAGCGAAATAAAGGGGGCGAGAATGATGGATATAGTAGAGCGGCTTTCCTTTTTTGCATCGTTATATCAAGTTCACACAAATCCAAAGCAAGGGATGTGGCTTCTTTATATGACGGTGCTCATATTATCAGCCATTGTTTACCGGCTCGGGTTTGCGAAAAAGCTGCCGTTATTAAAAAATGTTGTGATTTACGTACTGCTTGCATTAGGATGCACGATTTTAACATTTTTTGCTGTGTTTTTGCCGGTCGCAGAAGGTTTGGTCGTGGCAGCGCTCATTTTAACCATTTATAAAATTCGGTTGCATCGGGCGAAAAAACAAGAAGCAAAAGCGAATGAATAAGGCGGTGGCAGCGTGAAATCATTGCAAGATGCCCTTTATAACTGGCTGACGATTCAAGTTGTTGCTGATGCACGTCCTGAGGATCGAGCGGCGCAAGAAACGGCTTCCTTTTTTCGCGACATCTTAAAAAATGATTTTCATCTTACAAATGTCGAAGTGAAAAAAGATGAAACGATGTATATCGTTCATTATGAGGACGAACAACAGGCAAAAACAGCGCGTTTTCCGGTGGAGTTGATCGAAGTCATGCTAGAACAAATCAATCGCGATCCCGAAAAATATATAAACTATCCGACATAACAAAAGCACCGTGCACAGCGCGCGGTGCTTTTACCATTCATCATGCGGCATGTTGGAACGATAGATGCGGAATTTTCCCGTCGCAAGCCGCGCTTTTGTTTTTTCGGCGATACGTCGATAACACTGTTCGCACATATACGTATGGATCGGGCGGTTGCGCAGCCGTTTTGCCAACAATGATTCATCGTCGATAACGTTAATTTGATCGCAAAGAACACATTTAACTTTCATCATGCACCTCATGATTCAAATGATCTGTTTTGATTATATCATTTTCCTTTTCAACTTTGGAGAAAATAGGTATGATAAAAACATATCACTACCGTGTTGGAGGGATTTTCATGGCAAACGAAGTCGAACAAAAACTGATTGAACCGCTTTTTCAGGCGTTGCAAAAAGAGAGATTTGTAATGGTCGCCACAATTGACCATGAAACGGGCGGTCCGAATGTAAGCGCGATTTCGTGGGTGTATGCGCCGAGCCAAGACCGTCTTTATTTTGCCGTCGATAATCGCTCGCGCATCGTGCAAAACATTCAAAAAAACTCGCTTGTCGTCATAACGCTAATCGCCAATGAATCAACGTATTCGATCAGCGGCAACGCGCACGTTAAAATCGAAAAAATGGAAGGAGTTCCTCTGAAATTAGCGCTTGTGGAAATCGCCATTACAGAAGTGCGCGATGTTATGTTTTACGGCTCCAAAATTTCAGTGGAACCGAAATACGAGAAAACGTACGATGCCCAAGCGGCGGCGAAGTTGGACAATCAAGTGATGACAGCGCTACGAAACGCTTAACGAAAAAGAGCTTAGCCAAACGTGGCTAGGCTCTTATTATTGATTTAAGTAATGATTCGATTGTTTATCTTGGCGGTTATTCAGCTGTTTTTCTTCTTGTTTATTCAATTGTGCATCATTTTCTTTTGTTGGCGGAGGATTTTTCGTTTGCAATAAATCGCTCGGAACTTCTGGCATAACGCGGCCGACAATATCGGCGATTTCATTCATAAACGCCTGCACGGGGCGGCCGTTATCCACTTGGCGGACAATGTTTTGCAAACGTGTATATAAATCGGGGTCGGCGATAATGATGGCGTTGGCTCCGTATGGATCTTTCTGCAAACTTTCGGCAACGGAATATTTAACTGTTCCGACACGCGAGCTGTCAATTTTGTCGTTCACATCGATGCCGACGATCGCATACTTCCCGACAACAAGGGCTGTGGCTTTTTCGACATTTGGCACGCGGTCCGCCAAATTCGCCAAATGCCGGGCGATTTGCTGGCCCGATTTATTTTGCACGTTCTCATTCACCGTATTTTTGACATGAACGAGAGAACGGTTCGTTGCATCTTGTCGGTCATTGCCTATACCGCATCCCATCAAAATAAAAAAGGGAAGAATAGCGTTGAGAAAAGAGCGATAATTCATTGTTTTTGCACCTCGGTCTGTTTTTTACTTTATTTTGTGAACAACCTTCTATCTTTATACATTTCCTCATACTATATAACAACAATCCCGTCCAAAGAAAACGAACAAACTAAACGAAATGGGGGCGTGGGAATTTGGGAAACAAAATATATGTGCTGGATACAAACGTGCTCCTGCAAGACCCTTATTCGATTTTTTCATTTGAAGATAATGAAGTCGTTATTCCCGCTGTCGTATTAGAAGAAGTGGATTCGAAAAAGCGGTATATGGATGAGGTTGGCCGAAACGCGCGGCAAGTGTCAAAGTTGATCGACAGCTTGCGCGAAAACGGAAAATTGCACGAAAAAATTTTACTCGATAACGGAGGGGTGCTCCGCATTGAACTAAACCACCGCTCGTTTCAGCAGCTGCAAGATATTTTTGTGGAAAAGACGAACGATAACCGCATTTTAGCGGTCGCCAAAAATTTATCGTTGGAAGAACAGGCAAAAGAAGACGGTCGATCGGTTATTTTAGTGAGTAAAGATGCGCTCGTTCGCGTGAAAGCGGATGCGATTGGGTTGCAGGCGGAAGATTTTTTAAGCGACCGTGTCGTGGATATCGACCATATTTACACAGGATTTCTTGAGCTGTACATAAACACGGAGCATTTAAGTCGTTTTTATGAGAAGGGTGAGCTCGTTCTTTCCGAAATTGCGCATCATCCGTTTTACCCGAACCAATTCATTATTATGAAAGATGCGCTTGGCAGCTCGGCATCCGCGATCGGGATCGTCGATCATACAGGCAAAAAAGTCAAAAAAATAATTTTTCATCACGAACACGTCTGGGGAATCCGCCCGCGCAACGTCCAGCAGACGATGGCGTTTGAGCTGCTTATGCGCGAGGACATTTCACTTGTAACGCTTATCGGCAAGGCAGGAACGGGAAAAACACTTTTGGCGCTTGCAGCGGGACTGATGCAGACAGAAGATTTGGGAACATATAAAAAGCTGCTTGTGGCCAGACCGATTGTTCCGGTCGGCAAAGATATCGGATTTTTGCCGGGCGAAAAACAAGAAAAATTGCGCCCGTGGATGCAGCCGATTTTCGATAACCTAGAATATTTATTTAATACGAAAAAACCAGGGGAGCTAGATGCGATTTTGGCGGGGATGAGCTCAATCGAAGTGGAGGCGCTCACGTATATACGGGGTCGCAGTTTACCGGAGCAGTTTATCATTATTGACGAAGCACAAAATTTAACGAAACATGAAGTGAAAACGATTTTAACGCGTGTCGGCGAAAAAAGCAAAATTATTTTAATGGGCGACCCGGAACAAATTGACCACCCATATTTAGATGAGTACAACAACGGTTTAACGTATGTCGTTGAGAAATTTAAAGAGCAAAAAATCGCCGGTCACGTCCGACTGATTAAAGGAGAACGCTCAGGGTTGGCACAGCTTGCCGCAGACTTATTATAAAAGGCTGTCCGTATCATACGCCGTCATGGGGTTTTGGGGTCCCATGCGCGCGGCTTATTATAAAAGGCTGTCCGTATCATACGGCCAGCCTCATTGTCCGCCCTAGCGAACAATAAATTGTCGGACGTGCGTAATCGGATTTTGCCGGTTGGAACCGTCGCCAAAATACACATGCACCGGTCCGTCCTCTTTTAACGGTTTTCCGTCCTTAGAAAAGCAAAGAATGAGTTCATGCGCTTGCTCAAGTGGAATCGGCACTTCTCCGTTTTCGGTCACGACAACGAATGCGTCCGCTTCTGGAAGCGCTTCGGCGTTGCGCAAAAACGGAGCAAGCGGCATCGCAAACGTTCCCGTAATGAGCTTTTCTTTGGCGAATTTTTTCTCTGTTTTCAACGTCGGCGGAAAGACCGCCCCTTCTTGAATTTCACGATCCCAGTAAGCGGAAATTTTTTGAATCTCATCTTCTTCCTGCGGTTGTTCCTCTTTTTGGCCAGAAAAATAAGTATCCAAGTCAATTTTTCGGTCATCAAAAATCCATACACCAGGGTCTAGCGTAATAGAAAATTTTACTTTTCCTGTAATTGGAATAATGCGATCCATAGCTGTCCTCTCCTCTCCCGTCATTTACTGTATTCAGTATAATGATAAATAAACATTTTGTCATGTCCGATCATTTGTGACAAGTCTTTCATCTTGCAAAATTTTGCGATTCACGTTAAGATTTATAGAAGGATTAGGGGAGAACGGAGGGATCGATGTGACGGATGGGATGATTAACTATCGTGAAAAAGCGTACGCGCTTCTAAAAACAGATGCGGATAAAATTGTTAAGCTCATTCAAGTGCAAATGGATAACTTAACAATGCCCCAATGCCCTCTTTACGAAGAAGTGCTAGATACGCAAATGTTTGGCTTATCGCGCGAAATTGATTTTGCGATTCGACTAGGTCTTGTCGATGAAAAGGATGGTAAAGCGCTTCTTGATACGTTAGAGCGGGAGCTGTCGATGCTTCATGAAGCTTCCACAAAAAAGCGCGTACGATAATGATAAACGTCAACTCAAACGGTTGAAGTCGCCGCAATCGTTTGAGTTTTTGTGTTTTTTAGAAGGAAAACGCAATCTTGTTACGAATGTTACTATAGTACAACATCGGTAAGGAAGAGGAAAGATGGATAAGCAACTCATTAGAAACATTCTTAAATCATATGACTATCCGTTAATCATTGCGATTTGGATGTTGGCGATCTTCGGATTGATTATGGTGTACAGTTCGAGTATGATATCGGCCGTCACTCGATTTGGAGTGCCGAGCGATTATTTTTTTCAAAAACAAAAAATGTGGCTTATCGCTTCAGCTTTTTGTTTTTTCATCACGACGCTTGCTCCATACAAAGTGTTAGCAAACAAAAAAATCGTTCAAGCGATCTTTTTCGTTTCTCCGCTCGTGTTGATTGCGGTCGCTCTCGTTGGCCATACGGCGAACAACGCAACAAGCTGGTTTAAATTTGGTTTTTTTAGCGTGCAGCCAGCAGAGCTCGTCAAATTAGGCTTAATTATATATTTAGCAGCGGTATTTGCTAATAAACAAAAGAGAATGGCGGAACCTGTTAAAGGACAGCTATTTCCAATTTACTATACGTTATGGATTTGTTTTCTCATTGCGATTCAGCCGGATTTTGGAACGGCGATGATTGTGCTTTTCATCGCTTCGTGCGTCATTTTATCATCCGGTTTAAGTTTTCGGTTGTTATTTAAGCAGTTATTGTTTTTTACGATGATTGCAGCGGTGTCTGCTCCGGCTGTTCTTCCTTTTGTGTGGCATAAAATTTTTTCTAAGGAAAGAGTTTCGCGCATTTACGGATTTTTAGATCCGTTTAAATATGTTGATGACGCAGGATTTCAGTTAGTGAATTCTTATTTGGCGATTGGTCTCGGAGGATTAAAAGGACTCGGATTGGGGAAAAGTATCCAAAAATATGGGTATTTGCCGGAATCGCATACGGATTTTATTATGGCAGTTGTTGCTGAAGAGCTAGGATTATTTGGAGTGGCGTTTGTGTTGCTTCTATTGGCATTTATCGTCTTGCGGGGGCTTCACATTGCGAGAAAATGCAACGATGCGTTTGGAAGCTTGTTGGCGATTGGGATTTCTTCGATGATTGGCATTCAAACGTTCATTAATGTAGGTGGTGTGACAGGACTGATCCCGATTACCGGTGTCCCTCTTCCGCTCGTCAGTTACGGCGGTTCTGCTCTCATTCTTTTTATGACTTCGCTCGGTGTATTAGTCAACATATCGATGTTTGTAAAGTACGAATCGAAGTATAAACATAAAGCGAAAACGATCGATCACTCAAAAAAACAATCAAAAAGAGGTCTGATTTTTTAGAAAATATATTTACAAATTTGCAAAACCGTTATAGTTTTATTAAAAAGGAGGAGAGAAACAGGACATGAAAACACGTCGAATTAACAAAGTACTAGTTGCAAACCGCGGCGAAATCGCGATTCGCGTATTTCGCGCCTGCAATGAGCTCGGCATTCGCACTGTTGCGATTTATTCGAAGGAAGATGCGGGCTCTTACCATCGTTATAAAGCCGATGAAGCGTATTTAGTCGGCGAAGGAAAAAAACCGATTGAAGCTTATTTAGATATTGAGGGGATCATTGAAATTGCAAAAGCCCATGATGTTGATGCGATTCACCCAGGATATGGGTTTCTTTCGGAAAACATTCAGTTTGCGAAACGATGCATCGAGGAAGGCATCATTTTTATTGGACCGAACGAAGAACATTTAGATATGTTCGGCGATAAAGTGAAAGCCCGTCATCAAGCAGAGTTAGCCGGAATTCCTGTCATTCCGGGAAGCGATGGGCCGGTACATAGCTTGGAAGAAGTGATTCGTTTTGGTGAAAAGTATGGATACCCGATCATCATTAAAGCAGCTTTAGGCGGCGGTGGACGCGGCATGCGGATCGTTCGCTCGAAAGCAGAAGTAAAAGAAGCGTATGAGCGTGCCAAATCAGAAGCGAAAGCAGCGTTTGGAAGCGATGAAGTTTATGTTGAAAAATTGATTGAAAGACCAAAGCATATTGAAGTGCAAATTTTAGGGGATTACGAAGGAAATATCGTCCATTTATATGATAGGGATTGCTCGGTGCAGCGCCGCCATCAAAAAGTCGTCGAAGTTGCTCCGAGCGTATCGTTGTCTGATGAATTGCGCCGCGATATTTGTGAAGCGGCCGTCAAGCTGATGAAAAACGTCGGCTATGTCAATGCCGGAACGGTAGAGTTTCTCGTTTCCGGCAACGAATTTTATTTCATCGAAGTTAATCCGCGCATTCAAGTCGAGCATACGATTACGGAAATGATTACCGGTATTGATATCGTCCAGTCGCAAATTTTAATTGCCGAAGGGCACTCGCTTCATAGTGAGCATGTCGGTATTCCGAAACAAGAGGACATTCGGATTAACGGCTATGCGATTCAATCGCGCGTGACGACGGAAGACCCGCTCAATAATTTCATGCCGGATACTGGAAAAATTATGGCCTATCGTTCAGGCGGCGGATTCGGCGTGCGTCTGGATGCTGGGAACGGATTCCAAGGAGCAGTCATTACACCGTATTATGATTCGTTGCTTGTGAAGTTGTCTACATGGGCGTTGACGTTTGAACAAGCGGCGCGGAAAATGCTTCGCAACTTGCGCGAGTTCCGCATTCGCGGAATTAAAACGAACATCCCGTTTTTAGAAAACGTAGTTCAACATCCGAAATTTTTATCCGGAGAGTACGATACGTCGTTTATCGACACATCGCCGGAGTTGTTCGTGTTTCCAAAACGAAAAGACCGCGGGACAAAAATGCTGACATATATCGGCAATGTGACGGTGAACGGATTTCCGGGGATCGGCAAGAAAAAGAAACCGGTGTTTGAAAAACCGCGCATTCCGAAAGTCGACCATTTGCAGCCGATTGTCAATGGAACGAAGCAAATTCTTGATGAGCGCGGTGCCGAAGGGCTTGTCGCTTGGATTAAAGAGCAAAATCGCGTGCTTTTAACCGATACAACATTCCGCGATGCCCATCAATCGCTCTTGGCGACGCGCGTGCGCACAACGGATTTAGTGCACATTGCCGAACCGACGGCGCGGTTGTTGCCGAATTTGTTCTCGCTTGAAATGTGGGGAGGAGCAACGTTTGATGTCGCTTATCGCTTCCTGAAAGAAGATCCGTGGGATCGGTTATTGAAGCTGCGTGAACGCATTCCGAATGTATTGTTCCAAATGCTGTTGCGCTCAGCGAATGCGGTCGGCTATAAAAACTATCCGGATAACGTCATTCGTGAATTCGTTGAGAAATCCGCGCATGCCGGCATTGACGTTTTCCGCATTTTCGACAGCTTAAACTGGGTCAAAGGCATGACAATTGCGATTGACGCGGTGAGACAAACAGGGAAAATTGCGGAAGCGGCCATTTGCTATACTGGGGATCTTTTAGATCCGAATCGCCCGAAATATAACTTAGATTATTACAAGGCGTTAGCGAAAGAGCTCGAGGCTGCAGGCGCCCATATTTTAGCGATTAAAGATATGGCGGGGCTGTTAAAACCGCAGGCGGCTTATGTGCTTATTTCCGTTTTAAAAGAAACGGTTGATCTTCCAATTCACCTTCATACGCATGATACGAGCGGAAATGGCATTTACACGTATGCCAAGGCGATTGAAGCGGGTGTCGATATCGTCGATGTGGCGATTAGCTCGATGGCTGGATTAACGTCGCAGCCGAGCGCAAACACGTTATATTACGCGCTAGAAGGAACAGAGCGTGCGCCGCAAGTGGATATTCAAGGGCTGGAGCAGCTTTCCCGCTACTGGGAAGATGTGCGCAAATTTTATCAGGAATTTGAAAGTGGGATGAATGCTCCGCATACGGAAGTGTATATGCACGAAATGCCTGGCGGGCAATACAGCAACCTTCAGCAACAAGCAAAAGCAGTGGGGCTCGGTGATCGCTGGGATGAAGTAAAAGAAATGTACCGCCGCGTCAACGATTTATTTGGCGACATTGTGAAAGTGACTCCTTCGTCCAAAGTTGTGGGTGATATGGCGCTTTATATGGTGCAAAACAACTTGACGGAACAGGATATTTACGAGCGGGGAGAAACGCTTGATTTTCCGGATTCAGTTGTTGAGTTATTTGAGGGATATTTAGGACAAATGCCTGGTGGTTTTCCGAAAGAGCTGCAACGCATTATTTTAAAAGGGCGCGAACCGATTACAGTCAGACCGGGAGAACTGTTGGAGCCGGTTGATTTTGACAAAATCAAGGAAGAGTTGTTCCATACGCTAGGAAGACAAGTCACTGACTTTGATGCAATCGCCTATGCCCTTTATCCGAAAGTGTTCTTAGAGTATACGCAAACCGTGGAAAAATTTGGTGATATTTCTGTGCTTGATACACCGACGTTCCTTTATGGTATGAGGCTTGGAGAGGAAATCGAAGTCGAAATCGAAAAGGGAAAAACATTAATTGTGAAGCTGGTGGCGATCGGCCAGCCGCAAGCGGACGGTACGCGCATCGTCTACTTTGAATTAAACGGTCAGCCGCGCGAGGTCATCATTCGTGATGAAAGCATTAAATCAGCGGTTGTTGAGCGGATTAAAGCGGATAAAAACAACCCGAATCATATCGCTGCTACAATGCCGGGAACGGTCGTGAAAGTATTGGTTGAGCCGGGAGAAAAAGTGAATAAAGGCGATCATTTAATGATTACCGAAGCGATGAAAATGGAAACAACGGTACAAGCGCCGTTTTCGGGAGTCGTCAAAGATATTTATGTAAAAAATGGAGATGCGATTCAAGCGGGAGATTTGTTGATCGAATTAACGAAATAAAAAAGCGCTAGGATTTTCCTAGCGCTTTCTATTTTACGATGACGTGCGCTCTATGATAGAGTTGCGACAGTTGTTGTTGTTGCTCGTTTCGCTTGCTTCGTACAGCGAGAAGTAACAAGTAACTTAGCACGCCAAATAAGCATGAAATGAAAAAAGCATGAGCGAGAGCGATGTATAAATTTAGCTTTGTAAAAACGATCAATGCTCCAGTTGTCATTTGTAGCAATACGAGAATAAGCGAGGCGATCCATCCCCAATAAATGACGCGCTGATGCTTATGATATTTGATCGCCCGAATTGTCGCGATCAAAATCCAAATAACAATCAAACCAGCAGCAAGACGATGTCCCATTTGGATCCATTCGTGAAGCTGGAGAGGAAAAGGGCGCGTATTGGAGCAAAGAGGCCAGCTAGGACATGCTAAGCTTGCTTGTTTATGGCGAACGAGCGCTCCTGTATAGACGACAATATAGCAATAAGCGATAACTCCGTAAATGTGCATTTTCATTTTTGCATCGATGACTAATGATTCTGCATCAAATTTTTTATCGACTTCAAAAATTAACAAAGTTAATAAAAACACGGAGGCAAACGAAATGAGCGAAATGCCAAAATGCAAGGCAAGCACAAAACTGGACTGCCCCCACACGACAGCAGCTGCACCGATGAGACCTTGGAGCACAAGAAACACAAATGAAACAGTCGCTAAAAATTTTGTTTCCCGAATGTGACCGATCGCCCGCCATGACCAAATCGATAAAACGAGCACTAAAAAGCCAGCGAGGCCGGACACAAGCCGATGACTAAGCTCAATGACCAATTCGGGAGTGATGTTGGAAGGAATGAGTTCACCGTCGCAAAGCGGCCAAGATCGCCCGCATCCCATCCCTGAACCAGTCTTTGTGACGAGTGCACCGCCAATCAACACAAACAACATTGCGATCGTTGTCACTACAGCAAACCATTTTAACGTGCGTTGCAAAATTCTTCACCTACTTGTATTGGAAAGTATTAATTTTGTCAATAATCTAGTAAAGTATACGTTTATCTTACACGAAACAAGCGATAAGAGCAATTTCGACAATAGGTAACATCATTTTACAACATACAAAAGATGAAAAACAAATGAATATTTATTAACTTTATTATTGTAAAAAATATTGAATGTTACTCGTGAGTTTGCTAGAAATATTAATGGGTGCATCTAAGGTGGTGACAATTTGGTCGAATTTTTGACACAAATTGTTCAAAAAAAGTTCACAATTCGTCAAAAAAATGTGATTTAATATATAGAGAAAGGAACTTTATGGCTTATATTAATCATAAAAAATGTGTTAAAATACGTTAGGACTCGTTAAACGGTTGAAAACGTATTCATGTTGCCTGTCGCTTCAGGAAGGAAGCGCGGTATGAAGGAGGAATAAATGGTGGCAAATGAAGCGGCTTCTCAAGTAGGTGAAACACCGCAAAATATACAAGTAACGACCGTTTGGAAAGATTTTTTTTCTGTCATTAAAATTGGTATTGTAAACTCCAATTTAATTACGACGTTCACCGGATTATGGTTAGCGTTTTATTTTATGGGAGAAGGTTTTTTAGAAAATCTCCAAACAGTTTTTTTTACTCTTTTTGGTTCGGCTCTTATTATTGCAGGAGCTTGTAGTTTGAATAACTTTATTGACCGTGATATCGACCATTTAATGGAGAGAACGAAAACAAGACCGACTGTCAAAGGGACGATGGAGCCAAAGCGCGTTCTATGGCTAGGTATTTTTCTTACAGTTATAGGAACTATTAGTTTGTTAATGACAACGGTCACGGCTGCTGTTATTGGATTGATCGGTGTTATCACATATGTGTTTTTATATACGATGTGGTCAAAGCGGAGCAATACGTTAAACACCGTCATTGGCAGCATCTCTGGCGCTGTGCCGCCTGTGATTGGCTGGACGGCTGTTGATCCGCATTTTCATGTTGTGCCACTTGTTTTATTCTTGTTGATGTTTTTGTGGCAGCCGCCGCACTTTTTAGCGCTAGCGATGAAGCGGTGTGAGGAATATCGCGCAGCGGGAATTCCGATGTTGCCGGTTGTCCATGGATTTGCGATGACAAAGCGGCAAATTGTCGTGTGGGTTGCCTGCTTGTTGCCGCTTCCATTTTATTTGTTTTCGCTAGGCATTCCGTTTCTCGTCATTGCTACGTTATTAAATGTCGGATGGCTCGCGTTAGGGCTTTATGGCTTTAAAATGAAAGATGATTTGAAGTGGGCCAAATGGATGTTTATTTATTCGTTGAACTACTTAACGATTTTGTTTGTCACAATGGTGATTGCTTCCATTGATTAAAAATGGTTTATAATTCTTTCTATATTTTTAGAGAAAGAATTTATATATTTTATTTAAATTGAAAGAGGGGTTTGATTAGGCTATGAAGAAATGGCTACTCAATTGGCGCTTATTTTCTCTTTTTAGTGTAATTGCGCTTCTATTAGCTGGCTGTGGTAAGCCGTTTTTATCAACGCTTCAGCCAGCCGGTGAAGTAGCAGATATGCAGTATTCGCTCATGCTGCTCAGTACGGCCATTATGGTTCTCGTTATTATCGTTGTAACGATTATCTTTGTCTATGTTGTCATTCGCTTCCGGCAACGTAAAGGCGAAGAAAAGAAAATTCCGAAGCAAGTGGAAGGAAGTCATAAGCTTGAAATTATTTGGACTGTCATTCCGATTTTGCTGCTGATCATTTTGGCAGTTCCGACGGTTTCAGCGACGTTTAAGCTTGCGGATGTAAAGCCAATGAATAAAGAAAAGCGCGATAAAAACATAGTTGTTGTCAACGTACGTGCTAATCTTTACTGGTGGGAGTTTGAATATCCTGACTACGGCATTATTACAAGCCAAGACTTAGTCGTTCCGACAAATGAACGAGTATATTTTAACTTAAAAGCTTCTGACGTAAAGCATTCGTTCTGGATTCCTGCTGTCGGCGGAAAAATGGATACGAACGTTGAAAACAAAAATCAGTTTTGGCTAGAGTTTGATCAAAAAGCGACAGATGAAGCAGGAGGCATTTTCTACGGAAAATGCGCAGAGCTTTGCGGTCCTTCCCATGCGTTAATGGACTTCAAAGTGAAGCCGCTTCCTAGAGAAGAGTTCGATCAATGGGTAGAAAAAATGAAAAATGCGAAACCAGTTGTAACGGACTCTGTCGCAAAAGAAGGCGAAGCGATCTTTAACAAAAGCTGTATCGGTTGCCATGCCGTTAGTCCGGTAGATAACCGTCCAGAGCAAGCCCGTACGGCACCAAACTTAGCGAATTTCGGCGATCGTACGCGCATTGCTGGAGTTTTGGAACATAATGAAGAAAACTTAAAGAAATGGTTGAAAGATCCTGACAGTGTGAAGCCTGGCAACAAAATGACAGGTACATACGGAAACTTAACAGATGAACAAATTAATGCGTTAACAAAATATTTAATGAGCTTGAAAGTGGAGTAATCAAGGGGATTTATATTAAAAAGGGAGGTTAAATCGTGAGTACGTTAGCTCGTAAAAAGGGTGTCGGCGCTGTAATTTGGGACTACCTTACAACGGTCGACCATAAGAAAATCGCCATCCTTTATTTAATTGCCGGCGGCTTTTTCTTCCTCATTGGTGGTCTTGAAGCGCTATTTATTCGTATTCAGCTTGCGAAGCCGAACAACGACTTTTTAGTTGGCGGTCTATATAACCAAGTGTTAACGATGCATGGTACGACGATGATTTTCTTGGCAGCGATGCCGCTTGTGTTTGCGATGATGAACGCTGTTGTGCCGATTCAAATTGGTGCGCGTGACGTTGCGTTCCCATTTTTAAACGCGCTAGGTTTCTGGTTGTTCTTTTTCGGAGGAGTTTTCCTCAATTTGTCGTGGTTTTTAGGTGGAGCGCCTGATGCTGGGTGGACTTCTTATGCATCGTTGTCGCTCGAATCACCGGGACACGGCATTGACTTTTATGTGCTCGGTTTGCAAATTTCTGGGTTTGGAACATTAATGGGTGGTATTAACTTCCTTGTTACGATTATTAACATGCGTGCACCTGGAATGACGTATATGCGCATGCCGATGTTCACATGGGCAACGTTTGTTACATCTGCGCTCATTTTATTTGCGTTTCCTCCGCTTACTGTCGGTTTAATTTTCATGATGATGGACCGGTTGTTTGGCGGCAACTTCTATAACCCTGCCGGAGGCGGAAACACGATTATTTGGGAGCACTTATTCTGGATTTTCGGTCACCCGGAAGTATATATTTTAGTGTTGCCGGCATTCGGCATTTTCTCGGAAATTTTTGCGACGTTTTCGAAAAAACGCTTATTCGGATATTCTTCAATGGTGTTTGCGACGGTGTTAATCGGCTTTTTAGGCTTCATGGTATGGGCTCACCATATGTTTACAGTTGGTATGGGACCAATTGCGAATGCGATTTTCGCCGTTGCGACAATGGCGATTGCGGTTCCAACTGGTATTAAAATTTTCAACTGGCTCTTTACGATGTGGGGTGGAAACATTCGTTTCACAACGCCAATGTTGTATGCGGTTGCGTTTATCCCATCGTTCGTTATGGGGGGCGTCACAGGTGTCATGAATGCAGCAGCAGCAGCGGACTATCAATATCATGATAGCTATTTCGTTGTTGCGCATTTCCACTACGTTATTGTTGGTGGGGTTGTATTCGCACTCTTAGCGGGGGCTCACTACTGGTGGCCAAAAATGTTCGGTAAAATGTTGAACGAGACGCTTGGAAAAATTACGTTCTGGTTGTTCTTTATCGGATTCCATTTAACGTTCTTTATTCAGCATTTCCTTGGTTTAATGGGAATGCCACGCCGCGTCTTTACGTACTTGCCTGGCCAAGGACTTGAAACAGGTAACTTGATCAGTACAGTTGGCGCCTTTTTCATGGCAGCTGCAACGATCGTTCTTTTAGTAAACGTTGTGATTACAACGGCAAAAGGACAAAAAGCGGAAGCGGATGCATGGGGAGATGGACGTACGCTTGAATGGGCGGTTGCTTCGCCGCCGCCGGAATATAACTTTGCGCAAACTCCGCTTGTGCGCGGATTAGATGCGCTTTGGATTGAAAAAATGGAAGGTAAAAAAGGATTGACACCTGCCGAACCGCTCGGTGATATTCATATGCCTAACCCGTCAATTTTACCGTTTATCATTTCGCTCGGGTTATTTATTGCCGCATTTGGATTTATGTACCATAATGAATATTCTTGGGGATTGTTCGTAGGAATTGGTGGGTTATTGATCACGCTCGGCTCGATGTTCTTGCGTTCTGTCATCGATGACCACGGATTCCACATTCATAAAGAAGAAGTTCTTGAAGCGGAAAAGGGGGTTAAGGCATAATATGCATGTTGAAGAAAAATTAACAGCAGAAACGTTCCCTGCGTCGCCTGAAAAAGCCACCCTCGAAGGGAAAAATAAATTTTTAGGTTTCTGGTTATTCTTAGGGGGAGAGACGGTTCTCTTCGCCTCCCTCTTTGCTACTTATTTAGCGTTGAGAGATAAGACAGCAGGTGGACCATCTGCCGAAGAACTGTTTAAAATGCCGCTTGTATTTGTGGCAACGATGCTTTTATTAACGAGCAGCTTGACGAGTGTATATGCGATTTATCACATGAAAAATTTTGACTTTAAAAAAATGCAGCTTTGGTTTGGGATTACAGTGTTATTAGGTGCAGGCTTTTTAGGTCTTGAGATTTTTGAGTTTAATGAATACGTCCGTGAAGGACACGTGTTTACGAAAAGCGCCTTTGCATCTTCGTTTTACACGCTAGTTGGTACGCACGGTGCCCACGTGGCGTTCGGTTTATTATGGATTTTGACGTTAATGATTCGCAACGCGAAACGAGGCTTGGATCTATACAACGCACCGAAGTTTTATGTCGCAAGTTTATATTGGCACTTCATTGACGTTGTATGGGTGTTCATTTTTACCGTTGTATACTTAATGGGAATGGTGGGGTGATTGTATGGCGAATCAGACGAATACAGGCAACCCAAATGTGGACTTAGCATACCGCCGCAAAAAAAATGCGGAAGAAATGAAACACCAGGTCATCTCGTTTATCCTAATGATTGCACTAACGTTAGTTGCTTTCTTTGCGGTCGGTTATGACGAATTTTCACATTGGTTTTCTGTTCCATTTATTTTACTTCTTGCGGTTGTACAAGTCGCGTTCCAATTGTATTACTTTATGCATATGAGTCACAAAGGACATGAACTTCCGGCGCTCTTTCTTTATGGCGGTGTGCTTGTTGCGTTTTTAACGGTTTGGGCGTTTATGACCGTTGTTTGGTGGTAATAGACAAAAGGAAATCGGCGTATGCTGATTTCCTTTTTCGTATGATGAAGCGCTCATTAATGGACAAACGCTCGGTGTATTATAGTATAATGAATGGAGAGAGGTGAGAGTATGATTACATCATTGCAAATGTTTGGTTTTATGGCGTTATGGAGCCCGTTTTTTCTAGGAGCGTTATTGCTCGTCGCACTGTTTTATTTATTGGCGGTCGGGCCGTGGCGTGAGAAATTTACGACAGAAGGGCCACCGCCGATGAAACAAAAAGCATATTTTTTTGTAGGGCTTTTCTTGCTTTATGTGATCAAAGGATCGCCGATCGATTTGCTTGGCCATCTAATGTTTAGCGTGCATATGACGCAAATGGCGATTTTATATTTAATTATTCCGCAATGTTTGATTTTAGGGATTCCGAATTGGATGTATGAAAAGCTGTTTCGCATACGAGCAATTAAGCAGTTGTTTTCGTTATTTACAAAGCCGCTTATTTCTCTTTTGCTATTTAACGGATTGTTTTCGTTTTACCATGTCCCGTTTATTTTTGACGCCATTAAAACGAATATGATTTACCATGCGGTCGTTACGACTATCATTTTCATTGCCGCATGGTTTATGTGGTGGCCGATCGTCAACAAACTATCAGAGTGGCAAACGCTTTCAGGTATTAAAAAAGTTGGGTATATTTTTGCTAATGGTGTGTTGCTAACCCCTGCATGTACCCTTATTATTTTTGCGGATACACCTTTATATAAAACGTTTTCTGATCCACAAGCATGGTTAAACGCCCTTCAGCTATGCGTGCCAAAAGGGACGTTAGCTTCTTTGCATTTAACGGGGCCGGAAATGTTTTTATCGATGTCGCTCCTTCACGATCAACAGCTCGGCGGCGTCTTAATGAAAATTATTCAAGAAATTGTGTATGGAACGATGTTGTTCTTTATTTTCATTGAATGGTATCAAAAAGAGAGAGAGAAGGAGCGGTTAGAAACGATTGCATCACCGCATCCTTCCGAATCATAATTATAAATAAAAATAAAGTGAGGAAAAGGACATGGAATATTCACTGCCGCTTTTGCCCACCATTAGTACAAGTTGCATTGTGATTAGTGCTGCGCTCGTAGCGTATGGATGGTATCTCATTCGAAAAAGAAACATAGAGGCTCATAAAAAAGTAATGCTCTGGGCAGCCGCTTTTGCGCTATTGTTCTTTCTCATTTATTTATCAAGAACAATATTTGTTGGTAATACAAGTTTTGGTGGACCAGATAACATTAAAATATATTATACGATTTTCTTAGTGTTCCATATTTTCTTAGCGACCGTCGGAGCTGTTTTTGGAATCGTTACGCTGTTAACAGGCCTAAAGAACAATCTCATCAAGCATAAAAAGTTAGGTCCGATTACAAGTGTGATTTGGTTTTTTACAGCGGTGACCGGCGTTGTCGTCTATTTGCTCCTTTACGTGTTTTATCGTGGTGGCGAAACAACATCGATGATCAAAGCGATTTTAGGATTTTAGATGACCCGACATAAATGTCGGGTTTTTTATTCTAGGGAACAGAGAGGGACAGACGGCATATAATAAAAATATTGATTTGGGGGAGGGAAACGATGAGGGAAGCGGTTCGATTGCGTCGATCTAATGTTGCGTATTCGACGTTGGTGACGATTGTGATGATGTGTGTAAAAGAGCAAGAAGGAATAGTGGCAGAAGAAACCGTTATCGAGGTGTTGCTTGCCGCAAATAATCATTGTACAATCACGGTTGCAGTTGTGATGAAATACGGGGCTGAGATTATTCCGATATGTAAGAAATTACAGGAACAAATTGTAAATGAAATCGGGATGATGACTCCGTTTACGGTTCAACAAGTTCATATTATCGTAAAAAGGATTGCGTAATTAAAAAATCAACGCATGAGAATCACTCATGCGTTGATTTTGGCTAATCCTTCTTTTACTTGTGCTAAAATGCTTTGGCATTGGCTGACTAATGAAGATGGGAAGTTTTCTCCTTCGCCATATTCAACACCGTGTGGATAATAATGTTTTCCGAGAAGCGGGGGGAGCAATTTAATCAACGCATAGCGCGTGTCGACTTCGCCTTCAATCGCATAGCCTTGCACGCGGAGATAGTATACGTCGCCTTTCATTTCGAATTTACGATCGTATGTAACGCGCTCATAATCCCATTGGCCTGCACGTACGAATCCTAAGCTTTCCATTAACTCATCTAAGCGGGACAATTCTGCTGTTTGATTCTCAATTCCCGTGTTTTCAAATTTCATTACATATTCCCTCCTACAATATCCCGATAAATAAAAACACTCCTTCATCTATAATATTATGAAAGCGTTCAACTTTCAATCAATACTTCGAATTCGAGTTCATACCGAGAAAAAATTTTTTACTGTATTCGTCATTTTTTTTCTATTTTGGTGAAACTAAAAAGCGAAAGGAGGAGAAAAGTGATGAAAAAAGTTTTGCTGCTTTTATTGTTTAGCGCCATCATGTTCAGTGTAAGCGTTCCACTAAACGTTTACGGTCAAGGAACGACGACTTATGTCGTTCAACCTGGGGATAGTTTATGGAAAATTGCGGTTCGTTATCAAGTAGGGCTTTCAGAAATTATTGAAGCAAATCCGCAATTTTCCAACCCTCACTTAATTTATCCCGGTCAAAAGGTATATGTTCCGATTTTAGATGATGTGAAACAAATTGAAAACGAAGTGGTACGTTTAACCAATCAACAGCGAGCGAAGTACGGATTGCCGCCACTGCAAATCGATTGGCAATTAGCGCGTGTCGCACGCTATAAATCAGCCGATATGCGCAATAAAAATTATTTTTCGCATCAATCTCCGACGTACGGCTCGCCATTTACGATGATCAAAAATTTTGGAATTAGTTATCGCACAGCGGCAGAAAACATTGCAGCGGGCCAACAGACGCCCCAAGAAGTGATCAATGCTTGGATGAACAGCCCAGGACATCGAGCTAATATTTTGAACAAAGATTTTACCCATATCGGTGTTGGGTACGCGAAAGGCGGCTCATATGGTCATTATTGGACGCAAATGTTCATTGGAAAATAAAGATTGAAAATTGAAAGGGGAAGAAACATGACGACTGTGCGTGAGATTATGACAGCGAATGTCGATTATTGCACTCCACTTGATAACGTGTTTGAAGCAGCTGTAAAAATGCGCGATTTAAACGTAGGGGCGATCCCAGTTGTCGAAAACGGTCGGCTCATTGGAATGGTTACCGATCGAGATTTAGTCGTTCGCGGAATTGCGGAAAAACGACCTGGATCGAGCCAAGTAACGGAAGTGATGAGCAAAGACGTTATTACGACATCGCCGGATACATCTGTCCAAGAAGCAGCACAACAGATGGCGGAACATCAAATTCGTCGCTTACCTGTTGTTGAAAACGGCCGGCTTGTCGGCATCGTTTCACTCGGCGATTTAGCAACACATCGATATTCAGATGAAAGTGCTGGCCGCGCATTAAGCGATATTTCCGAACAAAATTTCCTTCACTAAAAAACGAAATCCCTTTTCGTAAGGGATTTCGTTTTTTTTTACAAAGAAAACACGATATAATGACAGTAAGAGATTTTGTGAAAGTGGGGTTGCCTAGTGAAATGGTTTTTTTTGTTTTTTCTCTTATTGATTAGTTTTTTATATTTTTCTCCTAACCATAATACACCCCCGTTAAGTCCTACACAACCACAAAAAGAGCGTGACCGCATTGAAAAAGAACAAACCGCAAAAGCTGGGGTTGTGTCTTTGATTGGAAAAACGGAGGAAGAAGTCAAAAAGCAGTTCGGGCAACCAATACGTATCGATGACTCTGCTTATGATTACAAATGGTGGATTTACAATGAGCAAACGAGTACGTATTTACAACTTGGAATGATGAACGGTCGAGTTGTTACTGCTTTTATAGGCGGGGAACAAATTGATGTTACGCCATTTCGAATTGGTCAACCTGTTCAAGAACTGTTTAACCTTATCCCCCTTTCTTCTACGGTCGAAGTATCGTTACGCACGGGCACTTATCGTTTTGAATTGTCAGAGCAAGATATGACCGTTCAGCCGATCGTGAAGATGAATGGTGTGTATGTACAACTTTATATCGATCATTTCACTGGAAAAATTTCAGGTATTCGAGTTATGGATGGAGAAACGCTCGTAAAGTTACGTCCTTACGAATTAGTGTATCGCGGTACGTTGCCGTCAGCCGCCCCTTTATCTTTGCAGCAACAAAAGCGAGTCGAAATGGCGAATGCGAAGCAAATTTTTGAGATTACGAACGTCATTCGAAAGCGCTATAACGTTCCGCCGTTAGATTGGCATGAAAAAGCAGCTCAAGTCGCTTATGAGCATAGTAAAGATATGAAAGACAATCGATATTTTTCTCACCAATCTCCTACTCGTGGTGATTTAAAAGACCGATTGTTATCCGCACGCATTCCATTTCAAGTAGCGGGTGAAAATATTGCGGCACAATATATCGACGGAATTGCTGCTGTAGAAGGATGGTTAAACAGCAAAAGACATCGCGACACGTTGTTAAATCCGCAATTTACTCACCTTGGCGTCGGTGTCGCCGGTCAATATTATACACAAGATTTTTTGAAACCGTGGAAGTTGTCTGATAAGTAGCGAACAAAAAAAGCTGATTTTTCCATTGACCGTAGCAAATAATCGTTTCACCGATTTGAAATGATGGTTTTTGCAGCGAGTCCGTCATCGGAAATTGAATGCGCGCGGCGATTTTTTCGTTTTCATGCTGTAACAATAAATCGATGATGTAAATGGAATAATGGTAATAATACCGTTCTGTTTTTTCGCGGATACCGACGATCGTTCCTTTGACGAACGATTCTTCAGCAACTTTTCCGATCTGAAGCCATTTGTTATAAAATTTTTTTCGTTCTTTGCGCGTCAAGTAATAAAAATAAAGAAATAACAGTGGGATTGCAATCGCAGTTACCAACGTTTATTCCTCCTCTTCCTCATTATTGTATCAAAAAATGGGCGCACGCCA
This sequence comes from Anoxybacteroides tepidamans, assembly GCF_014201465.1. Classification (GTDB taxonomy): domain Bacteria; phylum Bacillota; class Bacilli; order Bacillales; family Anoxybacillaceae; genus Anoxybacteroides; species Anoxybacteroides tepidamans. The sequence continues at coordinate 290,048 of NZ_JACHEP010000002.1, read as the reverse complement.
CATCCGTTTGTTCGATAGTATATGGTAGAAGAACAAAGAGGGGGTAGAGGAGGATGGAAAAACATCTACATCCTTCCGTCGAACAGTTTAAGAAATTTGTAAAAAAACATCCAAAAATTATTCAAGATGTGCGCGAAGGAAAAAAAACGTGGAAACAGTTTTATGAAGATTGGTATTTATTCGGTGAAGAAGATGAAATATGGAATGACTATAGGGAAGAGCAAGAAAAACAAGCAATCGATAGCCATTCTTTTATAAACAAAATTTTATCCACATTAAAAAAGATGGATCCGAATGAGATGCAGAAACATATCGCGGCCGTCCAAGAGGCTATTTCGGCGATTCAAAGCGTCATCGGACAGCTTCAAGGAATGAAACAATCATCTGCTGTTCCGCCAGAGCATCATCCGTTTTCATTTCGGAAAGATTAGAGGGCCTTATTGATGAGAAAAGAAGTTGTGCAATATATCGAATCGAAGAAATGGTTACAAAAATTTATTCGTGAACAGCCGCGCTGGTATCGGACGCTTGCTCGCGATCCGAACAAGCTACAATCATTTGAGTTAGCTGCGCTTCAATATTACGAGCAAACGATTCCGCATAAAGTAGAAAAAATTGCTAATTCGTTAGAAATGGCCTCTCTCATGCTGCATATGTTTAAAGCGATGCGGGATTAATTTTTCCAAAAAAGCAAAGACTACTTCGTAAAGGAGTGATGTCTTTGCGAACAAAAATGATAGCTAGTGTCTTTTCATTATTGTTGTTGGCGGCGTGGGAAAACCACAAAGAGGCTGAAACGATGCATAAAGCAGTTCCGATCGCTTCTGCGCACATCGTCCAAACGATGCACGTCAAACATGAAGTGCGCGGAAAAGAGGTGTTTGTTGAGTGTATCGTCAATAACTTTTCTTTTAAAAAAGGTGCGCGCCATAAAAAAGACGGGGAAGGCCATATCGATGTTTATTTGAATGGCCAAAAAGTAAACGAAGTGTTTACTGCTGCCTTTGTTGTAAAAGGATTACCAGCAGGGAAGCATACGGTCCGCCTTGAACTCGTTCATAACGATTCGACGAAATACGGAGTATCACATGAGTTTGAGGTCAATATTCCTTAATCGAAAGTCTGACGAGCGGGTCAGACTTTTTTTGATATAGTCATCGCTTTTCTTCTATGTCTTTCTCATGATATGATGGTAGTGGAGGTGCATACCGTGATCGTTGCGACGTTCGAGCGGCTCGAGATTTTAAATAAAGCCGAATCGTTAGGAAAGATGGTTGTCCAGTCAGAAGTAGCGGAGCATTATCGACGTTGTTTGCAACGATTGAAAAATGATCGCTCCGCCCAAGAACTGATTGCGCATTTTACAAAGGCAAAAGAACGCTATGAAGAAGTACAGCGTTTTGGTAAATATCATCCAGATTATCATACAATTATGAAAGAAATACGTGAGGTTAAACGAAAGCTTGATTTTCACGAAACCATTTCTGCTTTTAAAAAAGCAGAAAAAGAATTGCAAGATTTGCTGGATGAAATTAGCGTACTGATTGGAAAGGCTGTATCGGAGCAAGTCAAAGTGCCAACAGGGAATCCGTACTTTACCTCGCTATCTAGTTGTTCAGGCGGGTGTGGTACAGGAGGAAGCTGCGGCTGTCGGTCGTAAATTGTCAAAAGGGGAATGAAGTTATGTTTCCAAAGCGTCAAGCAATGATTGTTTGGTTATATTCATTAAAACATAGCAAACATTTGCGGAAATTTGGTAATATTCATTACATTTCTAAACGTCTTAAATATGTCGTGCTATATTGCAATATGGAAGATATTGATCTCCTTATGAAAAAGATCGCTTCATTGCCATTTGTGAAAAAGGTCGAGCCTTCGTATCGCCCGTTTTTAAAAATGGAATTTGAATCGAAAGGCGATAAAGAAAAAGAACAAAAGTATTTAGGTTATTCGATTGAAAAAGGCTGACTTTCCGAGAAAAGCCAGCCTTTTTTTTATTGCCTAGCTGTGAACGAACATCCTCCCCCACTTTTCGTTATTGAAGAGGTGGAATAAAACGGTTCATGCGCATAATGCCGATTAAATGTTGATAATATAACTCAACTTCAGCAAAAAATGTCGACGGTTTTACTTCTAAATGTATAATTTCATGGCCGAGTTCTTTTGCCAATTCGGCAAATAGTTCATATCGTTTGTTTGGTTTAACAGATGGATTCGGAATGCCTTCTCGACAAATATATAAAGGCTGAAATTCTCCCGGATCAGTCGGATGCAGAACAACGACACAAGAAGTTACCGCTTGTCCATTTTTAATCGTATGGAGAGCAAAAAGCCCAGATAAACGATGGCGGTTTGCTTTTGCCAATTCAATCAGTTCATAAATATCGGAATATCCTTCCCCAAGTTCAATAAATCGTTGAATCATGTGCGATTCTCCCCTTTTCCTATTCTCTCCAACTCACTACTTTATCATTGTTTTTGAAAAAGATAAACAAATTTCGACATTTTTGTACAAACAGTGTAGTTTTTTTGGTATCTTTATTGGTAAGAAACGAATTTGAATGAGGGATTGCATCGTGATGAGGACGGCTATTTTAATGATTGCTCTTTTTTTAGGAATCAGCGGTGGTGCTATGTATATGCAATGGCGCGATTACGAGCAGACTAATAATAGAAATGGCGCTACACCATTAGTTCATACGATCGATATTCGCCATGTCGGAAAACAACTTGAAATTACACAAACGATCGAAGGGCTTACAGAACGATCGTATGAAGTGATGATACCAAGCGGAGCAAAGCAAATGACCTATATCATTGGAAACAAACGACAAACGCTTGCGTATGAACGAAATGGAAAATCGTCCGTGCAAGTAGGCGGGAATAACCGAATCTCCTTTCGCTATGTCATCTCGTTGCCATCATTGAAAACCATTTGGCTGGAACGCTGGTCTGTCGTTGTTTTTTCAAAGCAACCGCAGCAATTTCGTGTCCAGCTCATCGATTATGCAACGAAAAATGGAATGTGGATGGCCGGTGCGCCGCTTGATGGGAGAATAAAAAAAGACTCGTTTACTCTCTATTCGTGGTCGCAAAAAAATCTTCTTTCGTTTCCGCTTTATTTTCAACCAGCAGAACTGTCGAGAAACGTATACGGTTCTATAGAAGTGTACGGGCAAAATAAAGCGAACATGAAAGCAACGAAATGGGCGGATGTTCCTTCATTTACGCTCGTATTGTCACCGTGGGGCGATCAGCATCTTTCTCCGACGTTAGTCGTTGTTCCTGAAACTACATCGCTTTCATCGATTCAAGCGGAATATATGCGTACATATTATGCGTCTTACTTTTTGCCAAGTGGTGAAATAAATGAGTGGGTAGCGGACTTATTAACAGCGATTGCGCTACAAACACAGCCTGTTACTCCGCAAGCGAAAGCGGTTTGGCAACAATTTCAGGAAAAATTGACGGAAGATGAAAAAAAAGCATTTCTCTCTTTTGTTTTACAGTATAGAGGGAAAATGCTAACGCCTTCGATGCTCGATAAGGCTTTATCGGCATCTCGTACAGGAGAAACAACGTATTTTACTGATTTAATGAAAAAAGGACGTTCTCTTTTGCTTATTTTTACAAATGAAGGAAATGTATATGTGAACGATGTGCCTTTGAAAGAAGCGAAAGCCGTTTTACAAAATGGAGAGATTCTTTTACCGTTTACTGAAGTGATGAGTCGCTTAAGGTATGATGTAAGGCGGTCAGGAGATGCGGTGTTTATTGAAAATAATGATAATCGTTGGCGCTTTTTTGTCAATTCTTCTGTTTATATGCAAGGAAATGATCGGTTTGGTGCCCCTTCTATCATTATTCGTGATATTAACGGAATGCTGTACATGAGCACGGATATAATCCAACGCTGGTTTTCTGTTCAAGTGTGGACGACTGACCGCGATGTTTATGTGAAAGCTGTTCCATAAAAAAGTCCCTGCAGCTTCCTGCAGGGGCCTTTGATGCTTATTTGTTCCCGCGCATCGAAAAGGAACGCATAAGCCAAAGGAAAAGGGAGAGGAGAAACCGGAGGAAGAACTTATGGGGAACGTAAGTCTTCTCCGTGGTTGGCAACAGCATCCATACGGACGTTGCCATTACTCATTATGACCAATGCATCAATTTGTATACATCTTCTTTCAAAAAAATGACAAAGTGGTATTATTTAAAAGTTTGTGATAGGATAAGAAGGGCAAAACGCTTAAAATGTGGTGAAAGATGATGAGGGTCATTTCAGGGAAATGTAAAGGAAGATTATTGCAAGCGGTTCCAGGTATGTCGACAAGACCAACGACGGATAAAGTAAAAGAAGCGATCTTTAATATGATCGGTCCTTATTTTTCAGGGGGAATCGGTCTTGATTTATTTGGAGGAAGCGGCGGCCTTGGAATTGAAGCGTTAAGCCGCGGAGTGGATCGTATGATTTTTGTTGATCACGACATAAAAGCGGTGCAGACGATTCGAAAAAATATAGAGGCATGTGGATTGACGGAACAAGCAGAAATTTATCGCAATGATGCGGAGCGTGCGTTGAAAGCGATCGTTAAGCGCCAACTTCGGTTTCATGTTATTTTTCTTGATCCACCTTATAAAAAGCAGAAGTTGCAAGCGCTCATTTCTTTTATTGATGAGCATGCTCTTGTTGAAACTGACGGATTTGTCATTGCCGAACATGCTCATGACATCGAACTTCCCGACCAAATCGGGGAATTGCTGCGAATCAAGCGTGAAACTTATGGAATTACCGCCGTTTCCGTTTATGCCTATGCAGAGAAAGGGGAATCGATTTAATGGCAAGCATTGCGGTTTGCCCGGGGAGCTTTGACCCGGTTACATATGGACATTTAGATATTATTCGGCGCGGTGCGAAAGTATTTGATCAAGTATATGTCGCGGTTTTGAATAATTCATCGAAAAAACCGCTATTTTCAGTGGAAGAAAGAATAGAATTGTTAAAAGAAGTGGTGAAGCCATTTCCAAACGTGACCGTCGAATCGTTTAACGGTCTTCTTGTCGATTACGCCCGCAGCAAAAGTGCCAATGCGATTTTAAGAGGGTTACGCGCTGTCTCCGACTTTGAGTATGAAATGCAAATCACCTCGATGAACCGCGTGTTAGATGAAAATATCGAAACTTTTTTTATGATGACAAATAGTCAGTACGCTTTTTTAAGCTCCAGCATCGTAAAAGAAGTTGCAAAATATAACGGGAATATTTCAGAGCTCGTACCTCCTATTGTTGAGGAGGCGCTCCGCCAAAAATTTGCGCCTTTCAAGCTAGAATGATGATGAAAACGAAAGAAAGCTGACTTGAGAAGGGAGTCGCACCTTTTTCAGTCAGCCTTTTTATTAAGTGTAAGAAAAAGCAATAGTGCGTACATACATAACGATAGCAAAGTAATGAGTGGGCCATATTGAGTTAAAAATTTCCAATATTGAAACAACCATAAAGGGGCGTGTTCCGTTAAAAAAACAGGAATCGCTCCTTTCGTTTCATGAATCGAGTAGAAACGGACGTAAAGCGGCTCCCATAAAATGTATGTAAATAAGGCGGAAACGCATCCATGAATCATTCGCGCTACAAAAAAAGGTTGAAACCGAATGTTAGCTTCCGCAAGGATGCTTGCTACTTGCGCCTGTACAGAAAAGCCGCCAAAAGACAAAATAAAGCTTGTGACGATCGCTTTTTCTAAAAGATTCGCCTGTTCGACTTGGCTGATCATTTGGCTGCCGAGCGTAATTTCAAATACGCCGGAAATGAATGGAATGCTTAACTCTTTTGGGAGTTGAAACAGATGAAGCATATATTGAAACAACAAAGCGATATGTTCGGTCATGTGAATCATATATAAAAGTTTATTAATGACCGAAAAGAGAATAATAAACCCACCGATCATTAATAACGTTTGAACGGAAGAACGAACGGCATCTCCTAACAATTTTCCTAACGGTTGCTTGTTTTTTAGCCGCGTTTCATGCAATATATGAAAGGCGTGGCGAATCGAAAAGGAATGTTGTTTTGTTGGCTGAGTACGCTGTTCTTCCGCTTTTCTGTGAAATCGCATGATAAGGCCGACAAAGACGTTTCCGATGTAATGCGATAAAGCAAAGATCATTCCGAGGCGAGGGTTATGAAAAAATCCAACAGACACCGCTCCAAAAATAAATAAAGGATTGGATGAATTTGTAAATGAAGAAAGACGTTCTGCTTCGATCATCGAAATTTGCTTTTCTTGATATAGGCGGGCCGTTAATTTTGCTCCCGACGGATATCCAGACGCCATTCCCATCGCCCAAACGAAACCTCCGACGCCGGGAACATTAAAAAGCGGTCGCATAAGCGGTTCTAACAGCACGCCAAGCAAATGAACGACCCCAAAACCGATTAACAATTCGGAAACGATAAAAAAAGGCAATAGCGAAGGAAAAACGACTTCCCACCACATATTTAAACCACGAATCGACGCTTCGAGCGATTGTTGTGGATAGAAAATGAGAGAAAAGGCAAAAACGGTAACGGATAAAGCTAAAAGAATGGTATGTGCTTTCGTTTTCATATACGCGTTGCCTCCTGAGCGCGACGTTTGTTCACATCTTTTCTCCCCTTTCTTTTTCATACCATGTACAACCTCGTGTAGTTTAATATACGAGTATAGGGGGCTATTTTAGACCATAAGAATGAAAGAGGGGAGAAAAAGATGAAGCCAAAAATTGGCTTAGCGCTAGGGTCTGGAGGAGCGAGAGGTTTTGCACATTTAGGGGTTATTAAAGTGCTTGAAGAAGAACGCATTCCGATTGATTATATAGCAGGCAGCAGCATGGGTGCTCTCGTTGCGGCATTATATGCGAGCGGATTAGGGATCGACCGTCTTTATAAATTGGCAAAAGCTTTTCGCAGAAACGATTTCATTGATATAACGATCCCGAAAATGGGGCTAATTGCCGGGAAAAGAATAAAAGAGTTTGTTCGATTAATAACTAAAGGGAAGCGAATAGAAGAATTGCCAATCCCGATTGCGATCGTTGCGACAGATCTTCAAAAATGCGAAAAAGTTGTTTTCAAGAGCGGCAGTGTTGCTGATGCGGTGCGGGCAAGCATTTCGATCCCCGGCATTTTCGTTCCTGAAGTCATAAATGGGCGCATGCTTGTCGATGGCGGGGTGATTGATCGCATTCCAGTTTCGGTGGCGCGAGAGATGGGAGCGGATATTGTAATCGGTGTAGATGTTTCGCACGTGAAAGTGACCGAGGAAATCACTTCTATTTTCGATGTCATTTTGCAAAGCATTGATATTTTGCAAGACGAGCTCGTCCGCCATCGTGAATACGCTTCTGATGTGATGATCCGTCCGCGCGTCGAGCAATATAGCTCTCGTGCATTTACACATACAGAAGAAATTATTAAGATAGGAGAGGAAGAAACGCGGAAATACGTGCATAAAATTCATCAAGCAATTGAGAAATGGAAGGGGTCACAGCATATATGAAAAAACGAACGTATATGATCACGTTTTTGCTTGGGGCTGTTGCTAGTCTGCTTTTTATCTTTGTACAGCTGCCATATTACGTGACGATGCCAGGAACGGCGCAAGCGCTAGAACCGCTTGTTCATGTTGAAAATGGCGACAAAGATGAAGGTAGTTTAATGTTAACAACAGTAAGGATGGGGAGGGCGAATATCGCTTCTTATTTGCTCGCACACGTTCGCCCGTATTACGAACTTTATCCGTTGCAGGAAATTAAACAGGAAGGAGAAACGGATGAAGAATATACGAACCGCCAGCTTTACTTGATGGAAGAATCAAAAGAAGCCGCTATCGTCGTGGCATATAAAAATGCCCATAAACCGGTTTCTTATCAACCGCGCGGCGTCTATGTGATGAGCGTTGTGCCGGGCATGCCGGCAGAGCACATTTTGCAAGTAGGAGACCGCATTGTCCGCATAGATGGGAAAACGATGAATACTTCCGAACAATTGATACAATATGTTCGCCAAAAGAAAAAAGGCGATCAAGTGAGTATAACGTGGAAGCGAAATGGGAAAGAGAAAACAGCTTCCCTTTCGCTTGCACCATTTCCGCAATCCCCGCAACAAATTGGCCTTGGCGTTTCATTAATGACGGATTACGATGTCGTGACTGAGCCTCCTGTTCGTATTGATTCGGAAAAAATTGGCGGTCCTTCTGCTGGTCTCATGTTTTCGCTAGAAATTTATAACCAACTAGTAGAAGAAGATATTACGAAAGGTTATAAAATTGCAGGGACGGGCACGATCAATATGAACGGAGAAATCGGGCCGATTGGCGGAATTTCACAAAAAGTTGTCGCTGCTGATCAAGCGGGAGCGGACATTTTCTTCGCTCCAAATGAGAAAGGGGCGAAAAACTCTAATTACCGTCAAGCGGTCAAAACAGCAAAAAAAATCGGAACAAAAATGAAAGTTGTTCCGGTCGATACGTTTGATGATGCGCTCCGTTATTTGCAAGCTCTCCAATAAATCGGCGGAGTCGCATATTCTTCTTTAGTTGCATTTGTGCGAATTGGTTCGGGAAAAATAGCGGTATAAGCAGCGACCGCTTTTTTTTCTTGCTCATATATATAATCAGAGTGCAAGCGCGCAGCGTTCGTTATCAATGGCAACGAGAGCTTCTTTTTTACTATTTGCAAATAGCGACGTCCGTTTTCGCTCATGCCGAGCAGACGGATATAAGCCGGTTTTTTTGTAGCGGCCATTTGTTCTTTTGTAAAATTGGTTAAAATATGAGCGCACGTTCTTTGCAATCGCGTCCACGTGTATCGCTTCGTTTTGATGGAATGAATGAATTGAGAAAATGTTTCGGCTTCGACGATCGCCTGCTTGAAACGGTATTCGAGCCCTTCGTCTACGTTCGCCATGCGCTGTAATTCGTTTTCTTCCATTGTCATGATGCGGTATTTTAGGAGAGGGAAATAGTGCTCCCACTCATGGAATGTACCGTATGTCGAATAGTATTGTTCGAGCGCATGTTTTGTATAGGAAGGAATATATGGTGAAATATGCTCAAGCTGTTCAATTGATCCGCTCAATGTTTTCCGCAAGCTTGTTGCGCTAGCGATGAATGGGTGGGAGAACGTTTCATCATGATAACCGGAAGCGATCCGTTGAACGGTTCGCGGGATGATGGAGCTATTTTGCTCCTTGATCGCTTTGACATAGGAAAAGCCGAGAATATTGTTTGGCTTTGTTAAATCAATGTCGGCGATTTGGAGCTGTTTCCAAGCTCGCGTGATTGCTTGCGGATAGCTGATTCCCGTTTTTAATGCTTGCTGAATGTGCATATCGTATTCTTGTTGCCGTTTTTGCAGCGTATGGACCGCTTCGATAAACGGATCGATCTCTCCACTTTCGCTTCCGAAACAAATCTCTGCACAATGTAATGCATCGAGTAAAGCGACTGCTCCGCTTGCAAACATTTCTGCAGACTGTACGGCAAACACATAAGGTAGCTCGACGACGAGGTCAACGCCAGCCGATAGCGCCATGTTTGTCCGTGCCCATTTAGAAACGAGTGCTGGCTCTCCTCTTTGCAAAAAATTTCCGCTCATCACAGCGATCACGCAATCAGCACTTGTCTTTTTTTTCGTTTCTTCAAGATGATACAAGTGCCCGTTATGAAATGGATTGTATTCAACGATGATTCCAACCGCTTTCATTTCATTTCTCTCCATTCGGCATTTTGTGTTTTTAATGGAAACGTGATAAATTGTATGTAAGCTGACAATCATTATACTGTAAAGAAAAAATATTGACAAACAGAAAAACGAAACGTATAATTTTCTTTGTTGCCTTGAGGTGATTTTTATGAAGTGGTCTGTTCACCAACTTCATCAATTGCAAACGAAAGGGCTTGTGATTGATGAAACGGTCGATGTTTCCGATTTAAAACAAATTGACAAGTTGATTCGCGACATTTCGCCTGTTCATGTTGAAGGAAGGGCGGATATTGGCGCGACGAAATTTACGTTTCATTTAACAATTGAAGGAACGATGGTGCTGCCTTGTTCCCGTACGTTAGTCGATGTTTCTTATCCGTTTACGATTCAGACGACGGAAACGTTTTTTTTGAACGATTATGATGTCAATCCGGATGAGGATACGCATCTTGTTCAAGGAGACTCGATCGATTTACTGCCGATTGTGAAAGAACTCGTTCTTCTTGAGATTCCTTTGCAAGTGTTTGCAGAAGGGGACAATGTACAAGGCGGTGCGCCGCAATCAGGAGTAGGATGGGAAGTCATTACTGAAGAACAAGCAAAAAACAAAATCGACCCTCGCCTAGCTGGCTTAGCGAAATTTTTTGATAAGAAAGAAGAGTAAGCGAAGAACCGGCATGATCCGGCCTTCATCATAATTTCTAAATCCTATTAAGGAGGTGGAAAGAATGGCTGTACCTTTTAGAAGAACATCGAAAACAAAAAAAAGAATGCGTCGCACACATTTCAAATTGCAAGTTCCTGGCATGGTTGAATGCCCAAATTGCGGTGAAATGAAATTAGCACATCATGTCTGCAAATCTTGCGGAACTTACAAAGGAAAAGAAGTTGTCAACAAATAATGATGAAAAACGAGCGTAAGGAGATCATCCTTATGCTCGTTTTTTTTGTTGGAAGAGAAGGAAAATGAACAAAAACGGCCAACCTATTATTACGAGGAGGAGAGAAAATGAGTGCGGTTTTATTAGAGCGAGATTATGATGGCATTGTTTGGTTTACGATTAATCGACAAGAAAAACGAAATGCGATCAATTATGAAGTGATGGATGCTTTGCAAGAAACGATTCGGCTTGTCGAAGAAAATGATAAAGTGAAGGTACTTGTCATTACAGGAGCGGGCGATCAAGCGTTTTGCTCAGGCGGCGACTTAAGTGAATTTCACCATTTGCATGCGAAAGAAGAAGCGTATCACATGCTGGCAAAAATGGGTTCGATTTTATATTCTTTGTTAACGCTTTCGAAGCCGACAGTCGCATTGCTAAATGGAACGGCAGTTGGCGGAGGGTGCGAATTAGCGACTGCCTGTGATTTTCGCTATGCCAAAAAAGGTGTTAAAGCAGGGTTTATCCAAGGAACGTTAGGGATTACGACTGGATGGGGCGGAGCGACGATGTTATTTGAGAAAATCCCGTATGCTAATGCGCTCGATCTTTTATTAAGAGCAGAACGTGTTCCTATCGAAAAAATGTACGAGTATGGTTGGGTTCATAAGCTACTATCTGGAGAAACGATCAAAGAACAGTGCCGAAAGTTGCTTTCTCCGTATTTGTCACAATCGGTCCCTGTCTTGCGTGCATATAAACAAATAGCGGTAAAAAAATGGAAGACAGATGAATTTCGAGCAAAATTTTTTGCGGAAATTGAGCAATGTGCGGTGCTTTGGGAATCGGAAGAGCATGAGGAAGCCGTGCGAACTTTTTTAAACCGATCGTAACTTTCCATCTTCTATCTTTTCTACTAGCCGCATACATATAGTGAAAAAAGCGACTAGGGGGAAGGAAAGATGACAAGTGTACGCCAAGATGCATGGACGCAAGATGAAGATTTATTGTTGGCCGAAGTGGTGTTGCGTTATATTCGTGAAGGCGGAACACAGCTTCAAGCGTTTGAGGAAGTAGGCAGGCGTTTATCACGTACTGCTGCCGCTTGCGGATTTCGCTGGAATTCATATGTAAGAAAACAATATAAAGAGGCGATTGAACTAGCGAAAAAGCAACGGAAAGAAAAGAAAAAAGAATGGGAACAATTAGAGCAAAAAGAAGAAAGTATGCCGGAAGAAAAAACAGCAAAGTTAACATGGCAAGATATTATTGCCTTCTTGCAATCGCATCAGCAGTCTTCTTCTCAATATCAGCACGTTGTAGATGAAAATCGCGCGTTAAAACGAGATATGGAGCAGTTGCAACAAATGATCACAAAACTGCAAATGGAAAAAGAACAGCTACAAAAAGAGCTAAAAGCGGTGCAAGAAGATTATCAAACGCTCATCGGTATTATGGAAAGAGCGCGCAAAATGGTTGTCTTGGAAGAAGAGGAACAAGCAAAAAAAGTAAAATTGCAAATGGAACGAAACGGAAACTTCGAAAAAATTGAAAAGTAATATTACAAGCTGGTCATTTTCGATCAGCTTTTTTCTGTTAACGTATGCATTGAGAATTTGATAAAATAGGCCTAAGAGCTGTTTTGACAGAAAGTGAGGAAAAGTGGGAATGAAAGTAGGAGTGATCGGAGGAGGGGCGATAGGGCTATTAGTCGCTTCTTATTTGCATGAACAATATGATGTAACGATCTATACGCGTCGCCAGGAACAAGCGGATCTTTTAAACAGGCAAAAACTGCGGTTAATAAAGCACGGCAACGAACAAAACATTCCGGTTCGTGCCATACCATTTGGCTGGGAAAGGGTAGAAGCGGATCTTTTATTTATTACTGTCAAACAATATGATCTCGCCCATGTGATCGAACAATGGAATGAATGGTCAGAAACAGCGACGCTTATCTTTTTACAAAACGGAATGGGCCATATTCGTTTATTGTCTCAGCTGAAGCAACGAAATGTCGTAATAGGAGTCGTTGAACACGGGGCGTTGAAACGGGATGATCGAACGGTTGAGCATACAGGAATCGGAAAAATAACGCTCTCTTTATTTCAAGGACAGTTCGGACGATTGAAGCGACTGCTAAATGCTTCTATTCCCGATTTTCCGATCGGCTACGAAGAAGATTGGTACGGAATGCTGACAAAAAAATTAGTCGTCAATGCGCTGGTCAATCCGCTCACGGCCGTTTTGCGCGTTCGAAATGGGGAATTGTTGAACGTTCATGAATATAAAGAGATGATGAGATTGTTATTTACTGAGGTTTGTGCAGCGTTAGCGCTATCTAACGGAGAAGAAGCGTGGGAACATATTGTGCGCATATGTGAAAAAACGGCGAACAATCGCTCTTCAATGCTATCTGATCTCGAACAAGGGCGAAAGACAGAAATTGAAGCGATTTTAGGATATGTGATGGAAAAAGGGAACGAACGGAATATTCCAACTCCGCTTTGCCAGTTTTTATTTCATGCGGTGAAAGGGATGGAAGGAAGGGATTGGAATGAGTAATATTATCGCTCATGTAACAGCGGCTTTTGTCACGATGCCGCTGCTTGCATTTTTCGTTGTTTATGTTTTAGCTAGGAAACTGACGAATAAGAAAAAAAAATCATTTTATATCGCCATCAACATTTCCACGTTGTTTTTTATGAGCGCTGTTCATTTTCTCATCGTCGCGATTTGGGGGAAATCGTATTTATGGGAGATCATCATTTTGTTATTGATAATAAATATTTTGTTTGCAATCGGATATTGGCGGAAAAAAGGTGATTTACATATTGCGATCGTTTTTCGTCTTTTTTGGCGGTTTAGCTTTCTTTTGTTTTTCTTTCTTTATTTCGGCTTGCTTGGTTATGGCATCTTCATAAGAGTATCTAGCAATATGTAAATTCGCTGCGAGCGCATGTTTTTTCATTTTTTAAAAAGGATGGTATACTCATGAAAGAAAATAAAGAGCGAGAAAGGAAGTTTTTTAGCATGGAGATATGTGAAATCTCTTTACGGGCAACGACTCCGTTAGCAACGGATTACATCATCGGGGCATTTCCGATCGAAAAAGGATTCGTATATGACATTAGCGAAAGAGATGCGTTTCAGCGGCGTCTAAACGATCTCAACGAACGAATTTATCCACGGCAACAACTCGTGGAACATTTGCTTTTGTATCATCAAAAGCTTCAAGCAAGTCCGCAAACATTTGAAAATATTAAAAAGCTATCAGATCGGTCGAGCGTTGTTGTGATCGGAGGACAGCAAGCAGGATTGCTTACAGGACCGCTTTATACGATTTATAAAATTATGTCGATCATCCGTCTTGCGAAAGAACAAGAACAAAAATTAGCGGTTCCGGTCGTGCCGGTCTTTTGGATTGCCGGAGAGGATCATGATATCGCAGAAGTTGATCATGTGTATGTCGCCGAGAAAGGAAAGATCAAAAAACGAACATACCCGCATTCCGTTCAAGAAAAGCGAATGGTCGCTCAGTTACCTATTGATAAACAAATTTGTTTTCAATGGATTAAAGATGTAGTGGAAACATACGGCGAAACAGAAACAACAAACGAATTGCTCCATTTTTTAGAGAGATGTGTTGAACAAGCGCATACGTTTGTTGATTTTTTTGCGCGCATCGTGTTGCAGCTGTTTGCTTCAGACGGATTGGTGGTCGTCAATGCCGCAGATGAATCGTTGCGGGCGATTGAAAGCGAGTTTTTCGCCACGTTCATTGAACGACACGATGAAATCGCAAATGCAGTGCTCAGACAACAAAAACGTTTAGCACAACTCGGGTATCGCAAAACGCTCGATGTGCAGCCACAGTCAGCCAATCTCTTTTATTATGATGGATGTGAGCGGTGGTTGCTAGAGTGCAACGGAGAGGATAAACTTTTTTACAACAAAAAAGGTGGAGTGGTATTTTCGAAAGAAGAATTATTATCGCTGGCGAAAACGTCTCCGTATAAATTAAGCAACAATGTCGTGACGCGGCCATTGATGCAAGAATTTTTATTCCCAACGTTAGCCTTTATTGCCGGCCCTGGCGAAATCGCGTATTGGGCGGAACTGCAGGAAGCGTTTTCACTGCTTGGCTATGCGATGCCGCCTGTCGTTCCAAGGCTGAATATGACGCTTGTCGAGCGATCGATTCAGACGGATTTACAAGAAGTAGGATTGACGGTCGAAGAAGTGTTGCAAGGGCGCATCAATGAAGCGAAAGCGGAGTGGAGAAGGCGGCAAATTCAATATCCGCTTGATGAGATGATTGCGCATGCAAAGGAGAGAATTGAAGAGATTCATCGCCCGTTACGAGAAATTGGCATGGAAATTGATCGCGGTTTAGCCAATGTATTGACGAAAAATGCGACTTTTCTTCAATCACAAATCGATTTTCTTCATCAAACGTTGCATCGCTCCATTGAGAAAAAATATGAGGTGGAATGGAAAAAATTCGCTCGCATCGAAATGTCTTTATGGCCGAACCAAGCGCCACAGGAGCGAATTTGGAACATTTTTTATTACATAAACAAATACGGATTTGATTTTGTGGAACGTCTGATGGGGCTTGAATATAAATGGAATGGTTTGCATAAAATTGTATATATATAACAGAAAACGTCGAACGAAAAATCCTGTTTCATACAGGATTTTTTTTTGTGAACAAGAATAGTACAGAGAGAATATATTTATGGAAATAAAAGTAAAATAAATGTTCGCTTTGGCGGATGGAATGATGAGACGAAAAACGACAAAATAAAACAGAATAAGATGATTTTTTACAGAAAGCACCTAAAAATTTGTTTAATTTTGTTGTATAATAAATAAACAGCTAACTGACAAGGATCATACATCATGAAAAAAGGTGGTGAGACTGTGTTTCAGCATACAACAGTCTTATTGAGGGAAACAGTCGATGGATTGCAAATAAAGCCGAATGGCATCTACGTTGACTGTACACTCGGCGGTGGAGGGCATAGCGAATATTTGCTCTCACAGCTGTCGGAACAAGGGAGATTATTTGCGTTTGATCAAGATGATGTTGCGATTGAACACGCAAAAGAAAAATTGTCACAATATAGAAATCAAGTGACGTTTATTAAAAGCAATTTTCGCTTTTTAGCTGTGAAACTAGCTGAATACGGTGTTTGCGAAGTCGATGGAATTTTGTTTGATTTAGGAGTATCTTCGCCGCAATTAGATATGCCTGAACGAGGGTTTAGCTACCATCACGATGCGCCGCTTGATATGAGAATGAATCGTGATGCGCCGCTAACAGCATACGATATTGTCAATACTTGGCCATATGAACAGCTTGTACATATTTTTTTTCACTATGGAGAAGAAAAGTTTTCGAAACAAGTAGCGAGAAAAATTGAAGCTGCTCGAAAGCAAAAACCGATTGAAACGACGGGAGAATTAGTGGAGTTGATTAAAGAAGCGATTCCTGCCCCGGCACGAAGAAGCGGAGGGCATCCGGCAAAGCGGATTTTTCAAGCGATTCGCATTGCCGTTAACGATGAGTTACAAGCGTTCAAAGAGGCAATTGCTCAAGCGATCGATCTATTGAAGCCAGGCGGAAGAATTAGCGTCATTACATTTCACTCCCTTGAGGACCGCATTTGCAAGATGGCGTTTAAAGAGGCGAGCGAAGGACCGAAACTCCCGCCTGGGTTGCCGATGATTCCTCAAGAGTACTGCCCAAAGTTAAAGCTTATTACTAAAAAACCGATCGTTCCTTCAGAAAAGGAAATTGCCGCAAATAACCGCGCTCGCTCTGCGAAGCTACGCATCGCTGAAAAACGATAAAATTGAAGGAGGGGAAATCGTGAATAATACAGCTGTCAAAATCCAAGAGAAGCAGCGACAACATGCGTCCGTCCGTCCGAAAATAAAACGAAAAATCAAACTGCGCCTGACGTTTAGAGAAAAATTCGTTTTGTTCTCATTTCTTTTATTTGCTATTTATGCATCCGTTAAAATCGTTTCAAACCAAGTGATGATTTATCATGTCAATAAAAACATTCAGCAGCTAGAAGGGGCGATCGATGAGCAAAGGAAATATAACAACGACTTATATGTCGAGGTACAGCAGCTAAGCACATATGAACGAATTTTAGAAAAGGCGAAGGAATTAGGTCTTTCGCTCAACGAAAATAACGTGAAAGTCGTACAGGAATGATGAACGATGGCGAATAAAAAACATAAGAATACGCATAAAGGAGCAGCATTGTTGTTTTGTTTATTTAGCCTGCTCTTTTTTGTGTTAATTTTTCGGTTTGTTCAACTGCAAGCAACCGGTGTAGCGGATGGACAAGTGTTGGCGGTAAGGGCAGAAGAACAGTATAAACAAAAACGAACGATCGAAGCAAAACGTGGAGCGATTTTGGATCGGAACGGCGAAGTGCTTGCGGAAGATACGCCGTCGTATACGCTTATGGCGGTGCTTGATCCAAAAATGACGACCGATCCGAACGATCCGAAGCATGTGGTGGACCCGGAAATGACGGCGCGAAAATTAGCCCCACTTTTACGTATGGATGTGAGCGAAGCAGAGCGCATATTAACAAAAAAGGCGAAGCAGGTGGAGTTTGGCGCATACGGACGGAATATTAGCTATGAATTGAAGAAAAAAATCGAAGCGCTGAAACTGCCAGGCATCGGTTTTATTCGCGATGCGAAACGATTTTATCCGAACGGAACATTCGCTTCCTACGTGATCGGTTATGCGCAAAAAAACGAAGAAAACGGAAACGAAACAATTGGAATGATGGGGATTGAAAAAAGTTTAAATCGCTATTTGCAAGAAAAAGATGGGTACGTTGTCTTTCAGCGGGATAAAGACGGCTTTCGTTTGCCTGATACGAAGGAAACGGTCGTACCGCCAGATAACGGCGATGAAGTGTATTTAACCATCGACCAAAAAATTCAAACGTTTTTAGAAGATGCCATGAACCAAGTGGAAAAACAATATAAACCGAAAAAAATTATCGCTATTGTTGCTAACCCGAAAACAGGAGAAATTTTGGCGATGGGAACGCGGCCGAGTTTTGACCCGAACAAACGCAACATTACCAACTATTTAAACGATGCGATTTCTTATCCGTATGAACCGGGTTCCACGATGAAAATGTTTACGTTGGCCGCCGCTATTAATGAAGGAGTATACAACGGGAACGAACTATATCGTTCCGGAGCGTATCGGGTAGGACCAAACGAAATTCGCGATCATAACAAAGTCGGATGGGGAACGATTACGTTTAACGAAGGTGTGCAGCGTTCGTCGAACGTTGCATTTGCCAAACTAGTGAAAGAAAAATTAGGAGAAGATCGCTTTTTACAATATTTATATCGTTTCCGTTTTAATGAGAAAACAGGAATTGACCTTCCAGGGGAAACGGTCGGGAATATTGTGTATCGATATCCGATCGAAAAACTAACGACGGCGTTTGGACAAGGGACATCGATCACACCGATTCAGCAAATTCAGGCGGCGACGGCGATTGCAAACGGTGGGAACATGATGAAACCGTACGTTGTCGACCGCATCGTCGACCCGGACACAAAAAAAGTAATCGTTCAACATAAACCAGAAGTCGTCGGGGAACCGATCACAAAAGAAACAGCACAAAAAGTATTGGATATATTGGAAACGGTCGTGACATCTGAAAAAGGAACAGGCCGCCCTTATCAAATCGAAGGATATCGAGTGGCGGGGAAAACAGGAACGGCACAAATTCCTTCTCCAAAAGGAGGATATTTGACGGGCTATGAAAACTATATTTTTTCCTTTTTAGGAATGGCGCCAAAAGAAAATCCGCAGCTGTTAATGTACGTAGCTGTCCAGCAGCCGAAACTTTCTGTTACGGAAACAGGCTCTGCACCGGTTTCGATGATTTTTAAGAGCGTGATGAAGAACAGTTTGCAATATTTGAATATCCGCCCTTCTTTCGAAAAAATGGAGAAAACCGCTAATAAAAAAGGAATTAAACTGCCATCATACGCTGGACAATCGGTGGATAGTGCTGTGCAAGACTTAAAAGAAAAAGGATTGCAGCCGGTGGTCGTCGGAAGCGGAAAGCAAGTAGAAGCACAGCTGCCTTTAGCGGGCGATGAGGTGATTGTGCGTGAACGCATCATTTTAAAAACGAACGGGACAGCGATGATGCCAGATCTTCGTGGATGGTCTCTGCGCGATGCGATGAAAGCTGCTGAATTGCTAAATCTTGAGCCGAGTATCAAAGGAAGCGGATATGTGGTGACGCAAAGCATTCGTCCGGGAAGCGGAGTGAAAAAAGGAGATTATTTAATTTTGGAATTGACTGAGCCGGACAAGTGGGAAGAGCAGATAAACGAAAGCAAAACGCCGCAAGCGGACCAAGAAGAAAAAGCGCCCGTCGATTGAGCCTGTTGCCGGCATGATGGCAAGGCATGTTCTATAAAAGCGAGTACAAGCATATAGTGGAACGAGCCGATTATAAGGGAGGTTCTACGATATGCGCGTTTCACATGTTACGGTTCGTAAGCGGCTTGCCGTTGTGTTACTCATTGGAGTGCTTATTTTTGCGATTATCGATATTCGTTTAGGGTATGTGCAATTGATTGTTGGTGATATGCTCGCACAAAAAGCGAAAGATTCATGGAGCCGCAATATTCCATTTGAACCGAAGCGGGGAGAAATTTTAGACCGCAATGGCATCCCGCTTGCAACAAATATGAGCGCTCCAACCGTTTATGTCATACCAAGGCAAATCGAAAACCCAGCCGATACAGCGGAAAAGCTAGCCAAAGTGTTAAATATGCCCGTTGAGAAAGCGTACAAGCATATCACAAAACGTACGCTAATCGAACGCATTCCAGAAGGACGGAAAATTTCCAATGATCAGGCGAAAGAAATTCGCGCTCTTGGCTTAAAAGGAGTATATATTGCTGAAGATACGAAGCGCTACTACCCATTTGGCAGCTACTTATCTCATGTTCTCGGTTTTACCGGAATTGATAATCAAGGCTTAACCGGTTTAGAGTTGTATTACGATAAAGAGCTGAAAGGGCAGCGAGGGTCTGTCGAGTTTTATTCGGACGCGAAAGGGAAGCGAATGCCGAACATGGCTGACCATTACACGCCACCGACAGACGGACTGAATTTAAAATTAACGATCGATTCACGCATTCAAACGATCATCGAGCGCGAATTAGATATTGCGGAAGCCAAATATAACCCTGATGGAATCATTGCGATTGCGATCGATCCGAACACAGGCGAAGTGCTGGCGATGTCGAGCCGTCCGACGTTTGATCCTGCTAATTATCGCAACGTTCCATCTGAAATTTATAATCGCAATTTACCGGTGTGGAGCACGTACGAACCAGGATCTACGTTTAAAATTATTACGTTAGCGGCTGCGCTAGAAGAAAAAAAAGTGAACTTATTAAAAGATCGTTTTTACGATCCAGGCTATGTGAAAGTAGCTGGAGCGACGCTGCGCTGCTGGAAAAAGGGTGGACACGGGGACGAAACGTTTTTAGAAGTGGTGCAAAATTCGTGTAATCCAGGTTTTATCGAATTAGGGGAGAGATTAGGAAAAGAAAAGCTGTTTCATTATATTAAAGCGTTTGGTTTTGGACAAAAAACAGGAATCGATCTACAAGGAGAAGGAACAGGCATTTTATTTGATATGGAGCGCGTCGGTCCTGTTGAACAAGCGACGACGGCTTTCGGCCAAGGAGTTTCCGTCACACCGATTCAACAAGTGACCGCAGTCGCGGCAGCGATTAATGGAGGGATACTATATACACCGTATATCGCTAAAGAATGGATCGATCCTGAAACAGGAAAAGTGATCAGTCGCAATACACCAAAAGTGAAACGGCGCGTTATTTCCGAGGAAACGTCGAAACAAATCCGTTTTGCATTAGAGAGCGTCGTTGCGCAAGGAACCGGAAAAGGCGCTTTTGTCGAACAATATCGTGTCGGCGGAAAAACGGGAACAGCGCAAAAAGCCCAAGGGGGACGTTATTTAAAAGACAATTATATTGTTTCGTTTATTGGGTTTGCGCCGGCAGATGATCCGAAATTGGTCGTTTATGTAGCCGTTGATCATCCGAAAGGAACGGTGCAATTCGGCGGAGTTGTTGCCGCGCCAATAGTTGGAAAAATCATGGAAGATAGCTTACGCACACTCGGGATCAAACCGCGAAAAGGGCAAATTGAAAAAGAACGCGCATGGAATGACCCGAAATTGGTGGAAGTTCCGGATTTAGAAGGTTTAACAAAAAAAGATTTGCAAGAGCAACTTTTTAACTTAAAATTAGATGTTAGTGGAGAAGGCGAAGTCGTCATTGATCAAGCGCCAAAAGCAGGTGTTAAAGTAAAGCAAGGGGCCACGATCCGCATTTTCTTGGGGCCAAAGGATGCATCATCATCTAGCCTTCGTTAATAAAATGAGCTTTTATGTGATGATAAGGGGGATATTTGCAACCCCTTCTTTTCCGTTTTTTAGAAAGCTACATTCTCTTCCAAGGGAATTTAAATGAGAGGAATGAGCATATGAAGCTACAAACATTGCTTTCTTATTTGCATGATTTTACGACATATGCCGGTGAAAACCCGGCCATTACATCCATTGAAATGGATTCGCGGAAAGTAAAAAAAGGAGCGTTATTTATTTGCATTAAAGGGTTTACTGTCGATGGACATGATTTTGCCAAGCAAGCGGTTGAAAATGGTGCGGTGGCGATTGTAGCGGAGCGGAATGTGGATGTTCCGGTTCCAGTCATTATCGTCCGCGACAGTAAAAGAGCGATGGCGGTGTTGGCTGATGCGTTTTACGGGCAGCCTACCCATCAACTGCATTTAATCGGAGTCACAGGAACAAACGGAAAAACAACGACAACCCATATCATCGATCACATCTTTCGGAAGGCAAAAAAGAAAACGGGGTTAATCGGAACGATTCATATCAAAATTGGTGACGAAACATACGATGTTCAAAATACGACTCCTGAATCGCTTGTGTTGCAAAAAGCATTTAAACAAATGGTGGATGAACATGTCGACGTCGCGGTGATGGAAGTATCTTCCCATGCGTTGCATATGGGGCGCGTTCATGGGTGCGACTACGATGTCGCCGTATTTACGAATTTAACACAAGATCATTTAGATTACCATCAGACGATGGAGGAGTATCGTTTGGCGAAAGGACTGCTGTTTGCACAACTCGGCAACCGTTTCGATCATGAACGGCCGAAGTTTGCGGTGCTCAACAACGATGATCCAGCATCGGAGCAATATAAACAAATGACAGCAGCAACGGTGATTACATATGGCATTGATCAAGAAAGCGACATTATGGCAAAGCGAATCGACATTTCGCCAAGTGGAATGGTGTTTGATTTAGTGACACCGTTTGAAACCGTTCGAGTCAAAACAAAGCTGATCGGCCAGTTTAACGTGTATAATATACTAGCGGCAACCGCAGCTTGCCTCGTATCAGGTGTTGCACTTTCGACGATCGTAAAGGCGGTTGAAGAAATATCTGGTGTTTCCGGCCGGTTTGAAACGGTCGACGAAGGGCAAGACTTTACAGTAATCGTCGATTATGCCCATACGCCGGATAGTTTGGAAAACGTGCTCAAAACGATTCGGCAATTTGCCAAACGAAACGTTTACGTCGTTGTCGGCTGCGGAGGGGATCGCGATCGTACGAAACGTCCTTTGATGGCGCAAATTGCTGTTCGATATGCAGATGTGGCGATTTTTACATCCGATAATCCTCGTTCGGAGCGTCCGGAAGATATTTTGAAAGATATGGAAGACGGAGTCGCTGGACAACACTATATTTCAATTGTTGATCGAAAAGAAGCGATTCGTTATGCGGTTCAAGAGGCGAGAGAAGGCGACGTCATTTTAATTGCAGGAAAAGGGCATGAAACGTATCAAATGATAGGGGATCGCGTTTTGCACTTTGACGATCGCATCGTTGCCCGCGAAGCGATTAAGGAGCGGAAATCGTGATGTTAACATATCGAATCATCAAACGGTTGTTCCCTTCTGCATGCGGAATTGCCGATGATCACATTTTGTTTCATTCCGTTTTTGTTGACCCTTATCAGCAAGTAAACATCCATGAGCAAGTTTTGCCCGCTACTCAAGCATGAAAATAGTCGCTTATGGATCCGTTATTTCACAGAAAAAGGAATGTTTGTTCCATTAGCCGTCGGGAAAGAGGAATTAAAAGCGGCAATTGAACACGGGGCAAATTGCTTCTCTCTGGCAAGAAGGAGGAGAGTTGCCGCCCTATCTTCCAAATCAGTTTCCGATTCTTTTTTGTCCTTCGCCGTTTAAAGCGTTGGCTGCCATTGTTCAAACGTATATGCAAACAAATAGAGTGGAGAATTGCGGTATGGTAAAATTTTACTTAAAAATAAATGTTCTGCATCATATTGCGCAAAATTGTTCATATGATATAGCGGTAATGAACGAACTGCAACAGCTAGAGCGAAAATGGTTCAGTGTTCAAGAGAAAGAAGGATGTGAACCGTCATGGTAGAACAAGTCATGATGTTTTCAATTGTTACAGCTTTTTTCATTACGGTGTTATTGTCACCTATTTTTATTCCGTTTTTACGAAGGTTAAAATTTGGGCAAAGCATACGTGAAGAAGGTCCGAAGTCGCATCAGAAAAAATCGGGCACCCCAACGATGGGGGGAATTATGATTTTATTATCGATTGTGATCACAACTCTTTTAATGACGAAAAAATTTGCGGATTTCACGGTCGAAACGTATTTGCTTCTATTTGTTACAATTGGCTATGGGCTGCTTGGTTTTATCGATGATTTTATTAAAGTCGTCATGAAACGGAATCTTGGATTAACAAGCAAGCAAAAGCTTATCGGGCAACTAGCCATTGCGCTCATCTTTTATATTGTTTATCGCCAACATGACTTTTCGACCGTTTTACATATTCCTGGAACAAATCTATCGTTTGATTTAGGATGGGGATATATCGCATTGATGATTTTTATGCTTGTGGGCGGTTCGAATGCGGTCAATTTAACCGACGGCCTTGACGGTCTGTTATCCGGAACAGCGGCTATTGCATTTGGCGCTTATGCTGTGTTGGCATGGAATCAGCAACAATATGATGTCGCCATTTTTAGCACAGCCGTTGTCGGATCGGTTCTTGGCTTCCTCGTCTTTAATGCCCATCCAGCGAAAGTGTTTATGGGGGATACCGGTTCGCTGGCGTTAGGCGGAGCGATTGCGACTGTGGCGATTTTGACGAAATTAGAAATATTGCTCGCCATCATCGGTGGGGTATTTGTGATTGAAACATTATCGGTCATGATTCAAGTCATTTCATTTAAAACAACAGGAAAACGAGTATTTCGCATGAGTCCACTGCATCACCACTATGAACTCATCGGGTGGTCGGAGTGGCGCGTTGTCGTCACGTTTTGGGCGATTGGTTTATTATTTGCAATACTCGGAATCTATATCGAGGTGTGGATGTAAAATTGAAACAAGTAACATATCAAAATCAACGTGTATTAGTGCTTGGTTTAGCGAAAAGTGGATTAGCTGCGGCTATGTTGCTTCATGAACTTGGAGCAAGTGTGACGGTGAATGATCAAAAGCCGCTTGATGAAAATGAAGAAGCAAAACAGTTGGAGAAGCTTGGAATTCGTGTTGTTTGCGGACGACACCCGCTTGATTTGCTTGATGAACCATTTGATTTGCTTGTGAAAAATCCGGGGATTCCGTACTCCAATCCAATCGTTGCAAAAGCGATGGAAAAAGGCTTGCCGGTCGTGACCGAGGTGGAACTCGCCTACGAAATTTGTGAAGCACCGTTTATCGGCATTACCGGTTCGAACGGAAAAACAACGACTACGACCTTGATTTATGAGATGTTACAAGAAGGCGAAAAAAAGCCACTAATCGCTGGAAATATCGGAACGGTTGCCTGCGAGGTGGCGAAAACAGCCCGTGAAGACAATTGGCTTGTTACCGAGCTGTCCTCGTTTCAACTGATGGGTGTTCGGACATTTCGCCCGCGTATTGCTGTACTGCTCAACATTTTTGATGCCCATTTAGACTATCACGGAACGAAAGAGGCATACGCACAAGCGAAAGGGAACCTGTTTAAAAACCAAACCGCAAACGATTATGCGGTTGTGAACGCGGACGACGAATGGGTGAGAAAGATTGCCGACTTGTCTAACGCTACGAAAATATGGTTTTCTGCAACGAGACCGTTGGAATGCGGTGCTTATTTAAAAGATGCTCTTCTTTATTGGAACGATGAAAAAATCATCAATGTGTCCGAGATTGCGCTGCCTGGAAAGCATAATCTTGAAAATATATTAGCTGCTGTTTCTGTGGCAAAACTGATAGGTGTAGACAATGAGGCAATCGTCCGTGTGTTGACGACATTTACAGGTGTGAAACATCGCCTTCAATATGTAAGCACGATTAACGGAAGAAAATTTTTTAACGACTCAAAAGCAACGAATATACTAGCGACGCAAAAAGCACTGTCAGCATTTCACGATCAGCCGGTAATTCTTTTGGCAGGCGGACTTGACCGAGGCAATGAATTTGACGACCTCATCCCTTATTTGCACCACGTAAAAGCGATCGTTTTATTTGGCCAAACGGCTCCAAAATTAGAGAGAGTGGCTAAAGAAGCAGGAATAGAAACGATTTATCATGTCGATAATGTGGAAAAAGCGGTGCCTGTTGCTTATGAAATATCGCAACCGGGCGATATTATTTTGTTGTCACCTGCTTGTGCAAGCTGGGATCAATATAAAACTTTTGAACAAAGAGGGGACATTTTTATAAGTGCGGTGCATAAGCTGAAATAAGAAGGACAAACCGTTCATAAAGCTGAGGTGTTGGGCATTGCCGCAAAAAAAGTCTGCGCCTGATTTTTTGCTTATTTTTCTTACGTTTTCGCTTCTTGCGATCGGGCTTGTCATGGTTTATAGTGCTAGCGCGGTGTGGGCGGAGTATAAGTTTCATGATTCATTTTTCTTTGCGAAAAGACAGCTATTATTTGCCGGTGTTGGTATCATCGCCATGTTTTTTATTATGAATGTTGATTACTGGGTATGGCGCGACTGGTCGAAAATGCTGCTCATTATTTGCTTCGTGCTCCTTGTGCTTGTTCTCATTCCGGGGATTGGAATGGTTCGCAACGGTTCGCGTAGCTGGATTGGCGTCGGTGCGTTCTCGATTCAACCGTCTGAATTTATGAAGCTGGCGATGATCGCTTTTTTGGCGAAGTATTTATCGGAACATCAAAAAAAAATGACGTCGTTTAAACAAGGATTACTTCCTTTGTTAGCGCTTGTGTTTGCAGCGTTCGGCATGATTATGTTGCAGCCTGATTTAGGGACGGGAACGGTCATGGTCGGTACTTGTATTGCGATGATTTTTGTCGCCGGTGCCCGCATCAGTCATTTTATCGGGCTTGGAATACTCGGACTGGCCGGCTTTGCCGCACTTGTTTTATCAGCTCCGTATCGAATTAAACGCATTACGTCTTTTTTAAACCCATGGGAAGATCCGCTTGGAAGCGGATTTCAAATTATTCAATCATTATATGCGATTGGACCTGGCGGGTTGCTCGGTTTAGGGTTAGGACAAAGCAGGCAAAAGTTTTTTTATTTGCCTGAGCCGCAGACGGATTTCATCTTTGCGATTTTAGCTGAGGAACTAGGATTTATTGGCGGTTCGCTCGTGTTGTTATTATTTAGTTTGCTTCTTTGGCGAGGGGTGCGAATCGCTTTCGGTGCCCCTGATTTATACGGAAGTTTTTTAGCGATCGGGATTATTTCGATGATTGCGATTCAAGTGATGATTAATATTGGAGTTGTAACAGGACTTATGCCTGTAACCGGGATTACGTTACCGTTTTTAAGCTACGGCGGTTCATCGTTAACGCTAATGTTGCTAGCGATTGGCGTATTACTGAATATTAGTAAACATGCTCGATATTGATGCAAAAAAAGGGGACGATCTCTCAGCAAGATTTTCGGAGAGACAGCCCCTCTCGTTTTGTTTATGTCTTAGTAGCGGTTGGCGAGAAAAAATCATACGATAATAGTAAAGGCAACAAGAGATGCAGGAAAGGGGAGGATGTGCATGCAAACATTAGTAAAAGAACTATTAGAAGCAAACGTCGGGAAAGTGAAAGAAAATGAACCACTTGCTCATCATACAACGATCAAAATTGGCGGGCCTGCGGATGTGTTTGTCGAACCAAATAGCATCGAAAGCTTACAAAAAGTAATGGCTATTATTCAAAAACATCAAATGAATTGGCGGGCGATTGGCCGCGGATCGAACTTGCTTGTGTCCGATGAAGGAATCGAAGGAGTCGTCATTAAGCTTGGTGAGGGGCTCGATGACCTGCTCATTAACGATGAGGAAGTAACGGTTGGCGGCGGCTATTCTCTCATTAAACTAGCGACACTTACTAGCAAACAAGGATTATCAGGGTTAGAGTTTGCTGGAGGAATTCCAGGTTCGGTTGGTGGAGCCGTCTATATGAATGCGGGGGCGCACGGGTCAGATATGTCACATGTTTTGAAAAAAGCGCAAATTTTATTTCCGGATGGAACGATTGAGTGGCTGACAAATGAAGAAATGGAGTTTGCTTATCGAACGTCGATTTTACAAAAGAAACGTCCGGGTGTTTGCATCGCCGCTGTTTTGCAGTTGAAAAAAGGGAAACGTGAGGAAATTGTAACCGCGATGCAAAAAAATAAAGATTATCGCCGCGATACGCAACCGTGGAACTATCCTTGCGCGGGTAGCATTTTTCGCAATCCGCTGCCAAATTACGCCGGAAAGCTAATTGAAGAAGCAGGATTAAAAGGGTATGCGATCGGCGGTGCGAAAATTTCTGAACAGCATGCGAATTTTATTGTTAATATTGGAAATGCAAAATCTCAAGATGTTTTAGATTTAATTACCTATGTCAAAGGGACGATTCAACGATTATATGGAATTGAACTGGAAACAGAAGTAGAAATTATTGGTCGAAAGTCCTAAAAATTAGGCCGCCTTCTTTTCCGATATTGTGTTATAATAAAAGTAGATTTGTTCAAAAAATGTAACGGCATGAAAAAATGCCGTTTGTTTTATTGTTTGTAGGTGTCGGAAAGCGGTGAGCGAGTTGGAAAAAGAAAAAGTTGTTGTTTTAGAAGAACGTGTTCCGAAGCTGAAACAGCGGCGAAGACAAAAAGTGAATCGCCGATTAACGGCTTATATTGCTTTCTTTTTTATGCTTATTTTATCCATCATTTATTTTCAATCACCGTTAAGCAACATTCAGCATATTGAAGTAAAAGGAAACCAGCATGTTTCGGCCGGACGGATCATCGAATTAAGCGGTTTAACAAATCGGACAAGCTTTTGGAAAGTAAAAGCAGAGCAGGTCGAACGGGCGATCGAGTCACATCCAGAAATCAAGCAGGCGAAGCTGAAAAAGCAGTTTCTGAATACAATTGTACTATACGTAAAAGAGCGAAGAAGAATCGCTTACATTGAGCATAAACAAACATTTTTTCCGCTCCTTGAAAACGGTCAAATTTTAACGGAAAATAAGCCGAAAACGGCGTTAAGTGACGCGCCGATTTTAGTTAATTGGAAAAAAGGAGAAGACATTCAAGAAATGGCAGGACAACTGGCGCAACTGCCTCCGTACATATTGAATGCTATTTCCGAAATTCATTATGCACCGACAAAATACGATCGATATCATATTACAGTCTACATGAATGATGGATTTGAAGTGAGTGCTAACGTGCAAAACTTTGCTGAAAAAATGTTGTTATATCCAGCGATTGTAAAGCAGCTGAATCCGAACGTAAAAGGCGTCATTCATTTAGAGGTAAGCAACTACTTTAAAGCTTATGACGAAGAAAAAAAGGGAGATGGCAATGAAAAAAATACGAGGTAACGATGTCATCCTTTCCTTTGTTTGTCTTGTGTTAGGATTTATGCTTTCCTTTTCCTATCAATACACAAAAGATCAAGCGACAAAGCGAAACATCACGGATCGGCAGTGGCAAAAAGAGTATGAATATAGGCAAATGCTCATTCATGCGCAAAAAGAAAACCGAAAGTTAAAGGAAGAGCTCATGAAAAAACAAGAAAAAGTGAGACAAATCGAAACATCGTTAGCAAACAAAAAAGCAGCGTATGTCGATCTAGTAAAAGAGGCAGAACAATTGCGCATGTACGTTGGAAAAGTGAAAGTAAAGGGAAAAGGAGTCGAAGTGACGCTAGCGGATGCTTCTTATATTCCGAACGAACAAAATGCGACAAACTACATCGTTCATGAGCAGCACGTGTTTGCAGTCGTGCATGAATTGTTGATCTCTGGAGCGGAGGCGATTGCGATCAACGGCCAGCGAATATCGCACCGATCTTATATTGTTTGCAACGGGCCTGTGATCGAAGTTGATGGTGTGCAGCACGCTGCCCCGTTTGTTATTTCAGCGATCGGCGACCCCAACGTGCTTACTTCAGCACTCAATATCGCCGGAGGTGTGAAAGATCAATTAGTGAATGACCATGTTGTTGTTAAAATTGCGAGCAAAGAAGAGATCGTATTAGAGCCGATTTTTCGTACGAATCATGATTAGAGATGGAAAGTTTGGTGATCGCGTTGAAACGAAAAACAATCCTTCATTTCACACTGATTGCAGCGATTATCGGGTTTATGCTCGCTGTTCAGTTTCAAACAACTAAGCGGCCGATCGTGCGCGATACGCGCGATATTTGGGAGCTGCGTCAAGATTTAAAACAAGAGCAAGAGCTAGAGCAGCAACTTTTGTTAGAAATTCGCCGCAATGATGAAAAGATACAAAATTATGAACAAAACCATCTTGCTGATCAACAAACGGCGTTGCAAGAAACTGTTGATGAGTTAAAAAAAGAAGCGGGATTAACAGAAATACGAGGCGCCGGATTGATCTTGACGATCGCACCGTTTTATCCGGAAAATTATGTAGGTCCAATTGCGTATACCGTTTCTCCTGAATTATTAAAGCGGTTTATAAACGAGCTGAACATGTATGATGCAAAAGAAATCGCCATCGCAAACGAACGGATCACCAACACAACAGCGATTCGCGATGTGAACGGTGTGACACAGGTAGGAAACGCGAAAATTTCCTCGTTGCCGATACAGGTGAAAGTCATTTCGGACGATGTCACAACATTATATAATCGATTAAAAGTGTCGACGATTTATGACGATTTTGTCATTGAAAACTTGCAACTCACTGTTTCCGAACCGATGTCTGCGATTGTTATTCCAAAATATTACAGAGAATGGCAAATCCGCTACATGGAAGCAGTAAAAGCCGAAAAGGAGGAATCATAACGTGTGGCTTCCGTTTATCGGCTTCATTATTGGCGTTATATTAGGACTGTTAACGGATTGGCGCATTCCTGATGAATACTCAAGCTATTTATCGATTGCGGTATTGGCGGCATTTGATACGCTAATCGGTGGAATTCGTGCTCATTTGCAAAATGTGTATGATGAAAACGTCTTTCTAACCGGATTTTTTTTTAATATCATTTTAGCTGCAAGTTTAGCTTTTCTCGGTGTTCATCTTGGTGTAGACTTGTATTTAGCAGCCGTGTTTGCTTTCGGAGTGCGATTGTTTCAAAACATCGCTGTCATTCGCCGAATTTGGCTTGCTAAATGGATGGAGAAACGGCAAAAGTCATAAAAAGTTGATGCAAATAAAAAGGAATGATTCTTACCATGTTGAATATATGAATAAAAACTTGTTTGTCGCTGTTCGATCCATCGATACGTTAGTTTGTTAAAGGGGGTGCCAAAGAATGAACAGCAATGAAATCGTTGTTAGTCTTGACATCGGTACATCCAGTGTTAAGGTGATTATTGGGGAAATGCTGAATGAATCATTGAACATTATTGGCGTTGGCAATGTGAAATCCGAAGGTCTGAAAAAGGGTTCCATTGTTGATATAGATGAAACGGTTCAGTCGATTAAGCGAGCGATTGACCAAGCAGAAAGAATGATTGGTTTAACGATTCATCGTGTTGTTGTTGGTGTGAATGGAAACCATATACAATTGCAAGATTGCCATGGCATTGTCGCTGTTTCAAGCGAAAATCGCGAGATTACGGATGAAGATGTGGCGCGCGTCATCGATTCCGCTCAAGTCGTGTCGATTCCACCTGATCGCGAAATTATCGGGGTCATTCCGAGGCAGTTTATTGTTGATGGCCTTGATGGCATTAGCGATCCGCGCGGAATGCTCGGAGTGCGCTTAGAGATGGAAGGAACGATGATTACAGGAGCAAAAACAGTTTTACATAATTTGCTTCGCTGTGTCGAGCGAGCAGGATTGGAAATTAGCGATATTTGCTTGCAGCCACTTGCAGCTGGTTCGCTTGCTTTATCGAAAGATGAAAAAAATTTGGGTGTCGCTTTAGTCGATATCGGCGGCGGGTCTACGACTGTTGCTGTTTTTGAACAAGGATTTCTTCAAGCGGCATCCGTTCTCCCAGTCGGCGGCGATCATATTACAAAAGACATATCGATTGGATTAAGAACGTCTACGGAAGATGCTGAAAAAATTAAGCTGAAACATGGCCATGCTTTTTATGACCTTGCTTCAGAAGAAGAAATCTTCAGTGTTCCGATCATCGGCACAGATCAGCATCAACAGTTTACTCAGCTTGAGGTTGCTGATATTATTGAAGCAAGGCTTGAAGAAATTTTTCAATTGGTGTATCAAGAAATTCGTAAATTAGGATTCCGTGATTTGCCGGGCGGATACGTTTTAACAGGAGGAGTGGCGAACATGCCAGGAATTTTGGAACTAGCTCAAGTGGTGCTAGGGAATAATGTTCGCGTTGCTATTCCTGATTATATCGGCGTCCGCGACCCGCAATATACAACAGGGGTAGGGCTGATTAAATTTGCTTACCGACACGCGAAATTGCAAGGCCGGGGGACTCCTGTGGCAGCTGCAGTAGCTGAATCGTCGGAAAAGCGGCTGCCAAAACAGCAATCGTCTAAAGCGAAACCAAAAGGAAAAGAAGAAAACTTAGGACAAAAAGTAAAAAAGTTTTTCGGTTATTTCTTCGAATAGCCCCCCTCGTGATACAAAAATGCATCATCAGTCGGAAGGATGAAAATTATTTTGTCGAATACTTTTAATTTACACATTTTACGGTTTTACTATTTTCAGGATCGAGATCGAATTATTGGGAGGATTTTGTCATGTTGGAGTTTGACACTACTGTTGATCAGTTAGCAACGATTAAAGTCATCGGTGTTGGCGGCGGCGGAAACAATGCTGTAAATCGAATGATTGAACATGGCGTACAAGGTGTAGAATTTATTGCGGTCAACACCGATGCACAAGCTTTAAATTTATCAAAAGCTCCAGTTAAATTGCAAATTGGTGCGAAATTAACGCGCGGATTAGGAGCGGGGGCAAACCCAGAAGTTGGGAAAAAAGCGGCGGAAGAAAGCAAAGAACAAATTGAAGAAGCGTTGAAAGGCGCTGATATGGTGTTCGTAACGGCAGGAATGGGTGGTGGAACAGGCACAGGAGCAGCGCCGGTTATTGCACAAATCGCGCGCGATTTAGGCGCGTTGACAGTTGGTGTCGTTACACGTCCGTTCACATTTGAGGGGCGGAAGCGGGCGATGCAGGCGGCCAACGGGATTGCGGCGATGAAGGAAGCCGTTGATACGCTCATCGTTATTCCAAATGACCGTTTGCTCGAAATCGTTGATAAAAATACGCCAATGCTCGAAGCGTTCCGCGAAGCAGATAACGTGCTTCGCCAAGGGGTACAGGGCATTTCCGACTTAATTGCCGTTCCAGGACTAATCAACCTTGACTTTGCCGATGTGAAAACGATCATGTCGAACAAAGGTTCAGCGCTCATGGGTATCGGGATTGCCAGCGGTGAAAACCGTGCGGCAGAGGCTGCGAAAAAAGCGATTTCTAGCCCATTGTTAGAAACATCGATTGACGGGGCGCAAGGGGTATTAATGAACATCACTGGCGGCATGAACTTAAGTTTATACGAAGTGCAAGAAGCTGCAGATATTGTTGCGTCCGCTTCTGACCAAGATGTAAATATGATTTTTGGCTCTGTCATTAATGAAAACTTAAAAGATGAAATTGTCGTGACAGTCATTGCAACTGGGTTTAATGAAAGCGAAGCGCAATCGTCTCGTCCGCTTCGTACTGGATTCGGAACGACACCGAAGCCAAGCGCTGGCGTCAAACGCGAAAAACGCGAAGAACAAGCGCAAGATTATAATAACTCATTCCGTTCTTCGCAAGCGGAAGATCCGCTTGATATCCCGGCTTTCTTGCGCAACCGTAACCGCCGTAGGTAACAAGAAAAGCGGAGGTGGCTCGCGCCTAAGGTTAGCGGCGAAATGTTGCTTAGCTCCTTTGACAGGCGCTACAGGGGTCTGCGAGGATGCTTTGACCGCCACAGCAGGATCGAAGCGGCTCAAGAGGCTAGATGCTGTAGACAATAAAGCGAAGCGGTGCGATAATGTGATTGTAAGCAAAAGAGCATGGATCATTGTGATTCGTGCTCTTTTTTTATTCGCTTTTCTTTGACAAAAAATTCGTTTTTTCACCATCATAAATTGACAGACTTTCCAATAAGATGTACTATATACTATTTTCAGAAATTGCTTGGCTCTGTTCCTTATAAAAAGGAGGCTATTGGATTGACGGTGTATTTAGATGTCATCTGGCTGCTAAATTTTTGCTTTGATGGATTATTGCTTTGGTTGACGGCGGTTATGTTAAAAAGGAATATCATATGGTGGAGGATGGCCGCAGGAGCTTTAATAGGTTCTTTGATGGTGCTACTCATGTTTACTCCGTTTTCGTTATATGTTCAGCAGCCGTTTATCAAACTGCTTTTTTCGATTCTTATCGTTTTCATTTCATTTGGATTTAAACGTTTTCGCTATTTTTTGGAGAATTTATTTACTTTTTATTTTGCTACCTTTATGGTCGGAGGGGGATTGATAGCCGTTCACTACTTTTTACAAAACGAAATACAAATGACAAAAGGAACGCTTACGACATACTCATTTGGAACAGGAGATCCTGTCAGCTGGCTATTCGTCTTAATCGGCTTTCCGATCTTATGGTTATTTTCGCGAAAACGGATCGATGGCATTCGTGAGAAAAAAATACGCTTTGATAGCATTGTAGACGTGATGCTTGCGTTTGATGGGGTGTCTATTTCGTTAAAAGGACTCATCGATAGCGGCAATCAACTTTATGATCCGATAACTAAAACTCCTGTCATGATCGTTAGCGCAGATGAAATGAAAGATGTTTTGCCGCCCTCATTGTTCGAAATTATGAAATTACAGAACGGTTTAACCTCTTTATATGATGAACAGATTGGAAAATGGTCACATCGATTGCGCCTCATTCCTTATCGTGTCATCGGCAAAGAACAGCGGTTTTTACTAGCGGTAAAACCAGACCGAATGATGATTTGTTATGAAGCGCAGTGGCTCAACGTATCAAAAGGGCTCGTTGGATTGAATGAAATGAGCTTATCAACAGATGGAGAGTATCAATGTATTATACATCCGAAAATGATCCAGACAGGAAAACGGATAAGTGCTTCATAAGTTTGTTACTATATCATACGCATTTTTAACTAAATTAGAAGGGGGATTTTCGTGAAAGTGTGGAAGCTTCGCCTCATTTATTTATGGCATAAGCTGTTAATGAAGCTAGGGATCAAGACCGATGAAATTTATTATATCGGCGGGAGCGAAGCATTGCCGCCGCCGCTTACAAAAGAAGAAGAAGAGATGTTGCTGCAAAAGCTTCCGTTAGGAGATGAAACGGCCCGTTCGATGTTGATTGAGAGAAATTTGCGCCTTGTCGTTTACATTGCGCGGAAATTTGAAAACACCGGCATCAACATTGAAGATTTAATTAGCATCGGCACAATTGGGCTTATTAAAGCCGTCAATACGTTTAATCCTGACAAAAAGATTAAGTTAGCGACTTACGCTTCCCGCTGTATTGAAAATGAAATATTAATGTACTTGCGGCGCAATAATAAAGTGCGATCAGAAGTATCGTTCGATGAACCGCTTAATATCGACTGGGATGGAAATGAGCTGCTGCTGTCAGATGTGCTCGGTACAGAAGATGATGTTATTACGAAAGACTTAGAAGCAGATGTCGATCGCCACCTTTTGCTGAATGCACTTCGGCAATTAAGCGATCGTGAAAAACAAATTATGGAACTTCGCTTTGGCCTTTCCGGCGGGGAAGAAAAAACACAAAAGGATGTAGCCGATTTGCTTGGGATATCGCAATCGTACATATCACGTCTAGAGAAGCGGATTATTAAACGATTGCGTAAAGAATTTAACAAAATGATGTAATGAGGGGCGCACTGTCCCTTTTTTCATGCATTGGATATGTGCATATTTTTCCTCCCTGAGGAGATACTGAACATTGACAGCATCTCCTGATGGGAGGGAAAGACTTGACAAGAAACAAAGTAGAAATTTGCGGTGTGGATACATCAAAGCTTCCAGTATTAAAAAACGAGGAAATGCGAGAACTGTTTAAGCGAATGCATGAAGGAGATTTAGAAGCGAGGGAAAAGCTTGTAAATGGGAACTTGCGCCTTGTGTTAAGCGTCATTCAACGTTTTAATAACCGCGGAGAATTTGTCGATGACTTGTTTCAAGTCGGTTGTATCGGACTTATGAAATCGATTGATAATTTTGATTTAAGCCAGAACGTTAGATTTTCCACGTATGCTGTACCAATGATTATCGGTGAAATTCGTCGCTATTTGCGCGACAACAACCCAATCCGTGTGTCACGTTCATTGCGTGACATTGCTTACAAAGCGTTACAAGTGCGTGAAAAATTAATGGGGGAAACGGCGAAAGAGCCGACCGCTGAAGAAATCGCGAACGTACTTGGCGTGCCGCACGAAGAGGTCGTGTTTGCGCTTGATGCGATTCAAGATCCGATTTCGTTATTTGAACCGATTTATAACGATGGAGGAGACCCGATTTATGTGATGGACCAATTAAGCGATGAAAAAAACCGTGACAGTCAATGGATTGAAGAAATCGCTTTAAAAGAAGGGTTGCGCCGCTTGAATGAACGAGAAAAAATGATTATTCGCAAACGTTTTTTTCAAGGAAAAACGCAAATGGAAGTGGCCGAAGAAATCGGCATCTCGCAAGCGCAAGTGTCGCGTTTAGAAAAAGCGGCTATTCGCCAAATGAATAAAAATATTCAAGTATGAAGAGTTGTTCTATCGCGAGCAACTCTTTTTTTTCGGAAAGGTCACGGCGAACATGTCATATAGTGAATTAGAAGATGATAAAAGCGGGAGGACTTGCGATGATTAAAATTTCCGAATTTCAAACGAAAGATGTGGTAAATGTAGCAAACGGAAAAAAATTAGGGAATATTGGTGACATTGATATCAATTTGCAGACAGGACAAATTGAATCGCTTATTATTTTAGGAGCAGGAAAAGTGCTCGGGCTTTTTGGCCGTGAAGAAGAAACGGTCATACCGTGGCGCAACATCGTAAAAATCGGAACTGATGTCATTTTAGTTCGTTTAAATGAAAGTGAATAAATAATAATTATCATCTGTAAGCAATCTATGATAAAATAGGAAAAAAAGTGATAAAAATCTACAAAGAGGATGACGAGGATGTCGGAAATTTTTCATCCAGTTGGCGAGGAGCTGCTAATGTTAACAGACTGGCCGAATGTGGCCGCCGGCTTTACAACGAAACACGGAGGCTTTAGCGAATCGCCGTTTGCGACGTTTAATCTCGGCTTGCACGTCGGCGATGCCGAACCGTTTGTCGAGCGCAATCGTCAGAAATTAGCGCAATTATTGCAGTTTCCGCTTGAAAGCTGGGTTTGTTGTGAGCAAACACATGATTCACGTATTGAAAAAGTAACGAAACGCGATGCGGGAAAAGGGGTATGGCATCTCAATACGGCGATTGCTCATACGGACGGATTATATACGAATGAAACAGGACTTTTATTAGCGTTATGTTTTGCAGATTGCGTGCCTCTTTATTTTGCTGCTCCTAAACATGGAATGATTGGCATTGCTCATGCGGGATGGAAAGGAACGGCCAAAAACATCGCGGGGGAAATGGTTCGGCTTTGGCATGAACGGGAACATATTCCGCTTGAGGATATTGTTGTCGCGATCGGTCCATCGATTGGTTTTTGTTGTTATATTGTCGATGACCGCGTCGTCGATGCGGCGGAAAAAGTGTTAGGGGCAAAAGAAGTGCTTCCTTATCGTGAAATAAGCGTAGGACAATATGCTCTTGATTTAAAAGAGCTGAATCGGCTATTACTTATAAAAGAAGGAGTGCGCGAACAACACATTAAAGTGTCAAATTATTGCACGAGCTGTGCGGCAAATGTGTTTTTCTCGCATCGCCGCGACAACGGCCGAACTGGAAGAATGATGGCGTTTATCGGCAGGAAGGAGGAGTGACATGTCCGTTCGCGATCATTTAGCGATTATTCGTGACAACATCGAAGCAGCATGCAAACGAGTTGGCCGTGATCCTGCTGGCATTCGTATCATTGCGGTAACGAAATACGTAAGTATCGAACGGGCAAAAGAAGCACTAGCTGCGGGAATTACAGATTTAGGAGAAAATCGCGATGATGGGCTGTTGCAAAAATATGAAGCAATAGGGCGAGAAGCGATATGGCATTTTATTGGAACGTTGCAGTCGCGCAAAGTGAAAAATGTCATTGATAAAGTCGATTATATTCACTCGCTTGACCGTCTGTCGCTCGCACATGAAATCGAGAAGCGGGCAGCAAAACGAATCAAATGTTTTGTGCAAGTGAACGTTTCAGGAGAAGAAACGAAACATGGCTTGTCGAAAGATGAAGTGATTCCGTTTATTGAACAGTTACGTGATTTTTCAAAAATTGAAGTGGTGGGGCTGATGACAATGGCACCATATACGGATGATGAAGCGTTCCTTCGGCAATGTTTTCGGCAATTGAAAACATTGCAGCAACATGTACAAGCATTACATATTCCGAACGCTCCGTGCACTGAATTATCGATGGGAATGTCGAACGATTACGTCATTGCAATCGAAGAAGGAGCAACGTTTATTCGGCTAGGAACATCGCTTGTTGGAAATGAATGATAGGAGGTGTAGAAATATGGGACTCATCAAAAAGTTTAAAGATTATTTTTTAGAGGAAGATTATGAAGAATATGAAGACGAATATGGAGAAGAGGAGGAGCAGGAACCTTCTCCTCTATCGGCAGGAAAAGGGACGGCAAAGCAAAATGTCGTCAGTTTGCAAAGCGTGCAAAAATCGTCGAAAGTGGTGCTTATTGAACCAAGAGCTTATGCGGAGGCGCAAGAAATCGCCGACCATTTAAAAAACCGCCGCGCCGTCGTCGTGAATTTGCAGCGAATTCAACATGATCAGGCGAAACGCATCGTCGATTTTTTAAGCGGCACGGTTTATGCAATTGGCGGAGACATTCAACAAGTTGGTACGAGAATTTTCTTGTGCACTCCTGATAATGTCGATGTCACTGGTTCGATTTCAGTTGTTTCCGAAGACGAGACATCAATGAAAAGGTGGTAACATATGTATAGCTTGCTTACGTTTTTAACAACGATTATTGATATATATTCTTATGCGTTGATCGTGTATATTTTAATGTCATGGTTTCCGAATGCGCGAGATACGAAAATCGGCCAGCTGTTAGCGGCGATTTGCGAGCCGTATTTAGAGCCGTTTCGCCGCTTCATTCCACCGCTTGGCATGATTGACGTTTCACCAATTGTGGCTCTATTTGTGCTCAACTTTGCGACGAGGGGATTATACGCGCTATTTAACATGTTGAATTAGTGTAGGGAATCCGGCACAAGGGTTCCCTTCTTTACGAGAAGGTGTAATGGTAATGGCTATGAATCTATATCAACATTTTCGCAAAGAAGAACATCATTTTATTGACCAAGTGCTTCAATGGCGGGAGTTTGTCAAAGCGCAATATTGTCCGAAGCTCACCGATTTTCTTGATCCTCGTGAACAAGAAATCGTTCGGCTTGTGATCGGGAACGATGAAGAAGTGAATCTTTCATTTTTCGGCGGCGCTTCGTTCGTCGAACGTAAAAGGGCACTTTTATATCCATCGTATTTTCAACCGGAACAAGAAGATTTTGCTCTTACGCTTTTTTCTGTTCGTTATCCGAGCAAATTTGTCTCACTTGAACACCGACAAGTATTAGGCTCGCTTATGTCGCTCGGCTTAAAACGCGGAAAGTTCGGCGATATTTTAATAAAAGATGAAGGTGTTCAGTTTATAGTGGCAAAAGAAATCGCTGATTACACTCGCCTTCACTTTCACGCTGTGGGAAAAACAAAAATTTCACTGGAAGAAAAGCCGTTGACCGAAATAATCGTCCTTGAAGAACAATGGAAGGAAGCGACGGTCACCGTTTCATCGTTAAGGCTTGATGCGGTCTTATCGCAAGTGTTTGGCGTATCGCGGCAAAACGCACAGTCGCTCATCGAAAACGGCCTTGTCAAAGTGAATTGGAAAGTTGTCGAACAAGCGCATTTAGAATGCAAAGAAGGGGATGTGCTTTCTGCGCGCGGGCTAGGCCGTTTGAAAATGATCGCGATCGATGGAAAAACAAAAAAAGATCGATGGCGCATTCAAGTTGGAACGCAAAAATAATCGAATCGTTGCAGGGATTCACAGAAATATGTCGAATGATAATAAAAAGGAATTATGCAGACGGAGGTGGCATTCGTGCCTTTAACGCCATTAGATATTCATAATAAAGAATTCAGCAAAGGATTTCGCGGCTATGATGAAGATGAAGTCAATGAATTTTTAGATCAAGTGATTAAAGATTATGAAATGGTTATTCGCGAAAAAAAACAGCTTGAAGAAAAAGTAGCGGAATTGACGGAAAAGCTTAATTATTTTACGAATATTGAAGAAACATTAAATAAATCGATTTTAATCGCTCAAGAAACAGCGGAAGAAGTTAAACGAAACGCACAAAAAGAGGCAAAACTCATCATTAAAGAGGCGGAGAAAAATGCGGATCGCATCATTAGCGAAGCGCTCGCTAAATCGCGGAAAATCGCGCTTGAAATCGAAGAGTTAAAACGGCAGTCGAAAGTGTTCCGCACCCGCTTCCGCATGCTCGTAGAAGCGCAGCTTGAAATGCTGAACAACGACGACTGGGATCATTTAATGGAATATGAAGTCAAAGACATTGAAATCGATGAAGATGAAAAGGAAGAAATGAGCCAATCTTGACGAATTTTGCCCGTTTCGCATATAATCAAAATAAATGTTCATTTTAATACAAAATACAGATCATGAAAGAAGTATATCCAAACGCGTTTGCGAATGGAGTAGAAGGTGTAGAGCTATATCCGGTTAAGCGGAATATTGCTTAGCGATAATGTTTCATAACAATTT
This sequence comes from Anoxybacteroides tepidamans, assembly GCF_014201465.1. Lineage (GTDB taxonomy): Bacteria > Bacillota > Bacilli > Bacillales > Anoxybacillaceae > Anoxybacteroides > Anoxybacteroides tepidamans. The sequence goes on along the minus strand of NZ_JACHEP010000002.1, from coordinate 249,807 downwards.
TTCATGTCTTTTATATGTTGAACATTATTCATGACTTAATAACAGGTAAAATGGACATATAAATTGACGATGAAAGGGACAGTAGCTCTTTCACATGCTTATGATAGCGAGCCGAGGATGGTGGAAGCTCGGCATAAGCGAAAGAGTGAACATCACCCTGGAGTTCCATGCTGAACAAAAGTAGGCAATGGCGCGTCATTCCCGTTACGAATGCAGAGTGGACTATTTGGATAGTCAATAAGGGTGGTACCGCGAGACCGTTCTCGTCCCTTTTTGGGAGAGGACGGTTTTTTATGTTGATAAAAAATTTGGAGGAATGAGGAATGGACTATAAAGACACGTTATTAATGCCACAAACAGATTTTCCAATGCGCGGAAATCTTCCGCAGCGTGAACCGCAAATTCAAGCAAAATGGGAAGAGATGGACATTTATCGAAAAGTGCAAGAGCGTACGAAAGGCCGTCCATTGTTTGTATTGCATGACGGTCCTCCGTATGCGAACGGCGATATTCATATGGGGCATGCGCTCAACAAAATTTTAAAAGACTTTATCGTCCGCTATAAATCGATGAGCGGCTATTGTGCACCGTATGTTCCGGGTTGGGATACGCACGGTTTGCCGATTGAAACGGCGCTCACGAAAAATAAAGGCGTAAACCGCAAAGAAATGAGCGTGGCGGAGTTCCGCAAACTTTGTGAGGAGTATGCCTATGAACAAATTGACAGTCAGCGCCAGCAGTTTAAGCGGCTCGGCGTGCGCGGTGACTGGAACAATCCGTACATTACGCTAAAGCCGGAATATGAAGCACAGCAAATTAAAGTGTTTGGCGAAATGGCGAAAAAGGGCTTGATTTATAAAGGATTGAAGCCTGTCTACTGGTCTCCGTCAAGCGAATCCGCGTTGGCGGAAGCGGAGATTGAATATAAAGATAAACGTTCCCCGTCTATCTATGTAGCGTTTCCGGTGAAAGACGGAAAAGGTGTGCTTGACGGCGATGAAAAAGTCGTCATTTGGACGACGACTCCTTGGACGATTCCGGCGAACTTAGGGATCGCGGTTCATCCTGATTTGGAATATAGCGTCGTTCAAGTCGGTCAAGCAAAATATGTAGTTGCTTCAGCATTGCTTGAGTCGGTGAAAAAAGAAATCGGTTGGGAAGAAACAACGGTTGTTAAAACGTTGAAAGGAAAAGAGTTGGAGTACGTTGTGGCGAAGCATCCGTTTTACGATCGCGATTCGCTCGTCGTGTGCGGAGAGCATGTCACGACAGACGCAGGTACAGGATGCGTTCATACTGCGCCAGGACACGGGGAAGATGACTTCATCGTTGGGCAAAAATACGGTTTAGGGGTGCTTTGTCCGGTCGACGAGCGCGGATATATGACGGAAGAAGCGCTCGGATTTGCAGGGCTTTTTTATGATGAAGCGAACAAAGCAATTACGGAAAAATTGAACGAAGTCGGCGCTTTATTAAAGCTAAGCTTTATTACGCACTCGTACCCGCACGATTGGCGCACGAAACAACCGACGATTTTCCGAGCGACTTCGCAATGGTTTGCATCGATTGATAAAATTCGCGACGAATTATTAAAAGCGGTGCACGAAACGAAATGGGTGCCTGCTTGGGGAGAAACTCGCCTTTACAATATGATTCGTGACCGCGGCGACTGGTGTATTTCCCGTCAGCGCGCGTGGGGTGTGCCGATTCCCGTCTTTTATGCGGAAAACGGTGAGCCGATTATTACAGATGAAACGATTGAACACGTATCGAACTTATTTAGACAATACGGCTCTAACGTGTGGTTTGAGCGGGAAGCAAAAGATTTATTGCCGGAAGGATTTACACATCCAGGAAGTCCAAACGGTCATTTTACGAAAGAAACCGATATTATGGACGTATGGTTTGACTCCGGTTCTTCGCATCAAGCCGTGCTTGAAGAACGGGACGATTTGCAGCGCCCTGCTGATCTTTATCTCGAAGGTTCCGACCAATACCGCGGCTGGTTTAACTCTTCGCTTTCTACGGCAGTCGCTGTGACAGGGAAAGCGCCATATAAGGGAGTGCTCAGCCACGGATTTGTTCTCGACGGCGAAGGGCGGAAAATGAGCAAATCGCTCGGAAACGTCGTTGTGCCAGCGAAAGTGATGGAACAGTTAGGTGCGGATATTTTGCGGCTTTGGGTCGCTTCTGTCGATTATCAAGCGGATGTGCGCATCTCTGACAGCATTTTGAAACAAGTCGCCGAAGTGTACCGCAAAATTCGCAATACGTTCCGCTTCTTGCTTGGCAACTTGTTTGATTTTAACCCGGAAACAAACGCTGTTCCGTTGGCGGAGTTGCGCGAAGTGGACCGCTACATGCTAGTGAAATTAAACCGTTTGATTGAAAAAGTGAAACGTTCGTATGAAATATACGATTTTGCAGCGATTTATCATGATGTGAACAATTTCTGCACCGTTGATTTGAGTGCCTTTTATTTAGATTTTGCTAAAGACATTCTTTACATTGAAGCGCCGGATCATCAAGAACGCCGTTCGATTCAAACGGTGTTATACGAAACGCTTGTGGCGTTAACGAAGCTGATTGCGCCAATTTTACCACACACAGCGGATGAAGTATGGAGCCATATTCCGAATCGAAAAGAGAAAGAGGAAAGCGTTCAGCTTGTCGATATGCCGGAAGCGATGGAAATCGAAGAAGCAGATCAGCTGCTTGCAAAATGGGATGCGTTCATGAACGTGCGCGATGATGTATTAAAAGCGCTTGAAGTGGCGCGGAACGAAAAAGTAATCGGCAAATCGTTGACAGCGCATTTAACTGTGTATCCGACGAAAGAAACGAAACAGCTTCTCGATTCGATCGAGGAAAGTTTGAAACAGCTCTTTATTGTGTCTGGTTTCGAAGTTGCCGGAGATTATGCAGTCGCACCTGAAGAGGCGCAAAAATTTGCAAGCATGGCGATTGTCGTTCGCCAAGCAGAAGGCGAAACGTGCGAACGATGCTGGGTTGTGACGCCAGAAGTCGGCCAAGATAAAGAGCATCCAACATTATGCCCGCGCTGTGCTCACATTGTGAAAGAGCATTATATGGCCTAAAAACAGGGCTCGCCTGATGATGGCGGGCTCGTTTTTTTTGGATTGTACATGAAGCGCTATGGGGCAATGAGGTCGCTCGAGGATTACGGCAAAAAAGCGCTCATCATTGTCTATCTGTTTACGATTGTGCTACAATTCATTAAGTACATATGTTGAGTTGGAGGGAATCGCGTGTTTTATTATTTAATTGCGCTCGTGGTGATTGCGATCGATCAGTTTACAAAATGGTTAGTTGTAACGAATATGAAGATTGGCGAAAGCATTACGATCATTCCGAACGTGCTATATATTACTTCCCATCGCAATCGCGGGGCGGCATGGGGAATTTTGCAAGGACAGTTTTGGCTATTTTATCTCATTACGATCATTGTTGTTATCGGCTTAGTAATTTATATTCAGCGCCTGCCCCGCGAAGAGCGGTTATTTGGCATTGCGCTCGGCTTTATGCTCGGTGGAGCGATCGGGAATTTTATTGACCGGCTCGTTCGAAAAGAAGTTGTCGATTTTATTCATACGTATATTTTTACATACGATTTCCCGATTTTTAATATCGCTGATTCCGCCTTATCTATTGGTGTGGCGCTCGTTTTTTTACACACATTTGTGACTGGTGCGAAGGAAAAGGGGAATCAATAATATGGACGTAGTAAAATTTCATATTGAGGAAGAGTATGATCGTGAACGAATTGATAAAGTCATTTCTGCGTTGAATGAAGAATGGTCGCGCTCGCAAGTTCAGCAATGGATCAAAGACGGGCTTGTGATGGTGAACGGCAAAACGGTAAAAGCCAACTATAAATGTTCTGTCGGCGATGAGGTGGTCATTGCTTTACCGGAACCGGAGCCGCTTGACGTTGAGCCGGAAGAAATGGATTTAGATATTTATTACGAAGATGCCGATGTGCTTGTTGTGAATAAACCGCGCGGGATGGTGGTCCATCCTGCGCCTGGACATATGCGCGGCACGTTGGTGAACGGTTTGCTTGCCCATTGCAAAGATTTATCAGGCATTAACGACGTGCTTCGGCCGGGGATTGTACACCGCATCGATAAAGATACGTCCGGCTTGTTGATGGTCGCGAAAAACGATATGGCGCATGAGTCGCTCGTCAACCAATTAGTGAACAAAACGGTGACGCGCAAATATAAGGCGATTGTCCACGGCGTTATTCCGCATGATTACGGAACGATCGATGCCCCGATCGGACGCGACAAACATGACCGCCAAAGTATGGCGGTTGTCGAAGACGGGAAAGAAGCGGTGACACATTTCCGCGTGCTCGAACGGTTTTCGAATTTTACGTTTATTGAATGCCAATTAGAAACAGGGCGGACGCATCAAATTCGCGTCCATATGAAATATATCGGTTATCCGCTTGCTGGGGATCCGAAGTATGGCCCGAAAAAGACGTTGCTGATCGATGGACAAGCGCTGCATGCCGGCGTGCTAGGGTTTACCCATCCGCGCACGGGGGAGTATTTGGAGTTTGAAGCCCCGCTGCCGCCGGAGTTTGAACAGCTGCTGTATACGTTGAGAAATAATCGTTGACAAACAGCTTCATGCAACATACAATGAATTCAAGTGAAAAGAACCTTTAAATTCAGTCCCGTGAGGCTGAGAAGGTGGCGGATACAGGTGAAATATGCCCAATTCTACCCTCTCGCCAATCGGTGAGAGGGTTTTTTGCATGGGGGTGAAAGAAGTGCAAAAAGCAGTCGTGATGGACGAACAGGCGGTTCGCCGCGCCTTGACGCGCATCGCCCACGAAATTATCGAGCGGAATAAAGGGATTGACGGCTGTGTGCTTGTCGGCATTAAAACGCGTGGCATTTATTTAGCCAAACGGCTAGCGGAACGGATTGAACAAATTGAAGGTGCGGCGATCCCGGTTGGGGAGCTCGATATTACGCTCTACCGCGATGATTTGACGACAAAAACAAGCGATAAAGAACCGCTTGTGAAAGGTTCCAATATCCCGTTTGATGTGACTAATAAAAAAGTCGTGTTAGTCGATGATGTATTGTTTACAGGACGAACGGTGCGAGCGGCAATGGATGCGATCATAGATTTCGGCCGTCCGGCGCAAATTCAGCTGGCCGTGTTAGTCGATCGTGGCCACCGCGAACTACCGATTCGCGCGGACTTTGTCGGCAAAAATATTCCGACGTCAAGCGCGGAAATGATCGTTGTCGAATTGCAAGAAGTAGACGGATTGGATCAAGTAAGCATTCATGAAAAAATAAATGAACACCCTTTTTAAAGGCAGTCCTGCGAGGCTGACAAAGGGGGGCGATTTTGTCATACCCTCTTTGTGCCTTGCGCCAAGAGGGTTTTTATTATGGAAAAGGGGAGAAAGATGATGAATAAACCAGTATTAGATATTAAAGACGTACCTTCACCGTTGCAATGGCTAACATTAAGCTTACAACATTTATTTGCGATGTTCGGGGCGACGATTTTAGTTCCATATCTTGTCGGATTAAGTCCAGCGATGGCGCTCATTTCGAGCGGCCTTGGAACGCTTGCCTTTTTAATTATTACAAAATGGCAAGTGCCTGCGTATCTCGGCTCTTCGTTTGCATTTATCTCGCCGATTATCGCAGCAAAAGCAGCCGGAGGCCCTGGCGCGGCGATGATTGGCAGCTTCTTGGCGGGGCTTGTGTACGGCGTTGTGGCTCTCATCATTAAAAAAGCAGGCTATCGCTGGATTATGAATTTGTTGCCGCCTGTTGTCGTCGGGCCGGTCATTATCGTCATCGGTTTAGGGCTTGCGAATGTCGCTGTCGGTATGGCGATGAACGGACCAGATGGCAAGTATAACCTCACGTATTTTTCAGTGGCGCTTGTGACGCTTGCAGCGACGATTGTATGTTCCATTTTCTCGCGCGGCTTGTTCAGCTTAGTTCCTGTCTTAGCAGGAATTATCGTCGGGTATGTATATGCACTAATCATCGGTGTTGTCGATTTATCGAAAGTAGCGAAAGCAAAGCTGTTTGAAATGCCAGATTTCTTATTGCCAGGCATCGATTATCCAATTCATATTACCGGACAAATTGTCCTGCTTATGGTGCCAGTTGCGATTGTCACACTGTCGGAGCATATCGGCCACCAGCTTGTCTTAAGCAAAGTCGTCGGACGTGACTACATTAAAAATCCAGGCTTGCATCGCTCCATTTTAGGCGACGGTACAGCGACGATGATTTCTGCATTGATCGGTGGACCGCCAAAAACGACGTACGGTGAAAATATCGGCGTGCTCGCGATTACGCGCGTCTATAGCGTATACGTATTAGCCGGAGCGGCCGTGCTTGCGATTGTGTTCGGATTCATTGGAAAAATTACTGCGTTGATCGGCTCGATTCCGACGCCGGTGATGGGCGGAGTATCGATCCTTCTGTTTGGAATTATCGCTTCTTCCGGCTTGCGCATGCTTGTCGATAGCAAAGTCGATTTCGGCGATAAGCGAAACTTGGTTATCTCGTCCGTCATTCTCGTCATCGGCATTGGCGGTGCGATATTAAAAATATCGGAGACGTTTCAAATTCAAGGAATGGCATTAGCCGCGATTGTCGGCGTCATTTTAAACTTGATTTTACCGGGACGTCCGGAAGTCAACGAAAATATGTTTGAACTCGAAAAAACAAATGATGATCATGTTGCGTAAGTCACCTTTTAATTAAGTCCAGTGAGACTTAAAAGGGTGTTCCTGTTCGCGTAAAAAGAAAAAGAACCAACGCCAGCAACCGTTGGTCTCTTTCTACACACCTTTTTACGCCTAAAAACGGTGTAGCACCCTGTCAATTGGACAGGGTGTTTTTTTATAAAATAAGAACGAGTTTTGAGTTGCTTTCCGGCTTTTGCCTCAGTTTTTCTTAACTTTAAGGGGGAAGAAAAAATGAATCATTTACTGACATTAGCGGAATTATCGTTAGAGGAAGTTCTCACATTGCTCGATGAAGCGGAACAATTTTCGCGTGGAACGCATTGGCGTATGCCAGAACCGGCTTTTGTCGCGAACTTATTTTTTGAACCGAGCACGCGAACAAAATGCAGCTTTGAAGTGGCAGAAAGAAGATTGGGGCTTCATGTCATTCCGTTTGATGCCGATATGTCGAGCGTGCAAAAAGGAGAAACGCTGTATGATACGATTCGCACGCTTGAGTCGATCGGGGTTCAGACGGTTGTAATCAGACACCCGGAAGATCGCTATTTCGAGGAGTTGCGTCATTCGGTCCACATTCCGATCATTAACGCCGGGGACGGATGCGGCCACCATCCAACGCAATCGCTATTGGATTTAATGACGATCCGGCAGGAGTTTGGCACGTTTCGTGGCTTGACTGTTGCGATTGTCGGCGATATTCGCCATAGCCGCGTTGCTCGCTCGAATGCAGAAGTATTGACAAGGCTTGGGGCAACGGTACTGTTTTCTAGCCCAGAACAATGGAAAGACGACACAAATTCGTATGGAACATACGTTGATTTGGATACGGCTGTTCGCGAAGCAGATGTCGTAATGCTCCTTCGCATTCAGCATGAGCGGCACGGTGAAAAAATGGGGCTGACGAAAGAGCAATATCACGAGCAATACGGGCTAACGATCGCGCGGGAACAAATGATGAAGCCGAAAAGCATCATTTTACACCCAGCTCCTGTCAACCGTGATGTCGAAATTGCGAGCAGTCTTGTCGAATGCGAACGGTCCCGCATTTTTAAACAAATGGAAAATGGAGTGTACGTGCGCATGGCCGTTTTAAAACGGGCGCTTCAATCAGACGAAAGGGGAATGCACAATGGCTATTATTTTAAAAAATGCTCTCTCGCTTAATGAAGCAGGGGTGCTTGTGCCAACAGAAATCAAAATCGCCGGAGACGTGATCGCTGAAATCGCCCCAACGATCGCAGCAAACGATGAAGATGAAGTGATCGATGTTGCTGGTCAACTGCTTGCGCCAGGATTTATCGATTTGCATGTGCATTTGCGCGAGCCGGGAGGGGAACATAAAGAAACGATTGCAACGGGGACGCTTGCGGCGGCCAAAGGCGGTTTTACAACAGTTGCGGCGATGCCGAATACTCGCCCTGTTCCTGATACGAAAGAACAAATGGATTGGCTCGTTGAACGCATCCGCCAAACCGCCCATGTAAATGTCCTTCCGTATGCGGCGATTACGATTCGCCAGCTCGGAAAAGAACGAACTGATTTTGCTGCATTAAAAGAAGCGGGCGCGTTTGCGTTTACGGATGATGGTGTCGGAGTGCAAAGCGCGCACATGATGTATGAAGCGATGAAGCAAGCAGCTGCTCTCGATATGGCGATTGTCGCTCATTGCGAAGATGAAACGCTAACATATAAAGGATGTGTCCATGACGGTACATTTGCGAAAAAATATGGACTTTCCGGCATTCCATCTGTAGCGGAATCCGTTCATATCGCCCGCGATGTGTTGCTAGCGGAAGCGACGGGATGTCATTATCACGTCTGTCACATCAGCACGAAACAATCGGTTCGCATCGTGCGCGAGGCGAAGCGGGCCGGCATTCGCGTTACCGCCGAAGTGACGCCGCACCATCTTCTTCTTTGCGATGAAGACATCCTAGGGCTTGACGCAAATTTTAAAATGAATCCGCCGCTAAGAAGCAAAGAAGACCGAGAAGCGTTGATTGAAGGGTTGCTTGATGGGACGATCGATTTTATCGCAACCGACCATGCGCCGCATACAGAAGCGGAAAAACAGGAAGGAATGGAACTAGCACCGTTTGGCATTGTCGGGTTGGAAACGGCGTTCCCGCTCCTTTACACGCATTTCGTTGAAACGAACATTTGCACATTAAAGCAGCTCATTGATTGGTTGACGAAGAAGCCGGCAGAAGCGTTTCAGCTGAACCGAGGGACATTGGCCGTCGGCGCCAAAGCGGATGTAACAATTATCGATTTGCAGGCAGAACAAACGATTGATCCGGCTACGTTCGTATCGAAAGGAAAAAATACACCGTTTGCCGGCTGGACGTGCAAAGGGTGGCCGACGATGACGTTTGTAAACGGAAAACTTGTATGGAAGAAAGGAAGAGAATCATGAAGCGACAACTCATTTTAGAAGACGGGACATTTTTCATCGGGGAAGCGTTTGGCAGTACGGAACAAAAGATCGGGGAAGTCGTGTTTAATACGGGAATGACCGGCTATCAAGAAATTTTGTCCGATCCGTCTTATTGCGGGCAAATTGTCACAATGACGTATCCGTTAATTGGCAACTACGGCATTAACCGTGACGATTTTGAATCAATTGAGCCGCACATTCACGGATTTGTCGTAAAAGAAATGTGCGATGTGCCTTCCAACTGGCGAAATGAGATGACGCTTGATGAATATTTCAAAGAAAAAAACATTCCAGGCTTAGCAGGCGTCGATACGCGTAAATTGACACGCATCATTCGCCAATATGGAACGTTAAAAGGAATGATTTGCGATGCGGATGTAAGCGTGGAAGAGGCCGTTACTTATTTAAAAGAAACGAAGCTGCCGCGTGATCAAGTAAAGCGCGTTTCGACAAAAAGCGCCTATCCAAGCCCGGGCCGCGGTCATCGGGTCGTATTGGTTGACTTTGGAATGAAGCACGGCATTTTGCGCGAATTAAATAAACGAAACTGTGATGTAATCGTTCTTCCGTATAATGCGACAGCACAAGATGTGCTACGTTTGCATCCGGACGGCGTCATGTTATCGAACGGACCTGGCGACCCGAAAGATGTGCCGGAAGCAATTGATATGATTCAAGGGATACTCGGGCGCGTTCCGCTCTTTGGCATTTGCCTCGGTCACCAGCTGTTTGCGCTCGCTTGCGGTGCGGATACGGAGAAAATGAAATTTGGCCATCGCGGTTCGAACCACCCGGTCAAACATTTGGCGACCGGAAAAGTGGCGATTACGTCGCAAAACCACGGCTATACTGTCAACGCTGAATCGCTTTCGAATACCCGTCTGGAAGTGACGCACGTTGCATTAAACGACGGAACGGTTGAAGGGCTTCGCCATCTCGATTATCCGGCTTTCACGGTGCAATATCATCCGGAAGCTTCGCCAGGGCCGGAAGATGCGAACAATTTATTTGATGAATTTATGGCGATGATTGAACAGTTCAAAAAAGAAGGGGAGATCGTTCATGCCTAAACGCCACGATATCGAAACGATTCTTGTCATCGGTTCTGGTCCGATTGTGATCGGGCAGGCAGCCGAGTTTGACTACGCCGGAACGCAAGCGTGTCTGGCGCTGAAAGAAGAAGGATACAAAGTGATTTTAGTCAACTCCAATCCGGCGACGATTATGACCGATACAGAAATTGCCGACAAAGTCTATATGGAACCGTTGACGCTTGAGTTTGTTTCCCGCATTATCCGCAAAGAGCGGCCGGATGCGATTTTGCCGACGCTTGGCGGCCAAACGGGGTTGAATTTAGCCGTTGAGTTGGCGAAAGCGGGCATACTTGAAGAATGCGGAGTAGAAATTCTCGGAACGAAATTAGAAGCGATTGAAAAAGCGGAAGACCGCGAATTGTTCCGCGCCTTGATGAATGAATTAGGCGAGCCAGTACCGGAAAGTGAAATTATTCATAGCTTAGAAGAAGCGTACGGGTTTGTGGAAAAAGTCGGCTATCCGGTCATCGTTCGTCCGGCGTTTACGCTCGGCGGCACAGGGGGCGGCATTTGTACGAACGAAGAAGAGTTGATCGAGATTGTTTCGAGCGGTTTAAAATTAAGCCCTGTTCACCAATGCTTGCTAGAAAAAAGCATTGCCGGCTATAAAGAAATTGAATACGAAGTGATGCGCGACTCAAACGATAATGCGATCGTCGTATGTAATATGGAAAATATCGATCCTGTCGGCATTCATACAGGCGATTCGATCGTCGTTGCGCCAAGCCAAACGTTAAGCGACCGCGAATATCAACTGTTGCGCAACGCATCTTTGCGCATTATTCGCGCGCTAGGCATTGAGGGCGGTTGCAACGTGCAGCTAGCGCTTGACCCGCATAGTTTTCATTATTACGTCATTGAGGTGAATCCTCGCGTCAGCCGCTCATCGGCGCTAGCGTCGAAGGCGACCGGCTACCCGATTGCTAAGCTTGCGGCAAAAATAGCGGTCGGACTTACGTTAGATGAAATGATTAATCCAGTAACAGGAAAAACGTATGCTTGCTTTGAACCGGCGCTTGACTATGTCGTGACAAAAATTCCGCGCTTTCCGTTTGATAAATTTGAATCGGCGAACCGTCATCTCGGTACGCAAATGAAAGCGACCGGCGAGGTAATGGCGATCGGCCGGACGTTTGAAGAGTCGTTGCTGAAAGCGGTGCGCTCGTTGGAAACAAATGTGTACCATCTTGACATAAAAGGCGATGTGAGCGCCGAGTTACTCGAAAAACGCATTCGCAAAGCAGGCGATGAGCGGTTGTTTTACATTACGGAAGCATTGCGCCGCGGCATTTCTATCGAACAAATTCACGAATGGAGTCAAATCGACCGCTTCTTTTTAACAAAAATCGACCGCATCGTCCGCTATGAAACGGTCGTGCGCGATCACGTTGGCGATATCAATGTATTGCGAAAAGCAAAACAAATGGGCTTTTCCGATGTGGCGATTGCGAAACTTTGGAACATGAATGAACGCGATGTGTATGAAATGCGCAAACAAGCGGGCATCGTCCCTGTTTACAAGATGGTCGATACGTGCGCAGCTGAGTTTGAGTCAGAAACGCCATATTACTATAGCACGTATGAAGACGAAAACGAATCAATCGTTACGCCCCGCGAAAGCGTCGTCGTTCTTGGGTCCGGTCCGATTCGCATCGGGCAAGGAATCGAATTTGACTACGCGACCGTTCACTCGGTTTGGGCGATTAAAGAAGCGGGATATGAAGCGATTATTATTAACAACAATCCGGAAACGGTATCGACCGACTTTAGCATTTCTGACAAGCTCTATTTTGAACCGTTAACGATCGAAGACGTGATGCACGTCATTGATTTAGAACAGCCGGTTGGTGTCATCGTGCAATTTGGCGGCCAGACGGCGATTAACTTAGCAGCTGAGCTGGCTGCGCGCGGCGTACGCATTCTCGGCACATCGCTTGAAGATTTAGATCGTGCGGAAAACCGTGATAAGTTTGAACAAACGTTGTCGCAATTAGGCATCCCGCAACCGAAAGGAAAAACGGCGTTTTCGGTTCGTGAGGCGGTGCGCATCGCCGAAGAAATCGGCTATCCTGTGCTCGTCCGCCCATCGTATGTGCTCGGCGGCCGTGCGATGGAAATTGTCTACAAAGAAGAAGAGCTATTGCATTACATGGAACATGCGGTAAAAGTGAACCCGCAACATCCGGTGCTCATTGACCGGTATTTAATCGGAAAAGAAATTGAAGTCGATGCGATCTCGGACGGAGAAACCGTATTTATTCCAGGGATTATGGAGCACATTGAGCGGGCTGGCGTTCACTCAGGGGACTCGATTGCCGTTTATCCGCCGCAAACATTAACGAGCGATATACAGCAAAAAATTGTCGACTATACGGTGAAATTGGCGCGAGGATTGCGAATTGTCGGGTTGTTAAACATTCAGTTTGTCATGTACAAAAACGAAGTATACGTGTTGGAAGTGAATCCGCGCTCAAGCCGCACCGTTCCGTTTTTAAGCAAAATTACCGATGTTCCGATGGCCAATGTTGCGACAAAAGTCATTTTAGGCGCAAAGCTAAAGGATCTCGGTTATGAAACAGGGTTAAAGCCAGCAAGCGAAGGGGTATATGTAAAAGCGCCGGTTTTCTCATTTGCCAAATTGCGTAATGTCGATATTTCCCTCGGGCCGGAAATGAAATCGACAGGCGAAGTGATCGGAAAAGATCAAACGTTTGAAAAAGCGTTATATAAAGGGCTTGTTGCATCCGGCATTCATATTCGTCCACACGGTGCGGTGTTGTTGACGATTGCGGATAAAGATAAAGAAGAGGCGATTGAATTGGCCCGCCGTTTTTACGAGATTGGCTATCAGCTGTTAGCGACGAACGGAACAGCGGAAACGTTACGAGCGGCAGACATTCCAGTGACGGTTGTCAATAAAATCCATTCCGACTCGCCCAATATTTTAGATGTGATTCGGCAAGGAAAAGCGCAAGTCGTCATCAATACGCTAACGAAAGGCAAACAGCCGGAAAGCGACGGTTTCCGCATTCGCCGCGAAGCAGTCGAAAACGGCATTCCGTGCTTAACGTCGCTTGATACAGCAAAAGCAATGCTCTTAGTCATTGAATCGATGACGTTTTCAACGACGGCGATGTCGGAAAAGAAGGTGTACGCATGAAAACAGAAAAAATGACGATCGTTCATCACGAACGAATCGCGAAAAACATTTATCAAATAAGGCTAGCCGGTGCGCTTGTTGCTGAAATGAACGAGCCGGGACAATTTGTTCATATAAAAGTGACGGAGCAAGCCAATCCGTTGTTGCGCCGGCCGCTCAGCCTTTGTGACATCAACAAAGAAGCGGGTGAATGTACAATTATTTATCGGGCGGAAGGAGCGGGGACAACGCTTCTTGCGAAAAAACGTCCGGGGGAAATGGTCGATGTGCTCGGTCCGCTTGGGAATGGGTTTCCAATTGAAGCGGCGAAAACAGGGGAGCGTGCCCTCCTTGTCGGCGGCGGCATCGGCGTCCCGCCGCTGTATGAACTAGCAAAGCAGTTAGTGAAAAAAGGAGTTTCAGTGACGGTTGTGCTCGGCTTTCAAACGAAAGATGTCGTCTTTTATGAACAAAAGTTTGCCGAATTTGGTGAAACGTATGTCGCCACCGTTGACGGCTCTTACGGAACGAAAGGCTTTGTCACCAATGCTATTGATGACCGAGCGATCTCATTTGATGTGCTGTATGCGTGCGGACCGAAACCGATGTTAAAAGCGCTTGAACAAAAGTTTCCTGACAAAGACGCATACCTTTCGTTAGAAGAGCGGATGGGCTGCGGCATCGGGGCTTGTTTTGCCTGCGTTTGCCGTGTGCCGAACAGCGAAACGGCGTATAAAAAAGTGTGTAGCGACGGCCCTGTATTTAAAGCCGGGGAGGTAGTGTTATGAACCGTTTAGCCGTTCAATTGCCAGGTCTTTCGTTAAAAAATCCGGTCATGCCGGCGTCGGGCTGTTTCGGATTTGGTCGGGAATATGCGAAACTATATGATTTAAACGTGCTTGGGGCGATTATGATTAAAGCGACAACGCTTGAGCCGCGTTTCGGCAATCCGACACCGCGCGTAGCGGAAACGCCGAGCGGGATGTTAAACGCGATCGGCCTGCAAAATCCCGGCTTGGAAAAAGTGATGGAGGAAGAACTTCCGTGGCTAGCCCAATATGACGTGCCGATTATCGCCAATGTCGCTGGTTCGACGATGGAAGATTATGTAGAAGTCGCCAAACATATTTCAAAAGTGCCGAACGTTCATGCGCTCGAGTTAAATATTTCATGCCCGAACGTGAAAAAGGGCGGCATCGCATTCGGAACTGTTCCGGAAGTGGCGGCCGAATTGACGAAGTTAGTGAAAGAAGTGTCAGAAGTGCCGGTATATGTGAAACTGTCGCCGAATGTAACGAACATTGTCGAGATGGCGAAAGCGATCGAAGCGGCGGGAGCAGACGGGCTGACAATGATTAATACGCTGCTTGGTATGCGTATTGATGTGAAAACGGCCGAGCCGATTTTAGCCAATCGTACGGGAGGGCTATCTGGACCAGCGATTAAACCGATTGCGATTCGCATGATTTATGAAGTGAGTCAGGCGGTATCGATTCCGATCATCGGCATGGGCGGCATTCAATCTGCGGAAGATGTGATTGAATTTTTCTATGCTGGCGCAAGCGCCGTTGCGGTCGGAACGGCCAATTTTATCGATCCGTTCGTTTGCCCGAACATTATTGCCGAGCTGCCGGCATTGCTTGATGAGCTTGGCTTTGACCATATTTCCGAATGCACGGGAAGGAGCTGGAAAAAAGGTGGACCAACCGTTTATTGTGGCGCTTGATTTTTCATTAAAACGAGAAGTAAACGAATTTTTGCGGCCGTTTTCCCGCACACCGCTCTTTGTGAAAGTTGGCATGGAGCTGTATTACCAAGAAGGACCGGCGATCATTGCCGAGTTGAAAGAACAAGGGCACCGCATTTTTTTAGACTTAAAGCTTCACGATATTCCGAATACGGTAAAACAGGCGATGAAAGGGCTCGCCCGCCTAGGAGTTGATTTAGTGAACGTGCACGCTGCTGGCGGCACAAATATGATGCAAGCAGCGCTTGAAGGATTGGAATTAGGAACGCCAAGCGGAGCGCGCCGCCCGCATTGTATTGCGGTAACGCAGCTGACAAGTACAAGTGAACAAATGCTTCGTGATGAGCTTTGGATTGCGCGGCCGATGGAAGAAACGGTGCTTCATTATGCGGAGCTTGCGAAAGAAAGCGGGCTTGATGGTGTCGTCTGCTCAGCGAAAGAAGTGCCGTTGATTCGCGAGCATTTTGGCGAAACGTTTGTGACGGTGACACCAGGCATTCGTTTTGCCGACGAGGCAAAAGGGGATCAAGTGCGCGTTGTGACCCCAGCAGAAGCAAGAAAGCTTGGAGCGAATTTTATCGTCGTTGGCAGAAGCATTACTCGCGCTCTTGATCCATATGCGGCGTATGAGCGGCTACAATGGGAATGGAATGGAGGAGAGGGAAGATGAAAAAAGAAGTGGCGACACAATTGTTACAAATCGGGGCGGTATCTTTGAATCCTAGCGCGCCATTCACATGGTCATCAGGAATGAAATCGCCGATTTATTGCGATAATCGGTTGACGTTAGCATATCCAGCTGTTAGAAGCATGATTGCGGAAGGGCTTGTTTCACTCATTCGCACGTATTTTCCGAACGTCGAAGTCATTGCTGGCACCGCAACTGCCGGCATTCCGCATGCGGCATGGACGAGCGATCGTCTCAACTTGCCGATGTGTTACGTGCGCAGCCAAGCGAAAGGGCACGGAAAAGGGAAGCAGATTGAAGGGAAAGTGGAAAACGGACAAAAAGTTGTTGTCGTCGAAGATTTAATTTCAACGGGCGGCAGTTCACTAAACGCGGTGCGGGCGTTGCGCGAAGCAGGCTGTGAGGTGCTTGGTGTCGTTGCGATTTTTACATATGGGTTGGATAAAGGGAAGCAAGCGTTTCAAAAAGAAAACATCCCTGTCTATACGATTACCGACTATGATACGCTAATTGAAGCCGCTGTGGAACTTGGGGTTGTCACCGAACAAGAGCTTGCGACATTGCGCGCTTGGCGGGAACAGCCAGAAACGTGGGAGAAATGACGCGGATCAGCATCATGTTGTATAATGGAAGAAAAGAAAAGAGGGATGAACGTGTCGTTGCCTCGCTTTTCGAACGTTTCGTATGAACAATACGTTGCTTTGCGGCAAAGCAGCGATGAGCGATTAGAATATATTGACGGTGTTGTTTATATGACACCTTCACCAAGCATTCAGCATCAGCTCGTCTCGAGCAATCTTCATACACAGTTTGGGATGTATTTAAAAGGGAAACAATGCAAAGTGTTTGCGGCTCCGACTGATATTGAGTTAGTGAACGAAAAATTTCCTGAACGAAAAGTCGTCATTCCTGATTTAAGCATTATTTGTGATGAAAAAGGATTTACGGAAACGAAATATGTCGGTGTCCCGACGTTGATTGTCGAAATATTAAGCCCGTCGAACCAAGCGCATGATTTAGTAACGAAGTTTAATTTATACATGGCATATGGTGTAAAAGAATATTGGATTGTCAATCCGATGAAACAAGCTGTCACTGTCTATGTGCTAAATGAAGAAGGGCTTTATGAACAAGCAGATATTAAGGTTAGTACAGGAACGATCCAATCTGTCTGTTTTCCTAGTCTATGTGTCGATTTGCAAGAAATATTCCATTAATGGCGAAAAGCAACCGTGCGTGCGGTTGCTTTTTTGCGCTTAGTATTGGGTTAATTGCTGCGATGAGAAGTGTTGTTGCGTGGCTAGATTATTTCGCTTTTAATGCGCGAATCTCATTTTCCTGTTCAAGCGAACGAAATGCGAGTGATTGGAGAACGAGCTCTTGCCGCGCTTGGCCGGCGATGACATCGTCTAGTTTTCGTAGCGCTTGGGCGAGGGTTTGTTTCATGGCTGGGATTTCGTTAATGGCTTCTAACGTTTCCATCACCGCTTGTTTAATAAATGGAATGTCTGCCACATCCTCTTTCGTCGCCATTGTTTGTTCGATGTGACTCACACGACTTTCTAGAGATTGAATATCCTCTTTTAGCGCAGCCACATCCTCTTTCGTCGCCATTGTTTGTTCGATGTGGCTCACACGACTTTCTAGAGATTGAATATCCTCTTTTAGCGCAACAACGTCCTCTTTCGTTGCCATTGTGTGTTCCATGTGTTCGATTCGTTTGCTTACAGCGACAATATCGTCTTTGGTAGCCATCCGCTGTTCGATGCTGGTGATATCGTCTTTCGTTGCCATCGTTTGTTCAATGTGGCTAATGCGGTTGTCCATGGCAGCGATATCGTCTTTCGTTGCCATCGTTTGTTCAATGTGGCTGATGCGGTTGTCCATGGCAGCGATATCGTCTTTCGTTGCCATCGTTTGTTCGATGTGGCTGATGCGGTTGTCCATGGCAGCAATATCGTCTTTCGTCGCCATCGTCTGTTCGATCTGCTCGATTCGTTTGTTTACAGCGACGATATCCTCTTTTGTCGCCATCGTTTGTTCAATGTGGCTGATGCGGTTGTCCATGGCAGCAATATCGTCTTTCGTCGCCATCGTCTGTTCGATCTGCTCGATTCGTTTGTTTACAGCGACGATATCCTCTTTTGTCGCCATCGTTTGTTCGATGTGGCTAATGCGGTTGTCCATGGCAGCGATATCGCCTTTCGTTGCCATATTTGTCCGCAAAAACGCCAACTCATCAAAAATGCGTTGTAACAACTGCTCCATCATGTTCACCTCCTTTTTTCGTTATCCATTATATCATCATTCGACAAAAAAGAAGCAGGATCGAAAGGAAAATATGACAAAAAATTTTTTGAACTTTTTTGGCTCTTCACCAAAAGTTGTACTTGATTTTTTCATAATATGCCCTACTTATGTTTCCGAGGGAAAACCAGCGAACTAATGTTTTTTTGCATATACTTGTTCAGAGAAGTTTACCGTTTGTCAAGTACATGTTGTGGTGATGAACCTTGAAAAAGTAGTTCTGGAATAGTGTGCTAATTTACACCATTGGCCGAAGGGACAACTTTTTGTCATTCGCATGAAAGAAAATGTACAGATTCATCGTCATCACCGTTTACAGCGTCTTGCTTCTTCTGATTCCAATGTCATCGCTGATTTGACTGGTCAGCTAGGAACGAAGCAATGCCGTTCGAAGAAACGTCATCGAGTGGTCATCTTTGGTGATGCCCATGGAAAGGAGATTTGCGTCGTAACGAATGTCTTTGACGTATCGGCAGAAAAGATTGCCGACATGTATCAAGAGCGTTGGGCAGTCGAAGTCTTTTTTCGATGTCATAGGCCCCCATTCTTGATTTTTTAAATATTGTTCATTACTCCTTATAAACTCTTCTAAAATAGTACGTGATGCATAATTTTCTTTTACTACGACATTCTTCGCTATCATGCATGTAATATGTGTATTTGGATATTGTTCAAAGATTTTTGGATCCACCGCAACAGTTATCAATTGCATCACTCCCTGCTTACAACATTTTATACAATTGAACGGCTATGTATAAAGCTACTCCCCATATGATCAAAGCTGATAGTTTATTTATCATTTTTAAAAGTGTTCCCTTTGTATCGAAATTACCGACTATTCTTCCGGCAATGGCAAGACATAAAAACCAAATCCAAGAAACCGAAATGGTCGCAATAGTAAACACAACTTTGTCTAAACCATTGTAACTAAGCGAACTAGTTCCAATCACCCCCACTGTATCTAGGATGGCATGTGGATTGAGAAGAGACACAGATAATGCAAACATAATCTGTTTTTTAGGAGTCAACGCAACTTCTTTCATGCTTAAGCTTGCAGGGGCGCTATTCCAAATAGACCACCCCATATAAATCAGAAATAATAACCCTAAAGAAAAGAGTACAGTTTGTAGTAAAGGAACTGTAAAAACAATAACAGAGACTCCAAACACAGCTAACAAAATGAGTAAAGTATCACAAAGCGAAGCCGTAATGATTACTGGAACTGCCCCTCTGAACTTTGGTTGTGAAGCCCCTTGGTTGAAGACAAAGACATTCTGCGCACCAAGGGGTAGAATTAATCCAAAAGCTAATGCAATCCCATGAAGTAATGCTGTCAACATGATGTTCCCACCTTTTCATGAACCCATTAACTAATTTTACCTTTACCTCTATCAAAAGAGATGCCACATATATCCTCAATGATACTATAAAACCCTAGTAAGAATGATTTAAAAAATCCCGTACAATGATGAGCCTCTCTGTATGCAGCGTCCTCCATTAGGATTAAATGTGCCTTCTTTAAGTTATAGTGAGGAATCGCAGGAAACAAATGATGTACAAGATGATAATTGTCATGATGTGGATGTAAAAAGAACCTTCCTATTGGGTTACAAAAAGTATTTCTGCTAGCATATAATTCATTAACGTTTTTTAAGCCGGAATGCTCCGCCATTTCTGCCCAATATCTTATAACTTGAAATGTAGTAAGAAGAGGAACGAACCAAAACAAAATTAACTCTTTCCAAAAGTTAAACTCGATACTTGCTGTGATAATCGATAGCCAAAACAAAATTTTTACCACTCGCTCTGACCAAGGCTCTTCTTTTGAAAAAATATTTACTTTAATTGTCCCGTATATATACTTCGGAACATGTATCAACGTAAGCGGCTTTATAATATGCTGGATTATAAATTGACGTGCATTAGCGCATGTGTCTGATTCTGCTCGGTATGTCGTAAGCGATTTGGCTCCAGCGATGAAAAAAGCCATTCAAGGAGCGTGTCCAGAAGCCATACATGTGGTCGATTATTTTCATGTCATTCAGCTGTTTACGGAAGCTTTAGATCGTTGTCGCAAATAGTTAGACATTGGATTCACCGATATATGTTTTGCACCTGTTCCGTTGTGCGCTCCATCGCAAAAGCACTCGTCAAACGAACAGAAGAAATCATTTCGTGCATTTTGTCGCCTTATTCAAATGGGAAAATGGAGGGAACGAATAACAAGATCAAATTGATCAAGCGCCGAGGATATGGATACAGAAATATCCAACGATTTGCATTGCGAGTACGGCTAGAAACAGCTACCATACTTTAGTGGCAGGTGCACGTACATCTTTTGGTGATGAACCCTTTTTATACAAAAAATGAAAGTTAACGCTATGCGAACACTTTTGGGACATCCTCTGCTTTCCTTTTTCTTTTCTTTTTCTTTTCGATCTGCTCATCCTAGGGACTGGAAATCGTTATCTGAAAGAATGTGAAAATGTTCCGAAATAATTCGCAAAAATTTTGCACATTATTCAGAATCCATCTGAAGTAATTTGAAAAAGGATTGTGAATAATGTGCTAATTTACAACATGGCATCAGCCCGAACATCACGAATTCGGAGTATTCAGGAGGATTCCAAAGTATTCCCGAGCATTTTTCAGCATAGGGGAGGAGAGGGCGTTCATCGACGCGAGAATAGGCGATAGGTGAGGATATCACTGGATACCAAATTTGCCAACAGAAACCAAACCGCGATATCCTATTTTTGCGACGCTTTTTCATCCCCTCTGCGTCCTTTTTGCCCCTTTTTTATGATAGTAGCCAAACAAGGAGGAATGATAGTGCGTAAATGGTTCACTTCATTGATCGCTGTCGGGCTTTTGTTGTCATTGGCGGCCTGCAGTGGAACAAGCGATACAAAAGGGAAAATCGTTATTTCGGGAAAGAAGTTTACCGAGCAAGTCATTTTGACGCATTTGCTGGCGGAGTATGTGAAAGCGAACACCGATTTGGGTGTGGATGTGAAAGATAGCCTCGGCGGCGCGTTTATGCTCCAACAAGCCATTGAAAATGGGGATGTCGACATGTATGTCGAGTACACGGGGACCGGGTATTTGAACATTTTAAAACAGCCATATGATCCAGCGAAAACGCCAGAACAAATCTACAACGAAACGAAAAAATTGTATAAGGAAAAGTACAACATCGCTTGGCTCAAACCACTCGGATTTAATAACACATACGCATTGGCAATGCGAAGAGACCTTGCGGAAAAACTCGGGGTGAAAACGTACTCCGATTTAGTGAAGCATTCGTCCTCCCTCACGTTCGGGTCAGACGCCGAGTTTTTTGAGCGAAGCGACGGCTATGACGGGCTTGTCGATACGTACGGATTCCACTTCAAAAAAACAGTCAACATTGATCCAGACTTACAATACGAAGCGGCGAAAAACGGCGAGATTGACATCATCACCGCCTATACGACCGATGCCCGCATTAAAAAATACGATCTCGTCGTGTTAGAAGATGACAAACATTACTTCCCTCCGTACCACGCCGTGCCGATTATCCGCCAAGAAGTGCTCAATGCCAACCGAGGGCTGGAAGAAAAGCTGAACAAGCTGGCCAGTGTGTTGACCGATGAAAAAATGATGGAATTAAACGGCGAAGTAAACTTGGAAGGAAAACATCCGCGCGAGGTGGCGATTGATTTCTTAAAAGCGGAAGGACTGATCGACTAGAAAGCGAGGAATGCCCATGATTCGGTTTGAAAACGTGACGAAACAGTATGAGGACGGGTTTGTCGCCTTGAAAAATATGAATCTCGAAATTCGCAGAGGGGAGCTCGTCGCCCTCATCGGGCCGAGCGGATGCGGGAAAACGACGACGATGCGGATGATCAATCGCTTGATCGAGCCGACATCAGGAAAAGTATACATCG
The DNA here is from genome assembly GCF_014201465.1 of Anoxybacteroides tepidamans. Classification (GTDB taxonomy): domain Bacteria; phylum Bacillota; class Bacilli; order Bacillales; family Anoxybacillaceae; genus Anoxybacteroides; species Anoxybacteroides tepidamans. The sequence continues at coordinate 227,700 of NZ_JACHEP010000002.1, read as the reverse complement.
ATGGGCAAGACATTTCCGAGCTCGACCCGGTCGAACTGCGGCGCAACATCGGCTACGTCATCCAGCAAATCGGTTTGTTTCCGCATATGACGATCGCGGAAAACATCGCGCTCGTGCCGAAGTTGAAAAAATGGGAAAAACACGCCTATGAAAAACGGGTTGATGAGCTACTTGAGCTCGTCGGGTTGGACCCTTCGACGTTCAAGCACCGCTATCCGTCGGAGCTCAGCGGCGGGCAGCAGCAGCGTGTCGGCGTCGTCCGCGCCTTGGCCGCCGAGCCGGACATCATTTTAATGGATGAGCCGTTCAGCGCCTTGGACCCGATCAGCCGCGAACAGCTGCAAGATGACATCGTTCGTCTGCAAGAAGAAATCCACAAAACGATCGTCTTTGTCACTCACGATATGGATGAGGCGATTAAAATCGCCGATCGGATCGCGCTCATGAAAGATGGGAAAATTGTCCAGTTTGCCAATCCGGACCAAATGCTCCGGCGGCCTGCGAACACGTTTGTCCGCGAGTTTATCGGTGAAAACCGGCTACTAACCCGTCAGACGGCCGTGCCGACAGCGGAAGACTTAATGTCTGATACCGTCGCGACGATCTCGCCAAGGCGCGGCTTGGCCGAAGCGTTCCGGCTGATGAAAGCGAAAAAAGTCGACAGCCTAGTTGTTGTCGATAAGAAGCAATCGTTTCTTGGCATCGTAACGTTGAAACAAATCGAACAGAGATACAACGAAGAACATTTGTTGATCGCCGACATCGCCGATTACGATGTAACGACATTGGCGAAAGAAGCGGACGTCACGAACGTCGCCGCTTTGTTCCAAGATCCGGACGTGCGCATCATCCCGGTGCTTGACGGCGAACGGCTGATCGGCGGGATTACACGCTCGAGCATGATGCGTGCCCTCGCGGAGTGGACGTTCCAGCAGCAAGCTTAAAGAAACGAACGGAGCACGGACAGATGGCAGCTTGGAAAAGCCATGCTATCCCGTTCGTAGCCAATCCTATCAGCCGCTTGCCTTAGGTTGCCGCTTTGCCTAAATGTACAGAAAAAGGTTGGGCCGCTTGCTCCAAAACGGCGGCGAGAGCCTTACACAAGGGCTCAGTCCATGACCGTGCGGCGACCATCCACTGCGGTTTTCCGTCAAGGAGGGATACAATGAAATTGTTACAGACATTTATCGAACGAAAAGAAGAAATTTGGCTCGCCTTTCAAGAACATGTGCTGTTATCGGCCATTGCCATGGGCATTGCGATCGCCGTCGCCGTGCCGCTCGGCGTCTTCTTAACGCGCTACCGGAAGCTCGCCGAGCCGATCATTGGCGTTGCCGCCATCATTCAAACGATTCCGAGCTTGGCGCTGCTTGGGTTTATGCTGCCGATTTTCGGCATCGGCAAACTGCCGGCGATCATTGCCTTGACGCTGTATGCCCTGTTGCCGATTTTGCGCAATACGTACACCGGTATTCTCGGCGTCGATCCGGCGCTCGTTGACGCTGGGAAAGGGATGGGTATGACGTCGCGGCAAATTTTATGGATGGTCGAGTTGCCGCTTTCGCTTCCGGTTATCATGGCCGGCGTACGCACAGCGACCGTGCTGACGATCGGCGTCGCTGCTTTAGCGACGTTTATCGGCGCCGGCGGGCTTGGCGACTTGATTGACCGTGGCTTGCGCATCGCCGACAAAAACTTGATTTTAGCCGGCGCCATCCCAGCCGCGATTTTAGCGATTTTGTTTGACTGGCTACTGCGGAAGGTGGAAAAGAAAGTGACGCCGAAGGGATTGTAACCTATCCTCGCACCGTTTCCCCGCCCGCAAGTGGGCTGTGCTATGACCTGTTATTTTTCGATGAATGGAATCCCGATTTTCGACAGCGACTAGATAAGCAAAATACCTCTAAATCCTTTTGTATCAAAGGACTAGAGGCATTAGACATACTTCAGGCATGTATCTAGAAGGATGGTGAAATTCAGCTCTGTTCGATCATTATCGCGAATGCCTCATGGGGGAGTTGTGTGAAATAATTTTAACCAGTCTTGAAAATCGCCTTCATAAAGGACCATACCATTGTGTGGAAAAATTAAATGCGAGTCAATAATTAAGATAAACTCAAGCAAGCATAAAAATAACCCTTGCCTGCGGATCTCCTTAAAATGAAAGTGCGACCAAACATTGAGAAGGAGAATCCCTAGGCAAGAGCCTTTCATTTTACTACAGGCGAATATTCAAAAACAATATGCAGCCACTTTCTTCTTTGTTTGTGCCCAACTTTCATAAATTCAGATCTATCTTCAACGTCGCAATCGCCATTTGGTGAAACAAGAAGACGCTGTCATCATTGCCATTCATAATTTTATTTTAGGGAAGTTGTTTGTTTTTTTTCCGAACGTGCATGGCATCGCTTTGTCAGCGGAAACTTGTTTACAAAGGGATAGTTTCTCGAACGTTCCCGATATAACCGCCGTTGTCGAGCGTTGCGTTTTGCGATCAAATAGATTTGTCATGAACTGGCCGCGGCCACGTCATGCCTATGCCGTGGTCGACAGCTTGCCGGTTGGAGTGTGCCATGTCGCGAGAATACACTGTGCAAAACGATTTCAAGGGATCGCACACATCGGGTACTGCGCTTCAAAAAAGCAATGGTACTGCGGGTTGAAACGGCACCTTCAAGTGACCGATTAAGGTTTGCCAATGGATATGTAGTGACGGAAGCATCCTGCCACGATCGAATCGCAGCCGAAACCGTGATGACTCAAATTCCCCATCCCTATAACCTCGAGGACAAAGGGTTCATTAGCCGTGACCTACCAAAAAGGCTGTACGATGAATACTAAGTGGCATTTTGGACTTCGTCTCGAAAAAGCCAGAGACACCGTCCATCCGATTGGGCGATTCGTTTGTTCACGGCAACGATATCGTCTTTCGCTGCCATTGTTTGTTCGATGTGGTTCACGCGGCCTTCTAGAGCTCGGATATCGTCTTTTAGCGCAGCAACATCCTCTTTCGTCGCCATCGTTTGCTCGATATGGATAATGCATTTGTCGAGCACGGCAATATCGTCCTTTGTCGCGATATTTGTGCGTAAAAATGATAATCGAAAATGCGTTGTAATGCCGCTTCCACTTTTTCACCTTCTTTTATACTACGTCAATTATTATAGCGTCTTTCCTAAGTGATTGCCATCGAAAAAACTGGACAAAAATGGGTGTAAACTGACTGAACGATTGATAATGAAAAAAACCGCCTATTCAGACGGATTTTTTCATTTGAACGACCAATTCTTCATCCGGGGTGACGTAAATCGTCTGTTGGTTTTCGTAAATGACAAAGCCTGGTTTGGCGCCGTTCGGTTTTTTGACGTAGCGGATGCGCGTATAGTCCACCGGAACGGAGCTGGAGTGGCGCGCTTTGCTGAAGTAAGCAGCTAAATTCGCAGCTTCGATGATCGTTTGTTCCGATGGATGTTTGCTGCGAATGACGACGTGCGAGCCTGGAATGTCTTTCGTATGGAGCCAAATATCGTCTTTACCTGCCAGCTTGTTTGTTAAATAATCGTTTTGCTTATTGTTTTTGCCGACGAAAATTTCCGTGCCGTCGCTTGATACGTAGCGCTCGAGTTCAATCGAGCGCATCTTTTGTTTTTTCTGTTTTGTCGCTCGCGCCCGCAAATATCCTTGTTCAATTAATTCTTCGCGAATTTCTTCGATATCTTTCGGTGCGGCTGTTTCGAGCTGTTGCAAAAGCGTTTCGAAGTACACGATTTCTTCTTTCGTTCGCTCGATTTGTTGCTGCACGATGGAAAGTGAATTTTTCGCTTTTTGGTATTTTTGAAAATAGCTTTGCGCGTTTTCCGACGGCGATTTTTGTTTATCAAGCGGAATGGTAATTGTTGCGCCATTTTCGTCATAGTAGTTTATCACTTCAATTTCTTTCATTCCCCGCTGAACCGCATAAAGGTTAGCGGTTAACAATTCCCCATATAGCCGATATTGTTCCGCTTGTTTTGCTTCTTCTAACGTTTGTTCCAACTTTAACAGCTTTTTCTCATTTTTTGCTTTTTCATTGGCGACAAATCGTTCTAAATCGTGCGCTTGCTGTTTGACACGGTCGCGTTCGGCCTTGCCGAAATAAAAGCGGTCAAGCATTTCGCTTAGCGTACGAAACGTTTTCGCCTCTGCCTGCAAATGCGTAAGCGGCAGCACGTAAAACCATTCTTTTTGCCCGTTTGTATAAATAGAAGGAGTAAACTGCCCGTTTCGCACTTCTTCGATTAAGGCGATAAAACTTTTCGGCAACGTCGTCCGATTGGCGAGCCCTGCGCGAAAGACGGCTTCCTTTGCAAAGAGCGGTGAAACGCCAGCAAAAGTAGCGACGAGCTGATCGGTCAGTTTTCCTGCATGAAAATCGAGTTTTTTCATCACCGTTTCTTCCGTCGCCAAGAGCGGATTGATTTTTTCATGGGACGGCGGAGCGATGTATTCGTGGCCGGGCAATACTGTTCGGTAACGGTTCACCGCCGGGGAAAGATGTTTAATGCTGTCAATGATTGTATTCGTTTCTTTGTCGATTAAGATCATGTTGCTGTGGCGACCCATGATTTCAATGATTAATTGCTTTGACGATACATCGCCAATTTCATTCCGCCCTTTTGTTTCAATAACGATGATCCGGTCAAAATCGACTTGTTGAATCGATTCAATGATGCTTCCTTCCAAATGTTTGCGCAAAAGCATGCAAAACATCGGCGGCTCGGCTGGATTGTCGTACGCTTCGCTCGTCAAATGAATACGCGCATAGCTCGGGTGCGCCGACAGCAGCAACTTATGATTTTGCCCGTACGAGCGAATATACAGCACAAGTTCGTGCGGAAACGGCTGATAAATTTTCGTAATGCGCCCACCTTCGAGCGCCTCTTTTAGCTCTTTTGCCATTGCATATGTAAATACTCCGTCAAACGACATAAAAAACACCTTTCTACCTTTTTATTTCATTATACCATATCATTTTTTCGGACATGTCTGAATAAGCTTTCATAGAAAAGCGAAGAGGAGGGAGAAACGGATGCAGTGGCATACGCTCGCACCAAACGATGTGGCGAAAGAAACGAACACGAATTTAGTGACGGGGCTGACGACAGAAGAAGCAAAAAAACGGTTGAAGCGATTCGGTGATAATAAGCTAAAAGAAACGAAAAAGCAGTCGGCGCTTTTATTGTTTTTCCATCAATTTCAAGATTTTATGGTGCTTGTATTGCTTGTAGCAACGGTTATTTCTGGCTTTCTTGGCGAATATGTCGATGCGATCGCTATTATCGTCATTGTTATCATGAACGCATGCTTAGGTTTTTTTCAAGAAAGGCGCGCTGAAAAATCGCTTGAAGCACTGAAGCAATTGTCCGCCCCGCAAGCGATCGTGTTGCGCGACGGGGAATGGGTGAAAGTGCGTTCCCAAGAACTCGTCGTCGGCGATGTCATTAAATTTTCAAGCGGCGACCGCATCGGGGCAGACGTCCGGCTCATCGACGCAAAAGGGCTGGAAATCGAAGAATCGGCGCTCACAGGAGAGTCTGTTCCGACCATAAAAATAGCCGCCCCACTTACGAATGAACATGCGACGATTGGCGACTTACATAACATGGCGTTTATGGGGACATTAGTAACACGTGGAAGCGGCGTCGGTATTATCATTGCGACCGGAATGAAAACAGCGATGGGGCAAATCGCCAACCTTCTTCAAGAAGCAGAAACGGTAGCGACACCATTGCAGCGGAAACTAGAGCAGCTCGGAAAAATTTTAATCGTCGTGGCGCTTTTGCTTACCGTTCTTGTCGTTGTCGTCGGCGTGATTCAAGGCCACCAATTGTACGAAATGTTTTTGGCAGGCGTGTCGCTCGCGGTTGCCGCCATTCCGGAAGGATTGCCGGCTATTGTTACGATCGCGTTGGCGCTTGGCGTACAGCGCATGATTAAGAAAAATGCGATCGTCCGTAAACTCCCAGCCGTGGAAACGTTAGGCTGCGCCTCCGTCATTTGTTCCGATAAAACGGGAACGATGACAGAAAATATGATGACCGTGACGCATATATGGGCGAGCGGAAAAACGTGGACGGTCAGCGGAACAGGGCTGGAAACGAATGGACAGTTTTATGAACACGATCGTCCTGTTGATGTCCAAAAAGACGCGTCTTTACAGAAGCTTCTTACATTTGGTGTACTTTGCAACAACGCGCAACTAAAAGAAAAAAACCATCGCCGCTATATCGATGGCGATCCGACCGAGGGAGCGCTGCTTGTCGCGGCGCTGAAAGCCGGTTTAACAAAAGAACGGCTTAATGCGGAATTTGTAATGGAGCACGAATTTCCGTTTGACTCGGAACGAAAAATGATGACCGTCATCGTTAAAGATAGCAGCGGGCGGCGCTGGATTGTAACGAAGGGAGCACCGGATGTACTATTAGAAATAAGCGATCGCATCACATGGAACGGACGCGAACAACAAATGGCGTCCGCTTGGCGAAAAACGGTGCAAGAAGTCATTCAGACGATGGCGAATAAAGCGTTGCGCACAATTGCCATCGCTTATCGTCCGTTAGCAGCTCATGAACGAATCATAACGGAAAAAGACGCAGAAAAAGCGCTTATTTTTGTCGGCATTCAAGGGATGATCGACCCGCCGCGTCCAGAAGTGAAAAAAGCGATTTACCAATGCAAAGAAGCAGGCATTAAAACGGTAATGATTACCGGTGACCATGTGTTAACGGCCAAAGCAATTGCCAAGCAGTTAGGGATTTTGCCGAACAACGGGAAAGTGATGGACGGTCAAACGTTGTCCCGGCTTTCGGTTGATGAATTAGAACAAGTGGTTGATGATATTTATGTATTTGCCCGTGTGTCACCAGAACATAAATTGAAAATTGTCAAAGCGTTGCAAAGAAGAGGACATATTGTCGCGATGACCGGCGACGGCGTTAACGATGCGCCGGCGATTAAAGCAGCAGATATCGGGGTGGCGATGGGGAAATCTGGAACCGATGTCGCGAAAGAAGCGGCGGCGCTCGTATTGTTAGATGATAATTTTGCGACGATTCAAGCAGCGATTCATGAAGGAAGAAACATTTACGAAAACATCCGCAAATTTATCCGCTACTTGCTTGCTTCGAACGTCGGCGAAATTTTAGTGATGTTATTTGCGATGCTGTTAGCGTTACCGCTGCCGCTCGTGCCGATTCAAATTTTATGGGTCAATCTCGTGACCGACGGATTGCCAGCAATGGCGCTCGGACTTGACCAAGCAGAAGAAAACGTCATGAAACGAAAACCGCGCCATCCGAAAGAAGGAGTATTTGCCCGCGGACTTGGCTGGAAAATCGTTAGCCGCGGCTTCATCATCGGTCTAGTAACGCTTGCTGCGTTTATGACCGTTTACGAACGAAGCGAGCAAAACCTTGTATACGCGCAGACGGCGGCGTTTGCGACATTAGTGATGGCCCAGCTCATTCATGTATTTGATTGCCGCTGCGAACGTTCGGTTTTTGATCGCAATCCGTTTGGAAATTTATATCTTGTCGGTGCGGTGCTTTTATCTGTTTTGCTGTTGCTTGTTGTCATTTATTATCCGCCGTTGCAAAGTGTATTCCATACTGTTCCGCTCGCTTTATTCGACTGGTTGTTAATCGTTGGACTCGCCGCATTGCCGACATTTTTATTTGCCGGTTCGTTTTTCACAAGAAAATCGCGGACAAATATGTTATAATATGCAAGGTGATAGGAGATTTCCTATGACCTTTTCTTTTTGATCACGGCTCGTTGCTGCGTTTTGTAGGTAAGAGAGTAACCATTTTGCTGCTTTAGTCATAGGAGTTTTAAGATGACGCAATGGATGTGATAACATGGTATGCAGTATGACCGGCTTCGGCCGAAGCAAACAAACAAATGGACGCATCAGCATGACGGTAGAAATGAAGTCTGTCAACCACCGTTTTCGCGAAATTTCTGTCCGCCTCCCTAGACAACTGTTAATATTTGAGGATAAAATAAAAAAAGTAATTTCGCAATATGTAAAAAGAGGCAGAGTAGAAGTATTTATTACGATTGAAGGAGAAGGATGGACGAAACGAAAGCTGCAAGTTGATTGGCAGCTGATGAGCGATTACTATGAACGTTTACAGGAAGCAACTGCGCATTTTTCGCTTCAAGACCGCATTACATTAGGGCAATTGTTCCAGCTTGAAGGAGTAACAGAGGTTATGGAGGAAGAAGCGGAAAATGAAAAAGTCGAACAGCTTCTCCTATCGGCAACTGAAGAAGCTGCACAACAGTTAAAAGCGATGCGCGAAAAAGAGGGGCAAGCGCTGCTTTACGATATACGGGAGCAGCTGGCGGTCATTACACAATGTGTTCATCATGTTCAACAGCTCGCTCCTGAAGTCGCTAAGCGGTATCATGAGCGGTTGATGAAGCGAATAAATGAGCTTGTGCAAGGAGCGGTCGATGAAACGCGCCTCGCCATGGAAGTAGCAATTTTTGCTGAGAAAGCCGATATTAATGAAGAATTAAAACGGATTCGTAGCCATATTGAACAATTGCAGATTACGTTGTACCAATCGGAGCCGATCGGACGCAAGCTCGATTTTTTAGTACAAGAGTTGAATCGCGAAGTGAACACAATCGGTTCGAAAGCAAATGACAGTCGTATTGCCTTGCAAGTCGTCGAAATGAAAAGTGCGCTTGAAAAGGTGAAAGAGCAAGTGCAAAATATTGAGTAATCGTTTATAACAACGAGATTGCGGCAACAATAATTTTTATGGCAGGTGGAATTTCTGTGGGGATTAAATTAGTCAATATTGGCTACGGAAATATGGTTTCAGCCTCTCGGATTATCTCGATTGTCAATCCGGATTCCGCACCGATTAAACGGATTGTCCAAGATGCGCGAGAAAGTGGCAAACTGATTGATGCAACCCACGGCAGAAGAACGCGTGCGGTCATTATTATGGATAGCGATCATGTCATTTTATCTTCGGTGCAGCCGGAAACGGTGGCGCATCGGCTATATGAACGTGACGATTTATCAGAGGAAGGGTAGGTTTCCAAACGTTTATGAGTGAGAGAGGGCTATTAATTGTATTATCAGGGCCGTCTGGTGTCGGAAAGGGGACGGTACGGAAAGCGTTATTTTCCCAACCAGATATTAACTTGCATTATTCGATTTCTGTGACGACAAGAAAACCGCGCGAAGGAGAAGTAGACGGCGTCGATTACTTCTTTAAAACGCGCGAAGAATTTGAACAAATGATTCGCGAAAACAAGTTGCTTGAATGGGCGGAATATGTCGGCAACTATTATGGTACGCCGATCGACTATGTGGAAAAAACACTTCAAGAAGGAAAAGACGTGTTTTTGGAAATCGAAGTGCAAGGAGCTTTGCAAGTGCGCAAGGCATTTCCAGAAGGGCTGTTTATTTTCCTAGCGCCACCGAGCTTGAGCGAGCTGAAAAACCGCATTGTGACAAGAGGAACCGAATCGGAAGAATTGATTAACGACCGCATGAAAGCGGCAAGAGAAGAACTTGAAATGATGGATGCGTACGATTATGTCGTCGAAAATGACCAAGTCGAGCTAGCGTGCGAGCGCATTAAAGCGATTGTGACAGCCGAACATTGCAAACGCGAGCGCGTGGCACAACGCTATAAAAAAATGTTGGAGGTAGAATAAGCATGTTGTATCCTTCCATCGACTTATTAATGGAAAAACTAGATTCCAAATATACGCTTGTGAGCGTTGCGGCGAAACGAGCGCGCCAGCTGCAAGAAAACGAGAATGATTTGATGATTGAAAAGCCGGTATCGAAAAAATTCGTCGGGAAAGCGTTAGAGGAAATTGCCGCAGGTCATATCGAACTAGTAAGAGAAGAGGAGAAATAACAACCTAGGTTTTAGGTTGTTATTTTTTTACAAAAATGAAAGGGGAGCGTCGCAAAATGATCTATGGAAAAAACATTTTATTATGTGTCACAGGCGGAATTGCCGTATATAAAGCCGCGGCTTTAACGAGCCAATTAACGCAGCGCGGTGCCAATGTGAAAGTCATCATGAGTGAGGCCGCCTGCAAGTTCGTTACGCCGTTAACGTTTCAAACTCTATCGCGAAATGACGTATACATTGATACGTTTGAAGAAAAACAGTCTGCCGTCATCGCTCATATCGATTTGGCTGATTGGGCGGATCTTGTAGTTGTTGCGCCGGCGACAGCCAATACGATTGGGAAACTGGCACACGGAATTGCCGACAATATGGTCACGACAACATTGCTTGCCACAACTGCGCCGGTATGGGTCGCGCCGGCGATGAACGTTCATATGTACGAGCATCCGGCTGTTCGCGAAAATATCGAAAAGCTCGTTCGTTTCGGCTATCGGTTCATCGAGCCTAGTGAAGGACATTTGGCGTGTGGCTATGTTGGAAAAGGAAGATTAGAAGAGCCGGAGAATATTATCGTTGCCATCGAACAATATTTTTCGTCGCCATCGCCGCTTTTAAAAGGAAAAAAAGTGCTCGTGACTGCAGGACCGACGCGCGAAAAAATCGATCCCGTTCGTTTTTTTACGAACCGGTCGACGGGTAAAATGGGCTATGCGATTGCAGAAACAGCGGCTGAATTTGGTGCGGAAGTGACGCTCGTTTCCGGCCCGACGAATTTGCCGTCTCCGCCGAACGTCGAAACGATTCACATTGAATCGGCTCAAGAAATGTACGAAGAAGTGATCAAACGGTTTCCGCACGTCGATATTGTTATTAAATCAGCCGCTGTCGCCGATTATCGTCCAAAGCATGTGTTTCATGAAAAAATGAAAAAACAGCCGGGCGACTTAATCATTGAAATGGAACGAACGATCGATATTTTAAAAACGCTGGGCGAACAAAAAACGACTCAGTTTTTAGTCGGGTTTGCTGCTGAAACCGAACATGTCGAAGAATATGCCCGTAAAAAACTGCAAAGCAAAAACTTAGATATGATTGTTGCGAATAACGTATCCCAAGAAGGAGCAGGATTTGCCGGCGACACGAACATTGTTACCATTTTTAAGCGCAATGGCTCGGTGATGACTCTCCCGCTTTTACCGAAGAAAAAAGTGGCAGAAGAAATTTTAAAAGAGATTGTCGGGGCGATGAAATGAAAGTAGCAGAGGTCATTGTTGATGTTCCAGCACGGCAAACAGACCGGCCGTTTGATTACGAAATACCGGAAAAGTGGGCAGAGGTGTTGCAAGTCGGCATGCGTGTGGCAGTGCCGTTTGGCGCCCGGCGATTGCAAGGTTTTGTCGTTAGCATTAAATCCCATTCTGATTTAAAGACGTTAAAACCGATTGAAGCTATTTTAGATGTCGTGCCGGTATTAAACGAAGAATTATTGCGCTTAGGGCAATATTTAACGGAAACGACGCTTTGCTTTGCGATTTCTGCTTACCAGGCGATGTTGCCGGCCGCACTGAAAGCGAAATATGAAAAAGAAATCCGGCTTGTCAGTGAGACATATCGCATGCATCTGCATCCGAGCGTTCAACCGTTTTTTGCTGAGCGATCGGCCATTTCATGGAAAGAAATCGAGCATACAAACGTGTTATCCCGCTTGCAAAAAGACATTCAAAACGGTTATTTGGAAGTAGTATACCACGTCAAAGAAAAGGGAACGAAAAAGACGGTGAAATATATTGTCTGCTCTTTGCCGGAAGAACGAAGAAAAGAAGCGCTTGAGTCGATTCCGGCGAACGCTACGAAGCAAAAGCATTTGCTTACCCTTCTTTTTTCAGCAGCAGACGGAATGCCGTTAAAAGAAGCGCTCGAACAAAGCGGTGCTTCTTATGCTACCGTAAAAACGCTAATTCAAAAAGGAATGATCTGCGAATACGAAATCGAAACATACCGCGATCCATATGGGCAACGTCACTTCGAAAAGACAGCGCCGCTCTCGCTAACTGATGAACAACAGCAAGCGCTCGCCCCGATTGTCGAAAGCGTGCGCACCAATAAACATCACGTTTTTTTGCTGTATGGCGTCACAGGCAGCGGAAAAACGGAAGTGTATATGCAAGCGATTGAAGAAGTGCTAAAACAAGGGAAAGAGGCGATTGTTCTTGTTCCCGAAATTTCGCTTACTCCGCAAATGGTCGAGCGTTTTAAAGGGAGATTCGGTTCACAAGTGGCCGTGCTTCACAGCGGACTATCAATCGGTGAAAAGTACGATGAGTGGCGAAAAATTCACCGGAAAGAAGTCAAGCTCGTTGTCGGGGCTCGTTCTGCCATTTTTGCTCCGTTTGAAAATCTCGGCATGATCATTATCGATGAAGAACATGAAGCGAGCTATAAACAAGAAGAAACGCCGCGTTATCACGCCCGTGATGTGGCGATTTACCGCGCGCGCTTTCATCAATGTCCGGTCGTGCTTGGCAGCGCCACTCCGTCGCTTGAATCGTTTGCTCGCGCCAAAAAAGGAGTGTACCGGCTGCTTACGCTAAAAAAGCGCATGAACGAAAACGGACTACCGGCCGTCAACATTGTCGACATGCGCGAAGAGTTAAGAAGCGGCAACCGTTCGATGTTTTCGCGAACATTATTTAAAAAATTACAAGACCGCCTTTATAAAGGAGAACAAGCAGTGCTCTTTTTAAACCGGCGCGGCTATTCTACGTTTGTGATGTGCCGCGACTGCGGGTACGTCATTCGCTGTCCGCACTGCGATATTTCGCTTACGTATCATCGGGTGCAACAACGGTTAAAATGCCACTACTGCGGCTATGAAGAACCGGTTGCGCATCGTTGTCCATCGTGTGAGAGCGAACATATCCGCTTTTTTGGCACGGGAACGCAAAAAGTGGAAGAAGAATTAACGAAACTTCTTCCACAAGCGCGGGTTATTCGGATGGATGTTGATACGACGAGCCGAAAAGGGGCGCATGAGCGGTTGCTTTCGGCGTTTGGCGAAGGAAAAGCCGACATTTTGCTCGGCACGCAAATGATTGCAAAAGGATTAGATTTTCCGAAAGTGACGTTAGTAGGCGTCTTAACAGCTGATACGATGCTCCATCTTCCGGATTTCCGTGCCTGTGAAAAAACGTTTCAGCTGTTAACGCAAGTAAGCGGGCGCGCAGGGCGCCATGAACTGCCGGGGGAAGTCGTCATTCAAACATATACGCCGGAACATTACAGCATTGAACTAGCCGCCCAGCACGACTATGAAACGTTTTATCAAAAAGAAATGGCGATTCGCAAGCTTCAAGGTTATCCACCGTTTTATTACTTAACGCTCATTACCGTTTCGCATCCGGAGTTAACAAAAGCGGTTTCGGTAACGGAAAAAATCGCCGCGTATTTGCACGCTCATTTATCGAAAGAAGCGCTTATTCTTGGACCAGTAGCGTCGCCGATTGCGCGTCTCCATGATAGATATCGCTACCAATGCATGATAAAATACAAGCGGGAGGCCAATTTTACTCAAGTGTTAAAAACAGTGGTCGACCGCTATCAACAAGACATGTCCCAAGGGGATTTATTGATTACGATTGATACAAATCCATATATGATGATGTAAATTGGAGGAATCATTTTGGCTAAACTAAACATCGTAACATATCCAGCAGAAGTGTTAGAAACGGTTTGCGAAAAAGTAACCGAATTTGACCGTAAACTTGTTAAACTATTAAATGACATGTACGATACGATGATCGAGGCGGACGGCGTTGGTTTAGCCGCTCCGCAAGTCGGCATCGCCAAACAAATCGCGATTGTCGATATTGGTGATCAACATGGCCGAATTGAACTGATCAATCCGGTTATTTTGGAGTCGCGCGGAGAGCAAATCGGTCCTGAAGGATGTTTAAGCTTTCCGGGATTGTTTGGCGAAGTAAAACGGGCAGAGTACGTGAAAGTGCGGGCGCAAAACCGGCGCGGCCGCTCCTTTATGATCGAAGCGACCGGCTTTTTGGCGCGCGCGTTGCAACATGAGATCGATCATTTAAACGGCATTTTGTTTACAGCGAAAGTCATTCGTTATTATGAAGCAGAAGAGTTAGAAGGGTAGATGATGCATACATGGTAAGAATCGTCTTTATGGGAACGCCTGACTTTTCGGTTCCAGTGCTAAAGCAGCTAATCTGTGACGGATACGAGGTGGTCGGTGTCGTCACGCAGCCAGACAAGCCGAAAGGGCGCAAAAAAGAACTTACGCCTCCTCCGGTCAAAGTCGAGGCTGAAAAACACGGGATTCCTGTATTTCAGCCGGTGAAAATTCGCGAAAAGGAGCAGTATGAACAAGTACTCGCGCTAAAGCCGGACTTAATTGTGACGGCAGCGTTTGGCCAAATTTTGCCGAAAGAATTGTTAGAAGCACCGAAGTATGGCTGCATTAACGTTCATGCCTCTCTTCTTCCGGAGTTGCGCGGCGGTGCTCCGATTCATTATGCAATTTTGCAAGGAAAAACAAAAACAGGCATCACGATTATGTACATGGTAGAGAAGCTTGATGCAGGCGATATTTTAACGCAAGTCGAAGTGCCGATTGCGGAAACAGATACGGTCGGCACGCTCCATGATAAATTAAGCATTGCCGGGGCTAAACTGCTATCAGAAACGATTCCGCTATTGCTGGAAGGAAAAATTACACCGGTGAAGCAAGAGGAAGAAAAAGCGACATTTGCCTATAACATTAAACGCGAGCAAGAAAAAATTGATTGGACGAAAACCGGCGAAGATATCTATAACCATATTCGTGGCTTGAATCCTTGGCCTGTGGCATACACGACATATAAAGGACAAGTGTGGAAAATTTGGTGGGGAGAAAAAGTTCCGGCACAACGACAGGCTGCGCCAAGCACGGTCATTGAAGCGACCCGTGACGGCATTGTTGTAGCGACTGGAAACGAAACAGCGATTAAAATTACGGAATTGCAGCCGGCAGGCAAAAAACGAATGAGCGCTGAGCAATTTTTGCGCGGCGCTGGCGTGACAATCGGAACAAAGCTAGGAGATGACAATGAGAACTAAAAACGCACGAGAAGTAGCATTAGAGACGCTGTTAGCGATCGAAGAAAAAGAAGCTTACAGCAATTTATTGCTCAATCAAATGATTCGCACACACCGCTTATCGGAAAAAGATACCGGGTTATTGACAGAAATCGTCTACGGCACCCTCCAACGCCGTGATACGTTGGACTATTATTTGCGCCCGTTTGTCAAAAAAGCGCATAAACTGCAAACATGGGTAAAAGTATTGCTTCGTTTATCGCTCTATCAAATGCTATATCTTGACCGCATTCCTGATCGCGCCGTTATTTTTGAGGCGGTGGAAATGGCGAAAAAGCGCGGCCATCGCGGCATTGCTTCGATGGTTAACGGAGTTCTGCGCGCTATTCAGCGCGAAGGTGTTCCGTCGTTTGACGCCATCAATGATGAGATCGAACGGCTGGCGGTTGAAACGAGCCATCCGCATTGGCTTGTGAAGCGATGGGTTGCGCAATATGGCATGGAAGAAACGAAAAAAATGTGTTTCGCCAACTTAATTGCCCCAAAGCAAACGGCGCGAGTCAATACAGCAAGAACAACGGTAGACGAAGTGATCGAAAAGCTGTCTGAAGAAGGCGTCGAGGTCATGCATGGAGACATTGCAGACGAAGCCATTAAAGTAAAAAAAGGAAGTTTAGCGCATACGAAAACGTTTCAAGACGGATATATCACAATTCAAGATGAAAGTTCGATGCTTGTCGCGCGGGCGCTTCAACCTTGTGAACATGAACGAGTGCTTGACAGCTGCGCTGCGCCCGGCGGCAAATCGACGCATATCGCAGAGCTGATGAATGGCACGGGACAAGTTGTTTCACTCGATATTCATGAACATAAAGTAAAATTGATTGAGGAACAAGCGAAGCGGCTTCAGCTTTCAAACATCACTGCTAAAGTGCTCGATAGCCGCCAAGCTTCCGCTTATTTTGCCGATGAATCGTTTGATAAAATTTTAGTAGATGCGCCTTGTTCGGGATTTGGAGTGATCCGCCGCAAGCCGGATATTAAATACGCTAAAACCGAAGCTGATCTGCCGGCGTTAGCAGCTTTACAGCTCAACATTTTAATAGAAGCCGCACCGTTGCTAAAAGCAGGCGGCACGCTCGTTTACAGCACGTGTACCGTCGATCGTGACGAAAACGAAGCGGTAGTAGCCGAATTTTTGCGGCAGCATCCGGAATTTGAACTCGACGATACGCTGAAAGAGCGGATGCCGCAAGCGGTGCATCCATATGTGAAAGACGGACAGCTATGTTTATTGCCACACTATTTCGATTCAGACGGATTTTTTATCGCATCATTACGAAAGAAGGTGTAACTTCATTGGAAAAAACAATAGAGCATACTTCACAACAAGCAGAAATCTATTTGCCGTCGATTTATTCGCTCACATTAGAACAATTGCAGGCGTGGATGGCCGAACAAGGGGAAAAGCCGTTTCGCGCGGTGCAAGTATACGAATGGTTATATGAAAAGCGGGTAACTTCATTTGCTGAAATGACTAATCTTCCAAAAAGCTTGCGTGAAAAGCTGGCAACGCAGTTTACGATCACCACGTTAAAAACGCTCGTTCAGCAAACATCGAAAGACGGCACGATGAAATTTTTATTTGAGCTTCATGACGGCTATTCGATCGAAACGGTTTTAATGCGGCATGATTACGGCAATTCCATTTGTGTCACGACGCAAGTAGGCTGCCGCATCGGCTGCACATTTTGCGCTTCTACTCTCGGCGGGTTAAAACGACATTTGGAAGCGGGAGAGATCGTGGCTCAAGTCGTTAAAGTGCAAAAAGTGTTAGACGAACAGGGCGAGCGCGTCGATAGTATCGTCGTGATGGGAATTGGCGAACCGTTTGACAATTACGACGAGCTGATCAAATTTTTAAAAATTGTCAACCATCCAAAAGGATTGCATATCGGGGCGCGCCATATTACCGTATCAACAAGCGGCATCATTCCGAAAATTTATCAATTTGCCGATGAAGGAACGCAAATTAATTTCGCGATTTCATTGCACGCACCGACGACGGAATTGCGCACAAAACTAATGCCGATTAACAAAGCGTACCCGCTGCCAAAATTGATGGAAGCGGTGCGCTATTACGTTGAAAAAACGGGGCGCAGAGTGACGTTTGAGTACGGACTATTCGGCGGAGTGAACGATCAAATCGAGCATGCAGAACAATTGGTGGAACTGTTGAAAGGGTTAAAATGCCACGTTAATTTAATTCCTGTCAACTACGTACCGGAACGAAATTACGTCCGAACACCGCGTGAGCAAATTTTTGCTTTTGAGCGAACACTCAAAAAACATGGAATCAATGTGACGATTCGCCGTGAGCAAGGACACGATATCGATGCAGCATGCGGGCAGCTTCGCGCGAAGGAGCGAAAAGAAGAGACGAGGTGAAAAAATGAAAGCTGTTTTCCAAACAGACATCGGGAAAATCCGATCTCATAACGAAGACTGCGGCGGTATTTTTCAAAATAAAGACGGCGATTATTTGGCGGTTGTCGCTGATGGCATGGGCGGCCATCGCGCGGGGGATGTAGCGAGTGAAATGACGATTACGTATTTAAAAAATGAGTGGGAAGAGACGGAAAACATCTCTTCCCCTGAAAAAGCGGAACAATGGCTGAAAGAGCATATTGCGAACATCAACCGAATCTTATTTGACCATTCGTTACATTATGAGGAATGCCAAGGAATGGGAACAACGATTGTAAGCGCCATTTGTACCGATCAATTTGCGACGATCGGTCATATCGGTGATAGCCGTTGTTATTTGTTTAATCAACATGGATTCCAACAAATTACAGAAGACCATTCCCTTGTCAATGAATTAGTGAAAACGGGGCAAATTTCGAAGGAAGATGCTGAGCATCATCCACGCAAAAACGTGTTATTGCGCGCGCTCGGAACGGAAAAAGACGTGAAGCTAGATATTAAGACGATCAGCGTCGATGAACATGATCAACTGCTTTTATGTTCGGACGGATTATCGAATAAACTATCAGAGCAAGCAATGTTGGATATTTTAACGTCGGATCGGTCGCTGGAAGAAAAAGCGCAAACATTAATCCATTTAGCTAATGAGCATGGCGGCGAAGACAACATTACGTTAGCCATCGTTGAATTTTCATCGGAATGTGAAAGCGGGTGATGACGCATGCTCATAGGCAAACGATTAAGCGGGCGCTATAAAGTAATAAGTTTGCTCGGCGGCGGAGGCATGGCAAACGTCTATTTGGCAAGAGATATGATTTTAGAGCGCGATGTGGCCATTAAAGTGTTGCGCTTTGATTTTGCGAACGATGAACAATTTATTAAGCGATTTCGCCGCGAAGCGCAAGCAGCGACGAGCTTAAACCATGAAAATATCGTCAGCATTTATGATGTCGGTGAAGATGAAGGCATTTATTATATTGTTATGGAGTATGTGCGCGGATCTACGTTAAAACAATATATTCAACAACATGCCCCACTGAGTGTCCATAAAGCATTGGATATTATGGAACAGCTCACATCCGCCATTTCTCATGCGCACGCGAACGGCATCATCCATCGCGATATTAAGCCACAAAACATTTTGATCGATGAACACGGAAAGGTGAAAATTACGGACTTTGGCATCGCTGTCGCATTAAGCTCGACAACGATTACGCAAACGAATTCTGTGCTCGGTTCGGTTCATTATTTATCCCCTGAACAGGCGCGCGGCGGTGTAGCGACCGAAAAATCGGATATTTATTCGCTTGGCATTGTCATGTTCGAATTGTTAACAGGACGTCTTCCTTTTTCTGGGGAATCTGCAGTTTCGATTGTATTGAAGCATTTGCAAACGGAAACTCCTTCTCCGAAAGCGTGGAACCCTACGATCCCACAAAGCGTGGAAAACGTTATTTTAAAGGCGACAGCGAAAGACCCGTTTTATCGGTATCAATCGGCGCGAGAAATGAACGAAGACATTCGCACAGCGCTTCATCCAAACCGGGTGAATGAAAAAAAATTTACGCTCCCTGACGACGATGAACCGACAAAAGCGATCCCGATTATAAAAAACAAGGAATTGGCAGAACAAACGATCATACGTGAAGAAAAGAATGAACAAGCACCTCACGAACCAAAAAGGAAAAGGAAATGGATTGGCTGGCTTATAGCGTTGTTTTTGTTGATGGTTGCTGTTGGCGTGAGCGCCATAACATGGATACCGGCATTTTTCTTTCCGAAAGACGTGACTGTCCCGGATGTAACGAATCAAGATTACGATCAAGCGGTGGCGAAATTATCTTCGCTAGGTTTTGAGATTAAAGATACAATTGAAGTAGAAGATAACGAAATTGCAGAAGGAAATGTTATTCGTACGAAACCGAAAGCAGGAGAAGTCGTTAAACAAGGAACAGCGATTACGATTTATAAAAGCATCGGGAAAAAGAAAGTGGAATTTGGAAATTTTATCGGAGAAGATATTCATTTGGTCGAAGAACAATTGAAAAATGAAAACTATTTAATCGTCAGACGCATCGAACGCTATAGTGAAGAACCGGCTGGAACGATTCTTGAACAATTTCCTTCTCCAGGTGAAAAAGTCGTTCCTGAAGAAACGGAAGTAGAGTTTACGGTGAGTGCTGGAACACCGAAAGTGATGTTAAAAGATTTAACCGGTTATACGGAAAAAAGTGTGCGCGATTATGCAGAAGAACAGCAATTGAACGTCATTGTGAAACAAGAATATTCCGATCAAGTGCCGGAAGGAATTGTCATTTCACAAACACCGAGCGCCAATACCGAATTGCAAAAAGGAGATACGATTACAGTCGTCATTTCACGTGGAAAAGAGCCGCTCCCGAACAAAACGGTTGTGAAAGAAATTGAAATTCCGTACGAACCTGAACAGGAAGGGGAAGTGGTCGAGGCGCAGTTGTATATTCAGGATGCTAACCATGATATGACAAAACCGTATAAAACATATCGACTTACTGCACCAATCAAAGAAACGGTCGAGTTTGTCATTCCATACGAAGGACAAGGGTACTACCGCATTATCGTGAATAACATCGTAAAACAAGAAGGAACGATTCCGTATCCATATTCAAAAAAAGAGGTGAAGCTATGGCAGAAGGGAAAATCATCAAAGCGTTAAGCGGATTTTACTATGTGTTAAGTGAAGGGAAAGTGATTCAATGCCGGGGAAGAGGAGTATTTCGCAAACAAAAAATTACTCCTCTTGTCGGGGACTATGTTTTGTTTGAAGCAAGCAGCCAAACGGACGGATACATTATGGAAGTGCGTGAACGGAAAAATGAACTTGTGCGCCCGCCGATCGCAAATGTCAATCAAGCGATTCTCGTCTTTTCTGCGGTAGAGCCGGATTTTAGTTCCATTCTTCTTGATCGGTTTCTCGTTTTGGTTGAATCTAAAAAAATTCGGCCAATTATTGTCATCAATAAAATGGATTTGCTCAGCGGAAAGACGAAGCCGATCGTCGAGGGATACATTCGTGATTACCGCCATATCGGCTATGACGTCATCGCAACATCGACGGTGACCAAATCGGGAGTGGAGCAGTTGCTTCCATATTTAGAAGGGCGCATTTCGGTGTTTGCTGGCCAATCGGGAGTAGGAAAATCATCGCTTTTAAACGCACTTCGACCAGGTTTGAATTTAAAAACAAACGATATTTCGACGCATTTAGGGCGCGGAAAACATACGACTCGCCACGTCGAACTAATCGAAATCGGCGGCGGACTTGTTGCCGATACGCCAGGTTTTAGCGCCCTAGAATTCAACGACTTAGAAGAAGGACAATTGCCGCTTTGCTTTCCAGAATTTCTCGAGCGCAGCCATGAATGTAAATTTCGTGGATGCACACATATGTCTGAACCGAAATGCGCCGTCAAAAAAGCGCTTGAAGCTGGAGACATTCCTGCTTATCGCTACAATCATTACGTAAGTTTTATGGAAGAAATTAAAGAAAGAAAGACGAGGTATTAATATGGTCAAAGTTGCACCTTCGATTTTATCCGCGAATTTTGCGAAACTTGGCGAAGAAATTCGCGACGTTGAACAAGGGGGAGCAGACTACATTCATATCGATGTCATGGACGGCCATTTCGTGCCGAACATGACGATCGGCCCGCTTGTTATAGAAGCTATTCGACCGATTACGAAATTGCCGCTCGATGTTCATTTAATGATTGAGCATCCAGATCATTATATTTCAGCTTTTGCAAAAGCCGGAGCGGACTATTTGTCTGTTCATGTCGAAGCATGTCCGCATTTACATCGAACCGTTCATTTCATTAAAGAATGCGGCGTGAAAGCGGGGGTTGTTTTAAATCCGCATACACCTATTTCCATGATTGAACATATCATTGACGATGTCGATTTAGTGTTATTAATGACCGTCAATCCGGGTTTTGGGGGTCAAAAGTTTATCCATTCCGTGCTGCCGAAAATTCAGCGCGTCGCACAGCTAGCGAAAGAGCGAAACTTATCGATTGAAATTGAAGTGGACGGAGGCGTTAACGCGGAAACGGCCCGCCTTTGCATTGAGGCCGGCGCGAACGTGCTCGTTGCCGGATCCGCGATTTATGGCGAAATAGATCGGGCGGCGGCGATTCGCGCGATTCGCGGTAAAAAATGAGCGGAAGGTATATGGCCTTCCGTTTTTCTTCGAATACGATAAAAGGGAAGGAGAGAAAAGCGATGATTCTTCATATTGTTGGGGGCGGACCAGACGAGTTCATTCCTTCTCTTCATCATTATCATGGCGACAACGTTCAATGGATTGGTGTTGATCGGGGGGTTATGGCTTTATTGCGAACAGGCATTCGACCGATCAAAGCGTTCGGGGATTTCGATTCGATAAGTGGCCAAGAACTAGAATATGTGCAATCTGTGCTCGATGATTTAGACGTATGGCCATCTGAAAAAGACAAAACCGATATGGAAATTGCATTGGAGTGGGCCGTCGAGCAAGAAGAGGCTGATCTCATTCGCCTTTTTGGTGCAACTGGTGGACGGATCGATCATTTATTTGGAAACGTTCAGCTTTTAGCGAAATATATGAACAAGCGAATCGAAATCATTGATAAGCAAAACGTCGTAACGGTTCATTCACCTAGCACATATAGCGTTTTGAGGGATGAGCATCGTTACATTTCCTTCATTCCGCTTTCCTATGAAGTGAAAGGAATTACTTTAAAAGGATTTAAATATCCGTTAACAAATTGTCATATTCAGCTCGGTTCTACACTATGTATTAGTAATGAACTCATCCAATCTTCCGGTACTTTTTCATTTTCGGAAGGCATATTAATGATGGTAAGAAGCAAAGACAAAGATTTAGGCGGGGACTTCTAGGTACTATTTTTTGTCAGGCGAATATACTTATAAGGAGAGGTAAAGCTCGTCATGATAGCTGGGGGAGGGATTGCAATGAAGTTTTATACAATTAAGTTGCCAAAATTTCTTGGCGGAATTGTACGGGCGGTGTTGAATTCATTTAAAAAAGGATAATCAAGAAAAAAGCACCAATAATTTGGTGCTTTTTTTGGTGATATTACACGCGCTCTACTTTGCCGGATTTAAGCGCACGAGCAGAAACCCATACACGTTTTGGCTTTCCGTCTACTAAAATGCGCACTTTTTGCAGGTTTGCTTTCCATGTACGTTTATTAGCGTTCATTGCGTGTGAACGAGAGTTACCGAAAGATTTCTTCTTTCCAGTTACAAAGCATTTCGCCATTTTTTTCCCTCCTTACTTACAAAACAGATTGGGTCATCGATTGCGCATGCTAAAAACACTTTTATAATTTATCATACAAAATGGCAGATTGCAATAGTACAATCCCAACCTTTCAAGAAAATCTCCTTGACATACCATTTGATTTTAGGATAAATAATACTAGTGGGCGAAGGGATACTTTTAAAAAGGTAGCTGTTATAGTAAAATGGCTGTAGCTATGCGAACATTTCCGAAGGAGGAAACCAATATGTCCATTGAATTGCAAACGAAGTATGGACGAATTGAAATATCAAACGATGTCATTGCCACGATTGCAGGTGGAGCTGCTGTAGATTGTTATGGAATTGTTGGGATGGTGTCAAAAAATCAAATTAAAGATGGAATTTCAGAAATTTTGCGTAGAGAAAACTTTGCAAAAGGCGTGATTGTGCGGGAAGAAAACGGCGAAGTGCAAATCGATATGTACATTATCGTCAGCTACGGAGTGAAAATTTCTGAAGTCGCCCATAACGTACAAACAAAAGTAAAATACACGTTAGATCAGACGTTAGGACTTTCTGTGCAATCGATTAACATCTATGTTCAAGGGGTTCGTGTTACGAACCTATAGTACAGTAAGGAGGAATACATCGGTGACAATTCGGACGTTAGACGGAAGACGTTTTGCAAACATGGTATTAAAAGGGGCGCAGCATTTATCAAACAATGCCAAAGCAGTAGATGCGCTGAACGTCTTTCCGGTCCCAGATGGAGATACAGGAACGAACATGAATTTATCCATGACTTCCGGAGCAAAAGAAGTCAAAAACCATATTTCTGACCATATCGGAAAAGTGGCGAGCGCCCTTGCAAAAGGTTTGCTGATGGGCGCTCGCGGAAACTCGGGTGTCATTTTATCGCAGCTATTCCGCGGATTTGCTAAAGCCGTTGAAGGAAAGCAAACGATTACAAGCGTTGAGTTTGCGGCTGCGTTGGAAGCGGGGGTTGCTACTGCTTATAAAGCGGTAATGAAGCCGGTTGAGGGAACCATTTTAACAGTTGCAAAAGATGCTGCGAAACGTGCTGTTGTTATAGCAAAAAAACAGCCGGATCTTGCGGCTGTGATGGAAGAAGTCGTGAAAGAAGCAAAAGCATCTTTGCAGCGCACGCCGGACCTTCTTCCGGTATTAAAAGAAGTAGGCGTGGTCGATAGCGGTGGACAAGGGTTGGTTTATGTATATGAAGGATTTTTAGCGGAATTAAAAGGCGAAGCGGTTGAAGACTTGAAAAACGCAACCGTTTCCATGCAGGAACTTGTCAATGCAGAACATCATAAAAGCGCCCAAAGCCATATCCATACGGATGAAATCGAGTTTGGCTATTGCACGGAATTTATGGTTCGCTTTGAAGAAGAAAAGCTTCGCGAGCATCCGTTTTCCGAAGAGAAGTTCCGCGAAGATTTAAGTCAATTTGGCGATTCGTTATTAGTGATTGCGGACGAGGAACTTGTGAAAGTGCATATTCATGCGGAACATCCTGGTGAAGTGTTAACATACGGACAACGCTATGGCAGTTTATTCAATATTAAAATTGAAAACATGCGCGAACAGCACGCTAACATCGTGAACGAAACTCCTCAAGCAATGCCTAATGTGCCAAAACAGCAGCAACCGTACGGGATTGTTACAATTGCGATGGGAGACGGAATTGCCAAGTTGTTCGAGAGTATCGGGGCACATGCGGTCATTGAGGGCGGCCAAACGATGAATCCAAGTACGGAAGATATCGTCAAAGCGATTGAAAGCGTTCATGCCGAAACGGTTTTCGTGCTGCCAAATAATAAAAATATTATTATGGCTGCAGAACAAGCGGCTTCGGTAGTAGACAACCGTGTCATTGTCGTTCCATCGAAAACGGTTCCTCAAGGAATGTCTGCGATTTTGGCGTTTAATCCGTCCGTTTCGGTTGAACAAAATGAGAAAGCGATGGTAGCCGCTTTATCGCAAGTGAAAACAGGACAGGTGACATTTGCCGTGCGCGATACGATGATCGATGGAGTAGAGATCGCGAAAGACGACTACATGGGCATTGCCGATGGAAAAATTGTTGTATCAGAAAAAGATAAGCTCAATGTTACGAAAAAGTTGCTCAATGAACTAATTGATGACGAATCTGAAATTGTGACGATTTTATACGGTGCAGAAACAACGGAAGCAGAAGTAAAAACGATTATCAATTATATCGAAGATGCATATCCGGATGTAGAAGTAGAAGCACATAATGGGGCGCAACCGCTATATCCGTTTATCTTTTCTGTTGAATGATATGTTAGAATAGTAGAAGGGGAATTCTCCCTTCTATTTTATTGGGGACTAAAGGAAGAGAGACATCATGAAGTATAAAAGTGCATTCGATATTATCGGACCAATTATGATAGGATTATTGAGCTCTCATACAGCAGGAGCTGCGAGGATTGGCAGAGAGTCGTGCAGCTTATTTGGAAGAAAGCCGAAATGGGCGCACATATCCTTTTACGGTTCTTTTGCGCAAACGGGTTTAGTGGAAGTGCCGTGCGTCAAGCGAAACGTGACGGGTGCGGCCAAATGCGATGGTGACGGCTGATATGGTGCTTGCCGGTATGAAAAGCAGCATTCCATGCGGTGAAGTATCGAAGCGATGTACCGCATCGGCGAAACGATGCCGACAGCTTAAAAAACTGCACAAGGAGGGTTAGCGGCAACGCCGATAAGTCGCGCATTAGCTGCGAAAGTTTCCGGCGTGTCTAACAATAACCGTGGTTAACGTATGGCAACAACCAGTTACACAAATAAAAGGAATCGGAGAAGAAACGAGCGAAGCGTTCCGGGATATGGGCATTGAGACGATCGGGGATTTGCTTACTTATTTCCCGTTTCGCTATGAAGATTATGAGATCCGCGATTTAGCGGACGTGAAGCATGACGAAAAAGTGACGGTGGAAGGGAAAGTTCACAGCGAGCCTTCGCTTACGTATTATGCCCGTAAAAAATCGCGCCTAACGTTTCGCTTGCTTGTCGACCATTATTTAATTACGGTCGTTTGCTTTAATCGGCCGTATTTAAAAAACAAGCTGTCTATCAACGAAACGGTGACGGTAATCGGAAAATGGGATCAGCATCGTCAGACGATTACGGCGATGGAACTGAAGATTGGATCTTTCTCCCAAAGCCACGAATTAGAGCCGGTCTATTCGACAAGAGGCGCATTGACGGTCAAAGGAATGCGGCGGTTTATGAAATTGGCGCTCGAACAATTTAGTGATGCAATCGAGGAGCCGCTTCCTGCTTCGATCATTCAGACATATCGCCTTTGGACGAAAAAGGAAGCGATTCGCGCCATTCATTTTCCGCGCTCTTATGAAGAGTTAAAACAAGCACGGCGACGGCTCGTCTATGAGGAGTTTTTATTGTTTCAATTGAAAATTCATGCGTTACGTAAAATACAACGTGAACATTCACAAGGAATCGCTCACGATTTTTCCGTGGAGAAATTGCAACAGTTCATCCAACAGCTCCCGTTTCCGCTAACAGGGGCACAAAAGCGGGTCGTTCAAGAGATTGTAAAAGACATGCGGTCACCATACCGAATGAACCGGCTTCTGCAAGGGGACGTCGGTTCAGGGAAAACGGTCGTCGCCGCGATCGCTTTATATGCGACCGTCTTGTCCGGCTATCAAGGGGCGCTTATGGTGCCGACGGAGATTTTAGCAGAACAGCATGCCCACTCGCTAAAGCAGCTATTAGCGAGGGCAAACGTATCGGTCGAACTTTTGACAAGCTCGGTCAAAGGCAAGCGGCGAAAAGAGATGCTAGAAAAACTCGCTGTAGGACAGATTGATATCGTCATCGGTACACACGCTCTTATTCAAGAGGAAGTGAATTTTCGCCAGCTCGGCTTAGTCATTACCGATGAACAGCATCGTTTTGGTGTCGAACAACGGCGCATTTTGCGTGAAAAAGGAGAATCGCCGGATGTTTTATTTATGACGGCAACTCCGATTCCGCGAACGCTGGCGATTACGTCATTTGGTGAAATGGACGTTTCGATCATTGATGAAATGCCGGCAGGCCGGAAAAAAATCGAAACATATTGGGTCAAGCACTATATGCTTGAGCGAGTCCTCGATTTTATTGAAAAAGAGGTGCAAAAAGGGAGACAAGCATATGTCATTTGCCCGCTCATTGAGGAATCAGAAAAATTAGATGTACAAAATGCCATCGATGTTCATAGTATGCTTGTGCATCATTATCGGGGTAAATATCGAATCGGGCTCATGCATGGCCGGCTTTCTTCAGAGGAAAAAGATGCGGTGATGAAAGCATTCAGTCAAAATGAAGTGCAAATTTTAGTGTCGACAACGGTCGTCGAAGTAGGCGTCAACGTGCCGAATGCGACGGTGATGGTCATTTACGATGCGGAGCGGTTCGGCTTAGCGCAGCTCCATCAGCTAAGGGGGCGTGTCGGCCGCGGCAGCGAGCAATCGTATTGCATTCTTGTAGCGGACCCGAAATCGGAAACGGGAAAAGAGCGCATGCGTATTATGACAGAAACGAATGACGGCTTTTTATTATCGGAAAAAGATTTACAGCTGCGTGGTCCGGGAGATTTCTTCGGCACGAAACAAAGCGGCATGCCAGACTTTAAATTAGGAGATGTTGTGCACGACTACCGCATTCTTGAAGTGGCGCGAAACGATGCGGCCAAATTGATTAATTCACGCGCGTTTTGGCACGATGATGCATATCAATGGCTGCGCCTTTATTTGCACGAATCAGGTGTGTTAAGCGGAGAAAAATTGGATTAATCAATACGGATTGCAAACTTAGTCTTGCAATCTGTTTTTTGTGATTATATACTACTATTAGTACCTAGTCATAGAAGCGGACGGTGTATACAACATGCGAAGAACGAAGCGAGAACGGCAAAGAATGCTGAAAGCAACGATTGAAGAAAATCCGTTTATTACAGATGAAGAATTGGCCGAAAAATTTTCTGTCAGCATTCAAACGATTCGTCTCGATCGGTTAGAATTATCAATTCCAGAATTGCGCGAACGCATTAAGCACGTAGCGGAAAAATCGTTTGTCGATAAAGTCAAATCGCTACCAATTGAAGAAGTGATCGGTGAAATTATCGATATTGAACCGGATCAAAGCGCGATTTCGATTTTTGATGTGAAAAAAGAGCATGTGTTTAAACGAAACCAAATCGCGCGCGGACACCATTTATTTGCGCAAGCGAATTCGCTCGCCGTTGCCGTCATCAATGATGAACTGGCGCTGACAGCAAAAGCGAACATTCGTTTTACACGACAAGTAAAAGAAAATGAACGTGTCGTGGCCAAAGCGAAGGTAAAAGGTGTCAATGAAAATGGAAGAACGATTGTTGAAGTGAACAGCTACGTGGGGCAAGAGCTCGTGTTTTCCGGAGAATTTGAAATGTATCGATCAAACATCGCAAAAAAGGATGGAGTAGAAAATGAGAATAGCAATTGATGCCATGGGCGGGGATTACGCTCCGAAAGAAATTGTCTTCGGAGCACAGAAAGCGGTTCAACATTTTCAAGATGTCGAAATTACGCTTTTTGGTGATGAGCAACAAATTCGTTCGCATCTTTCCGTTGACGAACGGATCCAAATCGTACATGCAGACGAAACGATCGAAGCAACGGACGAACCGGTGCGCGCAGTCAGAAGAAAAAAGCAGTCCTCGATGGTATTGATGGCGGAAGAAGTCAGACAAGGCCGTGCGGATGCATGCATCTCCGCAGGAAATACGGGCGCCTTAATGGCAGCAGGGCTGTTTATTGTCGGACGGATTGAAGGGATTGAACGTCCGGCTTTGGCACCGACGTTGCCAACAATCGGCGGGGAAGGGTTTGTCTTTTTAGATGTCGGCGCGAACGTCGATGCCCGTCCGGAGCATTTAGTGCAGTATGCATTAATGGGAGCAGTATATGCGAAAAAAGCGCGAGGAATTGCTCATCCGCGCGTCGGATTATTAAACGTTGGAACGGAAGATCAAAAAGGAAACGATTTGGCGAAGCGCGCATTTCAACTCATTCAAGAGGCGAATGTAAATTTTATCGGTAACGTCGAGGCGCGCGATTTGCTGCAGGGGGTCGCCGATGTAGTCGTAACCGACGGTTTTACGGGGAATGTTGCGTTGAAGACGATCGAAGGAACCGCCATTTCGATGTTTTCGATGTTAAAAGAGACGTTGACAAGCAGCTTTTCTAGCAAGCTAGCGGCTGCCGTACTTAAACCAAAGTTGCTCGAAATTAAAAAGAAAATGGACTACTCGGAATACGGGGGCGCGGCTTTGTTCGGATTAAATGCTCCGGTGATTAAAGCGCACGGTTCTTCCGATGCGACCGCCATTTTCCACGCGGTGCGCCAAGCGAGGGAAATGGTAACGAACGATATGGTCGGAACGATTAAGCAAGAGCTTGAACACATTTATTCATAAGGAAGGGAATCGTATGGGGAAAATGGCATTTATTTTTCCAGGTCAAGGTTCGCAAACAGTTGGCATGGGAAAAGAACTGGCAGAAAAAGATGAAAAAGCAGCGGCGATTTTTCAAGCGTCCGACGAGCGGCTCGGCTTTTCGCTTTCTTCGATTATTTTCGAAGGACCGCAACAGACGCTTACACTTACATATAATGCGCAGCCGGCTTTGTTAACGACGAGCGTTGCATTGCTTGAAAAAGTAAAGGAAGCTGGAATCCGTCCGGATTATGTTGCCGGCCACAGCTTAGGCGAATATACAGCGCTTGTAGCCGCGGGTGCGATTTCGTTTGCGGATGCTGTCTATGCGGTTCGCAAACGCGGGGAGTTTATGGAAGAAGCGGTGCCTGCCGGCGAAGGAACGATGGCGGCAGTGCTTGGCATGGCAGCGGAGGAACTTAAAGCGATTGCGGAACAAGTTTCCAACGAAGGTGCTCCTGTTCAGCTTGCCAATTTGAACTGCCCCGGTCAAATCGTCATTTCCGGTTCAAAAGAAGGGGTAGAACGTGCATCGCAGCTTGCAAAAGAAAAAGGAGCGAAGCGCGTCATTCCGCTTGACGTCAGCGGCCCGTTCCATTCCTCGCTCATGAAACCTGCCGCCGCGAAATTGGCGGATGTGTTAAGCACGATAGCGATTGCAAATGCTGAAATTCCGGTGATCGCCAATGTGACGGCGGAACCGATGACGGAAAAAGAAACGATTCAGCAGTTGTTAATTGAGCAGCTTTACTCACCTGTCCGTTGGGAGCAGTCGGTCGAAAAAATGATCGAATTAGGCGTAAATACGTTTGTTGAAATCGGACCTGGAAAAGTGTTATCCGGTCTTGTAAAAAAAATTAACCGCAATGTGCACGTATATGCGGTCAACGACCTTGCTTCCCTCGAAGCAACCATTGCGGCATTGAAAGGGGAATGAACATGTTACAAGGAAAAGTAGCGCTCGTTACAGGAGCGTCGCGCGGAATCGGGCGCGCCATCGCTTTAGAGCTCGCTCGTCAAGGAGCGAAAGTAGCCGTCAACTATGCCGGAAGTGAATTAAAGGCGAAGGAAGTCGTTGAAGAAATTCAACATATGGGCGGCGAAGCGTTTGCCATTCAAGCGGACGTATCGAATGTTGAAGCGGTTGAGCGGATGGTAAAAGAAGTCATAGATCGCTTTGAGCGCATCGATATTTTAGTCAACAATGCCGGCATTACGCGCGATAATTTACTTATGCGTATGAAAGAGGAAGAGTGGGATGAAGTGATCAATATTAACTTAAAAGGTGTGTTCCATTGCACGAAGGCGGTCACTCGCCCGATGATGAAACAGCGGTACGGGCGCATCGTCAATATCACTTCGATTGTTGGCGTGAGCGGAAACCCCGGACAAGCCAACTATGTAGCCGCTAAAGCAGGAGTCATCGGCTTTACGAAAACAGCCGCACGAGAGCTTGCGAGCCGCAATATTACGGTGAATGCGATTGCGCCGGGATTTATTACGACCGATATGACCGATCGTCTCAGCGAAGACATTCGGACGGAAATGTTGAAGCAAATTCCGCTCGCCCGCTTTGGAGAGCCGGAAGATATCGCAAAAGTTGTCGTATTTTTAGTATCGGACGCAGCCAACTACATTACCGGTCAAACGATTCATGTCAATGGCGGAATGGTCATGTAAATTCAAGCTAGTATTTTGGCAAGAAATTGACTATAATCATGAGAGGAGGTGAATGCAATAATGGCAGACGTATTAGAGCGTGTAACGAAAATCATCGTGGATCGTCTAGGTGTAGAGGAATCACAAGTGACGCTAGAAGCTTCTTTCAAAGATGATTTAGGCGCTGATTCATTAGACGTAGTAGAACTTGTAATGGAATTAGAAGATGAGTTTGACATGGAAATTTCCGATGAGGAAGCAGAGAAAATTGTCACAGTCGGAGATGCTGTGAACTACATAAAAAGCCGCATGTAATGATATAATTGAGAAAAGTCCCGTTGTTTTAAACGGGGCTTTCTATGCTTTTTTTATTGATCCAATTGGGCGATCGGTCTTACCGAGTATATTGATGGAATGAAGTCCGGAGGTCCTTATTTATGTCGAAACAGAAAGACAAAGAACAGCGTATGAACGAAAAAAGGAGATTAATGTTTAAGCAGTTGCAACAAAAAATCGGCATATTTTTCACGAATGAGAAGCTTTTGATTCAGGCCTTTACCCATTCATCGTATGTGAATGAGCATCGCAAGCGACCGCATGAAGATAACGAACGGCTCGAATTTTTGGGAGATGCTGTGTTAGAGCTTACCATTTCGCAATATTTATTTCAACATTTCCCTCATATGAGTGAAGGGGAATTAACAAAATTGCGTGCTGCCATTGTATGTGAGCCGTCTCTTGTGAAGTTTGCTAATGATCTTGTATTTGGCCAGCTCGTTTTGCTTGGAAAAGGTGAAGAAATGACGGGCGGACGGATGCGGCCATCGCTTCTAGCAGACGTGTTTGAAGCGTTTATTGGCGCTCTTTATTTAGATCAAGGAATGGATGCGGTCATTCGATTTTTGGAACAAACGATCTTTCCAAAAATCAATGAAGGTGCTTTTTCTCATGTGATGGATTATAAAAGCCAATTGCAGGAACTAGTTCAGCGCGACGGCAACGGCGTTATCGAGTATACAATTTTACAGGAAAAAGGACCTGCGCACAATAAAGAGTTTGTTTCCCGCGTTTCGTTAAACGGAAAAGAGTTTGGCGTTGGCGTCGGGAAATCCAAAAAAGAAGCGGAGCAAAAAGCGGCACAGATGGCACTGCAAAAGTTAAAAAAGTTGGCGAACGAATAAGAAAAACGCATTTTTCGCAAAAAAGGGGCTGGCTCAGCGAAACATAGTCAGCCCTTTTTTCCTCTCTATGTTTGAATTAGTAGTTATGGTACAATATTGAGGATTTTATATGAAAGATAGCGAGGCGGGGGTACGAATGTTCCTCAAACGATTAGATATTATCGGATTTAAATCGTTTGCTGATCGTGTATCGATCGAGTTTGTTCCGGGTGTGACTGCTGTTGTTGGCCCGAATGGTAGCGGAAAAAGCAATATTACCGATGCCATCCGTTGGGTGTTAGGCGAGCAGTCGGCGAAATCACTTCGCGGGGCGAAAATGGAAGACATTATTTTCGCGGGGAGCGATTCACGCAAACCGTTAAACATTGCCGAGGTGACGTTAACGCTTGATAACGAAGATCAATTTTTGCCGCTTGATTATCAAGAAATTAGCGTGACAAGACGTGTTTATCGTTCGGGAGAAAGCGAGTTTTTGATTAACCAGCAACCTTGTCGTTTGAAAGATATCGTTGATTTGTTTATGGACTCCGGCTTAGGAAAAGAAGCGTTTTCAATTATCGGCCAAGGCCGCATCGAAGAAATTTTAAGCAGCAAACCGGAAGAACGGCGCACTATTTTCGAAGAAGCAGCCGGAGTGCTCAAATATAAAATCCGCAAGAAAAAAGCGGAGCATAAACTCATTGAAACACAAGAAAACTTGCAGCGCGTCAACGATATTTTACATGAGTTAGAGAGTCAGCTTGAGCCGTTGAAAATGCAAGCTTCGATTGCCAAAGACTATCTTGAAAAGCGCGACGAACTAGAAAAGTTTGAAGTGGCGCTGATCGCTCATGAAATTGAAACGCTTCACCAGCAATGGACCGCAATGCGCGAACAAGTGACGGCCCATCAGCAAGAAGAAATGTCGTTATCGGCAACGATGCAAAAAGAAGAAGCGTCCGTCGAACAGCTTCGCGATCAAATGACCGCACTTGATGAGTCGATTGACGGCTTGCAACAAGTATTGCTCGTTGTAAGCGAAGAGCTCGAAAAACTGGAAGGGCGAAAAGAAGTATTAAGAGAACGAAAGAAAAATGCTGCTCAATATAAAAAGCAGTTAGAGGAAGCGATCACTGCTTTTTCTGAGAAAAAGGAACGATTAGCAGAAATGTTTGAGAAAGAGCAGGAGCAGCTTGTTCAAGTGCGTCAACAAATTGCGGCCATTCAAGCGGAATTGAAAGAAAAACAGCAAGCTCTTTCACTACACGATGTGAGTGTCGAAGAACAAATGGAGAAATTAAAAAGCGATTACATCGAGCTTGTTCACGAGCAAGCGTCGTTAAAGAACGAGCGTTCGCATTTGCAGACGCAGCTGGAAAAGTTAACAACGAAACAGGCGGCGCTTGCAAAAGAGAACGAAAAATATTTGCTTGAGCGCAATCGTGTGCAAGAGCAACATGCGCGTTTGAAAGCACAATATGAAAAAACGGAGCGGATGATCGCTGAGCGCGAACAAGCGCTGCAAGAAAAGCTCGAGCAGCTGTCGCATATCAAGCAGGAAATTGAGAAAAAAGAAGCGATGCTCTATCAAGCATACCAATATTTGCAGCAAACGAAATCGCGAAAAGAAATGTTAGAAGAAATGCAGCATGATTATGCGGGCTTTTTTCAAGGAGTGAAAGAAATTTTAAAAGCGCGCCATCAGCTTTCCGGCATTCACGGGGCAGTCGTCGAGCTCATTCACGTCCCAAACGAATACGAAACGGCGCTCGAAATTGCGCTTGGCGGAGCGATGCAACATATTGTGGTTGCAAACGAGGAAGCTGCTCGGGCAGCGATCCACTATTTGAAAACAAATGCGTATGGACGGGCGACGTTTTTGCCGCTGAATGTGATTCAAGCAAAGCACATTCCGGCTGAACAGCTTGCGCTTGTGCAACATCATCCGGCGTTTATCGGCATCGCAAGCCAACTTATTTCATATGATCCGATGTATCGTACGGTCATGGCCCATTTGCTTGGCAATGTAATTGTGACAATGGATTTAAAAGGAGCGAACGAACTGGCTCGTCTGCTTCATTACCGCTATCGCCTTGTGACGCTTGATGGGGACGTCGTCAGCCCAGGTGGTGCGATGACAGGCGGCGGAGTGGCGAAAAAGACGAACTCGTTGTTGAGCCGAAACCGCGAACTTGAAACTATTACCGGCAAACTTCGCGAAATGGAAGAAAAAACGGCACAATTGGAGCGGTACGTGCAAGCGAAAAAGAAAGAAGCAGGCGAGCGGGAAGCAGAGATTGCCGAGCTTCGTAAACAAGCAGAACAATGGCGCTTTGCTTTGCAAGAAGTGAAAAGCGAATGGCGCGAGGTCGAATGGCAAGAAAAAAATATGAATGACCGCCTTACTTTATACGATCATGAAAAAATGCACGATGAGCAAGAAATGAAACAAATCAAAGGAAAAATTGCGACCGTTGAGCAAAAGCTGCGTGACATACAACAAGCGCTTGCTGAAATCGATGAACAAATGGAGCGGTTAGCCGTTCAAAAACAAGACGAGCAAAATTCAAAAGAAGCGTTGCAAATAGCGATGACGGAACAAAAAATCGCCCTCGCCGAAAAACAGCAGCTATTAAAGCATCTGCAAGAAAAAATTGAACGGATGAAACTTGAACAAACAGAAACGGAAACGCAGCTGAAAACGGCAAAAGACGATTTGTCGGCGCTGATTGCCGAAATGGAGTCGAACGATTCCGGCGAAGAGCAACTCGAGCGGTTGCGGCAACAAAAACTACAAGATAAAAACGAAACGGTCGAACTCATTGCCAGCCGCCGCGAACAGCGCCTACACTATCAACAAACGCTTGAAAACCTTGAACGCGAATTAAAAGAGAAAAAACGCAAGTATAAACAGCTAACTGATATTATCAAAGACGAAGAAGTGAAATTGAATCGCCTCGATGTTGAGCTCGAAAACTTGTTAGCGCGCTTGCGTGAAGAGTATATGTTAACGTTTGAAGCGGCAAAAGAAAAATATCCGCTCGAAATTGAGGCAAATGAGGCGCGCAAAAAAGTGAAGCTCATCAAGCGGGCGATCGAAGAACTCGGAACGGTGAATTTAGGAGCGATTGACGAATATGAACGCGTATCGGAGCGGTATGAGTTTTTAACAGCGCAAAAAAGCGATTTGCAGCAAGCAAAAGAAACGTTATATCAAGTCATTGACGAGATGGATCAAGAAATGAAAAAACGGTTTCTGTCGACGTTTCAACAAATTCGTTCACATTTTAGCGATGTATTTCAGCAACTGTTTGGCGGAGGCCGCGCCGATTTGCAGCTCACCGATCCGATCGATTTGTTGAATACGGGCATTGACATTGTCGCGCAGCCGCCGGGGAAAAAGCTGCAAAACTTAAGCTTGCTGTCTGGCGGTGAACGGGCGCTGACGGCGATTGCGTTATTGTTTTCCATTTTAAAAGTGCGGCCGGTGCCGTTTTGTATTTTGGACGAAGTGGAAGCGGCGCTTGATGAAGCGAACGTGCATCGCTACGCTCAATATTTAAAGCAGTTTAGCAGCCAAACGCAATTTATCGTCATCACGCATCGGAAAGGAACGATGGAAGAAGCAGACGTGCTGTACGGTGTGACGATGCAAGAGTCAGGGGTGTCGAAGTTAGTATCGGTTCGTTTGGAAGGTTCGAAATAGCTTGTAAAGTCGTAATGTGGAAAGGATGGCATGAACGATGAATTTTTTTAAAAAGTTCAAAGAGAAAATTACACAACAAACGGATGCGGTCACGGAAAAATTTAAACAAGGTCTTGCGAAAACGCGCGATTCGTTTGCAGGGCGGGTAAACGACTTAATCGCCCGTTACCGGAAAGTCGATGAAGAGTTTTTTGAAGAGCTCGAAGAAATTTTAATCGCCGCCGATGTCGGTGTGACAACGGTGATGGATTTAATTGACGAATTAAAGATGGAAGTAAAGCGCCGCAACATTCAAGAGACGAAAGAAATGCAGGCGGTCATTTCGGAGAAGCTTGTCGACATTTATAAAGGCGGCGATGACGCGCCGGCTACGTTAAATATGCAAGAAAACGGCTTGACGGTCATTTTATTTGTCGGCGTCAACGGGGTCGGGAAAACGACAACGATCGGAAAATTAGCACACAAGTTCAAATCGGAAGGGAAAACAGTCATGCTCGCAGCGGGCGATACGTTCCGCGCCGGAGCAATTGAGCAGCTTGAGGTATGGGGCGAGCGCGTCGGGGTGGAAGTGATTAAGCAGTCGGCCGGTTCCGATCCAGCTGCTGTCATGTATGACGCGATCCAAGCAGCGAAAGCGCGCAACGTCGATGTCTTGCTATGCGATACAGCTGGCCGTTTACAAAATAAAGTAAACTTAATGAAAGAGTTAGAGAAAGTTAAGCGTGTCATTGAGCGCGAAATTCCGGGAGCGCCGCACGAAGTGTTGCTCGTACTCGATGCAACGACGGGTCAAAATGCGATGAGCCAAGCGAAAATGTTTAAAGAAGCGACGAACGTGACTGGCATCGTGCTCACGAAACTTGACGGCACTGCCAAAGGCGGCATCGTCTTAGCGATCCGTAATGAACTGAACATTCCGGTCAAATTCGTCGGCCTCGGCGAAAAAATGGACGACTTGCAAGCCTTCGATCCAGAACAATACGTATACGGACTGTTTGCGGATTTATTGGAAGAATAAAGAAACGTTCATTAAAAGACAAAACAACGGGCAAATGGAGATCAAAATGCGATGAGGCCATTTTTGCTTGTTTTAGCGGTTCTATTGGGAGTGTGGTCTGGTATTTCGGGGTGCCAAGCAAAATTGGACACGATTAAAGGTGAAGTCACTAGGGCGACCGAGAAGGAAATATGGGTCGATTGGTCTCAGTTATCTAAATTAGAAAAACAAAAAATAGACGTCGGTTATTTTTACAAACTACAATCGGAGAAAACCTATGCAGGGTGTAGCCTGTAGACATGGGATGAACCGATTGCTTTGACGTAGTCAAAGATGGTATACTATTTTTATAGAGAAGAAAAGTCCAACGTCTTGAATCGGGCGTACAGGGCGCTAAGCACCACAGAGGTGTTTGCCCATGAAAGTCTTGCGGAACAAGGGTGAGTTCTGCACGCAGGTGTACGAGAAGCCCTTTTGTACGCAAGAACCCTGCGACTTTAGTCGTCGGGAGATTCAGAAAATATCGATTGATTCCCATACGGTTATTCGCAGTTCCACTGGCAAACAGCTGAAACCGGAGGAGATTGCGGCGGGCGTTTCGGTGACGGTGAAAACGAGAAAGCCATTGTCGGCGTACAAAAGCGGTGCAGTAGTGGAGGCGGATGAGATTGTAGTGGAACGACAATGAGCGGGAAACATATCTGGACGGCTGGAGCTTTGTTGTTGAGCCTGTCGAATGAATTTCTTAGCGCAATATAAGAAAAATGGCTCAAAAAAATAATGTGGCAGCATCCTAATATAAATACAACTAGGAAGTTTAACTTAATTTTTTCGACTGTCGAGGCAAGCCCATGGCTTGCCTTCGTCACGCCAAAGCGTGACAGGGAACCGAACAACACCGCTCCCAGACAAATTTATTTGTCTGGGAAGCGGCTGGTTGTTCGGTCGCCCGACAGTCGAAAAATAACGACGTAAACAGTAAAAATGTTAAAGCTTCAAAGTGCACCTATATAGAGGGGTGCTGTTTTTCTATTTGGTGAAGATGACGAAGCTTCTGCAAGACGACCGTTACCAATACACATGGGACGGAGAAGGACGGCTGCTTTTAAACGACCACACCATTTTTGTCATTTTTTCCTCGATTCATCGAGAAGGAAATTACGTGCATTCGCCTTTCCGGCCATGCTTGATACGATCAGGATGATGAAGAAAATAAGAAGGATTAAGTC
This sequence comes from Anoxybacteroides tepidamans, assembly GCF_014201465.1. Lineage (GTDB taxonomy): Bacteria > Bacillota > Bacilli > Bacillales > Anoxybacillaceae > Anoxybacteroides > Anoxybacteroides tepidamans. Next base: position 189,633 of record NZ_JACHEP010000002.1, on the reverse strand, counting down.
CCAACCCTTGACACTTTGCGGAAAAGACGGTACACTAAATGTTTGTAAAGGTATTTTACTTAACAAGCGGGAGGGAGTTCGATGCTTGAGAAAACAACGCGAATGAACTATTTGTACGATTTTTATCAGTCGTTGTTAACCCCGAAGCAACGAAGCTATATGTCCCTTTATTATTTAGACGATTACTCCCTCGGCGAAATTGCAGAAGAATACGAAGTAAGCCGGCAAGCCGTTTACGATAATATTAAACGAACAGAAGCGATGCTCGAGGAATATGAAGAAAAGTTGTCATTGTTCCAAAAGTTTCAAGAACGGCAAAAGCTGATTAAGCGGCTGAAGGAATTCGCTTTGCAAAAATATGCCGATGACCGGGAATTATGGCAAACGATTGAAGCGTTGGAGAAACTAGAGTAGGAGGCGGTAATAGATGGCATTTGAAGGGTTAGCCGACCGTCTGCAAAGCGTGATGAACAAAATTCGCGGCAAAGGAAAAGTAACGGAAGCCGATGTAAAAGAAATGATGCGCGAAGTCCGGCTTGCGCTTTTAGAAGCGGACGTAAACTTTAAAGTCGTTAAAGACTTTATCAAACGCGTGAGCGAGCGCGCTGTTGGCCAAGAAGTGCTAAAAAGCTTAACGCCAGGCCAACAAGTCATTAAAGTCGTTAAAGAAGAACTAACGGCGCTCATGGGCGGAGAACAAAGCAAAATCGCCGTTGCCACTCGTCCGCCAACCGTCATTATGATGGTCGGTTTGCAAGGAGCCGGAAAAACGACGACGACCGGGAAATTAGCGAACTTATTGCGCAAAAAATATAACCGGAAACCGCTGTTAGTCGCTGCCGACATTTACCGTCCGGCCGCCATCAAACAGCTTGAAACGCTCGGCAAACAGCTGAACATTCCAGTATTTTCCCTCGGCGATCAAGTCAGCCCAGTCGAAATCGCGAAACAAGCGATTGCGAAAGCGAAAGAAGACCATCACGACTACGTCATCATCGACACAGCCGGGCGGCTTCATATTGATGAAGCGTTAATGGATGAATTGAAACAAATTAAACAACTCACCAAACCAGACGAAATTTTCCTCGTCGTCGATGCGATGACCGGACAAGACGCTGTCAACGTGGCGCAAAGCTTTAACGAACAGCTCGGTTTAACCGGCGTCATTTTAACGAAACTTGACGGGGATACGCGCGGCGGGGCAGCGCTATCGATTAAAGCGGTCACGAACACGCCAATTAAATTCGTTGGGATGGGCGAAAAAATGGATGCCCTTGAGCCGTTTCATCCAGAGCGAATGGCTTCGCGCATTTTAGGGATGGGTGATGTACTTACCCTCATCGAAAAGGCACAAGCGGCGGTCGATGAAGAAAAAGCGAAAGAGCTTGAACAAAAAATGCGCACGATGTCGTTTACGTTCGATGACTTCCTCGAACAGCTCGGACAAGTGCGGAAAATGGGACCGTTGGATGAAATTTTAAAAATGCTTCCGGGCGCCAATAAAATTAAAGGCTTAAACAACATCCAAATCGATGAGAAACAAATTGCCCACGTCGAAGCAATCATTCGCTCGATGACAAAAGAGGAAAAGGCGAATCCAGAAATTATTAACGCCAGCCGCAAAAAGCGAATCGCCAAAGGAAGCGGCACATCTGTCCAAGAAGTCAACCGCCTGTTAAAACAATTTGAAGAAATGAAAAAAATGATGAAAATGATGACGACGATGACAAAAGGAAAGAAAAAAGGGTTTAAATTCCCGTTTATGTAGGGGATAATGTGTTAAGAAAAAACACTTTACAAACTACACGATTATTGCTAATATACTATCTTGTGTGAACTATTTACGGAGGTGCTAGAAAAAATGGCAGTAAAAATTCGTTTAAAACGCATGGGTGCGAAAAAATCGCCTTTCTATCGTATTGTTGTAGCGGACTCTCGTTCTCCACGCGATGGCCGCTTTATCGAAACAATCGGTACGTACAACCCGGTTACGGAGCCAGCAGAAGTGAAAATCAACGAAGAATTAGCATTAAAATGGCTGCAAAACGGGGCAAAACCGTCGGATACGGTTCGCAACTTGCTTTCAAAACAAGGAATTTTAGAAAAATTCCACAACTTAAAATACGGCAAATAATGTGATGTAAATGAAGCCGCTAATTGAAACGATTGTACGGGCGCTTGTCGATTATCCGGACGAGGTTGTTGTTACGGAAACTGCGGACGAACAGACGATTACCTATACGTTATCCGTTCATGAAGAAGACATCGGAAAGGTAATCGGAAAGCAAGGGCGCACGATTCACGCGATTCGAACGGTTGTGTACGCAGCGGCATCCGATCAGCCGAAGCGCGTCATCGTGCAAATTAACGACAAAGGGTGAGGAGAATCCTCCCCTTTTTTATTACCGTTTTAGAGGTGTCGCTATGAAAATGATCCAAACCGTTGAAGTGAAGCAAATTTTAACCGAAAAAAGCCGGGCGGAACTGCACGAAAAATTTTCCGCACGCAAACGAAAATTACAACAAGAATGCGACCAACTTCGTTTTGAGCAAAAACGCCTCGAAAAAAACGCCAAATACTCTCCAACCGTATTAAAACAATATTTTACGAAAGAAATCGACGATCGGCTCGAAAAAATCAAACTATTGGATTTTCAGCTCGAACAATTACACATCCTACCGTTAGGCAGCGAATTAAAAGAGCGAGAAGTGCAGGCGTTAATTGAGGTGAATGTCGGCGACCGTTGGGACGACATCACCAAGATGCGTGCAATTGTGATTGAAGATGGCATTGTGAAAGAAATTCGCTGAAAAAGAGGTGAGAACGATGAAATGGTTTCATGTCGGAACGATTGTCAACACGCACGGCATTCGCGGCGAAGTGCGCGTCATTTCAAAAACGGATTTTGCCGACGAACGGTATAAAATTGGTAACAAGCTTTACATTTTTATGGACAACGCGCCACAGCCAATCGAAGTAAAAGTGAAAAGCCATCGCGTTCATAAATCGTTTGATTTATTGGCATTTGAAGGATACGACAACATCAATCTCGTTGAAAAATTTAAAGGAGCGGTTTTGAAAGTGCCGGAAAGCCAGCTTGGCGAACTGGGAGAAGGAGAATATTACTTTCACGAAATTATCGGCTGTACGGTCGTAACCGAAGACGGCGAAACGGTTGGAACCGTCAAAGAAATATTGACACCGGGGGCGAACGATGTGTGGGTAGTGCAGCGGAAAGGCGGAAAAGATGCACTCATTCCATACATTGCCGATGTTGTGATCGATGTCAATGTCAACGACAAACTCATTACGATTCGCCCGATGGAAGGACTGCTCGACTAATGAAAATCGACATTCTCACATTGTTTCCAAATATGTTTACCGGCGTGTTCAGCGAATCGATTTTAAAAAAAGCACAAGAAAAAAAAGCTGTTTCGATCAATGTCATTAATTTTCGCGAATTTGCTGACAACAAACACCAAACGGTAGACGACTATCCGTACGGCGGCGGTGCAGGCATGGTATTAAAACCGCAGCCCATTTTTGACGCGGTTGCACACTTGGCCAAACATGCAAACAATGCGCGCATCATTTTGCTTTGTCCGCAAGGGGAGCGATACACGCAAAAAAAAGCGGAAGAGCTTGCAAAAGAATCGCATTTAATTCTCATTTGCGGACATTATGAGGGATATGATGAACGCATTCGCGAACATTTAGTCACCGATGAAATTTCGATTGGCGATTATGTGTTAACAGGGGGAGAATTAGGGGCGATGGTTATTGTCGATAGCGTCGTCCGCTTATTGCCGGGGGTTCTTGGAAATGAAACTTCTTCAGTGCACGATTCGTTTAGCTCTGGGTTGTTAGAGCATCCGCAGTACACACGTCCTGCGGATTTCCGCGGGCTCAAAGTACCGGATGTTCTTTTGTCCGGCAATCATCGCTTAATTGAAGAATGGCGCCAAAAAGAGTCATTGCGCCGAACGTTTTTGCGCCGCCCGGATCTTCTAGAGCAATACGAATTAACGGAACAGCAAAAAAAATGGCTGGAAGAATTTCAAAAAAACGAACGGTAACTATTGCATCCAATACCCCTTTATGCTAGTATAATCTTTGTGACTTAGGCTTAAGTCGTTAAAACGATGTTCCGCTGCAATGATGAAAAGCATTGGTATGAGCATCTGTTGGAAGGAGTTGAATACGATGCATCATTTAATTCAAGAAATCACAAAAGAACAATTGCGAACAGACTTGCCTGAATTCCGTCCTGGCGATACAGTGCGCGTTCACGTAAAAGTCGTTGAAGGAAACCGCGAACGGATTCAGGTGTTTGAAGGCGTTGTGATTAAGCGTCGTGGAGCGGGTGTAAGCGAAACATTTACAGTTCGTAAAGTTTCTTACGGCGTAGGTGTAGAACGTACATTCCCGGTGCACACGCCAAAAATCGCGAAACTAGAAGTTGTTCGCCGCGGTAAAGTGCGTCGCGCGAAACTTTACTACTTGCGTCAACTTCGCGGTAAAGCTGCACGCATTAAAGAAATTCGCTAATTCATCAACACCATTCGTCTCACAAAACTGCGAATGGAAATGGAAAACATGGAATGGTAAAGTGAAACAAGGAGCTTGGTGTTCAAGCTCCTTTTTTCTAATCAAATACTGCTAGGTGGGAGAAGGATGACAAAGAAAAAAAGCGAAACATGGGAATGGCTGAAAGCGATCGTGATTGCAGTGCTCTTGGCGGGCGGCATCCGCTATTTTGTTTTTGCGCCGATTATTGTTGATGGGCTGTCGATGATGCCGACTCTTCATGACCGTGATCGGATGATTGTCAACAAGCTTTCTTATAAAATCGGTGAACCGCATCGCTTTGATATTATTGTGTTTCATGCGGAAGAAGGGAAAGATTATATTAAGCGGGTCATCGGTTTGCCAGGCGACCATATCGAATATAAAAACGACACATTATACGTCAACGGAAAGCCTTATAAAGAGCCATATTTAGACAAATATAAAAAACAGCTCGTGGACGGACCGTTAACAGAACCGTTTACATTAGAGGAAATAACAGGTGAAAAAACCGTACCTAAAGGTTATCTGTTTGTCATGGGAGATAACCGCCGCTTCAGCAAAGATAGCCGTCATATCGGATTTATTCCGATGGAGAAAGTCGTTGGGAAAGCGAACATCGTATATTGGCCGCTTTCCGATGCTCGCATTATTAAATAAGTAGGTGGAAACAATGACAATCCAATGGTTTCCAGGTCATATGGCGAAAGCAAAACGTGAACTGCAAGAAAAATTAAAACTCATCGATGTCGTATTTGAATTGTTAGACGCACGTATTCCAATGTCTTCGAGAAATCCGATGATCGATGAAATTTTAGCAAACAAGCCGCGTATCGTTTTATTAAATAAAGCGGATATGGCTGATGAAGAAATTACTAAACAATGGATTTCTTTTTTTGCGCAACAACAATTACAGGCATTAGCGATCGATTCACAGGCAGGAGCAGGCGTCAAACAAATCGTAGTTGCAGCTAAAGAAATGTTGAAAGACAAGTTTGCGAAAATGGCGGCAAAGGGAATTAAAAATCCGCGGCCGCTGCGCGCGTTAATTGTTGGGATTCCGAACGTCGGCAAATCAACGTTAATCAACCGTCTCGCCGGCAAACATATCGCAAAAACTGGCGATAAACCGGGTGTGACAAAGGCGCAACAATGGATTAAAGTCGGCAAAGAAATGGAACTGTTAGACACACCGGGGATTTTATGGCCAAAATTTGAAGATGAAGAAGTTGGGTTGAAACTTGCAACAACGGGAGCGATTAAAGATACCATTTTAAACTTGCAAGACGTGGCGGTATATGCGCTCCGGTTTTTAACGCAACAATATCCGGATCGCTTAAAAGAACGATATTCGTTACATGTTATTCCTGATGACATCGCCGAGCTGTTTGATGCGATCGGCAAACGTCGTGGCTGTCTTGCGGGCGGCGGGACGGTCGATTATGATAAAGTAGCAGAACTTGTCCTTCGCGATATCCGCACGGAAAAACTAGGCCGCCTCAGCTTTGAGAAACCGTAAAGCCCGAAAATAAAATGGGCTTTATTTTTTTATGAATGTGCCGATATAAAAAATAGAAAGGAACGATCATCAATGAAACGTACGGTGAAAGAAATTGAACAACTATTACTAACGTTAGACGAGCAGCATCCGCTTTTTCAAGAAATCGCTTGCGATGAGCGAAAAAGTGTACAAACATTGCTCGCGCGCTGGTATAAACAAAAAGAACGGGCGCAAAAAGAGCGACAACAATGGAAACAAATGTCGCGCTATGAGCAGTCACTTTATGCAAAAGGCGTTTCCTGCATTGCTGGCATTGACGAAGCGGGGCGGGGACCGCTTGCTGGTCCAGTTGTGGCTGCTGCTGTTATTTTGCCAAAAGATGCTTATGTTCCAGGTTTAAATGATTCAAAAAAGCTATCAGAAGCAAAACGCGAGGCGTTGTTTGAACAAATTCAAGCGGTGGCGATTTCGATCGGAATCGGCATTGTTTCCGCCAAAGAAATCGATGAACTCAACATTTACCAAGCAACAAAAAAGGCGATGGTGCAAGCGGTCGAACAGCTTTTTCCAAAACCGTCTTATTTGCTCATTGACGCGATGGAACTGCCGATCGACATTCCGCAGCAAAGCTTAATTAAAGGCGATGCCAACAGCATTTCCATTGCCGCGAGTTCAATCGTGGCGAAAGTGACACGCGACCGCATGATGAAACAACTCGGGGCAAAGTATCCGCAATACGGATTTGAAAAACATATGGGTTACGGAACAGAATATCATTTACAGGCCATTCGCACATACGGAATCACCGAACAACATCGCCGTTCGTTTGCGCCTGTGAGAGAGGCACTGCAAGGCATCTTATAATGCCCGTTGACGTTATATTGACGAAAAAAGGGGGAAGAAAATGACATCGATTCGACATGTAGAGGGATGGATGGAACGCCACTTGTCAGCACCGACAAAACCCGTTTCGCTCCGCAATGGCCAAATCGTATATGGAAAAATCGAAAAAGTCGAGACAAACGGGATGGCGTTTGTGAAAATCGGCAATGAAATGATCCAAGCCGAGCTGCAAACGCCACTTCGCGCAGGAAATTATTATTGGTTTCAAGTGGCGAAGGCGGATGATAACATTCGTTTGCAAATCATTGAATCGCCCCAGGCAGATAACACCGAGGCTACCGTTGAACAAACTGCTGCACTGTTAGCGAAGAAATGGGGACTTTCGCGCGAGGTACAGCCGCTTCTTCGTTTTTTGTTACAAAAACAGCTTCCGATTGTCAAAGAGGAAGTCATTCAAGCGGCGAAATGGCTTTTGGCAACACCGGAAAAAGACATCAATTTGCGCGCGCTGCAAATGATGTACACAAACCGATTGCCGTTTACTGAGCCCGTTTTTTTGGCACTGAAAGCTGTGCAGTTGCCTACGCCATTCACTAAGCAGTTGGCCGATTTACAAATGTCCTTATCGTCGCTTCCGGCGGCGCAAACATCGGAAGCAACGCAAATGTTGACCGCTCATTTGCAGCGGATGACAAACGGAATGGTCGATGCACATAAAGCGTTGCTCGTGCTACTGTACGACTGGGTGCAACACGGTGACGAAAACGCCTATCGTCTTTTGCAAAAACTAGGAATATGGCCGGACGAATCTGGTCAACAGCCGTGGGATTGGCTTGCAAAACAAATAATGACTCACCGTGAACTGGCGGCTTCCCTTTTTTCTAGCGAATCTTTAACTGAATCAAACGTAAAACAGCAATTAGGCGACTGGATTGTCCGTATGCAACATGAAATTGGGAATAACCGCGAACAGGCGCTAGAGCAAATTCGCACGTTGCTAACTATGTTAAGCGACGGCAAACCGCCCAATGAGCTCTCTTTCCTTTATGAAGCATATCAAAAAGGGCAGCTTCCCGACGGTGTTCAATCGCTTTTGCTCTCGGATGAAAACATCATTCCCGAAGCGTTAACGCAACATATAAAAGCGCTTGTGCAGGCGCTCGGCCTCGAACATGAAGCGGCGGTTGAGAAGAATTTGAAATCGGACGTTCCTTTTGTTGCCGTTGGTTTAAAATCGCTTCTGTTACGCGCACAGCAAGAAATAAAAGATGAAGCATTAAAAAAACAGATCGAAACGCTTATTCATCGCCTTACCGGTTATCAACTCCTCTCACAAGAACAAGGCCCGATCCAGCCGCTGTTTATGCAATTGCCGCTTTATCTTGGAAATGAGCAAACGGATGTCACGATCCACTGGCAAGGAAGAAAGAAAGAAGACGGGGAGATCGATCCGCATTACTGTCGGATTTTATTTTATTTACAGCTCAAAACTTTAAAAGAAATGGTAGTCGATGTGCGCATTCAAAACAGCATCGTCCACGTTTCATTATTTAATGACACGCCGCAACTCGAGACGATTGTATCGCTCATGCAGCCCATGTTAAAAGAACGGCTTGCTGCATGCGGCTATACGTTGTCGACTGTCAAGGTGGCGACACCGCCAGAACAACAGCAAAGCGATGTATTATTTTTACGAGTTTTGAATAACTATTCGGAGGTAGACTATCGAATATGAAAGAAAAAAGGAAATACGCCGTTGCCTTGGCGTACAACCCGCACGAGCACGCAGCCCCTGTTGTCGTCGCCAAAGGAAAAGGAAAAGTAGCTGAAAACTTAATTGCGATTGCCAAAGAGTACGATATCCCAATTCAAGAAGATCCGTCGCTTGTGGAATTGTTAAGTGAGTTAGAGATTAACGAAGCCATTCCCGAACAATTATATAAAGTTGTTGCAGAGCTGTTCGCTTTTATTTATCGAATGGAACGAAAACTAGCCAATGTGGATTAGGTGTCTGTTTTCGACAAAAAGAAGCGAAACAGCTTTCCTTTTTGCGAGAATTTTTTTGATTTTATGTTGAAATGGTAGACAATATGGAAAGTCACATTATACAATGAAAGCGCTAGTACTTTTATTTTATACATAGGAGGATGGGATATGAATATTCATGAGTATCAAGGTAAAGAGATCCTCAGAAGCTACGGGGTCAGCGTGCCAAATGGGCGCGTGGCGTTTACCGTTGAAGAGGCGGTCGAAGCAGCGAAAGAATTAGGAGGTTCCGTTTGTGTCGTAAAGGCGCAAATTCATGCTGGTGGTCGTGGAAAAGCTGGAGGGGTAAAAGTAGCGAAGAGCTTAGAGGAAGTTCGTACATACGCCAGCGAACTGTTAGGAAAAGTGCTTGTCACTCATCAAACAGGTCCTGAAGGAAAAGAAGTGAAGCGCCTACTTATTGAAGAAGGCTGCGATATTAAAAAAGAATATTACATCGGTCTAGTAGTCGATCGTGCAACTTCTCGCGTCGTCTTGATGGGTTCTGAAGAAGGCGGAACGGAAATTGAAGAAGTAGCGGCGAAAACACCGGAGAAAATTTTCAAAGAATACATTGACCCGGCGGTCGGATTACAAGCGTTCCAAGCGCGCCGTATGGCGTTTAACATCAATATCCCGAAAGAGCTTGTCAACCAAGCGGTCAAATTTATGATGGGCTTATACCAAGTGTTTGTTGACAAAGATTGCTCCATCGCAGAAATCAACCCACTCGTTGTGACAGGCGACGGCAAAGTGATGGCGCTTGATGCGAAATTAAACTTTGATTCCAACGCTTTATATCGTCATAAAGATGTGCTCGAATACCGCGATTTAGACGAAGAAGATCCAAAAGAAGTCGAAGCATCGAAGTACGACTTAAACTACATCGCATTAGACGGAAATATCGGCTGCATGGTCAACGGAGCCGGTCTTGCGATGGCGACGATGGACATTATTAAATATTACGGCGGCGAACCGGCCAACTTCTTAGATGTCGGCGGCGGCGCAACGACAGAAAAAGTAACGGAAGCGTTCAAAATTATTCTTTCTGACCCGAAAGTCAAAGGCATTTTCGTTAACATTTTCGGCGGTATTATGAAATGTGATGTCATTGCGACAGGTATTGTCGAAGCGACGAAACAAGTTGGTCTGGAACTTCCGCTTGTCGTTCGTTTAGAAGGTACGAACGTCGAATTAGGGAAAAAGATTTTAGAAGAATCTGAATTAAACATTGTAGCGGCCGAATCAATGGCGGACGGCGCCCAAAAAATTGTTGAGTTAGTACGTTAAGAAGGCGAGGGAGAAGAATGAGCGTTTTTATTAATAAAGACACAAAAGTCATCGTTCAAGGCATTACGGGATCACAAGGGTTGTTCCATACAAAGCAAATGCTTGAATACGGTACAAAAATCGTCGGCGGTGTCACGCCAGGAAAAGGCGGCACAGAAGTAGAAGGAGTGCCGGTATTTGATACGGTTTCTGAAGCGGTTGAAAAAACGGGCGCGAATGCATCGGTTATTTACGTTCCGCCTGCATTTGCAGCTGATGCGATTATGGAAGCAGTCGATGCAGGATTAGACCTTGTCGTTTGTATTACAGAAGGCATTCCTGTCCTTGATATGGTGAAAGTGAAGCGCTACATGGAAGGTAAGAAAACGCGCCTCATCGGTCCAAACTGCCCAGGTGTCATTACACCAGAAGAATGCAAAATCGGCATCATGCCTGGCTACATTCATAAAAAAGGCCACATCGGGATCGTATCCCGCTCTGGTACATTAACATATGAAGCGGTGCATCAATTAACGCAAGCTGGAATCGGACAATCAACAGCTGTCGGAATTGGTGGCGACCCGGTCAACGGCACAAACTTCATCGATGTATTAAAAGCATTTAACGAGGATGAAGAAACATATGCGGTCATTATGATCGGTGAAATCGGCGGTACAGCAGAAGAAGAAGCGGCTGAATGGGTAAAAGCGAACATGAAAAAACCAGTTGTCGGCTTCATCGGCGGTCAAACAGCACCTCCTGGAAAGCGCATGGGACATGCTGGTGCGATTATTTCAGGCGGCAAAGGAACAGCAGCCGAAAAAATTAAGAAAATGAATGAGTGCGGAATTAAAGTAGCGGAAACACCTGCCGTCATCGGTGAAACGTTAATCGCTGTGCTGAAAGAACGAGGTCTTTACGAAAAATGTAAGACGCATTAATGACGGCTGTCCCGTATAGTGCATTCCGCTCTATGCGGGACGTTTTTAAAACATGAAGAAAGGAAGATTCGATGTATTCTTCAGTTCAAGAGCGCCTCATCCATCTTCATCATTGCCGTAGCGTCGGTTGGAAAACGATTGACCGCCTATTGCGTATTGATCCATCACTTTCCTCGATTTTTTCTCTTCCATATTCAGCTCTTGCTTCGATGCTGTCGATTTCCCGAGAACAATATTCTTTGTTTTTCCAAGATTTACATTCCTTTGCTATTCAAAGTATGATAAAAACATATAAGGATAAAAATATTCACATCATTACCGTTTTTGATGACTATTACCCGAAATGGTTGAAACATATTTTTGAACCGCCATGGGTGCTGTATGCTAAAGGAAACATCGCGTGGCTTTCGTTTCCTAAAATGATCAGCATCGTTGGAACGAGGCAACCGACAAATGAAGGGATTCGTGCGTTGCGCACTTTGTTGCCTCCGCTTATTGAAGAAGGCTGGTTAATCGTGAGCGGCCTTGCTTTAGGGATTGATGCGGCTGCGCATGAAATCGCCATTGAACATAAAGGAAAGACGATCGCGGTCATCGCTGGGGGAATCGGGCATATTTATCCGAAGCAAAACCGGGGGCTTGCGGAGCGATTAATGCGCGACCATCTTATTATCTCTGAATATCCTCCGCACACAAAGCCGCAAAAATGGCAATTTCCGTTAAGAAATCGCATCATTAGCGGCTTGTCGCTTGGGACGGTCGTCATTCAGGCAAAAGAAAAAAGCGGTTCGCTCATTACCGCTTCCCTAGCACTTGAACAGGGAAGGGATGTGTTTGCCGTGCCTGGGTCGATTTTCCTAGAACAGGCGAGTGGAACGAACTATCTCATTCAGCAAGGGGCAAAACTCGTTCGTTCGGCGCAAGATATTATCGATGAATTTACTTATCTTTTTCCAGATGGATAAAAATTTTTTACATCTTGTTTGACAAATGTCATAAGAATCATTAATAATAATGAAGATTTTAAATTTACCTCTTAAGGGAGGATAAGGTATGTCAGATTATCTCGTCATCGTGGAATCACCAGCAAAAGCGAAAACGATTGAACGCTATTTAGGAAAAAAATATAAAGTGAAAGCTTCAATGGGGCATATCCGTGATTTGCCAAAAAGCCAAATGGGCGTTGACATAAAAAACGATTATGAGCCAAAATATATTACGATTCGCGGCAAAGGACCGGTCATTAAAGAGTTAAAAACAGCGGCAAAAAAAGCAAAAAAAGTGTTTTTAGCGGCCGACCCTGACCGCGAAGGGGAAGCGATCGCATGGCATTTAGCGCATATGCTAGAACTTGATATTCATTCTGATTGCCGCGTCGTATTTAATGAGATTACAAAAGATGCGATCCGCGAGTCATTCCAGCATCCGCGGGCAATCAATATGCATTTAGTCGATGCGCAACAAACTCGGCGCGTGCTTGACAGACTGGTAGGTTACAATATTAGCCCACTTCTTTGGAAAAAAGTAAAAAAAGGGTTAAGCGCCGGCCGGGTGCAGTCTGTGGCGTTAAGGCTCATTATCGATCGCGAAAAAGAAATTAAAGAGTTTCAGCCGGAAGAATATTGGTCGATTCAAGCAGAATTCATCAAACAAAATGAAGCATTTACTGCCTATTTTTACGGAATCGATGGGCAAAAGCTCGACTTGAAAAACGAAACGGAAGTAAAGGGCGTTTTAGCGCGCCTAAAGGGACATCATTTTATCGTGAAGTCTGTGACAAGAAAAGAACGAAAGCGAAACCCTGTGCCGCCGTTTACCACTTCTTCGCTACAGCAAGAAGCGGCGCGCAAGCTAAACTTTCGCACGAAAAAGACGATGATGCTTGCGCAGCAGCTATACGAAGGGATCGATCTCGGCAGCGAAGGAACGGTCGGTTTAATTACATATATGCGCACAGACTCAACACGTGTGTCTGAAACAGCGCAGCAAGAAGCACTTTCATATATTGAAGCGGCGTTTGGCAAAGACTATGTGGCACAAGAAAAGCGGAAAGAAAAGAAAAGCACCAATGCTCAAGACGCGCACGAAGCGATCCGCCCAACATCGGTATTTCGTGACCCGAATTCAGTGAAACCGTATTTAAGCCGCGATCAGTATCGCCTTTATAAGCTTATTTGGGAACGTTTCGTCGCCAGCCAAATGGCTCCTGCGCTTCTTGATACGATGAGTGTTGATTTAGAAAATGAAGGCGTCATCTTTCGTGCGAACGGCTCAAAAGTGAAATTTTCGGGATTTATGAAAGTGTACGTAGAAGGAACAGACGACCAAACGGATGAACAAGATCGCTTGCTCCCAGATTTGCAAGAGGGGGAAACGGTCATCGGCAAAGACGTTGAGCCGAGGCAACATTTTACGCAGCCGCCTCCGCGCTATACGGAAGCGCGGTTAGTTAAAACGCTAGAGGAACTTGGAATCGGACGTCCGTCGACTTATGCACCGACGTTAGATATCATTCAAAAGCGAAATTACGTCGTGCTAGAAAATAAACGTTTTGTCCCGACGGAACTTGGAGAAATTGTCACGGAACTAATCCTTGAGTTTTTCCCGGAAATTTTAGATGTCGAATTTACCGCGAAAATGGAAAAAAGTTTAGATGAAATCGAGGAAGGAAAAATTGAATGGGTCAAGGTTGTTGATGAATTTTATCGAGATTTTGAAAAACGTTTACAAATTGCTGAAAAAGAAATGAAAGAAGTGGAAATTAAAGACGAGCTGGCTGGAATCAATTGTGAAGTATGCGGAAGTCCGATGGTTTATAAAATGGGGCGATTCGGAAAATTTGTTGCATGCTCTAACTTCCCAGAATGCCGGCATACGAAACCAATTGTGAAAGCAATTGGCGTAAAATGTCCACAGTGTCATGAAGGAAACATTGTTGAACGAAGCAGCAAGAAAAAACGCATATTTTACGGATGTGATCGCTTCCCAGTTTGCGATTTTATGTCATGGGATAAGCCTCTTTCACGTCCATGCCCGAAATGTGGAGGATTATTAGTAGAGAAAAAGTTAAAGAAAGGAATACAAGTGCAGTGTGTAAAATGTGACTACGAAGAAGAAGCACAATCATAGTCATCGGTGAGCGGCCGTTAGTCCTCACCGTTTTTATGCGAGGGAGGAATCAACATGATTGTAAACGTCATTGGCGCAGGATTAGCTGGAAGCGAAGCAGCATGGCAGTTGGCTAACCGAAACATTCAAGTTCGTCTATATGAAATGCGCCCAATCAAACAAACGCCAGCTCATCATACTGATAAATTTGCAGAGCTTGTTTGTAGCAATTCGTTGCGCGCGAATGCTTTAACGAATGCGGTCGGCGTATTAAAAGAAGAAATGCGGATGCTCGATTCCGTCATTATCAAAGCAGCGGACGAATGTTCGGTACCTGCTGGGGGGGCGTTAGCGGTCGATCGTCATGAATTCGCGGCACGCGTGACGGATTTAGTACAAAACCATCCGAACGTCACCGTCGTTCGTGAAGAAGTAACCGATATTCCTTCAGAACCGACCATCATTGCGACGGGGCCGTTAACGTCGAAAGCGCTGTCCGAAAAGCTGAAAGAACTGACCGGAGAAGAATATTTATACTTTTATGATGCAGCGGCACCGATTGTCGAAAAAGAAAGCATTAATATGGACAAAGTATATGTAAAATCCCGCTATGACAAAGGAGAGGCTGCTTATTTGAACTGCCCGATGACCGAAGAAGAGTTTGACCGGTTTTATGAAGCGCTCATTTCAGCGGAAACGGTACCATTAAAAGAATTTGAAAAGGAAATTTATTTTGAAGGATGCATGCCGATCGAAGTAATGGCAAAGCGCGGGAAGAAAACGTTATTATTCGGTCCGATGAAACCGGTCGGTCTTGAAGATCCGCGCACAGGCAAGCGTCCGTTTGCCGTCGTCCAGCTTCGCCAAGATGATGCGGCCGGCACGCTTTACAATATTGTTGGGTTTCAAACCCATTTAAAATGGGGGGATCAAAAAGAAGTGTTTCGCCTCATTCCGGGACTAGAAAATGCAGAAATTGTACGTTATGGCGTCATGCATCGCAACACGTTTATCAACTCACCAAAATTATTGCGACCAACGTACCAGTACAAAGGGCGCGATGATTTGTTTTTCGCGGGACAAATGACGGGTGTCGAAGGCTACGTAGAATCAGCAGCATCCGGTTTAGTAGCTGGCATTAACGCTGCACGTCTTTTGTTGGGGCAAGATTTGATCGTCTTTCCGAAAGAGACGGCTATTGGCAGCATGGCGCATTATATTACGACGGCAAATTCGAAACATTTTCAGCCGATGAATGCGAATTTCGCTTTGTTTGCCCCGCTTGAAGAAGCGATTAAAGATAAAAAACGCCGTAATGAGCAATACGCCAAGAGAGCGTTAGATACAATTCAGAATTTTATAAAAAAATAATTGCAAGGGCTACTAAATGTATGTTACTATTTAGTAGCCCTTGTGAGGTGTTGAGAGTGGAGAATTTGAAAATTTCATTACAATTATTCATTGAATATTTACAAATTGAAAAAAATTATTCACAATATACTATTGCGTGTTATACACGCGATATTGAACAGTTTTTTGAATTTATGTGTGAGCAGGCGATCCAACGTTTAGATGAAGTCACATATAGTGATGTTCGCTTATATTTAACAAAGCTACATAATGAGCAGCTATTAAGCCGTTCGATCTCTCGAAAAATATCGAGCCTGCGCAGCTTCTATAAATTTTTGTTACGGGAACAAAAGGTGGCTGAAAACCCGTTTTCCCTTGCCTCGCTGCCGAAAAAAGAGCAAAAAATTCCGCGTTTTTTATATGAACAGGAATTAGAAAGCCTATTTCGTGTCAATGATTTAAATACAGCGATCGGCCAGCGAAACCAAGCGCTTATTGAACTGCTTTATGCGACGGGTGTTCGTATTAGTGAATGTTGTCACATTCAACTTTCTCATATCGATTTTTCGCTTTCTACGATATTAATTTATGGGAAAGGAAATAAACAACGTTACGTTCCGTTTGGGAGTTTTGCTAAAGAAGCGCTCGAACGATATGTGCAAAACGGACGAAACGAACTTTTGCAAAAAGGAAAAGTAGCGCATAGCTATTTGTTTGTGAACTTTCGCGGCAATCCTTTAACACCTAGAGGGGCACGTCACATTTTGAATGAAGTGGTTGAAAAAGCGGCAATGACGCAAAAAGTGAGCCCGCACATATTTAGGCATACGTTTGCCACCCATTTGCTTAATGAAGGAGCGGATATGCGTACCGTTCAAGAATTGTTAGGGCATGCGCATCTTTCGTCAACACAAGTGTATACGCATGTGACGAAAGATCGCTTGCGCCATATTTATTTGCATACGCATCCGCGGGCTTAGACTTCCAAAAAAGGAGGATCAACATGGAACAATTCCATGCAACGACGATTTTTGCGATTCGACATAACGGCGCGTGCGCGATGGCTGGCGATGGCCAAGTGACATTCGGCAATGCGGTCGTGATGAAACATACGGCGAAAAAAGTGCGGAAGCTTTTTCATGGGAAAGTGTTGGCAGGTTTTGCTGGGGCCGTTGCGGATGCGTTTACATTGTTCGAAATGTTCGAAGGAAAGCTTGAAGAGTTTAACGGGAACTTGCAGCGCGCCGCCGTTGAATTGGCAAAAGAATGGCGCAGTGATAAAGTGTTGCGTAGATTGGAAGCGATGCTTATTGTCATGGACGAACGCTATTTGCTTTTAATATCAGGAACGGGTGAAGTGATCGAGCCGGATGACGGCATTTTAGCGATCGGTTCAGGAGGAAATTATGCGCTTGCGGCCGGTCGAGCGTTGAAGCAATACGCTGGTGCGCAGATGACCGCTAAAGA
The DNA here is from genome assembly GCF_014201465.1 of Anoxybacteroides tepidamans. Lineage (GTDB taxonomy): Bacteria > Bacillota > Bacilli > Bacillales > Anoxybacillaceae > Anoxybacteroides > Anoxybacteroides tepidamans. The sequence goes on along the minus strand of NZ_JACHEP010000002.1, from coordinate 172,562 downwards.
AATTGCGAAAGCAGCTTTAGAAATCGCGGCCGATATTTGTGTGTATACGAACGATCACATCATCGTCGAAGAATTGTAGCGGAGGGAAAAACGATGAATTTAACACCTCGGCAAATTGTTGAAAAGTTGGATCAGTTTATCGTTGGTCAAAAAGAAGCAAAAAAGGCGGTAGCGATCGCTTTAAGAAATCGCTATCGCCGCAGCTTGCTTGATGAAAAATTACGCGATGAAGTCGTGCCGAAAAACATATTAATGATCGGCCCGACGGGAGTGGGGAAAACCGAAATCGCGAGAAGGCTTGCAAAACTTGTTGGCGCCCCATTCATCAAAGTGGAAGCAACGAAATTTACAGAGGTTGGCTATGTCGGTCGTGACGTGGAATCGATGGTGCGCGATCTTGTTGAAACGTCTGTTCGGTTAGTAAAAGAGCGGAAAATGAACGAAGTCAAAGATCGAGCAGAGCAGCAAGCCAATAAGCGGCTTGTCGAATTATTAGTGCCAGGAAAACAAAAACAGACGATGAAAAATCCGTTAGAGTTATTATTTGGTGGCGGGCAAACAGCTCAGCAAGATACAACGTACCACCAAGATGACCAATATGTTGAGCAAAAGCGGAAACAAGTAGCTGCTCAACTTGCAAACGGAGAGTTAGAAGACGAATTCGTAACGGTAGAAGTAGAAGAACAGCAAGCCACGCTATTCGATTTTTTGCAAGGAACAGGAATTGAGCAAATGGGAATGAACATGCAAGATGCGCTAAGCAGCTTTATGCCGAAGCGGCGCAAAAAGCGAAAGCTGAAAGTAAGTGAGGCACGCAAAGTATTGACGAATGAAGAAGCGCAAAAATTAATTGACATGGACGAAGTGACGCAAGAAGCCGTTCATCTTGCCGAGCAGTCTGGAATCATTTTCATTGATGAGATTGATAAAATTGCAAGAAGAGGACAAAGTGCTTCTTCTGCTGATGTATCTCGCGAAGGTGTGCAGCGCGACATTTTACCGATTGTGGAAGGCTCAACGGTCATGACGAAATACGGTCCGGTAAAAACTGATTACATTTTGTTTATTGCGGCTGGCGCGTTTCATATGTCAAAACCGTCGGACTTAATCCCGGAGTTACAAGGGCGCTTTCCGATTCGGGTGGAACTGTCGAAATTGACGGTCGACGATTTCGTAAAAATTCTCATCGAACCGAACAATGCGCTCATTAAACAATATACGGCGCTTTTGGCGACAGAAGGTATACAACTTGAATTTTCTGACGATGCTATTCGTAAGATTGCGGAAGTAGCGTTTGAAGTGAATCAGACGACGGATAACATCGGAGCAAGACGCCTTCATACCATTATGGAAAAACTGCTAGAAGACTTATCATTTGAAGCGCCGGATATTACGCTTGAAAAAGTTGTCATTACACCACAATATGTCGAACAGAAACTAGGCAATATCGTGAAAAATAAAGATTTAAGCGAATTTATTTTGTGAGGAACTAAAATTAGGAGGCTATTGAAGATGAATTTGTTACAAAAAACAAGAAAAATTAATGCGATGTTGCAAAAAGCAGCAGGGAAACCTGTTAATTTTAAAGAAATGGCGGAAACGCTTTGCGAAGTGATCGAGGCGAACGTGTTCGTCGTCAGCCGCCGCGGAAAGCTGTTAGGCTTTGCGATTAAACAATCGATCGAAAACGAACGAATGAAAAAAATGTTAGAAGATCGCCAGTTTCCGGAAGAGTATACGAACAATTTGTTCAATATTACGGAAACGTCTCCGAACTTAGATATTAATAGCGAATATACAGCGTTTCCCGTTGAAAATCGCGACTTATTTAAAACAGGATTAACGACGATCGTGCCGATTAACGGCGGTGGTGAACGTCTCGGGACGCTTATTTTATCAAGACTTGACCGTGAATTTGATGATGATGACTTAATTTTAGCGGAATATGGTGCAACCGTTGTCGGCATGGAAATTTTGCGTGAAAAAGCGGAAGAAATTGAAGAAGAAGCGAGAAGTAAAGCGGTTGTGCAAATGGCGATCAGTTCATTATCGTACAGCGAACTAGAAGCAATTGAACATATTTTTGAAGAATTAGATGGCACAGAAGGGTTGCTTGTTGCCAGCAAAATTGCCGATCGTGTCGGTATTACGCGCTCGGTGATTGTCAATGCGCTCAGAAAACTTGAAAGCGCCGGCGTGATTGAATCGCGTTCTCTCGGTATGAAAGGAACATATATTAAAGTATTAAATGATAAATTTTTAACAGAACTAGAAAAATTAAAAGCGAACTAACGGTAAAAAGGGAGCTGATTTTGTCAGCTCTTTTTATTTGCGCATCGAAACGGTAAAAATAGTACAATCTTCCGGCTATACATTATTTACACATTCTTTTAAAATAGAGAGTATCAGATATTGTCGAAAAAAAGAAGATAAAGAGGGGATTTTCCTTGAAACTATTTTCTCGTACATTTACACTTCTCGAACAGGGACTAGATTATGCGGCGACGAAACAAAAAGTGATTGCCAATAATATTGCCAATGCGGATACACCGAATTACAAAGCGAAAGATGTTCGTTTTAAGACGGAACTCGAACAAGCGATGGCACCGCTTGAAGCGTACCGGACCAATCCAAAACATTTTCCATTCAAAAGTCCCGATACTAGCAATTTTTTAGTGACGACAAGAAGTGATGTAATATACAATCATAATGGGAACAGTGTCGATATCGATAAGGAAATGTCGGATTTAGCAGAAAATCAAATTTACTATAATGCGTTGATCGAGCGATTGAACGGTCAGCTGAATACGTTAAAAACGGTCATTAAAGGTGGGAAGTAATCTATGTCCATTTTTCAAAGCTTAAATACAACCGCATCAGCGCTTACGGCTCAGCGGCTAAGAATGGATGTCATTTCCTCAAACATGGCCAATGTGGATACGACACGGGCGAAATTTGTGGACGGACAATGGCAACCGTATCGTCGCAAGTTAGTCGTCATGGAGCCGAACGAAGGAAGTTTTTCGTCGTATTTGCAGGTAGCAATGAACAGCCGTTCAGCTGTTGGAAATGGTGTAAAGGTCACAAAAATTATCGAGGATGAAACGCCGTTTAAACTCGTTTACGATCCGACGCATCCCGATGCTAATCGTGACGGTTATGTGCAGCTCCCTAATGTCGATCCGTTAAAAGAAATGGTGGACTTAATGAGCGCTACTCGTTCATATGAAGCGAACGTAACGGTGTTTAACGCGACAAAAGGAATGTTAATGAAAGCATTAGAAATTGGTAAATAAAAAGGAGAATGAGCGATGATTCATGGAGTAAGTCAAAACTTTTTTTCGACCGCTGCTACAACATCTTCGGCTGTAAAACCGGCAGACGCTCAAAAATCGTTTGCTAATTTTTTGAAAGATGCGATTCATAAAGTGAACGACGACCAGATTCAATCAAGTCAATTAACAGAAAAATTAGTTAAAGGAGAAAATGTTGACTTGCATCAAGTGATGATCGCTGCGCAAAAAGCGAGCATTTCGTTACAGCTTACCCTTGAAATTCGCAACAAAGCACTTGAAGCGTACCAAGAAATGATGAGAATGCAAGTATAAGTAATGTGCTAGAAGAAGACTAACAATACTCATGGTGCTAGATGTCGATGGATGCTAATTGATCATGTATTTTCCACAGGTCGTGATTACGCAGCAAATACGGAAAACGCTTGAAAGTAACAAGATTATGACATTCAACCAGTACCACAGGTTAACAAACTATTTATCTCGCAATAATCGGGGGAATACTATGAATGAAAGAATGAAAGAGTGGCTCACTCGGTTGACATCTTTTTGGAGAGGGAGAACGAAAGCGCAAAAAACAATGGCGGTGAGCGCGTTTTTCCTTTTTCTTGTCATCGTTGGAGCCGCATCATATTTTGCGACGAGAACAAATTTTGTACCGTTATATAGCAATCTTTCGCCGCAAGAATCCGGACAAATTAAAGCCACGCTTGATCAGCGCGGCATTGAATCGGAAGTAGCTGACAACGGGACGACGATCAAAGTTCCAGAAAAGTTGGCCGACACATTAAAAGTCGAATTAGCGGCGCAAGGAATTCCGGATAGTGGAAGTATCGATTATTCGTTTTTTGGAAAAAATGCCAGCTTTGGCATGACAGATAACGAGTTTAACGTTGTGAAATTAAAAGCGATGCAGACAGAGCTGGCGAATTTAATCAAAAACATTGACGGTGTGGAAGACGCGAAAGTAATGATCAATCTCCCACAACCGTCTGTATTCGTATCGGATGATCAGGGGCAAGCGTCCGCTTCTGTCGTCTTAAAAACAAAACCAGGGTATAAGTTCAGCGACGAACAGATTAAAGCACTTTATCATCTCGTATCAAAAAGCGTCCCTAACCTTCCTACTGATAATATCGTCATTATGAATCAATATTTTGAGTACTTTGACTTAAAAAATGATGAAAAATTTTCGACAGCGACAGCGTTCACGACACAAAATGAAATTAAAAAACAAATTGAACGAGATATTCAGCGCCAAATCCAGCAAATGCTTGGCACGATGATGGGACAGGATAAAGTGGTCGTATCTGTTACCGCCGATGTCGATTTTACTCAGGAAAACCGTGAAGAAAACTTAGTTGCTCCTGTCGATGAACAAAATAACCAAGGTATTGCTGTGAGCGTGCAGCGAATTAAAGAAACGTTTTCCGGGCAAGGTGCTCAGCCTGGCGGGGTTCCGGGGACTGGAGCGAATGATGTTCCAAGTTATCAATCATCGATCAATGGCTCTAACGGAGATTATGAAAGAACGGAAGAAACGATTAATAATGAAGTGAACAGAATTAAAAAACATATTGTCGAAAGTCCATATAAAGTGCGGGATTTAGGCATTCAAGTGATGGTAGAGCCGCCAAATCCGCAAGACCCGAATTCTTTGCCGCAACAAACAGTCGATGACATTAAGAAAATTTTAGGTACGGTTGTCCGAACATCGATTGATAAGCAAAACGGGCAAGCTTTAACCGATCAAGATATTCAAAATCGGATTGTTGTTTCTGTGCAAAAGTTCAATGGGAAAACTGATTTTACACAAGCGCAGCCAACGATTCCAACATGGGCTTATATCGCTGGCGGGGCTTTTCTGCTCGTGTTAATCGGCTTAATGATCTTTTTCCTTATGCGCAGACGAAAAAAAGAGGAGGAAAAGATCGACGAATTCGTTGCTCCGTCACCTGTACAAGAGTTGCCTAATATTGAAGAAAGAGAAACAGAAGCAACGTTGCGCCGCAAACAGCTCGAAAAACTGGCGAAAGAAAAACCAAATGAGTTTGCTCAATTGTTAAGAACATGGTTAGCGGAAGACTAGGAGGAATGAAGATGGCAAAAAAAGAGAAAAAAGGTGAACTAACAGGAAAACAAAAAGCAGCCATACTTCTCATTTCTCTTGGACCGGATGTGTCAGCATCTGTCTATAAACATTTATCAGAAGAAGAAATTGAAAAATTAACGCTCGAAATTTCCAACGTTCGCCAAGTTGCTGCGCAAGAAAAAGAAGAAGTGTTAGAAGAATTTCACCAAATTGCCTTGGCGCAAGATTATATTGCCCAAGGGGGGATCGTCTATGCGAAGGAAGTGCTAGAAAAAGCGCTCGGTACAGAAAAAGCGCTAAACATTATTAACCGTTTAACGTCAGCTTTGATGGTGCGGCCATTTGATTTCGCTCGCAAAGCAGACCCAGCACAATTATTGAACTTTATTCAAAACGAGCATCCGCAGACGATTGCACTTGTTCTTTCATATCTAGAACCAACGCAAGCTGGTCAAATTTTATCGTCGCTCCCGCAAGAGATGCAAGCAGATATTGCACGTCGGATTGCGCTCATGGACAGGACATCGCCAGAAGTCATTAACGAAGTGGAACAAATTTTAGAAAGAAAGCTCTCGGCGACTTTCGTACAAGATTATACGCAAACAGGTGGAATCGAAGCGGTGGTGGAAGTATTAAACGGTGTCGACCGAAGCACGGAACGCACTATTTTAGATGCTCTTGAAATTCAAGACCCAGAACTTGCGGAAGAAATTAAGAAGCGAATGTTCGTCTTTGAAGATATTGTGACACTTGATAATCGTGCAATTCAGCGCGTCATTCGTGAAGTGGATAATAATGACTTAATGCTTGCATTGAAAGTGTCGAGCGATGAAGTGAAAGAAGTTGTTTTTCGCAATATGTCGACACGCATGGCAGAAACATTCAAAGAAGAAATGGAGTTTATGGGGCCAGTTCGCCTTCGCGATGTGGAGGAAGCACAATCGCGTATTGTGGCAGTGATTCGCCGCCTTGAAGAAGCGGGTGAAATTGTTATCGCTCGCGGTGGAGGAGATGAGATTATTGTCTAACGTTATTAAAGCTCCTTTTACAAAAACGGATCATAGTAATAAAAAAATCATTGAAGTGAAAAACTACTTTTTAAAACAAACAGATTTTTTAGTACCAAATGATATAGATGAGCAAACAAACGCTCAAATGATGATTGAACAAGCAAAACGAGAAGCCGAACTGATTAAACAAGAAGCGGAACAATATTACCATTCTTTAAAGCAGCACATATCGCAAGAACAAGAGCATTGGAAAATCGAAAAGCAACAGCTTATAGCAACTGTTCAACAAGAAGGATATGAAGTAGGATTTGCGCAAGGAAAAGAAGAGGCGCTTCATCGTTACGATGAGCTGATCAATGAAGCAAAGCGTATCGTTGAAACAGCCAATAGGCAGTTTTATGAACAAATTGAAGAAGCAAGTGAAACGATTCTTCTCATCGGATTAAAAGTAGCGGAACGGATACTAGGCGAGAAGCTTATGGAAAATAGCGAACATTTTCTTTCGCTTGTAAAACGAGCGATAAAAGAAGTGCGTGAACAATCGGAAGTGAAAGTTTACGTTCATCCGTTTTATTACGAAATGCTTGTGCAGCAAAAAGATGAACTGAGAGCAGTGTTTAATCAGCCGACAGACATTTTTATTTATCCGGATGAACAATTGACGGAAAACGGATGTGTGATCGAAACGCCATTTGGCCGAATCGATGCAAGTGTAGATACGCAGTTACAGCAAATCAAACAACAGCTGCTCGAACGGCTTGAGGAGGAATAATCGTTTGAACTGGCAAACGCTTCTTCACGAAATCGAAACGATCGATTCATATAAGCGGTTTGGAAAAGTGACGCGTGTGATCGGCCTAATGATTGAATCAAAAGGCCCGGAAAGTTCTATCGGCGATGTTTGCTATATTCATGTTGGCGGTGGAAGAAAAAAACAGCGAATTGCTGCTGAAGTCGTTGGATTTCGCGAACAGCATGTGCTGTTAATGCCATTTTCAACCGTTCAAGATATTTCACCGGGATGTATTGTTGAAGCGACTGGAAAACCATTGCAGGTAAAGGTAGGGATGGATTTAGTTGGTCAAGTGCTTAACTCGCTTGGTCAGCCGCTCGATGGGAGCCTGCTCCCTAAAGGATTGCGCTCCATTTCTATTGAGCAAGAGCCACCGAACCCGCTATCGCGATCGCCGATTTACGAACCGCTTGAAGTCGGCGTTCGCCTCATCGACAGCTTGCTAACGGTAGGAAAAGGGCAACGCGTCGGCATATTTGCCGGTTCTGGTGTCGGAAAAAGTACATTGCTAGGCATGATCGCTCGCAATACGAATGCGGATTTAAATATCATCGCCCTTATCGGGGAACGTGGACGTGAAGTTCGCGAGTTTATTGAACGAGATCTCGGCCCTGAAGGTCTTGCCCGTTCGATCGTCGTTGTCGCTACTTCCGATCAGCCGGCGCTTATGCGCATTAAAGGTGCGTATACAGCGACCGCCATTGCGGAATATTTTCGCGATAAAGGGATGAATGTGATGCTGATGATGGATTCCGTCACCCGCGTGGCGATGGCACAGCGGGAAGTAGGACTAGCTGTCGGCGAACCGCCGACGACAAAAGGCTACACCCCATCTGTATTTGCAATTTTGCCGAAACTGTTAGAGCGAACAGGAACGAATGAGCATGGTGCGATTACTGCTTTTTATACGGTGTTAGTGGATGGCGATGACATGAACGAACCGATTGCTGATACGGTTCGTGGCATTTTAGACGGGCATTTCGTTTTAGAACGAAACTTAGCGAACAAAGGACAATATCCAGCGATTAATGTGTTAAAAAGCATTAGCCGCGTGATGAATTACATTGTTACGCCAGAACATAGAGAAGCAGCAGAGCGATTTCGCCATCTCCTTTCGACTTATATGCATTCAGAAGATTTAATTAACATCGGCGCATATAAAAGAGGCTCTTCGAAAGAAATTGATGAAGCGATCCGCTATTATCCGAAACTTTTATCTTTTTTGAAACAAGATACGCATGAAAAATTTACGAGAGAAGAAAGCATCGATATGCTATTTCATCTCATGCATTCAGGGTGAATAAATGATGGAGTATTCATTTAAGTTTAGTAAAATATTAACAATCAAAGAAAAAGAAAAAGAGAAAGCGCTTGGAGAATACAATGAAGCGGTAAAGCGATTTGAAAAAGTAGCGGAAAAACTTTATTATTTTTTAAAACAGAAAGAAGACTATGAAGAAATGCATAAGCAGAAGTTGCGGTTAGGTCTACCGATTCAAGATATTCGTTATTTTCAACTGTTTATTACGAATTTAGAACGAACGATTTCCCATTATCAGCAGCTTGTCATCCAAGCTCGGGAGCAAATGTTTTTAAAACAAGCAAAATTAGCAGAAGTAAACATCGAAGTGAAAAAATATGAAAAAATGAAAGAAAACCATGAGAAAGCGGTGCGGGAAGCGATTCAAGCAGCGGAAAATCGATGGATGGACGAAGTTTCGATTCAACAATTTGTCCATCGCAGAAATTGGGTGAGATGATGAAAGAACAAGAAATCGGGAAAGAAATAGAAACGGAAGAAAAAGTCGGTAAATTTCAATGGTTCTTGTTTGTCATCGTAATTCCATTATTATTTACAATTGCATTAACACTTGTCATTACAACGATTGCCGGAGTGAATGTGTTTGATGTCGCCAAAAAATATGGAGCTAATCTTCCATTCATATCAAAGCTAGTAGGCGATACACAAAAATCGACAGAACAAGTTTTAAAAGAAAACATGTTGCAGCAAAAAGCGACGATTGAAGAAAAAACGATGCAAATTAAGAAGCTTGAAAAAGAAGTTAAAAATAAGCAAAGCGAAATTGATGCGCTAAAACAAGAAATTAAGCGATTAAACGATGAATTATCAGCGAAACAACAAGGAAATACGACTTCGCCGCCATTGAACGAAAAAAAACCGACCGTTCAAGACATCGCCAAAATGTATGAAACGATGTCGCCGAAAAACGCAGCGCTGATTATTCCCAAAATGTCGGATCAAGAGGCAGTGAACATTCTTTCGGCGTTAGGAAGCGATACAGTTGCTGCCATTCTCGAAAAAATGACACCAGCCGATGCAGCGAAATATACAGCATTGCTGACGAAAGAAGCGCAAGCAAACGGACAACGATGAAAGGGGGTGAAAATGTGAATATCGGTCCAATTGTTTCTATGTTGGCAAGTGTACCATCACCAACTGCACTAAAGCAAGAAACATTGCTATCGTCGGGGTTTGCTGCTCTATTCGCGACGATGAAACAAGGAAAGCAACTGCAAGCAGCAACGGTCAACGATTCGCCGGTTTTGCCTTTGCTTCCGTTCAATGTATCGGATCTGTATCAAGATTTGCAAAAGCTGTTCGATTCAATTCCAATCGATGAAGGATATGTTCAACAGGACACATTGAACGACCGTGTCGTTCAGCAGTTGTTTCAGCTATTGCCAACATCGCTGAAAGAGCAAGTGACAGAAGCGTTTGCACCAGGCCGTCCCGTTGAACAAATCGTGGAAGACGAAAAAGAGTTGGAAAATGCCGAAACGTTGCTAGCGGTGGCGCTTGTGCTGTTTCAATTCGAGCAGAAACAAATCCCGCTTCCGCCTGACATGATTCAAACCGTTCAGCGCCGGCTATCGTCTGTCTTTTCGATCACCACGAACGACTTTCTAGGTGATACAAATGCCTTTCTAGGTGATACAAATGCCTTTCTAGGTGATACAAATGCCTTTCTAGGCAATACGAACAACGAAGTGATGAACATGCGTGCGTTGCTTGAAACAGTTAGTCGGTCTCTGCAAATGAAAGGTGAAAAAGGCGAAAAAGGTGAAAAAGAAAAAGTTCAAAGGCTCAGCGCTGAGGAATTTTCAAAGTTCCGTGTAACGTTGCTAAACAGCGATAAACCTGCCAGCTTTTTTGATGGCTATATCCGCTCGATGGAGCAACGACAACGAACGCCGTTGAATGGGGAACAGCTGATTCATCAAGAGAGGGGGATTATGTTTGTTCCTCTAGAAGAAGCAAACGATCTTACACCTTCGCGTTCATTATCAAACGATCTAGAAAAGATGACCTCTATGTTGACGGACAACAAAACACCAAATGAACACACCATTTTGTTGCAGCCGAAAGAAACGAAAAGCGACGTTCAGCGCTCGTTTATTCATCAGCTAACAGAGATTATGAAAACGAGCAAGTTTACGAAAGCGAATAACGGCCAATCCCAGCTTGTCATTCGTTTGCATCCCGAGCATTTAGGAACATTGACGATCAAACTTGTTGCGCAAAAAGATGGGGAATTAGCAGCGAAAATCATCACAAATACAACAGCAGTGAAAGAATTAATTGAGGCAAACATTCACCAAATTCGCCATATGATTCCGACGGAAAATATCGTCGTGGAACGATTTGATGTATGGACGCAAAACGAGTTGGGTGGGATGAATCGAAACCAAGGCCAGCAGCAACCGAAACAGCCTTTTGAAAATGAGCAAGGACAGGCTGAAGAGTCAGAGCCTGCTTCCGAAGAGTTTGCCGACGCTTTAAAAGAACAGTTAAATACAACGGTTTAGGAGAGTGTAGTATGGCTACCAACGCAATTGATTCAAGTCTATATTTAAGCAATTATAAGCCTGCTGAACGAAAAACGGGACAGCAAACGTTAGGAAAAGACGATTTTTTAAAAATATTAATCGCACAACTCGAGCACCAAGACCCTTTAAATCCGATGGAAGATAAAGAATTTATTTCGCAAATGGCGAGCTTTTCATCTTTAGAGCAAATGATGAACATGTCGACGCTGATGCAAAAATTTATTGACTCGCAATCATCGACATATGAAAAAATTGCGAGCATGTCTGATGCTTTGCAACAGCTTGTGCAACAACAATCTATGCAGTCGTTAGCGCGATATAGCGAGCTGATTGGCAAGCAAGTTGAATGGCATGGAGAAAATAGCGAAGTGAAATCCGCTCTTGTGAAATCGGTTCTGCAGCAAGGAACAAAATGGATGCTAGAATTAGATAGCGGTGATGTGATTTCCGCTTCTGATGTAACAAAAGTAACACAACTATAGGAGGTGATCGTTTGAATTATCGGGTACAGTTTTTACCGCGTGCGCCGTTGTTGCCAAATACCCAACAAACACAAAAGACAACTTCACAATCGTCGTTTCGCGAGGCGCTTTCAGAAGCGCAGCAAACGTTAAAAATTAGCAAGCATGCGCAGCAACGATTAGAAGAGCGGAACATTTCGATTGATGAACAACAATGGACACTTATTCAACAAAAAGTGTTAGAAGCGAAACAAAAAGGAATACGCGATTCATTAGTATTAACGAATCAAGCGGCGCTCATTGTGAATGCAATGAACCAAACGGTCATTACAGCGATGAACCGTGAAGAAGCACAGACGCAGTTATTTACAAACATTAATGGAGCGATTATTTTAGAGTAAGGCTGGACCATATGGAGGCCAAGAGCTTGCGGAATGACAGAAGCAGCTCAATGAAACGATAAATAAAGGAGAGGATTTCTTTATGCTTCGATCCATGTTTACAGGAATCGGCGGGATTCGTAACTTTCAATACAAATTAGATGTCATTGGCAACAACATTTCTAATGTGAACACTTATGGATACAAAAAGGCACGGGTCACATTTAAAGACCTTGTTTCACAACAAATTTCCGCTTCGACGTCATCAACAGGTACACGCGGAGGGGTGAACGGCAAGCAAATCGGTTTAGGAAGCGGCTTAGGTTCAATTGAAACGATTCATACACAAGGCTCGACACAAACGACATCACGCCCGCTTGACTTAGCGCTTGGCGGTGACGGATTTTTTGTCGTCGGTTCGATTAACGACGTGACGTTGATTAGTATGGACGGGCCGGCCGGGCAGCTCGGAACGAATAAAGTCAATACTGGCGTGCCAATTGATCGTGTGTTTAATTTAAGCTTTACGCGCGCCGGCAACTTTTATTTAGATGAGTACGGTTATATCGTCAACTCTGAAGGCCAATATTTAATCGGCGAAGCGGCGATCAAAGATGTTGATACAGTAAAAACGAATGCACCGCATGTTGCAACTGCGCGACAAGATTTAGAGAGCTTTATTAATGGGACAAACGGGTTAGTTGAATTTATCCAAAAATGGAAAGCTGAGTTTTCCAAAAACCCTGACAACAATCCAGCAACAAAAACGGATTTTATTAATCTTGTGAAAAATTTTAATATACAATTAAAAAACCTTAATGAAAAAATTACAGGGAAAACCGATCCTACTGACACTACATTGGCGCCTGCCGGTTCGTATTTCAACGATAAAGTATCGCCTAAAGCTAGTATTAACCCTGTTCCGCTTCTTCCGGAAAATGACAGCGATTGGCCGGATACGTTAGCAGAATCCGAAAAAATGATGGGTCCATATTTAGAAGGGATTAGCGGCTTTATTGAGAGTGTACAGCAAATATTAAACGACTACAGTGAACCGAAATATAGCAATACGACAAGCTTTGAGCCGGGATTAATCCAAATTCCAAAAACGGCGAAAAGCTTTGGGATTACGGCGGATGGAAAAGTGACGTTCATCGACAGCAACGGTCAATTGAAAATTGCTGGGCAAATTTTGTTAGCGCAATTTCCGAACCCAAGCGGTCTAGAGAAAACGGGTGGTAACACATTTAAAGAAACAAATAACTCTGGTAAACTTGACCGAAATGCAAACGGCTTAACGATTAACGAGTTATCAAGACCAGGGTTAAACGGTGCAGCATCCATTATTTCCGGAGCTCTCGAAATGTCGAACGTTGACCTTTCTGAAGAATTTACAGAAATGATCGTTGCGCAGCGCGGTTTCCAAGCAAATACGCGAATCATTACAACATCGGATGAAATTTTACAAGAACTTGTCAACTTAAAGAAATAATAAGGGAGGGAGGGCACTAGACTCCGTCTAGTGCCTATATACATATGATCACATTAACGCGATTGAATGGAAAAACATTCACATTGAACGCGATATACATAGAACAAGTCGAAGCTTTCCCAGATACAACGATTACGTTGACAAACGGAAAAAAAATTGTTGTACGCGAATCAGTAAAGGATGTGGTGGAGCTCGTCCAAAATTTTTACCGGCAAATTTCGATTTTAGGATTTCCTCGAGATGTGGAGGGATTAGATCGTGAGTAAACTGTGGAAAGTGATGCTGATTACATTAGTAACGATTACGTTGATAGCGCTCGTTGCTTTAGTGGTTATCTTGAAGTTTACAGGGAATGGAGAGAAAAAAGCGCCGACGGCAGATGAGATTGTTGCCAGTTCTGTCGATGTTCCAGAAATCACAACGAATTTAGCGGATGGAAGTTTTATTAAAATTTCTTTTAAAATTCAAATGGATAGCGAAGATGCAAAATCTGAGGCGGAAAAACGGGATTTCCAAATTAAAGATATCATTATAGAACAATTATCTCAGATGAAACCAGCAGATTTTAACGGGGAGCAAGGAAAGATGAACCTTAAAACCCGCCTGAAAGAAAAAATTAACCAAATCATGCAAGATGGGAAAGTGGAGCAAGTGTACATTACTTCCTTCATCCTCCAATAACTGTGCTAGGAGGTGAGAACGGTGTCTGGCGAAGTATTATCACAAAGTGAAATTGACGCGCTCTTGGCGGCGTTATCAACCGGTGAAATGAATGCGGAGGAGCTGAAAAAAGAAGAAGCGGACAAAAAAGTAAAAGTGTATGATTTCAAACGTGCTCTCCGCTTTTCAAAAGACCAGATTCGCAGCCTTACGCGCATTCATGAAAATTTTGCAAGGTTATTAACAACGTTTTTCTCGGCTCAATTGCGAACATATGTGCAAATTTCGGTAGCGTCAGCAGATCAAATTCCGTATGAGGAATTTATCCGGTCGATTCCGACAATGACGATTTTAAACGTATTTGAAGTACCACCGTTAGATGGACATATCGTCATGGAAGTCAATCCGAACGTCGCTTATGCAATGCTCGATCGCGTGATGGGAGGAAGAGGCACAAGCATTAATAAAGTCGATAATTTAACCGAAATTGAAATGAGGATCATGTCCAATTTGTTTGAAAAAGCGTTTAGCAATTTGCGGGATGCATGGGAATCAGTCACTGAAATTGATCCGATTTTAGCGGAATTTGAAGTGAATCCGCAATTTTTGCAAATGGTGTCGCCGAACGAAACAGTTGTGGTGATTTCCTTAAATACGCAAATTGCGGAAACGAGCGGAATGATTAATATTTGTATTCCTCACGTTGTGCTGGAGCCGATCATCCCGCGTCTTTCCGTCCATTACTGGATGCAGACGCAAAAAAAAGAACGGGCACCTGAAGAAGAGGAAGTTCTTAAAAAAAGAATTAAAGTCGCAAAACTTCCGGTTATTGCCGAACTTGGAACAGCCACGATTACGATTCAAGAATTTTTGCAGCTGGACGTGGGCGATGTCATTCAATTAGATCAATCGATTCAACAGCCGCTAGTCATTAAAATTGGCGACGTTCCGAAGTTTATTGGTCAGCCAGGAAAAATGAATAAACGATTGGCTGTACAAGTGTTAGATACGCTGAAAGGGGGAGGAGACAACGATGATGAGTGATGATATGTTATCCCAAGATGAAATTGATGCGCTCTTGCGCGGTACGGGCGGGTTTGATGACACTCCGTCTGTCGATGATGTGTTGTCGACGATCGAACAAGATGCACTAGGAGAAATCGGAAATATTTCGTTCGGAAGTTCTGCGACCGCACTGTCGATGCTGTTGAACCAAAAAGTCGAAATTACGACACCGAGCGTATCGGTCATTCGCCGACAAGATGTGCCGGATGAATTTCCGTTTCCTTATGTAGCGGTCCAAGTCAATTATACAGATGGATTTTTAGGGACGAATTTGCTTGTTATTAAACAGTCCGATGCGGCGATTATTGCCGACTTAATGTTAGGTGGAGACGGACAAAACCCGACGGATTTGTTAGGTGAAATTCAGTTGAGTGCTGTACAAGAAGCAATGAACCAAATGATGGGTTCTGCTGCGACATCGATGTCGACGATTTTTGGGAAAAAGGTAGATATTTCTCCTCCAAGCCTTCATTTGTTAGATGTGAAAGAAGGAGAAGGGATTGAATATTTACCTCCAGAGGATATATTAGTGAAAGTTTCCTTTCGTTTGAAAATTGGAAATCTTATTGATTCAAATATTATGCAGCTATTGCCGATTGATTTTGCGAAAGAGCTAGTGCAAAATTTACTGCAAATGTCTAGTCCAAGTGAGTCTTTATCCGATAAAATGGATGTGAAGAATAGCAGGGCAAACAATGATATACCATCTTCTGCTCCAAATTCTCAAGCATCTATGGTCAGCTCTTCGAACGATATGGCTTATGCTTATGGGCAACCAGCAGCTCCGCATATTCAGCAAGAGCAGCCATATCAACCTTATCCGCATGCGTATCAGCAGCCGCATACACCGAATCATTTTGGTGGGCATGCAGGAATAGGGCAACAGCACGTACAGCCGGTTGATTTCGCAAGTTTTGAGCCTGCTCCTTTTGTAGAAACGGAGACGCGCAATTTAAACATGCTTCTCGACATACCGTTGCAAGTGACGGTAGAATTAGGAAGGACGAAGCGATCGGTGCAAGATATTTTAAACCTTTCTTCAGGATCGATCATCGAACTTGATAAACTGGCAGGTGAACCGGTCGATATATTAGTCAATAACAAATTGATTGCCAAAGGAGAAGTCGTTGTCATTGACGAGAATTTCGGTGTGCGCGTGACGGATATCATTAGCCAGAGCGATCGCTTAAAAAAATTAAAATAGCGTAGGGGGTTTTTTTGGAAATGGCAAGAATATTAGTTGTGGATGATGCAGCATTTATGAGAATGATGATTAAAGACATTTTGACGAAAAATGGACATGAAGTCGTAGCAGAAGCAGCGGATGGACTTCAAGCGGTGGAAATGTACAAGGAAGTGCGCCCGGATTTAGTCACAATGGACATTACGATGCCGGAAATGGATGGAATTACGGCGTTGAAAGAGATTCGAAAGTTTGATAGCAATGCTAAAGTGATCATGTGCTCCGCGATGGGACAGCAGGCGATGGTGATCGATGCGATTCAAGCAGGTGCGAAAGATTTTGTCGTCAAACCGTTCCAAGCCGATCGCGTCATTGAAGCGATTAATAAAACACTTGGCTAACATAAGAGGTGGAACGAGCTTGTTTCAGTTTCGAATCATTCTATTAGCACTCATATGTTTCGTAGCGATAGTTGCTTCGCAAACAGGAACACCTGTTTTTGCGGAGCAATCTCCTACTGTAAAGCAATGTTTAGAGCATCCGGAAGCATGTGAAGATTCGTCTTCTATTGATCAAAAAAAGACAAGCAATCAGCAGCCGGCTCAAGTAGCTTCCGCTTTTACTGTTTGGGATGTGATAAAACTGATTCTCGCTACGTTGTTTGTCCTGTTCCTCATTTATGCGCTATTGCGATTTATGAATCAACGTGGGCGTTTTTTATCAGGTAAACGCGGATTGATTGAACATCTTGGTGGCAGCAATGTTGGCACTAATCGCTCTGTACAGCTTGTGAAAGTAGGAAAGCGCATTTTAATCGTTGGTGTTGGGGAGTCCGTTCAACTATTGCGGGAAATTGATGATGATGATGAAGTAAAGGAACTGTTATCGATGCATAATGAATCACTGCAACAAATGTTAGAGCCAAACAAGTGGCTTTCTCAATTATTTAATCGTTTCATAAAGAAAAAAGAAATGGAAAACGAAGCAACACCGTTTCGCGATCTATTTGCGAGACAAATGGAGGAGTTAGCGAAAGAGCGTCAAAAGCTGCTGAAGCAGATTGAAGAGAAGGGAACAACGTCCGATGAATGAGTTTATGCAATTTTTTAACCAAGTTGCTCCTGAAAATGTTTCGATGTCTGTGAAGTTGTTGCTTTTATTAACAGTATTGTCGATTGCGCCAGGCATTTTAATTATGATGACTTGTTTTACTCGCATTATCATTGTTTTATCGTTTGTTCGCACATCGCTTGGGACGCAACAGATGCCGCCGAACCAAGTGCTTATTGGATTAGCGCTATTTTTAACATTTTTTATTATGGCACCGACATTTAAACAAATTAACGACCAAGCCCTTCAGCCACTGTTTTCGGAAAAAATCAATTTGGAGCAAGCGTATGAACGCGCTTCTGTACCGCTCAAAGAGTTTATGAGCAAACATACGAGACAAAAAGATTTGGCGCTATTTTTAACATACAGCGGTGCGAAAAAACCAAAAAATGTTCAAGACATCCCGTTAACGACCCTTGTGCCTGCTTTTGCGATTAGCGAAATCAAAACGGCATTTCAAATGGGATTTATGATTTTCATCCCGTTTTTAGTAATTGATATGGTCGTAGCAAGCGTTCTTATGTCGATGGGAATGATGATGCTCCCGCCGGTCATGATTTCGCTGCCGTTCAAAATTTTATTATTTGTCCTTGTGGATGGCTGGTATTTAGTTGTGAAGTCGTTATTGGAAAGTTTTTAAATTAAAGTAGGTGAACGGTTGTGAACGCAAATGTAGTTATTCAACTCGCTGAACAAGGCGTGTATATGATTTTAATCGTTTGTGGCCCGCTGTTGTTGCTAGCGCTTGCCGTTGGACTTTTCATCAGCATTTTCCAAGCAACGACGCAAATTCAAGAGCAAACCCTTGCGTTTGTACCCAAAATTGTTGCTGTGCTAGTCGGTCTTGTTTTTTTCGGTCCGTGGATGCTTTCGAGAATGGTTTCCTATGCATATGAAATTTTCAATAATTTAACGAGATTTGTAGGCTGATCGTATGGAACAATTATTGTCGTATTTGCCAGCATTTTTATTAGTATTCGCACGAGTCGCTTCTTTTTTTACAACGTTGCCATTATTTTCTTATCGAACGATTCCGCATACGCATAAAATCGGGCTATCGTTTTTTGTAAGTTGGCTGATGTTTCTTGGGATGAAAAAAGAACCGATTGCATTGGATGGCATGTATATATTGCTTGTTATAAAAGAAGTATTGATCGGCCTTTGTATCGGTTTGTTGGCGTACATCATTATGGCAGCGATCCAAATTGTCGGCGGGTTAATTGATTTTCAAATGGGGTTTGCTATTGCCAACGTCATTGACCCGCAAACAGGGGCACAAAGCCCGCTGATGGGACAATATTTGTATACGTTTGCTCTGCTATTGCTGTTAGCCGTGAACGGACACCACATTTTATTAGACGGTGTTTTTTATAGTTATCAGCTCATCCCTTTGAACTCTTTTTTTCCGTTTGGTCATGAAAACGTCGTGCAATATGTTGTGAAGGCGTTTAGCAAAATGTTTGTCATCGCTTTTCAAATGTCTGCTCCGATTGTCGGCAGCTTATTTTTAGTAGATATTGCGTTAGGAATTGTGGCAAGAACAGTGCCACAACTCAATATTTTTGTCGTCGGACTACCTGTCAAAGTCATCGTTAGTTTTCTTCTTCTAATGTTGACGATGGCCACGCTGTTTATGGCTGCCCAACATTTGTTTGAAACGATGTTTGTTTCGATGCGCGATTTGATGAATATAATAGGGGGCAGGTAAATGAAATTGTTGCGTCTAGATTTGCAGTTTTTCGCAGGAGAAAAAACGGAAAAAGCAACTCCGCGAAAACGCCAAGAAGTACGCGAAAAAGGACAAGTTGCGAAAAGCGCTGATTTGAACACAGCCGTTGTGCTATTACTTGTATTTGCCGTCCTTTTGTTTTCAGGTAGTCTATATCAAGAAACATTTTTTCAGCTTTTGCGCGAGTCATTTCAGCAATATACAAGGACAGACATTACAGTCGATTCCGTGCATCTTTTATTTCTGAGAATATTAGAGCAAATAGCGTGGGTCGTTGCGCCGATTTTTTTAGTAGCTATTTTCGGAGCATTTATCGCCAATTTTTTGCAAGTTGGATTTTTATTTACGACAGAGCCTTTGCAAATGAAGTTGAGCAAGCTCGATCCGATTCAAGGATTTAAGCGGATGCTGTCATTGCGTTCGCTTGTGGAATTGTTAAAATCCATTTTAAAAATTGCAATTGTCGGTTTCGTGACGTTTTTTGTATTATGGACGAAACTCGGTCAAATTTTGACGTTGACGACCAAATCGCTGAGTACGACATTAAGCTCGTTAGCTAGTTTGGCTGTGCAAATGGGGCTTTACGCGTCCGCTGCGCTATTGTTTCTTGCGTTTTTAGATTATTTGTATCAACGGTTTGACTTTGAAAAAAATATCCGCATGTCGAAACAAGAAATTAAAGAAGAGTATAAGAAAACGGAAGGGGATCCGTTGATCAAATCAAAAATTAAACAAAAACAACGCGAAATGGCGATGAAACGAATGATGCAAGAAGTGCCTAAAGCTGATGTTGTTATCACGAATCCGACGCATTATGCTGTGGCGTTAAAATATGAGGATGGAAAAATGGATGCGCCCATTGTCATTGCGAAAGGCGTTGATTATATCGCGCTGAAAATGAAACAACTAGCAAAAGAGCATGATGTTGTGACGGTGGAAAATCGCCCGCTTGCTCGGGCGTTATATAGTCAAACAGAAATTGGCGATGCGATTCCAGAGCAATTTTTTAAGGCGGTTGCGGAAATTTTAGCATATGTATACCGTTTAAAGCGGAAAATTTGACGAGATGTTGTTCAAGGAGCGAAAGATTATGCAAGCAAGAGATTTATCAGTATTACTCATGGTTGTGCTTATTGTAGCGATGCTAATTATCCCGCTTCCAACATGGCTTCTTAGCGTTCTTATCATTGTGAATATTTCTCTTGCGCTACTAGTTCTCCTTACTTCGATGAATATGAGTGAACCGCTGCAATTTTCGATTTTCCCTTCTTTATTATTACTGCTTACCCTTTTCCGTTTAGGATTGAACGTGTCGACGACCCGTTCGATTTTAAGCAAGGGGGATGCTGGGGGCGTTGTCGAAACGTTCGGTACGTTCGTCGTGGGAGGAAATGTTGTTGTCGGCTTTGTCGTGTTCTTAATTTTAATTATTATTCAATTTGTCGTGATTACGAAGGGAGCGGAGCGCGTTTCCGAAGTTGCAGCTCGCTTTACGCTCGATGCAATGCCAGGGAAACAAATGAGCATTGATGCCGATTTAAACGCAGGAATGATTTCGGAACAAGAGGCGCGCCAACGCCGCGAAAAAGTGGCACAAGAAGCGGACTTTTACGGAGCAATGGATGGAGCAAGCAAGTTCGTAAAAGGAGATGCGATAGCCGGCATTATTATCGTGATCATCAATATGTTATTTGGAATGGTCATCGGTGTCGTACAGCAAGGACTTGACGTATCTGAAGCGGCGAAGCGATATACGTTATTGACGGTCGGTGATGGCATTGTCAGCCAAATTCCAGCCCTTCTCATCTCCACAGCGACAGGAATTGTTGTTACAAGAGCAGCGTCCGATAGCAATCTCGGCGGCGATATTATGCGGCAGTTGTTCGCTTTTCCGAAAATGCTTTATGTGACAGCAGGAACGATTTTCTTATTAGGATTGTTTACGCCGATTAACGATGTGTTAACGATCCCGATTGCCGGGCTGCTGGCGCTTGGTGGGTATCATTTCTCGACAAAAACGCCAAAAGAAGAAGAAACGGCTGTGGAAGAGCAAGGAGAAGCCGTTGAAATGGATCAAATGAAAAGTCCGGAAAGCGTTGTTCATTTACTGAGTGTAGACCCGATTGAATTTGAGTTTGGCTATGCGCTCATTCCGTTAGCTGATGCAAATCAAGGCGGCGATCTGCTTGACCGCATTGTCATGATTCGCCGGCAATTGGCGCTAGAGCTTGGACTTGTCATTCCGGTTGTACGCATCCGTGATAACATTCAATTGCAACCGAATGAATATCGCTTAAAAATTAAAGGAGACGAAGTAGCTAGAGGAGAATTGCTGCTTGATCATTATTTAGCGATGAGTCCCGGAATCGAAGATGATTCGATTGAAGGAATTGATACGCTTGAGCCTGCTTTCGGTTTGCCGGCAAAATGGATTTCTGAAGAAATGAAAGAGCAGGCCGAAATGTTCGGTTACACGGTGGTCGACCCGCCGTCTGTCGTTTCCACACATATTACGGAAGTATTAAAGGCGCATGCCCACGAATTGCTTGGAAGACAAGAAACAAAGCAACTGGTTGACCATTTAAAAGAATCGTATCCGATTTTAGTGGAAGAAGTAACGCCAAATCCGCTTTCGATTGGGGATGTGCAAAAAGTGTTAGCAAAATTGTTGCGGGAAAAAGTATCGATCCGCAATTTGCCGATCATTTTTGAAACATTAGCGGATTTCGGACGAATGACAAGCGATACTGACTTGTTAACGGAATATGTACGTCAAGCGCTGGCACGGCAAATTACAAGCCAATATGCAGTGCCAGGGGAGCCGCTAAGAGTTATTACTATGTCTGGAAAAGTGGAAAAAGCAATTGCTGAAGGGGTTCAGCAAACGGAACACGGAAACTATTTGTCGCTTGATCCAACCGTATCGCAATCGATTATCGAAGCGGTAGCATTTCAGCTTGAGCAGCATTCTTTTCCGAATCAACAGCCGATTTTGCTTTGCTCTCCTGCGGTTCGAATGTACGTGCGCCAATTGACAGAACGGTATTTTCCAAACGTTCCTGTATTGTCTTATAATGAGCTAGAGGCGAATGTAGAAGTTCAAAGTGTCGGGGTGGTGGAGATTGAATGAAGGTAAA
This sequence comes from Anoxybacteroides tepidamans, assembly GCF_014201465.1. Classification (GTDB taxonomy): domain Bacteria; phylum Bacillota; class Bacilli; order Bacillales; family Anoxybacillaceae; genus Anoxybacteroides; species Anoxybacteroides tepidamans. The sequence goes on along the minus strand of NZ_JACHEP010000002.1, from coordinate 150,308 downwards.
AAAATTTGTCGCTCCGTCGATGCCAGAAGCGATGAAAATGATTCGAGCGGAGCTAGGAAATGATGCGGTCATTTTAAATTCGAAAGTAGTCCATAAAGGCGGCTTTTTCGGACTGTTTACAAAGAAAAACATCGAAGTCATTGCGGCGGTCGATTCAAAACCGGTACGTTCAACAACCAACGAAAATAAAGGAAAATTTGTAAACCCAACGCCTGTACAACGACCATCATCCGAGCAAAAACCAGCTTCAGATGCAGCGTTATTGAATGAGTTGAACGAATTAAAAACGATGCTAAAACAGTTGTCTACAAACGTAGTAACCAATTTTGCATCATATCCCCGACCGTTGAATGAACTCAATGAACTGCTCATTGAACAAGAACTGTCGAATACGTTGCGGCAAGAGATTATGGCAGAAGCGGTTGAACGATGGTATTTGCATCGGGGAACGGCAACAAAAAAACAAGTGATGAGCTGGGTGAAGGAGATACTATTGAAAAAAATCGAGGGGCTATCATTCGGCGGCCTTTCGTTTCAAAAGAAATATGTCAACGTTGTTGGACCGACGGGTGTCGGAAAAACAACGACATTAGCAAAAATGGCAGCAGATTGTGCATTGAAACATCGCAAAAAAGTGGCTTTTATTACGACAGATACGTATCGAATTGCAGCCATTGATCAATTAAAAACGTATGCGAAAATTTTAGATGTGCCGCTTGAAGTTTGTTACAATATGGAAGATTTCCGTGAAGCAAAGAAAAAGTTTTCTACTTACGATGTTGTATTTATTGATACAGCGGGGCGCAATTTTCGCAATCCACAATATGTCAAAGACTTGCGTGAAATTATTGATTTTAATGAAGAGATGGAAACGTTTCTCGTCCTCGCATTAACAGCTAAATGGGTTGATATGAAAACGATTTATGAACAGTTTTCATTTATTCATATCGATCGTTTTATCTTTACAAAATTAGATGAAACAAGCCAGTATGGAGCGATGTTCAATTTAATGACGGATTACCAGGCTGGCGTGGCCTATTTGACGAACGGTCAAAGTGTTCCAGACGACATTATAGAGGCATCGCCGGAAAAAATCGTAAATACGTTGCTTGGGGTCGAGTGAAGATGAGAGATCAAGCAGAAAGCTTACGTCTACGGTTGAGTCGAATGAACAAAGGAACAGAAACAAAAGCGATTGCCGTTATTAGCGGAAAAGGTGGCGTGGGAAAATCGAATTTTTCATTAAATTTCGCTCTTACGTTATCAAAACGCGGGTTTCACGTGCTATTGTTTGATATGGATATCGGTATGGGGAATATTGACATTTTACTCGGTCAATCATCTCATACGACGATCATTGATTTGTTTCATCGCCATATTTCGATTCACGAACTGATCAAAAAAGGACCTAGCAATTTATCGTTCATTGCTGGTGGAACCGGATTAACAAACATTTTTACGATGGACCACAAGAAAGTCGATTATTTTTTAGAGCAACTGCAATCGATATCTGAACAGTACGATTATTTGATTTTTGATATGGGAGCCGGTATTTCAGAAGATCGTCTGCAGCTGTTGATGGCTGTGCATGAAATTTTTGTGATTACGACGCCTGAACCAACCTCGATTACGGATGCCTATGCGACGATGAAGTACATTCACATGCAAGAAAAAGGGATACCGTTTTATTTAATCGTCAACCGTGCACAAACGGATCAAGAAGGCCGTGAAACGCTGCACCGTTTAAAAAATGCAATGAAACAATTTCTCGGCAAAGAAGTGACGAAGTTAGGCGTGTTGCCAGAAGATCGTACCGTTTCCAAAGCGGTAACAAGACAAACACCGTTTTTGCTCTTTGATCCGACGACCAAAATAAGCCGTGCGATGGTAGAGCTTACAGATCGATATTTAGCCAATCGGACGATCGATGAATCGAGCACTTCTCGCCCGGTCAACTTTTTTGCTAAATTGCGACAATTTCTTTTAGAAAGGTAGGGAGTTTATGAGTAAAATCAAAGTGTTAGTTGTTGATGACTCCGCCTTTATGAGAAAAGTCATTACTGATTTTTTGTCGGAACATCCGCAAATAGAAGTGATTGGAACGGCTCGAAATGGTAAAGATGCGCTTGAAAAAATTCAGTCATTAAAGCCGGATGTCGTGACAATGGATGTGGAAATGCCGATCATGAACGGGCTTGAGGCGTTAAAACAAATTATGGAGGACCATCCACTTCCGGTTGTCATGCTGTCAAGTACGACGAAGGAGGGAGCAGAAAATACGATTTTGGCGATGCACTATGGTGCCGTCGATTTTGTCCCGAAACCATCCGGAAATATTTCTCTAGATCTCTATAAAGTAAAAGAACAAATCATTGATAAAATCATTCTTGCTAGCCGCGCCAATTTGCGCGGAATCAAGCAGAGAGAGAAAAGTGAAACAATCGCTAGTTCTCAGCAAAGGCCATATAGTAAAATAGAAGTACGATTATTGCCAAAAGATCATAAGAAAAAAATTGTTTGTATCGGCACATCGACAGGGGGTCCAAGAGCACTGCAACAAGTGTTGACGCAATTGCCGAAACATATTGCAGCGCCGATTGTGATCGTACAACATATGCCAAAAGGATTTACGAAATCACTAGCCCAACGGCTCGATTCGCTTTGCGATATTTCTGTAAAAGAAGTAGAGCACCAAGAAGAGCTAAAGCAAGGCGTAGCGTACATTGCTCCCGGTGATGCGCATTTTATCGTCGAATCATCCGGTAAGTCGCTTATTGCACACCTTGACTACTCTCCTCCGCGAAACGGACATCGTCCTTCCGTGGATGTATTGTTTGAATCGGTGAGTAAGTTAAGTGATTACGAAAAAATTGCGGTTATTATGACTGGAATGGGATCTGACGGAACGATTGGATTAAAACAATTGAAAGAAAAAGGGGATACAAAAGCGATTGCCGAGTCAGAGGATACAGCAGTTGTGTTCGGAATGCCTAAATCGGCCATTGCGACAAATTTAGTCGATGATATTGTGCCTCTAGAAGGAATTGCGGAAGCGATTATAAAATACACAGGCGGGCAAGGGGTGTAGAGCTATGGATATGAGTCAATATTTAGAAATTTTTATCGATGAAAGCAAAGAACATTTACAAACGATTAATGAACAACTTTTAGAGTTAGAAAAAAGTCCTGCTGATCTTTCCATCGTCAATGAAATTTTTCGTTCGGCACATACGTTAAAAGGAATGTCGGCGACGATGGGATTTGAAGATTTAGCTAACTTAACCCATCAAATGGAAAACGTGCTCGACGGCATTCGCAACCATAAAATTACCGTTACTCCTGAATTGTTGGATATCGTGTTTCGTGCTGTCGATGATTTAGAAGCGATGGTAAATTCGATCGCGGAAGGAGGGGACGGAAAGCGGGATGTTCGCGAAGTTGTTCAGCAACTTAAACAAATAGAACAAGGGGAACCCCCGGTTGTCAAAACGAAACAAGAACCGATTTCCGCTGTGCCGTCACTTATACAGACATACGGTGAATTTGAATACAACGTTTTACAGCAATCAAAAGAACAAGGATTTCATACGTATGAAATTTTTGTGAAGCTGCGTGCGGACTGTTTGTTAAAAGCAGCGCGCGTATTTATGGTGTTCGAAGCATTAAATCAAGCGGGAGAAGTGATTAAGTCCAATCCTTCCGTCGAGCTATTAGAAGAGGAAAAATTTGATCAGGAGTTTATCGTTACGGTTGTTTCAAAAGAAACGTCAGAGCAACTATATCAACGAATCATCAAAGTTTCTGAAATAGAAGAAGTAACGGTGACAGCCATTGATGTTGATCAACTACGGGCAGGACAGGGGACTCAATCTCAATCAACACAATCGGAAACAGAAGCAGCAGTGACAGTGGAAAATGAAGAACAAAAAGAGAAGGAAGCAACTCATAAGCAAACTGCAGCCAATAAAACGATTCGCGTTAATATTGAACGCCTAGATATTTTAATGAATTTGTTTGAAGAGTTGGTCATTGACCGCGGACGTTTGGAGCAAATTTCGCGTGAATTAAATCATCCAGAACTTCATGAAACGGTCGAGCGGATGTCTCGTATCTCAAGCGATTTACAAAATATTATTTTAAATATGCGAATGATTCCGGTTGAAACGGTCTTTAATCGCTTTCCACGCATGGTTCGCCAGCTTGCGCGTGATTTAGGCAAGAAAATCAATTTAGAAATTATTGGAGCGGAAACGGAGTTGGATCGCACGGTGATTGATGAAATTGGCGACCCGCTCGTTCATTTGCTTCGCAACGCGATTGACCATGGCATTGAAACGCCGGAGGTGCGCCGTGCGAAAGGAAAACCGGAAGAAGGTACGGTCAAGTTAAAAGCTTACCATAGCGGAAACCATGTGTTTATTGAAATTGAAGATGACGGAGCTGGCATTAACCGTGAAAAAGTGATACAAAAAGCCATCAGCAAAGGAATTATTTCGAAACAAAATGCCGTAAACTTAACGGATAAACAAGTGTATGAATTGATTTTTGCATCCGGTTTTTCCACAGCGGACAAAATCTCTGACGTTTCAGGGCGCGGAGTTGGCCTTGATGTAGTCAAAAGTACGATTGAGTCGCTTGGCGGGTCGGTGACGATCGATTCTCAAGAAGGAGTAGGCTCGGTTTTTTCGATTCAATTACCGCTCACATTATCGATCATTTCTGTTATGCTTGTAGAAATTCAAAATGAAAAATATGCAATTCCGCTTTCTTCAATTATTGAGACAGCCATTATTAAGAAAGAAGATATTTTGCATGCTCATCATCAAAAAGTGATCGATTTCCGTGGAAAAGTTGTTCCGCTTTTATTTTTAAAAGATGTGTTTGAAGTGCCGGTTGTGAAAGAAGAAGAAGAGTTCTTCTCTGTTGTGATTGTACGCAAAGGTGAAAAAATGGCTGGGCTTGTCGTCGATTCGTTTATCGGGCAACAAGAAGTTGTTCTAAAATCGCTTGGAAACTACTTAACATCTGTATTTGCGATCTCTGGCGCTACGATATTAGGAGATGGTCAAGTTGCATTAATTATTGACTGTAACGTATTAATTAAATAAGCTTCAATTAAGGGAGGGATGGAGGAATGATGGGAGTTCAAGAAACGGAATTAAAGGTGATTGTCTTTCAATTACAAGATGAAGAATATGCTATTCCGGTTCAGCAAGTTCGTTCGATTGAAAAAGTACAGCACATTACTCGTGTTCCACGTACTCCTAAATTTGTAAAAGGAGTTATTAATTTACGTGGTGTCGTGACGCCGATTATTGATTTACGGGAACGGTTTGGGATTGAGGCGCTCCCTTTCAATGAACAAACACGTGTTATTATTGTTGCTCTTGATGAAATCGAGGTTGGGCTCATTGTCGATGCGGCAAATGATGTGCTTGATATTCCGGTTAAAAGCATTGAACCGCCTCCTGAAGTCATTGAAGCGCTCGAGGCTGATTATATTAACGGTGTAGCAAAAGTAGGAAAGCGATTATTAATTTTGTTGAATTTAGAAAAAGTATTGGATAACAAAAAATCTGTTTTTTAGTGTAAACATAAGAGGGGGCGTTCAATCAATGTCAAAAGTAAACCACTTGAACGCGGATCATATGGATATTTTAAAAGAAATTGGTAATATCGGTGCGGGGAATGCAGCTACTGCTCTTTCCCAATTATTAAATAAAAAAATCGAAATGAATGTGCCAAACGTACAAATTGTTTCATTTGATGAGATGATGGATTTAGTGGGCGGTGCGGAGCAAGTTGTTGCTGCTGTTTTTTTAAGGATTGAGGGAGATGCACCTGGAAATATGTTTTTCGTTTTATCGTTGCCGCAAGCAGAACGGTTTATTAAGCAAATGACAGGAGATCATCAATTTTCATTTGCTTCGCAGCAGACGGAACTCGGTTTATCTGCTTTACAAGAATTAGGGAATATATTAGCAGGATCTTATCTTTCAGCGCTTGCTGATTTCACCCGTTTAAAGCTGTATCCATCGGTTCCAGCATTAACGATTGATATGATAGGAGCTATTTTGCAATACGGTTTGCTAGAGCTGTCGCGCGTCGGTGATTATGCGATTGTCATCGATACAGCGGTTCACGAAGAACAACAACCGCAAGATAGCGTGAACGGCCACTTCTTTCTACTCCCTGATCCAGATTCATTCGTACCGATTTTCCGTTCGTTAGGTGTCGAACTATCATGAACGGAATTGGGAACGTAGTAAAAGTCGGTATTGCTGATATGAACGTCGTTCAAGCACCTCATATCATTCGTACATCTGGATTAGGGTCATGCGTTGGAGTGGTCATTTTCGATCAGATAAAAGAAGTAGCAGGATTAGCTCATGTGATGTTGCCTGACTCATCGCTAGCTAGGTCAGAAAATATGAATGTGGCAAAATACGCTGATACAGCGATAGAAGCGTTAGTGGCGCTAGTTATGAAGGAGGGCGGACGAAAAAATGCGTTAAAAGCGAAACTGGCAGGCGGAGCGCAAATGTTTCAATTTCAACCCGCGAATACAGATATGATGAGAATTGGACCGAGAAATGTAGAAGCGGTGAAGCAGCAGTTACAGCGATTCCATATTCCAATTGTAGCGGAAGACGTAGGAGGAAATAGTGGACGGACGATTGAATTTAATCCGAGAACAAGTCTTTTATCCATTCGCACAGTCAATCAAGGAGTTAAAGAAATATAATGGCAGGTACCGTCATCGTAAACATACTGCTAGGTATATTTGGATTTACGATTGTGTTCCTCCTATCATTTTCCGCTAATAGTATTACAACGACGCTTGTACGTAGCACGATTACTTTCGTTTTATTCTTTTTAAGCGGTTATGTGTTCCGATGGATGTTTGCGTATATTCGAAAAGATCCGGTCAAAATAACAGCAAATCTTTCGAATAATATGGGAGAGGAAGAGTTACAACAATTGATGAAGGGGCTTACGGAAGAAGAAGCGCAAAAAGTGGCAGCCTACATTCGGCATATGTTGCATAGAGAGGGAGATTCGTAAGGAACGTTTGTAGCGACGACAGTTTCGTGATGAACGAGGAGGAGTATCATGACAAACGTCTCAGCGCGCGAAGAGCAAAAATATTGGAAAAATTGGATAAACAATCGTGATCCACAGGCGGGAGATGAGCTTGTACAAAAATACATGCCGCTTGTTCATTACCAAGTGCAGCGAATTTCTGTATCTCTTCCAAAAAATATTAACAAACAAGAGTTAGTTAGCTTTGGGTTAATGGGACTTTACGACGCGCTCGAAAAATTTGATCCTTCTCGCGATTTGAAATTTGACACGTACGCTTCGTTTCGGATTCGCGGTGCCATTCTTGACGGATTGCGAAAAGAAGACTGGCTTCCACGCAGCACAAGGGAAAAAGCAAAAAAAATCGAAGCAACGATTGCTAAAATGGAACAGCAGTACATGCGGACGGTTACTGCTAAAGAAGTAGCCGCTTCATTAGGAATGCTAGAAGAAGAAGTATATGCGGTGCTAAACGAAGGATTTTTTGCAAATGTTTTATCTCTTGATGATTGGCCAAAAGAGAATGAAGATGAGGAAAATAGCCCTCTGGCGCTTCGTGATGAAAAAACATCTTCTCCCGAAGAAACTGTTTTAAAGCAGGAAATACAGGAAAAACTTGCTGAAGTCATTCAACAGTTAAATGAGAAAGAACAGCTCGTGATCAGTTTGTTTTACAAAGAAGAGCTAACGTTCACGGAAATCGGGCAAATTATGGGATTATCTACATCAAGAATTTCCCAAATTCATTCGAAAGCCATTTTTAAACTTAGGAAAATATTAGATCAAATGTTATGAATGCTAAAGATGAATATTTCGCGCGGAAAGTGCTGGTCGATTTGATGAAGTGAGAAATTGGTCAAAACCGGTCATATAAATATAAGGAAGTGAGAAACATGAGTTTAAAATTAGTGGAATTACAAATCGCACTTCCAAGAATGTACGACATCGGGAAAATTCAAGAGCAACTTCAGCACCACCCTGAATTGGTGCAGGCGCAACTAACTACCGCGATGCAAAAACAAAATGAACGTACGAAACGGCAAGTCACGAGCAAACGGACAACTCAAAACATCCATTGGGAAAAAGAAAAGCACGAGCCACCGCAACGATACGAGCACCCTTACAAAGGAAATAATATTGATTTAATGGGATAGAGGGATTCGATGACAGCATTTTTATTCATAATTAGCTTTGCGCTACACGCACTTTCGCTTTTTATCATCATTTTATTATATTTACAGCTTTCAAGGATCAAAGAAGTTGAAAAACGGCAATCACAATTCATCAAAGAGATGGAACAAACTGTTTCTGCCTATTTAGTGGAGTGGAAGGAAGAGAATGAACGGTTTCTCAACGTGCTATCGAAAAAAATGAATCGTCGCAACGATGATGGCGAGGCGAAACGACCATCGGAAATGCGACCGCAAAAAGGTGAATGGACACTTTCGTTAGATCACGTTGAAAAGATGAAAGATAAAGTCGAAATCAGTACCGTCTACGCGAAGAAAAACGAACAGCCTTCCGCTTCTTCTCTCGTCGAGCAAGTGTTGCAGCTGCAAAAAGAAGGAAAGACGATCGAAGAAATTGCTAAACTGCTAAAGAAAGGGAAAACGGAAATTGAGTTGTTATTGAAATTTAGGCAAATGTAGTGAAATACAACTTGATTGTCATTTCTAGTTGTGATATATTTTTACATGGTGTGAATACACACGCTTATGGATTTAAGCAATGGTGCTGATTCGTCAGTTTTGCTTAAAGATGAAATAGGCGGAGGAATCAAAACCAAACTATAGGAGGAAGAAACGAATGTCAGTTATTTCAATGAAACAATTGCTTGAAGCAGGTGTTCATTTCGGACATCAAACTCGCCGTTGGAACCCTAAAATGAAAAAATACATTTTCACAGAGCGCAACGGCATTTATATTATCGATTTACAAAAAACAGTAAAAAAAGTTGAGGAAGCATACAATTTCGTAAGAGACTTAGCAGCAAACGGTGGAAAAATTCTTTTCGTAGGTACGAAAAAACAAGCGCAAGATTCTGTCAAAGAAGAAGCAGAACGTTCTGGTATGTTCTACGTGAACCAGCGTTGGTTAGGTGGAACGCTAACAAACTTTGAAACGATCCAAAAGCGGATTAAACGTTTAAAAGAAATTGAAAAAATGGCAGAAGATGGAACGTTTGATGTGTTGCCAAAAAAAGAAGTAATCAAATTGAAAAAAGAATTAGAACGTCTAGAGAAATTTTTAGGCGGCATTAAGGAAATGAAACAATTACCAGATGCGTTGTTTGTGATCGATCCTCGTAAAGAACGCATTGCTGTAGCGGAAGCGCGTAAATTAAATATTCCAATCGTCGGTATTGTTGATACAAACTGCGATCCAGATGAAATCGACTACGTCATCCCAGCAAACGATGACGCGATCCGTGCAGTAAAACTTCTTACATCTAAAATTGCCGATGCTATTTTAGAAGCCAAACAAGGCGAAGAAGCGGTTGTTGCAGCGGAATAAGCGTGCACCTGAAGAAATGGCGGAAAGGTGATAAGAGGGGCAAGCCTTTTATCACCTTTTTTTGAGACAGAAAATAGCGCAAATGGGCTATACTAAGTGAAGAGCAAACAAAATTTGCGCTGCGAATTTTATTCACATACATACGCATACATTAAAGGAGGACACGATTTATGGCAATTACAGCTCAAATGGTAAAAGAGTTACGTGAAAAAACAGGCGCAGGAATGATGGATTGCAAAAAAGCGCTCACAGAAACAAACGGCGATATGGAAAAAGCGATCGACTGGCTTCGTGAGAAAGGAATTGCGAAAGCAGCGAAAAAAGCGGATCGCATTGCGGCTGAAGGTACAACATTAATCGAAGTAGAAGGAAACACAGCCGTTATTTTGGAAGTAAACTCGGAAACAGACTTCGTCGCGAAAAATGAAGGGTTCAAAACGCTTGTTAAAGAGCTTGCCGCTCATTTATTGAAAAATAAACCAACTACAGCGGAAGAAGCACTTCAACAAAAAATGGATAACGGTGCAACGGTAGAAGAGCATATTAATGCAGCGATTGCCAAAATTGGTGAAAAGCTTACATTGCGCCGTTTTGAAATTGTGGAAAAAGGTGACAATGCTGCATTCGGTGCTTATTTACACATGGGTGGACGCATCGGTGTATTAGCGCTATTAGAAGGCACGACAGATGAAAATGTAGCGAAAGATGTAGCGATGCATATCGCAGCGCTCAATCCGAAATACGTATCCCGCGATCAAGTTTCGCAAGCCGAAATTGACCGTGAGCGCGAAGTATTAAAACAACAAGCGTTAAACGAAGGAAAGCCGGAAAATATTGTTGCAAAAATGGTGGAAGGTCGCTTAAATAAATTTTATGAAGACATTTGCTTATTAGAGCAAGCATTCGTCAAAAATCCAGATATGAAAGTTCGTCAATTTGTTGAAGCAAATGGTGCGACTGTGAAAAGCTTCGTTCGTTACGAAGTAGGCGAAGGAATTGAAAAACGTCAAGACAACTTCGCTGAAGAAGTGATGAATCAAGTCAGAAAGTAATGACCGGAGCGAATAGGGAACACAACGGGTGTTCCCTATTTTTAAAGATTAGCTACACGGAGGAATAGCATGAGTAACCCAAAATATAAACGTGTTGTGCTCAAATTAAGCGGTGAAGCGTTAGCAGGCGAACAAGGATTCGGCATTAATCCTGCCATTATTCAATCGATCGCCAAACAAGTAAAAGAAGTAGCGGAATTAGGAGTTGAAGTAGCGGTCGTTGTCGGTGGCGGCAATATTTGGCGCGGAAAAATCGGTAGCGAAATGGGGATGGACCGTGCAACGGCAGATTATATGGGGATGCTGGCAACGGTGATGAACTCGCTCGCTCTGCAAGATAGCTTAGAACATCTCGGGGTCGAAACGCGCGTACAAACCTCGATTGAGATGCGCCAAGTTGCTGAACCGTACATAAGAAGGAAAGCGATTCGCCACCTTGAGAAAAAGCGGGTTGTTATTTTCGCAGCAGGTACAGGGAATCCATATTTCTCTACTGATACGACTGCTGCGTTACGAGCTGCGGAAATTGAAGCAGATGTCATTTTAATGGCGAAAAATAACGTGGATGGCGTGTATAGCGCCGATCCGAAACTCGACCAAAACGCCGTGAAATATGATGAGCTTTCGTATCTTGATGTCATTAAACAAGGACTGGGCGTGATGGATTCAACCGCTTCTTCTTTATGTATGGACAACGACATTCCGCTGATCGTCTTTTCGATTATGGAAGAAGGAAATATTAAACGTGCTGTTCTTGGTGAAAATATTGGAACAATTGTAAGGGGGAAATAATGATGGCAAAACAAGTACTTGCAACAGCAAAAGAAAAAATGGATAAAGCCATTCAAGCGTTTGCCCGTGAATTAGCAAGCGTTCGCGCAGGAAGAGCGAATCCGGGCTTGCTTGAAAAAATTACCGTTGACTATTACGGAGTATCTACGCCAATTAACCAATTAGCAGGGATTCACGTACCAGAAGCGCGCTTACTTGTGATTCAGCCTTATGACAAGTCGATTTTAAAAGATATCGAAAAAGCGATTTTAGCATCTGATTTAGGGTTAACGCCTTCAAACGACGGTTCTGTTATCCGCATTACGATTCCACCGTTAACAGAAGAGCGCCGTCGCGAGCTTGTGAAACTTGTGAAAAAATATTCGGAAGAAGCAAAAGTAGCGGTTCGCAACATTCGCCGTGATGCGAACGATGAATTGAAAAAATTAGAGAAGAACGGCGAAATTACAGAAGACGAACTGCGTAGCTATACAGACGATATTCAAAAAATTACGGATGAACATATCGTAAAAATCGATGCGATTACAAAAGAAAAAGAAAAAGAAGTGATGGAAGTATAGTCATTTACCTCGCGTTTCAATACAAAAACCCTCTATGTGTACAGAGGGTTTTTTTGCTATAATGGAAAAGCAAAATGAGGTGCATGTTTGACGAAATGTTTACTTCTTGATTACACTAGCCTCATAGTATATTGAAAACATAGAAAAACGGAGGACTAGTATGTTAGGTAAAATTTGGAAAAATTATGGACAATTACCTTCTTCGGTTGAATATACAAAAGAAGATGTATTGCAGCATCCTGTGCCGGAACATGTGGCGATCATTATGGATGGAAACGGACGATGGGCTAAAAAACGAGCGTTGCCGCGTGTAGCCGGTCATTATGAAGGCATGCAAGTCGTACGAAAAATTACGCGGTTTGCGAATGAATTAGGCATTAAAGTATTAACGCTTTATGCTTTTTCAACTGAAAATTGGAAACGTCCGAAACAAGAGGTTGAATATTTAATGAAACTTCCCGAGCAATTTTTGGCCACTTTTCTTCCGGAACTGATTGAAGAAAATGTGAACGTCCGCGTCATCGGAAATCGCAGTCAGCTTCCCGAACATACGCGCCGGGCGGTGGAAAAAGCGATTGAAGAAACGAAGCATAATACAGGTCTTGTTTTAAATTTTGCATTAAATTACGGGAGCCGAGCTGAAATTACGTACGCCATGCAGGAAATGGCGAAACAAGTTCAACAAGGTGATCTATCGCCTGAGCAAATAAATGAGGAAGTGGTATCTTCTTACTTAATGACAAAAGATTTGAAAGATCCTGATTTGCTTATTCGTACAAGCGGAGAAATTCGTTTAAGCAATTTTATGCTTTGGCAGCTTGCTTACACGGAGTTTTGGTTTACGGACGTGCTTTGGCCAGATTTTACAGAACAGCACTTACTACAGGCGATTGCAGAGTTTCAAAAGCGCGGTCGTCGATTTGGAGGAGTTTAAACCAAATGAAACAACGAATCATTACAGGGGTACTAGCCGCCGCTCTTTTTTTACCGATCGTTATTTTTGGCGGAATTCCGTTTATAATCGTAACATATGTATTAGCAACGATTGGATTGTTTGAACTGCTGCGCATGCAACATATTCGAATGCTTTCAACAGAGGGAATCACAAGCGTTTTTTTATTATGGGCGCTGCTTACTCGAGAGTCATGGTTAGCTGAAACTCATGTAACAAAAGCTGAGGTGCTGTTGATCGCTGTTCTTATATTGCTAGCCTATACAGTCACGACGAAAAATCGATTTACATTTGATAAGGCGGGATTTGCGTTACTATCCACGTTATATGTTGGATTTGGCTTTCACTATTTCATGGAAACGCGTTTAACTGGACTTAATCTCATGTTTTATGCACTATTTATTATATGGGCAACGGATACAGGGGCTTATTTTACGGGACGAGCGTTTGGAAAACGGAAGCTGTGGCCGGACATCAGCCCGAATAAAACGATCGAAGGTTTTGTTGGCGGTGTCGGTTGTGCGCTCGTTGTTGCGGTTATCTATCAGCTATATACCGGTTTTTTTGCCAGCATTCCTCTCCTACTGCTGATGACGGTCATTCTTTCGATTGTCGGGCAAATGGGTGATTTAGTGGAATCAGCGTTTAAGCGGCATTATGGTGTGAAAGATTCGGGGAACATTTTGCCGGGACATGGCGGCATTTTAGACCGATTTGACAGTTTGTTGTTTATGTTACCGATTTTGCATCTTTTCATGAATATGGTGTTGTAATGGAGTTAGGAGTGAACACGTTGAAATCTATTAGTTTATTAGGAGCGAGCGGATCGATCGGAACGCAAACGTTACATGTCATTCGTTCGCATCCGGATGAATTTCGTCTTGTGGCGATGTCGATCGGAAGAAACATCAAAGTCGCTAGAGCGATTATCGAAGAATTTCGCCCTGAACTTGTTGCCGTTGCGGATGCCACCGCTTATGCCATCCTCCGTAGCGAGTATAACGGAAAAGTGAAAATCGTCTATGGAGAAGAAGGGCTAATCGAAGCTGCGACGCATCCGAAAGCGACGATCGTTGTGAACGCTGTTGTTGGCAGTGTTGGACTTGTTCCGACATTGAAGGCGATTGAGGCAAGAAAAACGATTGCCTTAGCAAATAAGGAAACGCTCGTGACAGCAGGACATATCGTAACAGAAGCGGCCAAAAACTACAACGTCGCCTTACTTCCGGTCGACAGTGAACATTCTGCCATTTTCCAATGTTTGCAAGGAGAACAACGAAAAAATGTCGAAAAAATTATTTTAACCGCTTCGGGCGGAAGTTTTCGCGACCGTACGCGCGAGCAATTGCGCAACGTTACAGTAGAGGAAGCGCTGCGTCATCCGAACTGGTCGATGGGGGCAAAAATTACGATTGATTCGGCCACGATGATGAACAAAGGGCTTGAAGTCATTGAAGCGCATTGGTTATTTCATTTGCCATATGAGCAAATCGATGTTTTACTACATAGGGAAAGCATTATTCATTCGCTCGTTCAATTTCACGATAGCAGTATCATCGCCCAGCTTGGGACACCGGATATGCGCGTGCCAATTCAATACGCTCTCACATATCCGGATCGCTTGAAGCTTGTTCATGCGAAAAAGTTAAATTTAGCGGAAATTGGTGCACTTCATTTTCAATCGGTTGATTTTGACCGCTATCGTTGTTTACAATTTGCTTATGAGGCGGGCAAAACGGGCGGTTCTTTGCCGACGGTGTTGAACGCTGCTAACGAAGAGGCGGTCGCTGCATTTTTAAGCGGGCGCATTGCGTTCTTAACGATTGAAGACTTGATTGAGCGGGCGCTTGAACGGCATAATGTGATCAAGCAACCGACGCTTGAAGAGATCCGTGAAGTGGACCGCGAAACTCGTCGTTATATCCAGTCACTATTAATATAAAAGGTGGTTGAAAATTTGAATACTTTAAATACGGTTATTGCTTTTGTTGCGATTTTTGGTGCGTTAGTTTTTTTCCATGAGCTTGGGCATTTAATTTTTGCTAAGCGCGCGGGAATTTTATGTCGTGAATTTGCGATTGGTTTTGGCCCGAAAGTATTTTCGTTCAAACGAAACGAAACGGTTTATACGATCCGTCTGCTTCCATTAGGCGGTTTTGTGCGCATGGCTGGGGAAGACCCGGAAATGATCGAAGTCAAGCCGGGACAAATAGTTGGACTTGAATTGGACCGTGACGGAAAGGTCAAGAAAATCATTATCAACCATAAAGACGAACATCCGAATGCGAAAATCATTGAAGTTGAGCAAGCAGATTTAGAGCATGATATGTATATTACTGGTTATGAAGACGAGAACGGAGAGCGGTTAGTTCGTTTTTCGGTAAGTGAACCAGCCTTTTTTGTCATCGATCATCAAGAAATTCAAATCGCTCCTTACCATCGCCAATTCGTTTCCAAAACGCTAGGGCAGCGGGCGTTGGCGATTTTTGCAGGGCCGATGGCGAATTTTGTGTTGGCGTTCGTCGTGTTTGTGCTGATCGGTCTGTTGCAAGGATACCCGGTCGATAAACCGATTATCGGAGAGTTAACAAAAGAAGGAGCGGCACGCGAGGCGGGGTTGCAACAAGGGGATGTCGTTCTTTCGATCGATAATGAGCCTGTGATGACGTGGACGCAGGTCGTTGAGATTATCCGCGCTCACCCGGAAGAAAAATTGATGTTTAAAATTCAGCGTGACGGCAAAGTGTTTGACATTCCGGTAACGCCGGAAGCGAAAAACGTTCAAGGTGAAACGATCGGTTTGATCGGCGTCTATGGGCCGATGGAAAAATCCGTTTTCGGTTCTTTTAAGCAAGGTGCTTTAGAGACGTATTATTGGACAAAGCAAATTGTCGTAGGCCTCGGTCATTTAATTACCGGTCAGTTCTCGCTTGATATGTTGTCTGGTCCGGTTGGAATTGCGGTATCGACCAACAAAGTGGCACAGTCAGGCATTTACTATGTGATGAAATGGGGCGCGATTTTAAGCATTAACCTTGGGATTGTAAACTTGTTGCCGCTTCCTGCTCTTGATGGCGGACGCCTTCTGTTTTTTGCGATTGAAGCGTTGCGCGGCAAGCCGATTGACCGGCAAAAAGAAGGGATGGTCCATTTTATCGGCTTTGCGCTTTTAATGCTTTTAATGTTAGTGGTAACATGGAATGATATTCAAAAATTTTTCTTGTAAGAGGTGCAATAAGATGAAACAAAGTCAGTCGTTTATTCCAACGCTACGCGAAGTGCCAGCAGACGCGGAAGTGAAAAGCCACCAGCTTTTATTGCGGGCTGGATTTATCCGCCAAAGCGCGAGCGGCGTCTATACCTTTTTGCCGCTCGGTCTACGCGTACTGCAAAAAGTGGAGGCAATTATTCGTGAAGAAATGAACCGCGCTGGTGCGATCGAGCTGCTAATGCCGGCGCTTCAGCAAGCCGAACTTTGGCAAGAATCCGGTCGCTGGTATTCGTATGGGCCAGAGCTTATGCGGTTAAAAGATCGCCACGACCGCGACTTTGCGCTTGGTCCGACGCATGAAGAGGTGATTACAGCGTTAGTGCGCGATGAAGTGAAAACATATAAGAAGTTGCCGTTAACCTTGTACCAAATTCAAACAAAGTTTCGCGATGAAAAGCGCCCCCGTTTCGGATTGTTGCGCGGCCGCGAGTTTATTATGAAAGACGCGTATTCGTTCCATACATCAAAAGAAAGTTTAGATGAAGTGTACAACAAAATGTACGAAGCTTATTCCAATATCTTTCGCCGCTGCGGCTTAAATTTCCGTGCGGTCATCGCCGATTCGGGAGCGATCGGCGGAAAAGATACGCACGAATTTATGGTGCTGTCTGAGATTGGCGAAGATACGATCGCTTATTCGGACTCGTCTGATTATGCAGCGAACATCGAAATGGCTCCTGTCGTGACGACATATAAAAAAAGCGATGAACCGCTTCGTCCGTTAGAAAAGGTGTATACGCCGGAGCAAAAAACAATCGAAGAAGTGGCGTCATTTTTGCAAGTTGCGCCAGAAAAATGCATTAAATCACTGCTCTTTAAAGTAGACGATCGTTATGTGTTAGTGCTTGTTCGCGGGGATCACGAAGCGAATGATGTAAAAGTGAAAAATGTGTTAGATGCTTCCATTGTTGAACTTGCCTCACCAGAAGAAACGAAAGAAGTGATGAATTGTCCAGTCGGCTCGCTCGGTCCGATCGGAGTGACTGAATCGGTAACGGTTATTGCTGATTATGCGGTTCAAGCGATTGTCAACGGCGTATGCGGTGCTAATGAAGAGGGATATCATTACATAGGGGTAAATGCTGACCGCGACTTTACCGTTTCGCAATATGCGGATTTACGCTTTATTCAGGAAGGAGATCCGTCACCGGACGGAAATGGAACGATTCGTTTTGCGCGCGGCATTGAAGTTGGACACGTCTTTAAATTAGGCACTCGTTACAGCGAAGCGATGAATGCGACCTATCTTGATGAAAACGGCCGCATGCAAACGATGATTATGGGCTGCTACGGCATCGGCGTTTCCCGCTTGCTTGCTGCGATCGCAGAGCAGTTTGGCGATGAAAACGGGCTTGTATGGCCAGCAACAGTTGCGCCGTTCCATGTTCATCTCATTTCGATCAATTCGAAAAATGACGAACAGCGCGAGCTTGCGGATGAATGGTACGAAAAATTGAGACAAGCAGGATTGGAGGTACTTTATGACGACCGTCCGGAGCGTCCGGGTGTGAAATTTGCCGACAGCGATTTAATCGGAATTCCTGTCCGTGTGACCGTCGGAAAGCGTGCCGGCGAAGGAATCGTGGAAGTAAAAGTGCGCCAAACGGGAGAATCGATGGAAGTCCATGTGAACGAATTAGTCGAAACTGTAAAACGTCTATTACAATCGTAATCAACGCATCAGGGGCTGATTCCTTTTTAGGGGCAGCCCTTCTGCTTATTCATTTATAGAGGGGGGGAAGATCAACGTTATGTTAACTAGCGAGCAAAAAGAACGTTTTCAAGTGTTGTTGCAGCAACTTGAATTGACGTCTGACGAGATCGTTCCGTATTTTTCAGAAGCTGGCATCCAAAAGCTTGTGATTGAAAAGGAACACCGGTGTTGGCATTTTTACTTTTTATTGCCGAACATTTTGCCATATAACGTATACGAGCTCTTCACGCAAAAGCTAGTTCAAGCGTTTCAGCATATCGCCCATGTCAAACATACGATTCAGACGACGAATCCTGTTTTTACGCCATCGGATGTCCATGATTATTGGTCGCTTTGTTTGCATGAGCTGCAAGGGATTGCTTCTCCACTTCTTACGTTGCTTCATGAACAGCTTCCGCTTGTAAAAGGGCATAAGCTATATATCACGGCGCGCAACGATACAGAGGCGATCGCTTTGAAACGGCGGTTTGCCGCGAAAATGGCCGAAGTGTACCAATCGTTTGGGTTTCCGTTTTTGCAGTTAGAAACGGAAGTGAAACCATCTGAGCAAGAATACGAACAATTTTTAGCGCAAAAGCAGCAAGAAGACGAAGCGCGCGCGTTAGCGGCTTTAGCGGAAATGGTGACGAAGAAGGAGCCGCCGGCAGAGGCAGTACTAGAACAAGCGGGGCCGCTTGTTATCGGTTATCCAATTAGGGAAGAAGAAGAGGTACGGACGCTTGATAGCATCGTAGAAGAAGAGAAGCGCGTCGTTGTGCAAGGATATATATTTGAGGCGGAAGTGAAAGAGTTAAAAAGCGGCCGTTCGTTGTTAACATTTAAAATGACCGACTATACCAATTCCATTTTAGTTAAAATGTTCTCCCGCGATAAAGAAGATGCGGCGCTGATGGAAAAGGTTAGAAAAGGTATGTGGGTGAAAGTAAGAGGAAGCGTGCAAAATGATACGTTCGTACGCGACCTTGTACTATTAGCGAACGATGTGAATGAAATCAAGCCGAACGAGCGGGAAGATACGGCGAGCGAAAAACGGGTCGAACTTCATCTGCACACGCCGATGAGTCAAATGGATGCGGTGACATCGGTGACGAAGCTGATCGAACAAGCGAAAAAATGGGGACATCCTGCGATTGCTGTAACCGATCATGCCGTCGTTCAGTCATTTCCGGAGGCGTATGGCGCAGCGAAAAAATACGGCATGAAAGTATTGTATGGCGTCGAAGCAAACATCGTTGATGACGGTGTACCGATCGCTTACAACGAAGCGCACCGCTTATTAGCCGAAGACACGTTTGTTGTCTTTGACGTGGAAACGACCGGGTTATCGGCTGTTTATAATACGATCATTGAGCTGGCAGCCGTGAAAGTAAAAGACGGGGAAATTATCGACAGGTTTACGTCGTTTGCGAATCCGCATCATCCGCTATCGATTACGACAATCGAATTAACAGGAATTACGGATGACATGGTGAAAGATGCTCCTGATGTGGAAGAAGTGTTACGCGAGTTTCACGAATGGATTGGCGACAGCGTTCTCGTTGCCCATAACGCGAGCTTTGATATCGGCTTTTTAAATGCTGGGTTAAAAAAAATCGGCATTCCGCGGGTAACGAACCCAGTGATCGATACGCTTGAGTTAGCAAGATTTTTATATCCAGAATTAAAAAATCATCGCTTAAATACACTTTGTAAAAAATTTGACATTGAACTAACGCAACATCACCGTGCGATTTATGATGCGGAAGCGACCGGGCATTTGCTCATGCGGATGCTGAAAGATGCGCAAGAAAAAGGAATGTTGTATCACGACGAATTGAATGAACGCTCCCGCCAAGAAACGGCTTACCAGCGTTCCCGCCCGTTCCATGTGACGTTGCTTGCGCAAAACAACGTCGGCTTGAAAAACTTATTTAAGCTCGTTTCGCTTGCACATGTTCAATATTTTTACCGCGTGCCGCGCATTCCGCGTTCCGTTTTACAGCAACACCGTGAGGGGATTTTAGTCGGTTCCGGCTGCGATAAAGGCGAAGTATTTGACAATATGATTCAAAAAGCGCCCGAAGAAATGGAAGAGATTGCTAAGTTTTACGACTTTCTTGAAGTGCATCCGCCGGAAGTATACAAGCCGTTAATTGAGATGGATTATGTAAAAGATGAAGCGATGCTGAAAGAGGTTATTCGCAATATCGTATTGTTAGGGGAGAAGTTAAATATTCCTGTCGTGGCGACTGGAAACGTCCATTATTTGAATCCGGAAGATAAAATTTACCGAAAAATACTTATTCATTCGCAATCGGGTGCTAATCCGCTCAATCGCCATGAACTGCCGGATGTATATTTCCGGACGACAGATGAAATGCTTGAATGTTTTGCCTTTTTAGGGGAAGAGAAAGCGAAAGAAATTGTTGTGACAAACACGCAAAAAATTGCGGATTTGATTGAAGACGTGAAACCAATTAAAGATGAGTTGTACACGCCGCGCATTGAAGGCGCGGATGAAGAGATTCGCGAAATGAGTTACCGGCGTGCGAAAGAAATATACGGCGATCCGCTGCCGGAGATTGTCGAGAAGCGTTTGGAAAAAGAGTTAAAAAGCATTATCGGCCATGGTTTTGCCGTCATTTATTTAATTTCCCACAAACTCGTTAAAAAATCGCTCGACGACGGCTATCTCGTCGGCTCGCGCGGATCGGTCGGTTCATCGTTTGTCGCAACGATGACAGAGATTACGGAAGTCAATCCGCTTCCGCCGCATTACGTGTGCCCGAACTGCAAACACTCTGAATTTTTCAATGACGGTTCGGTCGGTTCAGGTTTTGACTTGCCGGACAAAGATTGTCCGAAATGTGGGACGAAGTATAAAAAAGACGGGCATGACATTCCGTTTGAAACATTCCTTGGATTTAAAGGAGATAAAGTGCCGGATATTGACTTGAATTTCTCTGGCGAATATCAGCCACGCGCCCATAACTATACGAAAGTGTTGTTCGGGGAAGACAATGTGTATCGGGCGGGAACGATCGGCACGGTGGCCGATAAAACGGCGTACGGATTTGTCAAAGGGTATGCAAGCGACCACAATTTAGAACTTCGCGGGGCGGAAATTGACCGGCTTGCGGCGGGATGCACCGGTGTGAAACGGACGACCGGACAACATCCAGGCGGCATTATCGTTGTTCCAGATTACATGGACATTTATGATTTTACGCCGATTCAATATCCGGCTGATGCGACGAACTCGGAATGGCGGACGACGCATTTTGATTTCCATTCCATCCATGATAATTTATTAAAGCTCGATATTCTCGGCCACGACGATCCGACAGTCATCCGCATGCTGCAAGATTTAAGCGGTATCGATCCAAAAACGATTCCGACGGATGATCCGGAAGTAATGAAAATTTTCAGTGGGACGGAATCGCTCGGCGTCACTCCAGAACAAATTATGTGTAACGTCGGGACGCTTGGCATTCCAGAGTTCGGTACGCGCTTTGTCCGGCAAATGTTAGAAGATACAAAACCAAAAACATTTTCTGAACTCGTACAAATATCGGGACTTTCGCACGGAACGGACGTATGGCTTGGCAATGCACAAGAATTAATTCAAAACGGAATTTGCACGCTGTCGGAAGTAATCGGGTGCCGCGACGATATTATGGTGTATTTAATTTACCGCGGCCTTGAGCCATCTTTAGCATTTAAGATTATGGAATCCGTCCGCAAAGGAAAAGGACTAACGCCGGAATTCGAAGAAGAAATGCGCAAACACGACGTGCCGGAATGGTACATCGAATCATGCAAAAAAATTAAGTATATGTTCCCTAAGGCGCACGCAGCTGCGTATGTTTTAATGGCGGTGCGCATTGCGTATTTCAAAGTCCATCATCCATTGCTATATTATGCATCATATTTTACAGTGCGTGCGGAAGATTTTGATTTAGACGCGATGGTGAAAGGATCAGCTGCGATTCGCAAACGCATCGAAGAAATTAACGCCAAAGGATTAGATGCATCGGCTAAGGAGAAAAACTTGCTGACTGTATTAGAAATTGCGCTTGAGATGTGCGAGCGGGGATTCTCGTTTAAAAACATCGACTTGTATCGTTCACAAGCAACACAATTTGTCATCGATGGCAATTCGCTCATTCCGCCGTTTAATGCGATTCCGGGACTCGGGGAGAACGTGGCGTTGAGCATCGTTCGCGCCCGCGAAGAAGGCGAATTTTTATCAAAAGAAGACTTGCAACAGCGCGGAAAAGTATCGAAAACGATTCTTGAATATTTAGAGAGTCGCGGTTGTCTTGATTCTTTACCAGATCAAAATCAACTTTCTTTATTCTAGAGCGATTGGTTGCAAAACATTTTCCAATATGTTATAGTTTTAGGGGAAAAGGTGAAGATAATGTGTAAGAAAAGAGTGGGGAAACCCACTCTTTCGCATTGATTGGATGTGTTATCGCGCCCGATAAGCAAAAGGAGAACACATGTGAGTGACGGATTTCTCGAATTTTTAGGAGGGAAAAAATGAGTAAAAAAGTTACAGAAGTGGTGGAAGAATTAGTGGCACCAATTCTTAACGACATGAACCTCGAATTAGTGGACATTGAGTATGTGAAAGAAGGTAAAAATTGGTTTCTTCGCGTGTTTATTGATTCGGAACAAGGAATTGACATTGAACAATGTGGTGTCGTAAGCGAAAAATTAAGCGAAAAATTAGACGCTGTTGACCCGATTCCATATAACTATTTCTTAGAAGTGTCTTCACCGGGAGCGGAACGTCCGCTGAAAAAGGCAGCTGATTTTGAGCGGGCCGTTGGAAAAAATGTATATATTAAAACATACGAACCGATTGAAGGAGAAAAAGAGTTCGAAGGTGAATTGGCAGACTTTGACGGCCAAACGGTAACCGTTGCGGTAAAACAAAAAACGCGCAAAAAGTTGATTCAAATTCCATACGAAAAAATTGCAAGCGCAAGGCTTGCCGTGATCTTTTTCTAATGGGTAGCTAAACATAAAGGGGGATTTTCGTTTCATGAATACGCAATTATTAGATGCCTTAGCTGCGCTTGTGAAAGAAAAAGGCATTAGCCAAGAAGTGTTGGTCGAAGCGATTGAAGCGGCGATTATTTCTGCTTATAAACGCAACTTTGGCCAAGCGCAAAATGTGCGCGTAGACTTTAACATGGAAACAGGTTTGATTCGCGTGTTTGCGCGCAAAGAAGTTGTCGAAGAAGTATATGATTCTCGTTTAGAAATTTCTCTTGATGAAGCGCGTCTCCTCAATCCGAATTACCAAGTGGGCGATGTAGTGGAACTGGAAGTGACGCCAAAAGATTTTGGCCGTATCGCTGCACAAACAGCCAAACAAGTCGTGACCCAACGAGTACGCGAAGCAGAGCGCGGAGTTATTTACGCTGAATTTATCGATCGTGAAGAAGATATTATGACAGGAATTGTCCAACGTGTTGATTCGCGTTTTGCATATGTGAGCCTTGGAAAAGTCGAAGCATTGCTTCCAGTTAGCGAGCAAATGCCAAATGAAACGTACAAACCGCACGATCGCCTGAAAGTGTATATTACAAAAGTGGAAAAAACGACAAAGGGTCCACAAATTTTTGTGTCTCGTACGCATCCAGGACTATTAAAACGCCTTTTTGAACTGGAAGTACCAGAAATTTATGACGGAACGGTCGAAATTAAGTCGATTGCCCGTGAAGCGGGAGATCGTTCGAAAATTTCGGTACACTCTGACAACTCAGAAGTCGACCCTGTCGGCGCATGCGTCGGACCAAAAGGTCAACGCGTTCAAGCAGTTGTTGATGAATTAAAAGGCGAAAAAATTGACATCGTCCGTTGGTCGGATGATCCGGTTGAATTTGTCGCAAACGCTTTAAGCCCAGCGAAGGTATTGCACGTCATCGTGAACGAGGAAGAGCGGGCGACAACAGTCATTGTTCCAGATTATCAGTTATCTCTTGCGATCGGCAAGCGTGGGCAAAACGCTCGTTTAGCGGCGAAGCTAACAAACTGGAAAATCGATATTAAAAGTGAATCCGAAGCAAAAGAACTAGGAATCGTATATGTTCCATCCGCTTCGCTTGATTCTTTCGACACACCGATAAATAATGAAGATGAAAGCAACCAAACATTCGATTTAACGGAAGAAGAAATCGAGTGAGGGGTGAGCGGGATGAAGAAAATTCCAATGCGAAAATGCGTTGTAACCGGAGAAATGAAGCCGAAAAAAGAAATGATTCGCATCGTCCGGTCGAAAGAAGGAGAAGTTTCGATTGACCCGACTGGAAAAAAAGCCGGACGTGGTGCATATATCACTCTAGATAAAGAATGCATTTTGCTTGCGAAAAAGAAAAACGTCTTGGCCTATCATTTGAAAGCAGAAATTAACGATTCATTGTATGAGCAACTGCTTCAGCTGGCGGAGAAGGGGACTAAAGCGGAGAATGGACAATAAACAATGGACATCTTTGTTAGGGTTAGCGAATCGTGCACGCAAAATCGTTTCCGGTGAAGAACTAGTTATTAAAGAAATTCGTAGTGGAAGAGCAAAACTAGTGGTTTTGTCCGCAGATGCGTCCATGAATACGAAAAAAAAAATTCAAGATAAATGCACGTCATACAACGTTCCGTTGCGCCAAGCAACCGATCGCTATACACTTGGGCAGGCGATCGGCAAGGACGCTCGAGTAGTCGTCGCCGTCATCGACGAAGGTTTTGCAAACAAGTTAATGACGATGTTCGACGTATCATTGTGGGGGTGAATCTATGTCTAAAATACGTGTATATGAGTACGCGAAAAAAAATAACGTTTCTAGTAAAGACATCATTCATAAACTAAAAGAAATGAATATCGAGGTTTCGAATCATATGGCTACACTTGAACCAGAAGTGGTTGAAAAACTAGATCATACGTATAAGAAAAAAGAACAAAAACAAAAGCCGGCAAACGTTGCTGTTAAACCAAAAGGATTTATCACGGATTTTGAAGACGAAGAAGAAGTCATTACAACGAAAGTGCCGATTAAAAAAGGTGCAAGCAAAAACAAAGAAGGAAAAAAACACGACTTGCAAATCCAACAAAAAGAAAAGAAAATTTTTACGAACAAAAAGAATAAAAAGCAAAGAGGACACGAAGCGCCTCAACAAGAAACACAAAAGAAAAAAGAAAAAGAACTTCCGAAAAAAATCACATTTGAAGGCTCATTAACGGTTGCCGAATTAGCAAAAAAACTAGGGAAAGAACCGTCAGAAATCATTAAAAAACTGTTCATGCTCGGCATTATGGCAACCATTAACCAAGACTTAGATAAAGATGCGATTGAATTAATTTGCTCGGACTATGGCGTGGAAGTCGAAGAGAAAGTTGTGATTGATGAAACGGATTTTGAGTCGTTAGAAATTGTGGACGATCCAGCTGATTTAGTGGAACGTCCGCCGGTAGTCACGATCATGGGACACGTTGACCACGGAAAAACAACGCTTCTTGACTCGATTCGCAACTCAAAAGTAACGGAGCAAGAAGCAGGAGGAATTACACAACATATTGGCGCTTACCAAGTAGTGGTGAACAACAAAAAGATCACGTTTTTAGATACCCCTGGCCACGAAGCGTTTACAACGATGCGGGCAAGGGGAGCACAAGTAACAGATATTGTTATTCTTGTTGTTGCCGCCGATGACGGTGTCATGCCGCAAACGGTTGAAGCCATCAACCATGCAAAAGCAGCGAATGTTCCAATTGTTGTAGCGGTGAACAAAATCGATAAGCCAACCGCGAACCCAGACCGCGTCATGCAAGAGCTGGTGGAATATAATCTCGTTCCAGAAGAATGGGGCGGCGATACGATTTATTGCAAACTTTCTGCTTTAACGGGAGAAGGAATCGACAATTTATTAGAAATGATTCTTCTTGTTAGCGAAATGGAAGAGTTAAAAGCGAATCCAAATCGTCGCGCGACCGGGACGGTCATCGAAGCAAAACTGGACAAAGGCCGTGGGCCTGTAGCAACATTGCTCGTTCAGTCGGGAACGTTGCGCGTTGGTGACCCGATTGTCGTTGGAAGCACATACGGCCGCGTGCGGGCGATGACAAACGATATAGGCCGCCGCGTGAAAGAAGCAGGACCATCGATGCCTGTTGAAATTACAGGTCTCAACGACGTACCGCAAGCTGGCGATCGCTTTATGGTATTTGAAGATGAGAAAAAAGCGCGTCAAATTGGCGAAGCGCGGGCGCAAAAACAACTGCTTGAACAACGCAGCGTGAAAACGCGAGTCAGCCTTGACGATTTGTTTGAGAAAATTAAACAAGGCGAAATGAAAGAGCTAAATATTATCGTAAAAGCTGATGTTCAAGGATCAGTGGAAGCGCTAGTCGCTGCATTGCAAAAAATTGATATCGAAGGGGTTCGTGTGAAAATTATCCATTCCGGCGTCGGTGCGATTACGGAATATGATATTATGCTGGCATCCGCCTCAAATGCCATTGTCATCGGCTTTAACGTTCGTCCAGACGCGAATGCTAAGCGAGTAGCAGAATCCGAAAAAGTCGACATTCGCTTGCACCGCATCATCTATAAAGTGATTGAAGAAATTGAAGCGGCGATGAAAGGAATGCTTGATCCTGAATATGAAGAACAAGTGATCGGTCAAGCCGAAGTCCGTCAAACATTTAAAGTATCGAAAGTTGGAACAATTGCAGGATGCTACGTCACAGACGGAAAAATTACGCGCGACAGCAGCGTTCGCCTCATTCGCCAAGGTGTTGTCATTTACGAAGGACAAATCGATACATTGAAACGTTTCAAAGACGATGTAAAAGAAGTTGCGCAAGGTTACGAATGCGGAATGACGATTAAAAACTTTAATGACATTAAAGAAGGAGACGTCATTGAAGCATATGTGATGCGGGAAGTCGAACGTAAATGATCGGTTACGTACAATGTGAATGCCTCATTTACGATGCGCAATCATTGAAAGAAAAAAGAGCGGTGTTACAACGTATAATCACACGGCTCAAACAAAAATATAATATATCAGTAGCCGAAATCGACTACCAAAATCTATGGCAGCGCACAAAGCTTGGAATCGTAGCTATTACGTCCGATCGTGCTACGACAGAAAAAGAACTGCGCCGTGCGTTAGAGATGGTCGATTCCTTTCCGGAAATCGAACGGACGGTTACAACATTTGAGTGGTTTTAATCGAGGTGATGATAATGAGTTTGCGAGCTACACGCGTTGGTGAACAAATGAAAAAAGAATTGAGCGATATTATTGGACGCAAACTTAAAGACCCGCGCATCGGTTTTGTGACCGTAACCGATGTGCGAGTTACCGGTGATTTACAGCAAGCAAAAGTATATATTAGCGTGCTCGGCGATGAAGAACAGCGGCAAAACACATTAAAAGGATTAGCGAAAGCAAAAGGCTTTATCCGCTCTGAAATCGGACAGCGCATCCGTTTGCGAAAAACGCCGGAAATTTATTTTGAAATTGACGAATCAATCGATTATGGAAACCGCATTGAATCGTTAATTCGACAAATTTCTCAAGAACATAACAAAGAGGAATAATGGATAGACGTGCGGTCTATCCATTTTCATTATGCATAGAAAAATGGCATGGCTGTTGCTCCTCTCGCCATTCTAATGATGCAAAATGTAATGTCATAATTACAATCAGGCGTGTTGATTAACCAATAAAAACGAGTTGACATCGCTCTATTCCTAGCTTTTCTGCCGGAGTCGGCTAAGCTCAGCTTGCCGACTGGGAGTATTAGCATGCCCTCCTCGAACAATGAACGCTTTGCGGGCAAATGACATTTGCCCGCAGGCGTTCTTGTTCAAGGAAAGAGGCAGAAAAGCTTGTGTTAAGCCATATGATTCTATGTTTTTTAGTAAAATAATGGATAATCAACACCCGTGAATCACAATAAAAGTAGCCTTATTCTTTATACAAAAAGGGGTGTGACAATGGACGGGGTGTTATTGCTACATAAACCAGCAGGAATGACATCACATGACTGTGTGTTTCGAATTCGCCGCCTATTACATATAAAAAAAGTGGGACATACTGGAACGCTTGATCCAGATGTTTCAGGGGTATTGCCTATTTGTATTGGGAAAGCAACGAGAATTGCTGAATTTTTAACAGGAACAACGAAAACATATGAAGGAGAAGTAACGTTAGGAATTGCTACAACAACGGAAGATGCTTCTGGAGAAGTAATAGAAACGAAAAAAGTCGACCACACCATTCATCGAGAGGAAATCGAACGGGTATTTCAGCAGCTGACGGGCGATATTACGCAGACGCCACCGATGTATTCTGCGGTCAAAGTAAACGGAAAAAAGCTGTACGAATATGCTCGCGCTGGAATCGAAGTGGAAAGGCCGTCGCGCACTGTTACAATTCACGAACTCACTTTATTAGATGAACGAGAAACATTTTCAGGCGAAACGATCTCGTTTCGTTTTCGCGTTATATGCAGCAAAGGGACGTATGTTCGTACATTGGCGGTCATGATCGGAGAACGATTAGGTTACCCTGCTCATATGTCCTATTTAATTCGGACGGCAGCTGGACCATTCTCACTAGAGCAATGTGTCACCTTTGAAGAAATTGAAAAACAAATGGCTTTTGGCGACATAAAAAAATTATTATTGCCCATCGAAAAAGCGCTTTTTCATTTGCCGAAATATCAAATGAATGATAAAGTAGCAGAGAAAGTAAAAAACGGCGCGGTTTTACCACTTCCTCATTTATTGCAATCGCTAGAAGGGCCGATTGTAATGGTGGATGAACAAAATGAAGCGATCGCTCTTTACAGCAAACATCCGGCAAAACCGCACCTCATCAAACCTCTGAAAGTGTTTCGTTGAGGAAAAGAGCGAAAGGCAGAAGGTGAAGAACGAAAATGAAAACACGATTCATCACACACCCTCATTATATGAAAAAAGAAGACTTTCCACCAACCGTGATGGCGTTAGGTTATTTTGATGGCGTCCATGTTGGACATCAACGAGTGATTTGCAGCGCTGTCCAGATTGCGACCGAAAAAGGATATAAAAGCGCAGTCATGACATTTCATCCGCATCCTTCCGTTGTGTTAGGAAAAAAAGAGCAACATGTTCAATTGATTACGCCGTTAAAGGAAAAAGAGCGGCTCATCGCTCAATTAGGAGTCGACTATTTATACATTGTAGAATTTACGGCTGAATTTGCAGAATTGCTTCCACAACAATTTGTCGATCAATATATTATCGGTTTTCATGTGAAGCATGTTGTCGCAGGATTCGATTTTACGTATGGCCGGCTCGGAAAAGGGACAATGGAGACGCTTCCTTTTCATTCGCGAGAACAATTTACGCATACGACCGTTCCAAAATTAACGCGAAACGGTGAAAAAATTAGTTCAACCTATATTCGGCAACTGCTTAAAAACGGCGAAGTTTGCCAGCTCCCTGAACTGCTCGGCCGCTTTTATACAGTCGAAGGCACGGTGATTAGCGGTGAAAAACGCGGGCGTACAATCGGATTCCCTACGGCCAACATCGAGTTAGCGGATGATTACCTTTTACCAGCGCTTGGAGTTTATGCGGTGAAAGTTAAAATTGGTGGCGAAACGTTTGAAGGAGTATGTAACGTCGGATACAAGCCAACCTTCCATGACAAACGAGAAGGTCAACCGGATATTGAAGTTCATATTTTTAATTTTTCAAAGGATGTTTATGGAGAAGCAGTCACAATTGAATGGCATAAACGGTTGCGCAGCGAGCAAAAATTTTCAAGCATTGAACAACTAGTAGCTCAAATTGAGCGCGATAAAGAACAAGCAAAAGCATATTTTCGAAATTTAAGCGAAAATACTTGCGTTTTGCCGCAAAAAGATGTATTCTAATAAATGTATGTAAAATAACCATTGCTTGGCAACGCGAGTCACCGGCGCTTGCTCGGTAATTGGTGTTTCATGATGAGGAGGTGAACAAGGATGGCATTAACGCAAGAACGCAAAAACGAAATTATCAACCAGTTTAAAATTCATGAGACAGATACTGGTTCGCCAGAAGTACAAATTGCTATCCTTACAGAGCAAATTAACAACTTAAATGAACATTTGCGCGTTCATAAAAAAGATCATCATTCACGTCGTGGATTGTTAAAAATGGTCGGTAAACGCCGTAACTTACTTACGTACTTACGTAAGAAAGATATCACACGTTATCGTGAATTGATTAACAAACTTGGATTACGTCGATAAGGAAAAAGCGGGAGCATTCCCGCTTTTTTGCTAGTTACGGAATCATTTGTTGCAACCAACCCCTTGCTTAAGTCGTGATAGTGATAATCCAAGACGATAAGAAAATAAGCACTATAGAGGTGTTTACGATAGTAGATCAAGAGTGTTCGTATACAAACGTCGAAGAAATTTTTTGTACACAAAAAGCGAATCGCC
Source organism: Anoxybacteroides tepidamans (assembly GCF_014201465.1). Taxonomy (GTDB): domain Bacteria; phylum Bacillota; class Bacilli; order Bacillales; family Anoxybacillaceae; genus Anoxybacteroides; species Anoxybacteroides tepidamans. The sequence continues at coordinate 119,896 of NZ_JACHEP010000002.1, read as the reverse complement.
TTCTATTAATAAGTTCAACTATATGTTGTTGATAGTTGAATAGGGATTCGTTCATACTATATTAAGTGGTAATTAGCATTTTCGATTTGTACATAGAGAGGAGTACTCATCTGTATGGAGCAAGAAAAACATGTATTTTCCATAGATTGGGCAGGACGTCCGCTCGTTGTGGAAATTGGCCAGTTAGCAAAACAAGCAAACGGAGCGGTGCTCGTTCGTTACGGCGATACGGTTGTATTAAGCACAGCGACCGCATCAAAAGAAGCGAAAAGCGTCGACTTTTTTCCGTTAACCGTCAACTATGAAGAGCGTCTATATGCCGTCGGTAAAATTCCTGGAGGATTTATTAAACGTGAAGGTCGCCCGAGCGAAAAGGCGATTTTAGCAAGCCGGCTCATTGATCGACCGATTCGTCCGTTGTTTGCAGAAGGATTTCGCAACGAAGTACAAATCGTGTCGATGGTTATGAGTGTCGATCAAGACTGTTCACCAGAAATGGCGGCTATGTTTGGCTCATCGTTAGCGTTAACCATTTCGGACATTCCGTTTGAAGGACCGATTGCTGGGGTAACAGTAGGGCGAGTGGGGGGAAGATTTGTAATTAACCCATCTGTTGAACAAACAGAAAAGAGCGACATTCACCTTGTTGTGGCTGGAACGAAAGACGCCATTAACATGGTCGAAGCGGGAGCTGATGAAGTTCCTGAAGAGGTCATGCTTGAAGCGATTATGTTTGGCCATGAAGAAATTAAGCGGTTGATTGCGTTTCAAGAAGAAATTGCCGCACAAATCGGCAAAGAAAAAATGGAAGTCGTTCTATATGAGCTCGATCCTCATTTAGAAGCGGAAATTCGCGCGTTTGCGGAAACCGATATTAAGAAGGCGGTTCAAGTTCCGGAGAAATTGGCTCGCGAAGCGGCGATTGACGAAGTAAAAGCAAGCGTCATCGCCAAATATGAAGAGCAAGAGGCGGATGAAGAAACGTTAAAACAAGTGAATGAAATTTTGTACAAGCTTGTAAAAGAAGAAGTGCGCCGCCTCATCACCGAAGAAAAAATTCGTCCAGACGGCCGAAAAATTGATGAGATTCGCCCGCTTTCTTCAGCGGTTGGACTTTTGCCGCGCACGCACGGGTCAGGGCTATTTACGCGCGGACAGACGCAGGCGCTTAGCGTTTGTACGTTAGGAGCGCTTGGCGATGTGCAAATTTTAGACGGACTTGGCATTGAAGAAACGAAACGGTTTATGCATCATTATAACTTCCCGCCGTTTTCTGTCGGTGAAACAGGAGCGATGCGCGGGCCTGGACGCCGCGAAATTGGGCACGGTGCGCTAGGAGAACGCGCGTTAGAGCCGGTGATTCCGTCTGAAAAAGAATTCCCGTATACGATTCGCCTCGTTTCAGAAGTGTTAGAATCAAACGGTTCCACTTCCCAAGCGAGCATTTGTGCAAGCACGCTCGCAATGATGGATGCAGGTGTGCCGATTAAAGCGCCGGTTGCCGGAATTGCAATGGGGCTTGTGAAAAGCGGTGACCATTACACGATTTTAACGGACATTCAAGGCATGGAAGACCATCTTGGCGATATGGACTTCAAAGTGGCTGGAACGGAAAAAGGCGTCACCGCCCTACAAATGGATATTAAAATTAAAGGATTGTCGCGCGAAATTTTAGAAGAAGCGCTGCAACAAGCGAAAAAAGGGCGCATGGAAATTTTGAAGCATATGATGCAAACGATTAGCGAGCCGCGAAAAGAGCTTTCGAAATATGCGCCGAAAATTTTAACGATGCAAATTAATCCAGAGAAAATTCGCGATGTCATCGGACCGAGCGGAAAGCAAATTAACAAAATTATCGAAGAAACGGGCGTTAAAATTGACATCGAACAAGATGGTACGATTTTTATCTCTTCTGTCAACGAAGAAATGAACCAAAAAGCAAAAAAGATCATCGAAGATATTGTTCGCGAAGTCGAAGTCGGACAAATTTATTTAGGAAAAGTGAAACGGATCGAAAAATTTGGTGCGTTCGTCGAACTGTTTAGCGGCAAAGACGGTCTTGTTCACATTTCCGAACTTGCCGAAGAGCGCATCGGAAAAGTGGAAGACGTCGTGGCGATCGGTGATGAAATTTTAGTGAAAGTTACAGAAATTGACAAACAAGGACGCGTCAACTTGTCGCGAAAAGCGGTATTGCGCGAACAAAAAGAAAAGCAAAACGAGTAAGGAGCCTCAGGACGATCCTAGGCTTCTTTGTTATTATATGATAGGTTCTATCTTGTCCTCCCTCTACATATTTGTAATAAAAAAGGGGGGATGAGATATTTATACACGCTACATATTGTTTATTGTGATCTTTTTATTTTCGTGGGGCATTGTCAACCAATCATTTATCAATGAATATATCACCGCATTGAGGGAAAAAAGCATAGAAGCATCGAAAGCAAGCGACAAACTTTATATGGAAATTCAAACAAAAGCGAAACAATATGAAATTCCTCCGCAAAACGCCGTCGTCGATCGAGTATGGAAAGCTATCCCTGGATACAATGGATTGAAAGTAAATGTTGAAGCTTCTTACAAAAATATGAAAAAAGACGGAATATTTGACGAACGAAAGCTTGTTTATCAACAAGTTCCTCCTGCGGTTCACCTAGAGGATTTGCCGCCAGCAGCGATTTACCGTGGGAATCCGGAAAAGCCGATGGTTGCGTTTCTCATCAATGTCGCCTGGGGAAATGAATATATTCCGAAAATGTTAGAAATCTTGAAAAAATACCACGTTCAAGCTACATTTTTCCTTGAAGGTCGCTGGGTAAAAAATTATCCGGATATGGCAAAAATGATTGTAGACGCAGGACAAGAAATCGGAAATCATTCGTATAGCCATCCGGATTTAAAAACAATGAGCAATGAAGCCATTCGCCGCGAGCTTGAAAAAACAAATGAAGTCATCGAAGCAACGACAGGGGTTAAGTGTAAATGGTTCGCTCCTCCAAGCGGAAGCTATCGCGATGATGTTGTGAAAATCGCATATGACTTGCGTATGAGAACGATAATGTGGAGTGTCGATACAATTGATTGGCAAAAACCATCGCCATCTGTTATAGTGGAACGGGTAACATCAAAACTTCACCCAGGCGCCATGATTTTAATGCACCCTACGTTATCGACGGCTGAAGCGCTAGAACCACTTATTATCGCCATTCAACAAAAATATGAAATCGGCAATGTATCAATGTTATTAGATGAAAAAAGAATTGTAAAAAAATAGGAGGAACGTAAATTTGATTAACAAGTATACGTGTCAAAATGGGGTACGAATTGTTCTAGAACAAATTCCAACGGTGCGTTCCGTGGCGATCGGGATATGGATCGGAACCGGTTCGCGCAATGAACATGAACAAAACAATGGAATTTCCCACTTTTTAGAACATATGTTTTTTAAAGGAACGAAAACGCGTACCGCACGAGAAATTGCGGAAGCGTTTGACAGCATTGGCGGACAAGTAAACGCCTTTACCTCGAAAGAGTATACGTGTTATTATGCAAAAGTGTTAGATGAGCATGCAAAATTTGCTCTTGATATGTTGGCAGACATGTTTTTTAACTCGACGTTTGTAGAGGAAGAACTACAAAAAGAACGAAACGTCGTGCTTGAAGAAATTAAAATGTATGAAGACACTCCAGATGATATTGTCCACGATTTATTAAGCAAAGCTTGTTACGCTACACATCCGCTTGGCTATCCGATTTTAGGAACGGAAGAAACGTTGTGTACGTTTACAGGGGATTCGTTACGTGAATATATGGCCAATTACTATACGCCTGATCGTGTGGTTATTTCTGTTGCAGGAAATGTGAAAGACAGCTTTATCAAAGAAATTGAAGCATATTTCGGGTCATTTACAGCGAAACAACGAACTGAAAACGGGGTAGCCCCAGTTTTTCACCTGCAAAAATTAGCGCGTCAAAAAGATACGGAACAGGCGCATTTATGCATTGGCTTTAACGGGTTGCCTGTCGGTCATCCGGATATTTACAGCTTGATTATTCTCAACAACATTTTAGGAGGGAGCATGAGCAGCCGCCTTTTCCAAGAAGTGCGTGAACAGCGCGGTTTAGCGTATTCGGTTTTTTCGTATCATTCTTCTTATCAAGATGGAGGCTTGCTTGCTATTTACGGAGGAACAGGCAGCAATCAATTAGACCTTTTATTTGAAACGATTCAAGAGACGATTTGTAAATTAAAAGAAAACGGAATTACAGCAAAAGAACTGCAAAACAGCAAAGAACAAATGAAAGGAAGCTTAATGTTAAGCCTTGAAAGCACGAATAGCCGCATGAGCCGCAACGGCAAAAACGAGTTGCTGTTAGGCCGCCACCGCTCCCTTGATGAAATTATTGAGGAAATTAATAACGTCAAAGTGGAAAAAGTGAATGAGCTGGCGCAACAAATTTTTAGCACCGATTATGCGCTTGCGCTCATTAGCCCGAGCGGACAGCTACCAAGCAAGCTAAGCTAAAATGTCGTGAAAAATGCCTGCACTGATAACTTGCAGGCATTTTTTTATTTGTTTTTTCTTACAATGATAAAAAGAGACAAAGGAGTGCATGTACGGTGAGATTAAGTGAATTAAGCGGAAAAGAAATTGTCGATGTGAGACGAGCAGAACGATTAGGAATATTAGGGCAAACCGATCTAGAAATTAACGAACAAACCGGTCAAATTCAAGCACTATTAATTCCGACGGGAAAATGGTTTGGCTTTCGAAAAGAAGGAAACGAAATTCGTGTTCCTTGGCAATATATTAAGAAAATCGGGGCAGATATGATCATTATCGATTTTCCAGAATAACGAAGTGAAGGGAGCTGATATCCGGTCAGCTCCCTTTCATATATTCACCTAATTTTTCTTTCTTACATAAGATATGAAAGGAACACGGCCAACATGAGTTTTTAATAAAGAAGGTGAGATGTATGATGCTGACGGGGATGCACGTTGCCATTATTGGTGGGGATGCGAGACAGCTAGAAGTCATTCGCAAATTAACAGAGCTTGATGCAAAGTTGTCCCTCATCGGCTTCGATCAATTAGCCCACAGTTTTACGGGTGCAACGAAAATGTATATTGATGAAATCGATCTTTCTGATTTAGATGCGATCGTTTTGCCAGTGCACGGCACAAATTTAGAAGGAAAAGTAAATGCTGTTTTTTCAAACGAACAAATTTTTATTACGGAAGAAATGCTCTTGAAAACACCGAAACGTTGCACGGTGTATTCCGGCATTAGCAATAGTTATTTAGACGAATTAATGAAGAAAGTGAACCGAAAATATGTACAGTTATTTGAACGTGACGATGTCGCGATTTATAACTCCATTCCAACCGCTGAGGGAACGATTATGATGGTCATTCAACATACCGATTTTACGATTCACGGTTCACGCGTTGCGGTGCTAGGGTTGGGCCGCGTTGGCATGACCGTTGCCCGCACGTTTGCAGCGCTAGGTGCCAAAGTGAAAGTGGGGGCGCGCCGCACCGAACATCTTGCACGAATTACGGAAATGGGGCTCGATCCGTTTCATCTTCAAGATCTTGAAAAAGAAGTAAAAAATATCGATGTATGCATTAATACGGTTCCAACGATGATCGTGACCGCCAGTGTGATTTCCAAAATGCCAGCCCACACGTTAATTATTGATTTGGCTTCAAAGCCAGGGGGAACAGACTTCCGTTATGCAGAAAAACGTGGAATTAAAGCGTTATTAGCACCGGGACTTCCTGGAGTTGTTGCCCCGAAAACAGCCGGACAAATTATTGCTAACGTTCTTTCACAATTGTTATTTGATGATTTAAAGAAACGAAAGGAGAAAGCGTAAATGAGCTTAAAAGGAAAGCGCATCGGTTTTGGATTGACGGGGTCGCATTGCACGTATGATGCGGTGATGCCGGAAATCGAAAAGCTCATAAAAGAAGGGGCGGAAGTATTGCCGATTATCACCTATTCGGTCAAAACAACGAGCACACGATTTGGAGAAGGAGAAGAGTGGGTACGAAAACTTGAAGAAATGACAGGGAATTCTGTTATCGATACGATTGTAAAAGCGGAACCGCTCGGACCGAAAATTCCCCTTGATTGCATGGTGATTGCTCCATTAACAGGAAATTCCATGAGTAAACTTGCAAATGCTATGACCGACTCACCCGTGCTCATGGCTGCGAAAGCGACGATGCGCAATCATCGTCCTGTCGTTGTCGGAATTTCAACGAACGACGCGCTAGGGTTAAACGGTGTGAATTTAATGCGGCTAATGGCGGCCAAAAACATTTATTTCATCCCGTTTGGCCAAGATGCACCGCATACAAAGCCAAACTCGATGGTGGCTAAAATGTCCCTTTTGCGCGATACGGTCATTGCTGCGCTTGAAGGAAAACAACTGCAACCCGTTATTATCGAAAAATTTCGTGATACAGATAACTAAAAAACAGAGAATCATATGGCTGAACACAAGCTTTTCTGCCACTTCTCTCGAATAAGAACGCCGGCAGGCAAATGCCATTTGCCCGCAAAGCGTTCATTGTTCGAGGAGGGCAAATACTCCCAGTCGGCAAGCTGAGCTTAGCCGACTCCGGCAGAAAAGATAGGAATAGAGCGATGTCAACTGGCTTTTAATGGTTAATCAACACGCCTGCTAAAAAAGAAATTTTATGCATGTAAATAAAAAATTTCTCTCCTTATAAAGGCGAATGTGTTAAAATAAAAACTATCGAAAATCGATACAGTTAGTGATCAATTGGAAGGAGAATGAATGATGGAACGAAAAGGATTGCATGTAGCAGTTGTCGGAGCTACCGGTGCAGTTGGTCAACAAATGATTCAAACGCTAGAAAATAGAAATTTTCCGGTTGAAACGTTAACGTTGTTATCGTCAGAACGTTCAGCAGGGAAAAAAGAGATGTTTAAAGGTGAAGAAATCAAAGTGCAAGTCGCAAAGCCAGAAAGCTTTGAAGGAGTGGACATTGCACTTTTTAGCGCGGGAGGCGCTGTATCGAAAGTGCTCGCTCCGGAAGCGGTCAAACGCGGAGCGATCGTCGTTGACAATACAAGCGCATTCCGTATGGATGAGAATGTGCCGCTTGTCGTTCCTGAAGTGAACGAAGACGATTTAAAATGGCATAACGGCATTATCGCCAATCCGAACTGCTCAACGATTCAAATGGTCGTGGCACTTGAGCCGATTCGTCAAGCGTTCGGTTTGAAAAAAGTGATCGTATCGACATATCAAGCTGTTTCCGGGGCAGGAGCACAAGCGATTGAAGAGCTAAAAGCACAAGCAAAAGCGATTTTGGAAGGGGAACCATTTACCCCGGAAATTTTGCCGGTGAAATCCGATCGCAAGCATTATCAAATTGCGTTTAATGCGATTCCACAAATTGATAAATTCCAAGACAATGGTTTTACGTTCGAAGAAATGAAAATGATCAATGAAACGAAAAAAATTATGCATATGCCTGAACTCGAAATTGCCGCAACGTGCGTGCGCATTCCAGTGATGACAGGGCATTCTGAATCGGTATATATCGAAGTTGAAAAAGAAGGCATCAGTGCAGAAGATATCAAAAATGTATTAAAAGATGCTCCTGGTGTCGTTTTACAAGACGATCCATCCGAACAACTTTATCCAATGCCTGCTGATTGCGTAGGCAAAAATGAAGTATTTGTCGGGCGCATCCGCAAAGATTTAGATCGCGATAATGCCTTCCATCTATGGATTGTATCGGACAATTTATTAAAAGGAGCGGCGTGGAATTCGGTGCAAATTGCCGAAAGTCTGTTAAAGCTTGGGCTTGTGAAATAAAGAGCGATTGAACACCGGGGTGTTAACATGAAGATCATTGTCCAAAAATTTGGCGGCACATCAGTTCGTGACGAATATGGACGCGATTTGGCACGCAAACATATTGCTAGAGCGCTCGATGAAGGGTATAAAGTCGTTGTCGTCGTCTCAGCGATGGGCCGAAAAGGGGAACCTTACGCGACCGATACGCTGCTGCAATTGATCGGCGGAAGCAGCACCTATGTCAATAAGCGCGAACAAGATTTATTGATGGCTTGCGGAGAAATGATTTCAAGCGTTGTCTTTACGAATTTGCTAAACAAACACGGAATGAAAGCAACGGCGTTTACAGGCGCACAAGCAGGGCTATGCACAAATGATGATCATACAAATGCGAAAATTGTCGAAATGCGTTGCGACCGTTTGTTGAAAACGTTAGAAGAATATGATGTCGTTGTTGTCGCTGGATTTCAAGGGGCAACAAAAGATGGCGACATCACGACGCTTGGCCGCGGCGGCAGCGATACGTCAGCTGCTGCTCTAGGTGCGGCTCTTAATGCGGAGTGTATCGATATTTTTACTGATGTTGAAGGAGTAATGACGGCTGACCCGCGCATTGTAGAGAGCGCTCGTCCGCTTGATGTCGTCACCTATACAGAAATTTGCAACATGGCATATCAAGGGGCGAAAGTGATTCATCCGCGAGCGGTCGAAATTGCGATGCAAGCAAAAGTTCCATTGCGCGTGCGCTCGACTTATTCTGATTCGCTTGGAACGCTTGTGACATCCAGCGTCAAACCGGATAAAGGAAGCGATGTTAAAGAACGTCTTGTCACCGGAATCGCTCATGTTTCGAACGTGACGCAAATTAAAGTGCAAGCGAAAGAAGGGCATTATGAGTTGCAGTCCGACGTGTTTAAAGCGATGGCTAATGAAGGAATTAGCGTCGATTTTATTAACATTTCACCGAACGGAGTGGTGTATACGGTTGCGGGTGAAATGACGGATCGAGCCATTGCGGCGCTAAAAGCTATCGGATATGAGCCGATCGTGACGCGAGGGTGCGCAAAAGTATCGACAGTCGGCGCCGGCATTGCTGGTGTCCCAGGCGTTACAGCGAAAATTGTGACTGCTCTTTCTGAACAAGGAATTCAAATTTTACAATCGGCTGATAGCCATACGACCATTTGGGTATTAGTAAAAGAAGAGGATTTAAAGAAAGCCGTCAACGCGCTGCATGACGCATTTCATCTCTCCGAAGAACTGCCGGTGAAATATGATTCTGATGAGGAGTGAAAGCATTGATTTCATTTGGTAAGATCGTAACCGCGATGGTCACGCCATTTGACAATAAGGGGAATATAGATTTTGACAAAACGACTCAACTTGTGAACTATTTGCTTGAGAATGGAACTGATTCTCTTGTTATCGCAGGGACGACGGGAGAATCCCCGACGTTAACGACAGAAGAAAAAATCGCGCTATTTCGCCACGTCGTTTCCGTTGTAAACGGTCGAGTTCCTGTCATCGCCGGAACAGGGAGCAACAATACACGCGCATCGATTGAGCTAACAAAAAAAGCAGAAGAAATTGGCGTCAATGCGATCATGATTGTCGCTCCATACTACAATAAACCAAACCAAGAAGGAATTTATCAGCATTTTAAAGCGATTGCTGAAAGTACAAAGCTTCCGGTGATGGTTTATAACATTCCCGGGCGTTCTGTCGTGAATATAGCTGTTGACACGCTTGTTCGTTTAGCGGAAATTCCGAATATCGTTGCTTTAAAGGATGCAAGCGGCAACCTCGATGCGATGACAGAAGTGATCGCCCGTACGGATGAGGAGTTTTTAGTGTATAGCGGCGATGATGGATTGACGCTTCCAGTTATGGCGATCGGTGGTGCGGGTGTTGTATCGGTTGCTTCCCATGTTATCGGAAATGAAATGCAACAAATGATCGCAGCGTTTGAGGCCGGGGATCGAACAAAAGCCGCAAAACTTCATCAAAAACTGCTTCCGATTATGAAAGGATTATTCGCTGCACCAAGCCCGGCGCCTGTCAAAACGGCGTTGCAAATAAAAGGATTAGATGTCGGTTCGGTTCGCTTGCCGCTCGTTCCGTTAACGGAAAATGAACGTACCCGGCTAATGAACTTGCTTCAAACGCTATAAATGTAAGAGAACGGTCAATTCACGAATATGTGAATTGGCCGTTTTCTTCCTCAACGGCACAGGACAAATTATCTTGTATTTAAAATCTTCCATCAGTTATAATAAAATCAAGTGACTTTGAGCGGGTTAGTTTGATATTAGGAGGACGTACCATTGAGGGTAAAACAAGCAGAGAAAATACGTGTATTTTCCCTCGGAGGAGTAGGGGAAATCGGAAAAAATATGTACATTATTGAGCTTGATGAAGATATTTTTGTGATTGATGCGGGTTTAATGTTTCCGGAAGATGAAATGCTTGGAATTGATAAGGTGATACCAGATATTTCTTATCTTGTCGAACGGCAAGAGCGCATCAAAGGGATTTTTTTAACGCATGGGCATGAGGAACATATTGGTGCGATCGTCTATGTATTAAAGAAAATCACCGTTCCTGTCTATGGAACAAAATTAACGCTCGGATTAGTGGAAGAAAAGCTAAAAGAGCATGAAGTGAGCACAACTGCCCCTTTTATCGAAATTCATTCCGATTGTGAAGTGACGTTTGAAAAAGCGACCGTGACGTTTTTTCGAACGATTCATAGCATTCCAGACTCCGTAGGGATTAGTTTTCATACTTCGCAAGGCGCGGTCGTTTATACCGGCGATTTTAAATTCGACCAAACGCCGTACGGCATGAATCGCGCTGATTTAGGGAAAATGGCGCAAATCGGTGAGCAAGGGGTTTTATGTTTATTATCAGACAGCACAAATGCTGAAAAACCAGGATACACAGGCTCGGATACGACCGTTGCGCAAGAAATTTCCGATGTCGTTTACAATGCAAAAGGAAGAGTTATCGTTGCCTGCTATGCGTCAAACATTACAAGAATTCAGCAAGTGTTGCATGCGGCGAATGCTCACGGTCGAAAAGTAGCGATCGTCGGAAAAAGCATGCATAAAGTGATGGATGTCGCTGTTCGGCTCGGTTATTTACATCTTCCAGAAAAAACGGTCATTTCCATTCATGATGTCGATCAATACAAAGACCACGAGTTGGTGATTTTGACGACAGGTGGCGATGGTGAGCCGATGGGAGCGCTTGCACGTATGGCGAAGCAAGTGCATAAACAAGTCAACATTAAAGAAGGAGACATGGTCATCGTTGCGGCTTCACCGATGCCGGGACACGAGTTGTTGTTTTTGAAAACGATCGACGCCTTGTACCGTGCAGGAGCGAATGTCGTTTACAAAAAAGTGCACGTGTCTGGCCACGGTTGCCAAGAAGAATTAAAATTAATGCTCAATTTAATGAAACCGAAATATTTTATCCCTGTTCACGGGGAATATCGCATGCAAAAAGCGCATGCGAATTTGGCGAAAGCGGTTGGCATTTCGGAAGAGCGAACGTTTTTAATCGACAAAGGAGACGTGATCGAATTTCGCAACGGACAAGCGCGCTTTGGCGGCAAAGTTCCATATGGCAATGTTTTAATTGATGGATTAGGAATCGGCGATGTCGGCAACATCGTCTTGCGCGACCGCCGTTTACTTTCTCAAGACGGCATTTTAATTGTTGTCGTGACATTAAGCAAAGAAGCGAAAAAAATTGTCGCTGGGCCTGAAATTATTTCACGTGGATTTGTTTATGTCAGGGAATCGGAAACATTGCTCGATGAAGCGACAAAAATGGTGACTAATATCGTGAATAAATGCATGCAAGATTATGTCATTGAATGGTCGTCATTAAAATTGAACATTCGTGAAGCATTGAACCAATATTTATTTGAAAAAACGAAACGAAAACCGATGATTTTACCAATTATTATGGAAATTTAATACAATCATGCTCAAAGTCGAACGGAAATGCCGATGGAAGAAGCAACATTCCATCGGCATTTTTATTGTGTATGTAGAACATACTAACGATATGCAGGCAAGAAAGGAGCATGAACATGGAGAAAAAGCAATACATACCGTTCGAATCAGAAGAACATCAAGAAGAAAAAGAAGAGCAAGTCACTTCTAACATTCAACAGCTCGGACAAACGAACGTTCCGCAAATGGCGCCAGATACGAATATTCATTGTTTAACGATCATCGGGCAAATTGAAGGACATATTCAGCTTCCTCCGCAAAATAAGGCGACGAAATATGAACACGTCATTCCGCAAATTGTGGCGATTGAACAAAATCCAAGCATTGAAGGGTTGCTTGTCATTTTAAATACGGTCGGAGGGGATGTAGAAGCGGGTTTAGCGATTGCCGAAATGCTGGCGTCTTTGTCGAAACCGACCGTTTCAATCGTTTTAGGAGGAGGGCATTCGATTGGGGTTCCGATTGCGGTTTCGTGCGATTATTCATTCATTACCGAAACCGCGACAATGACAATTCATCCAGTTCGATTAACAGGGCTTGTTATCGGTGTACCGCAAACGTTTGAGTATTTAGATAAAATGCAAGAACGAGTTATTCGTTTTGTGACGAAACACTCGAAAATTACGGAAGAAAAATTTAAAGAACTCATGTTTTCAAAAGGGAACTTAACGCGCGATATCGGTACAAACGTCGTCGGGCCTGACGCGGTAAAGTACGGATTAATCGATGAAGTCGGAGGTGTCGCTCAAGCGATGCGAAAATTGCGGGAGTTGATCGATTGGAAAAAAACAGGAGGAGATATGCTACAATGATTTTATATACCGTGATGCCAGAGCATCTGATTTTTCAAGCCGATAACCGTGAATATACGAAACAAAAAATCGTTTATTATGAGGGTATTCCATTTCTTGTGCAAAAAACAGAAACGAAAGAATGGGAAATCGTACGCAATTTAAGCACAAACCCAGCACACTTTTTAGAACAAAAATATGCACCAGGCGCGCGTTTTCCGTCATCGTTAGAAACATCTTAATGAATTCCTTGTCCGTGCGTGGTATAATGAAAACAAACGAAAAAAAGCAGCCAACGTTGGCTGCTTTTTTTCGACATTTCCATTTTTGTATCGGAGTGGAGAACTATGGCTAAACGCAAACGTCACCATCAAAAACAAAGAAAAAAACACGAATGGAAAACGACCTTTCGTTTCGAATTAATGGGTCTTGCGATGCTCGGTCTTTCCGTCATTGCAATGGCTCGTCTTGGTTTAGTTGGAAAAACGCTCGTCTTGTTTGCGCGCTTTTTTCTCGGAGAATGGTATATGCTTTTATTAATCGGTCTGCTTTGCTTAGCCATTTATCTGATTTGGAAACGAGCATGGCCCTCTTTTGTTCATCGTTGGCTGATTGGCATTTATACGATCGTTATTGCCCTTTTATTATTGAGCCATCTAACGTTATTCCAATTATTATCTCGTCAAGGAGAGTTTCGTGACCCGAGCATTATCCGCACAACGTGGGAGCTTTTTTGGATGGAAGTGAAAGGAGCATCTACTTATCCCGATTTAGGTGGCGGGATGATCGGTGCTGTTTTATTTGCCGCAAGCTATCAATTGTTTGATGAGCTTGGTACGAAATGGGTTTGCTTCTTTTTGTTTGTGATCGGGTTAATCCTCATCACCGGAAAATCGCTGAACGAAACAGCCGGAAAGGCGATCGCTTGGCTTGTTTCATTTATTCGCCAACAATGGCAAGAATTTGTTATGGACGTAAAAAGCTTTTTACATCAAAAACGGACGCCGCGCAGTACAAAACAGCAGATAAAACCGAACGAACATGAAGCGGCATTAGAACAAGTTCAGGAAGAAGAGGTATCGACACCGCCGATTATTTCTGATTTTAGTGCGGTTCGGGCTGCTGAGCAAACGACTGAACAGACGGTGCAAGCTGAGGAAGAAGAAGCAAACGAACCGATCACTTTTTCGGAAATGGAAAATACCGACTATCAATTGCCGCCAATTGAGTTGTTACGTCTACCAAAACCGACCAAGCAAGCAAAAGACCATGCTAATATTTATGCGAATGCGCGAAAACTTGAAAAAACGTTTCAAAGTTTTGGAGTAAAAGCAAAAGTGACGCAAGTTCATCTTGGGCCGGCTGTTACAAAGTATGAAGTGTATCCAGATGCAGGGGTAAAAGTGAGCAAAATTGTGAGTTTAAGTGATGATTTAGCATTGGCGCTTGCAGCGAAAGACATTCGCATTGAAGCGCCGATTCCAGGAAAATCAGCGATTGGCATTGAAGTGCCAAATGAAGAAATAGCAACTGTTTCGCTGCGGGAAGTATTAGAGGCGACGGAGCATTACAAACCAGAAGCGAAGCTTGTTATTGGATTAGGAAGGGATATATCGGGAGAAGCGGTTGTCGCAGAGCTCAATAAAATGCCGCACCTTTTAGTGGCAGGGGCAACAGGAAGCGGAAAAAGCGTCTGTATTAATGGCGTTATTACGAGTTTATTAATGCGGGCAAAGCCGCATGAAGTGAAAATGATGATGATTGACCCGAAAATGGTAGAATTAAGCGTATATAACGGCATACCCCATTTATTGGCTCCGGTTGTCACTGATCCGAAAAAAGCATCGCAAGCGTTGAAAAAAGTTGTCAGCGAAATGGAGCGGCGCTATGAATTGTTTTCGCATACTGGAACAAGGAATATTGAAGGTTATAACGAATATATTCAACGACATAACCAGCAATCGAACGTCAAACAACCGCTATTGCCTTATATTGTCGTCATTGTCGATGAGTTGGCTGATTTAATGATGGTCGCTTCTTCGGATGTAGAAGATTCAATTACTCGGCTTGCGCAAATGGCACGGGCGGCTGGCATCCACCTCATTATTGCAACACAACGCCCTTCCGTCGATGTGATCACGGGAGTCATTAAAGCGAACATCCCTTCCCGCATTGCATTTAGCGTTTCCTCTCAAACCGATTCGCGAACGATTTTAGATATGGGAGGCGCTGAAAAATTGCTTGGACGCGGTGATATGCTGTTTTTGCCAATGGGAGCGCCAAAGCCAATTCGCGTGCAAGGAGCGTTCGTATCCGATGAAGAAGTGGAAGCGATCGTACAATTTGTCATCTCCCAGCAAAAAGCACAATATCAGGAAGAAATGATTCCAAGCGATACAGTGGAGGAAGAGGCAGATTTTGATGACGAACTGTATGAGGAAGCTGTCCAGTTGGTTGTTGAGATGCAGAGCGCCTCTGTTTCGATGCTGCAGCGCCGCTTTCGTATCGGTTATAATCGTGCTGCTCGCCTCATTGATGAGATGGAAGCGCGCGGAGTCGTTGGACCTTATGAAGGAAGCAAACCGCGTGCCGTACTCGTTCCGAAAGAAAATGCAAAAACCTCATAAAAGTTGTGAACGATGATTTCAAGCAGATCAAAGAAAATCTGCTTGAAATCAGAATATCACATTGAAATCGCTTACATTCATTCTTTTTTACTTTTTTCGACAAATTTTTTATTCCCTATTTATTTATGAATCAAAAAGTGTTATAGTAATGTCGGCTAGGTTAAATTGTCTAACGTCAGAGGTCTGATATCTGTAAACTATCAAATTGGAGGCTTTTTCGGATGTCTATTAAGTCAGACAATCGTCACCTATACTTACAAGTGATCGATCGAATTAAACATGATATTGAAACAGGCGTTTACAAGGAGAAACAAAAGCTCCCATCCGAATTTGAACTGTCGAAGCAACTAGGAGTAAGCCGAGCGACGTTACGCGAAGCTCTTCGCGTGCTAGAAGAAGAAAATGTTATCATTCGCCGGCATGGTGTCGGTACGTTTGTGAACGCCAAACCGCTGTTTACTTCCGGCATCGAGCAGTTAAGCAGCGTAACGGATATGATTAAGCAAGCCGGACGAAAACCCGGGACGATCTTTCTTTCTTCTTCTGTTCAAGGACCAACCGAAGAGGATATACGCCGGTTTCAATGTTCACCTGATGAAGACATTCTTTTTGTGGAACGGGTACGGACAGCTGACGGTGAGCCGGTTGTGTATTGCGTAGATAAAATCCCTTGTAAATATTTGCCTAAAGGTATTTCTTACGAACATGAATCGTTATTTGAGAATTTGCACAATCAAACGAATCACGATATTGCATACGCCATAGCTCATATTGAACCGCTCGGCTACCATGAGAAAGTGTCACCAACGCTACAGTGCGATCCGGAAACAGCGTTGCTCGTTTTAAAGCAAATGCACTTTGATAAAAATGATGAACCGATTTTATATTCCATTAACTATTTCAAATCAGATAAATTTAGCTTTCATGTGTTGCGGAAACGCGTCCATTTTTAAAGGGGGGTGACATTTTGGTACATAGAAAAGCGGCGTGTATTCAATAATAAAAAAGTATATTTATTCACTATTTTTTGCTAGGGGGTAGAAGCGATGAAGAAAAAACGCGTTGGTCTAGCTCTTTCGCTTGTGTTAGCTGCTGGCACGTTGCTTGGTGGCTGCGGACAGGCGCAAAAAGCAGGAGAAAAGAAAGACAATTTTACAGTAGCAATGGTTACAGACGTCGGCGGTATTGACGACAAGTCGTTCAACCAGTCAGCATGGGAAGGATTGCAAAAATTCGGCGAAGATAACGGCATGAAAAAAGGCAAAGACGGCTATGACTATTTGCAATCGCAAAGCGATGCGGATTATGCAACGAACTTAAACAAACTAGTAAGAAGCAACTTTGATTTAATTTACGGAATTGGATTTTTAATGACAGATGCGATTACCAAAATTGCGGAACAAAAACCGAAGCAAAAATTTGCCATTGTTGACAGCGTTGTTAACAAACCAAACGTAGCAAGCATTACGTTCAAAGAACATGAAGGTTCGTTCCTTGTTGGGGTTGTGGCAGGACTTACAACAAAAACAAACAAAATCGGTTTCGTCGGCGGTATGGAAATTCCGTTAATTGAGAAGTTTGAAAGCGGATTCCGTGCAGGGGTTAAAGCCGTTAATCCAAAAGCAACGGTAGAAGTTCAATATGCAGGTGCGTTTGACCAAGCGGATAAAGGAAAAGCGATTGCATCAAGCATGTATGCTTCTGGTATTGATATTGTTTACCATGCGGCGGGTGCGACTGGTAACGGTGTGTTTTCTGAAGCAAAAGACTTAAAAACGAAAGATCCAAACCGTGAAATTTGGGTCATCGGTGTTGATAAAGACCAAGCTCCAGAAGGTGTTGTAAAAATTGGCGGCAAAACATACAACGTCACATTAACATCAATGGTGAAACGTGTAGACGTTGCGGTATATGACGTTGCGAAGAAAACAAAAGAAGGCGAGTTCCCAGGCGGAAAAGTGCTTGAGTACGGTCTTCCTGAAAACGGTGTAGGAATTGCACCAACTCAAGACAACATCAAACCAGAAGTATTACAAGCAGTTGATGAATGGAAACAAAAAATCATTAAAGGCGAAGTAAAAGTACCAACAACACGCGATGAATACAAACAATTTGAAGCTAGCTTGAAATAAGCTAGGAACTGAATCAAAAGGCTAGTTTGCGCTAGCCTTTTGATTCGCCAAAAATCATTAAATGAAAAGTTACAAGATTATTTGTAACTTTTCATTTAATGATTTTAACATGCTCATTTAAGAGGAGTGAATCTGTTTGGAATATGTAATTGAAATGCTCAATATCCGAAAAGTATTCGGCAATTTCGTTGCTAACGACAACATCACTCTCCAAGTCAAAAAAGGGGAAATTCATGCCCTTCTTGGAGAAAACGGCGCTGGGAAATCGACGCTTATGAACGTGTTGTTCGGGCTTTATCAGCCGGACGGTGGGGAAATTCGCGTCAAAGGGCAGCCTGTGAAAATCTCGAACCCAAACGTCGCGAACGATCTCGGCATCGGCATGGTACATCAACATTTTATGTTAGTAGATACATTTACGGTTACGGAAAACATTATTTTAGGAAGTGAACCGACTAAAGGGGGGAAAATTGATATTAAGCGCGCGGAGCAAGAAGTGCGTGAACTATCAGAACGTTACGGGTTAGCAGTCGATCCAACGGCGAAAATTGCGAATATTTCCGTGGGAATGCAACAACGTGTAGAAATTTTAAAGACGCTCTATCGCGGTGCAGAGATTTTGATTTTTGACGAACCGACAGCTGTTCTCACGCCGCAGGAAATTCAAGAGTTGATTCAAATTATGAGAGCGCTCGTTCGCGAAGGAAAATCGATCATTTTAATTACGCATAAGCTAAAAGAAATTATGGAAGTGTGCGACCGCGTAACGGTCATTCGCCGCGGAAAGGGGATTGGAACGCTGAATGTGGCAGATACGAACCCAAATGAACTTGCAGCGCTTATGGTGGGGCGCGAAGTTCATTTCAAGACGGATAAAAGACCGGCACAGCCTGGAAAAGAAGTGCTAGAAATTAAAGATTTAGTCGTCAAAGACGCGCGTGGAGTCACGGTTGTTGATCATTTGAATTTGACGGTTCGTGCGGGAGAAATCGTTGGGATTGCCGGAGTCGATGGAAACGGACAGACAGAGTTGGTGGAGGCGATTACTGGGCTCATTAAAGCCGAGTCTGGTTCTATTAAATTAAACGGACAAGACATTTTTAACCTTCCGCCGCGCAAAATTACGGAAGCAGGAATGGGGCATATTCCACAAGACCGCCATAAACATGGATTAGTGCTTGATTTTCCAATCGGAGAAAACATGGTGTTACAAACGTATTATAAAGAACCATACTCGAAAAAGGGCATCTTGAATTTTAAAGCGATTTATGAAAAAGCACGTCAATTAATTGCCGAGTTTGATGTACGTACACCGGATGAATACACGCAAGCTCGTGCTCTTTCCGGCGGTAATCAGCAAAAAGCAATTATCGGCCGTGAAGTCGATCGTAATCCAGATTTACTGATCGCTGCACAGCCAACGCGCGGTCTTGACGTTGGAGCAATTGAGTTTATTCATAAGCGCCTCATCGAGCAGCGCGATCAAGGAAAAGCGGTCCTTCTTGTTTCGTTCGAATTGGATGAAGTCATGAATGTAAGTGACCGAATTGCTGTCATTTATGAAGGGAAAATTGTTGCGATTGTGGATCCGAAAGAAACAACGGAACAAGAACTCGGTTTATTAATGGCAGGAAGTAAACGGAAGGAAGCAGGTGTTTCTTCATGAATTCAACTCGTTTCACAAACTTTTTCGTTCCTGTGTTTGCGGTTTTGCTTGGCGTTATTGCCGGCTCGATTGTAATGATTGTCAGCGGATATAACCCAATTGCAGGATATTCTGCGCTTTTATACGGAGCGTTTGGTGATAGCTATTATATCGGGGAAACGATCCGCCAAACGACCCCTTATATTCTTGCTGGATTAGCGGTTGCGTTTGCGTTTCGTACCGGTCTTTTCAACATCGGGGTCGAAGGACAATTAATTGTTGGCTGGCTTGCTTCGGTATGGGTCGGCGTTTCGTTTGATCTGCCAAAAGTGATTCATTTGCCACTTGCGGTTTTAGCGGCAGCGGCAGCAGGTGCGTTATGGGCGTTTATTCCGGGCTTTTTAAAAGCGCGTTTTAAAGTGCATGAAGTCATCATTACCATTATGATGAACTATATCGCTTTACATGTAACGAACGCCATCATTCGTTCTGTGCTATCAGATAAAGGGTTTAAATCAGCAAAAATTCATGAATCAGCATCATTACAATCTGAGTTTCTACAGTCTATTACGGACTATTCAACGTTACATTATGGAATTATTATTGCGCTTATCGGTGCTGTCGTGATGTGGTTTTTACTTGAAAAAACGACAAAAGGATATGAACTGCGTGCGGTTGGTTTTAACCAACATGCTTCCCGTTATGCCGGAATGAACGTGCCGCGCAACATCATTTTAGCGATGGTCATTTCCGGCGCGTTTGCTGGAGTTGCTGGGGCGATGGAAGGTCTCGGCACGTTCGGGAACATTTCTGTCAAAGCAGGATTTACAGGTGTCGGTTTTGATGGCATCGCCGTTGCTTTAATCGGAAGCAACAACGCATTCGGTATCATTTTATCAGCGCTTCTGTTCGGAGCTTTAAAAGTGGGAGCACTTGAAATGCCGTCAAGTGCAGACGTGCCAACCGAGCTCGTCGATATTGTCATCGCATTAATTATTTTCTTTGTCGCATCTAGCTATTTAATTCGTTTACTATTATCTCGTTTCAAAAAGGAGGGAAAATAAGTGGGCGTTTATGAAATTTTACAAATCATTGTTCCTTCGGCGATTTTCTTTGCTGCTCCACTTATTTTCACGGCGCTTGGCGGTGTATTTAGCGAGCGTTCCGGTGTTGTCAACATCGGATTAGAAGGGTTAATGGTCATCGGAGCGTTTACGAGTGTTGTGTTCAACTTAACGTTTGCGGACCGTTTCGGCGAGTTTACTCCTTGGCTAGCTCTTGTCATGGCAATGATTGTTGGGGCGGTTTTTTCGCTTTTTCATGCTGTTGCATCGATTACGTTCCGTGCAGACCAAGTCGTCAGCGGCGTAGCGATTAACTTTTTAGCGATCGGTTTATCGCTCTTTTTAGTGAAAAAAATGTACGGAAAAGGGCAAACGGATCAAATTCAAGTTGGTTTTGATAAAATCGATATTTTTGGACTTAGTCATATTCCGGTGCTCGGTCCGTTATTTTTCTCAAATGGCTACATTCCCTCTTACATTGCGATCGCACTCGCGTTTGTTGTCTGGTATATTTTGTTTAAAACACCGTTCGGCCTTCGCTTGCGTGCGGTCGGGGAACATCCAATGGCGGCGGATACGATGGGGATTAACGTCACAAAAATGCGCTATATTGCGGTTATGATTAGCGGTGCGTTAGGCGGCATCGGCGGCGGAGTATATGCGACGATCATTTCCCGCGACTTTAGCCATGCGACGATTTCCGGACATGGTTTTATGGCGCTTGCGGCGATGATTTTCGGCAAATGGCATCCGCTTGGGGCGATGGGAGCCGCACTATTTTTTGGTCTCGCTCAAAGTTTAAGTATTGTTGGTCAAACGATTCCATTTTTAAAAAATGTGCCGACCGTTTATTTATTAATTGCTCCGTACGTTTTAACGATTCTTGCACTTGCGGGGTTCATTGGACGTGCCGATGCACCAAAAGCGTTAGGAACGCCGTATGTAAAAGGAAAACGATAATGAGAACGAAGAACTCGACATGGATCGTCGGGTTCTTTTTTATTTGTTATTTGCATTTTCTTTTGGTGAAACTGTATATTGATGATAAGGCTAAAATGATTAGGGAATATTAGGATAAAATGAAGAGGAGGAGTCGTTTTGATTCGTGAGAACATCACAACGATGCAAGGATTTCGCACGCATTTGCTTCAAACAGATAAATATAAAACAAATACGCTTGTCTTAAAAATGAAAGCCCCTTTATCAAAAGAAACAGTTACGTTGCGTGCGCTTTTGCCGTATGTATGGCAAAGCGGCACAAGTAACTATCCAAGCATGAAAGCGCTCAGAACGTATTTAGATGAGTTATATGGAGCAACGTTAAATGTCGATTTAGCAAAAAAAGGGGAATATCATATTATTACGATTCGGCTTGATATCGCGAATGAAAAATTTTTAAAAGAACAGCCGGCTCTTCTCGATAAAGCGATTGAGCTTTTAAGCGAAATCGTGTTTCATCCAGCGCTTGAAAACGGTCGGTTTGTTAACCAAATCGTCGAACAAGAAAAACGGACGTTAAAACAGCGCATTCAATCGGTATATGACGATAAAATGCGCTATGCTAATTTGCGGCTCATCGAAGAAATGTGCAAAAATGAGCCATATGCGCTCCATGTAAATGGGCAGCTAGAAGATGTAGAGCGTATCACACCGGATCGTTTGTTTGCTTATTATGAAAAAGCGTTACAAGAAGATGAGATTGATCTGTATATCATCGGTGATATCGATGAAACGAGCACGCTAGAGATTGTCGAGTCGTATTTCCAGATGCCAAAACGTTCGGCTCGCGCGCAAAAGAAACGACATGTTCAACAAAAGGTGATGACAAACGTTCGCGAAGTCGTAGAAAAACAAGATGTAAAACAAGGGAAACTGAACATCGGCTATCGCACGCATATTACGTATGATGATGATAATTATTATGCATTGCAAGTGTTTAATGGTATCTTCGGCGGTTTTTCGCATTCCAAACTGTTCATCAATGTTCGGGAAAAAGCAAGCCTCGCTTATTATGCCGCTTCTCGGCTAGAAAGCCATAAAGGGCTGTTAATGGTGATGTCTGGAATTGAACCAGCGAACTATAAAAAGGCGGTTCAAATTATTCACGACCAAATGAAAGCGATGAAACAAGGCGATTTTACCGATGAGGAAATGGTGCAAACGAAAGCAGTCATTCGAAACCAATTGCTTGAAACGCTTGATACGCCGAGAGGCCTTGTTGAAGTGTTATACCACAACATTGTTTCGGAGCGGAAACGCCCGATTGATGAATGGCTTGCACGAACGGATGAAGTGTCACGTGAAGATGTTGTCCGCGTCGCCAACCAAATTGAGCTCGACACGATTTATTTCCTTACCGGAATGGAGGAAGCCAAGTAATGGAGAAAATTGTTTACGAACAGTTGCAGGAACAATTGTATTATGAAAAAATGCCGAACAGCTTGGATGTGTACATTTTACCGAAAAAAGCATTCAACAAAACGTATGCGACCTTTACGACGAAGTATGGATCGGTTGATAATCAATTCGTTCCCCGTGGAAAGACGGAGATGAAGCGCGTACCGGACGGAATCGCCCATTTTCTCGAGCATAAGCTGTTTGAAAAAGAAGACGGGGATGTGTTCCAACAATTCAGCAAGCAAGGGGCTTCCGCTAACGCTTTTACGTCATTTACGCGAACGGCATATTTATTTTCAAGTACGGCCAATGTTGAAAAAAACTTAGAAACGTTAATCGATTTTGTCCAAACTCCATATTTTTCTGATCAAACGGTCGAAAAAGAAAAAGGCATTATCGGTCAAGAAATCCGCATGTACGACGACAACCCGGATTGGCGCTTATATTTTGGTCTAATTGAAAGCATGTATCACAATCATCCCGTAAAAATTGATATTGCCGGAACGGTTGAATCGATTGCCGACATTACAAAAGAACTGTTATATGAATGTTACGAAACGTTTTACCATCCGAGCAATATGTTGCTGTTCATTGTCGGCCCAGTCGATGAAAGAGCCATTATGGAGCAAATTCGCAACAATCAGATAAAAAAAACATTTCCAGAAGCTTCTGCTATTCAACGTTTTGTTTATAATGAGCCGGAGGAAGTAGCAAAGAAAAAACACATTATTCCGATGCACGTTCAAACGAGTAAATGTCTCATCGGCGTCAAAGCGCAAAACGTCCGACAAAAAGGAAAAGAAAAATTAAAGCATGAACTGGTGATGAATGTATTGCTCGACTATTTATTCGGGAAAAGTTCCCCGCATTACGAGCGGTTATACCAGCTTGGGCTCATTGACGAAACGTTTGCGTATGATTATACGGAAGAAGAACAGTTCGGCTTTGCGCTTGTCGGCGGCGATACGAGCGATCCGGAACGGCTGGCAGAAGAAATGAAACAGATCATCTTATCGTTTGATGATTCCGTGTTGACAAATGAAGACTTAGAGAGGGTGAAAAAGAAAAAAATTGGCGCGTTTTTGCGCTCCCTCAACTCGCCGGAGTATATTGCGAACCAATTTACACGCTATGCCTTTCATGAAATGAGCCTGTTTGATGTCGTTCCGATGTTGGAATCCATAACGGCTGATGATATAGCCGAAGTAGCGAACGAGTGTTTTAACGAGCGGCAACTTGCAGTTTGTCAAGTCGTTCCAAAAGAAGAAAGAAAATGAGCATCCTTTAATCCAAAGGATGCTTTTTTAGGGGGATCAATATGAAGTATGCGTTAATTACCGGAGCGAGTGGAGGAATTGGCGCAAGCATTGCCCAGCAGCTCGCTCGCGACGGTTATGGGCTTTTTTTGCATTATAACAAAAATAAAGAGCGGATCGAGACGTTGAAAACAGAACTTGTGAACGTTTGTGTAACAGCTGTTCAAGCTGATCTATCGGAAGTAGATGGAGTGGATAGTCTTCTTGCGCAAATCGACCGTCCGATCGATGTCCTTATTCATAATTGTGGCAATAGCTATTATGGCTTAATCACTGACATGAGCGATGAATGTGTCAAAAGAATGGTACAGCTTCACGTAACAAGTCCTGTGCTGTTAACAAAAAAATTGCTTCCGGCAATGATCCGAAAAAAAAGCGGAAACATTGTCGTCATTTCATCCATTTGGGGATTAACCGGCGCGTCGTGCGAAGTCGTTTATTCGATGGTTAAAGGCGGACAAAATGCATTTGTTAAAGCGCTCGCCAAAGAACTGGCACCAAGCGGCATTCGTGTCAATGCGGTTGCTCCAGGCGCGATTCGTACAGAGATGTTGCAATTATTTAGCGATGAGGAACTGCAAAGTATCGCGCAAGACATTCCGCTAGGACGGATCGGTGAACCAAATGAAGTGGCGAAAACGGTATCGTTTTTGCTTTCGGAAGCTGCTTCTTATATTACTGGTCAAATCATCAGTGTAAATGGCGGCTGGTATTGCTAATCATCGTAAGTATATTTTTCGAATCAGTTAGGTAAACTATTGGTGAAACCGAATAGGAGGAGGGAACAGCCATGTCTGTATTAGACAACTTTGAACAATGGAAAGGCTTTTTAGGCGATCGCCTTGAGCAGGCAAAACAGCAAGGGCTTAACCAACAAGTCATTTCCGATGTCGCTTACCAAATCGGCGACTATTTAGCGAAACAAGTCGATCCGAAAAACCCTGAAGAACGTCTTCTTTCCGATCTATGGAGCGTGGCGGATGAGCAAGAGCAACACGCTATTGCCAACATGATGGTGAAATTAGTGCAGAAGAAATGAGAGGCTGACTCGAAATGTTCAACAGAATAACGGGTTTTGTATTGTTGTTCTGTAAGTATATACGGTAGCGCAGAAGGGTGTCGCTTTTAGACACCCTATTTTTTCATGGGAAATAAACGTTCGTTCCCTTTTCTGTTGCGTTTCTTATTGATATTATAGTAGTATGAACTTATCACGTGATACGTGTCTCCTTAAGCGCAAGGGAGGGAATGGGTTGGGGAAACAAGAGTGGTATTTGGAATACGAAATTCACATTAATCGTCCGGGTTTGTTAGGAGATATTTCTTCACTTTTAGGGATGTTGTCGATCAACATCGTTACGATTAACGGCGTTCATGACTCACGCCGAGGCATGCTACTTCGCTGCGACAATAGCGAACAAATTGAGCGGCTTGCATCGATTTTGCGAACGATGGATAACATAACCATTACAAAGTTAAGACAACCGAAATTGCTTGACCGTTTGGCGGTGCGACACGGACGCTACATTCAGCGCGATGCCGACGACAAAAAAACGTTTCGTTTTGTTCGTGATGAATTAGGATTGCTTGTCGACTTTATGGCGGAAATTTTTAAGCAAGAAGGGCATAAGGTGATCGGTATTCGCGGCATGCCCCGCGTCGGCAAAACAGAATCGATTGTTGCGGCAAGTGTTTGTGCTAACAAACGTTGGTTGTTTGTTTCTTCCACGCTAATTAAGCAAACCGTTCGCAGTCAGCTTATTGAAGATGAATATAGCGAAAACAATATTTTTATTATTGACGGAATTGTATCGACGCGCCGTGCGAATGAGAAACATTGGCAGCTCATTCGCGAACTTATGCATCTCGAAGCAACAAAAGTAGTGGAACATCCGGATATTTTCGTGCGCCATACAGAATACACGCTTGACGACTTTGACTATATTATCGAGTTACGTAATGATCCGTCTGAAGAAATTACATACGACGTCGTGGATCAATCATCGTTGTTTTCGCACGACGGATTTTCCGAATTTGATTTTTAACAAAAACGTGGAAGGTGTTATCGTTGACGGAACTAGGTAAACGATTAAAAGAGGCGAGAGAATCCAAAAAGCTGAGTTTAGACGAAGTGCAGCATATAACGAAAATTCAAAAGCGTTATTTGATTGGCATTGAAGAAGGCAACTATTCGATTATGCCAGGAAACTTTTATGTGCGAGCATTTATTAAACAATATGCGGAAGCAGTAGGGCTCGATCCAGAAGAAATTTTTCATGAGTACGGGCACGAAATTCCTCCATCACATCATGATGATTTGCCAGAGCAGCTTTCCCGCGTGAAGAGCAGGCAACAAATTTCCACGAAACATGATAAATGGTTCGCTTTGCTTCCGAAGTTGCTCATGGCAGCAGCAATCATTGGCGCAGCAGTGATTCTTTGGATGTTTTTGCAAAACCGCAGTCCAAATGTACAATCGCAACAACAACCGATCAATCAGACGACAGAAGTGGAGCGTTCGAAAAACTCACCGCTAGAAAAAGCGGAGGAAAAGGAAAAGCAAAAGCAGGAAGAAAAAAACAGCAACAGCTCGAACAAACCGGCTTCAGCGCCGATTTTCACCGTTACAGAAACGAACGGAAATACCTCAACGATTGAAATTACCGCTGATCAATTGGTGCTTGAAGTCACGTCTAAAGGAGCGTCTTGGGTAGAAGTATTTAACGGAAAGGGCCACTCATTTTTTAAAGACACGCTAAAAAATGGACAAACATTGACATTTGATTTAACGTTGGAATCGGAAGTGTTTGTAAAAATTGGACGAACATTGGATGTAGAAATGAAAGTGAACGGGCAGCCGTTTACGTATCCAATTGATCCGAAAAAAGAAGTATACCAAAAAATGAAAATCATATTAAAAAAACCGTAAGTCATCTATTCGCTAGATGGCTTTTACATGTTTAACAGCGGAGGTATTGAGGGTGAATTTACCGAATAAAATTACAGTAGCACGCATTATGCTAATTCCTCTTTTTTTAATCGTGATGTTAGTCCCTTTTCGTTGGGGCAACATTGAAATGGGAGCGGAGTCGATGCCTGTTTCCCACCTCATTGGTGCGATCATTTTCATTATTGCGTCCGTAACGGATTGGATTGACGGGTATTATGCGCGTAAATATCAATTAGTTACAAATTTAGGGAAGTTTTTAGATCCGCTCGCGGATAAACTGCTTGTGTCAGCGGCTCTCATCGTTCTTGTTGATTTGCAATACGCTCCTTCATGGATGGTCATTGTGATCATCAGCCGCGAGTTTGCGGTGACGGGGCTTCGGCTTGTGTTAGCCGGAGAAGGAGAAGTCGTGGCGGCAAATATGCTTGGGAAAATTAAAACGTGGACGCAAATTGTGGCGATCTCAGCCCTTTTGCTTCACAACTGGCCGTTTGCTTTTCTCTCCTTCCCATTTGCGGATTTGGCGCTTTGGGTAGCCGTCGTTTTTACTATCTGGTCTGGTTGGGACTATTTTGCAAATAACAAACATGCCTTTTTGCGTTCAAAATAAGGGGAGAAAAAGGAGGAGCTTTGCTTGAATGCGGAAATTATTGCGGTCGGCTCAGAGTTATTGCTCGGACAAATTGCCAATACAAATGCGCAATTTTTATCACAGCAATTAGCGGAATTAGGAATTAACGTCTATTTTCATACTGTTGTCGGCGACAACGTACAGCGTTTAGAACAGACGGTGAAAATAGCGCAAACCCGGGCGGATTTGATTATTTTTACCGGCGGGCTCGGACCAACGAAAGATGACGTAACGAAAGAAACGATCGCACGCTTATTGCAGAGGGAGCTTGTGATGGACGAGGAGGCACTTCGCTCGATTGAAGCGTATTACGCTCGCACAAAGCGAACGATGACCGAAAACAATAAAAAACAAGCGCTCGTTTTAACAGGAGCAGAAGTGTTGAAAAACGAATACGGGATGGCTCCGGGCATGGCTTTAACAGTCAACGATGTGACATATATGCTCCTCCCTGGTCCACCAAAAGAAATGATGCCGATGTTTATCCGTTATGGCCGCCCGTTTTTGCTTGGAAAATTACAGCGGCACGAGCGCATTGAATCACGGGTGCTGCGCTTTTTTGGCATCGGGGAATCGCAGCTGGAAACAGAAATTGAAGATTTGATTGACCGGCAGTCGAATCCGACTATTGCGCCGCTGGCAGGAGATGGGGAAGTCACATTAAGAATCACTGCGAAACATGCATCTGCCGTGGAAGCGAAAAAATTGTTGGATGAAGCCGAGCAGGCGATCGTCCGGCGTGTCGGCCAGTATTTATACGGATATAACGATGATACGTTATTTTCGAAAGTAATAGAGCGGCTAAAAAAGTACGGCAAAACGATTGCCGCTGCGGAAAGTTTGACAGGCGGCCGCTTCGCCGCTGAACTGACGGCGATTCCGGGCGCTTCACAAACGGTGAAGGGCGGTGTTGTTTGCTATACGAATGAGGTAAAAGAGCGCGTTCTTTCGATCCCCGCTTCGGTGCTCAAGACGGACGGTGCGGTCAGCGGACAGTGCGCGAAGCTGTTGGCTGAACATGTGCGCACGTTATGCCAGGCGGATATCGGCGTCAGTTTTACCGGAGTAGCAGGACCGGACCCGTTGGAAGGAAAACCGGCTGGAACGGTGTATATCGGCGTAGCGGTGGCTGGCCATGAAACGGAAGTGCACTCCTTAACATTAGTCGGCGACCGCGAAACAATTCGGACGCGGACAATAAAATATGGCTGTTTTGCCGTTTTAAAACGATTGACAGCTGTCTTGTAAGGCAGCTGTTTTTTCTTGATTTATGATTTCTAGTTTTTCCAGAAAAACCAAATAAAAACGAATAAACGTTCGATTTTTTTCTTGGCAAAGCTATGAAAAAACGATATAGTAGTAGATAGTAACGGATAAGGAGGAATGATCAATGAATCAAGATCGTCATGCGGCCTTGGAACAGGCGCTGAAGCAGATTGAAAAGCAGTTTGGCAAAGGATCGATTATGAAATTAGGGGAGCAAACAGACCGGCAAATTTCTACCGTTTCTAGCGGCTCTCTCGCGCTTGATATTGCATTGGGCGTGGGGGGATATCCGCGCGGACGAATCGTTGAAATTTACGGGCCAGAATCTTCTGGTAAAACGACCGTTGCTCTTCATGCCATCGCAGAAGTGCAAAAACAAGGTGGCCAAGCAGCGTTTATCGATGCAGAGCACGCACTCGATCCAATTTATGCCAAAAATTTAGGTGTCAATATTGATGAGTTGCTACTTTCCCAGCCGGACACGGGTGAGCAGGCACTCGAGATTGCAGAAGCGCTTGTAAGAAGCGGCGCGGTCGATATTATTGTCATTGACTCGGTGGCGGCGCTTGTTCCGAAAGCGGAAATCGAAGGGGATATGGGCGACTCCCATGTCGGTTTGCAGGCGCGTTTAATGTCGCAGGCGTTGCGCAAACTATCCGGCGCGATCAACAAATCAAAAACAATCGCTATCTTTATAAATCAAATAAGGGAAAAAGTAGGGGTTATGTTTGGAAACCCCGAAACAACTCCCGGGGGAAGAGCGCTCAAATTTTATGCCTCAGTTCGTTTAGAAGTGCGCCGTGCCGAGCAGATTAAGCAAGGCAACGATATGGTTGGAAATAAAACAAAAATTAAAGTCGTCAAAAACAAAGTGGCTCCTCCATTCAAAACAGCGGACGTCGATATTATGTATGGGGAAGGAATTTCGCGTGAAGGCGAAATTATTGATATGGCTTCAGAGCTCGACATCGTTCAAAAGAGCGGTTCGTGGTATTCATACAAAGACGAGCGCCTTGGCCAAGGCCGCGAAAATGCGAAGCAGTTTTTAAAAGAAAACCCGCATATTGCGGATGAAATTGCTCAAGAAATTCGCAAACATTATGGGGTGGATGCTGTTGCGCGAGCAGTAAGCGCAAATAACGATCAACAAGAAGAAATCGACTTTTTCGAAGAAGAATAATGAAACAAGAAGAGACCGCAACATGCCGGTCTCTTCTTGTTTTTAAAACATTCCGTCATATTGTAATGCTTATTATCTTGACAATAAATGTTACCACCTTTAAAATGAACATGTATATTTTACAAAAAAGTGAAGGTCCGGGTTTCATCCTTAAATTTACGATGAAACAGTTTGAATCGGACGTACTGAGCGTGAGCGCTTTGTTAAATTTCCGTTGATGAACGTCTTGCTACGTGTACACGGCACTCATCAACAAGAACAAAAGCCTTTGCGCTATATGTGGAAATTGTAACAATGTACATGCCGACATTCATGAAGCAACAAACAAGTTTATAGCAAGAGGAGGTGAAATGGATGGGTGTCAATATAGTCATCTCCGCTTTGCTTAGTCTAGTCGTCGGTGCAGTTGTTGGCTTTTTTGTTCGTAAGTCTATTGCAGAGGCAAAAATGGGTGGCGCTCAAATGGCGGCCAACCAAATTCTTGAAGAAGCAAAACGTGAAGCGGATGCACTAAAAAAAGAAGCGCTTCTTGAAGCAAAAGATGAGATTCATAAACTTCGCACAGAGGCAGAGCGCGACATTCGCGACCGCCGTCTTGAACTACAAAAACAAGAAAACCGTTTATTGCAAAAAGAAGAGAATCTCGATCGCAAAGATGAAGCATTGAATAAACGCGAGGCGCTTTTAGAGAAAAAGGAAGAGTCTCTTAACAAAAAACAACAGCATATTGAAGAGATGGAAAGCAAAGTGGAAGAACTCGTTCAAAAAGAGCAAGCGGAACTAGAGCGTATTTCTAGCTTAACGCGCGAAGAAGCGCGTCAAATTATTTTAGAGCGTGTTGAAAAAGAATTGTCACACGAAATTGCCGTCATGATTAAAGAGGCGGAAACGCGTGCGAAAGAAGAAGCTGATAAGAAAGCAAAAGAAATTTTATCGCTTGCTATTCAACGTTGTGCGGCTGACCATGTAGCAGAAACGACCGTATCGGTTGTGAACTTGCCGAATGATGAAATGAAAGGCCGGATTATAGGCCGCGAAGGACGTAACATTCGCACACTTGAAACGTTAACGGGTATCGATCTCATTATCGATGATACGCCGGAAGCGGTCATTTTATCTGGATTTGACCCGATTCGCCGCGAAACTGCTAGACTTGCTTTAGATAAACTTGTTCAAGATGGGCGTATTCATCCGGCACGAATTGAAGAAATGGTTGAAAAAGCAAGACGAGAAGTGGATGAACATATTCGCGAAGTCGGAGAGCAAACAACGTTTGAAGTAGGTGTTCACGGACTGCACCCGGATTTAATAAAAATTTTAGGGCGTCTAAAATTCCGGACAAGCTACGGTCAAAACGTGTTGAAGCACTCGATGGAAGTCGCCTTTTTGGCGGGGCTGATGGCCGCTGAACTAGGCGAAGACGAAATGCTCGCAAGACGGGCGGGGCTTCTTCATGACATCGGAAAAGCGATTGACCATGAGGTGGAAGGAAGCCACGTGGAAATTGGTGTGGAGTTGGCAACGAAGTATAGAGAACATCCAGTTGTTATCAACAGCATTGCTTCCCACCACGGCGACACGGAACCAACCTCGATTATCGCTGTGCTCGTCGCAGCAGCTGATGCCCTGTCTGCGGCAAGACCAGGAGCGCGGAGCGAAACGTTAGAAAATTATATTCGCCGTCTTGAGAAGCTTGAAGAAATTGCGGAATCGTATGAAGGGGTCGAAAAATCTTATGCGATTCAAGCAGGACGGGAAGTGAGAATCATGGTAAAACCGGATGCGATTGATGATCTCGAAGCTCATCGACTAGCGCGCGATATTCGCAAGCGCATCGAGGAGGAGCTTGATTATCCGGGACACATTAAAATTACGGTGATTCGTGAAACGAGAGCGGTCGAATACGCAAAATAAAGTGGCAGCATTGCCACTTTATTTTTTTTTCATTTTGTGACAAACTTGAACTAGCAAAACTCCAAGCTTAGAAAGGGTTATATGATGAAATTGTTGTTTATTGGAGATGTTGTCGGATCACCAGGGCGAAAAATGGTCGAACAATACCTTCCGAAGTTAAAAGCAAAACATAAGCCAAACATCATCATTATCAACGGCGAAAACGCTGCAGGAGGAAAAGGAATTACAAATAAAATATACCGAAACTTCCTTGATCAAGGAGTTCATGCGGTGACGCTCGGGAACCATACGTGGGACAACCGTGACATTTTTGAATTTATCGATGAAGCGAAATCGTTAGTCCGTCCAGCTAATTTTCCAGAGGGGACACCCGGAAAAGGAATCATATACGTGCAAACGGACCAACTCGAAGTCGCAATTATTAACTTGCAAGGAAGGACATTTTTACCGGCGATTGATTGTCCGTTTAAAAAAGCCGATGAGCTGATTGCCGAAGCATCCGAGCGCACACCTATTATTTTTGTCGATTTTCATGCAGAAGCGACAAGTGAGAAACAAGCAATGGGATGGTATTTAGATGGGCGTGTTTCCGCCGTGATCGGCACGCATACGCACGTACAAACAGCGGATGCTCGCATTTTACCGAAAGGAACCGCCTACATGACAGACGTCGGCATGACTGGCCCATATGACGGCATTTTAGGTGTCGATCGGGAAGCAGTATTGAGAAAATTTTTGACATCTCTTCCGATTCGCTTTGAAGTGACGGAAGGAAGGAGTCAGCTGAATGCGGTGTTAATTGAGATTGATCAAAAAAGCGGGAAAGCGAAAACGATTGAACGCATTATCATCAACGATGATTATCCTTATTTTGAATAATCAACTTTTTACGAATTTTTAAAAAATATTTTTTGTTTTAGCAGGAATACTTGTCAAAACAGTGAATATAGTAACAATGAGTTGATAATGAATCCATCATTGCGGAAATTAAGGAGGAACTAGGAATGGAAATATTAAAAGTTTCAGCAAAATCGAACCCTAACTCTGTAGCTGGTGCACTTGCTGGAGTATTGCGCGAACGTGGAGCTGCCGAAATTCAGGCGATCGGCGCAGGTGCATTAAACCAAGCCGTTAAGGCCGTAGCGATCGCACGAGGATTTGTGGCACCGAGCGGAGTAGACCTTATTTGTATTCCTGCATTCACAGATATTATCATTGATGGCGAGGAGCGTACAGCGATTAAATTGATCGTTGAGCCTCGCTAATCGGTCCAATGATAGCATAACCTGTTTGCTTTCAAACAGGTTATTTTATTTTGTTGACGGGGGGAGTCGCATATGATTTTTGATGCTCATTGTGATGCGTTAATGAAACTATGGAGAAATCGCTCGCTGTCATTTGAAGATAGTCAAGAGCTTCATGTTACGTTTCAATCGCTTGCAAAAGCAAAAAGCAAAGTGCAATGTTTTGCGATTTATATTCCAGAAAACGTTCCGGAAGAATCGCGTTTTATCGTTGCGTTAGAAATGGTTGATTTGTTTTTTGAACAAATCTCCCGTTTTCCCGATATGAAATTCGTTCGGACGAAAGCCGATATCGCTTCCTTAGCTGAACACGAAATCGGAGCGATGTTAACGCTTGAAGGATGCGAAGCGATCGGAACGAATCTCGTCAAACTAAAAACATTGCTGCGCCTTGGAGTTATTTCAGTAGGTCTTACATGGAACTGGGCGAATGCCGTTGCCGACGGAGCATGGGAAGAGCGCGGAGCTGGTTTAACGAAATTTGGCAAGCAAGTGATTGTTCAACTCAATGAAGCGAAACGGTGGACGGACGTTTCACATTTGTCCGAAAAAGCGTTTTGGGATGCGATTGAAATTGCCCAGTTTCCAATCGCTTCGCATTCGAATGCGCACGTTCTCTGCCCACATCCTCGTAATTTGCGTAACGAACAAATAGAAGCATTAATTCAAAAAAATGGAGTAATGGGGATCACATTTGTTCCGTATTTTGTAACAAAGAAAACAGAACATGCGACCATTTCAGATGTTCTTCGTCATTTAGAGCACGTTTGTTCATTGGGAGGAGCTCGTCATGTCGGGTTTGGCTCTGATTTTGATGGAATTGAAGAAACAGTGGCAGGTTTAGAAAATGTTCGCTGCTACGAAAACTTAATCAATGAGTTGCAAAAACGCTATTCAGAAGCCGATGTAGAACATTTTCTCTTCCGCAACTTTTATGAACATTTACCACAATAAAGGAAAATGATAATTTTTCACTTAAAGGGTTGCATTTTTTTTCCGATAGGTCTAGAATGAAATCGTTTAGTATATTCCCATATGCTAAAATTTCTGAAAAAATCACAGGTTGAAATTCTAGTGATTTTATCGGAAAAGTGCTACACTTATAATCGAAAACATACGCTATAATCGATGGAATTTAAAGGGGTGTAAGAGATGATTAGTCAACTTTCATGGAAAGTTGGAGGACAACAAGGGGAAGGTATCGAAAGTACCGGTGAAATATTCTCCATTGCTTTAAACCGCTTAGGTTATTATTTGTACGGTTATCGTCATTTTTCTTCCCGCATTAAAGGCGGGCATACGAACAACAAAATTCGTGTAAGTACAACACAAGTTCGTTCGATT
This sequence comes from Anoxybacteroides tepidamans, assembly GCF_014201465.1. Taxonomy (GTDB): domain Bacteria; phylum Bacillota; class Bacilli; order Bacillales; family Anoxybacillaceae; genus Anoxybacteroides; species Anoxybacteroides tepidamans. Next base: position 85,465 of record NZ_JACHEP010000002.1, on the reverse strand, counting down.
GCCGACGATCTTGATATATTAGTAGCTTTTGACCAAGAGACGATTGATTTCAACTTTCATGAGCTACACGATGGAGGCATTGTCATTGCGGATGCGAAATTTAATCCGACGATTCCGGACGGTTCGAATGTAACTTTGTATGCGGTTCCATTCACAGATATCGCCACGAATTTAGGAACATCGCTCATGAAAAACATGGTCGCGGTCGGTGCTTCCAGTGCGGTACTTGGTCTTGACATCGACGTGTATCAAGAGGTAGTGGAGGAAATTTTCGGTCGCAAGGGGCAGCAAGTGGTAGAAAAAAATATGGAAGCGCTTCGAGCAGGCGCTCAGTTTATGAAAGAGCAACTTGGTGATAGTATCCAAACGATGAAGTTGGAGAAAGCGGACGGTAAAAAGCGCATGTACATGATCGGCAACGACGCAATTGCACTAGGAGCGCTTGCCGGCGGTGCCCGCTTTATGGCTGCTTACCCGATTACCCCAGCATCCGAAATTATGGAATACTTAATTAAAAAACTCCCATCGTTAGGCGGTGCCGTCATTCAAACAGAAGATGAAATCGCTGCTTGTACGATGGCGATCGGTGCGAACTATGCAGGGGTGCGCACATTAACTGCATCAGCAGGTCCAGGTCTTTCATTAATGATGGAGGCGATCGGTCTTGCCGGAATGACGGAAACGCCAGTCGTCATTGTTGATACGCAGCGCGGCGGTCCAAGTACGGGGTTGCCAACAAAACAAGAACAATCAGACTTAATGGCGATCATTTACGGAACGCACGGGGAGATTCCAAAAATCGTCATAGCGCCAAGCACAGTGCAAGAAGCGTTTTATGATATGGTAGAAGCGTTTAACTTGGCAGAAGAATATCAATGTCCGGTCATCGTTTTATCCGACTTACAACTTTCGCTCGGAAAACAAACGGTTGAGCCACTTGAGTATGATAAAATCGAAATTCGCCGAGGTAAGTTGTTGACAGGAGAGCTGCCAACTCTTCCAGATAAAGAGTATTTCAAACGATATGAAGTGACAGAAGATGGCATTTCTCCACGCGTGCTCCCTGGAACGCCAAACGGCATCCATCATGTCACAGGCGTCGAGCATGCGGAAACAGGAAAACCATCAGAAGTTGCGGCGAATCGTAAAGCGCAAATGGACAAACGTTTACGGAAGTTGCAACATCTTAAATTTAACATGCCGGTTTACAAACAAGTCAAACACGAAGAAGCAGATGTATTGATCGTCGGTTTTAACTCGACGCGCGGGGCGATTGAAGAAGCGATGGAACGTCTTGAATTGGAAGGCTTCAAAGTGAACCATGCACACATCCGTCTCGTTCATCCGTTCCCGACAGACGAAGTATTACCGCTTGTACAAGCAGCGAAAAAAGTCATCGTCGTGGAACATAACGCAACAGGTCAATTGGCCAACCTTTTAAAAATGAACGTTGGACATGCCGAAAAAATTTCGAGCATCTTAAAATATGACGGCAACCCATTCTTACCGAACGAAGTTTATACAAAATGCAAGGAGTTGTTATAATCATGGCGACGTTTAAGGATTTTCGTAATGACGTGAAACCGAACTGGTGTCCAGGCTGTGGCGATTTCTCTGTTCAAGCAGCGATTCAGCGTGCGGCGGCTAACGTCGGCTTAGAGCCGCATCAATTAGCGGTTATTTCTGGAATCGGCTGTTCCGGACGTATTTCCGGTTACATTCATTCTTACGGTTTTCACGGCATTCACGGCCGTGCATTGCCGATTGCGCAAGGCGTGAAAATGGCGAACCGCGACTTAACCGTCATTGCGGCAGGAGGAGACGGAGACGGATTTGCGATCGGGATGGGGCATACGATTCATGCGATCCGCCGCAACATCGACATTACGTATATCGTCATGGATAACCAAATTTACGGATTAACGAAAGGCCAAACATCACCGCGAAGCGATGTCGGCTTTAAAACGAAAAGCACACCGCAAGGATCAGTAGAGCCAGCCCTTTCCATTATGGAAATGGCACTAAGCGCAGGTGCAACGTTTGTCGCACAAAGCTTCTCAAGCGATTTAAAAGAATTGACTCAGCTCATTGAAGAAGGTATTAAACATAAAGGCTTTTCTTTAATTAACGTATTCAGCCCTTGCGTCACATATAACAAAGTGAACACATATGACTGGTTCAAAGAACACTTAGTCAGCTTGAGCACGATCGAAGGCTATGATCCATCCAATCGTGACATGGCGATGCAAACATTAATGAAACATAAAGGACTTGTGACAGGGCTTATTTATCAAAATAAAGAACAAAAATCGTACCAAGACCTTATCCACGGCTACAGCGAAACACCGCTTGCTCATGCGGACCTTCAATTAAGCAAAGAAAAATTTGATCAGCTAGTTGCTGAATTTATGTAATGGAAACAAAAAACTCCTAGACGGGTATTGCCTGTTTAGGAGTTTTTTGTTACTATAAGCTGTTCGGGGATAACCTTGAATAACAATTTTATGAACGCTATTGTTTCACGCGCGCACAAATTATATACTATGATAGTGTGCCAATTCGTTTGAAAAGATAGAAAGGAGATGGTTATATGAACGAAAAACAACGATTAGAACAAACAGGGAACATTCAAACAGCTGATCATCCAACGGACAAAAAATCCGCTTTGGATGTATTAAAGCAAAAAACGAGCAAAGATTATGAGAAATATTTCTCGACGGTTTTTATTCCACCGAGCTTAAAAGAAGCAAAAAAACGCGGCAAAGAAGAAGTCAAATATCATAAAGACTTTACGATTCCGGAAGAATTTCGCGGCATGGGGAATGGACGCAAATTTTACATCCGCACATATGGCTGCCAAATGAACGAACATGACACGGAAGTTATGGCTGGCATCTTTATGGCGCTTGGGTACGAGCCGACGGACCGTCCGGAAGACGCGAATGTCATTTTGCTGAACACGTGTGCCATCCGTGAAAATGCGGAAAATAAAGTGTTTGGCGAAATCGGGCACTTAAAACCGCTTAAACAAAATAATCCGGATTTGCTTCTTGGCGTGTGCGGCTGTATGTCCCAAGAAGAATCCGTTGTAAACAAAATTTTAAAACAATATCAATATGTCGACATGATTTTTGGCACACACAACATTCACCGTTTGCCGTATATTTTAAAAGAAGCGTATATGTCGAAGGAAATGGTCGTCGAAGTATGGTCGAAAGAAGGCGACGTGATCGAAAACCTTCCGAAAGTACGCAAAGGCAACATTAAAGCATGGGTCAACATTATGTACGGCTGTGACAAATTCTGTACGTACTGTATCGTCCCTTATACGCGCGGGAAAGAGCGCAGCCGCCGTCCGGAAGACATCATTCAAGAAGTGCGCCATCTTGCCGCCCAAGGATATAAAGAAATTACGCTTCTCGGCCAAAACGTGAACGCTTACGGCAAAGATTTTACCGATATGAAATACGGCCTCGGCGATTTAATGGACGAACTCCGCAAAATTGATATTGCGCGCATTCGCTTTACAACGAGCCATCCGCGCGATTTTGATGACCGCTTAATTGAAGTGCTCGCAAAAGGCGGCAACTTAGTTGAACACATTCATTTGCCTGTTCAATCTGGAAGCACAGAAGTGTTGAAGATGATGGCGCGCAAATATACGCGTGAACAATATTTAGAGCTTGTCCGCAAAATTAAAGCGGCGATTCCGGATGTTTCGTTAACAACCGACATTATCGTCGGCTTCCCGAACGAAACGGAAGAACAATTTGAAGAAACGTTATCGCTTTACCGTGAAGTCGAATTTGATTCGGCGTATACGTTCATTTACTCGCCGCGCGAAGGAACGCCAGCAGCCAAAATGGAAGATAACGTGCCGATGGAAGTGAAAAAAGAACGCCTGCAACGTTTAAATGCGCTCGTCAATGAAATTTCTGCGAAAAAATTGAAGGAATATGAAGGCAAGATTGTCGAAGTATTAGTAGAAGGCGAAAGCAAAAACAATCCGGATGTCCTTGCGGGTTATACGCGCAAAAACAAGCTCGTCAACTTCACAGGCCCGAAATCGTCCATCGGCAAGCTTGTGAAAGTGCGCATTACAGAAGCGAAAACATGGACATTGAACGGAGAAATGGTAGAAGAAGCGATCGAGGTGAAATAAGATGGCAAAATACACAAGAGATGATATTTTAGCGCAGGCGAAAGAATTGGCGAAAATGATCGCCGAAACGGAAGAAGTGGATTTTTTCAAACGCGCGGAAGAAAAAATTAATCAAAACGAAAAAGTGCGTGCAATGATCCAGCAAATTAAGTCGCTGCAAAAACAAGCCGTCAACTTGCAACATTACGGCAAACACGAAGCGCTGAAAAAAGTAGAAGCGGAAATCGATGCGATTTACGAACAGCTTTCGCAAATTCCGATTGTCGATGAATTCCAGCAGTCGCAAATGGAAGTGAACGATCTTTTGCAACTAGTCGCTTCTACGATTTCAAAAACCGTCACCGATGAAATCATTACTTCTACTGGCGGTGACTTGTTGCGCGGCGAAACAGGCGCACAAATCAAAAACCATGGTTGCGGTTGTCACCATTAATCAGCAGAGACGCCTTTTCAAGGGCGTCTTTTCATTTTCCAGTCGCCTTCGCTTTTCGTGTCTAGCTGCGAACTAGCATCCTCGGTCGCGTGTGCTTTCTCCGTCGACGTCCGGGGCACGTCTCGTCGAAAGCGTGCGCGACTGTCGGATGCTTCCTTGGCTTTGCCAAGGACCGTTCTCCGCTTTTCTTGTCTAGCTGCGGCTCCTAGCCCCTCGGGACGTTTCGGCCCTGCTGTGGCGGCAACAGCCTCCTCGCAGGTCCTCCAGCGCCTATCGGGGCTAATCAGTCGCCTTCGCTTTTCTAAAAAATAGGCACATATTCGGGCAAACCCGCATACAATGAACTATACGGATTTATTTGTAAACTTATGTGCACATTAGGCGCAGTGATGCATAGGATGAAGTGAAGATTCATTTGAGGAGGGTTTGCTCGTATGTCTGAATACAGAGAAATTATTACAAAAGCGGTTGTGGCAAAAGGGCGCAAGTTTTCACAATCGACACACACGATTAACGCACCGAATCGTCCATCAAGCATTTTAGGATGCTGGATTATTAACCATCGCTATGATGCGAAAAAACGCGGCCGTACGATCGAAATTCACGGGCACTATGACATTAACGTATGGTATTCGTACCACAACAATACGAAAACGGAAGTGGTCACCGAAACGGTTTCGTATACAGATGTCGTTAAGTTAAGATATCGTGATGACGATGCGGTCATTAGCGATGACAGTGATATTATCGTTCGTGTCATCCAGCAGCCAAACTGTTTAGAATGCACGATTTCTTCAAACGGCAGCAAAATTGTCGTACAAGTCGAAAAAGAATTTGTGGCAGAAGTGATTGGGGAAACGAAAGTATGCGTGGCGATTCATCCAGACGGCTGCGATGAAGAAGACGATTTTGATTACGATGTCGATGAAGAATTAGAAAATTTAACTCCAGACTTGCTTCTTGGAGATGAAGAATGAACTAGGAAATCTCTTTCCTAGTTTTTTCTTTTGTCCCTTGCTATAATAGCATAAGAAGCGAAAAGGAAGGTAAGGGTTGGAGGAGAAACATGGCTACATATACGCCAATGATTCAGCAATATTTAGACATTAAGGCACAATATCCAGATGCCTTTTTATTTTTTCGTCTCGGCGATTTTTACGAAATGTTTTTTGATGATGCGATTAAAGCGGCTCAAGAGCTGGAAATTACGCTGACAAGCCGCGATGGTGGAACAGAGGAGCGCGTTCCGATGTGTGGCGTTCCGTATCATTCGGCGCAAGGATATATTGAACAGCTGATTGAAAAAGGGTACAAAGTCGCGATTTGTGAGCAAGTGGAAGATCCGAAAACAGCGAAAGGAGTCGTGCGCCGCGAAGTCGTTCAGCTGATCACGCCGGGAACGGTCATGGAAGGAAAGCGGCTACTTGATAAAGAAAACAATTATTTAGCGACGATGACGGCGTTTGATGACGGAACGTACGGGTTTGCTTATACCGATTTATCGACCGGGGAAAACCGCATGACAATGCTTGCTTCGTTAGAAGAAGTGATAAATGAAATGTATTCGATTGGCGCGCGCGAAATTGTCGTGTCTTCCGCTTTTTCCGATGACATGTACGAAAAGTTAAAAGAGCGTTATGATGTGACGGTTTCATATGAAGAGGACGTCACGATTCCCGACATGTTTTACGCTGCGGTTCATTCATTAGGTCAGGAAAAACTGCAAATCACGTTCGCCCGTTTATTGAACTATTTATTAAAAACGCAAAAGCGGAGCCTCGATCATTTGCAGCCTGTGCAAGTGTACCAAGTCGATCAATATATGAAGATTGACGTATATTCGAAACGCAATCTTGAGTTGACGGAAACGATTCGCACAAAAGGGAGAAAAGGTTCGCTTTTATGGCTTCTTGACGAAACGATGACAGCTATGGGCGGCCGCTTATTAAAGCAGTGGATCGACCGGCCGCTGTTAAACCACGAGAAAATTGAACGCCGTTTGAACATGGTCGAAACGTTGATAAACCATTATTTTGAGCGGCAAGAGCTTCGTGAGCTGCTTCGCAACGTCTATGATTTAGAACGGTTGGCCGGTCGTGTTGCATTCGGCAACGTCAACGCCCGCGACTTAATCCAGTTGAAAAAATCGCTCAAGCAAGTGCCGGACATTCAGGCGGTCGTCGAAAAGCTTGACAACGAAGACGCGAAACAATTGGCTCGCACCATTGATCCGTGCAGTGAGCTGGTTGATTTGTTAGAAAGAGCGATTCACGACAATCCGCCGCTTTCAGTAAAAGAAGGCGGCATCATTAAAGACGGCTATCATGAAATGCTCGACCGCTTTCGTGATGCAAGCCGCAACGGAAAATCGTGGATTGCCCAGCTGGAAAATCAAGAGCGGGAATTGACGGGAATTAAATCGTTGAAAATCGGCTATAACCGCGTATTTGGTTATTATATCGAAGTGACGAAAGCGAACCTTCATTTATTGCCGGAAGGGCGCTACGAACGAAAGCAGACGCTCGCCAATGCGGAGCGGTTTATTACGCAAGAATTAAAAGAAAAAGAAGCGCTTATTTTAGAAGCGGAAGAAAAAAGCATCGAACTGGAATATCAGCTGTTTGTCGATATTCGGGAACAGGTAAAGCAATTTATTCCTCGATTGCAAAAATTAGCTAAACTCATTAGCCATCTCGACGTATTGCAATGTTTTGCGACGGTGAGCGAAGAAAACCGCTACACAAAACCGCGCTTTTCTGAAAATCGGGAAATGGTGCTGAAAAACGGGCGGCATCCGGTCGTGGAAAAAGTGTTGGGAGCTCAAGTATATGTGCCCAATGACTGTTTCATGAACGGAGAGCGAGAAATATTGTTAATTACCGGACCAAATATGTCCGGAAAAAGTACGTATATGCGGCAAATTGCGCTTACCGCTATTATGGCGCAAATCGGCTGCTTTGTTCCGGCGGACGAGGCGATATTGCCGATTTTTGATCAAGTGTTTACCCGCATTGGTGCAGCAGACGATTTAGTATCCGGTCAAAGCACGTTTATGGTGGAAATGTTAGAAGCGCGCAATGCGATTGTGCATGCGACGCAAAACAGTTTGATTTTATTTGATGAAATTGGGCGCGGCACATCGACTTATGACGGAATGGCGTTAGCGCAAGCGATGATTGAATACATTCATGATAAAATCGGCGCCAAAACGTTATTCAGCACGCATTACCATGAATTAACGGTGCTGGAGCAGTCGCTTTGGAAGCTGAAAAATGTCCATGTTAGCGCCGTTGAAGAAAACGGAAAAGTGGTGTTCCTACATAAAATTGAAGACGGGCCTGCCGACCAAAGCTATGGCATTCATGTGGCGGAATTGGCCGAGTTGCCGCGTGAACTAATTCAACGGGCGCAAGCGATTTTAGCCGAGTTGGAACAGCAGCCGAACGAAGCTCAACATAATGTGAAATCGGAACCGTTTGAGCAGTTAAGCATGTTCATCGAAGAGCCGAAACCGAAAGCTCCGCCGCTTTCTAAAAAGGAAAAGCGGGCGCTTCAAGCGCTTCAGTCATTAAATTTATTAGAGATGACGCCGCTAGAAGCGCTAAACCAATTATATGAAATTCAAAAATTACTCAAGTAAAGGGGGGCGGACTTGTGGGGAAAATTCGTAAACTCGATGATCATCTTTCTAATAAAATTGCCGCAGGGGAAGTGGTTGAGCGCCCCGCCTCCGTTGTAAAGGAGCTTGTCGAAAATGCGATTGACGCTAACAGCACGGTCATTGAAATGGAACTCGAAGAAGCAGGTCTTGCGAAAATCCGCATCATCGATAATGGCGATGGAATGGAAGAGGAAGATTGCCTTCTAGCATTTGAGCGCCATGCGACAAGCAAAATTAAAGACGAACATGATTTATTCCGGATTCGCACGCTCGGGTTTCGCGGCGAGGCGCTTCCGAGCATCGCTTCCGTATCGGAAGTCGAAATGAAAACGGGCACAGGCAACGGTCCGGGGACGCATGTTTTGTTAAAAGGCGGGCAGTTTGTCAAACATGAACGCACGAACAGCCGAAAAGGAACGGACATTACGGTGTCGAATCTTTTTTTCAATACGCCGGCACGCTTAAAATATATGAAAACCGTCCATACCGAACTTGGCCATGTTACGGATGTCGTCAATCGTTTGGCGCTTGCTCATCCGCATATTTCGTTCCGCTTGCGCCATCATGGAAAGCAACTTCTTTATACGAGTGGAAACGGCGATGTGCGCCATGTGCTGGCTGCTATTTATGGGGTGGATGTGGCGAAAAAAATGATTCCGATCGCGGCGGAGTCGCTTGATTTTCTTGTAAAAGGCTATATTTCGCTTCCAGAGGTAACGCGCGCTTCGCGAAATTATATGTCGACGATCGTCAACGGCCGTTATGTGCGGAATATATCGTTAATGAAAGCGGTCGAATCAGGGTATCATACCCTTTTGCCGATCGGCCGCTATCCGATCGTACTGCTTTCGGTGGAGATGGATCCGATTTTAGTGGACGTTAACGTTCATCCGGCAAAACTAGAAGTGCGTTTCAGCAAAGAAGCGGAATTGAACGAATTGGTTGAAACCGCGATTCGTCAGGCGTTCCAATCAAGAACGCTCATTCCAGAAATGACGGTCAAGCGGCCGGAAAAGCCGAAAACAGAGCAACGAGTGTTTTCGTTTGAGCATGTTGTCAAAGAACCGGCGGCAGCCCCAGTTGTGCAACAGATGGCGATCGCTGAAAAGGAAAAGCCATTGAATCCATCGTTTTTGAAGGAAGAAATCGATGTCCGAACAGAGGAATCGTTGGACAATGAAGACGAGCAACAGGAACCGATTTTTAAAATAGAAAGCGAAGAAGTGGACGATCGCCAAAAAGAACGAATTCCGCCGCTTTATCCGATTGGACAAATGCACGGCACGTACATTTTGGCGCAAAACGAGAACGGATTGTATATCATCGATCAACATGCCGCCCAAGAGCGGATTAAATATGAATATTTCCGCGAAAAACTCGGTAAAGTGACGAATGAAGTGCAACAATTGCTTGTGCCGCTTACGTTTCAATATGCAACAAGCGAGCATATGCTCATTGAAGCTCATCGTGAAGAGTTAGCAAAATGCGGTGTCTTTTTGGAGCCGTTTGGTCATAACACGTTTATTGTTCGTTCGCATCCTTCATGGTTTCCAAAAGGAGAGGAGGCCATGATTATTGAAGAAATGATCGAGCAAGTATTAGAAATGAAAAAGATCGATCTCAAGCAACTGCGTGAAAAAGCGGCGATTATCATGAGCTGCAAGCAGTCGATTAAAGCAAACCATCATTTGCGCCATGACGAAATGTTCGCCTTGCTCGAATCGCTCCGGGAAACGGCGGATCCGTTTACTTGCCCGCACGGCCGGCCGATCATCATCCATTTTTCAACATATGAACTGGAGAAAATGTTCAAAAGAGTGATGTGAATGTCTTGAAAAACGGCGAGCCCACAGTCCTTTCTTTTTGAGCAAAGAAAGGGCTTTTGCTTTATGGATGAAAGCATTTCTTTTGTAGAAAAACAACCTTATCATGTAAAATAAATTATTCAAGTGGACAATAAGGGAGGGTATAAAATGGGAAGTAGAATATCGGTAATGGTGAGCATCGTGCTGGCGATGCTTATTGCCTCAATGGACACAACGATTATGAATACGACAATGCCGATTATTGCTAAAGAACTGGGAGGTTTTTCGCTTTATGCGTGGTCGTTTGCTTCTTATATGATTACAACAACCGTTCTGTCGCCGATAGCTGGAAGGCTGTCAGATCTTTTCGGCCGAAAGAAAGTGTTTAGTTTCGGAATTGCGCTTTTTCTCATTGGTTCGTTGTTGTGCGGAATGTCGCAAAACATGGTTCAGCTCGTTATTTTCCGTGCTGTCCAAGGGATTGGCGCAGGATTTATGATGCCGTTTCCCGCTATTATTGCGGGGGATTTGTTTCCGATTGAAAAACGCGGGAAAATTCAAGCCTTTTTTACCGCGATGTGGGGAATTGCTGCAGTCCTTGCGCCGCTGTTAGGATCATTGTTCGTTGAATATTTGTCTTGGCGTTGGATTTTTTATGTCAATATTCCAATTTGTCTTCTTTCTTTATTAACGCTAATGCCATATAAGGAAGTATACGAGCCGAAAAGAGCAGTTGTTGACTACATAGGAGCGATTTTGTTTGCGCTGGCGATCAGCCTGCTTTTGCTTGTGACAGTGGTGGAAAGTCATCAATTCGTATATGCGGTAATCGGTGCCTTGCTTTTAGTTGTGTTTTACATATATGAAAAAAAGCAAACTTCACCGCTCGTTCCGTTATCATTAGTGCAGCACCCGACGTTAAAATGGATGAATTTAAATGGGTTTATCAGCTCTATGGCTTTATTTGGAACAGCAAGCTACATTCCTCTTTTTTTACAACAGATCGCCCATGAATCGGTGCTAATGAGCGGCATTGTGCTTCTTGGAATGTCAATGGGCTGGATGATCATGGCCGTGCCGGCAGGAAAATGGATTTTGCGATACGGATACCGTCAATTGTTAATCATCGGCAACGTTCTTCTTGTTCTATGCGGCGTACTGCTTGCGTTTTTAAATGAACAGAGCGGCTTTTTTTACGTATTTTTGGCGATGTTCATTCAAGGGTTATCATTCGGCCTTACTTCGACAGTCGGAATCATTGGTTCACAACAGCTAGCTGATGCGCATGAAAAAGGAATTGCGACATCGTTTTTCATGTTTTGTCGTAATATTGGTACAGCGATCGGGGTCACGATCATGGGAGCATTTTTAACGAAAGCGGCTAGTTTGATGACCGGAATTCACCAATTGTTTTTATTCGGTTTTATTGGCAGCATCGTGGCGCTATTGACTTCCTTTTTTATTCGAGAGAGCAAGATGATGAAGGAAAACAGAATTTAATCGAATGTTATAAATACTGTACTCGTTTAATCCGATAAAAAAAGAGAAGAGAGAAATGATGATGATTGTTTTCGTGCTTGCTTGATTTCTTTAGTTATTGAGAAAAAATATATGAATTGAATGGAGGCGCTTTTTGTGAAGATGACAGTGCGTAAAAAATTATTTGCCGGCTTTTCAGCTGTGTTAGTCATTTTAGCAGCCATTGTTGCCATCGCTTATTATGAAATGACATCTATTAACAATCATATGCAATTAATGAATAATAAAGTCCAAGCATTAATTGCGGTAAAAGAACTAGAAGTGATCGTTCGGCGTGAACAAGGGAGCATGCGCGGGTATTTGCTCATTGGTGATGATACGTCATTAACGAGCTTTAATCAGGCGCACGATGATTATAAAAAATTGAGCAAAGAATTAGCACAAAAACTTGATCATCCAGAAGCAAAATCGGTTCTTCAACAGTTAGATAAGCTAGAGCAGCAATTTTATCAATTTGGACAAGAAGCTTTTCAATTAAAACAGCAAAATAAAGTAAATGAGTATACGCAATTAGTGGCAACGAAAGGAAGAGAGATTACAAAACAGTTTGAAACAGCAGCTGAACAACTAGCACAGATAGAACAAACGGAGGTAAATCAAACGAATACTGCGACATCAGCAAGTGTTGCAGCAGCAAAAATATGGATGCTTACATTCGGTCTTATCGCTTTGCTCGTCGGAATAGTTGTCGCCTATTATATTAGCCGAATCATTTCCCGTCCTGTTGTCGCTGTTTCAGAAGCAGCGAAGCGCATTGCAGCAGGCGATCTTACAGGCGAAGCGATTACGGTGAAAAACAGCGATGAAATTGGTGAACTAGCAACCGCTTTTAATCAAATGTCTCAACACTTGCGTGAAGTCATTCAACAAGTGGCGACAAACGCTGAACAAGTAGCGGCTTCATCGGAAGAGTTGACTGCAAGCGCAGAACAAACAAGCAAAGCGACGGAGCAAATTACCGTTACTATGCAAGATGTCGCTTTAGGGATGGAAAAGCAGGTAGAAAGCGTAGAGGAAACATCCCGGACAGTTGAGCAAATGTCCGCTGGGGTACAGCATATTGCTGAACGTTCACAAAATGCAGCAATCATTGCAGGAGGTGCCTCCGAAAGAGCGTTGCAAGGCAGTCAAACCATCCAAACGGCCGTGGAACAAATGAACTCGATCAATCAAACCGTAACAGGATTAGCGAACGTCGTCAAAGGATTAGGTGAACGTTCGCAGCAAATCGGACAAATTATTGAAGTGATTACGGGAATTGCCGAACAAACGAATTTACTAGCATTAAACGCAGCGATTGAAGCAGCAAGAGCAGGAGAAAACGGACGGGGATTTGCCGTTGTAGCGGACGAAGTGCGAAAGCTAGCCGAACAGTCTGCACAATCGGCACAGCAAATTTCAATGCTTATTACTGCCATTCAACAAGAAACGAATGAAGCTGTTCAATCAATGGAGATGGCAACAAAAGAAGCATCAAACGGAATTGTTGTGATTCATACAGCGGGCGAATCATTTGTTGAAATTAAAAACGCGATTGAAGAAGTGGCGGTACAAATTCAAGAAGTTTCCGCCTCTGTCCAACAAATGTCTGCAGGTGCCGAGCAAATTGTGCAATCGATGCAATTGGTTAGTAAAATTGCCGAATCAGCAGCTTCAGGAACGCAAGAAGTTTCGGCAGCAACGGAAGAGCAGCTGGCGTCGATGCAAGAAATTTCTGCTTCTGCGGTCTCTTTATCTAAAATGGCTGAAGAACTGCAACAACTCATTCAAAAATTTAAAATATCATAGTCGGATCGCAAGAAAAAAGAGATTGAGAACTTTTTTTCTTGCCGAAAATCGTGATAAAATCCCCTTTATTTGGGTATAATAAATCAGTGTGACACGATGCAGAAAGTAGTGATTCCTATGGGAGAGAAACTTGTCGTTTTAATCGGACCGACCGCTGTGGGGAAAACGAAAATGAGCATTGAACTGGCGAAACGGCTCAATGCAGAAATTATTAGCGGCGATTCGATGCAAGTTTATAAAGGAATGGATATCGGCACAGCCAAAATTACGCGCGAAGAAATGGAAGAGATTCCGCATCATTTAATTGACATGAAAGATCCAGACGAATCATTTTCCGTCGCTGAATTTCAACAGCTCGCCCGTGCGCTAATTCGCGAGATTACGAGGCGTGGCAAACTGCCGATGATCGTTGGCGGAACCGGACTTTATATTCAATCGGTCATTTACGACTATCGTTTTTCCGATGCTCCTTCCGATGAAACATACCGTCAGCATTTGTACCGCATCGCGGAAGAAAAAGGGGAAATGACCCTTTATGAAATACTAAAAGACATTGATCCGGAAAGCGCTGAACGCATCCATCACCGCAATGTACGACGCGTCATTCGAGCGCTCGAAATTTACCATTGCACCGGAAAAACGATGACCGAATGGCAACAAACACAGACGCCTGAACTTCTATATGATGTAGCGATTATCGGACTGACAATGGAGCGAGAACAGCTATACCGCCGCATTAACGAACGGGTCGATCAAATGATGGCTGCCGGATTGCTTGAAGAAGTAAAATCATTATACAACCGTGGCATTCGCGACTGCCAGTCCATTCAAGCGATCGGTTATAAAGAAATTTACGCTTATCTAGACGGGCAACTTTCGTTCGAAGAAGCGATCGAACAACTCAAACAAAATTCGAGACGCTATGCGAAGCGGCAGCTGACATGGTTTCGCAATAAAATGCCCGTTCGCTGGTTTGATGTGACCGATCCGGCTAAATTTACGGAAAAACGGGATGAAATTTTACAATACATAGAAGGAAAGCTTCAACTAAAGACGAATATATAAAAATAGGTAGAGAGAAAAGAGGAGGCCAGTTCATGAAAACGTCCATTAACATTCAAGACCAATTTTTAAACCAATTGCGCAAAGATGGCACGCAAGTAACGGTATTTTTACTTAACGGATTTCAGCTTCGGGGTTTGGTGAAAGGCTTTGACAATTTTACCGTGCTTTTAGAAGTTCAGGGAAAACAGCAGCTCATTTATAAACATGCGATTTCTACGTTTGCACCGGAAAAAAACGTCCAACTTGAAATTCAATAAACACATAATGTCGTCCGCTCCACGCTAGAGCGGGCGATTTTGTTTTCGTAAACGGTAAAAAAGGCGAATACAATATTAAAGAAACAGGCGTGTTGATTAACCAATAAAAACAAGTTGACATCGCTCTATTCCTAGCTTTTCTGCCGTTGTCGGCAAACGGTTCGTTTGCCGACTGGGCATGCGCACAGCATGCCCTCCTCGAACAAAGAACGCTTTGCGGGCAAATGACATTTGCCCGCCGGCGTTCTTGTTCGAGGAAAAGGCAGAAAAGCTTATGGTCAGCCATATGATTCTATGTTTTTTAGTAAAATAATGGATAATCAACACTAGTGTTAAAGAAACGTTCTTAAAAAAGCGCGCGATGTTGGGAAACACCGATAGGCATTTGTCACAAAGATGGATGAACAGACGTATACTGAAAAAAGTAAAGCACCATAAAAGCGAGGTGACAATCGTTGTCAGAAGTAACGATGAATAAAGCAAAAGGCCAAATTAACATTGTTTTAAACTCGAAACATATGAACCATTTAGCAAAAGAGGAGCGCAGCGAAGGAATCGACTACGAACAGCATGCTATATTAAAAAATATTCAAAAAGAATTCGATCAGCTGATTGGGCTCGAAAACGTCAAAAAAATTGTGAAAGAAGTTTATGCGTGGCTATATATCAATAAAATGAGAAAAGAAAACGGATTAAAATCGAATAAGCAAGCCCTTCATATGATTTTTAAAGGAAATCCAGGAACAGGAAAAACAACGGTAGCCCGCTTATTAGGAAAACTATTTTTTGAAATGAACGTATTATCCAAAGGGCATTTTATCGAAGCGGAGCGGGCCGACTTAGTCGGCGAGTACATCGGCCATACAGCCAACAAAACGCGCGACTTGATTAAAAAAGCGCGCGGCGGCATTTTATTTATTGATGAAGCCTATTCATTAGCGCGCGGCGGCGAGAAAGATTTTGGGAAAGAGGCGATTGATACATTAGTAAAAGGAATGGAAGATCATTGTGAAGATTTAGTTGTCATTTTAGCGGGCTATCCGGCGGAAATGGACTATTTTCTTTCGCTAAATCCAGGGTTGCCGTCCCGCTTTCCATTAATCATTGAATTTCCTGATTATACAGTTGACGAACTAATCAAAATCGCCAAACAAATGTTGCGGGAGCGTGAATACGAGTTTACATTGGAGGCGGAGCGAAAGTTATACTATCACATTGAAGAGTTGCTTGAAACAAAAAAAGAAAAAAAATTCAGCAACGGACGCTATATTCGCAACTTAATTGAAAAAGCGATTCGCAAGCAGGCGGTCCGTCTGCTTTATGAAGGACGTTATGATAAAAAAGAATTGACGCTCATCCGCGACCGCGATTTAATCATCGGACTGTAAAGGAAGGTGTTCCCTTCCTTATTTTTTCTTTTATTTGAAGAAGGGTTTTTACGAAACGATGTAGAATGTAATGAAAAAGAACAGAATATACATTATTTTTAGAATTATTTGAATAAAATATTAAAGGAGGGCTTGCTTTGTATATGACGATTGGCGAAGTGTTTGCACAAACGGTAAGAAAATTTCCGAAAAAAGAAGCGCTTGTCGATATCCGGACAGGGCTTCGGTACACGTATGAACAGTGGGAGCAGGAAGTGAACGTTCTTGCAAACGCTTTTATTAAGATGGGGGTAAGAAAAGGTGATCGAGTTTCAACCGTGTTGTTTAATACGGCCGAATTAGCCACGGCCTTTTTTGCCTGTGCGAAAATTGGCGCGGTATTCAACCCGATTAATTTTCGCTTGAAATCGCAAGAAATCGCTTACATTTTAACGGATGCATCCCCGAAAATCGTTTTATTTGAAAAAGCGGTCGAACCACAAATAGCGAATATTCACCATAAATTTCCTCACATTTCATTTTGGTATATTGATGCAGATCCGCCAGCTTATGCAGTGCATTACTATGAACGCATCCAAGCAGCTTCAGCCGAACTTCCACACATTGATGTATCAGAAAATGATTTATATGCGATTATGTACACAAGCGGGACAACCGGACGGCCAAAAGGGGTGATGCATCGGCACCGCGACATGATCGAACAAAGTTTGATTTGCAACTCGGTCATGCGCATTCGTGATACGGAACGAGGGCTTGTCACTGCGCCAATGTTTCATTGTGCTGAATTGCATTGTTGTTTCCTTCCGCGCGTTCACGCTGGCGCAACAAATGTTATTGTTCATCATTTCGACCCGAAACAAGTATTAAACGTCATCGAACAAGAGCGAATTACCGTATTATTCGCCGCGCCGACGATGTGGAATATGCTCTTGCAAGAAAAGCTGTCGGATTATGATTTATCGTCGCTTCGTATCGGTCTATATGGGGCGGCTCCGATGGCGCCAGTGCTTGTGAAAGAATGCAAAGAGCGGTTAGGCATTGACTTAATCCAAGCGTATGGCATGACGGAAATGGGGCCAGCTGTGACTTTCTTATACGAAGACGAGCAATTAACAAAAGCCGGATCGGCTGGGCGCGCTTGCTTAAACCATGAAATTCGCATCGTAAAACCGCGGGAAGACGGTCCGTCCGATCCAGACGACATCCTGCCACCGGGGCAAGTCGGCGAAATTATCGTCAAAGGTCCGTGCATGATGATCGGCTATTACAACCGCGAAGAAGCGACAGAAAAAGCGTTGTACAAAGGATGGTACCACTCCGGCGATTTAGGCTATATGGATGAAGACGGCTATTTATACGTCGCTGACCGCGTCGATGACATGATTATTAGCGGCGGTGAAAACGTGTACCCGCGTGAAGTGGAAGATGTGTTATATGAACATAAAGGAGTGCTTGATGTGGCTGTTCTTGGAGAGCCAGATGAAATGTGGGGCGAAAAAGTTGTGGCGTTTGTCGTCAAAAAAGATTCGAACGTCACCGCCGAAGAACTTGATCAGTTTTGCAAAAACAGCGACCGGCTTGCCCCGTACAAACGGCCACGTGCGTATTATTTTGTCGACGCATTGCCGCGGAATGCAAGCGGAAAAATTCAGAAATTTCTGCTTCGCGAACAAATGAAAAAAGCAACGCAGTCGTAAGAGGGTGAGAAGATGGCAGCAACTTATTTACGCGAAGAGCATCACATGTTCCGTGATGCTTTCCGCAAATTTTTAGAAAAAGAAGCTTACCCGTATTATGCAGAGTGGGAAAAGCAAGGAATCATTCCGCGTGAATTTTGGCGGAAAATGGGGAAGAACGGGTTCCTTTGCCCATGGGTTGATGAAGTGTACGGTGGGTTTGGCGCTGATTTCGGCTATTCGGTTGTGATGAATGAAGAGTTGGAAAAAGTCGGGGCAAGCCTTGTCGGCATCGGCTTGCATAACGACATCGTCGTCCCGTACATCGCCTCTTACGGAACAGAAGAACAAAAGAAAAAATGGTTGCCGAAATGTGTATCCGGAGAAATTATTAGCGCCATTGCGATGACGGAACCGGGGGCAGGCTCTGATTTGGCGGGCATCAAAACAACGGCGGTGAAACATGGCGACTACTACATCGTCAACGGGCAAAAAACGTTTATTACAAACGGCATTCATGCCGATTTAGTCATTGTCGTCTGCAAAACGAACCCGAGTGCGAATCCGCCGCATAAAGGGATCAGCCTGCTTGTCGTCGAAAGAGGGACGCTTGGATTTACGCGCGGCCGGAAACTCGAAAAAGTCGGGCTCCACGCCCAAGATACGGCCGAACTGTTTTTTGCCGATGCGAAAGTTCCGGCGGAAAACTTGCTCGGTGAAGAAGGAAAAGGGTTTTACTATTTAATGGAAAAATTGCAGCAAGAGCGGCTTATTGTCGCGATTGCCGCGCAAACGGCTGCAGAAGTGATGTTTGATCTCACGAAAAAATATGTAAAAAGCCGGTCGGCATTTGGAAAAACAATTAGCCAATTTCAAACCGTCCAATTCCGGCTTGCAGAGATGGCTACGGAAATCGCATTAGGCCGAACGTTTCTCGATGATGTTATTCAACAACATATGGACGGGAAGGATGTCGTGACAAACGTATCGATGGCGAAATGGTGGATTACAGAAATGGCCAAACGTATAGCGGCAGAGGGAATGCAACTTCATGGCGGCTATGGCTATATGGAAGAATACGAGATTGCAAGACGCTACCGCGACATCCCAGTTAGCGCGATTTATGCCGGAACGAATGAGATTATGAAAACGATCATTGCAAAAAGCCTTGATCTCATATAGAAAGGGGATGGCCGTTTGTTAGAAGGAGTAAAAGTCATCGATTTTTCCCATTATCTCCCTGGTCCATTTGCCAGCCTCCGTTTAGCCGATTTAGGCGCCGAAGTCGTGAAAATTGAGCCGAAAACAGGGGATATGATGCGGAAGCTTGCCGACGATTGCATTTTTGAAGCGAACAACAAAAATAAGCGAAGCATTGCTTTAGATTTAAAAAACGCGCAAGACTTCCAAGCGGTTCAGCAGCTCATCTGCCAAGCGGACGTCGTGATCGAAAGCTTCCGTCCGGGGGTGATGAAGCGGCTCGGGTTAAGCTACGAAGATGTGTATGCCCTCAACCCGTCGATCGTTTACTGTTCGATCAGCGGCTACGGTCAGCATAGCCGGTATGCATCGTTAGGAAGCCACGATTTAAATTATATGGCGATAACAGGTGTGCTAGCGCAACTAAAAGATCAAAGCGGCCGCCCCGTTCATCCGGCGATTACGCTTGCTGATTTAATCGGTAGCATCCATGCCGTTGAACAAATTGTCGCTGCGCTATACGCTCGCGAGCGAACGGGTAAAGGGAGATACATTGACCTTTCGCTCGTCGATGGCTTGCTTTCGATAATGACGAACCATATTGTGCTCGAGCATCATACCGGACAAAAAAACGGCATTTCTGTATTAGCTGGCACGATCGTTTCGTATCATCTGTATGAAACAAAAGACGGGCGGTACGTTTCGCTAGCTGCGCTTGAGCCGCACTTTTGGCGAAACTTTTGTCTCGCAGCCGGCAAGCCGGAGTGGCTCGATGGGCATATGTCTGCTGCTCGCGAAGACAACCCTGTATTTCAAGAGCTTACCCATTGGTTTCGCTCGAAAACGCTGCAACAGTGGATTGAATTTAGTGAACGAGTCGATTGTTGTTTAGCGCCGGTGTTAGAAACGGATGAAGCGAAAACATGGTTTGCAAGCGATATGTACCGAAAAATGATTCATATCGACAACGACCGAATCGAAGTAGCGACCCGCTACGACGAACATTTTTTTACCAGACGTACACGAGCACCAAAGCTAAACGAACATGGAGGAGTGAGTGCAAATGATGAACGTTCCATTAAATATTGCGACAATGCTTGAACGGGCCGAAATGTTTTTTCCGAAAAAACAAGTCATTTCGCGGATGAAGAAAGGGCTTGTCCGCCATACGTATAAAGAAATCGGCGAGCGCACACGAAAGCTCGCTGGCGCCTTGCAAAAACTTGGCGTAAACATCGGGGACCGGGTCGGTACGTTTGCGTGGAATCACCACCGTCATTTAGAAGCGTATTTTGCCATTCCGGGAATCGGGGCGGTGTTGCATACGATCAACATTCGCCTGTCACCGCAACATATCGCTTACATTATTAACCACGCAAACGATCGCGTGCTATTGATTGACGACGACTTATTGCCACTTATTGAACGGGTGAAAGACGAGATAAACGTCGAAGCGTTTATCATTATGACCGATGAACCGACGCTTCCAGAGACGACGCTGGCACCGGTTTATCATTATGAGGAATTGTTACAACAAGCGGAGCCGATTTCGTTTGTCAAAGACATCGATGAACATAGCCCTGCTGGCATGTGCTATACGTCTGCGACAACCGGAAATCCTAAGGGTGTTTTATATTCCCATCGAGGAATTGTCCTCCACAGCATGGCGCTAGGGCTTGCCGATAGCGCAGCATTGTCGGAATCCGATGTGGCCATGTCGGTCGTGCCGATGTTTCATGCGAATGCGTGGGGCTTGCCGTTTGCCGCCGTTTGGTTTGGCACGACGTTAGTGATGCCGGGAGCGGCGTTTACGCCGAAAATCTTGGCGGAAATGATGGAGTCGGAAAAGGTGACGCTTGCGGCCGGTGTGCCGACCGTTTGGCTCGGCTTGTTGAATGAATTGGAGAAAGGATCGTACGATTTAAGCAGTGTGACGCGCATTTTATGCGGCGGTTCGGCAGCGCCAAAAGGAATGATTCGTGCCTTTGAAGAGAAATACGGCATCCCGTTTATACACGCTTACGGCATGACGGAAACGAGCCCGTTAGTCGTCCTTTCGCGCCTAAAAAGCTACCAGCAGCACGTGTCGAACGAAGAAAAGTTGGATATTCGCGCGAAACAAGGCTTTCTTGTCCCAGGGGTAGAAATGAAAGTGATCGGCAAAGACGGCGAAGTAGCGTGGAATGGAACGGAGATGGGCGAACTATGCTTGCGCGGCCCGTGGATTGCCGACGAATATTATAACGACGAACGAAGCAAAGAGGCGTTCCGCGACGGCTGGTTATATACAGGCGATGTCGTAACGGTTGATGAGGAAGGATTTATTAAAATCGTCGACCGTACAAAAGACGTCATTAAAAGTGGCGGGGAGTGGATTTCATCTGTCGATTTAGAAAATGCGCTTATGGCGCATGAAGCGGTATTTGAAGCGGCTGTTGTTGCCGTACCGCACCCGCAGTGGCAAGAGCGCCCGGTCGCTTGCGTTGTAGTGAAAGAAGGAAAAAGTGTGACAAAAGAGGAACTATACGACTTTTTACGTCCGCAATTTGCGAAATGGTGGCTGCCAGATGAAATCGTCTTTATGAACGAAATTCCGAAAACAAGTGTCGGAAAATTTTTGAAAATGAAATTGCGTGAACAATTGCGTGATTATTTTGCGAATGTTCAATAGGGGGAGTAGCGATGCAAACAATTGCCGTTATCGGTGCTGGCTTAATGGGAAGCGGCATCGCCCAGTCGCTAGCGATGGGCGGTAAAACCGTTTATTTATACGACATTTCTGAAGCGGCGTTAGAAAAAGGAATGCGGTCGATTCAAAAAAGCCTTGCCCGTTTTGTCAAAGCAGGCAAATTATCGGAACAAGAAGCAACGAATGTCCTTTCCCGCATACAAACCGAAACAAATTTACAAGAAACGGTGAAAGATGCCGATATTGTCATTGAAGCAGTTCCAGAACATTTGCCGCTCAAAAAACAAGTGTTTGAACAGCTCGATCACTATACGAAACAAGAGACGATTTTAGCAACGAATACGTCGGAATTAAGCGTCACGGCGATTGCCGCAGCGACCAAACGTCCGAGCCAAGTCGTCGGCATGCATTGGTTTAACCCGGCGCCAGTCATGAAGCTCATTGAGATCGTCAAAGGAGTGGCGACGTCCGAGCAGACGATTGAAGCGATTCAACAACTGTCCGAAGAAATTGGCAAAGAAACGGTCGTCGTGAAAGATATGCAAGGGTTTGTGACAACAAGGGCGCTCGCGGCTCATATGATTGAATGTATCCGCATGTACGAAGAAGGGGTGGCTTCTGCCGAACATATTGACAAAGCGATTCGCCTCGGGCTTAATTACCCGATGGGACCGTTTGAACTTGCCGATTTAGTCGGGTTAGATACGATGCTATTTGTCAGTGAAAACATGACAGAAGCATATGGCGACCGGTTCCGCCCACCACAAACGCTTCGTAAACTTGTCGAGGCGGGACATCTTGGACGAAAAACAGGCAAAGGATTCTACACATATCAATGAAAGAAGGGGAAGAAATGCGAGAAGTCGTTATTGTCGAAGCAGTGCGCACTCCTGTCGGCAAGCGAAACGGGGTGTTTCGCGATAAACATCCTGTTCACTTAGCAGCTGTGGCGCTCGATGAAGTCGTCAGACGAGCGGGGATTGAAAAACAGCTGGTCGAAGATATTGTGATGGGATGCGTGACGCCGATTGGCGAGCAAGGCTATAATATTGGCCGGTTAGCGGCATTAGAAGCAGGCTTTCCGGTGGAGGTACCGGCGGTGCAAATCAACCGGATGTGCGGCTCCGGCCAGCAAGCGATTCATTTCGCTGCGCAAGAAATTAAATCAGGTGATATGAACATTACGATTGCGGCTGGTGTAGAAAGCATGACGAAAGTGCCGATTTTAAGTGACGGGAACGAGCGAACGATTCCACCGTCGCTTCATGAAAAGTACGAATTCGTTCACCAAGGCGTTTCTGCCGAACTGATTGCTGAAAAATATGGATTGACAAGAGAACAGTTAGACGAATATGCGTATGAAAGCCATCAACGGGCGCTTCGGGCGCAAGCAGAGGGTCGCTTCGAGCGAGAAATCGTGCCGGTAAAAGGGCTAGACCAAGACGGAAACGAAATCATCGTGACAGCGGATGAAGGGCCGCGCCAAGATACATCGCTTGAAGCGTTGGCGACATTGAAGCCGGTCTTTAAACAAAACGGAAAAATTACGGCTGGAAACGCAAGTCAAATGAGCGACGGTGCTGCGGCGGCGCTACTGATGGAGCGCGAAACAGCGCTTCGCCTCGGCTTGAAGCCGAAAGCAAAAATTGTCGCGCAAACGGTCATCGGCTCAGACCCGACATATATGCTTGACGGCGTCATTCCAGCGACGAAAAAAGTATTGCAAAAAGCGAACCTCACGATTGACGATATCGACCTTGTCGAAATTAACGAAGCGTTCGCTCCTGTCGTCCTTGCCTGGCAAAAAGAAATCGGTGCACCGCTTTCGAAAGTGAACGTCAACGGTGGGGCGATCGCCTTAGGCCACCCGCTCGGCGCAACCGGCGTGAAACTCATGACATCGCTCGTTCACGAACTCGAACGACGAAAGGGGCGCTACGGCTTATTAACGATTTGCATCGGGCACGGCATGGCAACCGCGACCATTGTTGAGCGATGGAAAGAATAAGAAAAACGGATAAGCCTTGCTAGGAGTAGCTGCCGAAAGAAAGAGCGGAGCACGTCCAAAATGAAGTAGGGCTAGTGTAAAAAAGCAGGATGCCTTCAGCTCCTGCTTTAATTTTTTATTTTCAATGATTTATTCGGCAATTTCCAGTTGTACGTATATGATAAAATGCGCAATGCCGCAACGATGACAAACAATCCATACAATCCAACAGGCGAGTCGGCGATGCCGGTTCCGACGGCGATGCCGGCTAAAATCGCCCAAGCGGCGTAAATTTCCTCGCGCAACACGAGCGGTTTTCTTCCCGCTAACACGTCGCGAATAATGCCGCCACCGCTTCCGGTCAAAACGGCTGCTACAATCGCCGCACTGAGCGGATGGTTCATATGGACGGCATATAACGCCCCTTGAATGGCGAAGGCGGAAAGCCCAAGCGCATCAAAAAAATTTCCCCATCGCTGCCAATGCGGCAGCATTTTTTGCGGAAACAAATAAACGAGTGTCATCGCCAGCAGTGCGACGTGAAATAACATTCCTTGTCCCCATAGCGCTGAAACAGGGACACCAATCAATAAATTGCGCACCGCTCCCCCGCCAAACGCCGTAACAATCCCTAAAATATAAACGCCAAGAATATCGTATTCTTCTTCCATCGCTACAATCGCACCGCTAATCGCAAACGCAATCGTACCGATAATGCTTAATACTTCCCAAGTCATATCGCAAGTCCTTTCTTTCTTTGTCATACGGTAACCATTTTAGGAGGAATAGCCGGGAAAATCAATTATTTTTGAAAGATAGCGATTAGAAGAAAGATTTGGTATGATGAAGGAAGGTGTATCTTGCGAAAACGAAAGAAGGTGTGCATTTGGAAAAGGTCATCACCGTCGGCTGCCAATTGCCGCATGTCGACGATGAACGGTTTTCGTATTCGATGGAAGAGCTTGCCTCGCTCGTTCATACGGCAAACGGTGAAGTCGTCATCCATCTTACACAAAAGCGAGAGACGATTCATCCGGCTACGTATATTGGAAAAGGAAAAGTGGAAGAACTAGTGCATCTTGTCGAACAATTTGCCCCAGATGTCGTCATTTTTAATGACGAGCTGTCGCCAAGCCAAAACCGCAACTTAACGAAGCTGTTAAATATACGTGTCATTGACCGGACGCAGCTTATTTTAGACATTTTTGCAAGCCGGGCGCGATCAAAAGAAGGAAAATTGCAAGTCGAGCTTGCCCAACTGCAATACATCTTGCCGCGTTTAAGTGGACAAGGAGCGGAATTATCTCGTCTTGGCGGCGGAATCGGAACGAGAGGGCCGGGGGAAGCGAAGTTAGAAACAGACCGTCGCCATATTCGCCGTCGCATCGACGAAATTAAAGCGCAGCTAAAAGTCATTGTCGAACATCGCGAACGGTATCGCGAGCGGCGCAAAAAAAACGCTGTTTTTCAAATCGCGCTAGTCGGCTATACGAACGCTGGTAAATCAACGCTTTTTAACCGCCTAACGAACGCCGATTCATTCGAGGAAAACTTATTGTTCGCGACACTTGATCCGCTTACGCGAAAGCTTGTGCTGCCAAGCGGCTATACCGTGCTTTTGACCGACACCGTCGGCTTTATTCAAGACTTGCCGACAACGCTCGTCGCGGCGTTTCGCTCGACGCTAGAAGAAGTGAAAGAAGCCGATTTTATTTTACATATTGTCGATTCGTCCAATCCCGATTATATTCAACATGAACAGACCGTTTATAGCTTGCTGGAGGAACTGGGCGTTACAACGATTCCGATGGCGACCGTTTATAATAAACGCGATATCGTCCATCCAAACTTTGTTCCAAGTCCGAAAACGGATTCAATTTTGATTAGCGCGCTTAACGAAAATGATGTGCAAAAACTGCGCCAGTTTATTGAAACGGCGATCACGGAAGCGATGGAGCCTTACGATGTTGCGATTCCGGCTTTTGAAGGAAAACTGCTTGCTCAGCTAAAAACGGAAACGATTTTGCAAATATTTCATTACAACGAACAAAATGGGACATATGAATGTAAAGGCTATATATTGCGAGCACATCCGCTTTATGAGCAGCTACGAACATATCAAAAATAGAAAGGGTTGTTCTATGTTTCAGCATTTAAAACACGGAGAAAAAATTTCCGCACTCGTCAAAGAAGTCGAAGCACAAATTGCGCACATCCATCGGGAGATCGACGAACGAATTGATTACAATCAATACCGCGTCTTGCAAAGTTTTCGCCGTCATCAAGTGAGCGATGCGCACTTTATCCCATCGACCGGGTACGGCTATGACGACATCGGGCGCGATACGCTTGAAAAAGTGTATGCCGACGTATTCGCTGGGGAAGCAGCGCTCGTTCGCCCGCAAATTATTTCTGGTACACACGCCATTACCATTGCCTTATTCGGCGTGTTACGTCCAGGAGATGAGTTATTATATATTACTGGCAAACCGTACGATACGCTTGAAGAAATTGTTGGCATTCGCGGCAAAGGAGTTGGCTCGTTAAAAGAGTTTCATATCGGCTATCAGAGCGTTCCGCTCACCACTGAAGGGAAAGTCGATTTTGCAGCGGTCAAACAAGCGATTAACGAACGGACGAAAATGATCGGTATTCAACGTTCAAAAGGATACGATCCCCGCCCGTCGTTTACGATTGCAGAAATTAAAGAAATGATTGAATTTGTGAAGACAATCAAGCCGGATGTCGTCGTGTTTGTTGATAATTGCTACGGCGAATTTGTTGAAGAAAAAGAGCCATGCCATGTCGGTGCCGATTTAATCGCCGGTTCGCTTATTAAAAATCCAGGTGGTGGATTGGCGAAAACGGGAGGATATCTCGTTGGCAAACGCGAATATATAAATATGTGCGCCTATCGGCTGACATCGCCGGGAATCGGCGCGGAAGCGGGAGCCTCGCTTTATAGCTTACACGAAATGTACCAAGGCTTTTTCCTAGCGCCTCACATCGTCGGCCAAGCGTTGAAAGGAGCCGTATTTACCGCGGCGATGCTCGAGCGCATCGGCATGAATACGTATCCAACATGGAACGCTACGCGCACAGATTTAATTCAATCCGTGCAATTTGACGATCCGGAGCAAATGATTGCATTTTGCCAAGCGATTCAATTCGCTTCGCCGGTCAACTCGCATTTTACCCCGTATCCTAACTATATGCCGGGCTATGAAGACGACGTCATTATGGCGGCGGGAACGTTTGTGCAAGGAGCGAGCATCGAATTGACTGCCGACGGACCGATCCGTCCGCCGTATGTGGCGTATGTGCAAGGGGGATTGACGTATTCCCATGTGAAAATTGCAATTTGCACGGCGATCGATCAACTCATGGAAAAACAACTCATTTATTTGTAAGGAAATATAACATTTTATTGACATATTATATTACGCTATAATAAAATGAAAGTACCCGGATATTAAGGAGGTATTTGACATGAGTAGCAACATCCGCCGTTCGATGCCATTGTTTCCGATCGGCATTGTGATGCAATTAACTGAGTTGTCTGCTCGTCAAATCCGCTATTATGAAGAACATGGACTTGTTTCTCCTGCTAGAACGGAGGGAAATCGACGTCTTTTCTCCTTTAACGATGTCGATCGCCTTCTTGAAATTAAAGATTTAATTGATCAAGGAGTAAACTTGGCCGGAATTAAACAAATTTTCGCATCTCGTCAAGCGACGAATCAAGAGCCGACTGAAAAAGTTGAAAAAATCGTCAAGCAACAGCTATCCGACGAAGAGCTGCGGAAATTGTTACGAGCGGAGTTGATACAAGCGGGTCGTTTCAATCGCGCATCGCTTCGTCAAGGCGATATTGCACGCTTTTTCCATTAATAGGTAGTTTATGTTTTTTCACATAAAAATAAATTTTAGATTAACCGGGGAGGGTTTTAAATGGCGAAGTACACAAGAGAAGACATTGTGCGCATTGTCAAGGAGGAGAACGTCAAGTATATCCGTTTGCAATTTACGGATATTCTTGGCACGATTAAAAACGTTGAAATTCCGATCAGCCAGCTAGAAAAAGCGTTAGACAACAAAATTATGTTCGACGGTTCTTCAATTGAAGGATTTGTCCGCATTGAAGAATCAGATATGTACTTATATCCAGACTTAGACACATTTGTTATTTTTCCTTGGACAGCGGAAAAAGGGAAAGTTGCTCGCTTTATTTGCGACATTTACAATCCAGATGGTACGCCATTTGAAGGCTGCCCGCGTTACAATTTAAAACGCATGTTAAAAGAAATGGAGTCTCTAGGATTCAATGCCTTTAACTTAGGCCCGGAGCCAGAGTTTTTCTTGTTCAAACTTGACGAAAAAGGCAATCCGACGCTTGAATTAAACGACAACGGCGGTTATTTCGATTTAGCGCCAACCGATTTAGGGGAAAATTGCCGTCGCGATATCGTATTGGAACTGGAAGAAATGGGCTTTGAAATCGAAGCATCTCACCATGAAGTAGCGCCTGGTCAACATGAGATCGACTTTAAATATGCAAACGCAGTGAAAGCGTGCGACGACATTCAAACGTTTAAACTCGTCGTTAAAACGGTGGCGCGCAAGCATGGTTTGCACGCAACGTTCATGCCAAAACCTTTGTTCGGTGTGAACGGTTCAGGTATGCATTGTAACTTATCGCTATTTAGAAACAATGAAAACGCGTTCTTTGATCCAAATGGTGATTTGCAGTTGAGCGACGTTGCTCGCCAGTTTATTGCCGGCGTGTTAAAACACGCACCGAACTTTACCGCAGTAACGAATCCGACCGTAAACTCGTACAAACGCCTTGTTCCTGGATATGAAGCGCCTTGCTATGTTGCGTGGTCGGCCCGCAACCGGAGCCCGCTCATTCGCATTCCAGCATCGCGCGGCATGAGCACACGAATTGAAGTTCGCAGCGTCGATCCTGCAGCGAACCCATATTTAGCGATGGCGGTATTGCTTGCGGCTGGATTGGACGGAATTAAAAACAAACTTACTCCTCCTGCTCCGGTTGATCGCAACATCTACGTGATGACAAAAGAAGAGCGCTTAGAAGAAGGAATCGTTGATTTACCATCGACATTAGCGGAAGCATTG
Organism: Anoxybacteroides tepidamans; assembly: GCF_014201465.1. Classification (GTDB taxonomy): domain Bacteria; phylum Bacillota; class Bacilli; order Bacillales; family Anoxybacillaceae; genus Anoxybacteroides; species Anoxybacteroides tepidamans. Next base: position 56,676 of record NZ_JACHEP010000002.1, on the reverse strand, counting down.
GAAAACTTAAAATCAGACGAAGTGATTGTGAACGCATTAGGAAAACATTTATTCGAACACTTTGTCGAAGCGAAAGAAATCGAATGGGATATGTTCCGCACAGCCGTTCATCAATGGGAACGCGACCAATACATGGCTTTATATTAAAAAACAAAAGGCTATCTCGGCAGCAGCGAGATAGCCTTTTTTATTGAATCATGCGATAAACACCAATCACTTTTCCAAGAATCGTCACATCGTTCACGATAATGGGCTCCATATGGGAGTTTTCCGGCTGGAGGCGAATGTAACCTTGTTCTTTAAAAAATCGTTTGACCGTCGCTTCATTTTCTTCCGTCATAGCCACGACGATATCCCCGTTATTAGCTGATTGTTGCTGACGAACGATCACATAATCCCCATCTAAAATGCCTGCCTCAATCATGCTGTCGCCCATTACTTCAAGCATAAATACGTAGTCTTCTGCAGAGACGAATCGTTCTGGAAGCGGAAAATAATCTTCGACGTTTTCGATGGCGGTAATCGGTTGCCCAGCCGTCACTTTTCCGATGACCGGAACGTTGATGATGTCGCTTGGTTGCATGAACGAAACAAAGTCAGGATCCAATATTTCGATGGCGCGAGGTTTCGTTGGATCGCGGCGAATATATCCTTTGCTTTCGAGTCGTGCTAAATGTCCGTGCACTGTGGAGCTAGAGGCAAGTCCGACCGCTTCGCCAATCTCACGAACGGAAGGAGGATACCCTTTTGTTTTCACTTCTTTTTTAATGAAATCCAAAATTTGTTGTTGGCGTTTAGAGAGTTTGGTCATGTTACACACCTCTTACTCATCGTTTTTTTCATTATAGCATGGAGGATATAAAAAAACAAACATAAGTTCGAAAAAAACGGTTGACACAAACAAACGTTCTATCTATAATAAAAAACAAAAAGGCGAACAAACATTCTTAAGAGGGGGCTAGAGGATGAAACTCATTCATTATCTCGTATTTTCTTGTCTTTTGTTTATGTTATTGGCTGGCTTTTTCTATGCAAGCGATCCGGTTCAAAAAGAAAAATATATCGAAATTACGGTTACATCTGGCGATACGCTTTGGGGGTTAGCGAATGAATATCGATCTTCACATCATCTCTCAACGAAAGAGTTTATTGAATGGGTAATGGACGTTAATCATTTATCAGACGAAAAAATTGTGGCAGGTGAAAAGTTAGTCATTCCCGTGTTAAAATCAGAAGCGGACCAAACGTTAGTCGTCAGTAAATAGCGATGGAGATGGTTTTCAATGAAAGCAATCATTTATTGCCGGGTCAGCACGACAAAAGAAGAGCAAGAAACGTCGCTCGAACGGCAGCGGGAAGAGCTCGAGCGCCTTGCTGAACAATATCGCTTTGAAGTCGTCAAAGTGATCATGGAACAAGCAAGCGGATATGAAATCGAGCGGGATGGATTGTTGGAACTTTTAGATGCATTGAAAGAAGAAAAGGTCGATGCCGTCTTGATTCAAGACGAAACACGGCTTGGCCGGGGAAATGCGAGAATTGCTCTGCTTCACTGCATTCAAAAAGAAGGAGCGAAATTATATACCGTTAGTCACAATGGAGAAATGCAGCTGTCTGAAGCGGATTCAATGGTATTAAATATCCTCAGCATTGTCGAAGAATATCAACGAAAAATACATAATTTGAAAATTAAGCGCGGCATGCAAAAAGCAGTAGAACGCGGTTATCGGCCGGAACGAAATTTAAAAAACATCGGTGAACATGCTGGGAGAGAACGGATCGAATTGCCGATCGAAGAAATTGTACGCCTTCGTCATAACGGATTGACGTTTGAAGAAATCGCTGTTACATTGCGCGGTTTCGGTTACGATGTATCGAAAGCGACCGTTCATCGCCGTTACCAAGAATATGTTCGTCAAGATGTGTAGGTTGCTAATTACTCTTTTCTCTAGTAAGATGAAAGCGTAAATTGCTAAAGAAATTAGGTGAAACGATGTTATCGAAACAAAAAATTGCGCGCATTAATGAGTTAGCGAAAAAAGCAAAAACAAGCGGCTTAACAGCAGAGGAGCGGATCGAACAGCAGCAGCTTCGGACCGAATATCTTCAAGCGTTTCGCCAAGCGATGACCGATACGCTTCACTCGGTGACGATTATCGATCCGAACGGCAACGATGTTACCCCGAAAAAATTAAAAGAAAGACAGAAAAAGCGGTTTCATTAATATTGTGAAAGAAAGAAAGAAAGCATTCTAAGGAATAGATGCTTTCTTTTTTAAAAGAAACGTTGTACATTTTTCCTCCTTTTCTATATGATAGAGATGATAGAATGTTTTGAACGAAAGGATGAATACACATGTCACAGACGATCGATCACTTAGCGATCACGACGATTCGAACATTGTCGATTGATGCAATCGAAAAAGCGAATTCGGGACATCCCGGGATGCCAATGGGCGCTGCACCGATGGCGTATACGCTTTGGACAAAATTTATGAACCATAACCCAAGCAATCCAAAATGGTTTAACCGCGACCGTTTTGTATTATCTGCAGGGCACGGTTCGATGCTTTTGTATAGCTTGCTTCATCTAAGTGGCTATGACGTATCAATGGAAGACATTAAACAATTCCGCCAATGGGGAAGCAAAACGCCAGGACACCCGGAATACGGCCATACACCGGGCGTGGAAGCAACGACAGGTCCGCTTGGTCAAGGAATTGCGATGGCCGTTGGAATGGCAATGGCGGAACGCCATTTGGCAGCTACATATAACAAAGACAACTTTGAAATTATTAACCATTACACATATGCCATTTGCGGAGATGGCGATTTAATGGAAGGGGTCGCTTCTGAAGCAGCTTCATTAGCAGGACATTTGAAGCTTGGCCGCTTAATTGTTCTTTACGATTCAAACGACATTTCCCTCGACGGAGAATTAAACCTATCGTTCTCCGAAAATGTCGAACAACGTTTCAAGGCGTACGGTTGGCAATACATTCGTGTAGAAGATGGCAATAATATCGAAGAAATTGCCGAAGCGATTGCCGAAGCACAAAAAGATTTAGACCGTCCGACATTAATTGAAGTCAAAACAACGATCGGCTACGGTTCGCCAAACAAAGCGGGCACTTCGGATGTTCACGGTGCTCCGCTCGGTGCGGATGAACTAAAATTAACGAAAGAAGCATATAAATGGACGTTTGAACAAGATTTTTATGTGCCGGAAGAAGTATATGCCCACTTCCGTCAAGCCGTGCAAGAAGCAGGCGCGAAAAAAGAAGCGGAATGGAACGAATTGTTTGCGGCCTATAAAAATGCCTATCCAGAGCTCGCTAACCAATTAGAACTCGCTATCGAAGGCAAACTTCCTGAAGGATGGGAAGCAAGCTTGCCTGTTTATCCGGAAGGAAAAAGCTTGGCGACGCGCGCTTCATCTGGAGAAGTGTTAAATGCAATCGCCAAAGCCGTTCCGCAATTTATTGGCGGTTCTGCCGACCTTGCGGGTTCGAACAAAACGCTCATTAAAGGCGCAGGCAATTTTATGCCGGAAAGCTATGAAGGGCGCAACATTTGGTTCGGTGTTCGCGAGTTTGCAATGGGTGCGGCGATGAATGGCATGGCGCTCCACGGCGGCGTCAAAGTGTTCGGCGGCACATTCTTCGTGTTCTCTGATTATTTGCGCCCTGCGATTCGTTTGGCGGCATTAATGGGCCTTCCAGTCACATACGTTTTGACGCATGACAGCATCGCCGTCGGTGAAGACGGGCCAACGCATGAGCCGATTGAGCAATTGCCATCATTGCGTGCGATGCCAAATTTATCCGTCATTCGTCCAGCAGATGGAAATGAAACGGCAGCAGCGTGGCGCTTAGCGTTAGAATCAACAGATCGCCCAACAGCGCTTGTGTTAACAAGACAAAACCTTCCAACGCTTGCAACCACAGCAGAGCGGGCGTACGAAGGTGTGAAAAAAGGTGCGTATGTCGTGTCGGAAGCTGAAAACGGCAATCCAGAAGCACTGTTGCTTGCGTCCGGCTCTGAAGTCAACCTAGCTGTCAAAGCGCAAAAAGCGTTAGCTGCTGAAGGCATTCATGTTTCTGTTATCAGCATGCCATCGTGGGATCGCTTTGAACAACAACCGCAAGACTATAAAGAGCAAGTATTGCCTTCTAGTGTGAAAAAACGTCTGGCGATCGAAATGGCTGCATCTTTCGGTTGGGAGCGCTATACAGGCGTTGAAGGTGACATTTTAGCAATCGATCGTTTCGGCGCTTCTGCTCCAGGCGAAAAAATTATGGAGGAATACGGATTTACGGTGGACAATGTTGTCAGCCGCGTCAAAGCATTGCTCAATAAATAATCAAAAAAGCTGTCCTTTCCAAAGGGCAGCTTTTGTCTTTATTCGACAAAACTAGTGAAAAATTTTTTCACTAATAGACATGTTTTTCCCCCATCTTTCCTTATAATGAAGGAAAAAGAAGAATGGGGGGCGAACTGTGGCGCATTATTGGGTTTATTTGTTTCGTGATGAAGTGGTTTCAGGCTATTATCATCGTCCTGAGAAAATTGTTGAACTGTTGCGAGAATATCAGTATCAAACAGCCCCATTAAAAAGCATCTATCGCAAACAAATCGAATTTATTACCGAGAAAATTTCGTTTTCGCGGCTGGAATTAGGAGTGAATGAACATTTTTCGGGACAAGTTGAAAAAAATTTGGAACGGAATATGTTGGTACTCAAAGATGAACAGACAAATGAAGAAGCGCTTATCATCGTTCAAAAGCGCCGTTTGCTTCTCGTTTGCGACAGCCAAGCTTTAATTGATCGTTTTTTTCAAGCACTGGCGATGGTCTCACCTTCTTTTTTAGCTGTCGACGTCCATTTTCGTCACCATCAATGGCTGACGCTTGCAGCAAACGAAAGAAAATTTGCGTAAATAAAAGATTTTTACGGGGAAATATTGTATAATCACGCATTGTTTAGTACACTGTTAGATAGACAACATGAAGGAGGAAAAGGTAGTATGTGGACAACGATTCTCGTTGGCATTCTAGCGCTCGTCGCTGGAACAGCGCTAGGATTTTTCATTGCCCGTAAAACGATGATGAACTATTTAAAGAAAAACCCACCAATTAACGAACAAATGATTCGTATGATGATGATGCAAATGGGGATGACGCCATCGCAAAAGAAAATCAATCAAATGATGAAAGCGATGAACAATCAGCTGAAATAAGCGTTGGACAGGCACTCGGCGGAGTGTCTTTTCTGTTTTTCACTTTCAAAATTTTTCAATTTTTGCTATAATGATATAGTCGGTCTGTCATACAGACGAATGAGGTAGATTAAAGGGTGTTAGCACCGTACATGTCTTTTGAGGGTAGGGGAAATTGGATGAAAATATTTCGAAGGGATGAGAAAACCTCTATCATTTCCGGTGAATCGGATGTTTTGTTTTTTTATCATCAAGAGATGTTAGCACAACGAGGGCTTTATTATAACATATACATGTTGCAGATCGAATCGGTAGATGTCGAAGAGCGCGTCTAAGAATATAAGAAAACGCCTCGTTGCTTTCTATGGAGAGGAGAGGCGTTTCTTCTTTTTGCACATATATTCGTTATATTGGTTAAGAAGCGAATCTAATTCTTGGCTTATTTGAATCGTGATCGCTGCGTTTAAGCCGCTTTTGGCCACCATCTCAATTAATTCATTTCGCTTTTTTTCAATGAGTCGGAGCATTTCTTGTTTTGACACGGGAGAACAAGTCCTTTCTTTTGTACAAAGTTATATAGGTATTGTATACTATTTTGGCAATTAATTCAAAAGAAAAACAAACCATAATTAATGAAAGAAGAAAAATTAACAAGAAAGTTCGTTTTTTGATAAAATAAAAAGGAAAATAGAGCAGGGGTTGGAGCTAATGACAGATTTGAATCTTTTTTTAGCATTTGGTGCAGGGTTTTTATCGTTTATTTCTCCATGCTGTTTGCCGTTATATCCAGCCTTTTTATCATACATTACCGGTGTATCGGTCGGGGAACTGCAATCGGAGAATGCGATGCTACAAAAACGGAGCTTATTGCATACGTTGTTTTTCTTGCTCGGTTTTTCCCTCATTTTTATCTCGATCGGTTTTGGTACGTCGCTGATAGGAGAATGGTTTAAACAATATCAAGATTTTATTCGACAAATAGGTGCCATTTTGATCATTTTCTTTGGATTTGTTATTATCGGTGTGTTCAAGCCTAGGTTTTTAATGAAAGATCATCGCATTTCTTTCCGCAACCGCCCATCGGGATATGTCGGTTCGGCGCTGATCGGGACGGCGTTTGCGGCAGGTTGGACGCCGTGTACAGGTCCGATTTTAGTATCGGTCATTGCGCTGGCGGCAACAAATCCAAGCTCCGGCGTTTTATATATGACCGCCTATTCGTTAGGATTTGCTGTTCCGTTTTTCCTTTTATCGTTTTTCATCGGCAAAATGCAGTGGATTCGCCGCTATCATGTTAAAATCATGAAAGCGGGCGGATATGTAATGATCGTGATGGGGATTGTGTTATTTTTTGATTGGATGACAAAAATTATCGTATATACGACGAGTATTTTTGGTGGATTTACAGGGTTTTGATGTCAAAAATGATCACATATTGTCACTGTATTTAAGTTGAAATTTTGTAGCAAATTCGTTACATTGTTGCATAGGACTGCCGACCGGTTATGCTCATATTATTTTTTCTGGCTAATAGGGGGATCATTATGGCAAAAATATTAATTGTCGATGATGCAAAATTTATAAGAATGACATTGTCGAACATTTTGCGAAAAGTAAACCATGAGATTGTAGGAGAAGGGGAAAACGGTAAAGAAGCCGTTGAACTATACCGAACGTTGAAGCCAGACATTGTTATGTTAGATATTACGATGCCTGTTATGAACGGCATTGAAGCAGTGAAAGCGATCAAACAAATCGATCCGAAAGCGAAAATTATTATGTGTTCAGCGATGGGACAACAAAAAATGGTCGTTGAAGCAATTGAAGCAGGAGCGATTGATTTTATCGTCAAGCCGTTTGAAGAAAGCCGCGTAATGGAAGCGGTTGCCCGTGCATTAATGTAGGAAAGATATGTGCAAACCTTTTTCGTGTTTCATTTATATTAATCGAGTAGTAAAACTTCATAGCAAAGGATGATGTGTTTGGCAGTTGTAAGTTCAATAGTAGCAGTCATAATGGCATTACTGATTTTATTTGTGCGTATGAAAGCATCTAAAAGACCGACCAATGCAAAAAAAATTATTTTGCCGCCCCTTTTTATGAGCACTGGTTCGCTTATGTTTTTAGATCCGCTTTTTCGTGTGACAAAAGGGGAGCTCATTGAAGCAATTGTGCTCGGTGCCTTTTTTTCGATTTTTTTAATTAAAACATCGAAATTTGAAATTCGCGACAACCATATTTATTTAAAGCGGTCAAAAGCGTTTATTTGGATTTTAGTGAGCTTGATCGTTATTCGTCTTGCGTTAAAATCGTATTTAGGAAGAGCGATTGACTATCACCAGCTGAGTGGAATGTTTTATTTATTGGCGTTTGCGATGATTGTACCATGGCGCGTTGCGATGTATGTTTCTTATAAACGATTAGAAAAGCAATTAAAACATAATCCAACGCTTTGGTCGACATAACAAAAAGATGGGAAAAATCCCATCTTTTTGTTTAGTTGAGCAAATGTTCGTACGGAGAGAGGTCGATTTGTTTTTCTTTTAATGCTTTCACTAAAAACTTATGGTCACGTTTTGGGGTCGCGATAATATAGCCGCGGATGACTAAATCTTTTGTAATGTGCGTAGCCTGCTCTTTGAGTGCCAGTTCGCCGATTTTGCCGGCAATCTTTTGGCGGGCCACATCACGGAATAATTGTGGCACCGGCTTCACTAAGTCTTCAAGAAGCGCTTTTTCTTCTGTCCCCCATAAATGTCGCGTTTGTTCAATGTAATACTCTTGCCAATCGAGCTCCGATTTTCCGTCCGCTTTTGGTAAACGCTTTAAAAATTTGCGAAACATAAAAAAACCGCCGATCGACATCGTCACAAGCAAAAATACGACCCAAAATAAAATAAACAAAAGAAACCAACCTGTTAGCATTTCTTCACCTCAATGAAAACTTCCATTTCTATCAACTATTATCGCTAAAACCGCGGTTTTTGGCAAGAATGGCGGTTTTTTGCCGATTGTTACGAAACTGTAATACAACTGTAAAGAAAAGCGTTTATCCCTTATATATCAATAGATTAGAGTAGTTTCTCTTGACTGAAAGGCAATGTAAACCAGTGATTCAGCTATATAAACATGCTAATCTAGTAAATGCGAGCGGGAAGCCAAAAAGCAACTATGAGGAGGAAACAATGATTAAAAAAGTTTTTGCAACACTCGCAGTAGTTTGCTGTATGGTAGTAGCGTTTACATCATATGAAAGCAATGCAGCGACCGCGTATACATATTACAAGGTGCAGCAAGGTGATTCTTTCTATAAAATCGCTCGAAAATATAAAACGACCGTTTCAGCACTAAAAACGTTAAATAAAAAAGCGAGTGATCGACTTGTTGTCGGCGAAACATTAAAAGTGCCTGTAAAGGTGAAAACGACAAAAGCAACGAAAACAATTTCAACATCGAAATGGGCAATTACCGCAGAGGAGCGAAAACTTTTAGCGCAAATTGTTCAAGCGGAAACTGGGTTTAGCGAACCGTTCGCAGGAAAAGTAGAAGTTGCGCTAGTTATTTTGAATCGTGTGAAGAACCCTGCGTTCCCTAATACGATTAAGGGCGTCATTTATCAAAAAACGAAAACAGGTTATGCGTTTGTTCCGGTCAAAACAGGCAAATTAGCAAAGATTCAGCCGACAAAACAAGATTATGCTGCGGTTGATCGCGCGTTGGCTTCATTTCCAAATAATCAACGCCGTTCGTTATATTTTTACAACCCGGCTTTTACGAAAGATCGCTGGATGCTTTCAAGACCTGTCACTATTCGTATCGGTCATCATGTGTTTACAAGATAAGACACCCATGATGCAAATGTATCAGCATCGGAAAGATGAAAATCCGTCTTACAGGCGTGTTGATTAACCAATAAAAACTAGTTGTCATCGCTCGATTCCTAGCTTTTCTGCCGTTGTCGGCAAACGTACCGTTTGCCGACTGGGCATGCTGTACGCATGCCCTCCTCGAACAATGAACGCTTTGCGGGCAAATGACATTTGCCCGCCGGCGTTCTTGTTCGAGGGAAGAGGCAGAAAAGCTTGTGTTCAACCATATGATTCTATGTTTTTTAGTAAAATAATGGATAATCAACACTCGTGTCCGTCTTATCGAATATTTTTAAATCCGCACACTTTGCGCTTTTAGTCTTTTCATGAAAAAGAGGATGTTGTACGCATCCTCTTTTTCATGCTTACGCTTTTACATATCATGGCTAGAGTTATGTTTTTGCCGTGTATGGTTCCGGTTTTTCACTTTTTTCGAACCGTCCAAAGGTTCCGGCTGCCCTAGTTGATCGTTTTTTCGTGCGTTTTTGCGCATATCTTTGCTTGTATTTTTGTTCGTCATATTCTCTGCCTCCTTTATTTAGTTAGGATAACAACGTTTCTTCCGCTTATTCATCGTATAATTTCCAACATATTTGAAATGATAATACATGCGGGATACAACGGAAGGAGGAAGAAAAAATGTATCATAAAGATAAGCAGCAAGCGTTTCAAGCAGCCGAAAAAGGAACGATGGAAGCGAAAGAATGGTATGATCATTTAGTGCGCGATCAAGCCGATTACGGAAGCCAGCTTAAACATTTAAAACAAGAAGTGAACGAAGCGTTCGAACAAATTAACAATGCGATGGAAGTTGCTTCCGAAGCGCAGCGCATTCGGCTTGAACAATTTCGTCATGACTTGCAAGGGATTGTCAATGAAGTAAACGAAATTCAATAAAAGGGAATGTCTCATTTGTGACATTCCCTTTTAACGCGCTGTTTATGGTAGTCCCGGATGGCGAAACAGCCGCCTTACTGATTCTTTTTTCTTTTTTTGTTGTTTTGGCGCTGTGCCTCTGTCAACGGTTCATTCGAAAACTCTTCATTATAGCCGGCACCTATTCCTTGGGCGCTGGCGGCGTTCATCCCCGGAATGATGTGATTCGCTTTCCGCTTTCCCACTCTCTTCACCTCCGGTCATAGTTTATAGCAGCAGGGAAAATTTATTCTTTCGCACAAGAAACTATGGAATAGTTATTTACAATTCATAGTGGCTTATAATAAGATAAAAGCGTACCAATTTTACGGGTTTTGGGAGAATTCGTACTATTTTTTCGACGAATGAGCGAAAAAGTAGTATAGTATGAACTGAGGGGGTATACATATGGTAAAGCAAGATGTATTTAACGCCCGCGCTTCATTTGAAGTAAACGGTAAAAAATACAACTATTACCGTTTGCAAGCGCTTGAAGAAGCGGGAATCGGCAACGTTTCTCGTCTGCCTTATTCCATTAAAGTATTGTTGGAATCAGTCCTTCGCCAAGTGGACGGGCGCGTCATTACGAAAGAGCATGTCGAAAACTTGGCAAAATGGGGAACACCTGAGCTAAAAGATATCGACGTCCCATTTAAACCGTCCCGCGTTATTTTACAAGACTTTACAGGAGTGCCGGCCGTCGTGGATTTAGCTTCGATGCGCAAAGCGATGGCGGATATCGGCGGCGACCCGTACGAAATCAACCCAGAAATTCCAGTCGATCTTGTCATTGACCACTCGGTGCAAGTCGATAAAGCAGGAACAGACGATGCGCTTGAGTATAACATGAATTTGGAGTTTGAGCGCAACGCGGAACGTTATAAGTTTTTAAAATGGGCGCAAAAAGCGTTTAATAACTACCGCGCTGTTCCACCGGCAACAGGAATCGTTCACCAAGTGAACTTAGAATATTTAGCAAATGTTGTTCATGCGGTAGAAGGAGAAAATGGCGAATACGAAACGTTCCCAGATACGCTTGTCGGCACAGACTCCCATACAACGATGATTAACGGAATCGGCGTTCTTGGCTGGGGTGTCGGTGGTATTGAAGCAGAAGCAGGAATGCTTGGACAACCTTCTTATTTCCCTGTTCCAGAAGTGATTGGTGTCCGCTTAACAGGAAAACTGCCAAACGGAACAACGGCTACAGACCTCGCCTTAAAAGTGACACAAGTGCTTCGCAAAAAAGGCGTTGTCGGCAAGTTCGTTGAATTTTTCGGACCAGGCGTTGCGACATTGCCTTTAGCAGACCGCGCGACGGTAGCGAACATGGCACCAGAGTACGGGGCAACATGCGGATTCTTCCCAGTTGACGCGGAAGCGCTTGACTACTTACGCTTAACTGGCCGCGATGAACATCACGTGCAAGTCGTCGAAGCGTACTGCAAAGCAAACGGCTTATTCTATACGCCGGACGCTGAGGAGCCAGTATTCACAGACGTCGTGGAAATCAATTTGTCTGATATCGAAGCGAACCTTTCAGGTCCAAAACGTCCGCAAGATTTAATTCCGCTTTCGAAAATGAAAGAGGCGTTCCGTGAAGCGGTAAAAGCGCCGCAAGGAAACCAAGGCTTCGGCTTGACAGAAGCGGATCTTGACAAAGAAATGACCGTGACGTTAAGCGGCGAAGAAGTGAAAATGAAAACAGGCGCAATCGCAATCGCCGCGATTACAAGCTGTACGAACACATCGAACCCATACGTACTAATCGGTGCTGGCTTAGTGGCGAAAAAAGCGGTAGAAAAAGGATTGAAAGTTCCGAAATACGTCAAAACATCGCTCGCACCAGGATCAAAAGTCGTAACGGGATACTTAAAAGATTCGGGCTTGCTTCCGTACTTGGAACAAATCGGCTTTAACATCGTTGGCTACGGTTGTACGACATGTATCGGTAACTCCGGTCCGCTTGCGCCTGAATTAGAAAAAGCGATTGCGGAAAACGATTTGCTTGTGACAAGCGTTCTTTCGGGTAACCGTAACTTTGAAGGGAGGATTCATCCGCTTGTAAAAGGCAACTACTTAGCTTCACCACCGCTTGTCGTTGCATATGCATTGGCCGGCACGGTCGACATCGACTTATTGAATGATCCAATCGGTAAAGATAAAGACGGCAACGACGTGTACTTTAATGATATTTGGCCGACGACGGAAGAAGTGAAAGAAGTCGTGAAACAAACGGTAACGCCAGAGTTGTTCCGCAAAGAATATGAGCGTGTGTTCGATGACAATGCGCGCTGGAATGCGATTGAAACAACGGACGAGCCGCTTTATCAATGGGATGAGGATTCAACGTATATCCAAAACCCTCCGTTCTTTGAAGGACTGTCTCGAGATGTTCGCCAAGTACAACCGCTTACAGGCTTGCGCGTTGTCGGTAAATTTGGCGACTCTGTCACAACGGACCATATTTCACCGGCTGGATCGATCGGCAAAAATACGCCGGCAGGCCAATACCTCATTTCGAAAGGCGTCGATCCGAAAGATTTCAACTCTTACGGTTCTCGCCGCGGTAACCATGAGGTCATGATGCGCGGTACGTTTGCGAATATCCGCATTCGCAACCAAATTGCGCCAGGTACAGAAGGCGGATATACAACCTACTGGCCAACAGGCGAAGTGATGTCGATTTACGATGCATGCATGAAATACAAACATGACGGTACAGGCCTTGTCGTCATCGCTGGAAAAGATTATGGAATGGGAAGCTCTCGCGACTGGGCGGCAAAAGGTACGTTCTTGTTAGGAATTAAAACGGTCATCGCAGAAAGTTTTGAGCGCATCCATCGTTCGAACCTCGTTTTAATGGGCGTGTTGCCACTTCAATTTAAAGCAGGGGAAAATGCTGAAACGCTCGGACTCACTGGAAAAGAAACGTTTGAAATTCACATTGATGAAAACGTCAAACCACGTGACTACGTAAAAGTTACTGCAACTGACGATGAAGGAAACAAAAAAGAATTTGAAGTGCTTGTGCGCTTTGACAGCGAAGTGGAAATTGACTACTATCGTCACGGTGGTATTTTACAAATGGTATTGCGCGAAAAATTGCATCAGAAATAATGTAAAAGGGTGTCCTGTTTTAGGACGCCCTTTTTGTGGTGAAAAGAAATAAGCTATTTTTTATTGCTTCGCTTCGCTGCGTTTTCTAGCTCACTTTTTGGATCAGGTGTCCAGCCGTCTTGTCCGAACCCTTGTGGATTAACGCTAGGTGCTTTCGTTCCGCGATTTTTTCCGCCGTTTTTCGCCATGATCTTCACCTCCGGGGATAGTGTTACCTATTTGTGAAAAAATATGTTTAAGGCAATGGAAAGGAGAATCAATGATGAACCGAGCGTTAAAAACGGCGTTATGGACGATCGCTTTCGCCCAATTTTTAAAAATTCCTCTGAAAAAATTAGAAACGGGAAAATGGCGTTGGGCATATTTTTGGGAAACGGGCGGAATGCCAAGCTCCCACTCAGCAGGCGTTTCTTCGCTAGCAACGTTTATTGCGTTAAAACGTGGTATGCGAACGATCGATTTTGCGTTAGCAGCTCTCTTTGGGTTGATTGTCATGTATGACGCTCAAGGTGTGCGTAAACAAGCAGGGGAGTTGGCGATCCGCCTTAACGAATTGGCAGAAGAGGTGATGCGTCTTGAGCATAATCCGAAGCAAGCGTGGTACGAAAAGAAAAAAGAACGCATTCGCGAACGGCTTGGCCATCAGCCGATTGAAGTGATCGGCGGCGCTTTGTTAGGGATGTTTACAGGCTTTCTCTCGTATTGGTGGGCGAAGAAAAAATAAGCTAGCCATTATCAAAAAAATGAGTTAAGATGAAAGCGAATACGTTATGTCGGGAGAAGGAGCATGAAAAAACAAACGGTCGCCCAATATTTTGACTTTCTCGCAAGCAAAGGGTTTCGCCTCGGGGAAGATTCATTCCGTTTTGTACAGTTTGGCCAGCAATATGCGCAAGCAAGCGACGAGTTAACTATTATGGCGCTTGAATGGACGTTAAAAATCCAAAAACAATTTGATGGGAGTTTTTTTCTCTCATTGCTTGAAGAGTTTCGAAAACAACAGCTTGCAACAAATAAACAAGTACGCTTGTTTATGAAAGAAAAAGGATTGATCGATGAATAGAAAATCCTCGAATGCGCGATTCGAGGATTTTATTGCGTCAGCTGTTTATTCGACAATCGTTTTTCGCTCCATAAAGGAGATGGGAAGCTCAGAAATGATCATTCCTAATAAAATGCCAATACATCCGATGATGCCGGCGGTCGAAAGCCGTTCGCCTGCCCATATGTAGGCCGTCACAGCGGCAAACACCGGCTCCATTGCAAAAATAAGAGCAACACGAGCGGGGGTCGTATACTTTTGAAAATTGGTCTGGATTAAAAAAGCGGCGGCCGTTGCGAGCAATGATGTAACGAGCAACGCCGTCCATACTTGTTGCTGTTGCAAAATGGCGATATCCCACATTTTAGTGCCGTCTTCAAATATAAAAGCAAAAACAGAGCACATGACAGCGACTGTAAAAATTTGCGTAACGGTCAGCAAAAATGTCGGATGATGTGACGAATATTTTCCAGTGACGATAATGTGCATCGCAAACGAAAGGGCGCAAAAGAAAACAAATAAATCGCCGCGATTGATCGACCAATCGCCGCCGTTCATCGTCAAAAAATATAAGCCAAATGTCGCAATGATAGCACCGAATACAGCATTAGCTGTAGGTTTTTGTTTTAAAAAAAGAAACGAAAAGAGCGGCACTAACACGACGCTAAGCCCGGTAATAAATCCCGCTTTTGACGATGTTGTATACAATAGACCGATCGTTTGTAACGCATAGCCGCTAAACAGCCAAAGCCCCATCCATATACCAGCAAGCAACAATGATCGATTGAATGCTTGGAGCGAGGAGCGGTGAAAGAGAAACAGCCATGCAAGCAAAAAAATCCCAGCCAGCCAAAAACGAACGGCGTTAAACGAAAGCGGTTCGAGGAATGAAATCGCATTTTGGACGACAACAAATGTCGCTCCCCACACGAACGCAACCGCAAGAAGACTGGCATCGGCGATCCATTGTTTTTTCAACGTTTAACCTCCTATCGATTCATTTTAGCGAATGGCTTGTCGCGCCAATTTATCTGCCACATGATTGTCTTTGCTCGGAATCCATTTTAGAAAAAACAAATCAAATTTTTTCGTTAATAAAAGAGCATGTTGTAAAAGAGGCGCGTATTGTTTGTTTTTGACAAATTCTTTTTCGATAGCGTGGTCAACAAGCTGTGAATCTGTTCGGAATGAAACGGTGCGATATCCTTTTTCAAGGCAAATTTCGAGCGCTTTAATGAGAGAGTGAAGCTCTGCTTCGTGATTGGACATTACGCCGAGCGGAATCGAGTACCGTTCTGCTGTTCCGTTTGCTTTAATAAAAATCCCTGCACCAGAAGGCCCAGGGTTTCCGGCACTTGCTCCGTCAATGTATACTTCAATCAACTTTAT
Source organism: Anoxybacteroides tepidamans (assembly GCF_014201465.1). GTDB lineage: Bacteria > Bacillota > Bacilli > Bacillales > Anoxybacillaceae > Anoxybacteroides > Anoxybacteroides tepidamans. The sequence continues at coordinate 41,123 of NZ_JACHEP010000002.1, read as the reverse complement.
ATTCCTCCAAATAAACGAAAGATTACAAATCATGGGTGGCGCATATAGATGAAACTATTGCTACTTTACCATCATTTTTAGAAAATTTCTATACTTTTTTGCGGAACAGGTGAATAGTTATTTTGAGCAGCTGTTTGTTGTATAATAAAGAAGAATGAATGGTGGAAGGATGACGAAAAAGTGGATGTGATTATTCAGTGGACATACATAACGCCAAAAAAGCAAGAAATTGTGTTAACTTCCGATGTTCTCCCGGCAGAAAAAGCGCTTCTATTAGCAGAAGACTTTGAAAAAACCGGACGCGTCAAAGAGTTAACATTTATTGATCGTCGAAATACGATATGGACGAAAAAAGAATTGGTAAAATTACTGCAAGAAATCGAAAGCGAGCCGCACGACATTATCGCTTATTTTGACGGCGGATTTGATAACGAAACGCTTGAAGCAGGGGTTGGCGCGGCCATTTACTATCAACAAAATCATCAACCGTATCGCCTTCGTGTGAATCGTCGGCTTGGACAATTGAAATCGAACAATGAAGCGGAATACGCCGCTTTTTGGTTTGCTGTGCAAATGCTTGAGGAGCTCGGTGTTCACCATTTGCCGGTCGTGTTTCGCGGCGATTCGCACGTTGTATTAAATCAGCTATCAGGTGCTTGGCCATGTTTTGAAAAAGAATACAACGCATGGCTCGACCGCATTGAGGCGAAACTAAAGGAGCTTGGAATTCAGCCGATTTACGAACCGATTTCACGAAAGCAAAATAAAGAAGCGGACCAACTTGCCCGTCAAGCGCTAGAAGGGAAAATCATTGCTAGCACGATTGAACTTGCGAAGAAAGGGATCGACAGAGATGAATAAAGAAGAGAAACTAGCGAAACGAAAAGAAATATTAGCAAAGCTAAATGACATTCACAGCACGTATTGCGAAGGGTGTTTTATTAAAAGCACGTTTCGTAAAGAAGTGGGAAAAACATATGCCCAATCGTTTTGCATCACTCATTGTACAGTTGGGGAGATGATCAAACAATATGGGGAAATGCTCCTAACTGTGTCTTCTCGTTCATAATAAAAAGGCTGAAATAACCGTCAGCCTTTTTGACTGCTTAGTGAATCGCCTCATTCAGTTGATGTTCGGCGCGCTGCAACTCTCGTTCGCACTTGGAAATAAATGAATCATCGACACCGGTTTTTTGGCTGCGGACGCGCGCAAGTTGCTCGTATGCGTTCGCGACAGCTTGTTTAGCGCCTTCTAGCATGTCAAGATCTAAGCTCATCGTGGCTGATCCGACTATTTTTTTGGCTGTTTCCACAAACATTTCGAGCTGTTTTAAATCGTTGTATCCGGAATGAAGATCACGTTCCATGAAAACACCTCCTAGCTGATAGTGTTTGTGTCGTTTGCGAAAAATATGTATATAAAAGAAAAAAACTGGCATAATGCCAGCCTTTTCGTTCGCTTTCGTCTTACTTTTATGTCAACGAGCGCTTGATTATAATTTTACTACGTTCGCAGCTTGAGGTCCGCGGTTTCCTTGAACGATCTCGAAGGAAACTTCTTGACCTTCTTCTAATGTTTTGTAGCCTTCACCTTGGATTGCTGTGAAGTGAACGAATACGTCTGCTCCGCCTTCCACTTCGATAAACCCATAACCTTTTTCATTGTTAAACCATTTTACTTTACCGTTTTGCATAATACTTAATTCCTCCTAATACCTTTAGCACCTTGCGGCTAACTTAAAAAATTTTTATCAAATAACGGAATATACTCCACAGCGGTCTAAGGTGAGCGGCTCGTGCTGTATTGCATGAGATATATTCTGTTAAATGATGTCTTTACTATACACTAATGGAACGGCAACGTCAAGGAAAAGAGCGTGAAATTCAGAAAAAATTTGCAATTTTTTTTGCAATATTCTGAATGAAAGGGAAATGCCGCTCTGTTGTCGAATAATTTTAATAAGCATAAAATAAGCATAAAAATATGTATGAATAGATGAGGAATGTCATACATTGGAAATACGAGCGTGAAGGGGGATGTACGTATGTATCGTGGAAATATTGATGGAAAAGAAGTCATTATTCATTTAGGAAAAAAAGTAAGATTACAACATATCGATGATCGGAAACTTTATCATACAGTGCTTTCATACGGAGAAACGGCTTTTAAAAAAGGTCAGCAAACGTTTTGTATTTATAACGACCATATCGGCTTAATTGTGGCAGAAGTTGAAAATCATGATATCCCAGTTATTCGTGTGGACTATGTCATTGAAAATGAAAATGTGTATGAATAACTGTTGACAAATGAACGATGATGGCATAGATTAGACAATAGGTAGTATTGGAAGCGCTATCATTTAAGGTGGTAAGCAAGCGGACCTTTGCCGAAATGTGGCATAGGTCTTTTATCTTTTTTTTCTTTGTATAGGCGAAGTAGTGAAACAAGGCGGGCTTGATCTTCGTATACTATATTAGTTTGATTTGTTAACGAAGAAAAAGGTACTACAAAATGCAACAAAAGATGTCGGAATGAAGTCAGAAGAGGTGAAGGAGAATGTTATTGCGCAAAATGATGTCGAAATTAGGAGTTGGTTCGGCGTACGTCGACTTGCTGTTAAATAAAAACGTGTTGAAACCTGGGGATGTGATCGAAGGGAAGTTGTACATTCGCGGCGGAACGGTGGAGCAGAAGATTATGAAGCTTGATGTGGATTTCGTTTGCAAAACGTTGCGCGATGGGAAGGAAGAAGATACGGTCATCGCGACGATTCCGATCGCTGGAGAGTTTATGATCGAAGCGGAGCAAAAGAAGGTTTTACCGTTTCGCTATCGCATTCCTGAACAAATCGTCCCTTCGCAACCGGGCGTTTCTTACCGTTTTATCACGCGTTTGCATATTGAAGATGCGGTCGATACGCTCGATTTTGATTATATTCAAATTGTGCCAAAATAGAGAAAAAAACTCTTAAAAATATATTGACAACGCTTACAAATACCTTTATCCTTATAATCAAGTTAATAAACGTGGCGGAGATTCGGAGACCCACACATGTTCCTCTGTTATGGAGGAGATGTGTGGGTCTTTGTCTTTTTTGCCACAAAAAACAAAAAAGGGGGAATGAGAAATGACACCATTTGTTGCCGAACTTGTCGGCACAGCTTTGCTCATTATTTTTGGTGGCGGAGTTTGCGCAGGGGTGAGTTTAAAAAAGTCGTTTGCGCAAAACTCAGGATGGATCGTGATTACGATGGGGTGGGGATTGGCTGTAGCGATTGCTGTCTATGCGGTAGGGCAATTCAGTGGAGCCCACTTAAATCCGGCGGTTACACTCGCGTTAGCTTTTAATGGAGATTTTCCGTGGGTAGATGTTCCAACATATATTGTGGCACAGTTTCTCGGTGCGATTATTGGGGCGACCGTTGTATTCCTTCATTATTTACCGCATTGGAATGAAACGGATGATCCAAGCGTGAAGCTCGGCGTATTTGCAACAGGTCCAGCTGTCCCAAATCCTTTTGCCAATTTACTAAGCGAAATCATTGGGTCATTTATCTTAATTGTAGGAATTTTAGCGATTGGGGCGAATAAATTTACTGATGGGTTAAATCCGTTTATTGTTGGTTTCCTCATCGTTGGCATCGGCTTGTCGCTCGGGGGAACAACGGGCTATGCGATTAATCCAGCTCGCGACTTAGGTCCGCGCATCGCACATTTTCTTCTTCCGATTCCAGGGAAAGGTTCTTCGAATTGGTCGTATGCATGGATTCCGGTCATTGGTCCAGCGCTTGGCGGATCGTTTGGCGGATTATTTTACAAAGCTATCTTTTTAGGAAAGATGACAACCGCGTTTTGGTATGTGCTAATTGCGACTGTTGTCGTGTTAGCGATTGTGTTGATTCAGCAAGGTAAAACAGCTGCTTATAAACAGCCGAAAAATATTTTAATGTAAATAGGGGGAGAACTCATGGAACAATACATTCTTTCGTTAGATCAAGGAACGACGAGTTCGCGGGCGATTTTGTTTAATAAAAAAGGCGAAATTGTGCATATTGCGCAAAAAGAGTTTACACAACATTTTCCAAAACCAGGCTGGGTGGAACATAATGCGAACGAAATTTGGGGTTCGATTTTAGCGGTTATTGCTGGCGTGTTGTCAGAAGCGTCGGTCAAACCGGAACAAATTGTGGCGATCGGCATTACGAACCAACGCGAAACAACCGTCGTTTGGGATAAACATACCGGTTTGCCTGTTTACAATGCGATCGTCTGGCAATCACGGCAAACAGCAGACATTTGCGAACAATTAAATCAACAAGGGTATGATGAATTGTTCCGCGCTAAAACAGGCTTATTAATTGATGCGTATTTCTCCGGAACGAAAGTGAAATGGATTTTAGACAACGTCGAAGGAGCGCGGGAAAAAGCGGAGAAAGGCGATTTATTGTTCGGAACGATCGATACGTGGCTCATTTGGAAACTGTCTGGCGGGCAAGCACACGTGACAGATTACTCTAACGCTTCAAGAACGCTTTTGTTTAACATTCACGAATTAAAATGGGACGATGAAATTCTCGATATTTTAGGCATTCCGAAGTCGATGCTTCCAGAAGTGCGCCCTTCTTCCGAAGTATATGCGAAAACAGTGCCATATCATTTCTTCGGACAGGAAGTTCCGATTGCCGGCGCGGCAGGAGACCAGCAAGCAGCTTTATTTGGTCAGGCGTGCTTTGAAGAAGGAATGGCGAAAAATACGTACGGTACGGGCTGCTTTATGCTTATGAACACGGGAGAAAAAGCGGTTCAATCGATGCACGGTTTATTGACAACGATTGCATGGGGCATTGACGGAAAAGTCGAATATGCGTTAGAAGGCAGCATTTTCGTTGCCGGTTCAGCGATTCAATGGCTTCGCGACGGCCTCCGCATGATCAAGCACGCGAAAGATAGTGAAGCGTATGCGGAAAAAGTCGCTTCTACCGACGGAGTATATGTCGTTCCTGCTTTCGTTGGCTTAGGAACACCGTATTGGGACAGCGATGTGCGCGGCGCAGTGTTCGGACTCACGCGCGGCACGACAAAAGAACATTTTATCCGCGCGACATTAGAATCGCTCGCTTATCAAACGAAAGACGTTCTTACTTCGATGGAAGCGGATTCAGGCATTTCGTTAAAAACGTTGCGCGTCGACGGGGGAGCTGTCAAAAATAATTTCCTTATGCAGTTCCAAAGCGACATATTAGGCGTGCCGGTCGAACGTCCAGTCATTAACGAAACGACAGCACTCGGCGCCGCCTACTTGGCAGGGCTTGCCGTCGGCTATTGGCGAGATCGCTCGGAAATTGCGGCTCAATGGCAGCTAGAGCGCTCCTTTGAACCGCAAATGGACAAAGAGAAACAAAAAGCCTTGTATGACGGTTGGAAAAAAGCCGTAAAAGCCGCAATGGTGTTTAAATAATAAAGAGGGGGTCCACCTAAGACCCCTTCTTTATTATTTAAGATGGCGGATTCCGGTTGACAACAAGCGCGTTGCTTCTGCCGCGTGAAGCGGTACGCTAAATAAGTAACCTTGAGCTTCTTGACACCCTTTCTCTTCTAAATAGCGAAGCTGTTCGCGATGCTCAACACCTTCCGCAATAACGTTCATTCCAAGATGATGCGCCAATGAAATAATCGTATTCGTAATCACGCTTCCATAATAAGAATGTGGACAGTCAGCAATAAATGATCGATCAATTTTGACAGTATCGACATCGAGCCGCTTTAAGTAGGCGAGCGATGAATAACCGGTTCCGAAATCATCAATCGAAAGCCGCACACCGATTTCTTTCACCCGCAACAAATTATTTAAAATTGTCGCTTCATTATATATCATCATACTTTCCGTAATTTCCAACTCTAAATATTGAGGAGCCATGCGTTTTTCCGTTAAAATGTTTTCGATTCTTTTAGAGAAATATGGGTCTTGCAGTTCTTTCACAGAAATGTTAACCGCGATTCGGATTGGCGGAAGTCCTATTTTTCTCCATTTTTGGTGTTGTTCGCAGGCTTGGCGAATGACCCACTCCCCAATGGATACGATAAACCCTGTTTCTTCAGCCAGTGAAATAAATTGACTTGGCGGGACGGTACCGTGAATGGGATGATGCCAACGAATTAGCGTTTCCATCGCACGAATTTCTTTTGTTTTCACCTCAATGATCGGTTGATAAACAATTGATAGCTCGTTTTTTTGAATCGACTTATGCAAATCTCCTAACAACATGAGATTCGGCAATTTTTGTTTTAAAATATCGTCTTGGTACACGTAATAATCGTTTTTTCCTTTTCGTTTGACCTCATACATCGCCATATCCGCATATTGCACTAACGTATCGACGTCATTGCTATGGTGTGGATAAAAAGCAATGCCAATACTTGAAGTAAGAAATAACTCAAAATTATCAATTCGAATCGGTTCCTGAAATGTGCGCAAAATATCTTTAGCCACATCCATCGCTTGATAGTGGTAATCAAGATTTGGCAAAATGACGGTAAACTCATCACCGCTCATTCGGGCGACTGTTCCTTTATGAGCGATTCGCTCCTGAATAAGCGACGAAATCTTTTGCAACACGCGGTCGCCGATGCTATGGCCGAGCGAATCATTCACATATTTAAACCGATCAATATCCATATATAAAATGGCAACGAACTTTCCATTTTGTTTTGCTTCTGAAATCGCTTTCGATACTGTTTTATAAAATAAACGTCGATTCGGCAAACCTGTCAATGGGTCGTAATAAGCGAGCTGTTGAATCCGCTTGTCCCGTTCGACTCGCTCAGTTACATCTTTGGCGATGATCGATATGCCAATAATGTTTTTGTTCACAAAAATAGGAACAGGTGTGGTATTGAAATATAAAATATTTCCCTTTTTATGACGAATGCGAAAATCAACATGGCGGGAATATCCTTCTGCTGTATTTGCCAGCGCTTCAAGCGTTTTCGGTAAATCATCTTGCACGACTAAATCATGTAACGTCATCTTTAACAGTTCGTGACGTGGATAGCCTGTGATTTGCGCAGCTGCTCGGTTAACGGCAAAAAATGTTCCGTCTAAATGAAGCGAAAAAACAGCATCTTGGTTATATTCAAACAGTGATTGATAGTGCTGACGGCTTTCTTGCAACTCTTCTTTCATGCGCGCCTGCTCAACAGCAAGACCTGCTAGAGAGGAGAATGTATAAATGATTTCAATATCTTTTTCTTGTGGTTCGCACGGCTCACGATGATAAACGACGAACGTTCCTAATACTTTTTTGGTTGATGAAAAAATCGGAACGGACCAGCATGCGCGTAATCCATGTGCTAGTGCTGCTTCCTTATAATGTAGCCATAGCGGGCTTGTTTCAATATCAGAAACGACGACAAGTTCTTGACGGAACGCTGCTGTCCCACAAGAGCCAACGTTCGGCCCGATTTCACATCCGTTAATCGTTTCAATATATTCTTTCGGCAAACTCGGTGCAGCGACGTAGTAAAGCCGATTCGTTTCGTCGTTTAGCAGCAAAATCGAACAAAAAATATTTGGCCGGATGCCTTCTGCTGTGCGAGCGATTTCATTTAATATATCGGAAAGCGACATTTCTTTAGCGATGAGTTCTAACACTTTTTTTTGCCCTGCTAATAGCTGCTTAGTCTTTTTTTCCGAGGAAATGTTGTGGCATGAAACAAGAAAAATCGTTTGTCCTTCTTCAGTTGTCGTACGATACATATTTTCTTGCACATACACCGTTTCACCGCTTTTTTTCACTTTTTTAAACTCCATCGAGTGAATGTCATCCGATTGGCAGTGAAAAAGGTTCTTTAGCTGTTTCATTACTCGTTTTCGATCATTCGGATGAACAACAATAAGTGCAGATTGACCGATCAATTCCTCTCGTCGGTACCCTAAATAGCGCGCGGCAAATTCGTTGACATCTAATATATAGCCATGTTCATCTAAAATAAACTGCATCGCAGGCATGAAAAAATAAAAAGGAAGATATAGCGATTCCGATGGATGCATATGCATGAACGAGCAACCCCAATCTATGAAAATATGTTCATTGCCAACATGATGCTACTACTATATTACCATGTATTATGCAAAATTTGTTGGGAATTAGGATATATTTTTGTATATAAATACAACTGGAAGGTTTAACTTATGGTTGCCGGAGAAGCAAGCTCTCCATTTTTTCGACTGTCGGAGGCAAGCCTTTGGCTTGCCTGCGTCACGCTTTAGCGTGACAGAGAACCGAACAACGAGCCGCCTCCCAGACAAATAAATTTGTCTGGGAGCGGTGTTGTTCGGTCGCCCGACAGTCGAAAAATAACGAGTACTCCATAAAAAAGAAAAATGTTAAAGTTTCAACGGAAGAGTTAACGGCCTCAGCACAACCGTTAAGCACCGTTTTCGATGAACGGTCCGCAAGTTTATCGTGTAACAATAGCTATTTCGGTCAGTTTTATTTTTTTGTTGTAACCGTTTCCAAAACGAATTATAGTAAAATTGGGTGAAAAATATGACGAACAAACGGTGGACAATCAGTTTAATTCTTTTATTCTTTCTGTTTCTTTATGTTCTCTTTCATTTCGTTATTACAACGAAAAAAATCGAACAAACCGTCGAACAGTTGCAGCAAACCACGCAGCTGGCCAAACCGTTGCCGCATTTTGTCTTAATTTCTCAAGAGTTTGACAACCCGTATTGGCGCAAAGTGGAGCAGGGAGCAAAAGAAGCAGCGAAACATTATCGCGTGAATGTCGAATACATCGGACCGCTCAGGACAAGTATGGATGAACAAATGAAATTGCTCGAAAAAGCGATCGCTTCCCGCGTTGATGGCATTATCGTCCAAAGTTTAAACGATGCGCGGTTCACGCCGCTCATTAATAAAGCAATCGGCCGCAATATTCCTGTCATTACGATTGATACTGATGCGCCGATGAGCCGCCGCCTTGCGTATGTCGGCACGAACAATTTTGAGGCGGGGCAACTGCTCGGAAAAGCGGTCGCTTCCCGCGTCGCAGGCAAAAAGAAAATCGGCGTCATTATTGGCAGCGACACGTCGGAAAACCAGCAGCTACGCCTGCAAGGATTTCAATCGATTATTTCTCAGCATCCGTCATTAACCGTCGTTGCTGTTGCTGCTTCGAATATTTCTCGTATCCAAGCATCTATTCAGGCAGAAAAAATGTTGCGCACATATCCTGACATTTCTGTCATGGTCGGCACAAGCGCCTTAGATGCGATCGGCATTTTAATGGCGACGAAAAACTTGGACCGGAGCGATGTACAAATTTTCGGTTTCGACGATGTCAAAGAAACATTGCAGGCGATCGAACAAGGAAAAATTGTCGCTACTGTTATTCAAAAGCCGTACGATATGGGTTTTTCCGCTGTCAAATTAATGGTTGAGCATTTATCTGGGAAACAAATTGAGAAGGAACATTTTACAGCGACCGAGATTGTGGACAAAACGAATGTCGAGCTGGAGGGAGTCAAATGAAAATCCGTACGAAATTATTTATCTTCATCCCTCTGCTCGTATTGCTTTTGAATTTAATTGCGTTTTTTATTTTTCAAAGCGGTAAAAAAGTGCAAGAAAGCTATGACGTCATGATGCAGCGCATTTTTTTGTACAAGCAGCTTTCCATTGAAACGCAAGAAAACTTGCGCTTTTTAAGCAGCTATTTAATTCATCAAGACGAAAAAAGCTATCGCTTGCTTCTTGAACACCAAAAGCAGCTTGAGCAGCTGCAAAGAACGCTTATTTCCCGCCGTTTAGAAGGAAATGATGCTTTGACATTAGAAAATTATAAAAATATGATAGACGAATTTCTCGATTTAGAACGGTCGATCGTGCAAAAGCTGATCAATAAACAGTTTGCCGATTATGCGGACCAGTATAATGAAATCGAAAAAATCTCTAGCTTTATTCGTGAAGATAGCCAAACGCTCGTCGATTTAGAGCTTAGTGCGTATCAGCCAGTGTATAAACAAATGATTATCAACATCGGACGAATGAACCAATTGGGTGCGACTCTATTCGTGCTAACAACAGTATTAAGCATCGTCTTTGCAATTTGGCTGTCGCGCACGATCGTCATTCCGATTCACCGGCTTGTCCATGCGGCGAAAAAAATATCGGCCGGCGACCTTGATGCGCATATTCCGCAAATGGATGGGAATGATGAAATCAGCCTTCTCGGCAAAACATTTCAGCAAATGATGGAAAATTTGCGCATTTTAATTTTAAAAAATATGGAAATATTAGAGAAAGAAAAACTTATGCGAGAATTAGAGTTAAAGGCGTTACAAAGCCAAATTAACCCGCACTTTTTATTTAATACGTTAAACGTCATTTCGAAGCTTGCTTACATCGAAGGGGCGGAGCGAACGAGCGAGCTGACGGTCTCGACTTCGAATTTGTTGCGTTACAATCTACGCAAACTTGATGAACCGGTCACGCTGCGTGATGAAGTGGAGCACACCAAAGAATATTTTTCGATTCAAAAAGCACGCTTTCGCGACCGCATTACGTTTCAGCTCGATATTGATGAAACGTGTCTTAATCAAGTGATCCCTTGTTTAACGCTTCAGCCGCTTTTAGAAAACGCGTTTGTTCACGGCATTGAAGGAATGGAAGAAGGGGCGATTATTCAACTATCGATTCGCCCGAAAAAAAATCACGTCCGCATTACGATCGCCGATAACGGTGTCGGCATGGAAGAAGATGTTCGCCAAGCGATTTTACAATCATCGTCCTATCCATTTTCAAAAAAAGGCCATTCGACGGGGCTTGGAATGGCCAATGTTTTGCGCAGACTCCAGCTGTTTTATGGGGTTGAAAAGCTAGTGAAAATTTATAGCGCACCAAATGAAGGAACGACGATTATTTTAACGTTGCCAAGACGGGAAGGGGGACAAGCGGATGTATAAGTTACTCATTGCGGACGATGAACCGCTAGAGAGGGAAGGATTGCAGCTTATGATCGAGCGAATGCTTCCGAATCAATTTGTGATTTTTCATGCCGAACACGGACGCAGCGCCATCCAGCAAGTCGAAGCACATCAGCCGGACATCGTGTTTATGGATATTAAAATGCCAGGTATTCACGGGCTTGAAGCGATCGCGGAAATTCGCAAAACGTATGCGGCGATGAAAATCGTCATCTTAACGGCTTACGATTATTTCACGTATGCGAAAGAAGCGATTTCGTTAGGGGTGGACGAATATTTATTGAAACCTGTAAAAAAAGAACAAATTGTTGCGGTGCTTGAAAAATTGACAGCTGAAATCGCAGCGGAAAAAAAGCTGCGCGAAACGGAACTTGAAACGCGTGAAAAGCTGGCGCAGCTTTATACGCTGAGCGAAGCGACATTTACATTGTTTTTGATGGAACGAATCGATGATCTTGATGTGAAGCAAATCATTCCAATGGACATCGACAAAGGCTTTGCCCTTGCCGTTCAATTGGAAGCGCTGCCTAAGCAGAGAGAGTCGCTCGAGCAAATGAGAGATTATGCGAAAGGAATTGGCGATTGTTTATGCAGCCCGCTCATGGACCATCATTTTGCCCTCTTTTTCCAAACCGATGATGAAGCGGATGAAAAAACAATTCCGCTTGCGCAAAAACTAGTGAAACAATTTGAAAAAACGTTGCAGACGCGAATCAAAATCGGCATCGGCACGATTCAATGCGGCATTGATGGTTTAAAACAATCATACAAAGAAGCGGCGTTGGCGCTTTACTATTTGCCATCATTTAGCCGTGTGCAGCACATTCGTGACGTTCCGTTAACCGCAGATGCTGAACAAATTAGTCCGCTTGCCATCGAAAAGCGACAATCGATGATCGAGCAAGTCGAAGCGTTTTTGCAAGAAAACTACTACCGTGATCTTTCGTTAGAAGAAGTAGCGGAGTCAGTCCATTTGACGCCGCATTACTTTAGCAAACTATTTAAAAAGCAAACCGGGCAAACCTTTATCGACTATGTCACCCAATTGCGCATTGAAAAAGCGAAAGAACTGCTTCGCGATGAGCGGCTAAACGTGAAAGAAATTTGCTATGCTGTCGGATATAAAGATCCAAACTATTTCAGCCGCGTCTTTAAAAAATGGACGAATATGACGCCGAAAGAATATCGGCAACAATTAAGCGAACGATCATGACGTTCCAACAAAGCTTTGCCAAATTGCACGCTTCCGACCGTTTCGAATAAACGCGTCTGTTGTAACCGTCACTGTGCTGATAGCACTTTTTTGTTCTAGAACAAAAAAGTGCTATCGATTTTTTATTTCCAGAAATGAAAGCGCTTTATTTGTGCAGGTGTGTGACAAAGAAGTGAAGAATGTTAAAAGAAAACGCTTTCTCTTTTCGTGTTATGCTGAACTTGTCAATACGAGATTTGATTGAAGGGGGAATATTGTAGTGAAGTGGTCGAGAAATGTAGCAAAAGGGATTGCGACGTTTGTACTCGCGTCGGCATTAACGGCATGTGGCGTTGTTTCTTCAGGCAATGACACTGCCAGCAAACCAGAGAAGAAAAAAGACGATAAAATTGTGATCGGTTTTTCGATGGACACATTGAAAGAAGAACGTTGGCAGCGCGACAAGGAGTTATTTGAAGCAAAAGTGAAAGAACTTGGCGCAGAAGTGAAAACGCTTGCGGCAAACGGCGATGATGCGGCGCAGTTAAGCCAAGCAGAGCAGCTTATTTCAGAAGGTGTGGACGTCCTTGTTGTCGTACCGCATAACGCAGAAGCATCGGCTGCGATTGTTGAAAAAGCGCATAAAGAAGGCATTAAAGTCATTTCTTATGACCGCTTGATTAAAAACGCAGAAGTTGACTACTATGTATCGTTTGATAACGTGCGCGTCGGTGAAATGCAAGCAAAAGCGATTGTGGAAAAAGCACCAAAAGGAAATTACGTATACATCGGCGGTGCGGATACAGACAACAACGCCCATTTGTTCCGCCAAGGAGCGATGAACGTATTAAAACCGCTTGAACAAAAAGGCGACATTAAAATCGTATACGATCAATTCTCAAAAGACTGGAAACCAGAAGAAGCGTTGAAAAACATGGAAAACGCCCTAACAGCTAACAACAACAACATTCAAGCGGTTGTGGCAGCGAACGACGGAACAGCAGGCGGTGTCATTCAAGCGCTTGCGGCACAAGGGTTAGCTGGAAAAGTGCCTGTTTCTGGTCAAGACGCAGAACTTGCAGCGCTTCAGCGTATTGTCGAAGGCACGCAAACGATGACCGTTTACAAACCGATTAAAGCGATTGCGACAAAAGCGGCAGAAATGGCAGTTGCGCTTGCAAAAGGCGAAAAAATCGAAACAAACCAAACGGTATCGAACGGCAAAATCGATGTTCCTTCTGTGTTGCTTGATCCAATTGCCGTTACAAAAGACAACATTTTAGATACAGTCATTAAAGACGGGTACCAAAAATTAGAAGAAGTTTATAAAAACGTACCGAAAGATCAATGGCCAAAGCAGTAAACGGGACGAGGGGCTGGCTGATATAGCCAGACCCTTGTTTTCAAGGAGATTTATACAACGGGAGTGAAACGAATGTATGCGTTAGAAATGATCGAAATTACAAAAGAATTTCCCGGTGTAAAAGCGCTCGACCGTGTCAGTTTCAAAGTGAAAAAAGGAGAAATTCACGCTCTGTGCGGTGAAAACGGTGCGGGTAAGTCGACGTTAATGAAAGTGTTGAGCGGACTTTATCCAGCCGGAACGTATTCAGGAGAAATTCGCATCGATGGACAACCGGTTATGTTTCGCAATATTGTCGATGCGGAAAAAGCAGGGATCGCGATCATTCATCAAGAGCTCGCCCTTGTGAAAGAAATGACGGTCGGCGAAAACATTTTTCTCGGCCGCGAACCGAAAAAATTTGGTGTGATTCAATGGGATGAGTTGTATTATGAAGCAGCAAAATGGCTGGAAAAAGTCGGCTTAAACATTTCTCCGCAAACGAAAATTCATTCATTAGGCATCGGGCAGCAACAGCTCGTTGAAATTGCGAAAGCGCTCGCCAAGCAGGCACAAATTTTAATTTTAGATGAGCCGACTGCAGCGTTAACGGAAAGTGAAGTCGAAATTTTAATGGGCATTTTAGAGCTGCTGCGCAAGCAAGGAGTTGCCTGCATTTACATTTCTCATAAAATGCCGGAAGTATTTCGGCTTGCTGATTCGATTACCGTTTTGCGCGACGGAAAATCAATTGCGACATTGTCGCGCGCGGAAACGAATGAGGACCAAGTCGTATCGTTGATGGTCGGCCGTGAATTAACGGAGCGTTATCCATATGTCAAGCGGACACCGCAAGAAGTCGTGTTAGAGGTGAAAAACTATTCGGTTTGGCATAAAGATAAGCCGATGAAAGTCAACCAAAACATTAACTTGACCGTACGAAAAGGGGAAATTGTCGGCATCGCTGGGTTGATGGGAGCAGGACGGACGGAATTCGCGATGAGCTTATTTGGCGCTTATGAAGGAAAAGCGGAAGGGGAAGTATGGATCGAAGGAACACAAGTGCACATTCGTTCCGTGCAAGATGCGATTCGTGCTGGAATTGCCCTTGTGACAGAAGACCGAAAACGTCTTGGATTAGTGCTCGGAATGGATGTGAAAACGAATACGACTCTCGCTAGTTTAGAAGCAATCAGCAAACTCAAAGTCATCAACCAAAATGAAGAATTAAAATGGAGCCAAAAATACGTCGATGAACTAAAAACAAAAACCGCTTCGTTAGAAACGCCGGTCGGCACGCTATCAGGCGGAAACCAGCAAAAAGTCGTGTTAGCAAAATGGCTTATGGCCAAGCCGAAAATTTTAATTTTAGATGAGCCGACGCGCGGCATTGACGTTGGCGCGAAGTACGAGATTTATCATTTAATGAACAAGCTCGCTGAAGAAGGAGTGGCGATTATGATGATTTCTTCAGAACTTCCAGAAATATTAGGGATGAGCGATCGCATTCTCGTCATGCGCGAAGGCCAGATCGTGAAACAATTGACACATGATGAGGCTACACAAGAAAACATTATGATGGCGGCGACAGGAGGGAAATAATTGTGGACATGAAAGCAGTCGTCAATGAACGTCAACGTGAAAAGAAAAACATTTTCGGAAACATTGATATTCGCGCTTATACGATGATTGGCGCATTAGTGGCGATTTGGATTTTTTTCGGATTATTAAATGATACATTTTTAAGCGCACGCAACCTTTCAAACTTGTTTACGCAAATGTCGGTCACAGCGATTTTAGCGATTGGCATGGTACTTGTCATCGTCGCGGGGCATATTGACCTTTCCGTTGGCTCAATCGTCGGGTTGACAGGAGGAATTGCGGCGATTTTAAGCAACTGGATGGGCATGCCGACGAGCGTCGTCATTGCGAGTACGTTAGCAGCTGGTGTATTGATCGGAATGATACAAGGATGGCTTGTTGCGTATCGCGCGATCCCAGCGTTTATCGTAACGCTCGGCGGAATGATGATTTTCCGCGGCGCTTTGATGGGGATTACAAAATCGACGACGATCCCGATTTCCGATGCAAATTTTATCGCGCTAGGTAGCGCCTATTTTACGAATAGTTTCGGTTTGATTTTGGCGGTAGTGGCGATTGCCGCGCTTGTGACATCGACATTGAAAAAGCGCAAATCGCGTCAACAATACGGCTTTTCTGTTGCGCCGCTCTCGTTAGATATGGCAAAAGTAATCGCGATTAGCGCTTTGATTGTTTTGTTCGTTTTAACGATGAACAGCTATAAAGGAATTCCGTTTCCGATTATTTTTGTGATTGGTCTTGCGCTTATTTTCTCTTTTATTGCGAATAAAACGACGTTCGGCCGCCACGTGTATGCGATTGGCGGCAACGTCGAAGCGGCCCGTTTATCTGGGATTCACATTCAGCGCCACACGATGATGTTATTTGTTTTTACTGGACTGTTGTCTGCCATTGCCGCTCTTGTACTAACGGCTCGCCTTTCATCGGCGACGATTTCAGCAGGACAAATGTATGAGCTTAATGCGATTGCTGCCTGCGTCATCGGCGGAACATCGCTGATGGGCGGATCAGGTACGATTGTCGGTGCCATTATCGGAGCAATGGTCATGACATCGCTTGATAACGGCATGTCATTGTTAGGAATGGAAACATTTTGGCAATATATTGTAAAAGGAAGCATTCTTGTCCTTGCCGTTTGGATTGATATCGCCAGCCGAAAAAAACAAACACATTAATTTTCGATAGCCCTCGTTTATCAAAATCATTGATGACGGGGGCATTGAGGCTGTCTCAAAAGGTCGTCTTTCTTCAAGGAAGATACAATATATAGTTTTACGAAAGTGTTTCGTGCGTATATATGGTGATAAGAAAGGGTGCCCCGTTACTTTTGGGACACCCTCTTGGCTACTTTAATAAAACTAATAAGCAGTGGAAAGGCTTTTTAAAATCTTGGAAACAGATGAAAAACGGCTGACGACGTATACGATGGACGAAACCGTTTCGCGTCACAACATTATGATTAACAAATTGCAAGATTGTTTGAGGCTGTTGAAAGATTTAAACTGTAACATTTCCCCCCTTAACATCACACGTGTTAAGGAGGGATTTTTATTGTTTTCATCGGGCGGTGATGGTCGTTGCCCAACAAATTTTTTATTACGTATAAGCCTTACTGATGCGATTCCATTATTTTTTTGTACATTGCGTTTCATATAGGCAGTCAGCTATACTTTATGTACAAAGGGGGAGAGAAGATAATGGGAGAAAATGTATTGAAGGCCATTCAAGACGAATATCCTGATGACTTCGCATGGTGCTATGGGTGCGGCCGCCTGAATGAACACGGTCATCATTTCCGCACGTTCTGGCAAGGGGATCAGACGGTGACGATTTACACACCAAGTCCGGAACATACGGCCATTCCCGGCTTTGTGTACGGCGGATTGATCGCATCATTGATCGATTGCCACGGCACAGGCTCAGCGGCGCTCGCCTTGCACCGCAAAAACGGCCATGAGCCCGGAGATGGGGAGACACCGCCGCGCTTTGTGACCGCTTCTTTGAACGTCCAGTTTCTGAAGCCGACTCCACAAGGGGTGCCGTTAAAGGCGGTCGGAACGGTTGAAGAAATTCATCCGAAAAAATGGAAAATCGAGACGGAAGTATATGCGAAAGACGTGCTTTGCGCCCGCGGCGAAGTGATTGCCGTCGTCATGCCAAAGACGTTTTTGCAGCCGTCGCAATGAAAGCGGATACATTCAAACGCCCGTTTTGGCAAAGAACGGGTGTTTCTTTTGGGCGTCATGTATAATAAAAGGAAAGGGGTTTTTACGAAGGGAGAATGCGCATGGACGTGTCAAACCGTGATTGGCCATCGAACGAAAGAAAGTTTTCTTCTTTGCACGAACTCGTCGATTTTGTTTCAGCTGTGATCCATTGCCCGGTCACGATCGAATCGCGCGATTTGGAGCTGATGGCGTACAGCGGAAACCATAATGAGCCGGATGCGGTACGCATGAGCACGATTTTAAGCAAACGGGCAGCCTCACACGTCGTTCATTATTTGCATGAAAACGGCTGGATTCAACAAATTGAAACTGCTGACGGCATCGTTAAAATCCCGCCATTGCCGGAAATCGGGCTCGGTCCGCGCACCGTCGTTTGCCTCAAAAACGGGAATCATATATACGGCTATTTATGGGTTCAAGAAACGAGCGGCGAACTTGCTGAAAAACAGAAGCAGTTTTTGTTGAAGGCGGCGCAAAAAGCGGCCGAGTTATTGGAGCAAAACATGAGCGGTTCATACAAACGGCAAGAAGACATTCATCGATGGATTATGAGCCTTATTCAACAAGGAGACCGAAATGAGCACGATGTGAAAATCGAAGCTGAATTAAGTGGAGTGAAGCTCCCGAATGCTTTTGTCGTCGCGCTGTTTCGCGTACGGCAGGCGGCGAAAAAAGAAACGATTCGCCATTATATCGCTTTTATCATGAAATCTTTGAGCGGCCCGACATTTTTTATTGAAAATAGCGACCAATGGATTGTCGTGATTGGAAGTTCGTCTGTGGCGCACCAAGCGGCGATCAATCAAGCAAAAATGTTTCTTCATAAATTAGAGCACGATTTTCATTGCGATTTACAGCACGATGTCATCGTCGGCATCGGAAACGAATATCGCAGCTTGTTAAAAATGCGGCAAAGCTATGTTGAAGCGGTCGAAGTGATCAAAATTAAGCGGCAATTTTGTGAACCGATTGCCCATTTTTATCAAGACTTGGGCATTTATCGATGGCTGCCGTCCATTTATGAACAATATAAACGGCAAGGCTATCAAAATGAGCAGCTGAGGAAGCTGCAAAAATACGACGAAGAAAATCAAACAGTGCTGTTGGAAACGTTGAAACAATATGTAAAAAACGACTGCAAAATTAAAGAAACTGCGGAATGCTTATATGTGCATCCGAACACGCTACATTACCGGTTGAAGCGCATTCAAACGATCGCCAATATCAACCTCGATGACTTTGAACAGCGGATGATGTTATACATCGATCTTCTTTTTTGTCAATATAAGGGTGATGTTGTGCTTGACACACAAATATGAAGCATGATCATTATGGAACGATGATAAAGAATTTTCATAAAGTATCGATTATAATATTCATAAAATTGACAAAGAAAGGATCGATGAAAGTGGTTGTACCTTATCAACATGAACCGTTTACTGATTTTTCCGTCGAGCAAAACCGCCAAGTGTTTCAGGCGGCGTTGCAATATGTGCAATCGCAGCTTGGAAAAGAATATCCGCTCATCATTGGAAAGGAGCGCGTAACAACTAAAGAAAAAATTGTTTCGATTAATCCTGCCAATAAAACGGAAGTGGTCGGCATTGTTTCGAAAGCGACGAAAGCGTTAGCAGACGAAGCGATGGCTGCTGCGCTTCGCGCGTTTGAAACGTGGAAAAAAGAAAAGCCGGAAGCGCGTGCGAACATTTTATTCCGCGCAGCGGCGATTTTGCGCAGAAGAAAACACGAATTTTCCGCGTATTTAGTAAAAGAAGTCGGAAAACCATGGAAAGAAGCGGATGCTGATACAGCGGAAGCGATCGATTTTCTTGAATATTATGCGCGCCAAATGATTTCTCTGCAAAACGGTGTTCCGGTATTGAGCCGAAGCGGCGAGCGCAATACGTTCCGTTACATTCCGTTAGGGGTCGGGCTTATCATTTCCCCATTTAACTTCCCGCTTGCCATTATGGCTGGAACGACAGTAGCGGCGATCGTGACAGGAAATACGGTCATTTTACGTCCGTCTGATCGCGCGCCGGTAGTGGCGGCAAAATTTGTCGAGGTCATGGAAGAGGCGGGGCTTCCGTCCGGCGTCTTAAACTATTTGCCGGGAGGAGAAGCAGAAGTCGGGGAATACTTAGTCGAACATCCGCATACAAGATTTATTTCATTCACTGGTTCGCGCGCGGTTGGTTGCCGCATTTATGAACGGGCGGCGATCGTTCAGCCGGGTCAAAAATGGCTCAAGCGCGTCATCGCCGAAATGGGCGGCAAAGATGCGATTATTGTTGACAAAGAAGCTGATTTGGAACTGGCAGCACAATCGATTGTCGCCTCTGCATTCGGTTTTTCCGGACAGAAATGTTCCGCATGTTCGCGGGCGATTGTGCTTGAAGACGTGTATGACCAAGTATTAAACCGCGTCGTGGAATTGACGAAACAATTAAAAGTCGGCAATCCGGAAGAGCAAAGCACCTTTATGGGACCGGTCATCGACCAAGTTGCATATAACAAAATTATGAGCTATATCGAAATCGGCAAACAAGAAGGCAAGCTGATGGCAGGCGGCGAAGGGGACGACTCGAAAGGCTTTTTCATTCAGCCGACGGTATTTGCCGATGTCGATCCAAGTGCGCGCATCATGCAAGAAGAAATTTTCGGTCCGGTCGTTGCCTTTACGAAAGCAAAAGACTTCGACCATGCGCTTGAAATTGCCAACAACACAGACTATGGCTTAACAGGCGCGGTCATTTCGAACAACCGCTTTAATCTTGAAAAAGCGCGGGAAGAGTTTCATGTCGGCAACCTTTACTTTAACCGTGGCTGCACGGGTGCGATTGTCGGCTATCAGCCGTTTGGCGGCTTCAACATGTCCGGCACGGACTCGAAAGCAGGCGGTCCTGACTACTTAATTCTTCACATGCAAGCAAAAACGGTGTGTGAAGCGTTTTAGGAGGGATGGGGCGTGCTAGAAGCGGTATTGAAAAATCTTTTCCTATACGCTTCCAAAAGCAAAATGTTAAACAAAGCGGCGAAAAAATGGGGGCTCCGGTTCGGGGCCTCCCAAGTTGTCGCCGGCGAAACGATTGAAAGTGCCATCGCCAAAGTAAAAGAGCTGAATGATAAAGGGCTCGTTTGTACGCTCGACCATTTAGGCGAATTTGTGTCAAGCCGCGAAGAAGCGATCGAAGCGACGCAATATAACATTCGAACGTTAGAGGCGATTTACAAAGCGGGCGTTAACAGCAACCTTTCTGTCAAGTTGACGCAGCTTGGGCTTGATATTGATTTCAATTTTTGCTTAGACAATATGCGGCAAATTGTCGGAACAGCGAAACGATACAACAATTTCGTTCGCATCGACATGGAAGATTCGGCGCATTGCCAAGCGACGCTCGACCTTTTGCGCGAACTTCGCAAAACGTATGACAACGTCGGAACGGTCATCCAAGCGTATTTGCACCGTGCCGAGCAAGATGTGAAAGATTTAAAAGGGGTTTCGCTTCGTTTAGTAAAAGGGGCGTACAAAGAGCCGCCTGAAGTCGCTTATCAAGATAAACAGCAAATCGATGAAAATTACATGAACATCATCAAAGAGCACTTATTAAGCGGAAGCTATACCGCGATTGCGACACATGACCATCACATTATTGAAAAAGTGAAACAATTCACGAAAGAACACGGTATTTCCCGGGAACAATTTGAATTTCAAATGTTGTACGGCTTCCGTACGGACATGCAGCTTCAGCTTGCGCGGGAAGGATATACGATGCGCGTCTACGTTCCGTTTGGCAACGACTGGTTCGGCTATTTTATGCGCCGCCTCGCTGAACGTCCACAAAACGTCGCCTTTGCGTTGAAAGGGTTTTTTCGGAAGTAAAGTCATAGGAAAGAGCCGTTCATCAAGGTGAACGGAAAAACATAAGAGCGGTTCAGAATGGCTGACTACAACATCCATGTTGCAGTCAGCTTTTCTTTTTGGATAAGTTGCAACAAAGATTTTCACATCTTTCTCTCTCTATATAAATACAACTGGGAGGTTTAACTTATGGCTGACGAAAAAGCAGACCCCCTATTTTTTCGACTGTCGGAGGCAAGTCTGTGACTGGCCTTCGTCACGCCTTCGCGTGACAGAGGACCGAACAACGAACCGCTTCACAGACAAATGCATTTATTTGTCTGGAAGCGGTGTTGTTCGGTTACCCGACAGTCGAAACATACCGATTACTCTATAAAAAAAAGACGAAAACGTTAAAGTTCCAAATAGAACGGAAACTTATATAGATTTAGTAGAACAAAAAAAGAGCTCCTTTCTTTAAGTGGAGTTTCCCAACTAAAAAAAGGAGCACGTTCTGACCAATTGTTCGATGCCAGCATTTGTTTAACGCAAATATTGTAAAAAATTCACTAATTTTCCGTTATTGTATAATTCAATATGCAAGTGAGTTCCGGTAGATTCTCCTGTTGACCCCATTGTACCTATTTTCGATCCTTTAGCAACCGTTTGTCCGCGTTTCACCGTAATGGAGTTCATATGGGCGTAAACCGTTTTAAATCCATTACGGTGATTGATCACTACTTTATTTCCGTAATCGCCATCCCAGCCGGCAAAAGTGACCGTTCCGTTGTCCGCTGCTAAAATAGGTGAACTGCTTGATCCAGCGATATCTGTTCCTTTGTGGAATTCGCCCCAGCGATAGCCCATTCTGCTTGAAATATACCCGCCTACTGTCGGCCAAGCGAAACGACCTGTCCCTCTAGAAGAAAGTACTTTTGTTCCTTTAATGACAATTTTCTTAACCGGTTCTTCGATGATCGTTTCGTTAATAACTTCTTTTTTTACGATCTGTCCATTTTTCTTCGTGAGTTGATAAAGAACTTCTTTTTGACCATTTTTTCCTTCTTGCGTTACTTTGATATCCCCTTTATACATCTTTTCATTAGGAATCGCTTCAATCTCATATGGGATCTCTTCGATTTGCCGGGCTTGCTCCTTGACAATGACATCAACGAGCGGTTGATAGACAGTGACATTAAGTTTTTGTCCAATTTGCAACAAGCTATCCACTTTAATGTCAGGGTTAAGTAGTAAAATTTGTTCTGTTGTTAAGTTATACTGTTTAGCAATCGTGCTTAATACTTCTCCTTCGCGAACGGTATGTATTTGCTCCTCAAGCGTTCCTTTTGCCACATAATTCACCGCATCTTCAACAGAAAGAACGTTTTCAGGCTCCACTTTTGCTTCTTTTATCACAGGCTTCGTGGAAAGCGAAACATCTAGTATATTGGTCTGTTCTTTTGGCTGAAGAGATGGGACGTATTTTGATTTTAATTGCTCGATAACCTTATTGGCATCCGTTTTATTTTTCACTGCTACGGAATGCTCACCAAACATGATTGTAACTGCATTTGCCTTAATTTTCAGTCTTTCATGAATCTGCTTAACAGACGCATCATCTGCAACTAGATGAGATGTTCGCTCCGCCTCATATGTAATTTTAGGAGCTGAAAAGGTTAACTGTGGATATTGTTTTTCGAGCTGCGTAATTTTCTGTTGAATCGCTTCTTCCACGATTTCTTTCTCGCTTACAGTACCAATCTCTTTGCCGTTTATTTTTACGTGATAAACGGTTTTTAGCGGCAGGTTGCTTTTATCCGCTTTCGCAAAGGAAAAGAAGGGAATTATCAACAAAAATACAATCGCAATCGGAACAAAATGAATTTTCTTCAACATAACCTAGACTCCTAATTTTTTTCTTATTAGTCGAGATCAAAACCCCTTCTTTATGGTAACATAAATTCGATAAGTTTCTACAAGATGTAATACAATTGTAAAGAAGTTATTATTGTTCTGTAACATTTACTTTTTTTCATGTGCACTAGACTATTTTAAAACGCATTCCTTATGATGAATTGCTTGAGTTTGCTATGCACCTTATCCAATCGAACAAAAAGTTCAAGAAAAAGCGTTTCGCTTTTTGGAAAATAAGGTTATTTAAACGATGAAGAACTGACGCGAAAACATTATAAAAATTTGTCGGAGCGGTTCATATCATTTCCGAGTTTATATAAATACAACTGGGAAGTTTAACTTATGGTTGACGAAAAAGCAGACTCCCTATTTTTTCGACTGTCGGAGTCAAGTCTGTGACCGACCTTCGTCACGCCTTCTCGTGACAGTGGACCGAACAACCAACCGCTTCACCGACAAATGTATTTGTCTGGAAGCGGTGTTGTTCGGTCACCCGACAGTCGAAACATACCGATTACTCCATAAAAGACGAAAACGTTAAAGTTCCAAATTTCATTTATGTAGCATGTACGACGGCGGGCTGGACGAACAGGAAGAGAGCGATGTCAACTAGTTTTTAATGGTTAATCAACACGCCTATTCTTTTTCAAGTTATTGTTTTTTCAACAAATCACGAATTTCCATAAGCAGTTCTTCTTGTTTTGTCAATGGTGGCGGTGCGGCTGTTTTTTCTTCTTGTTTTTTGCGTTGTTTCCATTTGTTTAGCATTTTTACAACGAGAAAAATGGAAAAGGCAACAATGAGAAAATCGACAACCGTTTGAATAAACATTCCATATTTTACAACCGCCTCGCCGATGGTAAACGATAAGTTGCTGAAATTAATTCCGCCAAGCAATAGCCCGACAAGCGGCATGACGATGTCATTAACAAGAGAAGAAACGATTTTATTAAAAGCTCCGCCGATAATGACCCCAATCGCCAAGTCGACAATATTCCCACGCATGGCAAACTCTTTAAACTCTTTTAGCATTACAAAGACACCTCCATTGCCCAAAAGTATAGCATATTTTTTGGATAAGTTCTTTTTGAAAATACAGATTATGCAAGAAATAACAGATCATTTTTTAGACTAATCGTTGAATGATCAATCAACGACCGTTTTCATAAACACCTCGTGTTTTTGGCAAGCAGGAAATAGCCGGCTACTGCTCGAAAATAAAGTATGTATCTCGTGAGGGGTAGCGTCAAAAGTTCTATGAAAACTCCACACGAACCATCCTATTGAGCATCGTGGGGCATGTCGAGAGCCGGATTCGCCCTTGACCAATACCCGCCAAAGGGGCGAAAGAGTCGTCAAGGGCGACGGGGACAAAAAAGAAGAAAGAGGGGGATTAAATGGATCAGTTTGCGGTCAACGTATCGACGATTTTTACAGAAGTGCCGTTTATCGAACGGTTTCAAAAGGTAAAAGAGTTCAGTTTTTCTCGCGTCGAATGCCAGTTTCCGTATAGTGAACGGACCGAACGAATCCGCGAAGAGCTGGAGAAACACCAGCTGTCGCTTGTGTTGATCAACTTGCCAGCGGGCAATTGGGAGAAAGGGGAACGCGGTTTGGCCATCTTCCCTGATCGAATCCATGAGTTCAAACAGTCGGTCGACGAAGGAATTCGTTATGCGACGTCGCTGAACGTTTCCTATCTTCATTGCATGGCCGGGGTGCTTCCACCGGAATTGGATAAGCAGCGCGCCAAGGAAACGTATATCGCCAACCTCCAATATGCGGCGGAAAAGCTGGCGCAGCACGGTCTGACGCTCTTGATTGAACCGATTAATCCGCATGACATGCCGGGTTATTTTTTGACAGACATTCGTGAGGCCGCTGAAATCATCAAGGAAGTCGGCATGCCGAACGTGAAGCTGCAATACGATTTTTATCATATGCAGCGAATACAAGGAAACTTAATGACGACGTTTCAGACGTATTTTTCGCTGATCGGCCACGTGCAAATTGCCGATGTTCCAGGACGGCATGAACCGGGGACGGGAGAAATTCATTACGAACGTATTTTTCAGTTTTTACAGTCATGTGGCTATAAAGGCGCGATAGGGTTAGAGTACATACCGCAGACAACGAGTGAAGCGAGCTTTGCATGGCGTTCTGCACACGTATTGGAACGTGAAAACAAATAGGTTCAAGGGGGAGTGAAGCGAGATGAAGATCGGATTTATTGGTGTCGGCGTCATGGGCGCAAGAATGGCCAAGCGGCTGCTTGCGGCTGGTTATGAAGTAGCGGTATATAATCGTTCTGTAGCGAAAACGGAGCCGCTCGTGCAATTAGGAGCGGTAAGAGAGGAAACGATTGCTGAACTAGCAAGCCGTTCCGACGTCATTTGTACGTGTTTATCGATGCCGGAGGATGTGGTGGATGTTTATTTGCGCGAAGACGGTGTCGTCAACCATGCGCGTCCGGGTTCAATTTGTCTTGATTTTACAACAGTAGGGCCCGATACAAGCAAGGTGGTGTCAGTGAAAGCGAAAGAAAAAGGAATAAGCTATTTGGATGCTCCGGTAAGCGGCGGGCCTGAAGGGGCGGAACAAGGAACGTTAACGATCATGGTTGGAGGCGAGCGCTCGGCATGGGAGCGCGTTTTGCCTTTGCTCCGCACTCTCGGGGAAACGGTCGAATATTTAGGTCCGAGCGGTTCGGGAAGCATCGCGAAGCTATTGAACCAATACCTTGTTGCCGTTCATTCGGTGGCGGCCGCGGAAGCGATGGTCACCGGCGTCGCTCTCGGTTTAGACGCCGAACAGCTTTATCGTATTTTAAAGGTGAGTTACGGGGAGAGCCGGATGTTGCGCCGGCATATGGAGCAATTCGTATTGAACCGTCAGTTTGCGCCGGGCGGAGCGGTGAAATATGTGCATAAAGACGTCCGGCTGGCGAACGAACTGCTAGAGACGGCTGGTATCACACAATTTACGGGCCAAGTCGCTGAACGGGCGTTTGCTCATGCGATCGAACAAGGATTAACCGATTTGGACATGTCTGCTGTCATTCAGCCGCTTGAAGATGTGTGCAAGGTGGTTGTGAAAAGACGGGGGATCTGATCAGAAGTAATTGTGAACGTTAAAATGGAGGCGCTTCATAGGCGCCTTTAAATATGTTTCCCGCATGTTGGACAAAAGTTAAAATCGCTTTGTACAGGATGGCCACAATATGGACAATACGAATGCTCGTGGTGCGATGAGCTTTTCCGTTTTTCGCCACTAAATTTTATATGAAGCGGATCTGGCTCTTCGTCGCTATCAACAATGCCGATGACGGACATGCGATTTTTCCCTGTCGCATTTTTATAGTGGTAGATGGCTTGAAAAATGCCGAGCCCAATAAAAACCAAACCGAATAAAGGGAAAAACTGTGTGGCAGGAAACGGCGATTCTTGCGTCATCGAGAACGCCATAATGGTCCAGAACACTCCAAATACAACGGCGGCGATACTCCCAACAAATCCTTGCAGCGAAGGTCCACGACCGGGTTTAATGCTTTTCTCTCCCTATACTTCTTTTTTACATTTATACTTCCTTAGCCGCCTTTTATCACGAGTTCATCCGTACACAAGGAAGAAAAAGAAATGGAGTAAGAAAAAGCGAGGATGTCTCAAAAGCGATTGGTCATCCTTTTCCGTGTAGCGAGTGGCAAAGCTATTTGAAGATGGTGATCTCCTTTTATTCCTTGTTAAGGTTTGGGGAAATCATTGTTTTTGTTTTTGATTAGTGATATCATAATGAGTAAAGAAATCAAGAATTTTTACAACAAAAAACAAGAAAAGTTGGTTAATTCTTTTCGAGGAGGGGAATAATATGGTACCATCAGATGTTGTGGCAAAGGGGAAGGTACCTATGGAGAATATCCCTAATCGTAAGAAGCATGCTGTGAAACGAATTGCTGTATCAAGCAAAAAACAAATTACGATACCGAAGGAGTTTTATGAACAATTAGGAATTGGGAACGAAGTATTAATTGAGTTAGCTGATAATAAATTAATTATTCGTCCGATTCACGGAGATTACTTTGACTTTTCCGATCTTATTTTAAAAGATCTTATCCAAGAAGGATACACAGGAGAAGAGCTATACAGAGAGTTTGTATACCGTAAATCGCAAATTGTTCCCGCATTAGAAACCATGATTTCTGAAGAAAGACCAAACGCCAAAACATATACATGGGATACGTTGGAGGATTTATTCAGCGAAAATGATGAAGAATAATCGCTTGCAATTACTCCCCAAGGCGGAAAAAGCCATCAAAAAGCTGACGAAAAAAGACCAAGCATTGAAACAACGTTTTAAAGAAGCCTTGCGAGAGATTCTTTCTAATCCATCTGAAGCTGGGGAAGCGAAAACAGGGGATTTGGCCGGGATTTACGGTTACGATATTCATTATCAAGGAATTTATTACGAAATTGCCTATTTTATTGATTTCGATGAGGACGGGAATGTAGTGGTTGTTGTCTTGGCGGGAACTCGCGAAAATTTTTATCATCAGCTTAAACGCTATATGAAAACGAACAACGTTAAACCACCTAAACAAAGATCATAAATACGTCTACTATGTTCCAATGTAACCGAAGCATTGGATGCGGTGCCTGTCACGCCCCGAGGATTGTCGAGATTTGTAGAAACACAGATTCATAGCATGGCTCTCTGTTTTGCATGTGTGCTCCTCAAAATCTGTTCCCTTGCCAAACAAATAAACACAAAATTCATTTTCCCCTCATTAAAAAGCCAATTTCCCTGACTTTTTTGCTTTTTATCGCAAAAAAAGAACGCTAGAAAATCCATTTTCCTCATTTGCATTTCCCTTATTCCTCTATTTTAATCAAGTTGTACTCTCCTACATTCCACGAAAGGATGATCCTCATGCAATACCTCGATTTGAAAATGGATTTTATGTTTAAGCAGCTGTTTGGCCATCCGAGCCGAAAGTCGATTACGATGGCGTTTTTAAACGCGCTGTTGCATCGGACAGGGGACGACCGAATCGTCGATGTCCAATTCGAAAACACTGAGCTGACGAAAGAAACGGAAGATGGGAAAATGAGCCGGCTGGACGTATTGGTACTAACGGATCGCGGCGAACGGATCAACGTCGAAATTCAAGTTGTTAACCAACACGATATGCCGGAACGCGTGCTATATTACTGGGCGCGGCTGTTTTCATCTTCGCTTTCGAAAGGAGAAGGGTATTTCGCGCTTCCGCCGACGATTATGATCGTCATCCTCAATTATCCGCTCTTTCCTCACGAAACCGATCGCTTTCACACTGTGTTTCATATTCGCGAAGACGAGGAACAGTTCCTCTGGAGCCCGCACCTTGAATTCCATGTGATTGATTTGTCACAATTTATGGTAAAATGGAAGAAATACCGCCGAGAAATGGAACGATCGTCCGAATGGCCGTGGCTCATGATGTTATCGGCAGTGGATGGCCAAAAAAGAGTAGCGAACGAAAATATTTTAACCGAATTGGAGGCGATGGCGATGAACGAACAAGAAATTCGCGAAGCGTTGGAAGAATGGGAAAATTTGAGCGTTAATCCGGAAAACCGGTACGAATACGAAATGCGGCTCAAGTGGCTACGCGATCAGTTATCCAACATCCAAGGCGAACGGAGGGCGGGGTTGGAAGAAGGATTGAAAAAAGGGATGGAAAAAGGTTTGAAGCAAGGTCTGGAAGAAGGGTTAAAGCAAGGAATGAAAGAAGGAATGAAAGAAGGAATGAAACAACTTGTTCGCAATATGGCGGAAAAAGGAATGACGGCGAAGGAGATTGCGAATCTTACGAATCTAACGGAAGAAGAGGTTCAACATCTACTTAAAGATTGGTAGGTGTCTGGTATTTATGAAGAGAGCCATCCTCAGCTCTCTTCGCTTTTTTGTGAGGAAACTATGCCATAAAATTCCATTTTCCCGATTTTCTTTTTTCTTCTTCCCCTGTTTTAATCAAACTGTATGTGCTAAATTTCCCACGATAGTTTCGGTTCTTTTCCCTGTCGACTATTTAAACCTCTAGGGACGAAAAAGTTTTAGAGGTTTTTATAAATCATGCTGACAAAATATACAACTATTTTGTAAAATCAATATTAAGAAACTATTGTTGGCTACTGTCATTGGAGCAACGATTTATTATGTAATAAAACGTTTAATTGTATAACTATATTTTTGAATTATAAATAATAGTGACATACTATAATGTAATTGTGTTATAATTAATCTAGAAAAGGTTATGCTAGATCGTAGTCTGAATTGCTGTGAGCGAGATCGCTTACATGCTTTTTGTAAATCTTATAGCGTAAGGATGGTAAATATGGCAAGCAAACAAACTAGAACAGATGTGATCTTAATTGGTGCTGGAATCATGAGTGCGACTTTAGGAACGCTACTAAAAGAATTAGCGCCGGACTGGGAAATTACAGTATTTGAAAGACTCGAAAACGCAGGAGAAGAAAGCTCGAATGAATGGAATAATGCGGGAACGGGTCATGCAGCACTTTGTGAACTTAATTACACAGTCGAAAAACCGGATGGGTCTGTAGACGTCAGCAAAGCGATCAAAATTAATGAACAGTTTCACGTTTCTTTGCAGTTTTGGTCTTATCTTGTGCAAAATAACCGCATTCGTAATCCAAAAGACTTTATCATGCCGTTGCCGCATATGAGTTTCGTCCAAGGGGAACAAAATGTCGCATTTTTAAAGAAACGTTTTGAAGCGTTGGCTAACAATCCGTTGTTTAAAGGAATGGAATTTTCCGATGATCCGCAAAAGCTAAAAGAGTGGATTCCGCTTATGATGGAAGACCGCATCGTAACGGAACCGATTGCAGCAACAAAAATCGAAGCGGGAACGGACGTCAACTTCGGTGCGTTAACGCGCATATTGTTTGACCACTTAAAGAGTAAAAACGTCGATATCAGATACAGACATCATGTTGATGACATCAAACGGACAAGCGGTGGCTTGTGGGAGTTAAAAGTGCGTAATTTAGACAGCGGGGAAGTCGAATATTATACGGCGAAATTCGTCTTTATCGGCGCCGGCGGTGGAAGCTTGCACTTGTTGCAAAAATCCGGCATTCCTGAAGGAAAAGGAATTGGAGGATTTCCGGTAAGCGGACTATTTATGGTGTGCAATAATCCAGAGGTTGTAAAGCAGCACCATGCAAAAGTTTACGGCAAAGCGAAGGTTGGCGCTCCGCCAATGTCTGTTCCGCACCTTGATACGAGATTTATCGACAATCAAAAAATGTTGCTATTTGGACCGTTTGCTGGCTTCTCACCGAAATTTTTAAAGAACGGTTCCATGTTTGACTTAATCACTTCCGTCAAGCCGCATAATCTTTTGACGATGCTAGCGGCAGGGGCGAAAAACATGGCGTTAACAAACTACTTAATTCAACAAGTGCTTTTATCAAAAGAACAGCGCATGGAAGAGTTGCGCGAATTTATTCCAAATGCGAAAAGCGAAGATTGGGATCTCATCGTCGCAGGACAGCGCGTGCAAGTCATTAAAGATACGGAAGCTGGCGGCAAAGGAACGCTTCAATTTGGCACGGAAGTTGTTAGTGCGGCTGATGGTTCGATCGCGGCATTGCTCGGCGCTTCACCAGGCGCTTCGACTGCCGTTCATGTCATGCTTGAAGTCATCACAAAATGCTTCCCTGAGCATATGAAAGAGTGGGAACCGAAATTGAAAGAAATGATTCCTTCTTACGGCGTGTCGCTTATGGAAAACGAAACGCTTTTGCGCGAAATTCAAACGTTAACCGCACGAACGCTTGGCCTAAAAAAAAGCTTGCCGCTACAGATAGCCTAACGATGCGTGTACGATCACACACCAGAATAGGTCGAAGCTAACAAGCGATCAAGAAGGGGAAGATGCTATACAGACGCAGCATGCTGCGAGGGAGAAAAGGAAAGCACTAGGAAAGCCTAGTGCTTTTTCTTACATGACTGTGGATGCAAGATGTGCTGCTATTTCACGTCGTTAGTTCTTTGTTTCTTTCGCCAACTCTGCCACTTCATCAATTGATAAACCTGTTCGTTTTGCAATTTCGGTAATTGGCAAAATATCAAGCAAGTTTTTGGCGATTTCTAATGCGGTATGTTTAGCGGCTTTTTTGGCTTCTTCTGCTGCTTTTTTCATCGCTTCTTCTGTTGCTTTTTTCATCGCTTCTTCTGCTGCTTTTTTCGCCGCCTCTTCCGCCGCTTTCTTTACCGCTTCTTCTTTTTCTTGTTCGAAAAGACGTAAGACTTTCGTCATTTTGATCCACTCCTTTATTTTTTTAGCATATTCTTCATCAATAAACTTGTCTGTCGCTGTCAAAATACCAGCAATCACGTGTAGTTGTGTTTGTTCATCGTTGATTTCTTTTGTGAGGCTGATCGTTTTTTCAATCATTGTTTGCCGGTCATGCTTGCTGTGCATGAGCGGAACAAGAATGAGTTTCATCGTTTCTTCTAGGGTTAACGTTTTGTTTTGTCGGATTTTTTTTTCAATGGTATGCAAAACTGCATCTCCATTATATTCACATAATAACACGGCTTTTGAAGAAACTTTAACATCTCCTGCATGCAACAGCTCTTTTGCGTTCGTGACATCGCTTGTGTAAATGACAACAATCCGAATGTGTTTGATTTGCTTCTGTTCTTTGTAGTATTTGTACAAAATGCGATAGGCATAATCGAGGTACTTTAAGTGATTTTCAACGACGCGGGAATTGCTTTCGTATTCGAGCATGAGAATGGAGCCATCTTCTAGGAGAAAGAGCGTGTCTGAACGTTTTTCATCAGCCCGCACCATCGGATATTCATTTGGTAGCAATTGCTTAATTTTTGATAGATCATGAAGTCCATACACTTCAAGAGCTTGGTTTTCATACAATTCACTTAACGATTTAAACAAAATGTCTTTCGCTTGATACGATATCCCTTCCGCCATTCTTTCCCACTCCTGGTTTTACTATATATTATACGTCTTTTCAGCAGATAGCGGAAGTATATGGATAGTGGGGTGTGGGGGTGTTTATAAATTAGCAAACAGCCTTTTTTCCAACAAAAAACTTCCTATAAGCTAGGGGAATTTATTTAGGTCGTGGCATCTGTCACGCCCCGAAGAAGGATGTTTGCGTCCGGAAGATATTGGACACGGTTGTTTTCGCAATCTCTTGCAAAAGGACAAGAATACGCAGAGCTTCCGCCGACGATTATGATCGCAAGCCTCAACTATCCTCTATTCTCTCACGAAACCGATCACTTCCATACCGTGTTTCACATCCGTGAAGATGAAGGACATTTCCTTTGGAGCCACCATTCAATCTTAAACTTTTGCTTTTCTTTCCTCATTCCGCTTTAATAAAACTGTACCGCTATTTCTCCCTAAAGCTCTCTCGAAAGAAATGCTTTTATTTGAAAAGGAAATGGGTATAGCGGAATTTATGAATATGCTTCATATTGAGAGGAGAGGGAAACTGATGAAGATTCAATCGATTGAACCGACGCCAAGTCCAAATACAATGAAAGTGCTGCTCGATGAAGAGCTTCCATTTGGAACAAGCCACAACTACAAGCCGGACCAAGTTGAAAATGCCCCGGCCATCATCCAGCAATTAATGAAAATCGAAGGCGTTAAAGGCATTTATCATGTGGCCGATTTTTTAGCCATTGAACGGCATCCGAAATATGATTGGAAAGCGATTTTAACAAAAGTGCGCGAAGTGTTTGGGGAACAGGTGAATGATCTTCCAGACAACGAGTCCGTGCGCAATGAGCATTTTGGCGAAGTGAAAGTATATGTACAAATGTTGTATGGCTTGCCGATGCAAGTGAAGTTAACGGACGGGCAAGAAGAGAGACGGGTCGGTTTGCCGAAGCCGTTTATCGATGCGGTGCTAGAAGCGCAAAAACATGCCAGCAATATTGTCGTTGAACGAAAATGGGTCGAAAAAGGTGTTCGGTACGGAACATTTGAAGAAATCGGTGCGGAAATTGTCGAGGAGTTGTCTGCCGCCTATCCGCCGGAACGGTTGGAGCGGTTCGTGCAAATGTTTAAAAGAGGCGAGCAGGCGAAAACGCAAAAACGAGTGAGTTTTCAAGTGACGGAGCAAATGCTCGATGATCCAGACTGGACAAAACGATATGCGGCTTTGGAACAGATGGCAGAGCCGACGGAAGAAGATTTGCCGGTATTGGCGAAGGCGTTAAAAGACGAAAAAGTGGCGATTCGCCGCTTGGCGACTGCTTATTTAGGGATGATTGGCGGCAAAAAAGTGCTCCCGTATTTGTATGAAGCACTAAAGGATCAAGCGGTCTCTGTGCGCCGTACCGCCGGGGACTGTCTGTCTGATATTGGTGATCCTGAAGCGATACCCGTCATGATCGAGGCGCTGAAAGATCCAAGCAAATTAGTTCGCTGGCGCGCGGCGATGTTTTTATACGAAATTGGTGATGAATCAGCTCTTCCTGCTTTAAAAGCGGCAGAAAATGATCCGGAATTTGAAGTAAGCATGCAAATAAAGATGGCGATTGAACGAATCGAGGGCGGCGAAGAGGCAAAAGGATCCGTTTGGAAGCAAATGACGGAAAGCAGAAGAAAAGGAAATAGTGGTGAATGATCAAAAAACGGCAACGAAATTGCAAATCGGTGCCTGTGCATCGAAAAGTAGACAATATAAATTCGATTTATGCAAAGGAATCAGAGCTAAATAGCGCTGGTTCCTTTCTTTTCTCGTTTATTCTCGTGGCACCCCATATTGTTAAAACAGTTTGTTTTGGAATTTATGATGGTAAACAGTCTAATCTCCAACTTCATTTGTTAAAGGTTCTTAAATGAACTTTTTGAAGGCAGTGCTTTTTATTTAGAGAGAGTAGGTTTTGATAGCATTCGAGGGTATTTTATTCGTCTTTTTTGACATGATACTAACTTTCAGTGCTACAATATAGAAAAGTAGCTCTGATGAATCTTTATACATTGAACAAAATCTTCATCGATAGACCACCAACCATTGGCATGCTGTGGAGGTGTTTTTGTGTGAAGAGCGGGCGAGAGGGTGTTAAAGAAATGTGGAAGCGCTTTATTTTCCAGGATGAAATAGATGAAAGGCTTTCTCCTATTATTCGAGACTCTTGGATTCGGTCAAAAAAATGGGAGGTCGACCCTTTCCAACGGCACGGCTGCATTAAAAAAATTGAAGCAGAACGGTACAAAAATCTTATTGATTGGTCCATGCCGTTAATGGAAGGTCTTTATTCGATAGTAAAGGGATCTGGATTTTTAGTCATTCTTTGCAATGAAAAAGGACAACTATTAAAATCAATCGGTGATGCCGACACGCTGTTAATGGCGGATAAAATAGGTTTTGTTGAGGGAGCTGATTGGAGCGAACGAGTGATGGGGACTAATGCCATTGGCACATCGATTGTGATCGATCAACCTGTACAGATATTTGCTGAGGAGCATTATTCGCAAATATGCCAATCATGGACTTGTTCTGCCGCCCCGATTCATGATTCAAAAGGCACTATTATTGGGGTGTTGAATGTTTCCGGTCCATACGAAAAGGTGCATCCACACACATTGGGAATGGTGGTTTCAGCAGTCAAAGCTATTGAGTATCAATTAAGATTAAATGAAAATACAGAAAAAAATATTATGATGCAACGATTTTTAGAAGCGACAACGAATAATATGAAAGAAGGTATTCTCATTATCGATACGGAAGGAAAAATTATAAAAGCAAACGATCAACTGAAAAAGCTTCTTTGTCTTGGACAAACACAGTTAGAAGGTAAAAAAATCGATGAATTTTTTACAAATAAATCCATCATTTCTAATAAGCCTGTTTATGTACAAAATCAAGAACTTCATTTAAAAATAGAGCCATCAAGAAATGTTCATCATGTAATGATCGATAAAATTCCCATTTATAAAGACAGCCATTGGATCGGTTCAATGATTATGATGAAAGAAATCGAAAAAGTGCGCCAATTTGTCAATCGCTTATCTGGAAACCAAGCAAAAATAACGTTTGATGATATTATTGGACAGCATCCTCATTTTATTCAAAAACTAAATGAAGCAAAACTTGCTGCGGCAACCGATTCGAATGTGTTAATATTAGGGGAAAGCGGAACGGGAAAGGAAATGCTCGCACAAGCCATCCATAATGCAAGCAAAAGAAAAAATAAGCCATTTATTGCTATTAATTGTGGCGGAATTCCGCGCGATCTTCTTGGCAGTGAGTTGTTTGGTTATGTTGAAGGCGCTTTCACCGGAGCAAAAAAGGGAGGAAGTGCCGGAAAATTTGAACTTGCTGACGGCGGCACGCTCTTTTTAGATGAAATCGGTGAAATGTCTTTGGAAATGCAGGTTCTTCTTTTACGGGTGATTCAGGAAAAAGAGGTGATGCGAATCGGTGGTCATAAAGTGATCCCGGTCGATGTTCGAATTATTGCAGCGACGAACAAAAATCTTCGTGAGGAAGTCCAAAAGGGAAGCTTTAGAGAAGATCTGTTCTTTCGACTTAATGTTATGCCGATTATTTTACCTTCTTTACGGGAAAGAAAAGAGGACATTCCTCTTCTCGCTAAATATTTTATCAGCAAACTTTGCAACAAGTTAAATAAACCGTTTCCGGAAATTAGACAGGACTTTTTGCAAGCTCTTATTCAATATGACTGGCCGGGAAATATTCGCGAATTGCAAAATATATTAGAAAGAACACTAAACAGAAACACAAAACCATTTTTATCTGCAAAAGATCTACCAGAAGAATTGTTTCAACCGTTTTTATCTCAAGCAAAAGAAGAATTGGAAATTCATAAAGACGATATCAAAAAACGATCTCTTATCCGAGCATTGCACTTATTTAACGGAAACGTAACTAAAGCAGCAGAACATTTAGGTATCTCTAGAAGTACTTTTTATCGGCAAATGAAAAAATATCAAATTTCTTATTAATCAATTTATTGTTTCATTTTGTGTCAAATTGTATCAATATGTAGCAACAAAGTGTTCCAAAATGGGACACTTTGTTGCATTTTTACTGTCTTATAACATTTTGATAGCGGAATGATGTACGTTACGGTAAATGAATATGTGCATTCGTTTATGTTGGCATACTTTTTGCATTATAAATATAAATGAAAGCGCTTTATTTTAAATAAAGGAGGAGAGGTAATTGGTAATTTCTGTGGATCATCTTACTTGGATGTACGAAACAATGTACAAAATTCGTTATTACGAGGACAAAATGGCCGAAGCGTATGCCGAAGGAAAAAATCCTGTCTTTAATATCGGTGCAGGGCCTGTACCGGGTGAAATGCATCTCGCAACGGGACAGGAACCGGCTGCCGTCGGCATATGTGTTCATCTAAAAAAAGAAGATACGGTAACGTCGCCGCACCGTCCGCATCATCACGCGATCGCAAAAGGAGTTGACTTAAACCGAATGACCGCCGAAATTTTTGGGAAAGTGACTGGACTCGGCAAAGGAAAAGGCGGGCATATGCATTTATTTGATCCAGATGTCAAATTTTCTTGCGGCGGGATTGTCGGAGCGGGCATTCCCCATGCGCTTGGCGCAGCGCTCGCCGCAAAGAAAAAAGGAACGGATTGGGTAGCGGTTGCTTTTATTGGAGAAGGAGCTGCCAATCAGGGAGCTTTCCACGAATCTTTAAATATGGCGGCACTGTGGAATTTGCCTCTGATTGTCGTGATTGAGAACAATCAATACGGAATTTCTGTCCCTAAATCCGCATCCACGTCCGTTCCATCCAATGATATAAGAGCAGTCGCTTACGGAATGAAAGGATATTATGTGAAAGATAATGACCCGATCGAAATGTACGACGTTTCAAAGGAAGCGGTGGAACGGGCGAGAAAGGGAGAGGGACCATCGATTATTGAAATTGAAACGTATCGTTATTTAGGGCATTTCCAAGGAGATCCGGAACTTTATAGAGACAAAAATGAAGTTACCTTACTAAGAGAAAAAGATCCGATTATTCGCATGCGCCAATTCCTAATCACAGAATATGGAATAGAAGAACAGCGGCTGATCGAATTGGAAAATAAGGCAAAGCAGGAAGTCGAATCCGCCTATCAGTTCGCGCGCGAAAGTGATGATCCGAACCCGGAAGACGCTTTAAACGATTTGTTTGTCTAAACCATTATAGAAAGGGGTTGTAAACATGCAAAAAACAAAGCAACGCTTATTAACGGGAAATAAAGCGATTGCCGAAGCGATTCGATTAGAAATGGAAAGAGATCCGAATGTATTGGTCATGGGAGAGGATGTCGGTATATACGGCGGGATATTCGGGGCAACGGAAGGATTATTTCAACAGTTCGGCCCTGAAAGAGTGATGGATACGCCGATTTCCGAAACGGCTTTTATTGGAGCGGCCATTGGAGCGGCGGCCGAAGGAATGCGGCCGATTGTCGAATTAATGTTCGTCGATTTTTTCGGCGTTTGTATGGACCAAATTTATAACCATATGGCAAAAATTCCGTATATGTCAGGAGGCCGTGTCAAGCTACCAATGGTATTAATGACGGCCGTTGGCGGGGGATATAGTGATGCGGCCCAGCATTCACAAACGTTATATGCCACTTTTGCTCATTTGCCAGGAATGAAAGTGGTCGCGCCATCCACTCCATATGATTTGAAAGGAATGATGATTTCTGCCATCCGGGACGATAATCCAGTTGTGTTTATGTTTCATAAAACGTTGCAAGGGTTGGGATGGATGGACCAATTAGACGCATCAGTTGGACATGTTCCAGAAGAAGCATATACCGTGCCAATCGGCAAGGCAAAAGTAGTAAGAGAAGGAACGGACATTACGATTGTAGGAATCCAAATGACGACTCATCATGCTTTAGAAGCTGCTAAAAAATTAGAACAACATGGAATTCAGGCAGAAGTGATCGATTTGCGTTCACTCGTTCCGTTAGACCGCGAAACGATTCTTCAATCGATTAAAAAGACGCATCGTTTATTGGTAGTCGATGAAGATTACTTATCATACGGCATGACGGCAGAAATCGCTGCGATCGCAGCTGAAGATGGCTTATATGATTTAGAGGCACCAGTCAAACGATTGGCTGTTCCAGATGTGCCGATTCCATACAGCCGTCCGCTTGAACAGTTTGTTTTACCAAATGCCGATAAAATTTTTCACGAAGCAATGAAACTAGTCAATGAATAAACGCGATTTCTAATATAGGAGGCAGCCTATGTTAATCGAAGTAAAATTACCGCGACTATCTGATGATCATGATGAAAGTTTAATCACCTTCTGGCATGTTTCAGAAGGGGATGCAGTCGAAAAAGGCGATACGCTTGTGGAAGTTCAAACAGAGAAAGCGGTTTCGGAAATTGAAGCTCCGGAGTCAGGGATCGTCAAAGAAATTAGAAAAAAAAGAGCGGACACGGCTGCGGTTGGGGAAGTATTGGCCATCATTGAAACAACTAATGACAGATTAATTGAAACCACTAATGAAACAACCCGTGTCGCAGAGGAACAGCCAAAAGTTGTACAAGAGGTTTTTGAGGAGAGAAAAGCGACTCCGCGTGTAAAAAAATTAGCGAGAGAACTCGGGGTAGATTGGCGCCTTGTCATTCCAACCGGTCCTAACGGCAAGGTTACAGAAGAAGATATTCGAAACGCGGTGAAGAAAAGCGAAGAAAAGGAAAAACCATCAAACCAATTTTTCATCGCAACACCATCCGTACGCAAATTTGCGCGAGAACATAATGTCAGCCTTGAAGAAGTGACGCCGACCGGTCCTAACGGAAGAATACTCAAAAGCGATATTGAGGCTATCATCGCCAAACGAAAATTAGAACAAACAGAAACGGAAAACGAAGCGGTAGCCGGTAAGGAAAGAACAAAGGAAGAGGTGAGCATGCAAGCTCAACGAACAATCCCGCTTACCGGAATTCGAAAAATGATCGCAAAGGCGATGGTTCATTCGAAATCCGTGATCCCGCATGTGACTCATTTTGATGAGGCCAATGTAACAAAGCTTGTGTCCCATCGCGAAAGGGTAAAACCATTTGCCGATGAAGAAGGAATTAAGCTCACTTATCTCGCTTATGTAGTTAAGGCGTTAACAGCTGTGCTCAAAAAATATCCGATGTTAAATGCTTCATTGGATGATGAACGAGAAGAAATCATCTTAAAGGATGAATATCATATCGGCTTTGCCGCTGACACTGACCGCGGCCTTGTCGTGCCAGTGATTAAACACGCCGACCAAAAGTCGTTATTCCAAATCGCCAAAGAAATTCAAGAGCTTGCGAAAAAAGCAAAAGAAGGTTCCATCAAAGTGGATGAAATGACGGGATCTACGTGTACAATATCGAATATCGGCTCAGTCGATGGTTCTTGGTTTACCCCAATTATCAATCATCCAGAATCATGTATTTTAGGCATTGGCAGAATTGTGAAAAAACCGATTGTCGTCCATCATTCAATTGAAATCGCACCGATGATGGCCTTATCGCTCAGCTATGACCATCGTTTGATTGACGGCGTTTTAGCCCAAAAAGCTTTAAACGAACTTAAAAAATCTTTAAGCGAGCCGGATCTGTTGTTTGTAAAATAAAAATCTCTGCATAATATTGTTCAAACTAATAGAAATTAAAGATAAGCCCCGGGGGAATACGTCCGGGGTTTTTGGTTACTTTTCATTTGTTGAGCCCCTGATTGCCAATGGATAGATAAACGCGGCTCTCTCATTGCTGAACGTATCATAAAAGCAATTTTCAAGAAATACTAAATGAAACTAAAAATATTCAAAATATTATAAATGCATATAGTATTAAAATTAATAAAAAAATAGTTGCAATTCTAAATGTAATCGATTACAATAATCTCAGAATTAAGATAAATTTCATTTTAGGAAACGGAGATATGAAATGGTAACGATCAGTGATGTTGCAAAATTAGCTAATGTTTCTACAGCTACTGTTTCCAGAGTTTTAAGCAATTCCGGAAATGTGAAAAAGGAAACGACAGAAAAAGTTTTAGAAGCGATCCAAAAACTAAATTATCAACCAAATATATTAGCTAGACAGCTGCGAAAATTGGAAACAAAAACAATACTTGTTGTCGTACCAGATATTACGAACACATTTTTCTCAAAGATATTGAGAGGAATAGAACATGTGGCAATTGAAAACGATTACGAAGTCCTTCTTGGGGACACAGGTAATAATGTAGAACGCGAAAGAGTATATTTAGATATATTGCGCCAGAAAAAAGCAGATGGAATGATTTTGTTAACAGCGAGACTTGAATCTCATTTGTTAGAGGAGATTGCAAGTGAATTTCCTGTTGTTCTCGCGTGTGAGTACTTGGAAGGATCAACAATTCCAACTG
This sequence comes from Anoxybacteroides tepidamans, assembly GCF_014201465.1. Taxonomy (GTDB): domain Bacteria; phylum Bacillota; class Bacilli; order Bacillales; family Anoxybacillaceae; genus Anoxybacteroides; species Anoxybacteroides tepidamans. The sequence goes on along the minus strand of NZ_JACHEP010000002.1, from coordinate 565 downwards.
TTTCCATAGATAATGTAAGCAGTGCAAGAAAAGCTACAGAGTACTTAATCAATTTAGGACATCGAAGAATTGGTTTTATATCCGGCCCTCTAAATGTTATATTAAGTCGTGATCGATTAAAGGGATTTCGGCAGGCTATGGCACAACATAATATTCCGATAGAGTCATTTTTAGTGCAAGAAGGCGACTTTTCTTTTGAAAGCGGCTATAACATGATGATGAAATTTTTAGCACTTGATCAACCTCCAACAGCTGTTTTTGCTGCTAATGACGAAATGGCGATTGGGGCGATAAAGGCAATCAAATCTAAAGGATTACGCGTACCGGATGACATTTCGGTTGTTGGATTTGACGATATACAATTTGCATCTATTTATGAGCCAGCACTAACTACCATCTCACAGCCGATGTTTGAAATAGGAAAGAAAGCAATGGAGTTATTAATAAAACTAATTAATAAAGATCAATTACTGTAGTTGAGCAAATTTACTAACATAAATTTACATCCAAACAAAAAAGGAGACATGAACCCGACTCCTTGGTTAAAATAGATGTGCTAACCAAC
>NZ_JACHEP010000001.1:42832-557253 GCF_014201465.1 Anoxybacteroides tepidamans | reverse complement strand
TCTTCATCCGCTCCTTTGACTGACTCGTTTAGGAGCAGTATAGACAAGAATACAGGTTGATTAAACGTGTCGGAATTTCAAACTGAATTTATATACAAGCAATCACTGAACTTGTCGGTTACCGTGACACCACACGGAAATTTGATGTTCGGACGCTTATCCACTTTTTAGTGATAGCAGCTGTGAACGAATGGAAAAGCTTTCGACATGGAGCAGATGCGGCTGTTTCTTATAGGCTTCCAGCAATCGATCACTCGAACGTTGCCAATAAAGCCAAGAACGTTCCATATAAAGTGATGAAACGTCTCTTTTCCTTGATCGTTTCCAATGTAATCGTAAAACCCGTCGACCCTTAGATTTCCAAAGTCCCTCCGTATCGTGGATTCTACCACGATGACGGTTGGATAAACGTGTCTTCCATGGGCGGCTTACCATAGGAAACGCTTGGGTATGAAACTTCATATAGTGTACTCGCTTGGACTTGGATTGCCGATGGACGTCATCGAAACAATTGGGCTTCAACACGATGCCCTGCTGGAGAAGTGCTCACAGACAAACGCTACATTCTTGTCGAAGACCGAACCTATTTCAAAATCGAACGATTGGACAGTTTGTGGAGAACGGACAATATTTTATCAGTTGAATGAAAGACAATGTAGACCTTCATCGTCGTTACAGTTTGCGACGCTTGTCTTATTCTTCGTCTTCAGTCATCGAAGATCTCACACGTCAACTCGAAACACCGCAATGTTGTTCACAAAAACTGCATCGGGTCGTGGTTTTTCGAGATCATGAAGAGTGTTCTTCCGTTGGATCAAGCAATATCTCAACGTCCCTACGCTGTTTGAAACAACAGAAAATGCGGCATATAAGAGCCTTGTTAAAAAATCGTTCAAATTTATTCACGTATTCACGATTTTCCTGCTTTTTTATTGCGCATCATTATGAAAACGTTTTATAATGTAGTTGTCAGACTTCTGACCAATGAACAATTGGTGTGTTCGAAAAAAAATAAGGAAATGATAAAAAGAAACGCTATTTTGCGAAAATAGGAGGAATGTACGTGGCTCATACATATAAGCGTGTATTTTTAATCGTGATGGACTCTGTTGGCATTGGCGAAGCGCCGGATGCGGAAAAATATAACGACAAAGGCGCCGATACGCTCGGGCATATCGCTGAACATCGCGGCGGCTTGAACATGCCGAACATGGCGAAGCTTGGGTTAAGCAACATTCGCGAAATTAAAGGAATTCCAAAAGCGGAAAAACCGCTTGCGTACTATACAAAAATGCAAGAAGCATCCGCTGGGAAAGACACGATGACTGGTCACTGGGAGTTAATGGGGCTGCGCATCGATACGCCGTTTCAAGTATTTCCAGACGGATTTCCAAAGGAATTAATTGAGGAATTAGAAAAGCGGACAGGGCGGAAAGTAATTGGCAATAAACCGGCAAGCGGAACGGCAATTATCGAAGAACTCGGCAAAGAGCATATGGAAACAGGAGCATTGATCGTTTACACGTCTGCAGATTCCGTGTTGCAAATTGCCGCGCATGAAGAGGTCATTCCACTTGACGAGCTATACAACATTTGTAAAATCGCCCGTGAGTTGACGCTTGATGAAAAATATATGGTTGGCCGCGTCATCGCGCGACCGTTCATCGGCACACCAGGAAATTTCCAACGTACGGCAAACCGCCATGACTATGCGCTAAAACCGTTCGGGCGCACGGTCATGAACGAATTACAAGATGCGGGCTATGAGGTGATTGCGATCGGGAAAATTTCCGATATTTACGATAAAGAAGGCGTGACGAAATCGCTTCGCACAAAGTCTAATATGGACGGCATGGATAAGCTTGTCGATACGTTACGGATGGATTTTACTGGCCTTAGTTTTGTTAACCTTGTCGATTTTGATGCGTTATACGGTCACCGTCGCGACCCGAAAGGTTATGGCGATGCGCTCGAAGCGTTTGACGCACGCCTTGCGGACGTGTTGCCGCTTTTAAAAGAAGACGATTTATTAATCATTACCGCAGACCACGGCAACGACCCGGTGCATCACGGAACGGACCATACGCGTGAATATGTGCCGCTTCTTGTATATAGTCCAAGCATGAATGGCGGAAAAGAATTGCCGCTTCGCCAAACGTTTGCCGATGTCGGTGCGACGATTGCGGAAAACTTTCATGTCAACATGCCAAAATACGGAACAAGTTTTTTAGCGGAATTGAAGTAAGGGGGAACATTCGTGAATCGAGCAGCGATTGAACAAGCCGCACAATTTTTAAACGAAAAATTTTCAACACCGCCGCAAATTGGGCTCATTCTCGGTTCTGGCCTTGGCGTGTTGGCTGATGAAATCGAGAGTGCCGTGAAAATTCCGTATAGCGAGATCCCGCAATTTCCAGTTTCCACGGTGGAAGGCCATGCCGGACAATTAGTGTACGGCCAATTGGAAGGTGCGACCGTGCTGGCGATGCAAGGCCGTTTTCATTACTATGAAGGGTACAGCTTGGACAAAGTCACGTTCCCTGTTCGCGTCATGAAGGCGCTTGGCGTGGAGCAATTAATCGTCACAAACGCTGCCGGCGGTGTGAATGAATCATTTGCGCCTGGCGACTTAATGATTATTTCCGATCATATCAATAATATGGGAACGAACCCGCTCATCGGACCAAACGATTCGGCGCTTGGCGTCCGTTTTCCGGATATGACAGAAGCCTACAGCAAACGGTTGCGGAAGCTTGCGAAAGACGTTGCTGCCCGCTTAGGAATTCGCGTGCAAGAAGGAGTATACGTCGCAAATACGGGTCCGTCCTATGAAACGCCAGCAGAAATCCGCATGATTCGCGCGCTCGGCGGCGATGCGGTCGGCATGTCCACCGTTCCGGAAGTCATTGTTGCCCGCCATGCGAACATGGAAGTGTTAGGCATTTCTTGCATTTCCAATATGGCGGCCGGAATGCTCGATCAGCCGCTGACGCACGACGAAGTGATCGAAACGACGGAAAAAGTAAAAGCAGATTTTTTACGGTTTGTGAAAGCCATTGTGCGCGAAATGGCGCAAAACGAATGAGGTGAAAAGCGATGAGAATGGTCGATTTAATTGAAAAAAAGCGCGACGGTTATGCGTTAACGAAAGAAGAAATTCAATTTATTATTCAAGGCTATACAACCGGGGAGATTCCCGACTATCAAATGAGCGCGTTTGCGATGGCAGTATTTTTCCGCGGCATGACGGAAGAAGAAACGGCTGCGCTTACGATGGCGATGGTTCATTCCGGTGACACGATCGACCTGTCCGAAATTGAAGGCATTAAAGTCGATAAGCATTCAACAGGCGGCGTAGGCGATACGACGACGCTTGTGCTCGGTCCGCTTGTCGCTTCGGTCGGTGTGCCAGTGGCGAAAATGTCTGGTCGCGGTCTTGGGCATACAGGTGGAACGATTGACAAGCTAGAATCGGTGCCTGGTTTCCACGTTGAAATTAGCAATGAGGAATTTATTGAGCTAGTAAACAAAAATAAACTTGCCGTTGTCGGTCAGTCTGGTAACTTAACGCCGGCAGACAAAAAATTGTATGCATTGCGCGACGTGACGGCAACGGTTAATAGTATTCCATTAATCGCTTCTTCGATCATGAGCAAAAAAATTGCTGCCGGTGCCGATGCGATTGTGCTGGATGTGAAAACAGGAGCCGGTGCATTTATGAAAGAGCTCGATGATGCAAAAGCGCTAGCCAAGGCGATGGTCGAAATCGGAAAACGCGTCGGCAGGAAAACGATGGCGATTATTTCTGATATGAGCCAACCGCTCGGTTACGCGGTCGGCAACGCGCTTGAAGTAAAAGAAGCGATCGATACGTTAAGAGGAGAAGGACCAGCCGATTTGCAAGAGCTTTGCTTAGTGCTCGGCAGCCATATGGTCTATTTAGCAGAAAAAGCGTCATCGCTTGAAGAGGCGCGGCATCTATTAGAAAATGCGATCAAAGATGGTTCCGCGCTCGAAACGTTTAAGCGTTTTTTAACTGCGCAAGGCGGCGACGCGTCTGTTGTCGATGATCCATCGAAATTGCCGCAAGCGAAATATCAAATCGAACTCGAAGCAAAAGAAGATGGCTACGTGTCGAAAATTGTCGCTGATGAAGTCGGCACAGCAGCGATGCTTCTCGGTGCTGGCCGGGCGACGAAAGAATCGACGATCGATTTAGCTGTCGGCTTAGTGTTGCGGAAAAAAGTCGGCGATGCGGTGAAAAAAGGCGAATCGCTCGTTACCATTTATAGCAATACCGAACAAATTGACGAAGTGAAGCAACTATTAACAGAAAGCATTAAAATCTCATCAAACCGCGTGACACCACCGACACTCATTTACGACAAAATTTCGTAATAAAGAGGCTGATAAAGGCCTCTTTTTTTATGTCGCAAAACGCTGTGAAATTCTTTTATTTATTGTATAAAAACGTACAATTTGGAAAAAATGTCATGTATAAAGATTGGAGGGGTGGGAATGAAGAAAGCGATTGTGTATGTATGTGTACTAGTGTTCGCATGGACATTGCCGATATATGCAAATGTTCGTGCGGAAGTGAAAACGGTGAAATCAAACATTGAACTCGTTGACCAAGCGAGATCGGCAATTTTGATCGAGCGTGATACAGGGACGATTTTGTATGCCAAAAATGCTCACGAAAAATTGCCGCCTGCAAGCATGACGAAAATTATGACGATGTTATTAATTATGGAAGCAATCGATCAAGGACAGCTCAAGTGGAATGAAAAAGTGCGAACAAGCGAATACGCGGCATCAATGGGCGGATCGCAAATTTTTTTAGAGCCGGGTGAAGAAATGACAGTCGATGAACTGATGCGCGGCATCGCGATCGGTTCTGGCAACGATGCGTCTGTCGCGATGGCCGAACGAATTGCGGGTTCAGAAGAAGCGTTTGTGGAAATGATGAATAAAAAAGCAAAACAGCTTGGCTTAAAAGATACGGTCTTTAAAAATGCTACCGGTCTTCCTGCTGAAGGGCATTATAGCAGCGCCTATGATATGGCGATGATGGCCAAGGAACTATTAAAATATGACGAAATTACAAAATATACGGGAAAATATGAGGATTATTTGCGGGAAAACACCGATAAAAAATTTTGGCTTGTGAACACGAACCGACTTGTCAAATTTTATCCGGGGGTAGATGGAGTCAAAACAGGCTTTACCGCTGAGGCGAAGTATTGTTTAACCGCGACAGCGAAAAAGAATGGCATGCGCGTCATTGCTGTCGTGTTCGGGGCGCCGACGCCGAAAGACCGCAACGCGCAAATTACGAAATTGTTGGATTACGCATTTAGCCAATATCAAACACATCCGGTTTATAAGAAAAATGAAGTCATCGCAACCGCCAAAGTAAGTAAAGGGAAAAAGAAAGAAGTTGAACTTGTCACAGCGGAACCGATTTCGGTGTTAACGAAAAAAGGAGTTTCTATGAACGAGATGAAAAAGGTCGTGAAAATAAAAGAAGTAAAAGCGCCGATTCAAAAAGGAAAAGTGCTCGGAACGCTCATTTTAAAGCAAGACGGCAAAGAACTATTGCGCCGTCCGCTTGTGGCGAAACAGTCGGTTGCGGAAGCAAGCTGGTGGGATTTATTTAAGCAAACGCTACAAACGTTGACAAAATCAGCGTAGAGAGCCGTCAGTTTTTGTAGACTTCGTTCTATTTTTTTTGAATTGGCACTAGTTTTGTCAGATGGCAGGACTTCCCCTTCATTTTAGAGAAATAGTTCCCTATCTGAAATGACAAGGGGGAAAGTGCAGTGAGTTTGGCTATGGACTTTGAAGTGAGACAAAATGTGTTGCTCATCCGCCTTTCAGGGGAGCTTGATCATCATACGGCGGAAGAGCTTCGCGAAAAAGTGACCGATATGTTAGAAACGAAATCGATTCGTCATATCGTGTTCAATTTAGAACAGTTAACCTTTATGGACAGCTCCGGTCTCGGAGTGATTTTAGGGCGGTATAAGCAAATTAAAAACTTGGGCGGAGAAATGATCGTTTGCGCAATTTCTCCGACGGTGAAACGATTATTTGATATGTCCGGCTTGTTTAAAATTATCCGGCTTGAAGCGGATGAACAGTTTGCATTACAAACATTGGGGGTGGCGTGAATGAGAAATGAAATGCACCTCCAATTTTCCGCGTTAAGCCAAAATGAATCGTTCGCCCGGGTGTCGGTAGCCGCATTTGTGGCGCAGCTCGACCCGACGATGGACGAATTGACAGAAATTAAAACGGTCGTGTCCGAAGCGGTGACGAATGCGATTATTCACGGCTACAATAACGACCCGAACGGAATGGTGTACATTTCGGTTGTGATTGAGGATGGCGTTGTCCACATTACGATTAAAGATGAAGGCGTGGGGATTGTGGACATTGAAGAAGCGCGGCAACCATTGTTTACGACGAAACCGGAATTAGAACGGTCAGGAATGGGATTTACGATTATGGAAAATTTCATGGACGAAGTCACGATCCACTCAGAAGTGAATAAAGGCACGACGGTACATTTAACGAAATATATCACAAAGAGTAAAGCGCTATGCAATTAAGGGAGACATGCCTATGGATGTCGATGTCAAGCAAGAGCAGACGCCAATGAAAGATCATGAACTGAAAGAGCTCATCCGGCGCAGTCAACAAGGCGACCAAGACGCGCGTGATGAAATCATTGAAAAAAATATGCGGCTTGTTTGGTCTGTTGTCCAGCGGTTTCTCAATCGCGGCTATGAGCCGGACGATTTGTTTCAAATCGGCTGCATCGGCTTGTTGAAATCGGTCGATAAATTTGATCTATCGTACGACGTGAAGTTTTCGACGTATGCGGTGCCGATGATTATCGGTGAAATTCAGCGGTTTATCCGCGATGACGGAACGGTCAAAGTGAGCCGTTCGTTAAAAGAAACGGGCAACAAAATTCGCAAGGTGAAAGATGAGTTGTCGAAACAGTATGGTCGTGCGCCGACGGTGACGGAAATCGCTGATTATTTACAAATTTCACCGGAAGACGTCGTGCTCGCTCAAGAAGCAGCCCGCTCCCCGGCTTCCATTCATGAAACGGTGTACGAAAATGATGGCGATCCAATTACGCTTCTTGATCAAATCGCCGACCAAGGTGAAGAGTCATGGTTCGATAAAATTGTTTTGAAAAAAGCGATGGAAGAACTCGACGAACGGGAACGGCTCATCGTGTATTTGCGCTATTATAAAGATCAAACACAATCAGAAGTGGCATCTAGATTAGGCATCTCTCAAGTGCAAGTATCACGGTTGGAAAAAAAGATTTTACAGCAAATCAAACAAAGAATGGGTGAATGACATCCATTCTTTTTCTTTTTTATAGAATTGATGGTAATTGCGATGAAACCGCATGATTCCTTTTTTGTCCAAACATACTATTCATAAGAAAAAATTGATGTTCAAGGTGTGAGGTTAATGAAAAAAATTGTGTTCATAAAACTTCGCCATCGCATTCAAGTGAAGCCAAACGATGTTGTGTTCGTAGGTGATGTGGTCCAGATGATCGCGAACGATGATTATTTGCTTGAGCAGCTACAAAAGATTCCGCTATATCGCATCCAATCAAGCGATAAAAATATTGTCATTATAGATGCGATGAAAGTTGTCGAGGCGATCATGCGCTTCAATCCTGCGATAGAAGTGCAAACGATCGGTTCAGCGCAAACGATCGTAGAAATCATATATCGAAAGCGAAACGTTTCGTTTGCCTATTTTTTGCTCGTTTGGCTTCTTCTTTTTATCGGATCAGCGATCGCGATTATGAATTTCCATGAAGATGTCAGCATGAAAGAAACGCATCAACATCTTTATGCGATGATCACTGGTGAAAAAGTGGAGAAGCCGTTATTGTTTCAAATTCCGTATTCGCTTGGATTAGGGTTAGGCATGATTTTATTTTTTAACCATGTATTTCGCAAGCGATTGAATGAAGAACCGAGCCCTCTCGAAGTCGAAATGTTCAACTACCAGCAATCGCTTGACCAATACGTGATTTTACATGAAAACAAAGAAAGTATGAAGCGAATTGACGACGATTGACGTAATGCTTGTCATCATGTTCGGCTTTGCGGGAGGGCTGGCGGTCGGAACAGGCTTTGTCGCCTTTTTAGTCGTTCTTGGTGTCATCCCAAGGCTGACGCAATTAACGAAAACAATGAGATGGATTCATGTGTACGAATGGGGTGCAGTGTTCGGTGCAGTCGCTGGCGGGTGGATGAGCCTTCGCTCTACCGTTTTATATGCGTCTAAATATTGGCTCATTCCAATGGGATTGTTTAGCGGAGTGTTTATCGGAATGCTCGCGGCCGCGTTAACGGAAGTGTTGAACGTCTGGCCAATTTTAGCGAAGCGAATGGGAATGGCCGATAAAATCGTCTTATTATTAATGGCGATTGTATTCGGAAAAGTGTTTGGTTCGTTATTTTATTGGATTTATTTTGTGGAGGGGAGATCACCATGAGGTTACGCGACAACTATCAAAAGGCGGTGAAACAGTTTCAGCCAAAACCGCCGTATGTAGTGAACAGCTTGAAAGCATTTGTCAGCGGCGGCTTGTTGTGCGTTTTAGGAGAAGCGCTGAAAAAATGGTATATAAATGGGTTCGGTGTTTCACAGGAGGTTGCTGAACATTGGATGATGTTAACAGTGATCAGTTTGGCGATTTTGCTGACAGGCATCGGCATGTACGACACGTTTAGCCAGTTTGCCGGCGCCGGAGCCACTGCTTTGCTGAGCGGATTTGCCAACTCGCTTGTCAGCGCAGCGATGGAGCATCGCAGCGAAGGATGGGTCAGCGGTGTAGCGAACCATATGTTTAAAATTGGTGGCGCCGCGATCGTATACGGAATCGTGGTCGCTTACGTTTTAGGAGTGGTGTATTACATCATGTAAAGGGGGGGTTCTGTGAAACTTGTTGGCAAGCAAACATGGGTGTTTGAAGACGTCTATCTCCAAGCAACTGGAACGGCAGTAGGCCCTTTCGAAGCGGATGGACCGCTCGGCGAGCATTTTGATGTCGCATACCGCAATTTATATTGTGGCGAAAAAACGTGGGAGTTGGCGGAACGACGCTTAATGAAAGAAGCGATTGAAGTTTGCCTGCAAAAAGGCAACATAACGATGGATGAGATGGATGTTTTTTTGGCAGGAGATTTATTGAACCAAAATGTGACAGCTAACTATACAGCCCGTGAACTTCCGTTTCCGTTTTTATGCATGTTTGGTGCTTGCTCGACATCGATGGAAACGCTCGCGGTCGGTGCGGCGCTTGTTGATGGCGGCTTTGCAAGGCGAGCACTTACCGCGACAAGCAGCCATAACGCAACGGCTGAGCGGCAGTTTCGCTATCCGACAGAGCTAGGTGTGCAAAAACCGAAAAGCGCGACGTTTACAGTCACGGGGGCAGGAGCGGCGCTGATCGGCCGCAAAAAAGGCCGCTTTCGCGTTGCAGCGGCGACGATCGGAAGAGTGATTGATGCGGGGTTGAAAAATCTGCTCGACATGGGATCTGCGATGGCGCCGGCAGCCGCTCATACGATCGAGCAGCATTTTTTAGATTTACACCGCACGCCAGTGGATTACGACTTAATTGTCACCGGCGATTTGTCACGGGTCGGCAGCATCATTCTCAAGGAGTTGCTAATGGAAGCGGGGTACGATGTGACAACGAATTATAACGATTGCGGGTTGATGGTGTATCGACCGGATCAAGCGACGTTTGCCGGCGGGAGCGGTTGCGCTTGCTGTGCGGTCGTCACGTACGGCTATTTGTTGAAAGAGATGGAAAAAGGAACGATTCAGAGGATGCTAGTCGTTGCGACCGGCGCCTTATTAAGTTCGACAATGATTCAACAAAACGAATCAATTCCGGCAATCGCCCATGCAGTTGTGATCGAAGCGGTAAGGGGGTAACACGCGATGGAGTATTGGATAGCGTTTTTAGTCGGCGGTTTCGTTTGTGGGATCGCGCAACTGATGATTGACCGTACAAACTTTTCACAAATTCATGTGATCGCGGGGCTTGTCAGCGCCGGCGCAATATTGGGTGCGCTGGGATGGTATGACCGGTTGGTTGACATCGCCGGAGCCGGCGCTTTGTTGCCGATGAGCGGATTTGGGTTTTTGCTTGTGAAAGGAATATGGTCATATGGAGCGGAACACGGGTGGATGGGTATCGGTACAGGCATTTTTCAATTTGTAGGGCTTGAGCTTTCCTTTGCGATCGTCCTTTCGTTTTTTACTGCTCTCATTTGTAAACCGAGAGGGTAATGGAGATGAAAAAAAGACGAGTCATTGTCGTGACAGATGGAGATGAGTTTGCGTGGCGGACGATTCAACAGATCGCAAAAGAAGTGGGCGGCCGTTGCATTAGCCGCTCCCGCGGAAATCCGTCGGCGCTAACGGGAAAACAGCTCGTGTCTATCATTTTGCAAACGCCTCATGATCCTGTGTTTGTAATGTTCGATGATTGTGGTGCGATCGGGGAAGGAGCGGGAGAACAAGCATTAAAATATGTAGCGACACATGAGCAAATTGACGTGATTGGTGCGATTGCCGTTGCTTCGAACACGCATCAACGCGAATGGACAAAAGTTGATGTGTGCATTGATCGCGACGGGCAGTTGACGGAATATGGAGTGGATAAAGAGGGGATACGGGAATTAGAGATAGGACGTATAAACGGGGATACGGTGTATTGTTTAGAGCAGTTAAACATTCCGATTGTTGTTGGAATCGGCGACATCGGGAAAATGGGGTATCGTGATCATATTAAATACGGTTCGCCGATTACGAAAAAAGCGGTCGAGTTGATTTTAGAAAGGAGTGGGGAATTTGGCAGCGAAAACGAACGCCGTGCCGATTTTTGAAAAACTAGTCGATAATGAAGCATATTTGAAAGAGAAAATTGGGGTCGGAACGAGTTTTGATTTAGGAATACGGAAAGTCCATATATTAAAAAAGGAAGTGCATATTTATTACTGTAACGGTCTTTGCGATACGCAATATTTAATCGAATTGTTAAAGCAAATTGTGCAAATTAATGATAAGGAGCGGCAAACGGCACAGGCGAAGCAAATTCTCGAAAATCGCCTCGTTCATCAACAAGTAAGCCTCGTTGACAATTTAGACGAAGCGATCGATAAATTGTTGTCGGGACTCATTATTATTTTAATGGAAGGGGAAACGAACGGATTTGTCGTCGATGTGCGCAGCTATCCTGGTCGGCAGCCGCAAGAGCCGGATACGGAAAAAGTCGTTCGCGGGGCGCGTGACGGATATGTGGAAAACATCATCGTCAATACGGCGCTGACAAGGCGGCGCATTCGTGATGAGCGCTTGCGGTTTGAAATCATTCAAGTCGGCGAGCGCTCGAAAACGGACGTATGCATCGCCTACATTAAAGACGTGGCTGATCCAGGGCTTGTCAAACTTGTGAAAAAAGAAATTCAGCAAATTAAAATTGACGGGCTCACAATGGGGGACAAAACGGTCGAAGAATTTTTAGTGAAACAAGGATATAATCCGTATCCGCTCGTTCGTTATACGGAACGTCCCGATGTAGCTGCTACGCACTTGTTAGAAGGGCATGTGATCATTATGGTGGACACTTCGCCAAGCGTGATCATCACGCCGACGACGTTTTTCCATCACGTGCAACATGCGGAAGAATACCGACAAAATCCGGCGGTTGGAACGTTTGTGCGCTGGGTGCGTTTTTTAGGTATTTTATCGTCGTTGTTTTTGCTGCCGCTTTGGATTTTATTTGTTCTTGATCCGTCGCTATTGCCGGAAAAGTTGTCGTTTATCGGACCGAATAAGCATACACATATTCCAGTGATTGTGCAAATTTTTATCGCTGATTTTGGGATCGAGTTTTTGCGGATGGCCGCCATTCATACGCCGACGCCGCTATCGACGGCGATGGGGTTAATTGCGGCGGTGTTAATCGGGCAAATTGCGATCGATGTCGGCTTGTTTGTTCCGGAAGTCATTTTGTACGTATCTGTCGCGGCGATCGGATCGTTTGCGACACCGAGCTATGAGCTAAGCATCGCCAATAAAATTGCTCGGCTATTGCTCGTATTAGCAGTAGCTTTGTTTAAAGTGCCGGGACTTGTGATTGGCACGACGATTTATATGCTTTTATTAGTGCGCATTCGCTCGCTCAATACGCCGTATTTATGGCCATTTATTCCGTTTGACCCAGCCGCGTTTATGCAAATTGTCGTCCGCCGTTCCGTTGCTGGGGCGAAAGTGCGGCCGAGCATCGTTCATCCGCAAAACCGGCAAAAGCAGCCAACGTAAAAAGACGATCCAAGCAATAAAAAATTGTGGAAAACAATAAAAATATCAGGCGTGTTGATTAACCAATAAAAACGAGTTGACATCGCTCTATTCCTAGCTTTTCTGCCGTTGTCGACAAACGAACCGTTTGCCGACTGGGCATGCTGTAAACATGCCCTCCTCGAACAAAGAACGCTTTGCGGGCAAATGACATTTGCCCGCCGGCGTTCTTGTTCGAGGGATGTGGCAGAAAAGTTTGTGTTCAGCCATATGATTCTATGTTTTTTAGTAAATGGATAATCAACACCCGTGCAAAAATATTTATGTTGCAACTTTCTTTAAATTATGGTACGTTATACGTAATCTTTTTCCGCAGAAAGGGCAGTTAATATCATTTTGTTAACTGTCTTTTTTGCTTTCGGAACGAATAAAAATCAACGTTTTTGGATGGTTAATCTTTTGGAATGAGGGATCGGCATGTTTTTTCACGGAACGAGTCGTGTCAATGAGAGAGGACATTTAGAAATTGGTGGCGTTGACGTCGTGGATCTCGCTAAAGAATATGGAACGCCGTTGTATATTTATGATGTTGCATTAATTCGCACCCGCGCGCGCGCGTTTAAAGAAGCGTTTAAAAAGCATGGGGTGAAGGCGCAAGTTGCATACGCGAGCAAGGCATTTTCGACCGTAGCGATGGTTCAGTTAGTGGAAGAAGAAGGACTGTCGCTCGATGTTGTGTCGGGCGGGGAATTGTATACGGCGTTAAAAGCCGGGTTTCCACCAGAGCGTATTCATTTTCACGGCAACAACAAAAGCCGCGCAGAGTTGGAAATGGCGCTTGAGCATCGTGTTGGCTGCATCGTTGTCGATAATTTTTATGAATTGCAGCTGCTCGAGCAACTAAGCCGAGAACGGGAAACGGTGACCGACATTTTACTTCGGGTAACGCCAGGGATTGAGGCGCATACGCACGACTATATTTTAACGGGGCAAGAAGATTCCAAGTTTGGCTTTGACTTAAATAACGGCCAGGCGGAGGAAGCGCTGCGGCAAGCGCGGCGGTCGGGGGCGCTTTCTGTCCTAGGGATTCATTGCCATATTGGGTCGCAAATTTTTGAAACGACTGGGTTTGTATTGGCAGCGCAAAAGATTTTTCAAAAAATCGCGTATTGGCGGGAAACGTATGGATTTGTGCCACAAGTCGTCAACCTCGGCGGCGGCTTCGGGATTCGCTATACGAGCGAGGACGACCCGCTTCCTGCTTCGCAATATGTCGAAAACATTATTGAGGAAGTGAAGAAGCAAGTGGCGGAGTTAGGCATCGCAATGCCGGAAATTTGGATTGAGCCGGGCCGGTCGCTTGTCGGCGATGCCGGTACGACGCTTTATTCGATCGGCTCACGAAAAGAAGTGCCGAACGTGCGCCATTATGTGGCGGTCGATGGCGGCATGAGCGACAACATTCGCCCGGCGCTGTACGAGGCGAAGTATGAAGCGGTACTTGCCAACCGCGTGCTTGATGCAAACGAAGAAGTCGTCGCGATTGCGGGGAAATGCTGCGAGTCAGGCGACATGCTCATTTGGGACTTACCGCTCCCGAAGGCGGAGGCGGGCGACTATTTAGCCGTCTTTTGCACCGGTGCGTACGGCTATTCGATGGCGAACAACTATAACCGCATTCCTCGTCCAGCCGTCGTTTTTGTTGAAAATGGCGAGGCACAGCTTGTCGTCAAACGCGAAACGTATGAAGATTTAGTGCGACTTGATGTCCCGTTAAGGGCGAGGGTGAGGAAATAAGGATAAAACAGGCTTCCGTCGTTCCTGAAGCCTGTTTTTTGCTGTGCGCCGTTTTTTGATTTTACTTGCTCGGTATGTTTATTTGGTATATACAGTTATAATGTACTAAGTGTATAATAGTAATAACATAGTCATAAAGAAGGTTAAGGTGCATGAAACAATGTTAGCAGAAGAAAAATATTACATCCGGAAAATCAGTCAAGTTGGAAATAGTCTATCGGTAAATATTCCTGCAGAATTTGTTAAGGAAATGGAGTTAAGGAAGGGAGAAGAAGTGATTTTGATTTATAATCAGGAGAAGGGGGAAGTTACTATGCGTAAATCTATAAAAAAACTGCCAGAAGGAATTCGCCCAGAGGTTTTGCATGCTTTAAACAAAGCCGTTACCATATACGACCAAGCATTCAAAAACCTAAAAGAGAGATAAGCCGTTTCAAGTGATTTAGGGAGAAGCTATGCAAGTTCAGTATTTGACAGGTGAAGAGATTTTAGTAATCCACTATACGCTTATGGAACTTTATGGTGAAGGCGAGCAGAATGGAATCAAATTTCAAGCGAAGTTTGAATCGATGTTGGAGAGACCAAAAGGAATTTATTTCGGGACGGAATTATATCCCACCGTTATAGACAAAGCATGCTGTTATTATCATTCCATTGCAAGAGGCCATATCTTTCATAATGGAAATAAACGCACGGCATTAGCTGTATTTTTTACTTTTCTAGATATAAACGGGTATGAGTTACAAATGCCTGCTCAAGAGGCAGAAGATTATACGGTTCGGTTAGCGAATGATGATAAGTATCGCGGAAATGACTGCATTCAGAGAATGGTCGAAGAATTAGAGCCATATATCATTCCGAAAGAAGAATAAAATACATTGTCGTCGTTAAGCGCGAAAACGTAGGAAAATGTAGTGGGGCTAGATGTCTTTTGGAAATAAAATAAAAAGGCTGATGATTCAGCCTTTTTATTTTTGCGGTTCGGTTGATGTGAACGCTGATTTAATTGCGTTCCAAATTTCTTTCAAAATGTCAATAATGTTTTGGATAAACGTTTTCCCTTCTTCTGATTGTAAGAAGGTAGACAGTTTTTCTTTCGCTTTGCTCAGTTGGTCATTGACTTGATTCCAGTCAATATTTAAGTTTTTCATTTTGTTAAATAAGGAAATTAAGCTGTTGATTTCATCGGGTGTGAGCGTAATACCTAAATTTTTAGCAACTTTTTCAATAAGCGCACGCAAATCAGCTTCGGTTTGTGGCGGATTTTTTGCGATTTCTTCTTTCAATTTCGCTAAAAGAGCTACCGCTTGGTCGTTGCCGATTGATTTTCCAAGCTGTGCCGTTTTCACCATTTCTTCGTTCGCCACTTTTTTCACTTCGTCTGGTATGACCTTATCCGATGAAATTTCGTACGCTTTCATTAATCCAGTGAGCGCCGCCGTGCCGGATACAGGAAAAGGAGCGGTAATGTAGATACTGGCATCTTTGACGCCGGCTGTAATAAGCGCATTCGTATACATTTCTTTCGTTACCCATGTAATATTGTGCGTTTCTACATTAAGTCCCGAACCTTTCGCTCCGATCGTAATCATCGATGACGAAATCGCTTTTGTACCAATTTGCGCTTTCGGAATTAACCCGTCGAGATATTTATGCTCTTCGGCGTTGGAAACGGTGATTGTTTGCGCGTTTTGTGGCGCGTTCATTTCGTTTAATACTTGCTGTTTTTGTGCTTCCGTTAAATTTTCCCCTAACGTAATGATGACATCGCCTTCTGTTACATCTGCTGCGGCAAAGGCAGGAAACATCAGCACCATCGTGGCCGCTAGCCAGCCGGTAAACATTCGTTTCATCTAAACAACCTCCTTATCCTTCCTTATTACCATCATTCCTATTCTACAAACAAATCGGATAAGATAGAAGCGAAAAGCAACGTACTTTTTTTGTGCGCTAAACAATGGTATGATAGGGAAGAAAAGAAAGGGGACTGAGCATATGACAAAAAAAGGATATATTTTAATGGAAAACGGTGCGAAAATTGAATTCGAATTATTTTCGAACGAAGCGCCGAAAACGGTGGCGAATTTTGAAAAATTAGCGAATGAAGGATTTTATAACGGCTTAACGTTCCATCGCGTCATTCCGGGCTTTGTCAGTCAAGGAGGATGCCCGCGCGGAAACGGGACAGGCGATGCAGGGTACACGATTCCGTGCGAAACGGACAACAACCCACATAAACATATCGAAGGAGCAATTTCGATGGCACATCGCGGCCGCGATACAGGCAGCTGCCAATTTTTTATCGTTCATGAGCCGCAGCCGCATTTAGATGGGATACATACGGTGTTTGGCCAAGTAACAGTGGGAATGGATGCTGTGAAAGCGATGCGTAACGGCGACGTGATGAAAGAAGTGAAAGTATGGGACGAAGTGTAGCAAGAAAGGATGAGACGATGAAAAAAAATTGGGTATTATTTTTCATCCTTTTATTAGCAAGTTTTGCATGGGGAGCAGTGTATTGGCTGTTCGTAGCAAAATGATAGACATTTCGCTTTATTGTGATATAATGAATGAAAATATAATATAGCGACACATCCTTCGGGGCAGGGTGAAATTCCCGACCGGCGGTAATGAAACAGAACGTTTCTCAGCCCGCGAGCCGTACAGGCACGATCCGGTGCAATTCCGGAGCCGACAGTATAGTCTGGATGGGAGAAGGATTGCCGACAACTCACGCCGTTCATTGAAAAATGGGCATGGCGCTGGGTTATTTTTGCTATGCAAAAAAAGGCGATCTTCATATACATCTGCCCTAGGACTTTTTTCCTAGGGTTTTCTTTATGGCGAAAAAAGGAGGGATTCAATGCAGCACGATGAACGATATATGCGATTCGCATTGGAAGTGGCGAAAACAGGCCTCGGGCAAACGGCTCCCAACCCAGCTGTCGGTGCGGTCGTCGTAAAGAACGGTGAAATTGTCGGCTTCGGCGCCCATTTAAAAGCAGGTGAGCCGCATGCGGAAGTTCATGCGATTCGCATGGCCGGCGACAAAGCGAAAGGGGCGACCGTCTATGTGACGCTTGAGCCGTGCAGCCATTTCGGGAAAACGCCGCCGTGCGCCGATTTATTAGTCGAAACGGGCGTAAAGCGGGTCGTCATCGCAACGACCGATCCGAATCCGCTTGTAGCGGGGAAAGGGATTGAAAAGCTCCAAAACGCTGGCATTGACGTGACGGTCGGTGTTTTAAAGGAAGAAGCCGATGAACTCAACCGCATCTTTTTCCACTACATTACGACGAAAACGCCGTTTGTGACGTTAAAGTATGCGTGCAGCTTAGACGGAAAAATCGCGACGAAAACTGGTGACAGCAAATGGATTACGTCCGAAGAAGCGCGGCGTGACGTGCACAGCTATCGCGCGCTGCACGATGCGATTCTCGTTGGAGTGAACACGGTCATTGCCGATGATCCACGCTTGACGGTAAGGCTTTCGGAAGGGGGAAAAAACCCGATTCGCATCATTTTAGATACGCATTTGCGCACGCCGTTTCATGCCAATGTGATTCAGGACACGGAAGCGGAAACGTGGCTTATTGTCGGCAGTGACGTGCCAAAAGAGAGAATGGCGCTGTACGAAAAACCGCATGTGCGCATCATTCCAATGAACGCGCCGAACATCGATATTCGTGAACTGTTGCACATGCTAGCGGAACAGAAAGTGACGTCCGTCTTTGTCGAAGGCGGCTCACGTGTACATGACAGTTTTGTACAAGCTGGTGCGGTTCAGGAAATCGTGGCTTATTTTGCCCCGAAGATCATTGGAGGAAACGATGCGCGAACACCGGTTGGCGGAGTCGGTTTTGCGAAAATGGCAGATGTGCTGGAATTGACGATCAAACGCATTGAAACGATCGGATCCGATATAAAAGTCGTCGCGATACCAAAAATAAAGGGTGAGTCATGATGTTTACAGGGATTATTGAAGAAGTCGGAACAATTGAACAAATGAAGCAATCCGGAGAAGCGATTGTTTTTACGATTGGCGCCAAAAAAATTTTAGAAGATGTGAAGCTTGGCGACAGCATTGCCGTTAACGGGGTATGCTTGACGGTAACGTCGTTTACAAACCGCTCCTTTACCGTTGATGTCATGCCGGAAACAGTGCGGGCGACATCGCTCCGCACATTAATGCGCGGCTCGAAAGTGAATTTAGAGCGGGCGATGGCAGCGAACGGCAGATTCGGCGGGCACTTCGTTTCCGGACATGTCGACGGCATCGGTGAAATTATTCGCAAAGAGTCTGTAGCGAACGCGGTTTATTATGAAATTAAAGTGTCGAAACAGCTGCGGAACTATATGATTTTGAAAGGTTCCGTTGCCGTTGACGGGACAAGCTTAACAATTTTCGGGCTCACCGATGACACGTTTACAATTTCCCTTATTCCGCATACGAGGGCGGAAACGATTTTAGGAGACAAGCAAGTTGGAGATATTGTCAATATCGAATGCGATGTGATCGGCAAATACGTCGAGCAGTTCCTTCGCAAAAAAGAAGAAGAGCAGACTTCGCCGGCGATCACGCTTGAGTTTTTAGAAAAGCACGGCTACAAGTAATCAGGGGGGGAGTATATGTTCAATACGATCGAAGAAGCCATTTACGAATTGATCCAAGGAAACGTCATTATTGTTTGCGATGATGAAGACCGGGAAAACGAAGGCGATTTTGTCGCATTAGCGGAAAAGGCGACGCCGGAAGTGATCAACTTTATGATTAAATATGGGCGCGGACTTGTTTGTGTGCCGGTGACGGAGGAATTGGCAGACAAACTCGATTTAGCGCCGATGGTCAACCATAACACCGACCCGCATGGAACGGCGTTTACCGTTAGCATCGACCATAAATCGACGACGACCGGCATTAGCGCATACGAGCGATCGAAGACGATTCAAGAGCTTCTCAATCCGAATGCGAAAGCGAGCGATTTTAAACGTCCGGGCCATGTGTTTCCGCTTGTAGCGAAAAAAGGCGGTGTATTGCGCCGCGCCGGCCATACGGAAGCAGCGGTGGATTTGGCACGGTTGTGCGGGGCGAAGCCGGCCGGCGTCATTTGCGAAATTATTAAAGAAGACGGAACGATGGCACGCGTGCCGGATTTGCGCAAAATCGCCGATCAATTTGATTTGAAAATGATTACGATTAAAGATTTGATCCAATATCGAAGCCGAAAAGAAAAGCTTGTCAAGCGCGAAGTCGAAATTACGCTGCCGACGGAATTCGGTGAATTTAAAGCGATCGGCTATACGAATTCTGTAGATGGAAAAGAGCATGTCGCGCTCGTTAAAGGGGAAGTTATTCCGGATGAGCCGATTCTCGTTCGCGTCCATTCCGAATGCTTAACCGGCGATGTCTTTGGCTCGTATCGCTGCGACTGCGGCCCGCAGCTTCATGCGGCGCTTCGCCAAATTGAAGAAGAAGGGCGCGGCATCTTGCTTTACATGCGCCAAGAAGGGCGCGGCATCGGCTTATTGAACAAATTGCGCGCGTATAAGCTGCAAGAACAAGGCTATGATACAGTTGAAGCGAACGAAAAGCTCGGCTTCCCTGCCGATTTGCGCGATTACGGCATCGGTGCGCAAATTTTAAAAGATTTAGGCGTAACGAAAATGCGACTTTTGACGAATAATCCGCGCAAAATTGCCGGCTTAAAAGGATATGGCTTAGAAGTTGTCGAACGTGTGCCGTTGCAAATGCCAACGAAAAAAGAAAACGAAAAATATTTAAAAACGAAATACGAAAAATTAGGCCATATGTTGCATTTTTAACGTAAAGACGGTCGATCTTTTAGGATTTTTGTATTATGATGAAAACGGCTGACGGAAAAGATAGGAGGATATGGTGATGAGAATCATGGAAGGAAATTTAGTCGGTACAGGGTTAAAAGTCGGAATTGTCGTGTCGCGGTTTAATGAATTTATTACGAGCAAGCTATTATCGGGTGCTTTAGACGGCCTTAAGCGCCACGGCGTCGATGAAAATGATGTCGCAGTCGCATGGGTGCCGGGAGCGTTTGAAATTCCGCTTGTCGCAAAAAAAATGGCGGAATCGAAACAATATGACGCGGTCATTGCGCTTGGAACGGTCATTCGCGGCGCCACAAGCCATTACGACTACGTGTGCAATGAAGTGGCAAAAGGGGTTTCTCATGCGTCGCTATCGACGGGAACACCGGTCATTTTCGGCGTTTTAACGACCGATACGATCGAGCAAGCGATTGAGCGCGCAGGCACGAAAGCGGGCAACAAAGGATGGGAAGCTGCGGTCAGCGCGATTGAAATGGCTAACCTTCTTCGCTCTTTTTCATAGAAATAGTTCACAAGTAACACAATAGCGTTTATAATACGTAATGAGAAAACGACTTTTGTCCTTTTCTGCCGAAGAAAAGTATCGCCAGTAATGAGGGGTTCTTTATGTTAATTCGCTATCGAAAAAACTATGAGAAAATTGCCATGGGACTTCTGTCGTTTATGCCGACAGAAAAAGAGCTGAAAAAATTGCAACAAACGATTAAGGAATACGAGATGAATGAAAACTGGCAGCTGTTTTTATGGAAAGAGGAAGAAGATATTATCGGAATTATCGGAATTGTATTGCGCGATGAACACGTGGCGGAAATCCAGCATATTAGCGTCAACCCGTCCCATCGCCATCAAGGGATCGGAAAACAAATGGTCAAAGCGCTTAAAGAAATGTATCCGAACTATGAGTTAAAAGCCAATGAGTTTACGGCCGCATTTTTGGAAAAATGCGAACTGTAAAGGGATGTCTAGCTGTTAGGCATCCCTTTCTTTTTTTTCTCCTTGCGCGCAGCAAGGACATCGGAGCGGTCGCGCAACGCATGTTTATGAAGCAAAAACTCGTTGTCGAGATCGCTTTTGTTCCCCCAGACAAGCCTTCGCTGCTTGCATATCGTTTGGCACGTTTGCATCAGCGTTTCATCGGCGATCGGCAGGCAGATGCTTTCGTATCGCTCTCCTTTATCGATTTGCTCGATGTACCGTTTTAAGAGTGGAAGCAGTTCGGCATAATCAAGGCCGAGCTGTTCGATCGCTTCCTTTTCTTGTTCAACAAGCGCGATTGCTTTTTGCATCATTCGTTTCGCTCCAAGTACGTTTCCGCGCCGATGGTGATAGAGCGCTACCGCTATTTGAATGAGCGCCACCCACACCTGTTTTTTTTCATCGTTTTTCCAATGTTCTTCTAATATTTCGTGACATTCAAAATAATCGCGGTCGGTATGAAAATGAAGCAAATACTCGATATAGGCGTTTGGATACAATGATGATCCCTTCTTTCTATATGATATTTGTATTGTATCATAGGATCGGGAAAAATTTGCTTGGACAACGCACGATTATCATCTATACTTAACGGTAGTGTCATTGAAAATGGTGGGATGAACGTGCAGTATAAGGTGAAAATTGAAGTATTTGAAGGTCCGCTTGACTTGTTATTGCATTTAATTAACCGGTACGAAATTGACATTTATAATATTCCCGTGGCGGAAATTACCGAACAATATATGGCCTACATTCACGCGATGCAAGAATTGCAGTTAGATATCGCGAGCGAATATTTAGTAATGGCGGCGACGCTTTTGGCAATCAAAAGCAAAATGTTGCTGCCGAAACATGAAGAAGAGTTGCTCGATGAGGAAGTAGGCGATTTGGAAGAAGACCCGCGCGAAGAGTTAATGCAGCGTCTTCTTGAATATAAAAAATATAAAGAAGCGGCGCATGAATTGAAAAAGCGCGAAGAAGAACGGGCGCTGTTATTTACGAAGCCACCAAGCGATTTAAGCGTGTACGCATCAGAAATCGAAGCGGAAAAGCAGCCGCTCGATGTGACCGTCTACGATATGCTCGTCGCTTTTTCGAAGCTGTTGCGCCGCAAAAAACTGCAAAAGCCGCTCCGTACAAAAGTAGCTCGTCAAGAAATTCCAATTGAACGGCGAATGGAGGAAATTTTAAGCGAATTGCGGAAAGCGAAAAGGCGGAAAAACTTTTTCGATTTGTTCCCGTATTACGACCGCGAACATATTGTGGTGACGTTTTTAGCGATTTTAGAACTGATGAAAAAAAATTTAATCATCATCGAACAAGAGCGGAATTTTGCCGACATTTTCGTTGCGAGCAATGAGAGGGTGGGGCTACATGAAGATGAACGAGTATAAAGCGATCATCGAAGGCTTATTGTTTGCGGCCGGAGATGAAGGATTGTCGCTGAAACAAATCGCTTCCGTGTTAGAAATGACAGAAGAGCAGGTGCTGCCAATCATCGGTGAGCTCAAAGCGGATTACGACGAGCCGGGCCGCGGCATTCAGTTAATCGAACTTGCCGGTGTGTTTCAATTGGCGACGAAAAAAGAGCATGCACCGTATTTAAAAAAACTCGTCGAATCTCCCGGCTCTTCTTCTTTGTCGCAAGCGGCGCTCGAGACGCTGGCGATCATCGCGTATCGCCAGCCGATTACAAGGGCGGAAATTGAAGAAATTCGCGGTGTAAAAAGCGATAAACCGTTGCAGACGCTCATGGCGAAAGCGCTTGTGAAAGAAGTAGGAAGAGCGGAAGGGACGGGCCGGCCGATTTTATACGGAACGACGAAAGAGTTTTTGGATTACTTCGGGCTAAAGACGCTTGAAGAGTTGCCGCCGCTTCCGGAATTGCAAGACGATGATGAAACGGAACGGGAAGCCGATTTATTCTTTGAAAAATTTGCAGAAACATTGAAACAATAGCTGGCAAGTATGATAAGATAAAAGTAACGAAATTTTCTCTCTTTTTGCAAACAAAGGAGGCTATTGTATGCGAATTCGCCGCTGTCACGGGTATGAACTGGAAAAAGCGCAACCGAACACGTCCGAAGATTTTTTTAACCGGTCCGAGGTGACGTTTGTCGAAGACGGAGAGGAAAAGACGCTGCACGTGTTATATGTGCGCTATTTTGACGAATTGTTTCCGTCATTTACTCCGTATAAACAAAATCCGATTTTTACGGTGAACGGACGTGACGTCTATTTTAAAGATATTGTGGCGCTCGTATGCTTGCTGAAAAACCCGAGCTTCCGCCATCGAAAACGGGTGTATATCAATGAAGAAAAGGAATTTCACCGCTATTTTGAGCATATTGAATTTACAAAGCTTCAAGAAGTCTTTGCCGCTTTAGAAACAAAAGGGGAATATGAACTCGCATCGCCGCTTTTGTTTATCGTGCAACCATCATAAACATTGGGGGTCTTTTTATGGGAAATTCCATTGTCATGAATCAAACGAAGCAAGTGGAGGCGTTTTTGCAGCAAACCGTCCAAGCGATTGCGGGATATTTGAATGAAATAACGCTTACCGGTTTGTTGAACGAGCAAGAAAATGGAGACAAAGCGTATTACGAATTGCTACTGTCGAATTTGCGCCGACTCGTTGTGTATTGTGAAGAAGGATTGGAAGCATGCCGCATTGTGTTGAACGATGAACCGTTCCGCAAAGCCGCTGCGGAAAAGACACTGTATCGCATTTACCATTCGTGCATTACCGAATTTTTTGCACCAAAAAATGATGTGTGGTATGAAGACAGCCGTTCGGCGTATACGGGCCGAAACTCGATCAAATTCCGGCAAACGCCGCCTCCGTCGCTCAAAGCGCTAGTTGCATCGCTTGAAAGCAGTTTCCAAGCAATGCGCGAAGAACTTGAATTTTATGAAACAGATTACCGGACAAAAATGCTTCAGTCGAAATAATTAAGAAACAAGCTGCCTTTCCGATTGGGGAAGGTGGCTTTTTCTTTTTAAAAAGGGCGGGAACGATTTTTCCCCATCACTCATACGATAATGGCGGATAAAAATAATGAGGAGGTTGGCTATGGAACAGCAAGCGCAGTTTCAACAATATGTACATGAAGTGATGGAATGGGGAAAGCAACTACGCGAAGAGGGAAGTGCGGATGTGGAAGAGCTGCTTGTCCGCCTCAAACAGCATGAAGGTGAATGGAGCGAAGAAGAGATTTACGACATTCAAATGACAGTCGACGTGCTTTATGAAAAAGCGATGCAACTGTTTCAAGAACGTAACGAACAAATGACGGGACAAACAGAAGAATCAACATCGGAAAAAGTCGAATGGCAAACGCAGTTCCAACAATATGTTCATGAAGTGACGGAATGGGGAAAACAGCTGGCACAACAGTCGGGAGCACGCGGTGAAGTGGAAGATTTCCTTGTTCGCCTTGCACAACATGAAGGAGAATGGACGGAAGAAGCGATTTGCGAGATTCAAGGGATGGCCGATGCGCTTTACGAAAGAGCGCTGCAACTGTATCAAACGGAAGAGGAGTTGGAAGAAAAAACGGCCGACGTGACGGACGAGGCAATAGACGAAGAAATGTTGCGTCAAGAACATGACCGTATTTCTGCTGGAGGACATACGCTCCCACCGCTTCCGTATCGATATGACGCGTTGGAACCGCATATTTCCGGAGAAATGATGCAACTCCATCATACGAAGCATCATCAAAGCTATGTCGACGGTTTAAACAAGGCGGAAAAAATGATGCAAAAAGCCCGGGAAACGAACGATTACGAGCTGTTGACACATTGGGAGCGCGAAGCAGCGTTCCACGGTTCTGGCCATTATTTGCATACGATTTTTTGGTATAACATGACCCCAAAAGGCGGAGGAGAACCACAAGGAGCGCTGCTTGAACAAATCAAAGCCGACTTTGGCAGTATCGCCCGCTTTAAACAACATTTTACCGAAGCGGCCAAAAAAGTTGAAGGAGTCGGTTGGGCATTGCTCGTCTGGTCGCCGCGTGCCCACCGTCTCGAAATTTTACAAACCGAAAAGCATCAGTTCATGACGCAATGGGATACGATTCCGCTGCTTGTGTTAGACGTATGGGAACATGCGTATTATTTACAATATAAAAACGATCGAGCCGCCTATATTAACAGCTGGTGGAATGTCGTGAATTGGCGTGATGTGGAACGCCGGTTTGAACAAGCAAGTAAATTGCGCTGGAAGGCGTTTTGATGAACGAGAGGGAAGGCCTCCTCTTCTCGCTTAGACTTGTACAATTTTTGCGCATATCCTCCCTTTTGCCGCATACACTTGTACAAAACGGCAAAAGGGATGGGATTACATGGAGCAAAGGAAACGCTGGATCGTTTTCATCATAGTGTTGGCGCTCATTTTTTCATGTATTCCGAAGCAAACAAAGGCACAAGGTGTCAGCGCACAAAGTGCGATATTAATGGAACAAACGTCAGGGCGCGTATTGTTTGAAAAAGACGCCTATACAAAGCGGCGCATTGCTAGCATTACGAAAATTATGACAGCCATTATTGCGATCGAATCAGGAAAAATGAACGATACGGTGACGGTGAGTTCTCGGGCGGTGCGGGCGGAGGGGTCATCGGTTTATTTGAAGGAAGGCGAAAAAATTAAATTGCGCGACCTCGTCTACGGGTTAATGCTTCGCTCGGGAAACGATGCTGCTATTGCGATCGCTGAATACGTCGGCGGAAGCGTCGAAGGGTTTGTATTTTTAATGAACCAAAAAGCGGAAGAAATTGGGATGAGAAATACGCATTTTGCGAATCCGCACGGTTTAGATGATGTGGAAAACCATTATTCGACCGCTTACGATATGGCGCTTTTGATGCGTTATGCGATGCACAACGAAGAATTTCGCAAAATCTCTGGCACAAAAGTGTACCGCGCCCCGAATCCTGATGAAAAATGGGACCGGATCTGGCGCAACAAAAATAAATTGTTAACAAACCTCTATGAATATTGCACAGGTGGTAAAACAGGCTATACGAAACGGGCGAAACGGACGCTTGTAACAACGGCGGAAAAAGACGGAATGGAGTTGATCGCGGTCACGCTCAACGCTCCTGATGATTGGAATGACCATATCACCATGTATGAATACGGTTTCGAACATTATGTGCTCGCGAAAATCGCCAAAAAACGAATCGACCAAAAAGTGAATGACCGTTTTTACAAAAACCGCATTCAAGCAAGCCGTGATCTATTATATCCGGTAACGGAACAGGAGATCGCGAAGTTGCGCGTTCACATCCAGCTCATCAAACCGAAAAAACAATGGAAAGAAGATGAGCAACTCATCCCGACCGTCGTTGGCAAAGCAGTGTTGTATTTAGACGGTGAGCCGATCGATGAAGTACCACTTTTATATAAGCATAACCGTAACATGCAAGAGACATCGACCATTTGGAAGCTATTTTTCTTTTTAGGTGTGGGGCGCGATGGTTAATCTGATTTGGGCGATCATGGCGCTTGTCGGAATTGTCTTTGCGGCTGCGAACGGCACAATCAATGAAGTGAACGAAGCTGTATTTAAAGGGGCAAAAGAAGCCGTTACCATCGGTATAGGAATGATCAGTATTTTAGTGTTTTGGCTCGGCTTGATGAAAATTGCTGAAGACGCCGGATTGCTTGATAAGCTCGCTCATTTGTGCAAGCCGCTCGTGCGCTACCTGTTTCCGGAAGTGCCGGCCAATCATCCGGCGTTAGGCTACATCGTTTCCAATATGATCGCCAATATGTTTGGACTTGGTAATGCCGCAACCCCAATGGGGATTAAAGCGATGGAAGAGTTGAAAAAACTGAACGGCGATCAAGATACGGCAAGCCGCTCGATGATCACATTTTTAGCGATGAATACGTCCGGAATTACACTCATTCCTGCAACGGTTATTTCGATTCGCATGACATACGAATCGATGGCACCGGGCGAAATTATCGGTACGACGTTTGTTGCTTCCGCCATTTCCACCATTGGGGCGATTTTCATTGACCGGTATTATTATTGGAAACGAACGCGAGGTGGAAAGCGATGATGGGAATCGTTCAATCAATTTCGCTTTGGCTTATTCCGGCGATAATCGGTTTCATTCTTCTGTACGGAACGTGGAAAAAAGTGCCGACTTATGAATCGTTCGTCGAAGGGGGAAAAGAAGGCATTCACATTGCATTTTCAATTATCCCATATTTAGTGGGGATGCTTGTGTCGGTGTCGATTTTTCGTGCTTCCGGAGCGCTTGATTATATGATCGGGTTTGTCAAACCGATGGCTGAAGCGGTTGGCCTTCCGGCTGAAGTTGTGCCGCTGGCGATGATGCGCACCATTTCCGGCACGGCCGCTTTAGGAATGACAACTGATTTAATTGCGACATATGGCCCGGATTCATTTATCGGCAGGCTTGCCGCGACGATTCAAGGCAGCACGGAAACAACGTTGTACGTCTTAACCGTTTACTTCGGCGCTGTCGGCATCAAAAAGATGGGTGATGCGTTGAAAGTCGGCGTTTTAGCCGACATCTTAAGCTTTATCGTTTCCTTTTTAATTGTATTGCTTGTATTTGGAAAGTAGGCAACCGGTTTTGGTTGCTTTTTTGTTTGTTGAAATAAAGAAAGGTATGATAAAAAATAGTGTCGTATGCTTGTATCTTTATGTCGAAAAGAGTAAGATGAGTGAAGAGGTGAAAACGATGGAACGATTGCAAAAAGTGATCGCTCGTGCTGGAATCGCATCGCGAAGAAAAGCAGAAGAGCTGATTTTACAAGGAAAAGTGACAGTCAACGGCAAAATCGTGACCGAGCTTGGCGTTAAAGTCGGTCCGCAAGATAAAATCGAAGTGGAAGGGATTCCGGTCGAAAGAGAAGAGCCGGTCTATTACCTTCTTTATAAGCCGCGCGGTGTCATCTCTAGCGTGAAAGATGACAAAGGGCGGAAAGTCGTCACGGATTTTTTTAAAGATCTTAACCAACGCATTTACCCGATCGGACGGCTTGATTACGATACGTCGGGGCTGTTATTGTTGACAAACGATGGCGATTTTGCGAATCTTTTGATGCATCCCCGCTATGAAATTGAAAAAGTGTATGTAGCAAAAGTAAAAGGCATTCCGACACGTGAGCAGCTCAAACAACTCGAAAAAGGGATCATGCTCGAAGATGGAATGACCGCGCCGGCAAAAGTGAAAATGCTTTCGCTTGACAAGCGAAAGAAAACAGCGATTATGGAAATTCGCATTCATGAAGGACGTAACCGCCAAGTGCGCCGCATGTTTGAAGCGATCGGCTGCCAAGTGATGAAATTGAAGCGGGAACGTTATGCGTTTCTTGATTTAAAAGGACTGAACCCTGGCGATTACCGTGAGTTGTCGCCGCACGAAGTAAAACAGCTTCGCGCGCTTGCATTATCGGGAAGACATGCTCTAAAGTAAATATTTCTCAATTGTCACACAACATTCATATAATTTTCATTATATCCATAGTAGATATTGCTATAATGGTAGAGGGTATATCTTTCTTTTTGGGAGAGTTAGAGGGGTCAACTACCCCCACTTAGCTAACGCTTGAAGTGGAGGCCTGCAACTCCCCAGAAGTGCGAACGGGCATCAATCTCCTTCCTTGACTTGGGGTTGCATTAGGGGCAGGTTGACGACTACCCAACGACATAGGTCATGCCTATATCGCTACCGAGTGGCTCGGCATGTCTGTAGGCAGTACTTGACTTCCACGCACAACAGACGGATGTACGCTCTATTGTTTACGGTTGCAACGTTTCCTGCAACCAACTCCCTACATCGAGTAACGGGGATTGGAGTGTCTTGATACAACGGTTTTCTCCACATTCTTATTATATTATATACAAAAGAAAGGAGGATGGGCGATTCCTCCCCCACTTCCTCCCTTTGGTCGGTGAAGTGGGGGTCTCCTCGCCAAAGATGATGAAAAAACAGCGACTTGTTGTGCGTACGGTTATTTTATTGTTGTTGTTGAGCGCCGTCGGTTATACGATTTATTCAAGCATTTTTGCGGAAAAAACGGACATTAAAGTCGGTGCGACTGCCCCGGATTTCGTGCTGACGGATCTAAACGGAAAAACGCACCGCCTCTCCGATTACCGTGGCAAAGGGGTATTTTTGAACTTCTGGGGAACGTGGTGCAAGCCGTGCGAAAAAGAAATGCCGTATATTAACCGACAATATGCGGTCTATAAAAAACAAGGGGTTGAAGTGTTGGCGGTCAATGTCGGCGAACCGAAATTAAGCGTGCAAAAATTTGTCGACCGGTTCGGACTGACGTTTCCGGTTGTCATTGACCGCGAAGACCAAGTGATGAACGCCTATGAAATCAACCCGCTGCCAACGACGTTTTTAATTGATAAAGATGGAAAAATTAAACAAATTATTACTGGAACGATGACAGAAGAGATGGTCAAACAGTATATGGAAAGCATTAAACCGTAGGGAGTTTTTGTTATGGAACAAGTAAAATGCGAATGTGGTCACGTCAATCCATATGGCACTGCTTTTTGCGAATCATGCGGGAAGCCGATTGAAGAAACGACAAAGCCGCTATTGGATATGCGGTATGAAGGAAGCGCGCGGCGTTCCCAAACGTATAACAAAACGATCATAGATAAAATTTGGAATTTTTTCTCATCTGTTAAAGTCGGCGTATGGCTCATTGTCATTACGCTCATTGCGTCGGCAATCGGCACGATTTTTCCACAAGAAATGTATTTGCCGCCGAACGTAACACCGGCCCAATATTATGAAGATCAGTACGGGTGGGCAGGAAAATTATATTATGAGCTCGGGTTCAACAATTTATACGGTTCATGGTGGTACATGCTGTTGCTTGCCTCAATCGGCGTTTCGCTCGTCATTTGCAGCTTAGACCGGGTGATTCCGCTTTATCGCGCGCTGAACAATCAAGGAGTGGTGCGTCATGAAACCTTTTTGCGCCGCCAGCGCTTGTTCAGCATAACGAATGTGAACGATGAGCGCCTTTTCGAAACGGTGAAGGAGCGTCTAGCGAAGCGCCGCTATCACATCCGCGAAGAAAACGGTAACATTCTCGCCGAAAAAGGGCGCTTTTCGCGATGGGGCCCGTATGTCAATCATATTGGCTTAATCATTTTTTTAATCGGGGCGATGCTTCGCTTTGTGCCTGGAATGTACGTCGATAAAGTGCTCTGGATTCGCGAAGGTGAAACGAAAGAAATTCCGGGAACAAACGGGAAATATTTTTTGAAAAACGAAAAGTTTATTTTTGAAACGTACGAAAAAGGGAAAGAAAACGAAGTGTTTAATGCAGCGATTGACCGTGTCGGCAGCGGTATGGTCGCCAAAACATACCAGACGAATGCCGTTTTATATAAGCGTGTCGGTCCAGTCATCCCGGGAGATGAGCCGAAATTACAAAAAGTAAAAGAATATAAGATTCGTGTGAACGATCCGTTAAAATATGATCATTATGCGCTTTACCAAGTTGATTTTAAATTGAATGAACTAAGCAAAATGTCGTTTCAGCTCATCGACAAAAAAACGGGGACATCATTTGGAACGGTGACGGTCGATCTGCGCAATCCGACGTCTTCTTACAACTTGGGAAAAGGATATCGGGTGGAGCTGCTCAGCTATTTTCCTGATTTTTATTTTGATAACGACGGCAATCCGGCGACGAAAACAAAAATTCCGAACAATCCAGCGTTCGTTTTTAAAATGTACGCACCAGACAAGCCAAAAGGGGAAGTGAGTTTCGTAGCGATCCGCCAGACGATTGAGCCGTTTGGCAACAACAAGTACAAAATGGCGTTTGCTGGCATCGAAACGAGAAATGTATCCGCTTTAACGGTGCGCCGTGATTTTACGTTATGGATTTTAGGCGTGGGCGGAACGATTTTTATGATTGGTGTTATTCAAGGAATGTATTGGAACCATCGCCGCATTTGGCTTAAGCAAGTAAACGGGGAAGTATGGCTTGCCGCCCATACGAATAAAAACTGGTTCGGATTAAAAAATGAAATTAAATCGATCATCGAAGGAACGGGGTTAGCGATGCCGGTCGATCAGGCTGAAATGAAGAAGAAAGCAGCGCAAGGAGGAAACGAGCATGGTGCAACTCAGTAGCACATTGCTATATATCGCATTTGTTCTATATTTGATTGGAACGCTCTTTTTTGGCGGCACGATTCGCGATAAAAAAGGAGCATCGCGCACGAGCCGTTGGGCAACGATTGGGATTACGGTTACGATTTCTGGATTTATTTCCCAATTAGGGTATTTTATTTTAAGGTGGATTGCGGCGGGGCATGCGCCGGTCAGCAACTTATTTGAGTATACCACCTTTTTCGGAATGATGCTTGTTGCGGCATTTATTATTATTTATTTCATTTATAAAACAAGTGTGCTCGGATTGTTCACATTGCCGATCGCATTGCTCATCATCGCTTATGCCAGCATGTTCCCGCGCGAGATTACGCCGCTTATTCCGGCGTTACAGAGTGACTGGTTGAAGATCCATGTGACGACAGCGGCCGCTGGAGAAGCGATTTTGGCGGTTAGTTTTGCGGCAGGGCTCATTTATTTAATTCGTGCCGTCGATCAATCGAAGCCGAGCAAGCGCACGTTTTGGTTGGAGTTTGTGCTGTTTTGTTTGATTACGACGCTCGGTTTTGTCGCTGTTTCGAGCGCGTTTAGCATCGCTGGTTATGAGGCGAAGTTTAAATGGATTGACAAAAACGGCATGGAAAAAGAAGTAATCTATAATATGCCAGCACTCGTCGGCCCGAATCAAGGACAGTTAGAGAAAGAAAGCGCTGACCGTTTTCAACCGCTTGCCGAAATGCCAGCGATCATTAATGCGAAAAGGTTAAATACCGTCATTTGGTCGTTGTTTGGCGGAGCGGTGCTTTATTTGTTGTTCCGACTTGTGTTGCGCAAGCGCGTGGCCGCCGCTCTTCAGCCGCTTGTGAAAAACGTCAATTTAGATTTAACAGATGAAATTAGTTATCGTGCGGTGGCGATCGGGTTTCCGGTGTTTACGCTCGGAGCGCTTATTTTCGCGATGATTTGGGCGCAAATTGCGTGGACGCGCTTCTGGGGCTGGGACCCGAAAGAAGTATGGGCGCTCATTACGTGGCTGTTTTATGCGGCGTTTTTACACCTTCGTTTATCGAAAGGATGGCATGGGGAAAAATCAGCATGGCTTGCGGTCATCGGTTTTGCGATCATCATGTTTAACCTTGTTGCAGTCAACTTGGTGATCGCCGGCTTGCATTCGTATGCTGGTATGTAAAAAAAGGGGATGTCTCGCTTTTTATGGGACATCCTTTTGTTATGGAAATAAGGTAGATAAAATCACCGCATTTTTGTAAAATAGTGAGCAAGGGAGGATGTTCATATGGTGGATAAACAAGTGAAAATTTTAGTAGTCGATGACGAAGAACGCATTCGTCGCTTATTAAAAATGTATTTAGAGCGCGAAGAATATGCGATTGAAGAGGCAGATAATGGAGATGATGCGCTCAAAAAAGCGTTGGAAACCGATTATGATTTAATTTTGCTCGATTTAATGCTGCCGGGCAAAGACGGAGTAGAAGTATGTAAAGAAATTCGCGAAAAGAAAGCGACGCCGATCATTATGTTAACAGCAAAAGGCGAAGAAGCGAACCGCGTGCAAGGATTTGAAGCGGGGACGGACGATTATATCGTCAAACCGTTCAGCCCTCGCGAAGTTGTATTGCGCGTAAAAGCATTGTTGCGCCGCACGGCGAATGCAACATATATTCAGGCGGATACGACGGCGAAAGATGTGCTCGTATTTCCGCATTTAACAATTGATAATGACGCCCATCGTGTGACGGCCGATGGAAAAGAAGTGAACTTGACGCCGAAAGAATATGAATTGCTTTTGTTTTTAGCGAAATCGCCAGATAAAGTATTTGACCGCGAGCAGCTGTTAAAAGAAGTATGGCATTACGAATTTTTTGGCGATTTGCGGACGGTCGACACGCATATTAAGCGGCTCCGTGAAAAATTAAATAAAGTTTCGCCAACAGCGGCGAAAATGATTGTGACCGTTTGGGGAGTTGGCTATAAATTTGAGGTTGTGAACGAATGATGTGGTTTTGGCGAAGCGTTGTCGGAAAGCTATGGTTCACGATTTTGCTTCTTGTGTCGTGCGTCTTGTTTGTGTTAACGATGTTGCTGTTAAAGTTTTTTGAAACGTATCACGTGCAAGAAGCGGAAAAAGAGCTGACGCAGCTGGCGGTGAAAGTATCGGAAGTGATGGAAGAGCACGAAGATGAAGCGCTTGCTCGCTCCATCGCTTCGTCATTAGTTGGTCATACGTCAAGAGCGATCATCATGGTTGACAAAACCCATTATTGGTATTTACCGTCTCATTCCGAGCTTCGCAACTTGCCGTTATCGTTCATTGAAAAAGATGAAGAACTGAAGCAAGCATTCACGAAGCGAAAGCAAGTGAAAAAGAAAACGTACTTGCCGAACGTACAAGCACAAAACGATCGCAATAGCGAATGGCTCATTGTCGGTGTGCCGCTTTTAACAGCGGACGGAAAACAAGGAGCGGTGTTTGTCTACCAGTCGTTAAAAGCAGTTGAAGATACGACAAAGCAGACGACGAAATTTATTTTTCTGGCAGCGTTTATCGCGATCGTGCTCACGACGGTTTTTGCATTTTTTTTATCGACGCGCATTACCGCGCCGCTGCGCAAAATGCGCCAAGCCGCTTTTGAAGTGGCGCGCGGAAAATTCGATACGAAAGTGCCGATTTTAACTCATGACGAAATCGGCGAGCTGGCGATGGCGTTTAATCAAATGGGAAGGCGGCTGCAATTTAATATCAATGCGCTGAACCAAGAAAAAGAGCAGCTCGCGAGCATTTTAAGCAGCATGGCCGATGGGGTCATTACGTTTAACCGCGACGGGGAAATTTTAATTACGAATCCGCCGGCGGAGCGGTTTTTGCAAGCATGGTATTTTGAACAAGGAAACGAAAGAGAAATGATGGCCGCGCTGCCGCCGCAAGTAAAAGATTTGTTTACACGCGTAGTGAATGAAGAGCAAGAACAGGCAGCGGAAGTAACGTTGCAAGGACGGACGTGGGTCATTTTAATGACACCGCTTTACAGCCAAACGGCGGTGCGCGGGGCAGTCGCTGTGCTGCGCGATATGACGGAAGAGCGGAGGCTCGATAAGCTGCGCAAAGATTTTATCGCCAACGTGTCTCATGAGCTGCGCACGCCGATTGCGATGCTGCAAGGGTACAGTGAAGCGATCATCGATGATATTGCGGCAACGGATGAAGAAAAGAAAGAAATGGCGAAAGTGATTTATGATGAGTCGCTCCGAATGGGTCGGCTTGTTAATGACTTGTTGGATTTAGCGCGGATGGAAGCAGGGCATATGACGTTAAATGTCGAGACCGTTCAGCTACGACCGTATATCGAGCGGATTATTCACAAATTTCAAGGGCTGGCGAAAGAAAAGGAAATCGATTTATCCGCTGAGTTTCGTAGTGAAGACATGCATATGACGATTGATCCAGACCGAATTGAACAAGTGTTGACGAACTTAATTGACAATGCGCTTCGCCATACGAATGAACACGGAATGGTGAAAGTGATTGTCGAACGAAGCGGCGATGCAGTGACGATCCATGTCCAAGACTCCGGCTCTGGCATACCAGAGGATGATTTGCCATTTGTGTTTGAACGTTTTTACAAAGCCGATAAAGCGCGCACCCGCGGCCGTTCCGGAACGGGACTGGGCCTTGCGATTGCGAAAAACATCGTCGAAGCGCACAAAGGAACGATCACCGTCCACAGCAAACTCGGCGAAGGTACAACGTTTACGTTTACGTTGCCGGAAAACAAACATTAACAGAATCTCGCAAAAGACAAAGCGGATTACTTTTGTATTTCGGGTTGTTTACGGGTTAAATGTGAAACTGCAAAAATTGCTAAGAGGTGAGCGATGATGAGCCGCTCCCCATTTTTTTATTGCCAAACACTTCTTCTTCCTTTAATATTATAACTGTCAATTGTTCGATTATTTTATACAATTGCATACAAAGTAAAAAAGGTGTCGGAAAGACTTAATAGGGAATCTGGTGAAAGTCCAGAACTGTCCCCGCAACTGTAAATGCAGACGAAATGAAGTCACCACTGTACGGCAAGGCCGTATGGGAAGGTTCAAAGTAGGGTGAAGCATGAGTCAGTAGACCTGCCTTTTTTGCATAAGTTTCCTATCTTCGGGGAGTGAGATGGCGAAACGGCGAGGGATTTTATGCTCCCGTATTTTGTCGTTTCCCGCTCATTCCGTCCGGAGTGAGCGCTTTTTTTATTTCATACACATACATCTAGGAGGAGAAAGCATGAAACAGCTGAAGCATTACGCGTTGTTGCTTGTTTTTGTGTTGATGCTTGGCTTGATCGCCGCATGTGGTAGCAACGAAACAAGCAAACAAGCCAATGAATCCAACGCGAAACAAGAGACAAAAGCTGCCTTTCCAGTGACGGTCAAAGACGGATTAGGCGAGGATGTAACGATCAAAGCCGAACCGAAAAAAATCGTATCGCTCATTCCAAGCAATACGGAAATCGCCTATGCGCTAGGATTAGGCGGCAAAATCGTCGGAGTAAGCGATTTTGACAACTATCCAGAAGACGTAAAAAATAAAGAAAAAATCGGCGGCATGGAATTTAACGTCGAAAAAATTATTTCACTCAAGCCGGATTTGGTGCTGGCTCATGCATCAGGCGCCCATAACTCCAAAGACGGCTTGCAGCAACTAAAAGATGCGGGCATTACGGTGCTTGTCGTGAACGATGCGAAATCGTTTGATGATGTTTATCGCTCTATTGAACTGATCGGAAAAGCGACTGGAACGACAGAAAAAGCGAATGAAATCGTTGAAAATATGAAAACAAAATTGGAAGAGATTAAAGAAAAAGCGAAAAACGTGAAAAATCCGGTCAAAGTATGGGTCGAAGTATCTCCAGCGCCGGAAATTTATACGGCAGGAAAAGGCACGTTTATTGACGATATGTTACAAGCGATTTCCGCGAAAAACGTAGCCGGAGATCAAGAAGGATGGCCGATGTTTACGGAAGAAAAAGCGGTCGCATTAAATCCAGATGTTATTATTACGACATACGGCTATTATGTGAAAGATGCCGTAAACCAAGTGCTCGCTCGCCCTGCTTGGAAAGACGTTCCGGCCATCAAAAATAAACGAGTGTATGATGTGAATTCTGATTTAGTGTCACGTCCAGGCCCGCGCCTTGTTGAAGGGGTAGAGGAACTTGCTAAAGTCATTTATCCAGAAGTCTTTCAATAATGCCATCATTTATGCTGTTACGGGCGCATCGGTGGCGATATGTATGCTATTAGGGATATCGATAGGCTCTCTATCGATTCCCTTTTCTACTATTATCGATATTTTTTTATCGCAATGGTTTGGGGTTTCCGCCCCGCATCCGATTCCTGATAATCTCGTGCAAATCGTGATGGCGATTCGCCTGCCGCGCGTCGTTTTAGCGTTTTTCGTTGGCGCCTCGCTTTCGCTTGCCGGAGCGGCGTTTCAAGGGCTGTTAAAAAACCCCCTTGCCGATCCGTATACGCTCGGCGTATCATCCGGCGCTTCTGTCGGAGCGGTCATCGTTCTTTTTTTCCATTGGCAACTGCCGTGGATCGGCACGTTTACATTGCCGCTTGTCAGCATCGCTTTTGGACTGATCACTCTTTTTCTCGTTCTTTTTTTTGCGAGAGCGGTTGACCGCCGTCTGTCAGTCGAAACGATTATTTTAACCGGCATTATTTTTAGTGCATTTTTTAGTGCGCTCATTTCCCTTATGATCGCCTTGACGGGCGAAGAGTTGCGGCAAATAATCGGCTGGCTCATGGGAAGCGTGGCGATGCGCGGCTGGAATTATACGCTCATGATCGCTCCGTTTTTTGCCGTTGGCGGCTTGTTGCTGTTAATGAATAGCCGCGAACTCAATGCCTTTGCGTTTGGCGAAGCGATAGCGGCACATATTGGCGTCGATGTTGCGAAGCGAAAGCTGATCATTTTAACCGGCGCTTCGCTATTGACTGGCGCGGCCGTCGCTGTTTCCGGTGCGATCGGCTTTGTCGGCTTAGTCGTTCCGCATATGATTCGGCTTGTCATCGGGCCGAACCATCGCCTGCTTTTGCCGCTGTCGCTTTTGTATGGCGGTGCGTTTTTAGTGCTCGCTGACTTGGCGGCACGGACGATCATCTCGCCAAGGGAGTTGCCGATTGGAGTGATTACGTCATTGATCGGCGCACCGCTGTTTGCGTATTTATTTTTAAAAAGAACGAAAAGAAAGACGTGAGAACGATGTTAGAAGTCCATGATCTGTCGTATCGGTATGATGAAAAAACGGTGCTGCACGATGTAACATTTACGGTGGAAAAAGGAGAATTTTTTGGCATTTTAGGACCGAACGGCAGCGGCAAAACGACGTTGTTAAAACTGTTAAGCAAAGAGCTGGCGATGCAAAAAGGAATGATCACGCTCAACGGGACGCCGCTTGTTTCGTTTTCACAAAAAGAGTTGGCGCAGCTTGTGGCAGTGTTGCCGCAAAATGTAGAAACGTCGTTTGGCTATACGGTAAAAGAAACGGTTGAACTTGGGCGCTATGCACACCAGCGGGGATTGTTTCCAAAATGGACGGATGATGACGAACGAGCGGTCATCGAAGCGGTCGAACGAGTCGGCTTGCATGCGAAGCAACAACAAGGAATCGACCGTTTAAGCGGGGGAGAGCGCCAGCGTGTCTATTTAGCGCGGGCGCTTGCGCAACAGCCGAGCTTGTTGCTGTTAGATGAGCCAACGAACCATATGGATATGGCCCAGCAAATGAACTTGCTTGACCAGCTAAAACAATGGACAAATGAAAAGAGGCTAACCGTTGTGGCGATTTTTCATGACATCAATTTAGCGAGCTTATATTGTGATCGCCTTCTTTTGCTTCATGAGGGGAGAGTGGTATGCATCGGCGAACCGAGCGACATCATTGAAGAATCGGCGTTAAAGCATGTGTTCGATGCCGCTGTCCGGCGTCAAGCGCATCCGGTTGTGCCAACGCCGCTTGTTACGTTTTTGCCAAAAATCGAACCAATAAAAAAGGAGCGCGATGTTCTCGATTCGCTCAAGGTGACAAAAAGTCAGGAGCAAATCGTGGTAGCGGCATCCAAACCGTTTAAAACTTTATCATCCGCTGTTGTCGGTGCCGGGTTTCAATGGGCGACCCATTTTGTCAATCGGCATGTGCCAAACGATTATTGTTGCGATGACGCCGAAGAAGAAATGAAGCAATATTTAAAGGCACGCTCGTTTAATGTGCATCGGACGGTCGGCATGATGACCGCTGTATGTTTAGAAGATGCCGCTTACGTATATCGAAAGGAAGCCGATGTGGCGCTATATACGGTCGTCACAGCCGGAGTAGGCAATGCCGTCGATGCGGCAAAAGCATGGGAACATGAGAGTGTGGCGCAAACGATCGGAACGATTAACATCATCATATTGATTGATGGACAGTTAACAGATGCCGCATTCGTCCAAGCGATGATGACGGCAACTGAAGCAAAAGCGAAAGCGCTGTATGATGAACACGTTCTCGATCCAAACACGAACACGATCGCGACCGGCACGTCGACCGATTGCGTGGCGATTGCCGCTTCACAACAAGGAGCGGTGTTCGACTACGCGGGGACCGCAACGCCGCTCGGAAAAGCGATTGGCCGTTCCGTGTATAAAGCGACTGTAGAAGCGTTGCGAAAGTATCGAAAGCGAAGAGGCGATGTTGAATGTTGAATCACTTGTTAGCAATCGTTTTAGCAATAATCATCGACTTTTTGATCGGCGATCCGCGCTGGCTGCCGCATCCGGTGCGCGGAATGGGGCGATTGATTGCATGGCTCGATCGCCGATTGAACAAAGGGCGCTATCGGCGGATGAAAGGAATCATCACTTTGATGATCGTCATCAGCATCGTCTATGTGATTGGGTATGCGCTTATATACGAAAGTTACCGCCTTTCTACTGCATTAGGCATTGCTGTTGAAGCCGTTTTGATTTTTACGACGATTGCGGCAAAAAGTTTACAGGAAGCAGCATGGAACGTGCTTATTCCACTTGAGCAAGGTGATCTGAGGAAAGCGCGGCAAGAGCTTAGCATGATTGTCGGCCGGGACACGGAAGCGCTTGATGAACCGGAAATCGTTCGCGCCTGTGTCGAAACGGTCGCGGAAAATACGAGCGACGGGATTACCGCTCCACTTTTTTACGCGCTGATCGGCGGAGGCGCACTTGCGCTTGTGTATCGAGCCGTTAATACGTGTGATTCCATGCTTGGATATAAAAATGAAATGTATCGCGAGTTTGGCTGGGCATCGGCGCGCTTGGATGATGTATTTAATTATGTGCCGGCGCGCTTGACTGCATGGGTGATGGTCATTGTCAACAGCCGCTCCATTCGCCGATCGGCTCGGCTTCTGTTGCGCGATGCCCGCAAACATCCGAGCCCAAATAGCGGCTGGGGAGAAGCGGCAATGGCAGCAATTTTAGGAGTGCAGCTCGGGGGAATGAATACATATCAAGGAGTCGTCTCTCATCGTCCGAAAATCGGCGATGCCGTTTGCGAACTACAAAAACAGCATATTCGCAAATCCGTTCATGTCATGATTCGCACCGTTATCGTGTTTATTTTATTGCTTTCGATTGGAGGGGTGATCGTTGAATTGGCCATCACATGGAGCGAATCCGTACAAGCTATATAAAAGTCTCGATCTTCCGTTTCCAGATGTGTGGATCGATTTTAGTGTTAATACGAATCCGTATTCGTTGCCGCTTTCGCTATGGCCGACGCAAGCGGACTTTTGCCGTTGGGCAACGGAATACCCGGACCCTGATGCTTCGGAGCTAATAAACTATCTTTCTCGTACGGAGCGACTTTCAAGTGAGCAGCTGCTCATCGGAAGCGGCGCTTCGCAATGCATTGATCTTCTTGCCCGATTATTTTCCGGGAAACGTGTCGGCATTTTCGAGCCGACGTTTTCCGAATATCGCCGGGCATGTGAGGCAAATCGTTGTACGATTGTTTCCATCGTTTCTGATGAACAAAGAGACTGGGCGTATGATCAACAGCAGTTGCTCGAATTGGTCGAACAAGTCGATGTGTTGTTTTTATGCCATCCGAATAATCCGACGGGAACCGTGATGAAAAAAGAACAGCTGTATTCGCTTCTCGAAGCAGCGGAGCAAGCTGGAACGTTCGTTGTGATCGATGAAGCGTTTTATCATTTTTGGAATGGCGCATATACGGCGCTGGAATGGATTTCTTCGTTTTCGCGTCTGATTGTAATCCGTTCGCTTACGAAAATGTATCATTTAGCTGGTGTGCGCATCGGATACATTGCGGCGAACGAAGCGGTCGTTCAGAAGCTCAAAGCTTTTCAACCGCCATGGAGCGTCGGTCAAGTGGCGCAAAAGTTGGCGCTGCATTTCTTGCCGATGAACGAATTTGTGGTGCATGCGAGATGGATGATCGACCATGAGCGAAAGAGAATCACGGCAGTGTTGCAAAAAGCAGGCTATTACGTATCGCCGTCGGTCGTGAATTTTTATTTGTTGCGAGCGCCACACCAATCGGCAGAAAAATTGCTGTACGATTTGTTGCGCGAAGGCTTGATCCCGCGCCATACGAAAAATTTCCGCGGCTTGGACGGACATTATTTGCGATTAGCCGTCAAAACAAAAGGCGAAAACGACCAATTATTATCGTTTTTAACAAGGTGGCTGTCATGATTGTGTTCATTAGCGGCGGCGTGCGCAGCGGAAA
This sequence comes from Anoxybacteroides tepidamans, assembly GCF_014201465.1. Lineage (GTDB taxonomy): Bacteria > Bacillota > Bacilli > Bacillales > Anoxybacillaceae > Anoxybacteroides > Anoxybacteroides tepidamans. The sequence continues at coordinate 516,322 of NZ_JACHEP010000001.1, read as the reverse complement.
AAGCAAAATGGCGGAACGGTGCGTGGCAGCGCTCGCTTCTTGTCGAGGGATCGTTCATTACATTGCGACGGCAAAAGTAACGGATGAGGAAATGAAAGAGCGCGTTGCCCGCCATCAACGAGAGCGAAGCATGCAACCGATACGATGGGTGACGTGGGAACAGCCGCTGCATGTGCACGAACTTCTTCCGCATTTTCAGAACGACGTCGTCTTGCTCGACTGTTTGACGAACTGGCTTGCGAACGAATTGTTTCATGAGGAAGGATGGGAGAAAGAAGAACGCTGTCGGCAAAAGGCGAAGCGAATATTGACAACGATCGCGCAGCTTGAATCTTCCAGCAACGCGCTTGTGATTGTGTCAAACGAGTTATTTTCCGGCGGAGTTCCGCAAGACATCGGGACGTATCATTTTATGAAAATGCTCGGCTGGCTGCATCAGCACATCGTCCACCTCGCTTCGCACGCGATTCTTGTGCAGCACGGCATTCCGATCGTGAAAAAGGGAGGAAGCTTGCCATGAAAGCGATAAGGCATGGATTGTTGTTGGCGTTGCAGTTTTTAACCGTTTTTCCGCTGCGTAAAGAAATTTCATGGGAACCGGAAACGGCGCGCTGGTCGGTGCGAATGTTTCCGATGGTCGGCTTGTTCATCGGGGGAGTGCTGGCTGTTTGGTATTGGCTTTTGTCATTGACGCCGGTGTCGCCATTGTTTCTTTCGCTTTCCCTTCTGTTTTTGTCCATTTTTTTGTCCGGAGGGCTGCATGCGGACGGGTGGATGGATGTGAGCGATGCGTTTTTTTCGTATCGCGATGCCGAAAGAAGGCTTGAAATTATGAAAGATTCGCGCGTCGGGGCGTTTGCGGTGTTATCAATTGTTTTTCTTTTATCGTTTCGGTTTTTATTTTTGTATGAAACGATTGTTAAGCACGTATCACCGATTGTGTTCATCATTATCCCGTTTCTTGCGCGCGTGTTGATGTCGCTGTTGCTTATATACGGACGTTTGGCCAAACCGACAGGAATGGCGGCGGCGTTTCGCGAGCATCTCACAAAAAGCGATGCCTATTTCATCGTTGTTATTTTATGTGTAGGGGTTGCAGGCTTTAGCTTTTTTCATCCTGTTGAAACAACTGTATTAGCGATGGGCGCTCTTATTAGCTTTTTTTGGGCGCGGTCGTTTTATGACAAGCAGTTTGGCGGTATTACCGGCGATATGCTTGGCGCATTTGTAGAAGGGACGGAGGCGTGGTTATGGTTCATCATCTGGCTTTTACCTTTCTTCGTCACGGAATAACGAAAGAAAATGAAGAAAAGCGCTATATCGGTTTTACAGACGTGCCGGTGACGGAACAAGAAATGAAACGTCTTCGGGAAGCGGACATTCGTTTAGGGTCTTATCCCGATCTGATTGTTACAAGCGATTTGCTGCGATGCCGGCAAACGTGCGACATGTTATTCGGGAATATGTCCATTCCGATTTACGAAATGAGAGAGTGGCGTGAAATAAATTTTGGCGATTGGGAAGGAAAAACGTTTGCGGAGTTGAAAGAAGTAAAAGAGTACAGCGAGTGGCTCGAATCACCGTTTTCTGTCGCTCCGCCAAACGGGGAACATTATCGCGATTTTCAGCAGCGGGTCGAACAGGCGCTCACGCAGACGATCAAGCTTGCTGAACAACACGCTGTTTCACACATTTTGGTGATTACGCACGGAGGTCCGATTCGCTATTTATTAGAGCAGTACGCGCCGTTGGAACGCCCGTTTTGGGAATGGCTCGTTCCGTTTGGTGGCGGGTTTACATTGCAGTCGACGATAGAGCGATGGAAGGAGCGAAAACGATGCATTTCGTTGTCGGAGGTGCCTTTCAAGGGAAACGGAAATGGGTGCGCGGCTATTACGAGCTAGATAAAGCGACTTCGCATCGCTGGTGCAACGGCTATGAACAAGACGCGTTTTTTCCGGACGAAATGAAAGAGCGCATTGTCGTATTTGAAGGGTTGGAAGCACTTATTCGCCGCCTGCCGGATCGCGTGTATTGGGAGTCGTTTTTTCAAACATGGCATGAGTGGGAACAAGAAAAGGACGAACGATGCGTTATTTGGATCGGCTGCGATATTACGCAAGGGATTGTACCGATCGCCAAAGAAGAGCGGCATTGGCGCGATGTGACCGGATGGTGTTACCAACAATTATCTAGACGATGCGACCGCGTTGACCGCCTATGGTGCGGGCTGGCGGAACGAATGAAATAAAGGGGGGGGGAACCGAGCATGAGGTTGTATACGAGAACGGGAGACAAAGGAAAAACGAGCTTGATTGGCGGGCGCGTCGATAAAGATCATTTGCGCGTTGAAGCGTACGGGACGTTAGATGAAGTCAATTCGTTCGTCGGGCAGGCGATGACGTTGCTTGCTGGGGAGCAATTTCAAGACATTTACGCCGAACTGCAAAAAATTCAGCATGAATTGTTTGATTGCGGCGGCGATTTAGCGATTGTGAACGAAAAGCTTCCGTATAAAGTGACGGCGGAAATGGTGGCGTTTTTAGAACAACGGATCGATGAATACATTAAAGAAGCGCCGCCTTTGGAAAAATTTATTTTGCCGGGTGGATCGGAAGCAGCAGCCGCCATTCATGTCGCCCGCACGGTCACAAGAAGGGCGGAACGCTGCATCGTGTCGCTTAGCAAAGCCGAGCCGATCAACGAGATTGTGTTGCAATATGTCAATCGCCTTTCCGACTACTTTTTTGCGGTGGCCCGCGTCATTAATGCCCGCTTAGGCGTCCGCGATGTCGAATACGAACGAAGCGCCATTGTGTTTCGCGAGAAGGAAGATTAGTAACCGCTCCGTTCTTAAGAGTTTTTCGTACGTTGAATATATAATAAGGAAGAATATCACGTCATATTCTTCCTTTTTTGTTATACAATTTTTAAGATGATGTTGTAACAAAAGCGGTTTTTTTCACGACTAACGCTGTAGAACGGGAGGGGAATGGATGGATTCCGTTTTTGATGAACTGTATGAAAAATACCATCAAGATTTGTTTCAATTTTTATTTTATATGGTGCGGAATCGGGAGCAAGCGGAAGATCTTGTTCAAGAAGTATATGTGAAAGTGTTGCGTTCATATGAGCGATTTGAAGGACGAAGCAGCGAAAAAACGTGGCTGTTATCAATTGCAAAGCATGTGGCGATTGATTTTTTTCGCAAACAGAGAAGCTGGCGCGAAAAAATGATGACAACGTTCGATTGGATGTCGCAACCGCTTCATGATCCCTACCCTCTGCCGGAAGAGATCGCTGTTCAAAAAGAAGAAATTCAGCTCATGTACCGCTGTTTAGGAAGATGTACGATCGATCAGCGGCTCGTCGTCGTGCTTCGGTTTATTCAAGGGCTGTCGGTAGCGGAAACGGCCGAAACGCTAGGCTGGACGGAAAGCAAAGTAAAAACAACGCAGCATCGGGCGTTAAAACGTCTCAAGCAGCAAATGGAAGAAGAAGCAGCAAAGGGAGGGTGGCATCATGAGAAAATCCCAATGGAATGAGGAAGACATTCGGTTGGTCTTACAGCGAATGCCAATGGTGAGCGATCGCCGCTCGAAAGACGAAATATATCGGCAAGTACGGATGATGGAAAAAAACAAGCGAATCGTTCCAACGCTTGTTTCGATTGCGGCGGCTTGTTTGTTTGTTGTGATCGGTGTATCGTTTTATTCCTCTTCATTGTCAACAAAAGAAAAAAACGCCGAACAGAAGCAGGAAATGTCGATCGCGATGAGAACGGGAGAATCTGCGAAAAAGCAAAACATGATGATGCAAACCGATCAAGCGGACGTTATTTCTTCGCGCATCATCACGAACGGAGAAGCGGTCGTTTTCGGTCTCCCGGATGCAAGCGCGCAAACAGTCATTCCTGTCAGCATTCCCGTATCAAATGAACAAATATTCCGCGACAAGCAAATCGAAGCGGCGAAAGCGCAGCTTACAGACCAATGGGGGCTGGACAGCCGCTGGTTTGAAGGAGTGACGATGTCGGTTTCGCCTGAACGTCCGAACGTATGGATCATTCGCATTCCAAAAACACACCCTGTTTTCTCGGGAGGTTCTGCGAATGAAGTGATGTTTCTTTCGAGCGTGGAAGAGACGGTGCGCTGGATGGGAGGAACAAGCGTACAATTTTTTACGGGAGATCAAAAAGGAATCGATTTGCCGAATACCGGCCATCTTGAATCAATAACGATTCCACAAAAAAAACGGGCGTACTATTTTTATCAGTTAGATGACTCCCATCCGCTGCTTCTTGCACCGTCATTACAAGAGTTTGCGACAATTGAGAAAGCGCTTGAAAGCATGCAAAACGTTACGGGTGATCTATTTCGTCCTTCGATTTCGCAACAAGTGCATATTGCTTCAGTACAAAAACAAAACGACAACCTCATTGTTCAATTTGCTAGTAATTCGTCATTTGCGGATCCCGCTACTTCTCAATGGATGCTCGAGGCAATCTTGTTGACAGCAAAAGAATTCCGTTTTCGGTACGTGACGTTTACAGGCGGGAACGTCGATCATATTGGCCCGTACCGGTTCAACGAAAAAATCGAAGTGCCGGTCGCGCCAAATCCTGTGCCGGTTCACTAACTGTTCGACAGGTGCCCTAAAAATAAGAGGCACCTGTTTTTAGTTATTTTTTCTCAACGATATTTTTCTTCGGCGAAACGTATAAATTTTTCAATCGTCCATAGCCTGTGCTGATGTGTTGCTGGATAAAATGAATGATACGGTTTGGGAACGACTAGAATTACTTTTTCTTCTGCCATTTCATCTAATTGGTTTGGAGATATCCCTTGTTGTAGCGTTAATAAGTGCTTTTCTTTTATCCTGTCTGCTTCATTAAGTATTTGTCTCCATCGATCTTTGCAAGTAGTTTTTACTCCTAAGAAGATTAAATCTGTTTCAGGAAACGAAAAATTTGCATATGCTTCGTTTGAAGGAAATAAAAAATCCGGTTTTTTATTTCCTTCCGATTTGCCTGGATGGCTAAATGGAATGTTATAGGAGGCTAACAAAAAATCAACATGATGCTCTAAAGATTTTCCAGCTCGGCTTTTCCTTCTGTTTAATACACTATTTGCAACCGTAATAAGTGTTTCTAAATCATTAAAAGGTTTTGTGAGATAGTCTTTATATACATTTTTTTCAATCGCCCTAAATACATTATACTCTGTTTTTACCCATTCTAGGAGGATATGGTCAGGTGAAAATGCTTTTTTCTTATATACGCGTTTATGTACTGCTCTTGCTGTTTCAGCAAGTTGAATCGTTTCAGGGAAATCATGAAATAATGAGGAAATTTTCTCAATTTCTTGCTCAAGTTTTTCAGATAAGTCAATATCTTTTATCTTTCCCTCATCGTATACTGCATGATTTTCCATAATGGATAAAGAAAATGTATTCAAAAATAGTTCAATCTCTTCTTCTGTGTCTAAAATCCAAACTTTAAAATTCTCTTGGTCAACCGGAATAAAGATGATTAAATTTCCGACTTGCTCTTCTTTGTGGAAAGGTGATTGATTCCAAAATCTAGTAAGTCTATATTCATTTCGTGTTCCCTTACCATAGTAAATGACTCGGCTTTCAAATGGGATATAACCTTCAATATAGATTTTTATAAATTTATCTTTATTCTCTCCTTTTCTCCCTTTTTCCTCAAAAAAGATATGCCAAGCTTGTTTTGTGATGTAAATACCTGCTTGGTGGGCTCCTGTCAAATCAACATCATTAGCAGAAATTATTTTGCAATAAAAGCGACCAAACTTTTTGGCCGCTCCAATTGCACTCATCAGTTTTTCGGAATTATTTTGTTGCATATTCGATCTTTCCCTCTTTCACATTCAGATTGTTTTCGATCACTTCATCCTTTTCGATAGCTTGGATCATTTTTTCTGCAATTAATCTTACGACGGGAACAGCAACGCTATTTCCAAACTGTTTATATGCAGCTGTATTGCTAACTACAATCTTGAATGTTTCTGGGAATCCTTGTAAACGAGCGCATTCTCGTGGAGTCAATCTCCTAGGATTTTTCCCTTTTTGAGGAATTAAAATTTCGCTTCCGTCTTTATAGTATCGAGCAGATAACGTTCTGCTATAAGAATTAAGATCAGCTATTCCATATCCAAATCCGTTTCCTTTTTTGGCATGTTTCTCTTTATATGATTGAAGATATTCCCATAATTTATCTGATAAAGTATATTTATCTTCTACATTTTCTTCTAAAATCGAACGAAGTGCAGGTCCTTTTTCGGGGATTTTAGGAAATTCAAATTTAATAGGTTTTTTAAAGCCGACAATGTAGATACGTTCACGATTTTGCGGGACAAGTCCCTTTGCATTTAATATCGCATCATACACTGTATAACCTAGTTCGTACTCTAACACATTTTTTATGATGCGATATGTCCTACCTTTATCATGGCTTTTTAAATTTTTTACATTCTCTAACAAAAACGCTTGCGGTTGTTTTTTCTTTAGGATACGCGCAATATCAAAAAACAATGTTCCTTGTGTTTCATCGAGAAAGCCATGCGGTCTCCCCAATGATTTTTTTTTGCTGACACCTGCAATAGAGAATGGTTGACACGGGAAACCAGCTAACAAAATATCGTGGTCTGGAATATCTTTTGCGTCAATCTTTCTGATATCTCCATGCGGTTTTTCGCCAAAATTGGCTATATACGTTTCCTGTGCTTTTATATCCCATTCAGATGAAAATACACAAATACCATATGGTTCGAAAGCAAGCCGCATACCTCCGATACCAGCAAAAAGATCAATAAACCGGTACAACAAATGGAACACCTCCAGCGAACATTTGTCCTAGGTTCATTATATCAAATTTTGTTGTTGAGTGGTTGGCGAAGTGTTAAAATATTAAAGCCGATTTTGGCAATACCCTGAAAGAGAGGGTTGATACAAGTGGCAACAATCGCAATTTATTATCAAATGAAGGAAAATCAAAAAATAGAAGAAGTAATTGCGTTCATCAATGATTTTATCCGACAATTAGAAACGGATCATGTAATAAAAGGTGTATTTATCGATCAACATGCGGAGAGAAGTGAGTTTTATGAATTACTTCACTCAGCGTCAAGTAAAATGGATATCATTGTCCTTGAAAAACCGTTAGAAGATGAATTTGATGAAAAGCTATTGCTGGAGGTGGCCAAAATAGAAAATATACAGATTAAATACTTTAGCGAATTACTATAAATCCCTGTCGAACAAAACCAGTTCTAATCGTTCCCTTTTTCACATAATACATATATGGTTGATATCACGAAAGGGAGGAATGAAGTGATGGAAGATGTGATAAAACGATTGCTTGCGGTGGCGGGGATGGTCGTGTGCATTCGCTTGTTATTTATGATCGGGCTTGCTAGTTAACATTTTGAAAATGAGTAAAAGTGATTGTCCTTCCGCGTGTAAATGGATATAATTGAGAAGAAAAACGTAGTGGGGAGGAGACCACCATGCTCACAGACTATCATAACCATTTAGAGCGGGGAACATTGACGCTTGATTATTTAAAGAAATTTACGGACGAAGCCGCGCGAAAAGGAATTCAGCACTTCGGCATTTCGGAACATGCGTATCATTTTTATCAAACGAAAAACATTCTTTCGAATCCGTGGATCGAAGAGCGAAGATATTATGACATGGCCGATTATGTCCGCTTATTTCACGAAGCGTGGAATGCAGGAATCGATGTAAAAATGTCGATTGAAATGGATTATACGCCGGGGAAACATGCGGAGATGGCCGAGTTTATTCGCGCATATGATTTTGATTACGTCATCGGTTCGATTCATTGGGTCGATGATTTTGGCATTGATTTGGCGGAATACAGAAAAGAATGGGAGCGTCGCGATTTATATGATACATACCGCAAATATTTCGATCAGGTTGTCACATTGGCGGAGTCGAACTTGTTTGATATTATTGGCCATTTAGATTTAGTGAAAATTTTTAAATACGTTCCGGAAGATGAAGAGTTTTTGCTTGAGCAATACGACCGGGCGACAACGGCGCTCGCCAATTCGAAAACGTGCGTGGAAATCAGTACCGCCGGCTTGCGTAAACCAGTTGGCGAACTATATCCGGATCCGCGTTTATTGCAAATGTGCTATGACAAACGCATTCCGATCGTGTTTTCATCCGACGCCCACGTGCCGGAACATGTCGGCGCCGACTTTGACAAAGCGATTGCGCTTGCGAAAAAAGTCGGCTATACCGAACTCATGACGTTCCATAAAGGTGAACGAAAAGCAGTACCGTTGGGGTAAAAAAGAAGCGGCGAACGCAAATAGAAAAGGAATGGGTATCCCCATTCCTTTTCTATTTATCTCTTATACTTCCAGCTTCTTCGCAGCCTCAATATCTTCAATTTCTGTTAGTTTTTCTAATATTTCATCATCGAGCGGCTTGTCAAGGGTAAGCATCATGATTGCTTTTCCGCCAACTTGCTGGCGGCCGACTTGCATCGTCGCGATGTTGACATCATGGCTGCCTAATACGTTACCGACTTTTCCGATCATTCCCGGTTTATCTTGATGTTGAATGTAAAGAAGGTATCCTTCCGGCGCAAAATCGATCGAGAATCCGTCAAAATGAACGATGCGGTCGCCGTAGTTTGGAATGTGCGTTCCTTTAATCGTAAACACTTTGTTTTCGCCATACACAGTTAAAGAAATGCAGTTCGCATAGCCGTGCGTTTCATCGGAAAATTTTTCGCCGAACGTAATGCCGCGCTCTTTGGCTACCATGGCCGCATTCACCTCGTTGACCGTTGAAGCGACGCGCGGTTTCAAAAAGCCCGCAAGCAAGCTTCGCGTAATGTACGTCGTTTCTAAATCAGCCACTGTTCCCGCATACGTGACCGTAATTTCTTGAACAGGAATATTCATATATTGCGAGGCGACAATGCCCATTTTTTTGGCAAGGTTATAGAATGATTGAATTTTTGCGTACACGTCTTTCGACAATGTTGGCAAGTTAATCGAAGACGTCACCGGCTTCCCTTCTAAAAATTGCAGCACTTCTTCAGAGACTTGCGCTGCAACGTTCAGTTGCGCTTCGACCGTTGATGCACCAAGATGCGGCGTGACAATGACATTGTCAAAGGAAAGAAGCGGATGATCGCCCGGCGGTTCTTGTTCGAATACGTCAAGAGCGGCGCCGGCTACGTGCCCGTTTTCTAAAAATTTGACAAGTGCCTGTTCATCGATAATGCCCCCGCGAGCGCAGTTGAGAAGATAAACCCCTTTTTTCGTTTTGGCGAGATTTTTTTCGCCAAGTAACCCTCTCGTTTCTTTTGTGAGAGGCGTATGTACCGTAATGATATCGGAAAGAGCGAGCACTTCATCGAGAGTGCAAACGGAAACGCCAAGTTTTTCGGCCCGTTCTTTTGTTAAAAACGGATCGTATACATGAACTTGCATACCGAATGCACGCGCCCGTTTCGCTACTTCCGAACCGATGCGGCCAAAACCGATGATGCCTAAATGTTTGCTGTATAACTCGTTGCCGACAAAAGCGTTGCGGTTCCATTCGCGCGATTTCACAGAAATGTGCGCTTGCGGAATGCGGCGGACAAGGGCGGCCATCATCGCAAACGTATGTTCAGCAGTGGAAATTGTGTTGCCGTTTGGCGCATTAATGACAACGACACCATGTCGCGTCGCGGCATCAATATCAATGTTATCGACGCCGACACCGGCACGGCCGACAATTTTTAAATTCGGCATCTTTTGCAGCAGTTCTTCGGTTACTTTTGTTGCGCTGCGCACGAGCAATGCGTCAAATTCATGCAGACGGTCTTCAACTTCCGTGACCTTTTTTTGCACGATTTCGATTTGTTCGGATTTTCGGAGAGGAGCCAAACCTTCCTCACTCATAGAGTCTGACACTAAAATGCGAAACAAGATGATGCACTCCTTTCTGCAACAACAATTTTAAATTTCTGATAATTTTTTATCATTGGAATTAAATTTCTGATAATTTATCACAGGAACTAGCGTCTGTCAATGAAATCAGAAGAAGTCATACAAATGTAAACGTTTTTAACAAGAATGTTCGGAATTTGACCAAAAAAACCAAGTGAACAGATGTCCACTTGGTTTTTTGTATTATTTATTTTTTGCTTCATTGTAGCGGGTGATGCACTCGTCGATGAGCTTTGCCGCTGCTTCTGGGCCTTCCCATGTGCCAATTTCTGTTTTTTTGCCTTGTAGATCTTTATATCGTTCAAAGAAATGAGCGATTTCTTTTAATTTATGCTGCGGAAGGTCTTCAATGCTGCGAATTTCGTCGAAACGAGGATCTTCAACCGGGACACCGATTAATTTTGCATCTTCTTCGCCGCTGTCGATCATGTTTAAATAACCGATGACGCGCGTGTCGATGACGCAGCCTGGGAATGTCGGATTTGTCGTAATGACTAAAATGTCAAGAGGATCGCCGTCAAGCGCAAGCGTATTTTCTAAATAGCCGTACTCCGCCGGATAAAACATCGGCGAGAATAAGACGCGATCGAGTTTAAAAATGCCACGCTCTTTGTCATATTCGTATTTGTTCTGACTGCCTGTCGGAATTTCAATAAACGCTTCTACCACTTTGTTTTCAAAAGCCACCGTCATTTTCCTCCTTAACTGATATGTATACTTCTTTATTATAAAATAGGGTGACAAAAGCTAGCAACATAAAAACCCCTCTTGCGAAAACAAGAGGGGAGAATTTTACTCAAATTTATTAGGATCGCCATCGAACGGCTCATCAGCCACTTTAATAGAATCCGTTGGGCAACCTTCAAAAGCATCCATCATGTCGTCGATTAAAATATCCGGCACTTCGACGATTCCTTGGTTGTCGTCAAGCGTCACGTATGCGATACCTTCATCATCGTAGTCGTAAATGTCTGGAGCAGCTGCACCACAGGCACCGCAGGCAATACAAGTTTCTTTGTCAACAATCGTATACTTTGGCATGAAAAAACCTCCCCAATTCGATTTGCGTCGGCACGTACCGCGCGCTATGTAAGTAGAAAACACATTCCCTATCCCTATAATAAAGCGCTTTGACAAACTTTTCAATAGAAAAGTCAGGTGAGAATGGCTTTCATAGCAGCAACGATGATAGCTTCTCCATTTTTCGATAAGTTCAAACATTGATCATCTTTTGGTAAAATCGATATATATCCGCTAGAAAGGCGGTGTGTACATGAATGACGTATTGCCACTTTTGCTTCTATATTGTTTGCATCGGTTCAACGGAGAGCGCTCGCTATCAGCGGTATATCATTTGTTATCCGGGAAAAAGTCGGCACAAACGTTGCAAGACAGCAAATGGTTTCAGCTTGAGCATTTATTCGGGGTAGGCAAAGACATATCGATGCATGAATTAGAGCAAACGGTGCATGAACTTGTCGCAAAAGAGTGGCTCATTCCGGTCGCCGAACGGTCGTACACATTAACAAAAAGAGGTATTGAGCAACTTGAACAATGGCTTCCTTCGGCCCGTTTTTTCAACCATCTCAATGGCTTTTTATATCATTCGGTGGATGCGCTTTTTTGGTATCGGCTGTCTTTAGTCGTGCAGACCATTTCTAACATTATCCATAAGCGTCCATTTGAACCGATTCATCGGCATGAAGCGACTTTAGCATGGGTGAAGCGGTATTTGTTTTCGCAAAAACGGTCGATAAGTGAATTGGCACAGGCGCTTTATCAAGAGCTTCATGCCCTTTTTTCTTCGCTGCCGGAGGAGGAAGCGACGATCGCGACACTGCGCTTCACAAGCTTTGAACGAATCGGTTGGACGAATGAACAGCTTTCTCTATTTTTACAAAAAGACCCTCTTTACATTCAATTAACGTTTCAACATATACTGCATTATATGATGAAAAGAGCGGAGCGTGAACCGTTGGCGTTCCCCATTTTGCATGATTTTGTGAAAGATCTTGTTTCCCCGGTTTCTTTAACGTTATCAGCGCAAAAAACGTACGAATGGTTATGTAAAGGAAAAACGATTGAAGAAATTGCCCACATTCGGGGGTTAAAGCGAAGTACGATTGAAGACCATATTGTGGAAATTGCGGCAAATGTGCATGAATTTTCGATTGAACCGTTTGTGGATTCCAAAACGAAGCAACGTGTTTTAGAAGAAGCGAAGCGGCTTAAGACAAGGCAATTAAAAAAAATTCGCGATGCTGTCGGCGATCATGTGAGTTATTTTGAAATTCGTCTCGTGTTGGCAAAGGTAGGGGAGATCGGTGCATCTTGAACAACTTCTTGAAAAAACGTTCGGTTATCGCTCGTTCCGTTTAGGACAAAAAGAAATCATAGAAGATGTCGTCAGCGGGCGTGATGTATTGGCGATGCTCCCGACAGGCGGAGGCAAGTCGCTTTGTTATCAGCTTCCTGGTTATATATTGTCCGGAAGTGTGCTCATTGTTTCCCCGCTCGTTTCGCTTATGGAAGATCAGGTGCAACAGCTGAGAAAGCGTGGGGAAAAGCGGGTCATTGCCTTAAATAGCTTTTTGCCGGACGACTTGAAAAAAGCGGCATTGGCTAATTTGCGGCGCTTTCGCTTCATTTATGCATCACCGGAAATATTGCAGTCGCCGAATTGGTTGCATGCGCTAAAAAAAGTGGGCATTTCTTTATTTGTCGTGGACGAAGCGCACTGCATTTCGCAATGGGGTCATGATTTTCGGCCAGACTTTTTAAGGCTAGGAGAGATTAGAAAGCAATTAGGCCATCCGCCTTGTTTAGCGTTAACGGCGACTGCAACGCCGGAAGTCGTGAACGATGTGGTCGAAACGCTGCAGCTTACAAACGTCCGAAAGCATATTTATCCCGTCGACCGCCCGAATATTGCCATCAAAGTTGAATGTGTGCCGTCGGTTGACGAAAAACTGGAGCGGCTGTTTCATTACGTCAAAACATTGCAAGGACCAGGGATCATTTATGTATCGAGCCGGCAATGGGCGGAAGCGATCGCTCGGAAGCTGCAGACGGAAGGAATCGAACACGTCGCATATTATCATGGTGGAATGGATCCAGAGCAGCGTATGCTCGTTCAGCAGCAGTTTTTATGTGATCAGCTGCAAATCGTTTGTTGCACGAACGCGTTTGGCATGGGGGTTAATAAAGAAAACATCCGCTACGTCATTCATTTTCATCTTCCTGGGCAAATGGAAGCATATGTGCAAGAAATTGGACGAGCGGGGCGTGATGGTAAAAATAGCATCGCCATTTTACTGTATACCCATGGCGATGAGGACATGGTACAATCCCTTATAGAGGCAGAATTGCTGTCAGAAGAACAAATTCGGCTGTTTGTGGAGCACATGACGTTTTCACACATTGAATTATCGCTGCAGCGGCTTCGCACGATGTTAGGATTCAGTGATATCCAATGGCGAATGTTGCAGTATATGTTTGAAAAAGAGCGAGCTTCTGCGAGCGCACCCGAAGAAATGAAAGTGAACATATTTCAGATGACGGAAGAGAGAAGGCGGTGGAAGCGAAACAAGCTACAGCAAATGCGCGCATGGCTGTTTTGCTCGTCATGTCGCCGCGAACAGATCGTTTCGTATTTTGACCAGCATCTTGCGCAAAAGCCAGAGAAGTGCTGTGATATATGCGGATTTCCGCTGGATGAATACGGACTGAAACGACACGATCAAACAGCATGGACGTTTTGCGGATGGGAAGAAGAGTTGAAACGAATGTTTTTTTGAAATGAGAGGAATGGCGATGAAACGGCAAAGCGAACAAGTTCGTTCAATGAGCGATCGGGAAGTGTTGTTGCATTTATATATCACGCAGTTTTTATTATTGGCGGCTGCCGGCTTAATGAGCTGGTGGCTTTTCGATGGATCATCGTTTCAGCGGCTTTTTCGCGTGGATGTTCCGATGATTGTTCAATATGGTGGCGGCGGGGCGCTTGTGGTGTTAGCGCTTGATTTCCTCATGATGCGCTATTTGCCGAAAAAGTGGTACGATGATGGCGGCATTAACGAAAAAATATTCCGAACTCGTTCGATTCCGCATCTGTTTTTGCTATGCATGTTGATAGCCTTCAGCGAAGAGCTGTTGTTTCGTGGCGTCATTCAAACGAGTTTCGGGTTGCTTATGGCGAGTGCCATTTTTGCCGCTTTGCACGTCCGCTATTTATCAAAATGGTTTTTATTTACGACGGTGGTGCTGTTAAGCTTTTTCCTTGGTTATTTGTACGATGTGACGGAAAACCTTTGGGTAACAATTTTCGCCCATTTTCTTATTGATTTTGTGCTAGCGGTTCACATTCGCCTTACTTATCTTCAAGGAAGGCGTCATGAAGATTGGGGTGAACAACATTGAAACGTGCTCACGACCGAGCAGAGCAGCTGCGGAAGCAAATCGAAGACCGGAAACAAAAAAAAGAAACGGAGATCGACGTACTGTCGCTTCCGCCGCGCAGTGAAGTGCACAAAGAAAAGCAAACGAAAAAGAAAACGAAATGGAAAATCAAATATCCGCTTATTCGGCTGTTGGCGCTCTTTTTTATTTTGTTGCCGATATCTATTTTAGGCATTTATTATGCGAACGATACGCCGTCTATTGTTACCGTGAAAAAAAGTGCCAGCTATGAGCCGATCGATATCGAAAATGAAACCGCGCCGTCTTCGTCATTGCCATCAGAAAATGAACTGAAAAAAGATCCTCTTTCTGATGCAAAAGCAACAGACAACAAAAAGCCACCTTCCGATTCAAGCGCGTTAGCGGAGAGAGCATCCGATCAACAAGTAATCACGCACGTCGTTCAGGAAAACGAAACGCTCTATAGCATTGCGATGCATTATTACGAAACAAAAGAAGGAATGGACATTATTAAAAAGTGGAACCATTTAAAAACGTCACAGCTTCATAAAGGACAAGTATTGCAAATACCAGTAGTCGACTTGTCAAAATAAAGGGACGAAATGCGTCTCTTTTTTGTTCTAAATGATGGCGCTTGTACATATGTTGGCAATAAAGACGGAATAAAGGAGAACGGTCGTGGTGGATAACTGGCTCTCTGAATTGACAGATGAAGTGACGAAGCAAATGTTATTTAGTGTGATTGAAAAAAAGGAAAAATGGGAACGGTTGAAAATCAAAGTGAAGGTATTGCAAGTTTTTACAAGCGTTGGATTTGCGGTATTTTTCATCTATATCGTTTGGAAATTAATCATCCCAAACGAAACAATCACTTCCGTTACTGCGGCATTTTTAGGCCGCTTGGAACATTTGTATATATTGCTGTTGTTGTTTACATCGTATGGGGGGATTTTGTTTTATAAAAATAAATGCGATAAAGCAGAAGGGGAGTTTCATGCGCTGCGCTGTGAAATTATTCAAAAAAGCGCGGATTTATGGCGAGGCGAACAGGAATGGAACGAACGGCATAAATGGTTTGAAATCATGAAAACGAAATACGGAATCAACTTATTTTACGAAAATAGCTGAATGAACGGTGCCATTCAGCTATTTTCCCATCATTAAAAAATTTTCTTGCGATCACGCTCTTCTTTTAAAATTTCTACCGCTTCTCGAAACCGTTGCGCATGGATGATTTCGCGTTCGCGCAAAAAGCGAAGTCCGTCGTTTAAGTCGGGATCGTCGCTCATGTTAATGATCCATTGGTACGTCGCTCTCGCTTTTTCTTCGGCGGCAATATCTTCATATAAGTCGGCAATCGGATCGCCTTTTGCTTGAATGTACGCCGCCGTCCACGGTACGCCGCCGGCATTATGATAAAAGAGGGCGTGGTCGTGATTGACATAATGGGCGTCTAACCCTGCTTCTTTCAGCTGTTCAGGTGTTGCATCTTTTGTTAATTTATACACCATCGTTGCAATCATTTCTAAATGGGCAAACTCTTCGGTGCCGATATCGGTTAACAGTCCGATCACTTTATCCGGAATGGAATAGCGCTGGTTTAAATAGCGAAGTGCGGCTGCGAGCTCGCCGTCCGCGCCGCCATATTGTTCGATTAAGTATTTGGCTAGCTTCGGGTTGCATGTGCTGACGCGTACCGGATATTGCAGCTTTTTTTCATAAATCCACATGTTCATTTCCCCCTCGATTTTATACTTGCCAAGGCCATGGAGTGTCATCCCAGTTCCAAGGATAGTTTGAGTAGCTGTTTCCGTACTGTTGGAGAGGGCCGTATGTCGTTTCGTATTGCTTTTTCAACTGCTTTCGTTGTTGGGAGAGCTGGTTGAATTGCTGAATCGCTTGATAATCGTTTGGATGGGTATCAAGGTAAAGCGTCAAATCGACTAAGGCAAAATCGACGGTTTGCAGCTGTTCGAGAAGTTCATAATATTCTTTTGGCATTTGTTTCATTGATGATCACCTTTGATATTCATTTCATACGGGCTGTAATACGGATCGTAAAACATTTTCCAAAGCGTTCCTTTTTTTAATGCTTCATGAAGAGGAAATTGCGGCAAGTTCGGCGGTTGAAAGCCGACGTAAAGGTTCGGTGGCGTAACGTACGTTTTGACGCGAATTGGCATGCACGGATCAAACGGGCTTGCGTACGGTTCGTATTGTTTGCGTGTCGTAAACACACATAACCCCTCCTTTGTAAAACAAAGATTCAGTCTATGTTTATGACCGTTTTTTTTTGTTCATTCCTTTCATTTTTATGAATACATCTAAAGGAAGGGGGGGTTCCATGCGCCGTCAACTTTTCTTGATCGCGATCGGGAGTGTATGCGGCTATTTAATGATTTCATGGGTACCGAACGTGACTCCGTTTGTGTGGGCCAATTTTATTACCGATTTTATATTTCGTCCGCTCCGTTCTTTTTTAGCGATGATTTGTTTTTTTGTCGGCTTTTTGGCGAATGCAGCCGTGATTCGGACGTTTATCGAAGGAATGATTCGCTTCATATGGAAGCAAACATCCCACTTTAGGGAATGGTTCGCAAGCTGCGGGATCATCGGAAGTTTTTACTGGCTGTTTCAGTTAAACGCGCGTCTTGCGCTCTTATTTTTCATTTTTTCCGTTGTCTATGGTATGATATCGATAGATTTTGCGGGAAGCCGCCGTTATAAAAAGCTTTTGTAGGAGGAGCTATGTTTGTTGCTATTTTTCTTTTATTATGCTTTGTCGTTTATATGTGGTGGGAAGCGCACCGAAACCGCGTCGTTTCTGTAGAGTTAGCATTGGCGGATTTTCCGGAAAGCGTTCGGGCGTTGACCATCTTTTTTATTTCGGACATTCACCGTCGGAAAGTGTCCGAGGAAATTATTGAGAAAGTGGAAGGAAAAGCAGATTTTGTGCTAATTGGCGGGGATTTGATGGAAAAAGGGGTGCCGTTTGCGCGCGTCAAAGAAAATCTTCGACGGTTAAAGCAAATTGGTCCGGTATATTTTGTGTGGGGGAACAATGACTATGAAGCGGATTATCACGAGCTTGATGCGCTTTTATTGCACGAAGGGGTACGCATATTAGATAATTGTGCAGTGATGTTTGAATCGGAAAAAGGGGAAAAAGTGGCCCTTATAGGCGTAGACGATATTAGCAAACGACGCGCCCGTCTTGATTTAGCGCTATTGGATGCGGATGATGCGGCGTTTCGCATCGTCGCTTGCCATAATCCAGAAATTGTTCGAGCGATTCGTCCTGAGCATCGCATTTCGCTCGTATTAAGCGGACATACGCACGGGGGACAAATTCGTTTTGGGAGTTTCGGACTTTATGAAAAAGGCGGCGTCAAGCAAGTGAACGGAACGACCGTTTTTATAAGCAACGGATACGGAACAACGAATCTTCCACTTCGTTTCGGCGCGCCGGCGGAAACAAATTTGATTACGATCCGACGAGGTGAGGAAGATGACCGCTCATAAAGGAAAATACAACATTAAAGCGGTGTCGAATATGCTTGGAATTCCGCCGGGGACGCTTCGCATGTGGGAGCGGCGTTACCAGATGATCGCGCCAGTGCGAAGTGAATCCGGTCATCGTTTATATACAGATGCGCAAGTGGAACTGTTAAAAAAAATTGTCGCGAAAACGAAAGAAGGGTTGACGATCCGCCAAGCTGTTGCGCTGTTGGAGGAAGCGGAATCGTCGTACGCGGAAGCGGACGACCGATTCGCAGAGTGGCTGCAGGCTGTGGTTTCGTTTGATGACCGACAGCTGCAGCAAGTGTGGGATCATTGGTTTAGCTTATATAGCGTAGAAAAAGTGGTGTGTGATTGGTTTCCGTTGTTTGCATCCCGTCTCAATCAATGGGAACGTGGCGGGAAGCTGACGAGCGCTCACCGGCAGTTTGCTCGTTCGCTTTTAACATATAAACTTGGCATGATGCTGACGACTTTTCCGGTCGTTTCTTCATCTTCTACTGCGCTGTCAATTGTGGGTCCTGATGAAACGGACGAGCTGCCGCTGCTTTTATTTTCTGTTTTTCTTCGCTTAAAGGGCTGCCGCGTCATTTATATAGGAGAGCACGTAGCCGAAACGGATGTGCTGGCGGCGATCGGACAACTCCGGCCGGCGTTTCTTTTTACCATTTGTACGGATCCATCGTCAATTGAACGGGTGAGCGAATGGATTTTGTTCATTGGGCGACATGTTCCTGATGTTTCGATCGGCCTTATCGGCGAAGGGGCAGAACATCATCCGCTCTATATTGGAAAGACGAAAATGGAATGGGAGAAAAAACTGCATATATAAGCATATTATGCTTGTCTAAATCACCAAAAACGATGTAAACTCAATAATAACAATAGAACCATTTGCCGTTTCTTTCATACAATGAACATAAGAAAAGTGCTGTGTAGGTAAGGAGGGGTGTTGATGCGCTTGGAACGCTTAACCCACAATAAAATTAAAATTTTCCTCACGTTTGACGATTTAATGGATCGTGGCTTGACAAAGGACGATTTATGGAAAGATACGTTTAAAGTACAACAATTATTTCGCGACATGATCGAGGAAGCAAGCGAAGAACTCGGCTTTGAAGTGAACGGGTCTATTGCGGTGGAAGTCTACTCTTTACCGGCACAGGGAATGGTTGTGATCGTAACGAGCGAGGACCAAGACTTCGACATCGACGAAGAGTTCACTGATGACGATTATATTGAAATGCAAGTGACGCTCGATGAGAGCGAAGATATATTTTACGAATTTCAAACGTTTGAAGATGTGATTCAGTTAGCTCATCGTCTGTCGACAATCGGCTGCGCAGACGGCACGCTGTATTCATATAATCAACGCTTTTATTTGCACGTATCAGAAGAACCGCCGATTGCAACCGATGATTTTATTGCCATCTTAGCTGAGTTCGGCAGTCCGTCGACGATTACGATTCATCGTGTGGCGGAATACGGAAAAAAATTAATGAACCATCGCGCGATTGAACAGCTTGTTCGTTATTTTCCGACTCGCTAATTTGCCCTAGGCTCCCTCTGTTTAGTGGGGGCTGATTTTATTTTTTTAGAAAACATTATGCGTGAATGAATAGGAATAAGCACGCTGAAAAATTTGTTAGCATAAAAACGATGAAAGCGATTACAAAATAAGGAGTTCCCTCTAAAAAATCGATTTTTTCTGCTTTGCATAAACAGAAGGAAGGTGTATACTATGACATGAAAGGTGGACAATATCATTAAAAGTGAGTTGTATGGGAGGTTTACGTATGGTAGCCGACAAGCATACGAGCGAGGAAAAGCATGAAGAGAAGCACGACGTTTTAAAAGCAACGCAAATCGTCATACATAGAGCGTTGGAAAAGCTCGGATATCCAGAAGAGGTATACGAGTTGTTGAAAGAACCGATTCGCATGCTGACAGTGAAAATTCCTGTGCGCATGGATGACGGTACTGTGAAAATTTTTACCGGCTACCGTGCCCAACATAACGATGCGGTTGGACCAACAAAAGGGGGCATTCGTTTCCATCCAAACGTGACAGAACGAGAAGTGAAAGCTCTGTCGATTTGGATGAGCTTAAAGTGCGGCATTGTCGATTTGCCATACGGCGGGGGGAAAGGCGGCATTGTTTGTGATCCGCGTAATATGTCGTTCCGCGAGCTAGAGCGGTTAAGCCGCGGCTACGTTCGTGCGATCAGCCAAATCGTCGGCCCGACAAAAGACATTCCGGCGCCAGACGTCTTTACAAACTCGCAAATTATGGCGTGGATGATGGATGAATATAGCCGCATTGACGAATTTAACTCGCCTGGATTCATTACAGGAAAGCCGCTTGTGTTGGGTGGTTCACACGGTCGTGAAACAGCAACAGCTAAAGGGGTAACGATTTGCATTCGGGAAGCGGCGAAAAAGCGGGGCATTGAATTGGAAGGAGCTCGCGTCGTCGTTCAAGGATTCGGAAATGCGGGAAGCTATTTAGCGAAATTTATGCACGATGCCGGTGCGAAAGTCATCGGTATTTCCGATGCGTACGGTGCGCTATATGATCCAAACGGATTGGATATTGATTATTTGCTTGATCGTCGCGATAGCTTCGGAACAGTCACGAAGCTATTTAAAAATACAATTACGAACAAAGAATTGCTGGAGCTAGAGTGCGACATTTTAGTTCCGGCAGCGATTGAAAACCAAATTACAGAAGAAAACGCCCACAACATTAAAGCAAAAATCGTCGTCGAAGCAGCAAACGGTCCAACGACGCTCGAAGCGACAGAAATTTTAACGCAGCGCGGCATTTTAATCGTTCCAGACGTACTCGCAAGCGCTGGCGGTGTGACAGTTTCTTACTTCGAATGGGTGCAAAATAACCAAGGCTATTACTGGTCGGAAGAAGAAGTCGAAGAAAAATTAGAAAAAGTGATGGTCAAAGCGTTCAATAACGTATATGAAACGGCGCAAACTCGTCGCGTTGACATGCGCCTTGCGGCATATATGGTCGGCGTTAGAAAAATGGCAGAGGCGTGCCGTTTCCGCGGTTGGATTTAATTGCAATCTGCGGCAAAATCCCCTATCATGTTTACGGTAGGGGATTTTTTGCTGTTAGGAGGGAAAGCCATGAAATTCGAAAAAATCATCATCATTGGCGGCGGGCCTTGTGGACTTGCTGCGGCAATAGCGTTGCAAGATGTTGGTTACAAGCCATTAGTCATAGAAAAAGGAAATATTGTGAATGCGATTTATCATTACCCAACACATCAGACATTTTTTAGCACAAGCGATCGGTTAGAAATTGGCGGTGTTCCATTCATCACCGAAAATCGGAAACCAAAGCGAAACCAAGCGCTCGCTTATTACCGTGAAGTCGTGACACGCAAGCAAATTCGTGTCAATACGTTTGAAAAAGTAGAAGCGGTCGAGAAACAAGCGAATGGGAAGTTTATCGTAACAACGGCAAAGGACAAATACGAAGCCGACTATGTCATTATTGCGACTGGATATTACGACCATCCGAACTACATGAACGTGCCGGGAGAAGAATTGCCGAAGGTGACACATTATTTTAAAGAAGGGCATCCATACTACAACACGGATTGTGTCGTTATCGGCGGGAAAAACTCAAGCGTCGATGCGGCGTTAGAACTTGTCAAAGCGGGTGCACGCGTAACCGTTTTGTATCGGGGCAGCGCGTATTCGTCGAGCATTAAGCCATGGATTTTACCGGAATTTGATTCGCTTGTCCGGCAGGGGGTTATTCAAATGGAATTTAACGCCCATGTGAAAGAAATTACGGAAGATGCGGTCATTTATACAGTCGGTGATGAAGTGAAGAAAATTAAAAACGACTTTGTGTTTGCAATGACAGGGTATCATCCGGATCATGAATTTTTAAAAACGATGGGAGTCGGCATTGATGAAGAAACCGGCCGGCCGCTTTACGACCATGAAACGATGGAAACGAACGTCCGTGGCATTTTTATCGCTGGTGTCATCGCGGCAGGAAATGACGCGAACGAAATTTTTATTGAAAACGGCCGCTTTCACGGGGAGCAAATTGCAGCTTGTATTGTGAAACGGGAAAAAGCCGATCAGCGCTGATCGGCTTTTAGTATTATGCGGATGCTTATTCCATAAATACTTGTTGCAACGTTTGCGGCTCGTTCGTCATTTCAAGCGCCACAAGCAGCTTAATGCGCGCTTTTTGCCCGCTTAATCCGTTGGAAAAGATGACACCCATTTCTTTCAGCTGTTTGCCGCCGCCTTCATAGCCGTATATGTCTTGGACGATGCCATTAAAGCAGCGAGAAACAAGGACAACAGGAATGTTGGCAGCTAACAAGGAACAGACGCCTTTGGCAGCCCTTGGCGGAAGGTTTCCTTGCCCTAGCGCTTCAATAACGACGCCGTCTAAAGGTAGCGTTTGAATCGCTCGAAACAAGCTTTCATCCATGCCGGCATACGCTTTTAATAATATGACGTTTTTAGAAATGCGTTCGATCGGATATGTCGCTCGTTTCGTCGGCGCGTGATGGAAAAACACACCGCGCTTAGTGACAATGCCGATCGGCCCATATTGCGGACTTTGGAAGGTCGCCACGTTTGAAGTGTGCGTTTTTGTGACGTTTTTGGCCGTGTGAATCTCATCATTTAAGACGACTAACACCCCTTTGCCGCGCGCTTCATCGCTTGCGGCGACTTTAACGGAAGAGATGAGATTATACAGCCCATCGGCGCCGATTTCGTTGCTTGAGCGCATTGCTCCGGTAACGACGATCGGCACGTCCGCTTGCACGGTTAAATCGAGAAAGTAGGCCGTTTCTTCTAACGTATCCGTCCCGTGCGTAATCACGACTCCTTCGATTTTTTCTTTTGTCACTTTTTCTTCGATTTTATTGCGCAATACAAGCATTTCCATCGGCGTGATATGCGGCGATGGCAGATGAAACAGCTCTTCAACGTGAAGATCTGCGAGGTTCATGAGCGAGGGTGTCGTGTCATGAAGCGGATTTTTCTCATCCGGTTGAACAGCACCTGTTTTTTCATCTTCTTTCATCGAAATCGTTCCGCCAGTATGAATAATTAAAATTTTTTTCATGCTGTATTCCCTCCATGCGTTGAGCGAAAGGTTATTCTCAATTGTGATAATCTTATGTTACCATATAATAAACAGATGGAAACGGGGATTTATATGTTTACGATTATTTCTGCTGGCATTGCCCCAGGTGTGGCGCTACTCAGCTATTTTTATTTAAAAGACGAATACGAAACCGAGCCGCTGTCGCTCGTATTGCGCACGTTTATATTTGGTGCGATTCTCGTGTTTCCTATTATGTTTATTCAGCATGTCCTACAGCTCGAAGGGGTCGTGACCTCCAAATGGGCGCAGGCGTTTTTATCTTCCGGTTTGCTTGAGGAGTTTGTCAAATGGTTTGTCGTGTACTTTTTTATTTTTGACCATCGCGAGTTCGATGAACCGTATGACGGCATCGTCTATAGCGCCAGCGTGTCGCTCGGGTTTGCAACGCTCGAAAACATTCTTTATTTACTTGCCAACGGTGTCGAGTTTGCCGTCACAAGAGCGCTTCTGCCAGTTTCCAGCCATGCGCTCTTTGCAGTGATGATGGGCTTTTATATCGGAAAAGCGAAATTTCAAGGGCGAAAGCGTTTTTACTTAGTGCTTTCTTTTGTTTTACCGTTTTTGTTGCACGGCACGTATGACTTTATTTTGCTTACGCAAGAAAAGTGGGCTTATTATATGGTGCCGTTTATGCTTATGTTATGGTGGATGGCGCTACGAAAAGTAAAGCAAGCAAAAGGAATGTATGCCAACTCAATCGTTCCTTCCATGAAAAGTCAAGCGTAAAGCTTGGCTTTTTTTTTTGCATAAAAAGGCAATTTAGGCGAAAAATACGGATATAGCCAGATCGATGAAGGAGGGTTATGAATGCGCTGGCGAATGATTGTATGTTTAGTCATTTTTTTATGGACGTATGAATGGTCTACGAAGGAAGTACACGCGTTTTCGAGTCAAGTGATTCAGCGTGGGGCGGTTGGCGACGATGTCATTGAGTTGCAAGCGAGACTGCAATATATCGGGTTTTACAACGGGAAAATTGATGGGGTTTTTGGTTGGGGTACATATTGGGCGGTGCGCAACTTTCAGTATAAGTTCGGACTGCCGGTGGACGGATTAGTCGGCGAAAGCACGAAAGCAAAACTTGTGAAAGTGTCGAAGTATTATGAATCGTTTGTAAAAGAACAAATTCGAAACGGCAATTCCTTTACCCATTACGGCGGGAAACCGTTAAGCGAGCAGGTGAAACGGGAGGGGAACCGAAACCAAAAAGCCGCATCGTCTGGGAGAGCGACAGCGACAAACATTCCAAAAGGGTTTTCGCAAAATGATATTCAATTAATGGCAAACGCGGTATATGGTGAAGCGCGCGGCGAACCTTACATTGGCCAAGTGGCGGTAGCGGCGGTCATTTTAAACCGCCTCGAGCATCCGTCGTTTCCAGATAGCATAGCCGGGGTGATTTTTCAGCCGGGAGCATTTACGGCGGTTGCTGACGGACAAATTTGGCTGACGCCGAATGAAACAGCGAAAAAAGCGGTGTTGGATGCGATTAACGGTTGGGATCCTTCCGGCGGGGCGATTTATTACTTTAACCCGAATACGGCAACGAACGGGTGGATTTGGAGCCGTCCACAAATTAAGCGAATCGGAAAGCATATTTTTTCTAAATAAAAAGGCAGGTGATCAATATGTTACGGGTGTTGCTTATTGGTTTTTTATCGCTTGGCATCGTCGGAACGGCGTATTGGGGATATCGGGAACATCAAGAAAAAAACGCGATTTTAGTGCACGCCGAGAACAACTACCAACGGGCGTTCCACGATTTGACGTACAAAATCGATTTATTGCACGATCAAATCGGCACGACATTGGCGATGAATTCGAAAGTATCGCTATCTCCGGCGCTTACGGAAGTATGGCGCATCGCTTCTGAAGCGCATTCCGATGTCGGACAGCTGCCGCTTTCTCTTCTTCCTTTTAATAAAACGCAGCAATTTTTGTCGCAAATCGGTGCGTTCAGCTACCGCACGGCCGTTCGCGATTTGGAAAAAGAGCCGCTGACAAAAGAAGAATATAAAACGCTCCAGACGCTTTACCAAAAATCGGCAGATATTCAAAACGAACTTCGCAACGTGCAGCATTTAGTATTAAAAAACAATTTGCGCTGGATGGATGTGGAACTTGCGCTGGCAACGAACAATCGGCCGAGTGATAATACGATCATTGATGGATTTAAAGCGGTCGAAAACAATGTCGAATCATTTTCCGAAACGACCGATTTTGCGCCGACATTTACAAGCATTACGAACAGAGAAAAAGGATTTATTCGGGCGCAAGGAAAGCGGATTACAAAAGAAGAAGCAAAAGCGATCGCCACATCGTTTTTAGGACTCAAAGGAACAGAGAAAATCACAGTAGTTCGCAGCGGCAAAGGAGCGGATGACCGCTTTTATAGCTTAACGATTTACGATCCGAAAACGAGAACCGAAACATATATGGATATTACCGAAAAAGGCGGTTATCCGATTTGGGTGATTGATAACCGTCCGATTAAAAAACAAGCGATCAGCTTGCATGAAGCAAGCATAAAAGGGATGGATTTCTTAAAGAAGCATCGTTTTACGAATGTCGAACTTTATGACAGCACGCAATATGACAATATTGCGGTGTTAACGTTTGTCATAAATGAGCGGGGCGTTCGCATATATCCGGAGGCGATTAAAATGAAGGTGGCGCTAGATGACGGAACAGTTGTCGGTTTTTCCGCCCGCGATTACTTATCGTCTCCTGTCGTGCATCATTTTCCGAAACCGGCGATTTCGCTTGCGCAGGCGAAAGCGAAGCTCAATCCGAACGTCAAAGTAATGGAAGAGCGCCAAGCGGTCATTACGAACAACTTAAATCAAGAAGTGCTTTGTTATGAATTTTTAGGCACATTAGGAGACGATACGTATCAAATTTTCATCAATGCGCAAAACGGCATCGAAGAAAAAGTCGATAAACTGCAAAACGCAGAGCGCACGTACGATTGAAGGAAAAGCTTGTCAAGAGCTTTTCCTTTTTGTTTAAATATAAAGAAGAGATGGATAAATGTGAGGGAGAACAGATGATTAAAATTGGGGATACGCTAATTCTTGAATCGAGAAATGAAAAAGAAGTGCACGAATACAAAAGCAAAGTGGTCGAAATCTTTCCGGATCTTATACATATCGATTATCCGGTCAATAAAAAAACGGGGAAAACAGTGTATTTAATCAACGGCATGCAATTTAAAGCGAGTTTCGTTGGGAAAGATGAATGCCTTTATTTATTCGATACGGAAGTGAAAGGGAAAGTGCGCGATCCGATCCCGATGATTGTCCTTTCGTATCCGGGCGATGATCAACTTGTTCGCATTCAGCGCCGCCAATATGTTCGCGTCGAAGCGAATGTCGATATAGCGATCCATCCGCTTCACGGCGAGTTTTTGCCGTTTGCGACGATGACGACTGATATAAGCGCAGGGGGCGCCGCGATCGTGTTGCCAGAGCGAGCGGCGACGATTCTTCCAGGAACGGTCGTCGAAGCATGGCTTGTTTTGCATATGAAATCAGGCGATTACCATTATATAAAAGTGCCGGCGAAAATTGTGCGCATTTTCCAAGCAGAAGGGAGCCATGTGTATAAAGCATCACTGCAATTTTTGACGATGGAGCCAAAAGAGCGCGTGCTATTGATCCGTTACAGCTTTGAAAGACAATTGGAAATGCGGAAAAAAGAAGAAGGGATACAAGAATAACCGAAAGAAAAATGTGGAAGGATAAAAGCAAAAACGAAAAGGCGGTTGCTGGATGAAACAAATCGAACGAGTCTTGATCAAAATCGTGATCGTTCAATTTCTCTTTTTATTGCTCGCGCAATGTTTGCTTTTATACACACCGCTTGCGCCGTACGTCACGAAAGTGTATGAATACGAAGGGGTCACAAAACAAGAAAAGACGAAAACGATCGAAACAACCGTCGACCGTTCATAATTCATATGATAAAATATCATCGAAGTACGCAGGGTTCTCCTGCTTTTTTCTTTGAAAAAATACGGATGATTATTAGGAGGTTTTATGAAGCAAATATCGATTGCCATTGATGGACCGGCTGCAGCAGGAAAAAGCACGGTCGCCAAAAAGCTGGCAGAAAAACTTTCTTATCTTTACATTGATACGGGAGCGATGTATCGGGCGCTCACTTATCTCGCTTTGCAAAAAGGAATCGATGTGGACGATGAACAGGCGCTATTGCAACTATTGCGCAATACATATATTGAATTGAAACCGTCTGAACACGGACAACGTGTATTTGTCAACGGGGAAGATGTAACGAACGTCATTCGCAGTGAAGATGTGACAAATAACGTTTCGTTCGTGGCGAAGCATTCGCTTGTGCGCGAAGAAATGGTGGCGCGCCAGCAAGCATTAGGAGCTCAAGGCGGCGTAGTGATGGATGGGCGCGATATTGGCACGCACGTTCTTCCGCATGCAGAAGTGAAAATTTTTTTAAAAGCATCTGTTGAAGAGCGGGCAAAGCGCCGTCATGCGGAAAATATCGCCAGAGGGTTTGCCTCAGATTTAGAAACGTTAAAGGAAGAAATCGCTCGTCGCGACAAAATCGATTCCGAGCGGGAAGTTGCACCGCTTAAAAAAGCAGAAGATGCCGTTGAAATTGATACCACTTCTTTATCAATTGACGATGTCGTAAACGAGATTATGAAAATCGTAAATGAAAGGATTTGATGGCTTTGGACTTTTATTCGTTTGCGAAGGGAGTTGTATCGAGCGTTTTAAAGCCGCTTTACCGTGTGGAAGTGATCGGTATAGAACATTTTCCGAAAGAAGGGGGCGTGCTTCTTTGTTCGAACCATATTAGCAACCTTGACCCTCCGATCGTTGGCATTACCGCTCCACGACCGATTTATTTTATGGCAAAAGAAGAGCTGTTTCGCGTACCGGTTTTAAAAAAGCTACTTCCGCCATTGCACGCGTTTCCTGTCAAGCGGGGCATGAGCGACCGCCAAGCGTTGCGAACAGGGTTAGAGGTATTAAAACAAGGACATGTGTTAGGTATTTTTCCAGAAGGAACGCGAAGCAAAGACGGAAAGCTGAAAAAAGGACTGTCCGGCGTTGGATTTTTTGCGCTTAGGACCGACGCCCAAGTCGTTCCTTGCGCGATTATCGGCCCGTACCGTCCGCTAAAAAAATTGAAAGTCGTATACGGTGCGCCGATTGCGATCGATTCATTGCGCGAGCGGAAAGCATCGCCGGAAGAAGCGACGGAATATATTATGAGCCATATTCAAGCGCTATTAGATGCATATCAATAAGCATCCGAATACATGCTTTTTGAAAAAATATGGTATAATAAATAGAAAAGTGGGCCTTGTGGAAAAATCGGTACGTTTTTCCGGATGGTCGTGCTTTAGCCATGTGGGTAGTTGACGAAGGAGGGTTTTGAATGGTAGAGGACATGAATGTGGAAGTAAACGTATATAAGGTAGGTGATCTCGTTCGCGGAAAAGTGGTGAAAGTCGAAGACAAGCAAGTGCTTGTCGACATTGAAGGCAGCAAGCAAAGCGGCCTCATCCCGATTAGCGAGCTTTCAAGCCTTCACATCGAAAAGACGAGCGATGCCGTTTCCGTCGGCGACGAGATTACAGCAAAAGTGAAAAAAGTAGAGGAAGGCGAAAACGAAGACGAAGGATTGTTAATTTTATCGAAAAAAGCGGTCGATGCCGATCGCGCTTGGGAAGAGTTAGAGAAGAAGTTTGAAAGCGGCGAGGCGTTTGATGTCGTGGTGAAAGACATCGTCAAAGGCGGACTTGTGGCGGATGTCGGCGTGAGAGGATTCATTCCGGCGTCGTTTGTGGAAACACATTTTGTTGAAGATTTTTCCGACTATAAAGGCCGCACGCTGAAAGTGAAAGTCGTCGAATTAGACCGTGAGAAAAATCGCGTTATTTTATCGCATCGTGCGGTTTTAGAACAAGAACAGGAAGAAAAGCGGAAGCAAGCGTTCCAAAATATCAAAGCAGGACAAGTGCTTGAAGGAACGGTGCGCCGCATTGCCGATTTCGGCGTGTTTGTCGACATTGGCGGCTTTGATGGACTCGTACATATTTCACAGCTTTCACACGCTCGCGTCGCCCATCCGTCCGAAGTCGTTCAAGAAGGTGAAACAGTGAAAGTGAAAGTGCTGTCCGTGAGCGAAGAGAGCGGCCGCATTTCGCTGTCAATCAAAGAAGCGCTGCCGGGGCCGTGGGAAGGAATTTCGGAAAAGTTAGCTCTTGGCGATGTCGTCACTGGAAAAGTGAAACGGCTTGTACCGTTTGGCGCGTTCGTCGAAATTTTCCCTGGCGTCGAAGGACTTGTGCATATTTCACAAATTTCGAACAAGCATATCGGTACGCCGCACGAAGTGTTAAAAGAGGGCGATGAAGTGAAAGCGAAAGTGTTGGAAGTGAATGAAGCGGACCGCCGCATCTCATTAAGCATGCGCGAACTAATGGGAGAAACGTCTGTTGAAGAAGATTACAGCCAATATACAAAGCCGGCTGAGTCAACGGGATTCCAGCTCGGTGAAGTGATCGGTGAACAATTAAAGAAATTAAAATAATGGTGATAGATAGTGAACAGGGCTAGACGGAAACTCGAACATATTCAACATGCGCTTTTGCTCGAGCAAGAAGGCGCAAACGGGTTCGATGACATCGTGTTTGTGCATCAAAGCCTGCCTGGCATCCGGACAAATGATGTGAAGTTGCATACAACTTTAGGCGAACTTTCATTAAGTTCGCCTCTTTTTATCAATGCGATGACGGGCGGAGGAGGGCAGGCGACGCTTGACATTAATAAAGGATTGGCAGAAGCGGCGAAAGCATGCGGCATCGCCATGTCTGTCGGTTCGCAAATGGCGGCGGTGAAAGATGCAAGTGAACGTCCGTCGTTTGAAATTGTGCGTCAAGTGAATCCGAACGGCCTCATTTTTGCCAACATTGGCAGCGAAGCGACCGTGGATGAAGCGAAGCGGGCGGTTGAGATGGTTGAAGCAAACGGCTTGCAAATTCACCTTAACGTCGTGCAAGAGCTCGTCATGCCGGAAGGGGATCGCGATTTTACCGGGGCGCTAGCGCGCATTGAGCGAATTGTTCGCGATGTCGGCGTACCGGTGATCGTCAAAGAAGTCGGTTTTGGCATCAGCAAAGAAACGGCGTTGCAGCTTGTAAACGTTGGGGTGAAGCTAATTGATGTCGGCGGTTTTGGCGGAACGAATTTTGCGCGCATTGAAAACAAACGGCGTGAAGAGATGATCTCATATTTTAATGACTGGGGCATTTCAACCGCCGCTTCGATTGTGGAAGTATTGCAAGGTGCTCCATCTGTTGCAGTGATCGCGAGCGGCGGAATTCGCACCGCTTTCGATGCGGCCAAGGCGATTGCACTCGGAGCGAATGCCGTCGGTGTCGCTCGCCCGTTTTTGCAAGAGCTTGTCGGACGAGGAATGGAGTCGGTCGTTGCTTTAATTGAGGCGTGGCATACGGACCTCGTGCGGTTGATGACCGCTCTTGGCGCTAAAACGATCGAAGAGCTGCAGAGCGTTCCTCTCGTCATTCGCGGCGATACGCATCATTGGTTGACGGAGCGGGGATTTGATACGAAAGCGTATAGCCGCAGATAAAAAGCTGACCTAAAAGTCAGCTTTTTATCTGCCTTCGGCTAGGCAGTCGCCTCCGCTTCCTATTATTCAAGCCTCCGCCCGAGCGATTTGTAAATATAGTCGATCAGTTGCGTCGGGCCGGGAATGTCGGGGTAGTATAACAATACGATGGCCAATGCCGCCCCCATGCCTAATAAAATGGCGAATACGGTCTTTTCTTTTTTCGGAGCACGTTTGAACCGCGGCCATTCGAATGCCCAAATACATGTAACGAGCATAACGATACCGAAAATAAACCCGAGCTTCATTACTTTTTCACCTCTTGTTCCGGAAACCCTTGTGGAGCGGCGTTCATGCCCGGCCGGCGGACGTATGCTTTTGTTTTCACCACGACTTCAACGGTCGGGAAAATGTCGTCCCACCGATCTTTCACGCGGTTCCACTCTTTTGGGTAGGCGCGGTGAAATTCGTCGGCAAATCCGAAAATGTCAGCATTCATTTCTTTTTGCACTTTTTGCAGCGCCGCTTTTACCCGGGCGGTCGCTGTATGAGCCAATTCTTTTTCCAGCATATGAAGATGTTTTTCATTGTACAAACTCAAATTCGTTCCGTTTAGTAATATATCGTCTTCTGACGTTATGTTCACAATCATTTTCCATTTCCCTTTTTCATATTTCGGAATTAATTCAGCATGTGCCCGAATGATTGTTGCTGTAATTTTTCCTTTCGTTCCTTTGATCGAAACGGTAATATTCGCTTGTTTAATTTCGTTTCGAATCCAGAGCACGCCGCGCGTCAATTTATCATCAATTGATCCAATCATTTTATCTTTTTTAAAGATGGCGGTGCGTTGAATAAATGCAATTGTTTCCAGTTCTTTTTTCCCTTTTTCTAAAGGCAGCCTTTTTACCATCGGAAATGCGGCTGCTCCAGTGTCACTACTGAGCATTTGCAAAGCATCTTTCAGCGTGACGTTCAATAAAATTTGTGATTTAGATAACTCTCGCAACACTTCAGCAGAACTTTGCTCGATCGGTGGAAGCAGTTCAAGCACGCTTTTTGCCGTTCCGCTGGCAATTAATACGTTGGAACGAAGGCGCGTTTGCGGCTGGCGGCTTAAAAAATCCAGATGTTGCCGAATGCCCGCTTTTGCCGCTTTTTCCCCGAACACGATCGCTTTAACGTGCCCCCAAAAGATGCGGCGCGGCAGTTTTTCTTGCAAGTTGGCAATGGCATCCGCTATTGTCCGTCCAGTTCCTGATAGAACGATTGTTGCTCCTCCTCCTCCGATATTGCTTCCACTCATTGCCGTTCCGGCTCCAAGCTGTTTCGGAACGACAAGCTGGCCGGTCAGCATAACATACTTTCCTTTTTGGTCAATGCCGATCCCTGTGACGAGCGCTAAATCGTTTAACTCTGTTCGGTCCCAGCAGCCGCTTAATATGAGAAAATGTATGCCAACTAAAAGAAAAATAAAAGCTTGTTTCCATCGCTTAATCCAATTCACGATTGTTCCACTCTCATGTCGTTTGTATTCGGCTGCTTTCGCCATTTAGCGATCAGTAGAAGCAGAAGAGGTAACGCTGTTTGGACAGAACTCAAATAAAACGGGGCTGTTGTTCCTAAAAAATGGGATAATTCCATTAAATTAGGCGCGACCCACACGGCAAATAAAAGCAATAAAAAGCCGATTGGAAATACGATGAGACGATAGTCTGACAAATGAAGCCATTGCGCTGTGCCAAGCACTAGTACGTAATAAAATATAGCAATTTTTAAAAATGTTCCTGCGACCCAAATCGCCATCACAAACGCTTCAAGATGTTCGAGAAAATCGGCAAGGCTAATGTACCGGACTGAGCTCATAACAGGATAAACGAAGCGAGCTGTAATTCCGCCTAACACGAAAAGAACGGATATATTGACGAGGAATAACGTGAATAAGACAGCTGTTACCGAGATCATCCCCCATTTTTGTCCGTTTTCTCGATCGGCGACGTACGGAAGCAAAAAGGAAATGAGAAAAAATTCGCTAAACCAGCTTTGTGGCGTCACCGCTCCTTTAATGGAAGGCAGCAATCCTTTTTCCATGACCGGTAGCATATTTGCTATTTTCATATCAGGAATTAACAGAATAATAAAAAAAGAATGATGGTCATTACGATCGGAACGATTAGTTCTGAAAGTCTTCCAATTATTTCTACACCGCCACGAACTGCAAACGCACATACGAAAATCATGCTTCCCATCACAAAGATTAGTGGTGTGCGAACAAAAAAATTACCAACGATAAACTCGCCATATTCGCGAACAATAATTCCAGTTACATGCAAATAAAAAAATAAAAAAATGAAACTAACGATTTTTCCGAGAAACTTTCCAACGATTTGTTCGCTATATTCGATCACTGTTTTTTGCGGATAACGGTTATGCAACTGAACGGCGATATATACTGTCAAAAAACCGACAAGTGACGCCCAAAACGGAGATATCCACATATCTTGTTTCGCATCATGGGCGGTAATAGCGGGAACTAATAAAATGGCGGTGGCGGTGATGGCTGGATGCATTATTATTCCCATTTGTACTGCCGATATTTTTCCTTTTTCCATCATGCTCCTCCTCCTTTTTCCATTTTGTCATCACCGTCAAGCGGATTCGGTTTTTGCTCGGGACTTTGTCGGGTGATATTTTTCGTTCCTGTTAAACGCGGACGTGTATTTCGTTTCCATAAAGGTACACGAATGAGCACATCTTTCATTTCGCGTCCTTGCATCGGCGCTATCGGCGATAAGTACGGAACGCCGAATGAACGAAGCGTCGCCATATGAGTCAGTATGAGCAAGATGCCAAGCATAATGCCGAGCAGTCCTAATGACCCAGCCAAAAAAATCATCGGAAAGCGCAACATGCGCAACGCAATTCCAGCCGCATAGCGCGGTATCGTGAACGATGCAATTCCTGTTAAGGCGACGACCATAATCATCGGAGCGGATACAATTCCAGCTTGAACGGCCGCTTGTCCGATGACGAGCGCTCCGACGATGCTGACCGCTGCTCCTGCTTGCTTCGGAAGGCGCACCCCTGCTTCCCGCAACGCTTCAAATACAATTTCCATCATTAACGCTTCCACTAGAGCAGGAAACGGAATGAGCTCTCGCGAAGCAGACATCGTAAATAATAGAGAAGTTGGTACCATTTCTTGATGAAAGGTGAGAATAGCCACGTACAATGATGGTAGTAAAAGCGATATGAAAAGAAATAAATACCGCAACCAGCGAATGGCTGTCCCAATTAACGAGCGATGATAATAATCCTCACTTGACTGCAGCAACGAATAAAATGAAACTGGCACAATTATCACGAAAGGAGTGCCATCTTGTAAAATGGCGACACGGCCTTCTAGCAAGTTCGCCGCTACGACGTCCGGACGCTCCGTATTTAATACTTGCGGAAACGGAGAATATGGATTGTCTTCGATTAGTTCTTCAATGTAGCTCGTTTCTAAAATGCCGTCGATATTAATGCGATGAAGCCGCGCTTCGACTTCTTCAAGCAACGTCGGACTGGCAATTTCCTCAATGTAAGAGATCGCCACTTCCGTTTGCGTATACGTTCCAATTTTCATTGTTTTCATTTTTAACTGCGGACTTTTAATTTTTCTCCGCAATAATGAAAGATTTGTTCCAAGTGATTCCGTAAATCCTTCGCGCGGTCCGCGGATGGTTGACTCTCCCGTTGGTTCCTCGATCGAACGTTTTTCCCATTTCGATATGCCTAAAGCGAACGCTTTGTTTTGGCTGTCAATAAGCAAAACAGCGCTGCCAGAAGAAATATGCTCGATACATTCGGCGATCGTTTGTATTTTTTTTGTTTTTGAAACGGTCAACGTTTGTTCGAGTAGACGATCGATATCGATTGATATATTGGAAAAAGGGTGCTTCATTAAAGAAGGAAGCACGACCGAATCAAGTTCTTCGATGTTTACGAAGCCGT
Organism: Anoxybacteroides tepidamans; assembly: GCF_014201465.1. Lineage (GTDB taxonomy): Bacteria > Bacillota > Bacilli > Bacillales > Anoxybacillaceae > Anoxybacteroides > Anoxybacteroides tepidamans. The sequence goes on along the minus strand of NZ_JACHEP010000001.1, from coordinate 481,601 downwards.
CGATATAAATGAGCGCCGCGTTTGTCGTTCCACCGATTTGAAACGAGTGAAAAACGACGTCCATGCAATTGTCATAGACGTTTTGTAACACTTGCATGTTTTGCTTTAAATCGAAAGAAAGAACGTGTAGTTGCTCGTGTTGGTGTTCTATGTGCAGGTTTTGTGCACTGTTTTTCTTAAAAAAACGCATTTACATCCCTTCTTTCTAACGCTCCATATGTTTATCGCTAGTTTTCCCATTTTAGCGGTAAAATAATCTTTTAGAAGAAGGAAACGTATAAAAAAAGGCGCCCAAACGAGTCAACGTTTGATCGCCTGTAAGGAACGGAGACGGGAATGGTTAATGTTGATTGCGCTCTCTTGCATCGTCTGGTGTTTCGAGTCGTGTGGCGCCTTTGTTTGCGACGGACGGGTCACGATCCGATTCGACGCGGCGCGATTCTTTTAATTTTTTCTCTTGACGGTCTTTTCCCATGGACAATTCCTCCTTTTTCTTTCATGTCGTCATTAGTCTTTCTACGTTTTTCTTCTTCTATACAAGATTATTTTTTTGAAAATATGAAATAATGGAATTGTTAGGAGTTTGAAAACAGGGAAGCAGGTGTAGGGATGGAAGGGTCTTATTTTTATTGGTGTTCATGGGTATGTTGGATATGGGCGACGTTTTTGATGAAAAAGACGAAACGGCGCACGTTTTTTGCGGCTAGTGTTCTTTTATTGATCATTTTTTCCACCTATCGCATGGTGATGGGGACTTTTTCTGTCACGCTTTCTTTTTTGTTTCTCCTTTTCGTGTCATTATATGTGGTCAGCCAAAACAGCGGTTGGAAGTTCGGTTATATGTTTGTGTCGACGATGACCATTGCGTTTTTGTACGCTGCTTTCCGCTTGCTTGCAATTGTGGATCCGGTTTGGGTGTGGATGGATGAACGATGGATGATAGCGATTGTGATCGTCGTTATCAGTTTAATGTTACATCACGATTTAGCGGTCAGAATGTTATCGATGATCGTTGGAAGCTGTCAAGGCGATATCGTGTATGCCGCGGCAGTAAAGGGAGTTTTTCCATATACGATCGGTTCGCTTTCATTTTTTGATGTGCTATCGCTTTCTTGTGCGTGCTTGGTCGGTTGGTCAGTGCTTGAAAATATGCCGGTCTATGCTGATGTGATTCAAAAACAAATGAGGAGAAATAAGCCGTTGTAGCGCTCTTTCTATTGTTGAGCGTCATCGTTTTTGATAAAATAAAACAGCTGTGTTTTTGATTCGCCGCAATGATGAAAAGAAAGGGTGATACAATGGCCAATCCAGTGGTAGCGATTGTTGGTCGTCCGAACGTCGGCAAATCAACGATTTTTAATCGAATTGCAGGCGAGCGTATTTCGATTGTTGAAGATGTACCAGGAGTGACACGGGATCGAATATACAGCAGCGCAGAATGGCTAAATTATAAGTTTTATATTATTGATACAGGCGGGATTGATATCGGGGATGAGCCGCTACTCGTGCAAATCCGCCAGCAAGCGGAAATCGCCATCGATGAAGCGGATGTTATTATTTTTATGACGAACGGACGCGATGGTGTGACAGCGGCAGATGAAGAAGTCGCCAAAATTTTGCACCGTTCGAACAAACCGGTCGTGCTAGCAGTCAATAAAATTGATAATCCAGACATGCGCGATCTCATTTACGATTTTTATGTGCTCGGATTTGGCGAGCCGTATCCGATTTCCGGATCGCACGGAACAGGGCTTGGTGATTTGTTGGATGCGGTCGCCCAGCATTTCCCGAAGCGAAGCGAAGAAGATTATGAAGATGATGTGATTAAGTTTTGTTTAATCGGCCGTCCGAACGTTGGCAAATCGTCGCTTGTGAATGCGATTTTAGGTGAAGAGCGCGTCATCGTCAGCGATATTGCCGGAACGACGCGCGATGCAGTTGACACGACGTTTACGCGCGAAGGACAAGAATATGTGATCATCGATACGGCCGGAATGCGAAAAAGAGGAAAAATTTATGAAACGACTGAAAAATATAGTGTATTGCGCGCGCTTAAAGCGATTGAACGATCTGACGTCGTGATAGTCGTGCTCAACGCGGAAGAAGGCATTATTGAACAAGATAAAAAAATTGCCGGATATGCTCACGAAGCTGGGCGCGGCGTCGTGATCGTCGTCAACAAATGGGATGCGGTTGAAAAAGATGATAAAACGTTGATCGAATTTGAGCGGAAAATTCGTGACCATTTCCAATTTCTCGATTATGCCCCGATATTATTTGTATCGGCGAAAACGAAGCAGCGCTTACATAAATTGTTGCCGCTTGTAAAAATGGTGAGCGAAAACCACGCGATGCGCGTGCAAACGAACGTATTGAACGAAGTGATTATGGATGCGGTGGCGATGAATCCGACACCGACGCATAATGGTCAGCGGCTGAAAATTTACTACGTCACCCAAGTAGCGGTCAAGCCGCCGACGTTTGTCGTATTCGTCAACGATCCAGAGCTCATGCATTTTTCGTATGAACGCTTTTTAGAAAACCGTATTCGTGATGCGTTCGGTTTTGAAGGCACCCCGATTAAACTCATTGCGAGGCCGAGAAAATAAAATGAGGAAGTGATATAGGGTGGAACAAATTGCGGTGTTAGGAGCAGGAAGCTGGGGAACGGCGCTGTCGATCGTGCTCGCTGATAATGGGCATGCCGTTCGTTTGTGGGGGCAGCGCCCGGAGCAGATCGAAGAGATTAATCATAAGCGAACGAATGAAAAGTATTTGCCGGGAATTCAGCTGCCTGAAGCGATCGTTGGTTATTTGTCCCTTTGCGGGGCGCTGGAATCAATCGAAACGGTCGTGCTTGCCGTACCGACGAAAGCGATTCGCGACGTGCTGAAAAAGGTGCGCGAATGCATTCGACAGCCGATTACGATCGTCAGCGTCAGCAAAGGAATCGAGCCGGATACGCATAAGCGCATTTCGGAAATTATTGAAGAAGAAATGGGTTCGCTTTTACAAGATGTTGTTATTTTATCAGGACCGAGCCATGCCGAAGAAGTGAGTTTGCGCCATCCGACGACAGTAACCGTTTCTTCAAAAAATATGAAAGCGGCGGAACGCATCCAAGATTTATTTATGAACTCGCAATACTTCCGCGTCTATACGAATCCGGATTTAATCGGTGTTGAAATCGGTGGGGCGCTCAAAAACATTATCGCCCTTGCCGCAGGTATTACCGATGGATTAGGCTATGGCGATAACGCGAAAGCGGCTCTCATGACAAGAGGGCTTGCTGAAATTGCGCGGTTAGGCTGCACACTCGGCGCCAATCCTCTCACGTTTTCTGGATTGACAGGAATCGGCGATTTAATCGTCACGTGCACGAGCGTTCATTCGCGTAACTGGCGGGCGGGACATTTGCTTGGAAAGGGGAAGCCGCTTGACGAAGTGCTAGAGAGTATGGGGATGGTTGTCGAAGGAGTGCGAACGACAAAAGCCGCCTATCAGCTCGCGCAAAAACTCGGTGTGAAAATGCCGATTACGGAAGTGCTTTATGATGTATTGTTTAACGGCAAAGACCCGAAAGAAGGGGCAGACTCTCTCATGGCGCGCGTCAAAACGCATGAAATGGAAGATTTGGTCAATATTTTAGGAAAATAGGCATTCGACGATGCAGTGGGCTTTGTCCGTGCATACAATATGGCGAACAATCATAGACTTGAACTTCCGGACAAAGGGTATCTAGTTTACTGAAGTAAAGAGCCCCGCTTTACTTCAGTTTTTTTTGCAAGTATAAAATTTAAGTCTTTTTACAGCTATTTTATTGGTTAAGCGCTCGCTTCCGCTTTTCGTAGGTATCTTGTATAATAATTGTCGAAAAAGGGGGGGGGAGAAATGTCGCCAGCGTTAGCGAAAATGTGGATTGCACTGACTTCGATGGCATTTATGTTTATTTCTGTTTTTTCGATTTATTTTAGCCGCTATAAAGCAAAAAACAAAATCGTTAAAGTGGTGCTAGCATTCATTGCGTATATACTAATGATTTTAGCCGGAATCATCATTATTTTCGTTGTTTTTAGCGGACCAACGCCACAATAATGGACAAGTAAAAGGATGGAGTTTATATGAAACGTGCTTTTCGATGGGTTGTCGCTAGCGTGATTATGTTGTTGTTGTCTGGATGTTTGTATCCGGACGAGCGATTAAAGCAAAATCAAATTCCGTATAAAGACCAAGTGGCCAGCGTGCAAGAGGCGGTCAATCAATATCGCAAAGCGACCGGAGGATTGTTGCCGATCAAAACGCGCGATATGAAAACGCCCATTTATCAAAAATATCCGATCGATTTTCAAAGGCTGATCCCGCGCTATATGCAAGAGCCGCCGGGCAACGCCTTTGAAAGCGGGGGTGTTTTTCAATACGTCATCGTTAATGCCGAAACGAACCCGACCGTTAAACTGCTTGATTTACGCATAGCGGAACAAATTCGCGATATCAACTTGCGCTTAAAAATGTATCGCGACTCGTACGGATATCCGCCGTTTAAAAAAATGATTGCCAAAGGAATTTTTACGCTCGATTATAAAAAGCTAGGATATAAAGAACCACCCTATGCCATAAGTCCGTTTTCCGGGAACAACTTGCCGTTTGTCATTGATTATAACGGGGACGTTTATGTCGATTACCGTATCGATTTATATGAAGCATTGAAAAAAACGAAACATTCGTACAAGCCGGGTGATGATATTCGTGATCTATTAGTGAAAGATTCACTGTTTGTTCCTGCTTACTCCCTTCCGTATACAGTCGATGCGCATAATGAACCGGTTTTTTTAACGAAATAAGTTATGATCTCTTCTCTCATGAATATATTCTAGAGAAGGGATTTTTTTCTTGTTTTAGTCATAAATGAATAGGACAACATCATATTCATATAGTGTCCTACAATATTCGCATGGGTCAACTGGCCTCAACGACTCAAAGACTGGAGGGGAGTCATTTGGAAAAAGTCGACATTTTTAAAGATATCGCAGAACGAACGGGCGGCGATATTTATTTAGGCGTAGTCGGTGCTGTTCGAACCGGAAAATCCACGTTTATAAAAAAATTTATGGAACTTGTCGTTATTCCAAATATCGGAAATGAAGCGGATAAGGCGCGTGCGCAAGATGAATTGCCGCAGAGCGCCGCCGGCAAAACGATTATGACAACAGAGCCAAAATTTGTGCCAAACCAAGCTGTCAAAGTAAAAGTCGATGACGGATTGGAAGTGAACATTCGCCTCGTCGATTGCGTTGGCTACGCGGTGCTGGGCGCAAAAGGATACGAAGACGAAAACGGCCCGCGCATGGTTCACACGCCATGGTATGAAGAGCCGATTCCGTTTCAAGAAGCGGCGGAAATCGGCACGCGAAAAGTCATTCAAGAACATTCGACAATCGGTGTCGTTATCACGACAGACGGGACGATTGGCGAAATTCCGCGGCAAAACTACGTCGACGCAGAAGAACGGGTCATTCAAGAGTTAAAAGAAGTCGGGAAACCATTTATTATGATCATCAATACCGTCCGCCCACATCATCCGGAAACGGAGGCGCTTCGCCAGCAATTGTGCGAAAAGTACGACATTCCGGTGCTGGCGATGAGCGTGGAAAGCATGCGTGAAACGGATGTTTACAACGTACTTCGTGAGGCATTATATGAATTTCCGGTGTTAGAGGTGAATGTCAATTTACCGAGCTGGGTGATGGTTCTTCGTGAAGATCATTGGCTTCGTGAAAGCTATCAAGAAGCGGTAAAAGATACGGTGAAAGATATTAAACGGCTTCGCGACGTCGACCGCGTCGTCCAGCAATTTGGCGAATATGATTTTATCGAAAAAGCAAGCCTTGCTGGCATCGAAATGGGGCAAGGGGTAGCGGAAATCGATTTATATGCGCCGGATGATTTGTATGATCAAATTTTAAAAGAAGTCGTCGGTGTCGAAATTCGTGGCAAAGACCATTTGCTTCAGCTCATGCAAGACTTTGCCCATGCGAAAGCGGAATATGATCAAATTGCTGATGCGCTCAAAATGGTGAAACAGACAGGTTACGGCATTGCGGCTCCGGCGCTTTCCGATATGAGCTTAGATGAACCGGAAATCATTCGCCAAGGCTCGCGGTTTGGCGTGCGGTTAAAAGCAGTAGCACCGTCCATCCATATGATTAAAGTCGATGTCGAATCTGAATTTGCGCCAATTATCGGAACGGAAAAGCAAAGTGAAGAGCTTGTCCGCTATCTCATGCAAGATTTTGAAGATGATCCGCTTTCGATTTGGAATTCCGATATTTTTGGCCGCTCGCTTAGCTCGATCGTGCGCGAAGGCATTCAAGCGAAACTTGCTCTGATGCCGGAAAACGCCCGCTATAAATTGAAAGAAACGCTCGAGCGCATCATTAACGAAGGTTCGGGAGGATTAATCGCCATTATTTTATAACTGCGGACTCCGATTCGGGGTCTTTTTTGCTTGTCATGGGAGCAGACGACTATTTTTCGAGAAAAATAGATAAAAGCCTTGAAAAACAAGGATTTCTTCTTGCGAACATGTAAGACATATGATAATCTTTTATCAGCAAAACTTAGTTTCTTTGGTGAAATGTGACTAAATTGCATTGATTTGCTGAAAAGATGTTGAATTATGCCGATGAATCGTTTAAGATAGGCATGTCGACAATTTAATATCGCTTGAATATGTATAGAAATAGGAAAAATGGTGAAGAAATGAAATAAGTATGTTGATTCGTCCTTGGGAGGAGGTGAATGGCATGAACAAAACAGAACTAATCAATGCGGTTGCAGAAACTAGCGGCCTTTCTAAAAAAGATGCAACAAAAGCAGTCGATGCTGTTTTTGAATCCATTACAGAAGCACTTAAAAATGGTGATAAAGTTCAACTAATTGGTTTTGGGAACTTCGAAGTGCGCGAGCGTGCAGCACGCAAAGGACGCAACCCACAAACGGGGGAAGAAATGGAAATCCCTGCAAGCAAAGTTCCTGCATTTAAACCAGGCAAAGCTCTTAAAGATGCTGTAAAGTAATCGCTACATAAAAAGAGCTCGAAAGAAGGGCAAGCTAGACTCGCTGCCCTTCTTTTTTTGCTTTTTTTTTCGCATATATGCTAGAATCGGATTACGGGAACTCCCGTTTGTACATACAAATGGAGATTTTGTTGGATGCAGGAGGATATAGGCACGATGCTAAATGTGAATTATGAGCAAATTGAATACGCGGTTCGCTTGATTTTAGAAGCGATTGGTGAAGATCCGAATCGTGAAGGATTAATCGATACACCAAAACGAGTAGCGAAAATGTATGCGGAAGTATTTTCAGGGATGAACGAAGACCCGAAGGAGCATTTTCAAACGATTTTTAGCGAAGAACATGAAGAGCTAGTATTAGTGAAAGATATTCCATTTTTCTCGATGTGCGAGCATCATTTAGTACCATTTTTCGGTGTAGCTCACGTTGCGTACATTCCGCGCGGCGGAAAAGTGACGGGATTAAGCAAGCTTGCGCGCGCAGTAGAGGCGGTCGCGCGCCGCCCGCAGCTGCAGGAGCGGATTACAGCAACGGTTGCCGACTCGATCGTGGAAACACTGGAGCCGCACGGCGTGATGGTCGTCGTTGAGGCTGAGCATATGTGCATGACGATGCGCGGCGTGAAAAAGCCAGGCGCCAAAACAGTGACGATGGCGGTTCGCGGAACATTTGAAACAGACCATGTCGCACGCGCGGAAGTGCTTTCGCTTATTAAAGGATAACAAAAAGGGGGACGTTTATGTATAATAGTGACTATATCGTCATTAAAGCGTTAGAAGACGGCGTCAATGTCATCGGATTAACAAGAGGGGCGGATACGCGCTTTCACCATTCGGAAAAGCTTGACAAAGGCGAAGTGTTGATCGCTCAATTTACGGAACATACATCGGCAATTAAAGTGCGGGGAAAAGCGCTCATTCAAACCCAGCACGGCGAGATTTATTCGGAAGGGAAAAAATGATCCAATGTCTCCAGTTTTCCGTTTTTTCTATGAAACAAAGGTTTTTCATGTTATAATTAAAGGCGTTATGTTTTGAAACTTTTGGGGAACAAGGGTGATTAGATTGAAACATATCTTAAAAAAAATGGCGATGTTAAAAGAACAAATCGAGCGTTTTCTTCATCATCCGTATTTGTTGCATCATATACCGATGCAGTCGATCGATGAAGACCGGATTTTATTGTCGTTATCGATGCTTGAAGATGCGCATCTTTCATCTGAAGAGATGGACGGTTATGTTGTTCCGATGATGCTTGTACAAATCGCCCTTGATACCCACGATGAAGTGACGAATTCGCTTCCGCATCAAGAAGAGGATGAATTAAAGACGAGGCAGTTGACAGTGCTTGCGGGAGATTTATATAGCGGACTTTATTATGATTATTTGGCGAAGCGAAGCGATCTTGCGACGATTCATGTATTTGCCGAAGCGATTAAAGAAATTAACGAGCATAAAATTCGCTTATATCAGAAAGATATCGGGAAGATCGAATCGCTGTTTCATAGTATGGCCGTCATTGAGTCATCGTTAATTTACAAAATCGGGGAACATATTTCGTTGCCGTTGTGGTCGAAATTTGCTTATTATTATTTGCTATTAAAGCGTCTTGTCCGCGAAAAAGAACTGTTTATGAAACAAGGGACGTCCGTTCTTTTTGAACAAATGGCGAACATTGTCTTTCAAAAAAATAAAGCGATGGCAAAAGAGCAAAAGCATTATTTATCCCATATTTGCAATCGCTATATCGAACACTGCAAAGAAGAGCTGTTGGGCATCGAACTTGAATGCAACGAACTATTGCAAATGCGCCTTTCCGAATTGATCGGCAGCTTTTCCGTCATTGCCAAAAAGACAGTGGAAGAAGGGTAGAACGATGCAACGATCGAAAGAAGAACGGGTTCATCATGTGTTCGAAAAAATTTATGAAAATTACGATAAGATGAATTCGGTGATCAGCTTCAAGCGTCATATTCAATGGCGCCAAGATACGATGAAACGGATGAACGTGCAAAAAGGCGCTAAAGCGCTTGATGTGTGCTGCGGTACAGCGGACTGGGCGATCGCACTTGCCGAAGCCGTCGGTCCTGAAGGAGAAGTGTACGGGCTTGATTTTAGCCAAAATATGCTTCGTGTTGGCGAGCAAAAAGTAAAAGAGCGGCATTTGCAAAACGTTATGCTCATTCATGGAAATGCGATGGAACTTCCGTTTCCTGACAATACGTTTGACTATGTGACGATCGGATTTGGATTACGAAACGTGCCGGATTATATGACGGTGCTTAAAGAAATGCATCGCGTCGCAAAACCGGGCGGGAAAGTCGTTTGTTTAGAGACGTCACAGCCGACGCTAATCGGCTTTCGGCAATTGTATTATTTTTATTTTCGATTCATTATGCCGCTGTTTGGAAAAATTTTGGCGAAAAGCTATGAAGAATACTCATGGCTTCAAGAATCGGCGCGCGAGTTTCCGGGGATGGACGAGCTGGCGCAAATGTTTCGCGCAGCCGGCTTTGTTAACGTTGAAGTGAAGCCATATACGTTTGGTGTAGCGGCGATGCATCTAGGGTATAAACCGTGACGCATTACAAAAGATGATTAAGGTGAACATGATGAAGTTAAAAGCGATGTATTCGTTTTTGAATGCTGATTTACAATTGGTGGAAAAAGAATTGGAAGCGGCGACCCAGTCGGACTATTCGTTGTTGAGCTCAGCTGCGCTTCATTTATTGCAGGCAGGCGGAAAGCGGATTCGTCCTGTATTTGTGTTGCTTTCTGGAAAATTTGGCGAGTATGATATCCAACGAATAAAACATGTTGCAGTCGCTTTAGAGCTTATCCATATGGCCTCACTCGTGCACGATGATGTCATTGACGATGCGGAAATGCGGCGCGGTCGGGAAACGATCAAAGCGAAATGGGACAACCGCTTTGCGATGTATACGGGAGACTACATTTTCGCCCGCTCGCTTGAATGGATGACACGCCTTAACAACCCGCTCGCTCATCGTATTTTGGCGCGCACGATTGTCGAGGTGTGCCGCGGGGAAATCGAACAAATTAAAGATAAATACCGCTTTGACCAAACGCTCCGCTGCTATTTGCGGCGCATTAAGCGGAAGACGGCGCTTTTGATTGCCGTCAGTTGCCAGCTCGGTGCGATTGCAGCGAACGCTCCGAAAGAAGTGGCGGATCGCCTTTATTTATTTGGCTATTATGTCGGAATGTCGTTTCAAATTACCGATGATATTCTTGATTTTATCGGCACACAAGAGCAGCTCGGCAAGCCGGCCGGAAGCGACTTATTGCAAGGAAACGTGACATTGCCTGTGCTGTTTGCGATGGAAAATGTGCACGCCAAAGAAAAAATTGTCCGCGTTCATCCGCACACATCCGCAGATGAAATGAACGAAATTATTACCCTCATTAAACAAACAGGGGCGATTGAACAATCGTATGCGATGAGCGACCGCTATTTGCAAAAAGCGTTTGCCGTATTAGAAACGCTACCCAAAAATAAAGCGCGCTCGGCGCTGTATGAAGTAGCGAAATATATCGGCAAAAGAAAGTTTTAACCGCTTTCAGACCTATATTGCGAATCATGAAAAACAATGTTACTATTTTGATGGGAATCGTGTTTCCTAGTACATAATTTTGTAGGGGTGGAGTATTGGCGATGGAAAGAACATTTTTAATGGTCAAACCAGATGGGGTTCAACGCAATCTCATCGGCGAGATTGTTGCCCGCTTTGAGAAAAAAGGGTTTCAGCTTATTGGCGCAAAATTAATGCAAGTATCGCGTGAATTAGCGGAACAACATTACGCTGAACATAAAGAGCGTCCGTTTTTCAGCGAGTTAGTTGATTTCATCACATCCGGTCCTGTATTTGCAATGGTATGGGAAGGAGAAAACGTCATTGCGACAGCACGCCAGATGATGGGCAAAACGAATCCGCAAGAAGCAGCGCCTGGCACGATCCGCGGCGACTTTGGCGTAACGGTTGGCAAAAACGTCATTCACGGTTCTGACTCACCAGCAAGCGCAGAGCGTGAGATCAACTTATTCTTCAATGAAGAAGAGCTTGTCAATTATTCGAAGTTGATCCATGAATGGGTGTATTAATACAATAAGCGATTGGCTCTACATGTGAGTCAGTCGCTTTTCTTATAACGGAGATGTAAGAAAAGGGGAAGTTGGAAATGAACGATTATCAACAATTTATTATGAACATCAAAAAGAAGACGGGTATCGATTTAGCGCAATATAAAGAGGCGCAAATGAAACGGCGGATGACGTCGCTCTATGAAAAGCGGGGCTTTAAAAACTTTCAAGAATTTTTTAAAGCAATGGAAACAAACGACGCGCTTTTTCATGAATTTCTCGATCGCATGACGATTAATGTTTCCGAGTTTTACCGAAATGCTAATCGATGGGCAGTGTTGGAAAAGAAAATTTTCCCGAAACTTCTTGAGCGAAACCGCCGTTTAAAATTATGGAGTGCTGCTTGTTCGACAGGAGAAGAGCCGTATACGTTAGTCATGGTTTTGGCGCAATTTATGCCGCTGTCGCAAATTTCTGTGCTCGCGACCGATATTGATGAAAACGCGATTTCCCGCGCGAAAATCGGCGTTTATTCGGAGCGTTCGCTGCAAGAAGTGCCGGAAGATGTGAAAAAAAAGTTTTTTACAAAAGAAGGAATGTATTATAAAATAGATGAAAATATAAAAAAGGCGGTCACGTTTAAAAAACATAATTTGCTGGCCGACCCGTTTGACACAAATTACGACTTAATCGTTTGCCGAAACGTGCTCATTTATTTTACGGAAGAAGCAAAGCAAGTACTTTACCATAAGTTTAACAAAGCGTTGCGCCCTGGCGGCATTCTGTTCGTCGGCAGCACGGAACAAATTTTTAATCCAGCTTCCTATGGATTCGATACGGAAGATACATTTTTTTACCGGAAAATGGAATAGTTCGGAAAGAGTTCATCGAAATGATGAATTCTTTTTTTATAAACACTTTTCATTTTATGAAATTATGATATATTGTTACATAAACGCGTTAAAGAGTTGAAGGGAGAGAAAAGGATGAGGTACTTGACAGCAGGGGAATCGCATGGTCCGCAGCTAACGACGATTTTAGAAGGCGTTCCGGCCGGCTTGACGCTTTTAAAAGAACATATTGATGAAGAGCTGGCGAGAAGGCAAAAAGGATATGGACGCGGCAGAAGAATGCAAATTGAAAAAGATGAAGTAAACATTTTAAGCGGGGTACGCCACGGCCAAACGTTAGGGTCTCCGATTACGCTTGTCGTTGAAAACCGCGATTGGAAACATTGGACAAACATTATGGCGATCGAGCCGACCGAAGAGGAGGATGTGAAGCGGAAAGTGACGCGCCCGCGGCCAGGACATGCCGATTTAAACGGTGCGATTAAATACGGGCATCGCGATATGCGCAATGTGCTGGAGCGCTCTTCCGCTCGCGAAACGACGGTGCGCGTTGCGGCCGGGGCGGTGGCGAAACGCATTTTAGCCGAGCTTGGCATTCAAGTAGCGGGGCACGTGCTTGAAATTGGCGGCGTGCGCGCAACGAATCTTGCCTATGAATCATTAGAACAGTTGCGACATGTTACTGAGCAGTCTCCGGTGCGTTGTTTTGATGAAGAAGCGGCGGTGAAAATGATGGAGGCGATCGACCGCGCGAAAGAAAATGGCGATTCGATCGGCGGCATCGTCGAAGTGATCGTCGAAGGCGTGCCGGCGGGAGTGGGCAGCTATGTTCATTACGACCGGAAGCTCGATGCGAAAATTGCGGCGGCGATTGTCAGCATTAACGCTTTCAAAGGAGTGGAATTTGGCATCGGTTTTGAAGCGGCCCGCCTTCCGGGAAGTAAAGTGCATGATGAAATTATTTGGAGCAAGGAAGAAGGATTCCGTCGCCGTACGAATCGCGCCGGCGGCTTTGAAGGCGGGATGACGACCGGCATGCCGATTGTCGTGCGCGGCGTGATGAAGCCGATTCCGACGCTGTATAAGCCGCTTGCGAGCGTCGATATTGACACGAAAGAGCCGTTTGCCGCGAGCATCGAGCGTTCCGACAGCTGCGCCGTTCCAGCAGCGAGCGTCGTCGCCGAAGCGGTTGTAGCGTGGGAAATTGCCACAGCGATCGTCGACCAATTCGGCCAAGACCGAATGGACTTGATTAAGGAAAATATCGAAAATATGCGCCGATATGCAAAGGAGTTTTAACGATGGAGCGAATGACCATTCAAACCGCGACAAAGCAATATCCGCTTTTTTTAGGGGAAGGAATGATCGAATCGCTGCCGCAGCTGCTCGCAGAGTTAGGTTTTTCAAGCGGCACGAAACTATTGATCGTCACCGATGAAACGATTGAAAAATTGTATTTATCGGAGCTTCTCGTTTCGTTGCGTCGTAGTTATGACGTCTATACGCACATCATTCCGAGCGGGGAAGCTGCCAAGTCGTTTGAGCATTATTATGCGTGCCAAACGGCGGCGCTTGAGTATAGACTTGACCGCCATTCGCTCATCATCGCTTTTGGCGGCGGAGTCGTTGGCGATTTAGCAGGATTTGTGGCGGCAACGTTTATGCGCGGCATCTCCTATATTCAAGTGCCGACGACATTGCTTGCTCACGATAGCGCGGTCGGCGGAAAAGTAGCGATCAATCATCCGCTCGGGAAAAATATGATCGGCGCGTTCCATCAGCCGGAAGCGGTTATTTACGATATTCAATTTTTGCAGTCTCTGCCGGAGCGCGAATTGCGCTCTGGGTTTGCCGAAGTGGTAAAACACGCATTGATCGGCGATCGCGCCTTTTATGAATGGTTGAGAAACAATATTCATAGCTTAGAAGATATAAAAAGGGAAAAATTGCGATATTGCATCCGAAAAGGGATCGAAGTAAAGGCGCGCATCGTATTAGAAGATGAAAAGGAAACTGGGGTCCGCGCTCATTTGAATTTCGGTCATACGCTCGCGCACGCAATTGAAAGCGAACTTGGATATGGTGCAACGACACATGGCGATGCAGTAGCGTTAGGCATGCTATTTGCGGTTTTTGTCAGCGAGCGCGTTTACGGCTTGTCGTTTGCCGGTGAACATTTTACGAAATGGTTTCAATCGTACGGTTTTCCTGTTTTGCTGCCGAAACAGCTCGATCCGAAGCAGTTGCTGCAAAAAATGAAAGGGGATAAAAAAGCGAGAACAGGCAACGTTCGCATGGTGCTTTTGAAAGGCATTGGCAACGTGCAAGTTGAAACGATCGACGATGAGCAGTTGTTATCGTTGCTATATGAATTTTCGCAAAGAGGGGAAGAAAGAGTTCATGATTAGAGGGATTCGAGGAGCGACGACGGTCACGAACAATGATGCAGCAGAAATCGTAAATGCGACGGAGGAACTGCTGTGGGAAATGATTCGTGCCAATGATGTGAAAGCAAGCGATGTGGTATCCGTCTTGATTTCGGTGACGGACGATTTGACCGCTGCGTTTCCTGCACAAGCGCTTCGCCGCATCGAAGGATGGACGTACGTGCCGGTGATGTGCATGCGGGAAATCCCGGTTCCCGGCTCCTTACCGCGCTGCATTCGCGTCATGATGACAGCAGAGACACCGAAAGCGCAAGAAGAGGTAGTTCATATTTATTTGCGAAACGCCGTCCAGCTCCGGCCAGATTTGTCATTGACAAGAAAAAGCGAACTGTAATATTATATAGGTTAAGTGATGAGTTGAGTGAATGAGTATAGGGTAGATGAGAATGAGTGAGTTTAGCTGAGGTGAGCGGAGTATACGCATGGAACAATCTACCCAAAGGCTGTAGCGTCTTTGGGTTTTCCTCTTTTTATGCCTCATAAACCCTCATTCTCCATCCGAACAAACGGAGGAGAGAAGAATGAAAAACTGCACATTGGCTACGTTTTTAGAAGATGCAAATCAGTTTCACACGATTCCGATTGTGCGCCGTTTTTTTGCAGATGCATTAGAGCCGTTGCAACTGTTTGAAAATTTAAAAAGCGAAGCGAGCTTTTTGTTAGAAAGTAAAGATGAGCAATCGCCATGGTCGCGTTATTCGTTTATCGGTCTTTCCCCGTTTTTGATAATTGAAAGCGAAACGGGACAGTCGTTTTCGGTCGTTGATGAATACGGAGCGATAATGGCGTCGGCTTCATCATTGAAAGAGGCGTTTTTATACGTCGAGCAAAAGCTGAAAGTCAAACCGATTAAAACAGACATTCCGTTTGTCGGCGGCGCCGTCGGATTTTTAGGCTATGACTTCATTTCAGCTATTGAAAAAGTTCCCTTTCATTCTTACCGTGATCTGAATATGAAAATTGCCCATTTTGTCGTTTGCCAGTCGTTGATTGCCTTTGATCATCTGAAGCGGGAAGTCGTATTGCTTCATTACGTTCGTTTGCAGGAAGAAGACAACGAGCAAACGAAGCGGCAAAAGTACGAAGAAGCGCTAAAGACGATTGAAGCGCTGATGAAAAAGGCGACAAGTGGAAGCCAGCCGCTCTTGCCGCTGTTTGAAGAGGAACAAATAAAACACGTATCGTTTGAACGTGTGACATCGACATACGATCGAGCTGCTTTTTTGCAAGATGTTGAAACGATCAAACAGTACATCGCAGCGGGCGATATTTTTCAAGCGGTGCTGTCACAGCGGTTTTCCCTTCCGGTTCGCATCACTGGATTTCAATTGTACCGCATGCTTCGGAAAATCAATCCATCGCCATATATGTTTTATTTGCAAACGAGCGACGCCGAAATTGTCGGAAGTTCACCGGAGAAGCTCGTTCAAGTACAAAACCGGCAAATCGAAATTCATCCGATCGCCGGCACGCGCCGGCGCGGGCGGACGGAACAGGAAGACGGCATGCTTGCCGAAGAGCTGTTGAATGACCCGAAAGAGAGGGCAGAGCATTATATGCTCGTCGATTTGGCGCGAAACGATATCGGAAAAGTGGCGAAATACGGCACGGTAAAGACGCCGGTGCTACTAGAAATCGGGAAGTTCTCTCACGTGATGCATCTCATTTCGAAAGTGACGGGAGAGTTGAAAGAGGACGTTCATCCAATTGATGCGCTGCTTTCGGCGTTTCCGGCAGGAACGGTCAGCGGAGCGCCAAAAGTGCGGGCGATGCAAATTTTAAACGAGCTAGAGCCAACGGCAAGAGGGATATATGCCGGCACGGTTGCTTACATCGGGTTTGACGGAAACATTGATTCATGCATCGCCATTCGCACGGCGGTGGTCAAAGACGGATATGCGTATGTGCAGGCGGGCGCAGGGATTGTTGCTGATTCGGTGCCGGAACTGGAGTGGAAAGAAACGCGCAATAAAGCAAGCGCGCTCATTAAAGCGATTGAACTAGCGGAAACGGTATTTGCAAAAGGAGGGAGTTTATATGTTTAAGCAGCTACTAGCGAAATGCATTGAGGGAGAGACGTTGACGGAACAAGAAGCGTATGAGGCGATGGTGGCGATCATGTCAGGGGAAGTTACCGCCAGCCAAATTGCGAGCTTCCTATCAATTTTGCGTCTGCGCGGCGAAACGGTCGATGAATTAACGGGATTAGCCCGCGGTATGCGCAGCCGAATGCTCGCTGTCGATTGCGAGGACGATGTTATCGATACGTGCGGGACAGGGGGCGATGAAAAAGCGACGTTCAACATTTCCACTGCGGCAGCGATTGTGGCGTCTTCGCTCGGTGTGAAAGTCGCCAAGCACGGGAACCGAGCCGTATCGTCGAAAAGTGGCAGCGCCGATGTGTTAGAGGCGCTTCACATTCCGATTCAAGCGACACCGGAAGAAGCGAAAGCGGCGCTGCAAACGAAAGGATTAGCGTTTTTATTTGCGCCGCTATACCATGCGGCGATGAAACATGCGGCTATTCCACGTAAAGAAATCGGCTTCCGCACCGTCTTTAATTTGCTTGGACCGCTTTCCAATCCGGCGCGCTGCAAGCGGCAAGTGATCGGTGTGTACTCGACGCGCTATGCAGAAAAGCTGGCCGAAACGTTAAAACGGCTCGGTTCTTCCCATGTCTTGTTCGTGACGGGGCGAGACGGATTAGATGAATGTAGCATTACGACGGAAACGGACGTCGTCGAATTAAAAGACGGCCAAATTCGCCGGTTCGTCTTAACGCCGGAAGCGTGCGGTTTGCCGCGCGGAACATTAGAAGACATTCAAGTTCATGCGGTGGCGCAAAGCGCTGCGCTGCTTCGTGCCGTGATGGAAGGGGCGGCGAACGAAAGTGCGATCAATATTGTCAGCCTAAATGCCGGAGTTGCTCTTTATGTAGCTGGAAAGGCAGCATCGATTCGTGAAGGAGTCGATATGGCGAAAGAAGCGATTATGACAAAGCGGGCGCTTGTTCAATTACGCCGTTTGCAAACGAAAGAGGTGGAACATTATGCTTGAGCAAATTCTTGCCACAAAACGAAGCGAAATAAAAGCGTTAACGCTGCCGCCGAAGTGCGATGTTCCACGCTTTTCGCTATCAGCGGCGCTAAAAAATCGAACGCGTTCGGTCGGGATCATCGCCGAAGTGAAAAAAGCGTCGCCGTCAAAAGGAATCATTCGCCCTGATTTTCATCCGGTCGATCACGCAAAAGCGTATGAACAGGCGGGGGCGGATGCGATTTCCGTTTTGACCGATGAAGTGTATTTTCAAGGGCATCGGCAATATTTGACGGATATTAAACAAGCGGTCGGCGTTCCGGTTTTGCGCAAAGACTTTATTATTGACCGCCTGCAAATTGAAGAAAGCGTCCGAATTGGCGCTGATGCGATTTTATTAATCGGCGAAGCGCTTTCACCAAAAACGTTATACGAATTATATGAAGAAGCGTATGAAAAAGGGCTAGAATGTTTAGTGGAAGTGCACAGTCGTGAAACGTTAGAAAACATTTTAGCGTTGTTTACGCCGGACATTATCGGGATTAATAACCGCAATTTGCATACGTTTACGACGTCGCTTGACACGACGAAAGAAGTCGTGCCGTTTGTGCCGAAAACGAGCGTGATCGTCAGCGAAAGCGGCATTGCCACTTCCGTCGATTTGCAGACGGTGCACGCGTATGGGGCGCATGCCGTGTTAGTTGGCGAATCGCTTATGAGGCAGGACGATGTCGCTCAAGCAGTGCGCGATTTATATAAGGGGGTCGAAGATTTTGTCCGTCCTTCTTAAATATTGCGGCCATCGTTCGCTTGCTGATTTACAAAAAGGAGCTAGCAGTCAAGCAGACTATCTCGGCCTCATTTTTGCGGAAAGTAAGCGGAAAGTCGAGGCGCAGCAAGTGAAAGAATGGCTTGAAGCGGTGCTGCTTCACGGCAAAAAACTCGTCGGTGTGTTTGTTAACGAAACGACGGAACGTATTTGCGAAGTAACTCGCCTCGTTCCGCTTTCGGTGATTCAATGCCACGGCAATGAGTCGGTCGAGCAAGTGGCGAAAATTAAAGAGGCGACGGGACTTCCCGTCTGGAAGGCGATTCATCATGGTGAAGACGCGCTGACGAAAATGAAACAATACGCGCATGTCGCCGACGGATATGTCGTGGACAGCCGAGTGCGCGGCGCATGGGGCGGAACGGGAGTGTCGTTTGATTGGGCGGCGGTGCCGTTTTATCTCGAAGAAGCAGAGCGGCAATCGGTACCTTGCTTCATCGCAGGAGGAATTACGCCTGAGAATGTTGAACAACTTCTTTCTTACTGTCCGCACGGATTGGATATAAGTAGCGGCATTGAAGAGAATGGCGAAAAAAGCATAGAAAAAATGATCGAAATCGAAAAGAAGGTGACCCGATATGTACAATGTGCCAAATGAAAATGGAAGATTTGGCGAGTTTGGCGGCAAATTTGTCCCAGAAACGTTAATGCTTCCACTTGAAGAGATCGAACGAGCACTTGAACAAGCTCTTGCAGATGAGTCGTTTCGCGCAGAATATGTTTACATTTTAAAAGAGTATTCCGGCCGCCCGACGGCGCTAACGTTCGCCGCAAACATGACGAAACAATTAAACGGAGCCCGCCTTTATTTGAAGCGAGAAGATTTAAACCATACCGGTGCTCATAAAATTAATAACGCCATCGGACAGGCGCTGTTGGCAAAGCGGATGGGGAAGAAAAAATTGATCGCCGAAACGGGTGCGGGACAACACGGAGTGGCAGCTGCGACCGTTGCTGCCCGCTTCGGAATGGAATGCATCGTGTTTATGGGCGAAGAAGATATCAAACGGCAGGAATTGAATGTGTTTCGCATGAAATTATTAGGGGCGGAAGTTGTGCCGGTTTACAGCGGCAATCGGACGTTAAAGGATGCAACGAACGAAGCGATTCGCTATTGGGTGCAACATTGCGACGACCATTTTTACATGATCGGCTCTGTCGTCGGTCCGCATCCGTATCCGAAAATGGTGCGCGAATTTCAGCGCATTATCGGCGATGAAGCAAAAGAGCAGTTTATCAAACGGGAAGGGAAATTGCCAGACGTTGTTGTGGCGTGTGTCGGCGGCGGTAGCAACGCGATCGGTATGTTTTATCCATTTTTAGAAGACGATGTCGAACTTGTCGGGGTTGAAGCGGCCGGAAAAGGTGTTAATACACCGTATCATGCCGCGACGATTACGAAAGGGACAAAAGGCGTCATTCATGGCTCGATGACGTATTTATTGCAAGATGAATACGGTCAAATTATCGAACCGTACTCAATTTCCGCCGGGCTTGATTATCCGGGCGTCGGACCGGAGCACGCGTATTTAGCGAGCATCGGCCGTGTTCGGTATGAAAGTGTGACGGACGAAGAAGCGTTGGAGGCGTTTCAACAGCTTGCCCGAGAAGAAGGAATCATTCCGGCGATCGAATCAGCGCACGCGCTCGCTAAAGCGTTTCAAATCGCTAAGCAGCGTTCTAAAGACGAAACGGTGCTCATTTGTTTATCGGGCCGCGGCGATAAAGATGTGCAAGCGATGATGAACCATCTGAAAGGGGAGAGCGATGTTGCAATTGTCCGCCATTACTAAAACGATGTTTATTCCGTTTCTTGTCGCCGGAGATCCGCATCCTGATATCACCGTGGAACTGGCGCTTGCACTGCAAGAAGCCGGAGCGGATCTATTGGAGCTTGGCGTTCCGTATTCGGATCCGCTCGCAGACGGTCCGATTATTCAGCGCGCGTCTGCCCGGGCGCTACAGCAGCGCATGACGCTTCCGAAAGCAGTGGAGCTAGTGGCAGTCATGCGAAAAAAAGGCATGAAAATTCCTATTATTATCTTTACGTATTACAATCCTGTGTTACAATTAGGAGAAGAATCCTTTTTCGCTTTAGCGAAGAAAAATGGAGTGGACGGCGTCTTAATTCCTGATTTACCATTTGAAGAAAGCGAACCGATTCGTCGGTTGAGCGCGGAAACAGGCTTGCCGCTCATTTCGCTAGTTGCGCCGACATCGAAACAGCGCATTGAAAAAATCGCTTCGTGTGCGCAAGGCTTTTTGTACTGTGTGTCATCGCTCGGTGTGACTGGCATCCGCGATACGTTGCCAGCTGAGATCGACCAGTTTTTAGCAGAAGTGAAGCGGTATAGCCGCGTTCCGGTCGCGGTCGGCTTCGGCATTTCGACAAGCGAACAAGTCAGCATGCTGAAAAACTATTGCGATGGGGTTGTCATCGGCAGCGCGCTCGTGCAAAAAGTGGAAGAGCTTGCCGACCGGCTTTTGCAAGAAGAAACGAAACAAGAAGCGCTCAACGAGTTTCGCCGCTATGCGCAAATGTTAGTTGCACCATTAGGTAAATGAGGCGCCAATTTTCGCAATGGGGTGAGGACATGAAAATTAAAAATCAATTGCAAGGGCTACCCCCTTACCAGCCTGGAAAATCGCTCGAAGAAGTGAAGCGGCAGTACGGCTTGACGAATGTCATTAAGCTTGCGTCGAACGAAAATCCGTATGGCTGTTCACCGGCTGTGAAAAAAGCGATCACAGCCGAACTCGACCGGCTTGCATTATATCCGGACGGATATGCGCGCATACTCCGCGAAAAAGTCGCTCAGCATATTGGAGTAAAAGAAACACAGCTTATTTTCGGAAACGGCTCGGATGAAGTCGTCCAAATTATTTGTCGCGCTTTTTTATCAGCTGGCACAAACACGGTGATGGCGGCGCCGACGTTTCCGCAATATCGCCATAATGCGGTCATTGAAGGGGCGGATATTCGCGAAATTCCGCTCGTGGAAGGTCGCCACGATTTGCCGAAAATGCTCGAAGCGATCGATGAACAGACGCGTATTGTCTGGGTGTGCAATCCAAACAACCCGACGGGAACGTATGTCAATGAAACGGAGTTATCCGAATTTTTGCGAAAAGTTCCAAAGCACGTGCTTGTCGTATTGGACGAAGCGTACTATGAATATGCGACGGCTGATGATTACCCGCAAACGGTTCCGCTGTTATTTGAATATGACAATCTCATGATTTTGCGGACGTTTTCCAAAGCATACGGATTAGCGGGATTGCGCGTTGGTTACGGCATTGCGAGCGAGGCGATCATTCAGCAAATCGAACCGGCGCGCGAACCGTTCAATACGTCAAGCGTTGCCCAAGTAGCGGCAGCGGTAGCACTCAGCGACCAAGCGTTCATCAAGCAATGCGTCGCGAAAAATAAGCAAGGGCTTGCAGCGTTTTATCGTTTTTGCGAAGAAAACGGTTTGCGCTATTATCCTTCCGAAGCGAACTTCATTTTAATTGATTTTGGCATCGAAGGAAATCAAGTATTTCAATATTTGCTGGAGCGGGGAATCATCGTTCGGTCTGGCAATGCGCTCGGATTTCCGACGTCGGTGCGCATTACGGTCGGGACGGAGGAACAAAACGAGCAAGTGTTTGCGGCATTGACGCAGCTATTAAAAGAAAAACAATTCGTCTAAAAAGCTCGCCGCAGACCGCGGCGGGCGCATTTTATAGGAGAAGGTGAAACGGTTGGAAGGAACGGTATTTGTCGTCGGACTTGGGCTCATTGGCGGTTCGATGGCGCTCGCAATAAAAAAAGAGCATCCTGAGTCTGTCGTGCTTGGCTTGGATGTCAATGAAGACGAAATGAAGCTTGCGAAGACGCTTGCGGTCATTGATGACGCTGTTTTTTCGATGGAAGAAGGGATGGCGCAAGCGGACGTCATCATTTTAGCAACGCCGGTCATGCAGACGGAAAAAATTTTAGCGGAAATGCTTACCTACCGCTTGAAGCCGTCTGTTATTGTGACCGATGTCGGCAGCACAAAGCAGCGAATCGTCAACCATGCGAAGCGGCTATTGGAGAAAGGGATTACGTTTATCGGCGGACACCCGATGGCCGGCTCTCATAAAAGCGGGGTAGCGGCAGCAAGGGCGCATTTATTTGAAAATGCGTTTTATATTTTAACACCGACGGAAGAAGTGTCGGAAAGCGAAGTCGAGCGATTGAAACAATGGCTGAAAGGGACGAAAGCGCATTTTGTCACGCTTTCGCCAAAAGAACATGATCGGATTACCGGGGTCATTAGCCATTTTCCACATATTATCGCCGCGGGCCTCGTTCATCAGGCACAGCAATACGAGCAGAAAGACGAGCTTGTCAGCCGGCTTGCCGCGGGTGGGTTTCGCGATATTACGCGCATCGCGTCAAGCAATCCGGAAATGTGGCGCGATATTTTCATACATAATAAAGATGAGCTTCTTTCGCTATTTGACCGGTGGATTTTAGAAATGAAAAAAATCCGCTCGTTTGTTGAGCAAGAAGAAAGCGAAGCGATTTACCGCTATTTTTTAGAAGCAAAACAATTTCGCGACGGGCTGCCGGTACGGACGAAAGGAGCGATTCCGTCGTTTTACGATTTATATGTCGATGTGCCGGATTATCCGGGGGTTATTTCCGAAATTACAGGCTATTTAGCGCAAGAGCGCATCAGCATTACGAACATTCGTATTATTGAAACGCGCGAAGAAATTTACGGCGTATTGCGCTTAAGTTTCCAAAGCGAAGAAGACCGCCAAAGAGCGAAAGAATGCATTAGGAAGCATACGAATTACGAAACATATGAAGGATAAGGAGGAGCCATATGCAGCCGTTACAAACGAACGTTTCGTCGCTGCGAGGAACGATTCACGTTCCCGGCGATAAATCGATTTCCCATCGGGCGGTTATGCTTGGGGCGATTGCGGAAGGGACGACGACGATTGCGAACTTTTTGCCGGGGGAAGATTGTTTAAGCACGATTGATTGCTTTCGCAAAATGGGAGTAGCTATTACGCAAAACGGCACAGACGTCGTCGTCGAAGGAAAAGGAATCGACGGGCTACAAGAGCCGACCGACATTTTAAACGTCGGCAACTCTGGGACAACGACGAGATTGTTGCTCGGCATTTTAGCGGGATGTCCGTTTCATGCATGCTTAATTGGCGATGCGTCGATTGCGAAACGGCCGATGGCGCGGGTGACAAAGCCGTTAACGATGATGGGAGCGCATATTGATGGACGAGCTGGCGGCAACTTTACGCCGCTTGCGATTCGCGGCGGCAATTTGCGCTCGATTCAATACGAATCAAAAGTTGCCAGCGCGCAAGTGAAATCAGCGATTTTATTGGCAGGGCTGCAAGCAGAAGGGACAACAACGGTGACCGAACCGGCAAAATCGCGCGACCATACGGAACGGATGGTACGTTTATTTGGCGGCGAAGTGGTTGTCGACGGATTGACCGTGTCGGTAAGCGGCAAACAAAAGCTAAAAGGAACAGATGTGTACGTCCCTGGCGATATTTCGTCCGCTGCCTTTTTCTTAGTTGCTGGTGCGATTGTACCAAATAGCGAAATCGTCTTAAAAAACGTTGGGCTAAATCCAACGAGAACGGGCATTATTGACGTGCTCGAGCAAATGGGAGCGGAGCTTTCGATTGAAAACGTCCGCAACGAAGAAACAGAACCGATTGGCGACTTAACGATTCGTACGTCGAACTTGAAAGCAACGGAAATCGGTGGAGCCCTTATTCCGCGCTTAATCGACGAAATTCCGATCATTGCGCTATTGGCGACCCAAGCGGAAGGGACGACGGTCATTAAAGATGCGAGCGAACTGAAAGTGAAAGAAACGAACCGCATCGATACGGTCGTATCCGAATTAAGAAAGCTTGGCGCTGATATTGAGGCGACGGATGACGGCATGATTATCCGCGGCAAAACGACGCTAACAGCAACTAACATAACGGTCGATAGCCACGGCGACCACCGCATCGGCATGATGCTGGCGATCGCTGCTTGCATCACCGAAGGAACGATGTCGCTTCATCGCTCGGAAGCGATCGCCGTATCGTACCCGACATTTTTTGACCATTTACAATTACTGCTTTCAAGCTAATGAAGAGGTCGTTTTGGCCTCTTTTTTTCAAAAAAACGTTCATACTCCCCTCCATTCCCTCATAGCTTGTCTTAAAGGGGGAATGGAAACGTGCCATATATTATCGATGAAGCGCATGTTGTGAAAAACGGGAAACTCGAGCGTTGTTCGTTCGTTGTTGACGGAAATCGCATCGATTACATCAGCGAGAAAATGAATTCGTCTCGATGGATGCGCATGCCGGTCGGTGAATTTTTATTGACACCTGGGCATGTCATGCTCGACTTTTCTTTCGACGAGCCTCGCACTTTTTTGGAATTTAAACAATATATGCAGCAACATTTTCTTACAAAAGGATGTACCGCATTGCTTGCAGTGTGCAGTGTGTTGTACGAAAAGCAGCTGTCAAAAGCGTTGCAGCAATTGCGCAAATATTTGCTTAACAGTCCCATTGATTATTTCATCGGCGTGAAAATACCTCTCCGTACCCTTACTCCGTCGTTTGTCAGAGCGTGTAAACGGCTCAAAATTCCCGTTATTTTTCTCGAACTGCACGGAAATGAACCGTTGGAAGACGTGGCGTGGAGCTGGATGTATGAAACGTTTGCTTCATATCCGCTTCCGCTCGTTCCATATTGGATGGAAAAACCGTCTAAGCGAATGGAAGAGCGTTGGAGAAACGTCTTGTCCGCTCATCGTATTCCGTTTATACCGGTTTCGTTGAAAGAGCGCACGCCGCTATCGTTAGATGTATTAAAAAAAATCGGCATTTACCCGCAAAAAGGAGATGTTCGCATTGGCGGCGAAGTAGATTATAACTTGTATGCGCGTCCATTGTTGAGCGGCTTAGTTGCCGAAACGGTTATTGTCGATTATGATAAACATGTTCCGATGATTACCGTTCATAATGGAAGAGTGGTCAAAGCAAACGATCAATTGTTTTTCTATCCCGGTTTTGGCAAAGAGCGGACGATTTATGCGCCGGGAATGTTTTCCACATATTTTGCATAAGGAAGTGTGAAAGATGAGTCGAATCGAACAAATCGTTCAGCTTGTCGAAAACGGCGACGTCGAACGTGCGCTTGCTCTCATTCCAAAAGTGAAAGCGGAAGCGAGCGATGAAGAAAAATATATGCTGGCTGACCAGTTGTTTTCATGGGGAATGCTTGATGAAGCGTGCGCGATTGTCGAAGAGCTTTCGCTTCGCTACCCTGATGAAGGTGACGTATTGTTATTTTTAGCAGAAATTTATATTGAACTAGATGAAGAAGAAAAAGCGCTGGAAATTTTAACGGACATTCACGAAGAAGACCCACTTTTTCCGCGGGCATGCCTGCTCGCAGCGGATCTTTACCAAATGCAAGGGCTCGATGAAGTAAGCGAGCAAAAGTTGTTAAAAGCGCACGAAAAGCTGCCGAATGAGCCGATCGTTCAATTTGCACTCGCTGAACTTTATTTTGCGAACGGACAGTACGCGAAAAGCATTTCGTTTTATGAAAAAGTGCTCGAACACGAAACGACGGTTGCCGGCACGTTTATCCCGGAGCGATTGGCTGAAGCGCTTAGTTTGTTAGGGGAGTTCGAACAAGCGCTTCCGTATTATGAGCAAACGGTGCAAAAGAAAATCGACAGCCACACGTTGTTCGGCTACGGCTTTACCGCGTTTCAGGCGGAATATTATCAAACGGCAATTGAAAAGCTCACGCAGCTAAAAGAGTTAGATCGCGATTATATACCGCTTTATTTGTATTTAGCGAAAGCGTACGAACATGAAGGCGATACGAAAAAAAGCTATGACATTGCGAAAGAAGGTTTGCTTGTCGACGAATGGAACAAAGAGTTATTGCTATACGCTGGAAAAATTGCGTTAAAACTCGGCGAGCAAGAGGAAGCGGAAACGTATTTGCGAAAGGCGGTCGATATCGACTCAGGCTATGTCGAAGCACTTTTAGCGTTAGCGGGGGTGCTTATGCATAACGAGCAATATGACGAAGTCGTTGATTGCCTTGAATATGCGATGAAACAAGGGGAATATGATCCGCAATTTGAATGGTATCTTGCCCGTGCGAAACATAAGCTCGAGATGTATTCCGATGCATTAAATCATTACCAAGAGGCATATACTTTCTTTAACAATGACGTTGATTTTCTTGAAGAATATGGATATTTTCTCATTGAAGAAGGAGATCGCGAACGTGCGAAGGCGATGTTTCAAGAGCTCGTGCGCCTTGATCCTGCTCATACAGAGGCTGCGCAAATACTGCTGCAATTAGAAGAAGAGTAAGGGACTTGCGGTGAACATCACCTCTTTCTTGGAAAACGATAAAGGGGAGAGAGAATGATGACAGTATCGGTGAATGAAAAAAAAGAGTTTATTCGCTGGTTTTTAAGCCATTACCAATTAAAAAGACGCGAGTGCGTGTGGATTTTAAACTATTTAATGAGCCACGATCAATTAATGCAAAAAGTTCATTTCGTTGAAAACGCGCAATATTGTCCGCGCGGGATGGTGATGTCGACCCATTGCGTCGATGACGTACCGTTCCGATTTTATAAAGAAAGTGTGATGACAACGGATGCGGAAAAGTCGTTTCACGATATTCGCCTCAACCGCGACGAAGATATTTACATTCAACTCAACTTCCGAGCTTCTTTTCATTCACCACAATATGTTGCCGTGTTAGAGGAAAATCCGTACGCCCCGAAACATTTGCAAGTAAACGAAAAAGACAAAATATTGGCGGAACAGTTTTTAGAAAAATCGCTACACGATTTTCAAAAAGAGCGGCTGATGAAACTTATTGATGAGGCGTTAGACCGTCAAGACGAACAAGAATTTAAGCGGCTGACCGAACAATTAAGGCGGCTGTAAACCTTGCGGAAAGCAAGGTTTTTCTTTTTTACGCAAGTGTGGTATGTTGATAAAGAAATATCGAAAAAGAGAGGAGAATAAATCGTGAAATGGACGGTATACGACGTTGAAATGTATGAAAAAGAAAAGCAATATATTGACACAGTTGTTATTCCTCTAATGCCGCTTACGCTATCAAGCGGGGCGAAAGCAGCGGTTTCCGGTGGAGAGTTCGTTCAATTGTTGACAAACGAAATCGAACGGCAGTTAAAAGGGCGCCTTTTTTTACTTCCGCCGTTTACATACTTTGTGACAGAACCGATTAGTGAATGCACAAAACGATTGAACGATTGGACGAACGAGCTAAAAGAAAGCGGGATGGATCATGTTTTTTATGTGACGAGCGACCGCCAATGGAAAGAAATCGAGCAACAGCTTTCTGGAACGCTTTTTTCGTTTCCAGCTGTTCCGTTTGAACATATGGACGAGGCTTACAAGCGTCAAATTGTTCAAGAACAAACGACCAAGCTATTAAACGCTTTCATCTCACAATGGACGTAGCGAATATCGTTTGGATGTTAGCGTTTTCATTGACGACTATATTGACCTTGTCCTCATCTTGAGCTATCATTAGAATGTCCTAGTTTTATATGTGTTATACGATTGCGTCCGGATGGACTTAACTTTGTTATAGAGGGGGGAAAATGATGAGCGAAAACAAACACCGTGTATCGAGACGTCAATTTTTAAACTACACGTTAACGGGTGTAGGCGGATTTATGGCCGCAGGAATTCTCATGCCGATGGTTCGTTTTGCGTTAGACCCAATCTTAAAAGAAGAAGCAGGGACAGAAATGGTGCCGGTTGCGCAAGTGAAGGACCTCACGACAGAGCCGCAACGCTTCGACTTTAAAGTGAAAGTCAAAGACGCTTGGTATGAGTCAGAAGAGCCAAAATCGGCATGGGTGTACAAAGATGAGAAAGGCGAGGTTATCGCATTATCGCCAATCTGTACACATCTCGGCTGTACCGTCAACTGGAATGGCGATAAAGCGCACCCAAACCAGTTTTTCTGTCCATGCCATTTCGGCCGCTACACAAAAGATGGCACAAACATTCCGGGAACGCCGCCACCTGCTCCATTGCATCGTTACGAGTACAAAGTAAAAGATGGAAAGTTATATTTAGGTAAAGCGAAACCACGAGGGGAGGTGTAATACGTGTTAAATAAGATTTATGACTGGGTGGACGAACGTCTAGATATTACGCCTTTGTGGCGAGATATCGCTGACCATGAAGTTCCGGAACATGTGAACCCGGCGCACCATTTTTCTGCGTTCGTTTATTGTTTTGGTGGATTAACGTTCTTTGTCACCGTCATTCAAATTTTGTCTGGAATGTTTTTAACGATGTACTACGTTCCGGATATAAAAAATGCTTGGGAATCGGTATATTACTTACAAAACGAAGTCGCTTTCGGTCAAATTGTGCGCGGTATGCACCACTGGGGAGCAAGTCTTGTCATTGTCATGATGTTTTTACATACGTTACGCGTCTTTTTTCAAGGGGCATACAAAAAACCGCGTGAATTAAACTGGATCGTCGGTGTATTAATTTTCATGGTCATGATGGGACTTGGATTTACAGGGTATTTATTGCCTTGGGATATGAAAGCGCTATTCGCGACAAAAGTAGGTTTGCAAATTGCAGAAGCAACTCCTGTCATTGGTACAGCGGTGAAAACTTTGTTAGCGGGTCACCAAGAAATCGTCGGTGCCCAAACGTTAACGCGCTTCTTTGCGATTCACGTCTTCTTCTTGCCAGGTGCATTGCTTGGCTTAATGGCAGCGCACTTTTTAATGATTCGCAAACAAGGTATTTCTGGTCCACTGTAAAATGTACGGATCGTTGTTTGTTTAGTCTATGAGACAAAGGAGGGAAACGTGATATGCATCGCGGAAAAGGGATGAAATTCGTCGGCGATTCCCGCGTTTCTGCTGTGAGAAAGCCGAATATCCCGAAGGATTATTCGGAATATCCAGGGAAAACAGAAGCGTTTTGGCCGAACTTCTTGCTGAAGGAATGGATGGTTGGTTCCGTCTTTTTAGTCGGTTTCCTGTCTTTAACTGTTGCGCATCCATCTCCGTTAGAGCGTGTTGCTGATCCAACAGATACGTCGTATATTCCGCTTCCAGACTGGTATTTCTTATTTTTATACCAATTGCTGAAATATTCGTACGCTTCTGGTCCTTATACGGTGATCGGGGCGATCGTCATGCCGGGGCTAGCGTTCGGAGCGTTACTGCTTGCACCGTTTTTAGATCGCGGGCCGGAGCGCCGTCCAACGAAGCGTCCGGTGGCAGTTGGCATGATGCTATTGACGCTTGCGGCGATGATTTTCTTAACTTGGGAATCGGTTGTGACACACGACTGGAAAAAAGCAGCTGAGCAAGGAAAAATTCGCGCTCAAGTCGAAATTGACAAAAATGCGGAAGGCTATAAAATTGCGCAAGCAAATACATGTATTACGTGTCATGGCGAAAACTTATCGGGCGGACCGGCTGCACCGTCCCTTGTCGGCACAGGTTTAAGTGCGGAAGAAATAGCGAAGATCGCGAAAGAAGGTAAAGGCAACATGCCACCAGGCGTTTTCAAAGGTACAGACGAAGAGTTGAAAAAGCTTTCCGAATTTATCGCTGGATTAAATGCGAAATAAGCAACGCAACAGGAAAAAGCTGGCTACTGTTAGTCAGCTTTTTTCTTTACAGAACACGAGTGTTTATTTTACTAAAAAACATAGAATCATATGGCTGAACACAAGCTTTTCTGCCTTTTCCCTCGAACAAGAACGCCGGCGGGCAAATATAATTTTCCCGCAAAGCGTTCATCGTTCGAGGAGGGCACGCGTACAGCATGCCCAGTCGGCAAACAGTTCGTTTGCTGACAACGGCAGAAAAGCTAGGAAAAGAGTGATGTCAACTTGTTTTTATTGGTTAATCAACACGCTTGTTTACAGAATATAGAAAGTAGGTGCCATATGAAGTGGATATTTTCTTTGCTTGCTCACCGTTCCGTCCTTTGGATGTTGCTTGTTGCGAACATCGCTGGTACGATTTACGGATACATATGGTACGGTCAGCAACTTGCAGAAACGCCAGCTAAATTTTTATTGTTTGTACCTGACAGTCCAACGGCTAGTTTATTTTTTGTATTTGTTTTGATCGCCTTTTTATTGAACAGAAATTGGCCGCTACTGGAAGCATTGGCGGTGGTCACATTGTTTAAATACGGAATTTGGGCCGTTGTAATGAACTTATTAGTTTGGAAAGTAACAGGCACGCTTGACTGGGTGGGATGGATGTTAATTCTCTCTCATAGCGCCATGGCGATTGAAGGGTTGCTATATACCCCGTTTTATCGCATGAAAGGCTGGCATTTAGCGCTTGCGGCTGTTTGGACGTTGCATAACGATGTCATTGATTACGTATTTCGCATGATGCCGCGCTACAGCATGCTCGACCAATACGTTCCGCAAATCGGCTATTTTACGTTTTGGCTAAGCATCGCTTCCATCATGATTGCTTATGTTTTGTGCGTCAAAGCAAACCGGCTGCAAATTCCGTTGAAATGATGGTCTAACCTTGTCCATCTCCTCATACATTGGTAGTAGTTAGTGGAGGAGGGACAAGAATGAGGCAAATAGCGGTTTTATTGATTATTATAATCGTTTATGTATTTCCATCGGCCGTATACGCTACATATCATGATGGGTGGCAGCGGCTCGATAAGATTTCCGATGAAGCGTTGCAGCTTGCGAAAAACAAACGATTTGAAGAAGCGAAAGAAGTGTTGGACTATTTTGCAAATGAATTTTTCAAATTGAACGCGCGAGAGCGACTCCAATCGATGGATGAGCTTCGCGCGATTACAGTGACGCACGAAAAAGCGTTAAAAACGATTACCGCCTCGACATTGCCGGCTGAGGAGCGCATTGATCAAGTGGCACAGTTTCGGCTTGTCATTGATGCAGTTCATTCGAATTATCAGCCGCTTTGGACCGAGATGGAGCAGTCAGTGATGGAAGCATTTCACCAAGTCGAAAAAACGGTGAAACAAGGAAACAGCCGTCAGTTTCAAATAGCGCTCGCGAAGTTTTTACACCAATACGAAATCATTGAACCGAGCGTAAAAATTGATGTAAAACCGGATTGGGCGAAAAAGGCAGATGCGGATATTGCACAACTGCAAACGCCCCAATTTCAAGCTTTAACCCAAGCCGAGAAAGTGCAAGTGCTAGCGCAGATGAAAGAAGATATGCAGGCGCTCTTTGACCATGTGAAAAAAGACGAAGCTGATCCATCATTATGGTGGGTGATGATTTCAACAGGGGGCATGATCGTGGCAACATTGATTTATGTCGGCTGGCGAAAATATCGTGGTGAAAAACAAAAAACTCGTTCACACGAAAAACAATGAAAGGGCTGATGATTGCACCACTCAGCCCTTTCATCATGATCGATCGATCGGCTGTTTGTTTTCGTCAAGGGTAAAACCTTCGCCAAGCACGTCATGGACGTCAGTGACGGCGACGAAGGCATGCGGGTCGACGGAAATAATGACATTTTTCAAGCGCGGCAATTCGTTTTTCGCCACAACGCAATAAAGCACGTCGCGCTCGCGTTTTGTATACGAACCGCGTCCTTTTAGTACCGTGACGCCACGCTCCATTTCCGTTAAAATTTTATTGGCAATTTCTTCGCTTTTTTCGGAAATAATCGTCGCCCCTTTTGCTGCATATCCGCCTTCTTGCATAAAATCGATGACGCGGGCAGCGACAAAGACAGCGACAAGCGTATACATTGCTTCCCGATATGAAAGGTATAAAAGAAGTGAAAGCGTAATCACGACTGCGTCAAACGCAAACATCGTTTTCCCCATGCTGATTCCTTTATATTTGTAAACAAGACGGGCGATAATGTCGACGCCGCCGGTCGTGCCGCCGTAACGGAAAATAATGCCGAGTCCGATTCCGACAAACACGCCCGCAAACAACGCAGCAAGCGTTAAATCATGCTTTAGCGGCATATGAATCGCATAGCGCTGGAAAATCCAAAGAAACAGCGATAAACCGACCGTTCCGATAATCGTATATAAAAAAGACTGGCGACCGAGCAGTTTCCAGCCAAGAAAAAAGAGCGGAATGTTGAGCACTAAGTTCGTAATCGACGGGTCAATTTCGAACAAAAAGTAAAGAAGAAGCGTAATTCCTGTAAATCCGCCTTCCGCCAAATTGTTTTGCATATTAAAATGAACGAGTCCGAATGCAAAAATTGCGGCACCAAGCAAAATAAAAAAAATATTTTTGATTTTAAGCCCAAAAACCATACTACACCTCCGCGCAATCAATAATAGTCGGTGCCCTTAATTATAGAGGAAGTTGTCCATTTGAGCAATGCGGCATAAAATATTTGTCAAAATAGCGGCTTTTAGCTAACATGAAAGCATGAGAGGTGACATGTTGTGGCAGAAAAAACGGTGAAACAACTGCAAGAAGAAGTCGATGCGTACATTAGCCAATTTAAAGAAGGGTATTTCAGCCCGCTGGCGATGCTCGCAAGACTGACAGAAGAATTGGGCGAATTGGCGCGGGAAGTGAACCATTATTACGGGGAAAAGCCGAAAAAGAAAACAGAAAAAGAAAAAACGATCGAAGAAGAACTAGGTGATTTATTGTTTGTTCTCATTTGTTTTGCCAATTCGCTTCATATTGATTTGCAAAAAGCCCACGATTTCGTGATGGAAAAGTTTCGCACACGTGATCAAAACCGTTGGACGAGAAAGGAAGGACAAGAATGATGGAAACGATTAAAGTAGCTGTCGCGGGACCGCGCGGACGAATGGGACGGGAGGCGGTATCGCTCGTTCATCATACCGAACATTTTCAGCTTGTGGCGGTGATCGACCGCATAAATGATGGAAAAGATTTGGCGGATGTTGATCATTTCTCTTGGATTCATGCGCCGATTTATACTGATATCGAACGTTGTTTTCGAGAAACGAAGCCGGATGTCCTCATTGATTTAACGACGCCGGAAGCTGGCAAACATCATACTGAAATCGCTTTGCGCTACGGTGTCCGCCCGGTTGTTGGAACGACGGGATTTACGCCGGATGACATTGAACGGTTGACGAAGCTCGCCGAAGAAAAAGAAATCGGAGCGATCATTGCGCCGAACTTTGCCGTTGGGGCGATTTTAATGATGAAATTCGCGCAAATGGCGGCAAAATATTTTACCGATGTGGAAATTATTGAACTTCACCACGACCAAAAATTAGACGCGCCATCGGGAACGGCTGTCAAAACGGCGCAGCTTATTTCAGCGGTGAGACCGTCGAAAAAACAAGGACATCCGGATGAAAAAGAAACGCTCGAAGGAGCGCGCGGAGCGACATATGACGGCATTCCGATTCATAGCGTGCGCCTGCCGGGATTTGTGGCGCATCAAGAGGTTATTTTTGGCGGGAATGGACAAGCGTTAACAATTCGCCACGATTCATTCCATCGTGGATCGTTCATGTCCGGCGTAAAGCTGTCCGTGGAAACGGTCATGAAGCTGCGCACACTTGTTTATGGATTAGAGCATATTATCGAATAGCGGGGGTGTTCGTGTGAAAATTGCTTTGATTGCACACGATAAAAAGAAAGCGGATATGATTCAATTTGTGACGGCGTACCAGCCAATTTTAGCCCAGCATGAGCTGTATGCAACTGGAACGACCGGCTTGCGTATTGAAGAGGCGACGGGTTTGCGCGTCCATCGATTTCGCTCCGGTCCGTTAGGAGGGGACCAAGAAATTGGTGCAATGATTGCGCGCAATGAAATGGATATGATCATCTTTTTCCGCGATCCGTTAACCGCGCAGCCTCATGAGCCAGATATCAGCGCTCTGATGCGCTTATGTGATGTGTACGCTGTGCCGCTGGCGACGAATATGGGCACGGCGGAAATTTTAATTAAAGGGCTTGAGCGCGGTGACTTGGCATGGCGAAACATCGTTCACGAAAGACAAGGTGAGCAGCATGGATCATGAACAGCTGCACATGTTAGCATTCGGCGCCCATCCGGACGATGTCGAAATCGGTATGGGCGGAACGATCGCTAAATATACGAAACAAGGCTATCAAATTGGCATTTGCGACTTAACGTTAGCCGAGTTGTCGTCAAACGGCACGGTTGATATTCGGCAACAAGAGGCCGAACGTGCTGCTCAACTGTTAGGAGTGAAAACACGGCTTAATCTTCGCCTCCCAGACCGCGGCTTGTATAAAACAGAAGAAGCGCTCCGGCAAATTGCCACGGTCATTCGCCAATACCGCCCGCGCATTGTTTTTGCGCCGTATTGGGTCGACCGTCATCCGGACCATGCGAATTGCGCATTTCTTGTCGAAGAAGCAGTGTTTTCAGCAGGCATTCATCGCTATGAAGCAGGTGGATATTCTGCCCACCGTGTGCGGTCGCTTTATTATTACATGATTAATGCGTACGATCGTCCGCATTTTGTCGTTGATATTAGCGGCACGATTGAAACGAAGCTTGCAAGCTTGCGCGCGTATGAAAGCCAATTCGAAAAGACGGCGCAATCGGTCGATACACCGTTAACGAACGGATATATCGAAACGGTCGAAAGCAGGGAGCGGTTATGGGGAAAACAAGTCGGTGTCGAGTTTGCCGAAGGATTTATAACGAAACAGCCGCTCATTATTTCACATGATTTAGTAGGAGTTGTTTAATTGTTTTTAAAAATGCACACATGATGTTCATAAGTGATAAAATGCGTATACAAAGAAAAGACTGGTGCATAAGCGAAAAACAGAACAACATTCAAGGGGGAGAGGATGTTGTTAAAAACATACAAAACGGAGATTAAACCGAATGCTGAACAGAAACGAAAAATTCACCAAACGCTTGGTGTTTGTCGGTTTGTGTACAACTTTTTCATCTCTCATAATAAAGAGCGATACGAACAAGGACAGTCATTTATGTCAGGGATAGACTTTTCCAAATGGCTCAACAACGACTTTATTCGGAACAACCCCATGTACAAATGGATCAAAGACGTATCATCGAAAGCGGTCAAGCAATCGATCATGAACGCTAGTCAAGCGTTTGAAAAATTTTTTAGGAAAAAAGCAGGTTTTCCGAGGTTTAAACGGAAGAAAGACCAAGATGTGAAAGCATATTTTCCGAAAAACAACAAAACAGATTGGCAAGTGGAAAGACATCGCGTGAAAATTCCAACGCTTGGCTGGGTGCGGGTAAAAGAGTTTGGCTACATTCCACCGAAAGCGAACGTGCGAAGCGGAACCGTTTCGTTCAAAGCAGGGCGGTATTACGTATCGGTATTAGTCGATGAACATGAACCAATATGTGAAACGAACAAAGGTGCTGGAATCGGCATAGATGTCGGATTAAAACATTTCGCTGTTTGTAGCAACGGCATGGTCTTTTCTAATATCAATGAGACTGCAAAAATCAAAAAGCTAGAGAAACGCCTAAAGCGTGAACAAAGAAAGTTATCACGAAAAATACACATGCATAAGCAGAAGGGAGGAAAACCTGCTACGTTTGGACGAAATATCCGCAAACAAATCGCCAAGGTACAAAAGCTTCATCATCGCTTATGTTGCATACGCCAAGACTACCTCAATAAAGTGATCAACGAAGTCGTGAAAACCAAACCTTCGTTTATTACGATGGAAGATCTAAACGTCAAAGGGATGATGAAAAACAAACATCTCGCGAAACACATTCAAAAGCAGTCGTTTCATTTATTCCGAAAGAAGTTGGAATGGAAATGTAAACAACATGGCATTGAACTACGGGTTGCCCCTCGTTTTTATCCATCAAGCAAGATGTGTAGCCAATGCGGTGGGACAAAAGTACATTTGAAGTTATCGGAACGTGTATTCCGTTGTGAACAATGCGGCTGTGAAATCGACCGCGATCAAAACGCGGCGATCAATCTGGCACGTGCGATGACATACGATGTCGCATGTTGAAGCGATTGTACCGATGGCTAGTCGGGAAGTAACGCCTTTGGAGTGCTAAACCAAACGAGAGTAGCGTTTTGCGAAATCGGGCACGATGAAGAAGGAACGTTCTCAAAAATGGGTATATTTGTCCATGTTTTGAGTAGCAGAGAAACTATGAGATTGAAAATAGGCATCGTTTGTTATCCAACGGTCGGCGGCTCTGGCGTTGTCGCCACCGAATTAGGAAAACTACTAGCAGAAAAAGGGCACGAAATTCACTTTATTTCTTCAAGCATGCCGTTTCGCCTAAATAAAGTATATTGCAACATTTATTACCATGAAGTGACGGTCAACCAATATTCTGTTTTTCAATATCCGCCGTATGATCTTGCGCTTGCAAGCAAAATCGCGGAAGTGACAAATCGGGAGAAGCTCGATGTGCTGCACGTTCATTATGCGATTCCGCACGCTGTTTGCGCAGTGCTCGCCAAGCAAATGGTCGACCATGATGTGAAAATTGTAACGACACTACACGGGACGGATATTACCGTTCTCGGTTATGATCCGTCGTTAAGCGATATGATTAAATTCGGCATTGAACAATCCGATGTCGTCACCGCTGTATCGAATGCGCTCGTCAAGCAAACGTACGAACTTCTCGATGTGCAAAAAGAGATTCATACCGTTTACAATTTTGTCGATGAACGTGTATATCGGAAAAAAAATGTCCATCATTTAAAAGATGAGTATGGTATAGGCGATCACGAAAAAGTGATCATCCATGTTTCCAACTTTCGCAAAGTCAAACGCGTGCCGGATGTCGTTCGCGCGTTTTCGTTTGTTCGCAGCCAAATTCCAGCGAAGCTGCTGCTTGTCGGCGACGGACCGGAAATGACGGTAGTGTGTCGGCTTGTCAAGCAGTTGGGACTAACGGACGACGTTCGTTGTTTAGGAAAACAAGAAAATCTCGAAGAACTGTATTCAATTAGCGATGTGAAATGGCTGCTATCGGAAAAAGAAAGCTTCGGCCTTGTGTTGCTTGAAGCGATGGCGTGCGGCGTTCCGTGCGTTGGCACGAACATCGGCGGCATTCCGGAAGTGATTGAAGATGGAAAAACGGGGTTTCTGTGCGAGCTTGGCCATATCGAAGAAGTCGCCGAAAAAACGTTGCGAATGTTGAAAAATGACGAACTTCATACATACATGGCTGAACAGGCGTTAAAAACCGTTTACGACAAATTTCATTCGCAACAAATCGTCAAGCAATACGAAAACATTTATTTTTCGTTGATGAAAGGGGTGAAGCGATGAAAGAGCCGTTTCGCCGCGCGCTCGGCCTCATTCGCACGTTGAAGCAGCACGGATATGAAGCCTATTTTGTCGGAGGAGCGGTTCGTGACCATTTGCTAAACCGGCCGATCGGTGATGTTGACATCGCGACATCGGCGTTGCCGGAAGAAGTGATGGCGATATTTCCGAAAACGGTTCCTGTCGGGCTGAAACATGGCACGGTCGTTGTGCTTCATGATGGAACGCCATATGAAGTGACGACATTTCGGACGGAAGGAACGTATGAAAAATATCGCCGGCCGGAGTCGGTCACATTTGTCCGCTCGCTTCGTAAAGATCTCGAGCGGCGCGACTTTACGATGAATGCAATCGCGATGGATGAAACAGGGCAATTGATCGACCTGTTTGGCGGACAACAAGCGATCGCTGAACGGATCATTCGCACTGTCGGCGACGCGAAAGCACGCTTTTCCGAAGATGCGCTCCGCATGATGCGTGCCATCCGCTTCGTCAGCCAGCTCGGATTTGCGCTGAGTGCAGAAACGAAGCAGGCGATTATCGAACACGCTTCCCTTCTTTCTTATATTTCGGTGGAGCGAATAACGGGCGAGTTTGAGAAATTAATGGAAGGACCGTTTGCACAAAAAGCCTTTTCGCTATTGGTGGAGACTGGGCTGTTTACGTATTTGCCGGGATTTAGCGACAAGCAAGAGGAACTTATGCAGCTGGCCAAATATGATTGGACGAAGCTGTCTGCGCCGCTGGAACGATGGAGTTTGCTTTGCTATTTGCTTCATGTACAACAAGAGGTATCCGTTTTTTTGCGCCGCTGGAAATTGCCGAACCGATTGATCAAAGATGTGCAAACGATTTTGCGTTTTCTATCCGTCGTTCGTTCGCGGTGCGATTGGACGAGAGAGCGGATGTATGAAGCTGGCGCAACTTACGCTTATGCGGCTGAAACAGTACGCTCGCTGATCAACGGAGAAGATGGAGAAGACAATCGCCGCCGGCTTCGTGAGCTGTTTGCCAAGCTGCCGATTCAAGAGCGAAATGAACTCGCAATTACCGGAAAAGATTTAATCGAATGGTATCAGCGCCCGGGCGGACCGTGGCTTGCGGATACGTTGCAAAAAGTGGAACAGGCGGTTCTTCACGGCCTCGTAGAAAATGAGAAGGAGCGGATAAAGGGGTGGCTCATTCTATGCAATCAGACACACGGAAAAAATTGTTAGAATTATTTTCCGAAGCAAAAGGCGATTTTATTTCCGGGCAAAAAATTAGCGATATTCTCGGCTGTTCCCGAACAGCGGTATGGAAACATATTGAAGATTTGCGCAAGGAAGGATTTGAACTAGAAGCGGTGCGCCGGCTCGGATACCGCATCGTCAGTACACCTGATAAAATTACGGCAAACGAAATTCGCCTCGGTTTAAAAACGGAAGTACTTGGACAAGTGATTCATTACGAAGAAGAAGTGACATCGACGCAAAAAATCGCTCATCAGCTTGCGCAGGAAGGAGCGGCAGAAGGAACGCTTGTCGTTTCCGAACTGCAAACGGCCGGGCGCGGGCGGATGGATCGAAAATGGTTTTCTCCGAAAGGAACGGGTGTTTGGATGAGCTTGATTTTGCGTCCGCCGATCCCGCCGCAAAAAACGCCGCAGCTGACGCTCTTGACGGCAGTGGCGATTGCGCAGGCGATTCAAGAAGTGACAGGGCTCGTTCCGGATATTAAATGGCCGAACGATATTTTAATCAACGGAAAAAAATGTGTCGGCATTTTAACTGAGCTGCAAGCCGATCCGGACCGTGTTCATTCGGTCATTATCGGCATGGGGTTGAACGTCAACCACGAACGCGATCAGTTTCCAGAAGAACTGCGCGATATTGCCACGTCGCTAGCCATTGAGAAAGGTGAAAAAATAAAGCGCGCGAAACTGATTCAAGAAATATTGACAAAAATGGAAACGTTATATCGTCAATATTTACAACACGGCTTTTTGCCGATTAAACTGTTATGGGAAGGATATGCGATCAGCATCGGCAAAGAAATTACGGCGCGAATGTTAAACGGAACGATTCGCGGCGTGGCGCGCGGCATTACGGAAGAAGGGGTATTGATGCTTGAAGATGCTGATGGCGTCGTTCATTATATTCATTCCGCTGATATTTCCTTCTAGAAAAAATGTTAGAATTTTGTTAAAATACAGATGGTTATGTAAGGGCAGTATCTTTCTTTAAGAACTGCACCATAATGAACGAGAATGAAAATGATCTGCCTTGATCCGCTGAAGGACTGGGACAGAGGGATGAACTCGACCGATACATAAACGTCCTTCTTTCTCAAGGTAGGGAAAGAAGGTTTTTTTATTCGGAGATTCATCTCCTCTGCGCACAAAGAGGAGGGAAACGAATGAAAACAAAAACTGATTTTTTGAAAATGAAAGAAACGAAGGAACCGATTGTGATGTTGACGGCATACGACTTTCCGTCAGCGAAGTTAGCGGAAGCAGCGGGAGTCGATATGATTCTTGTCGGCGATTCGCTCGGCATGGTCGTGTTAGGCTACGATTCCACGATTCCGGTGACGGTCGACGATATGATTCATCATACAAAAGCGGTGCGCCGCGGCGCGATGAATACGTTTATTGTAACCGATATGCCGTTTATGTCATACCATTTGTCGAAAGAAGACGCGCTTCGCAATGCGCAGCGCATCATGCAGCAGTCGGGCGCCAATGCGGTGAAAGTGGAAGGAGCCGATCAAGTTATTGATGTCATTCGCGCCTTGACGCAGGCGGGAGTTCCGGTGGTCGCTCACTTAGGGTTAACTCCGCAATCAGTTGGTGTGCTCGGCGGCTATAAAGTGCAAGGAAAAGACGCTGAAAGCGCTCGCAAATTATTAAACGACGCAAAATTGTGCGAGCAAGCCGGAGCGATCGCGCTTGTGCTCGAGTGCGTACCAAAACAAATTGCCGCGGAAATTACGAAGCAGTTGACCATTCCGACGATCGGCATCGGCGCCGGCGATGAAGTGGACGGTCAAGTGCTTGTGTATCACGATGTGCTTGGCTATGGGGTCGGGCGTGTGCCGAAGTTTGTGAAAACATATGCGAACGTGCAAGAAGTCATTCACAACGCGCTCATCAGCTATGTCACTGAGGTGAAGCTTCGCCAGTTTCCAGAAAGCGCGCACATGTTTACGATGAAAGAAGAAGAATGGGTTGCTTTATATGGAGGAAAACAGCAATGATTGTCGTGACTACGATTAAAGAGATGCAGCAAAAAATGATCGAGTATCGGAAACAAGGGAAAACGATCGGCTTTGTACCGACAATGGGCTACTTGCATGAAGGGCATGTGACGTTATTAAAAGAAGCACGAAAAGAAAACGATATTGTCGTCTTGAGTGTGTTTGTCAATCCGTTGCAATTCGGCCCGAACGAAGATTTTGACCGCTACCCGCGCGACATTGTGCGTGATGAACAAATCGCCAAAGATGCGGGTGTCGATGTGCTGTTTTATCCGGCCGTTGCGGAAATGTATCCGCGGCCGTTAAGCGTGCAAGTCGTGGTGAAAGAGCGTGTCGACGTGCTATGCGGAAAATCAAGGCCGGGACATTTTGACGGAGTAGCAACGGTGTTGACGAAATTGTTTCATATCGTCATGCCGACGCGGGCGTATTTCGGCATGAAAGACGCCCAACAAGTGGCGGTGGTGGACGGTTTAATTCGCGACTTCCATTTTCCGATCGAACTTGTGGCTGTTCCGACTGTTCGCGAAGCGGATGGATTGGCGAAAAGTTCACGCAACGTCTATTTATCAGAGGAAGAGCGAAAAGAAGCACCGGCGTTGTATGCGGCGCTAAAAAAAGCGAAAGCCGCGATCGAAAACGGATTGCGTGACCCACGAGCGGTGCGCGCGCTTATCGAAGATCATTTGAAAACATATACGCACGGCGTGATCGATTACGTCGAAGTTTACTCGTACCCAGAATTAAAGCCGCTTGACACGTTGGCTGGCAAAATCATTATTGCCATTGCTGTCCGGTTTACAAAAGCAAGGCTCATTGATAATATAACTTTTGACGTGGAATCATGAAAAAAGGGGGAGCATTATGTTCCGTACATTAATGAACGCGAAAATTCACCGTGCCCGTGTGACGGAAGCAAATTTAAATTATGTCGGCAGTATTACGATTGATGCCGATATTTTAGACGCGGTCGGCATGGTGGCGAACGAAAAAGTGCAAATCGTCAACAACAATAATGGGGCACGTTTTGAAACATATATTATTCCAGGTGAGCGTGGCAGCGGCGTGTTTTGCTTAAATGGTGCGGCTGCACGCCTCGTACAAAAAGATGACATTATTATCGTTATTTCTTATGCGCTCGTTCCGGAAGAAAAAATCGCGGAACATCGTCCGAAAGTTGCCATTATGGACGAAAACAACCGCATTAAGCAGCTGATTGCCGAAGAGCCAGCGCATACGATTTTATAAGAGGGAAAGGGGCTGTTTCTCCAATGAGAACGCCCCTCTTATTACGCAATTTGAGGTCAACAACCCAACGACTCAAGTCGTGGGCTTGAACGCTCCATGTTGACCAGATCAAGCCTTGAAACATAGTCTACGTTATCGATGTCATGACACGGTGTGGTGCTTCTCCAGCTCTACCTTCTTGTCGTGCAAGATGAGACAAATGTGGTGGATCACATTCGTGTCTTGTACATGACAACCATCGATCACATGGTCGAGGAGAACATCACCTGCTTTATGCAGAGGAAAGGGGAGAACCCGATGGTTTTTGTATTAGACACAAACTACAAATACATTCGTCGCATTCAACGATTGGATGGATACACGTATCGAAAGGAGGGAATGAAACTTGCGTAAGGCGCAAGGCACAATTCTTCCCACTCTTTCGGCAGGGGCTTCCTTGCGCGAGTTTCGTGAAACAATGGGCGAACGGTTTGTCGTCATTGACTTAGAAACAACAGGAAATGCGCCGAAAAAAGGCGACCGAATCATTCAAATCGGCATGGTCATTATTGAAGAAGGGAAAATAACAGAACGATTTTCAAGCTTCATCAACCCTGAGCGCGACATCCCGCCATTTATTCAGCAGTTAACGCAAATTGACGAACAAGCGGTTAGTGGCGCGCCTGTTTTTTCTCAGTTGGCTTCGGAAATCGCCGAGAGGATAAAACAGTCGTATTTTGTCGCGCATAACGTCGCGTTTGACTGGCCGTTTTTACAAGAAGAACTAAACATGGCGGGTATTTCTTTTCCTGCGCCGCCGATGATTGATACAGTCGAAATGTCGCGCATCTTATTTCCGACGCTTGAGAGCTACAAATTAAACGATCTTGCGCAAACGCTGCTAATTGCACATGAAAATCCGCATCAAGCGGATAGTGACGCCGAGGTCACCGCGAAATTATGGTTGATTTTGCTTGACAAACTAAAATCGCTGCCGCTCGTGACGCTGCAACAATTGCAGCGATTGTCGCGCGATATGAAAAGCGACGTTCACCCTATTATCGACGCCATCATCGCTAAAAAAATGACGTCATTGCATGATGATCGGTATGTGTATTATCGCGGAGTGGCGTTAAAAAAGCCGGCCGACGTTGCCCAAAAAAAACAGGAGAACACCGCGTCCTTTTCCGAATGGATCGCGAATGCTTCTGCGCTTCCGTTTCGTCATTATGAACATCGAAAAGGACAATGGGAGATGATGGAGATTGTTCATGAAGCGCTTGAAACGTCCCAGCACGCGTTAATCGAAGCAGGAACGGGAATGGGGAAATCGCTTGCGTATTTTATCCCGAGTCTCTATTTTGCCCGTAAGCAGCAAAAACCGGTTGTGATTAGCACCTATACGTTGCAGCTACAGCAACAGCTCATTGAACGCGACGTTCCACTTCTGCAAACAATTGTTCCATTTTCGTTTCGCATCGCGCTGTTAAAAGGAAAACGAAACTATCTTTCGCTTGAAAAGTTTGTACAATTTCTCCACGAACAAAACAAAACGTACGATGTCGTGTTAACAAAATGCCAGCTGCTTGTGTGGCTGACGGAAACAGAAACAGGCGATGTCGATGAACTGCAGCTATCTTCAGGGGGACAGTTGCTTTGGCCGACGCTACATATGGATGAAGGAAAAGAAGAAGTAGAGTACGACTTTTTCTTGCGTGCTCGCAAGCGGGCGAACGAAGCAGACATTGTCATTACGAATCATGCGTTTCTAATGCAAGACTTGACAGCCGACGTTCCGCTTCTTCCTTCGTATGAGCAGCTCATTGTTGACGAAGCCCACCATTTAGAGGATGTCGCTTCACAATATTTCGGGCAGCATATCGATTACGTGACGATTCGCTTACTGTTAACGCGAATCGGAAACGCTGATGGAGACGGATCGTTGTTTCAATTGAAAAAATGGTTGGAAAAACAAGCGGACACGGCCGTTTCGTACGTGTTTCATTTTCAGTCGTTGTTAGGTGACATCCAGCTTGAGTGCGATGAATGGTTTCGCATGATTCGCCGCTATGCGTTGGTGAAACAAACGAATCCGAATGTGATGCGGTTTCGCTATCGATTTCAGCCGGAAAAAGAACACGGTAGAAGCTGGGAGGCGATTCGTGAATTGTTATGGCGGCTTTGCCATCGCACGTCTGAGCTTGTTCATAAAGTGGCCGAACTAAAAATGCGGAAGCCATCGCTTTCTTCCCTCTCGTTTTTCGCGGATGTGGCGATGCTTTCGCAAATGATGAATGTTTTGCGGCATTTGTTTGAAAGTGATGATCCGATGGTCGTCCGCTGGATCGAAGTCGATGTGAAAGGCGCGGCAAACGCTACAGCCGTTTATTCGCAGCCGATTGAGTTGGATTCATTTTTTGCCGAGCAGTTATTTGCCAAGAAAAAAAGCGTCATTTTGACATCGGCAACATTGACGATGAACGGATCGTTTGCATATCCGCTCTCAAGGCTTGGTCTTGAAGATTTTTATCCGATGTGCCGCGTCATTCCGTCGCCATTTCACTATGAACAACAAGCAAAAATTATGATTCCGAGCGATTTGCCGGCGATTTCGGACGTTTCGCTTGAAGAGTATGCGCAGGCGGTGGCGATGCAATTGTTAAAAATGGCTGAGCGCCTAAAAGGAAAGATGCTCGTCTTATTTACGTCGCATGAGCTTTTACGAATGACAGCGTCGATCGTGAAGGAAAAAAACGACGATGAAACGCTCGTGCTTTTGGCGCAAGGAATGCAAGGGGGGAGCGCCGCGAAATTG
Source organism: Anoxybacteroides tepidamans (assembly GCF_014201465.1). Lineage (GTDB taxonomy): Bacteria > Bacillota > Bacilli > Bacillales > Anoxybacillaceae > Anoxybacteroides > Anoxybacteroides tepidamans. Next base: position 436,657 of record NZ_JACHEP010000001.1, on the reverse strand, counting down.
ACGAAGGCGTTTCAGCAGTTTGAACAAGCGATGCTATTTGGTACGAGCAGCTTTTGGGAAGGAATCGATCTTCTTGGGGAACAGTTGTCGTTTGTCGTGATCGTTCGTTTGCCGTTTGCGCCGCCGGATGACCCAGTGATGGAAGCAAAAAGTGAATATATTCGCGCAAAAGGCGGCCATCCGTTTTACGATTTATCGTTGCCGCAGGCGGTCATTCGCTTTAAGCAAGGATTTGGCCGGCTGATTCGCACAAAGGAGGACAAAGGAGTGTTGTTCGTCTTTGACCGGCGGCTTGTGACGGCTTCTTACGGAAAATATTTTTTATCATCGCTTCCGCCCGTGCCAGTTTACGAAGAACCACTTGAAAAGTTGCTGCAAAAAGTTTGATAATTGAACGAGAAACGACGCAATCTATACATAGAATAATCGGGTAGGTGATGGCGTCGTTGAAACTTTTTTTATCGTTTCTCATGTCTTTTTCGTTAGGAATTTTCGCGGAAGAACCGTTCGATCAAGCGGTGAAAAAAATCGATTTGCGCCTTGAAGACGAGGAAATAGCGGTCGTTTGTCTTCCGCTGGCAAACGGAGAAGCGATGCTAATGAAAAACGCGGCAGGACAAACGGTACTTGTGAATACAGGGGGAAAAGGGAGCGAAAAGCAAGTTCGAACGTGGCTTGAGCGCCTTTACATTGGGCGCATTGACACGATTTTATTGACAGACGTTCATCACGATTTTGCGTCTTCTTTTGCTTTGTATCGACGGCGATATCACGCTCAACGCGTCATTGCTGGCGTGAAAACGGAAGGGGTAACATCCGTTTGGAAAGATGGGGAACATCATGCACTTTTTCCGCATTTGTTCGCGGATGTTCTGGCAGCCGATGGCGGTCGCTTAACGATTCGGTTTCGATACGGACGGCTTTGTTTATTGTATATGGCGAGCGATGATGAATCCGTAAAACATAAGCTGATGAACATGGATCTGAAAGATGTGGACGTTTTAAAAGTGGCCCAATTCGCAAGGAGCGATCATTTAAGCGCATCGCTTTTAAAGCGAATCGACCCACAAGTAGCCATTATTTTTCATAAACAAGGAGTCCAGCCTAACCAGCGTTTGTTAGAAAAGCTTTATCAACGTTGGATCGACATTTATCAAGTGCATCAGACAGGCATCGTAATGTTGAAATGCGATTTGTCAAGATATGAAGCCATTACGTTATAAAGCGCATACCATTCATTCAATTAGCATGCTTGCTGCTAAAAACCTGCAACGCATATGTTGCAGGTTCATCAGATGTAGGTGGGGAAATTTTTTATGAAATTGTACAACGAACCTGTTATAATAATGAGAAGATACAACAGAAGCTTGTTGTATGTATAGTGTGGCTGCTTGGCCGTATTCCTATAAGTAACAAAATTTGTGGCATAGAGGGGGAAACTGTGAGATGGAGAGTAAAATCGAAGTGTTAGCAACTGTCAAAATTCAGCACTCACCCGATTTATATAAAATTGTCGATTGTTTGAATCGGACGTTAAAAAAGAACGATTTAATGTTTGGTTTGGCGCTCGATGAAAAAGATCAAAATACAGCGATTTTTACAATTTACCGTACATAAGATGGGATCTATATGAAAAAATGGAGTATTTTGTTTTTTGTTTTTTTATGTATCGTCATTTGGCTGACGGTGAGCGTTTACCGTGCGGCGATGGATCCGAAACAGTCGCTCATAGAAAAAGCGAGAGAACGAGCCGCTCAAAAAGTATCGTTTGCGTATATCGATGATACGTATACATACTACGGCGAAAAAACGTATGTCGTACTGGTAGGCACGGACCGTAAAGGAACGAAAAAAATCGCATGGGTTCCGGAAAAAGGAGAACATATTGTTGTCAAACGGGCCAAAAGCGGAATAACGAAGCAACAGGCGATTGAAAAACTTAAAGCGGAACGGAATCCGAAAGAAATCGTTTCCACAAAACTAGGGATGGAAAAAGGAGTACCTCTTTGGGAGCTGACGTATATCGATCAAGACAACCGCTATTCGTTTTATTACATCAGCTTTGAAGACGGTGCTTTTTTGAAAAGATATAGCTTCGAACAATAATTAAGGGGGACATGATGATGAAATTAGCAAAACGAGTGTCGTCGCTCACACCTTCGACGACGTTGGCGATCACCGCGAAAGCAAAAGAATTAAAAGCAGCAGGTCATGATGTGATCGGCTTAGGAGCAGGCGAGCCTGATTTTAACACGCCGCAGCATATTATCGATGCGGCGGTCAAATCAATGAACGAAGGCCATACGAAATATACGCCGTCCGGTGGATTGGCAAGCTTAAAATCGGAAATTGTGAAAAAATTTCAACAAGATCAAAATCTTCATTACGAACCGTCGGAAATTATTGTATGTGTCGGGGCGAAACATGCGCTTTACACATTGTTTCAAGTGATTTTAGATGAAGGAGATGAAGTCATTATCCCGACGCCGTATTGGGTCAGCTACCCAGAACAAGTGAAGTTAGCTGGAGGTGTGCCGGTTTATGTGGAAGGATTGGAGGAAAACGAATTTAAAATCACGCCAGAACAGCTGAAATCCGCTATCACAGAGCGGACGAAAGCAGTCATCATCAACTCGCCGAGCAACCCGACCGGCATGATTTACACAGAAGACGAGCTGAAAGCGCTCGGTGACATTTGCTTAGAGCACGATATTTTAATCGTATCTGACGAGATTTACGAAAAACTTGTGTATGGGGACAATAAGCATGTATCGATCGCGCAGCTTTCACCAGAGTTAAAAGCGCAAACGATCATCATTAACGGTGTGTCGAAATCGCATTCGATGACTGGCTGGCGTATCGGATATGCGGCAGGAAATAAAGAAATCGTTCAGGCGATGACCGACCTTGCAAGCCATAGCACATCGAACCCGACATCGATCGCTCAATATGCGGCGATTGCGGCATACAACGGGCCACAAGAGCCGGTTAAACAAATGCGGCAAGCGTTTGAAGAGCGCCTGAATATTATTTACGAAAAATTAATTCAAATTCCGGGTTTTACGTGCGTCAAGCCGCAAGGAGCGTTTTATTTGTTCCCGAACGCCCGTCAAGCAGCGTTGATGGCCAGCTATAGCAGCGTTGATGAATTCGTTGAGGCACTTTTAGAGGAAGCGAAAGTTGCCCTCGTGCCAGGCTCAGGATTCGGCGCTCCTGACAATGTTCGCTTATCGTATGCGACATCACTTGACGTATTGGAAAAAGCTATCGAGCGGATCAAACAGTTTATGGAGCAGAAAATGAAATAGATCTTGAACAAGATAGGGCAAGAAGGAGGGGAAGGCAATCCCCTCTTTCTTTGTTATTTCACTGCTTTTGCTTTTTTGAACAAAGAGAACAATCGCCATTTTTTGCTTTCGGCATACTTTTCATCGGCTCGATCAAAAACGGATTCGTTTGTTCGTACTGCATGCGACGCATAAGAGTACGGTTGTGTGTCGTCGGCTGCTTGAATCGGTACTGAATCGGCTTTTTCTTCGCCTGTTGAATTATCGTTATGGAGAAAAGCATCTAGCGCGGTAACCGTTGTGTTTTGTACATTGCCTATAGTTAAAGTGATTTCACGGTGAAGTTCTGCTTCTGCTATTTCTTGAGGCAGCATTGACGGCTCACATTCGGTATTCTCCATATGATGTTCCATCATTACTGGCGGTTCTTCTGTTGAAGCAATGAAAGCATGGATCGATGCATCGGAATCGTTGAACGAATACGTGTCTGCCACGTCATCTGAATCAGTTGTGTATAGAACGGCAGGAATTATTGAATTGGGTAATTTGTCATCATCCTCTCCCGGTGACTTATGTCGCAATGGAGGTCGGGAGCTTTGAAAAGGCTGATTTTCGATTTGCACATGCTTAATCTGGCTTGTTTTTTGAGGATATATATTAGACATTTGCGAATGGGATTGATTTTTCTTTTTAGCTGGGGATACGATGATTGATTGTTGTTTTTCATCAATGAATTCCTGTAGTTTTAGAAAGCTGTTGGCAGGTGATATTGTGTTCGCTTTTGGCGGCGAAATGGTTTCTCGCTTTTCTTCTGCCAAGAAGGGCTTTTGCTGGGACGTTAGCAGTTGAATTACCTGTGATAACATTTCTTTCATTTCGTTCATTTCTGGATTTAATAAATCTTCTTTTTTCTTTTCGGTCCGTTCGGTTAAATCGGCCATTTGATTTAATATTTTTTCAATTTCATTTGTGAAGTGAGAAGTTTTTTCAAGGAGGGATTCAATTTCAACGTGCTGATGTAAAATTTGTTTTTGCAGGACGACCATATCTTTTTGTTGCTCTTTGTCTAACTCCGATAGCATTTTTTCGATGACATAAAGCTTTTTTTCTAACGAGCGGACTTCTTCTTTTAAATCTTCAGTTTCTTGTTTTTGCGTGAATAATCCTTCTTTCAATTCCTCAAAATCCTTAAACATTTTATCACTGTTTTTTTTCAAAAAATCATAATCTTTTTCCATGATCTTGATCCTTTCTATCCAAGATGTTAATAATGATTGAAGAAACAGATAGTTTTTTAGTAGTGCATGATGAGAAGCCATTTCTTTCTCTAATGACTGCATTTTTTCTTCGATAACTTCTTTTTCTTTTTCAAGTTCCGTCTGTCTTTGTTTGTAGGTAGATGCACTGCTTAATAAAGATTGGATTTTTTCTTCATTTGTTTCAATCTTTTTGTGAAGAACAAAATTTTCATTTTTCAATTTTTGAGCTTCATCATGTAATAAACGGTTGTCTTTTTTCACTTCTTCTAACTCTGCTGATAAGCGATTTATTTCATGAGTTTGTGTGGAAATGGTTTCTTTATAATGGTCGCAAGTTTCTTTAAGTTGGGTATTTTCGGCTGTTAACTGCTCCATTTGTTCTTTAAGATGGTTCGATTGTTGATCCGATTGAAACGAAGCGAGCATTGTTTTGTATTTTTCTACTTCTGATTTAAGGTGAATAATTTTTTGCTCCAGCTGAATGCTTCTACGCCCTTGGTTCACTATCTCGCTCACCACCTTTTTAGAAATTTTTTTAATAATACCCACTCTTTACAATTGTATGCAAGATCGTGATGAAGGTTTACATAAACATAGTTTGACTATATAAATACAACTGGGAGGTTTAACTTATGGCTGACGAAAAAGTAGACTCCCTATTTTTTCGACTGTCGGAGGCAAGTCTGTGACTGGCCTTCGTCACGACTTCGCGTGACAGAGGACCGAACAACGAACCGCTTCACAGACAAATATGTTTGTCTGGAAGCGGTGTTGTTCGGTCACCCGACAGTCGAAACATACCGATTACTCCATAAAAGACGAAAACGTTAAAGTACCAAATTGCATTTATATATGTTGGAATTTTGGGCACTCATTTTGTCACGCATGTAAGTCATTTACATAGTATAGAGTAGCCTGAAAAAATTCATGAAAGGAGATTACTCGATGGCAATCAATTTAGAGCAATTTGCCCAAGAGTTTAGTCCTGAGTGTATTCAAGTTTGTAAAGTATACGACTGGACAACAAATGTTGTGTCACTCACACGAGATATCACATTCACGTTCCCTACTGGTGCTCTTACTGGTGTAACAATCTCACAAGTCAATTGTTCCATGACCCTATTAGAATGTGTGGAAGACGGTCTACGTCGTGATATCGAATGTATGGTGGGAGATCAAGCCGTTACACTTCAAGCTGTTACATTAAGTAAAACCATTCAAGTTATTTTAGAAGTGACGGGCACAAACGCAGCTGGCGCACAAGTGACTGTATCAAGTAATCCAGCATTGATTACAATAAGCGAAGAAGTGATTCTTTGCGCACCAGATGGTACAACAGTATGTTGTAATCAAACACAAAATGCTTTTAACAGTTGCCGAGTGAGTTCATTTACACTAAATGAAAATGGGACCATTACTGCGACAGTTTTTGTAAGAGTTTGTCAAAGTATTGTCGTAACATTTGAAGTCATTTTAGAAGTAGCTGCGAAGTTTTGCCAACCTCGTCCAAAAGTTATTTGCGAAGAAGAATGTCCAGTCGATGTATTTCCGCCGCAATGTCCAGCAGTTTTTCCGATTATGTAAAATAAGCGAGTTTCAACTCCTACCATTTTGAAAAAGAGGGATTTCGCCCTCTTTTTTTCATACATATTAACATGAAAGAAATCTTTATTTTCACAAGGAGGGAAAAGATGAGCGATCTGCTTTTGCAAGTGGAAAAAAAAATTCGTGCGCTGGAGCATGACATTCAGGCAATCAAGCAAACATTGAACGAAATAAAAAACGCTAAAGAACAGGAGAAAGATATTCATCATGTAAATGTCATTTCCTATTTTACGTATTCGTTATTATTGCCGAAAACCGCAGAGCGGAAGGGGACTGTCATCGGTAACTTTGTCATTCACAATGCCGGGGCGGTTCCTCTTGAAAATCCTTTCATATGTCTGAAAGTGGCACCAAAAGAACGTGCCATGTTATCGGCAAAGCTTGGAGAAGATGTGCAATATGATCGCCGTTTGAATCCATTAGTGATGGAATCGTGGCAATATATGAATGAGGATGCGAATAAAATTGTGGAGGATAAAGGAGAATTTTGGTTAAAGCCTGTCCATATTTCACAAATCGAACCTAAACAGAAATTATCTTTTTCCAACTTTCAGCTAAAATTTGATATTAGAGAAGAACAAACGACTTATAAGGTGGAAGGGTTTTTTTATTGTAAACAATTCACAAATGGGATTCGGGCTTTAAACAATATTGTCATTCATGCGTGATTCAAATGATCCGATAAAAAATTAGATGGGGGAAAGTATACAGTATGCCGAGAGAGATGGATTTGCTAAGAATGGGAAAACTGAATAGTAGAATGAATTGAACGTTAGTGAATGTAAAATCATAAATTAAGGAAGGCTGACTCAATATCTATTCTGCACTGTTTGAGTCAGCCGTTGTTTATTTATGCTTCTCGAACGACAAGAGCGTTTAATGAGCGAGTTTCTGCAGTAATAGAAGTAATACCAACAGGTAAAGTTCCAATTACAATAACGATACGGTAAATTTGTGTTCCAACGCCTGGAATGTCTACCCAAGTAAGGTTCGGATATAAAGTAGTTGTAGCAGCAGCAGTTAATGGAGAGTCTATATCAAGCTGAGCCAAATCAACGAATGCTCCTCCATTTGTAGATCGCTGTAGAACGTAACTAGCATTTGTTATGTTAAGAGCTGTTAACGATACAATTGCTAATTCAACCATGGAATCTAATTTCACTTTATCACTGCTAAGCGTAGCGATCGGCGGAAGAGTAAGCACTGTAGTGGTACCAGCTGTTGTTGGGATAGTGACATTATTAGCAACTGCTGTAAATTGTGTGCTAAACAAACGAGGAAATAATCCTCCATTACATAAGCAAGCCATAATATTACCTTCCTTTCATATATTTTATGCTTTCGCACCTATTGTATTAAATGAGAATGACCGAAAAAATGTTTCGGACAAATAACTAATATAAAACCTATTTTTACATGCGCAAAATTAGGCGCTCTCCTTCGTTTTTCTTTCATCTTGCTTGATTTTTTGTCGAAAGGTATAATGTAAATTATGCATACATAGTTTTTCGAACAAGTTTTGGAGGGACCTACAGGTGAAGACAACGATTGCAGAAGTAAGCAAATATGTAGGGAAAGAGGTGACGATCGGCGCTTGGCTGGCGAATAAGCGCTCGAGCGGAAAGATCGCCTTTTTGCAATTGCGCGACGGGACAGGCTTCATTCAAGGAGTCGTCGAAAAATCGCAAGTATCGGAAGATGTATTCAAAATCGCGAAATCAATGACGCAAGAAACGTCTTTATATGTAACGGGGATGGTTCGTGTTGATGAGCGTTCTCCGTTCGGTTATGAGCTCGCGGTCACGAATTTAGAAATCATTCATGAAGCCGTTGATTATCCGATTACGCCGAAAGAGCATGGTGTCGAATTTTTAATGGATCACCGCCATTTATGGCTGCGCTCGAAACGCCAACATGCGATCATGAAAATTCGCAACGAAATCATTCGCGCGACATACGAATTTTTCAACAACAATGGGTTTGTGAAAATCGACCCGCCGATTTTAACAGGCAGCGCACCAGAAGGAACGACGGAATTGTTCCATACGAAATATTTCGATGAAGATGCGTATCTTTCCCAAAGCGGTCAGCTTTATATGGAAGCAGCGGCCATGGCGCTTGGCAAAGTGTTCTCGTTTGGTCCGACGTTCCGTGCCGAAAAGTCGAAAACCCGCCGCCATTTAATCGAATTTTGGATGATCGAGCCAGAAATGGCGTTTTACGAGTTTGAAGACAACTTAAAAGTACAAGAACAATATGTGTCATATATCGTTCAATCTGTCTTGAAAAACTGCTCGCTTGAATTAAAAACGCTCGATCGCGATACGTCAAAACTAGCGAACATTCAAGCACCATTTCCGCGCATCACATACGATGAGGCGATTCAGCTTCTTCACAAGAAAGGATTCGATGACATCCAGTGGGGCGATGATTTCGGAGCGCCGCATGAAACGGCGATTGCCGAAAGCTTTGACAAACCGGTGTTTATTACGCACTATCCGACCGTCTTAAAGCCGTTTTACATGCAGCCAGATCCGAACCGTCCGAATGTTGTGCTTTGCGCTGACTTAATTGCGCCGGAAGGATATGGCGAAATTATTGGCGGCTCTGAGCGCATCCACGATTACGAACTGCTAAAACAACGCTTGGAAGAACACAATTTGCCGCTTGATGCGTATAAATGGTATTTAGAATTGCGCCAATACGGTTCTGTTCCACATTCTGGATTCGGATTAGGATTGGAGCGCACCGTCGCTTGGATTTGCGGCGTTGAACACGTTCGCGAAACAATCCCATTCCCGCGCTTGTTAAATCGCCTTTATCCATAAGAAAAGCAGAGGCGGCGCGTGTACAGCTTTTGAAGTGAAACGCTCTTCGGCCGCAGGGAGGTTGCCCCAGAGGGAGAAGGCTATTTCACACAAGCGAGCTAGTCGCCGGAGCTAGACAATAAAGAAAAGCTGAGGGCGCTCCAATTTTGCCAAATATTTTTCATCCCCCTATTTTTCGGGGGTTTTCTTATCTTGGTTGTGCTATACTATAAATTGAGGTGTGTTCCGATGGATAAAGGAAAAATGGCAGAATGGCTGGCCCAAGGAAGCGTTGCGATTCCGAAATTGCTTTTACATCATTATAAGCGTCTCGGCTTAACGGAAGTAGAGTTTATGTTGCTTTTGCATCTTCATTCATTTATTGAAGAAGGGATTTGGTTTCCGACTCCGGCGGAGCTCGCAGAAAAAATGACGTTAACGCCGTCGCAATGCATGGAAACGTTGCGGAAGCTGTTGCAAAAGGGATTTGTTTCGATTGAAGAACAGGTGGACGAACAAGCGGTTCGCATTGAAAAATATTCGCTCAAGCCGCTTTGGGAAAAGCTTGTGTATTACTTGTTTGTTCAATCGGCGAATGAAGAGCGAATGGAGCGGCAAGAGGAGGAACAAAGTTTGTATACGATGTTTGAACAAGAATTTGGGCGTCCGCTTTCGCCGTTTGAATGCGAGACGCTAACGATGTGGGTCGACCAAGATGAACACGAGCCAGCGATCATTAAGGCGGCGCTCCGTGAAGCAGTGTTGTCAGGAAAATTAAACTTCCGCTACATCGACCGCATTTTATTCGAATGGAAAAAGAACGGAATCCGCACGATTGAGCAGGCGAAAGATTATGGCAAAAAATTTCGCAAGCATCAGCTGAAACAAGCACCGGCATCACAAACGGAATACAAGCAAACGGTTACGTTTTATAATTGGCTCGAGTCGTAAGCGAGAGGCGTTGTCTCTCGTTTTTCTATGCATGAAATGAAAGGGGGATTCGTTTGCTTACTCGCCAACAAATTCGTGAATGTTTAGATAAAATGGGAGAAATGTTTCCTGCCGCTCATTGCGAGCTTGTGCACCGCAACCCGTTTGAACTGCTAATTGCCGTTGTTTTATCGGCACAATGCACCGATGCGCTCGTCAATAAAGTCACGAAGCAGCTGTTCGAAAAATATAAAACACCAGAAGACTATGTATCCGTTCCGCTCGAAGAACTCCAGCAAGATATCCGCTCGATCGGGCTGTACCGAAATAAGGCGAAAAACATCCAAAAGTTATGTGCGATGTTAATCGAACAATATAACGGACAAGTGCCGAACGACCGCGATGAACTGATGAAATTGCCGGGTGTCGGCCGCAAAACAGCAAATGTCGTCGTATCGGTCGCATTTGGCGTTCCGGCGATTGCCGTAGATACGCACGTCGAACGGGTCAGTAAGCGTCTCGGCTTTTGCCGCTGGAAAGATTCCGTGTTGGAAGTTGAGGAAACGCTCATGCGGAAAATTCCGAAAGAAGAATGGTCAATTACGCATCACCGCATGATTTTTTTCGGGCGCTATCATTGTAAAGCGCAAGCGCCGAAATGCGACGTTTGCCCGCTTCTCGATTTGTGCCGTGAAGGGAAAAAACGAATGAAACAACGGGGTGAGAGCGTTGCGAGTACCGACTGAATTCGTTCATCCACCCTTTTTTCGCGAAGGGGATACAATTGAAAAAACGAGCGATGTACCATTTCCATATCAAATGAAAACAGTGTATTTTTATTACGATATCGTCAGCAGTACCCCTCTACCGTGGGAACAGATCGAACAGTCAATTCCGGCGGTGCTCGAGTTATGGAACGACGAAAAAGAACAGCTCGAAGCATGCTTTGCGAAAAGAAACCGAGCTGCGGCACGGGAGCCGATGATTCGTGGATTGTCATATTTGATTGTGTGCTTATTTTGGCTGAACGGAAAGAGGACGCAAAACGTGCGCACTTGGGAAAAAGAAATCGAAGCGCTAGCGTTGAAGCCAATCAATTGCGTTGAACGACTTCAATTCATTTTCTCCCGCTGTGATGTGTACCATTCATTTATTCAGTTAAGCGAATTGTTTGAGGAAGTGACAAAACTTTTTTACAAACAGCTAGCCATGATGAAAAAAGGGATGTCTTCTCATTGAGACATCCCTTTTAGTTTATGGGACGGAAAGAGTGGTGGATCCGGCGCCGATTTTTTTGAGCGAATTAGTTTTCGTTGCATTCCTTAGGCTGTTTGTTGAGTTCGTTCCTGTTGAACCGTTTCCGGCGCCGTTGTTTGGCGCCGGCGGATTCGTTGGGTTTGGCGCCGGCGGCGTTGGTGTCGTGTTATTATCGGAATTGTCGCCGCTGTTATTTTGTTCATTGTTTCCGTTATTATTGCTATCGTTTGTTCCGTTCGGCGTCCCACTGTTATTGTTTCCATTTTGGTCGGACGTTGGCGTTTGTGGTTCGCTTTGCTCGCTGCTTGGTACTTGCAAGGTGGTTGTCGCCGGCTCGCTTTTTACTTGTCCGTCTTTGCTTACGGTATACACTTCAAACGTGTAAAGAGCCCCAGAGGTTGGATGGCTGATTGTTAATGACAAATCGGTCGTTGAAAGAACGTTCACCTCGCCTTTGTCGTTTTTCATGCGTACTTCAAACGCCACGTTTTCGATGTCGCTACCATATTTCCAAGAAAGCGAAATGGCATCGGCTATTTGATCGTATGTTGCTTGTATATTTGTCGGCGCCGGCGGCTGTTCGTCTTTTGCGGTTTCGGTCGGCTCGCTTCCTCTGACGAAACATTCGTAGACAATTTCGTCTTTTGGCGTATATTTTCCAGCGAGTTGCGGCGGATTGGATCCTTTTTTAATCGGCAGCTTCACGACGCTTTTTGGCATTGGAAAATCTTTTCCGCCGTCGTCGACATGCGCTATCACTTTTTTGAACAATAAACGCGGCAGTTTTTGTTCATATACGGATAAATTTGCTGTGCTGCTTCGCTTGCTGAAGCCGGTCCATACGGCTGCGGTGTAATTTGGCGTATAACCGACAAACCAGCTGTCCGGTACGGCATTGCTAGGAAGGCCGTACTTGCGTGCCACATCTTCCGGATAGTTTGTCGTCCCTGTTTTTCCGGCTACATGCAAGCCTGGAACGTTCGCAAGCGTACCAGTACCGTATTGAACAACCGATTTTAACATATCCGTAATCATATAAGCCGTATAATCTTTCATCGCCACTTTCGGTTTTGGTGTTAAATCCATTTCGGTATTGTCCGGGAAGACGATTTTCGTCACGGCATGTGGTTTAATGTACACTCCATTGTTGCCAAAGGCGCTATATGCACCGGCCATTTGCAATGGTGATACGCCTTTTTCAAGACCGCCAACGGCGTAAGACTCATAAATGTTGTCAAAACCCATGCCGAGCTTGTTGGCAAATTGTTTCGCGCGATTTAATCCGACCGCTTGCAATGCTTTTAACGCCGGAATGTTGCGCGATCTCGCGAGCGCCATTCGCATCGTCATCGGGCCTTCGTACGTACCGTTCCAGTTTTTAATTGGCGTTCCGTTTGAATATTGATACGGTTCGTCCACGAGTTGATGAGCGGTCGACCATTGTAAATACTCAATTGCTGGCCCATAATCTAAGATCGGTTTGATCGTCGAGCCCGGCTGTCCGACACGCTGTGTTGCATAGTTAAAGCCGAATGTAACACCGTCTTGATTCCGTCCGCCGCCAAGCGCACGAATTTCGCCCGTTTTTGTGTCGATCAAAGCGATCGCCGCTTGCAAATCTTTTTTATCCGTAAATAGCTCGTTTGAATTTAGTAAATCTTCGACGTAGCTTTGCGCATCTGGATCAAGCGTCGTATAAATTTTTAACCCGTCTTCATACACGTTGACATTTGCTTGATCTGTCACTTCTTTAATGACTTCATCGATAAATGAATCGTATGGGATAGACGACGATCCGTTATGTTTTTTCCGGTCCACTAACATCGATTGAATGGTCACTTTTTTCGCTTTTTCCGCTTCTTCTTTTGTAATAAAACCGTGCTTTTCCATTAGCGATAAGACGAGATCGCGTCGTTTCTTCGCTGCTTCTGGGTATTCATATGGGTTATAGTTATTTGGGCTTTGCGGCATTCCAGCAAGTAGCGCTGCTTCTGGAAGCGTTAAGTCTTTTAAATTCGTTTTTCCAAAATAAAATTCAGCTGCTTTGGCAACACCATACACGTTATTAGAGTAATAAACTTTATTTAAATACATCTCTAAAATTTCATGTTTTGAATATTTTTGTTCAAGGCGAAGTGCGAGCCATAATTCTTGTACTTTCCGCTTCAGCGTTTTTTCACGCGATAAGAAGGTGAGTTTTACTACTTGTTGGGTGATTGTACTTCCACCTTCCGCTCCGAACCCTTCTCTGAAGTTAGCGACAATCGCTCCGCCAAGGCGAATAAAATCGATGCCATGATGCTGGTAAAAACGGGCATCTTCGGTCGCTAGTACAGCCTGCTCAAGCATTTTCGGAATGTCTGAGTAAGAAATATACGTTCGTTTTTGCCCGCCTAACTCGGCAATTTTACGACCATTCATATCATAAACGGTAGATGATAACGGGTCTTTAATTTTTGTTTCATCAAGCGGTGGAGCGCCTTTGACAAAGTAGGCGAACACAGCGATTCCACTGATCACGCCAATCATCATCAATATCACAAGAGTAAGTGCGATCATTTTAAAAAAAGAACTCGTTTTTCGCTTTTTTGCTTTTTTAGGTTTTGCTTGTTTCGCTGCTTGTTTCCGTTCTGCGCGAGAACGATAGTCACCAGACATAAAAATCCTACCTTTCTTTAAAAGTAGATGGATTCTACTACTTTAATATAATCAATTCGCGGTTGGTAGCCAAGTGAAATGTAATGGCCGTATCGTTCGATTTCTTGTTTTGTCATCGATTTTCGCCCCCCGGATTGCTGACGCTCCCAGAAAATAAGTAAATGCGAAGCGTCTAATAAATATACTTCATCAAGAGAGGAAAAGCGCAAAATGACAAAACAAATTCCCCCGTGTTCGATCACTTGTTTCATATGCTGAATTTGATGCTCATGAAAATTTTTCAAAGGAAATGATGTCGTGCTTTGCGTTTCTTTCGCTTCGAAATCGATGTATTTGCCACGGTATACGCCGTTATAGTCGGTCGTTGACGTTTGTTTAAAATACGCCTCTTTAATGACAGCGGCGCTTCGTTTCGGATAGTCGACGCGGACGATTTGAATCGGCGTCGGCTTTTTATGAATGACCGCAATGCCGTGTTCGCGGTAATATTCATTCGTTGCATTTAAGTCTTCTTCTAACGTCATTCCACGGTTTCCGTAATTCGGATGAAAGCGATGGATACGTTCGTGATCTTCCTTCACTTTGAATCGTTTTCCCCCCGGATAGTTTAACACCATATGCCTCATCTCCTTTTGAATGTTTTTTATTATACCATAGGAAAGAAAGAATAGGGTGTATAAAGAAAATGTCAAAATTGTACGAAGAAACGAAAAAGACCACTTTCTTTGTCGAAATGGCTCTAGTTTTGTCAAGTGTGAAGGGAGCAAGAAATAAATGGCGAATGTTTAAAGGCAAACGGGTGATGGGAGGAATGATGATGCGGTGGGTAAAAAAAGAGGAAGTGGAGAAGCAGCTAGGGGAAATGTTAGAACTTATGGAACAAGTCGAAGCGAAAATGGAACATGTCATCAATGATCTCATACAAGAGCGATGCGATTTCCAACAAGCACAAATGCAGGAGTTAGAAAAACAAATCGGGCACGTTGAGCAGCGAATGGATGAAGAAGATGAAGAAAAAATATTTGTGCCGTCGAAATTGCATTTTGTATAATGGCTTTCAAAAGGAGAGAGGACATAGTATGTACGAACAGCTAGAGAAACTTACGAAGCAATTGCTGAAATATAATGACGACATTTTGCAAATTGCCGAACAAACGGACTGGGATGGCGGACAGCCGGATTTTTTTAAAACGGTCAAGCCATTTGCGGATGAAGTTAAACAGACGGCGGATGAATGGAAAAAAGAGGCACTGGCGTGGATCCGCTCCGCCGGGCCGAAGTATGTTCATCCGCAACAAATGGAGGCGCTGGCCGAAAACATTGAAAAAATCGCCATTGAAGCGTTTTATCCTGCTGCAAAGCGCCAGCGAATGAAGCAGTTTCATCAATCAATCGAATACACGCTTTTGCTTGTAAGCGATCGATTAAAAAAAGGGAACAATGAAAAACGGCTGTCCCGATAACGTGGAGGGAAGCCGTTTTTATATTTATTCATTTTTCTCGACTTTGATTGAAACAGGGCCACCTTCTTCTGTCGCTACCGTTCCGATTTCGTATTCGACTCGTTCGGTCTGTTTCGGCGGGACGTTTTTGCCGTGTTTTGGCGGTTCGTGCTCGTGTCCTTTTAACTTATGATGAAAATGAACGCCTCTGCTCATGATGCCACCCCCTTGTTCATTACTTTGTTTCAATGAACGATAAATATACGTAAAAAAACGGGAGAAAGCTGCTCCCGATTATAAACCCACATATTCGTTTTTTTGTTCCGGCTTGTAAGCGCCCGCTATTTCCAGTTCACGGGTGATGTCGCGATATTGGACAATCGTGATTTCGCCGCGCAAATATACTTGGCGCGCAAAATCGAGCAGTTCATTTAAGTCGGACGGTTCATAGTTTTTCATGGCGATAAATTTGTTTTTTAACTCTGTTGCGTTCATCGTGCATGCCCCCTTCATCCATCTTGTTTTTTATTCATCTTATCATGAAAATCGATCATTTGCGTAAATTCAAAAAATTGAAACTTCCGACAACTTATGACATGCCTCTGTTCACCTTCTGCTTATATGGCACATATACTAATGGTAGCCTAGAAAGTGGGGGATGGTGTATGTATCGATATCCGTATCCATATCGCGTTTCCTTTCCGCCGCCGTTTTCTCATTCACCGCATTATGGGGGATGGAATCCGCACTTGTATCATCAGGCGTATTCGTATTGGCCGGTTGGGCAGTACACAGGAGCTTCATACCCGACGCCATACCCGAAGTCAAACCCGATGTTGAAGCCGCCGACACCTGCCATTCAATCGCTCATGTCGCAATTTAAAAATTCGGATGGAACGTACGATATTAATAAAATGATGAACACGATGGGGCAAATGATTAATACGATCAACCAAGCCAACGGTGTGCTGAAAGGGTTAATCAGTACGTTTAAAAAGTAAGAAGGTGTCCGAAACAGTGGAGGACACCTTTTCGTATTAAAATAATAGTTCATACACTTCGTTTAAATGATGGATGCGTACCGCATCCCGTTCGTTCATCGCATAGTGGATTTCACGTGGCAAGATGCGATTTAAAAAGGCAATTTCTTGTGGTGATAAATCGCGGACGAACGCTTCTTCGCTTTCATACGGTTTTTCATGCAATTTTTGATAAATGTGCCGCGGGATGGCCGTATGGTAGTCCAAATAATTCGACAGCACTTCCCGCAAATTCGCTAACGTTGTTTCCATGATCATTCGCCTCCATATGAAAAATACTTTGAATGTCGCGACGACTTTCGCGGCATTATCTCTGATGGTCATAGAATTCATCAACCAGATAAAAAGTATGTATGGTTAATCCCTCTCAATCATGAAATCCAACAGATGAAAAAGGATAAAAGTTTGTAAAAAAAGGCGCATGCATGCACCTTTTTTAATCAATATTAATAAATTTTTTCTTTTGCGGCAGACGAATGATCAGTTCGTTATTTTCCAACGATGCTTTAATTTCTTTTTCTGTTACGGGGTAAGGAAGCGGAATCGTCCGCGTCATGTTTTGATACATGCGCCGTTTTTTATACACGTTGTTTTGCTCATCTGTCGACTCGATCACTTCATTATTTTGAATGGTGAGATGTAACATGCTGTCATCAAATTCAAGTTGAACTTGATGGCGGTTGACGTTTGGAAGGTGGGCGGTAATGACGTATTCGGTAGCTGTTTCATGGATATTGATTGGAATATACGAGCGCGAAAACGTTTCATGAAAATATTCATCGAGCGTTTCAAACATTTTTTTGAGCGGCCGTTCGTCAAAAAATTGGTCCACCATCTCCCATAAACGCTGCAGTGGCTCCTCGTTCCCCTTTTTTCTCATAGGCGGCTGCAAATGATCGTTCACCGTATTCAACTCCTTTCTTCATTCTCTTCTTTAAATGTATGTGCCACCGTTGAAAAAGGTCACTGTTATTTTTTTAGAGAAATCTCATCTATTTTTAAGATTGATCGATTATGATGGAAACGTTAACGAAAAAGCCGGTAGCAACGTTCGTCGAAATGCATCGGTATGTTCTGTGCATCCACAGCTCAATCCTTTCCAGCAAAGAAGAGGCCGGCATCAAGAAGGGAGGAGAGCATATGCGGATGGTGATTACACTTTTTTTCTCAGGAACAGCCGTATCTTTGCTTACGTATCAATTCATCGAAATTGTTCAAGCATTTATCGATTTGTTTGACAAACATTCATAAATTATACGACAACATAAGTGTTGATTATCCATTATTGTTATAAAGGTATAATAAGTTTATATATCCGGTTTAAACATTAGGTTAGCTTTTTATTGGTTAATCAACACGCCTGATACGAAAATATATTTGCTGACTGCTTCGGGCGGTTAGCATTTCTTTTTGATATGATAAAGGTTAGGAGGGAAAACAATGAACAAACGCATTTTAATTATTGAAGATGAAGCCAATTTAGCGCGGTTTATTGAACTCGATTTACTTCATGAAGGATATGAAGTGAGCGTGTGCCATGACGGCAGAGAAGGACTAGAACTTGCTTTATCCGAGGATTGGGGGCTCATTTTATTGGATTTAATGCTTCCAAGCCTAAACGGGATGGAAGTATGTCGTCGGCTGCGAGCGGTCAAGCAAACCCCAGTGATTATGATTACGGCAAGGGATAGCGTATTTGATCGCGTGATGGGATTAGATAGCGGCGCAGACGACTATATTGTGAAACCGTTTGCGATTGAGGAATTGTTAGCCCGCATTCGTGCCCTATTTCGCCGCATTCATCCTTCGTCCGAGCAGGAATGCTTAACATTTAAAGACCTTGTCGTTGATATGAAAGCACGCGTTGTGAAAAAAGAAGGACAAGTCGTCGAACTGACGAAGCGGGAATATGATTTGCTGGTAACGTTTTTACAAAACGTTGATATCGTTCTTACAAGAGATGCGTTGCTTAATAAAGTATGGGGGTTTGATACGGAAGTAGAAACAAACGTCGTCGACGTATACGTTCGATATTTACGTCATAAGTTAGATGAAACAGACAAGGAACGCTATATCCAAACGGTACGTGGTGCTGGATATGTGATGCGATCATGAAACTTTTTCGTCTGGAAAACGTCTCATTAAAATGGAAGCTTACGTTTCTTTCAGCGTCGGTGATTTTTGTCATTTACTTTTTGTTTACATACTTGCAATATGAAACGGTGAAACAGTGGCTGCTGAACGAAGAAGAAAAAACGATGAAAAAAACGATCGAAGAAATTGAAACTTATTACACAGAGAAACGTAATCTATCTTGGAAAGATATTCGCGAAAGTAAACCATTGCTTGAAAAATTAAATGAAAAATATCAAGCGATCCGCATTCTTGATGAAAAAGGAAATGTCATCGTTTCAGTTGCGAACCATGCTTCCGTTTCGTTGTTTCCAACGGAGAGACCGAAAAATTTAGAAATTGATTATCATTCGGTGAATGATGAGCGTTCGATTATTTTGCGCAAGCCATTACATCTTTTGTCGATGAACGGAACGATTGAAATGGTCCGTCATCTCGTGAAATTTCAACGAATGGCGAGGATGTTGTTTTTCATTATGACGTTGATCGGCGTCGTTGCGATGATGATGAGCGCGTTGATTGGACTGTTCATTGCCAAACATTTCGTCGGGCGTCTGCAAGCGGTAACGAAAACGATGATGAACATTAAAAATAAAGGATTCCAAGAACGAATCGACATTCCGCGTTCAAACGATGAAATGTCCGAATTGATGGTGATGTTTAATGAAATGATGGACGAAATTGAGCATTCTTTTCATCAACAGAAGCAGTTTATCGAAGATGCATCCCATGAATTACGCACTCCGATTGCGATTTTAGAAGGGCATCTTTCGCTGTTAAAACGATGGGGGAAAAATAATCGCGATATTTTAGAAGAATCGTTAGAAGCGGCGTCACAAGAAGTCGGTCGCTTGAAAAAGCTCGCGCTTGAACTGTTGGATTTATCGCACGCGGAAGTGATTACGGTGCCTTCAGATCTTCAGCCAATTTCTCCGAAAGAAGCAGCGGAACAAATCGTGAAAAACTTTCGGGTTTTACATCCGAGCTTTCAGTTTATGATGGTCGATGAGTTAAGGGACAAAGCATTCGTCCGAATAGCGAAGCATCATTTGGAACAGCTTTTGTTAATTTTACTAGATAATGCAGTGAAATATTCGCAACAAAGCAAAAAGATCACCATTCGTTTAAAGGAAGATGGAAAATATGTTTCGCTTTCTGTGATCGATCAAGGAATTGGGATTCCGCGTGACGAATTAGAAAAAGTGTTTTTACGCTTTTATCGGGTTGATAAGGCAAGAAGTCGTGAGAAAGGCGGAGTAGGGCTTGGGCTTGCAATCGCAAAGGAAATTGTCGATAAATACGGTGGGCAAATTGCCATCGAAAGCGAAGTCGGAGCAGGAACAACGGTGGAATTATTCATTCCTAAAGCCGTTTAGTGAGAACTGAAATAGTGAAGAAGAAAGGTGAGAAGAGGCATGGAAGACCATTTACACGGAGCAGTGAATCGCCAAAAGAAGGACATTCGGCACGTCATTGAGAAATTTCAAAAGCGAGGGATTAAAATAAGCGCGTGCAAGCCGCGGGCGATGATCTCTCCGTCTTGTTTGGCAACAGTCGATGTTGTGAAGAATAATGGATGAGGAGAGATATTTTTGACGATTCATCAGCAAAAAATCATTCCTGCTATCAAAACAATGAAAGACTTTGAAACGTTTTTAACTAGTTCATACGGACTCGCGGTGTTGTTAGAGCTACATCTTTCGCAGCTGAAAAGCGTGTTCCATTACGCGCGCCAATGCGGAAAAAGCTTGATCGTCCATGCGGATTTAATCCAAGGATTGAGTCACGATGAGTATGCGGCGGAATATTTATGTCAAGAATTCAAGCCGTGTGGGTTGATTTCAACAAGAGGAAGCGTGATCGTCAAGGCGAAGCAAAAAAAGGTGTTGGCGATCCAACGCATTTTCCTTTTAGACTCGCATGCGCTTGAAAAGAGCTATCAGCTCATTGAAAAGACGAAGCCGGATTTTATTGAAGTGATGCCGGGGGCGATGCCGCATGTCATCCGGGAAGTGAAGGAACGGACAGGTGTTCCGATTTTTGCTGGAGGGCTTGTTCGTACGGTCGATGATGTTGAACGCGCGCTAGCAGCTGGAGCGAGCGCGATTACAACATCGAAAAAAGAGCTGTGGGAACATTATCAAAACGCGCGCTAGCCATGCTAGATATCGCGGCACAAATAAATGTATGAGTAAAAGTCGGAGGAAGGTAAGTCCTCTTTCGTATGGTTCAAGGGGGAGGTTTCTTGAACAGAAGGAGGATGAGCAAAAAAGATGCAAAAAGGACTCTCTTCCTGTATGGTGATAAGTGCCACCTAACCACAAAGGAGGGAAGAGAGTCCTATGCAACAGTTTATCACAGGTGGGCAAACATTAAAAGAGCTAGAAGCGGAATTGTTTTCGATGTTGCAAAAAACGTATGGAGAAATGCTACAACAGGTATTGGAATGGCTGGATGAAGAGCAAGCCAAGCAACGAGATAAAAAAAACGCTATGACCTAAAAGATAAACGAACGGTACGAATCCAGACGATCTTTGGGGAGGTGGAGATCCGACGCAATTTTATAGACTTTCCTCTTCCACCATGCTGTGAGAAGGATGTGGTGCTTCATCTACTTCTTTCTTTGCCCCTATTCGCTCCAGCGTTGGTAGACATGAATAAAAAAACAGACAATGATAAAGAGCAGAGAAGATTTGGGCAACATCATTTTGATCCATCTCATATGTTCTGATCTATTCTGATGGAGATCGGCTTCCTAGTGAAGCAGCAAATAGATAATAACATACATACCCATTGACAACACAAAGATAATTTTAATCATAGACAGTGTCATGTTCAGCAGGGATCATGGCACGAGTCATCGCTCCCATCATTCCACCGATAACACCAGCTGAGATCCCAATCCACTATGGCCGCCAGTCCAAATGAAATTCCTCACAAAAAACCGAAGATAATACCAGCCAATATGCCTAACTAAGACCGTTGCCTGAAAAAAATAATTTCCTTGGATGATGCCCAAAACCATGCCTATACCTAGCTCGTCGGTCATGCCAATCCCCATAGCAGCCACCATATCGGCCATACCTGTAATGTGACACTGAAACACAAAAGCAAAACAGACCACTCACAAAACGACGATGCTATACAGACTAGCCAAGGGTATATGATCATACATCTTGCATGCCACTTTTTTCTGTCATCATCTATAACTATAGATATGATCAACTTCCCCACTATGTCCACTGTTACAAAATTCAAATAAGCTTTAGCCTGTTGTATTTAAAAACAGCTGAACAATGAAGTTTCTCTGAATTATGGCTCGATCAGCTTCACATTTCTAGGAATCTCAAACACCTCATCGGCAATGGTTTCTCCTACGCTCAGAATGGTGACCTGCAACTCCCCGATCTGGTGATCTCCTGTTCCATACTGATTTGCCCACACGCCCGGCCCCATGGCCACCTTCAAAATTCCGATATCTTCGGGTTCCACATTTTCAATCTTATTCCACACAAGCTCCATGTTCGTATCCAGCTCGGTTAAATACAACGTACGCTCGCTATACCGGTAAATTTGATGTGAGATGGGCTCTCCTGCGATTTCGATCGTTTGGCGATAGTACGGCTCACTGTCCAGATTCTTTGCCCAAAGCAGAATGTTTTGATTTGCGTTGCGGATAACCATTTCAAAGTTTGGCGCGTAATTCTGCTGGGGTTGTGTTTGTTCGGTAAACGCAGGAGGTTCTTTTATCACCCTGCTGTCAAAATAAGCTACCATTCCTGTCATCAGTACCATAGGCATGGCCAACATGACGGCTACCCCAATCAAACAGATGACCTGAAATATACTGTTCTTCCGTTTTTCACTTCTCCGCCGAAGCACAATCTTAGTGAAAGCGGCTGCCTGAAGCAAGACAGCAAGAATTCCCATGCCGAGAAAAACATACAAGAACCAGATCCGAGGATAGAACCTCCAGTCAGGAGGCGTAGCTTGAAAGAAATAAAAAAGATATAATGTACCGCGCAGCATAGCAATATAGAAAATGACAGGGACTAGTGTACCATGAATCCATTTCCATGAAGATGTTCCAAGAAACTTCACAGCCCTGTCACAGGAAGTGACAGCAAGCAAGATGATCATAGGGGCCATTACAAGGCCCATCAAGTTCATGATTCCAACCTCCGGCCTGAAGAGAACATAACTGCCCCATTCTTCGATATATTCAAACCCAAATAGTCTGGCAACGTCCCATCTTGCCCAACGATCCCAGATAGCATAACCGTGTCCAAACGATAACACCGCAAACCATATTCCAAGTTCTCTCCTCCAAGAGAGAAATCGTTTAATGGGGTGCCACAGTATGGCTGCTGGTGATAATATCAGTGTGAGGAAAAGGAGAACAAACGCAGCGTGTGCCCACGCCCGCCAAAAGGGATGGTCGTTACCCCAGTCGGGCCACAGGGCGGGTTCAACCCCCCAAGTGAAGTATGACAGATAAAACAAATAGACGAGCAGGGCGGAAAACACTGCTACGTACAGATGGCGAAGAAAAATTGCTTTTTTGTTTTGCAGATTGAGTATCATACTTTTATCACTCCTTTTCAAAATTAAAATTGTTGATATCATCACCATAACACACAGATTTGAAGAATCTATGAAGAAAAGCAGACAATTGAACTACTTCACATTTCCATCACATTCTTCCGCTATACTTAATTATATAAATGCAATTTCGAACTTTAACGTTTTCGTCTTTTATGGAGTAATCGGTATTTTTCAACTGTCGGATTACCGAACAACACCGCTTCCAGACAAATGCATTTGTCTGTGAAGCGGTTGGTTATTTGGGCTTGTTGGGGATGTTGGAATCTGGCGTGAAGGCAGGCGTAAAACTAAAATATCTTACTACTTCTGAAACCATGCCATCACGCGCATGATGCAGCTCATGACAGTAAAATATCCAATTTTTCGGATTGTCAGCGATAAAAACAATCTCGTAAGATTTATTCGGTCTGACGTTTAATGTTTCTTTGACAATGGGGAAACGTCACTTGTTCTCCATTCCTAGACAGGATATAGAAGAAATGTCCGTGAAGATGCATCGGATGATCAACATCGGTATCATGGACAATAGTGACTTTCACAACATTTCCTTCTTCCATTTCGTATATTTTATGCTTTGAAAGTCTTTATCCGACATTTGTTTGCTGTTAATCGTGAATGTCTCACCACCATCATCTGTTCCCAATACCATATCAAATTCCTTTTTAATTGCACCAAAATCTGAATTTCAACAGCCGGTGCAGCTCTAATTGCCGCAATAGATATAAGCTCAGGCTTATTGATTGGTTGCCCATCATAATGAATCACCTTAAATTCACGTCTAGCGATCCCGATCACTTGTGTGAACAATCCCGTATTAATAAATCGAAGTTTAATTATATCTCCTTTAGACATCTGAATGTTCTCTATAGCGGGAGATGCTTTTCCATTGATGATTAACGTATCATACATCATGCTCATCATTTCAGCATGGGATGGAGCGCTTGCATCATTGTTCATGTTGCCATGATCACCACGATCCATGTCATCCATATTACCATATTGCGCCATTTTTGTTTCCCTAGTGCATTCTAGCGAGATCCATCCCCAGCGATGACCACTCATCAATCATGATTATTTTATCCAAATCATAATCCGGCTGATCTTTCGGTTCAACAACGAGAGCGCCGTACAACCCTATTCCCACCTAGTTAACACCGTCCTGATGAGAATGATACCAGTAAGTCCCTAGCGTATTCGCTATAAACTCATAGATAAATGTTTCTCCAAGCATGATAGCATTTTGTGTCACTCCTAGCACGTCATTCATTTCGTCACCATTGGCGAGGAGACCCCCACTTCAAGCGTTAGCTAAGTGGGGGTAGTTGACTTGGAACAGGGAGTCCATGCGGGGTGTGAAGCGATGGGAACATCAAGAGTATTCGTTAAATTAATAACGACATGATCCCCCCTCTTGAACACGGATTTCTTGTCCGAGCAAACTCCCATTATAGCACCATATATTCTCCATCAGCTCATCATTGAACATACAATGAACTTCTTTTGTTTCCAAATTCATAACCACTTTTCCTTCAGATGTTTGGATGGGGTGCGTTTCATTTTGCTGTCCAACCTGTATCGGTTTCACCCGTTGGTGGATGATTCATACACGAATGGTCCATCGTTGGAACGCTGCAACCCGCTAATATCAACATCAATGCGCTCAAGCTCAACAACAAAAATAAATTTTTTACTAGGCAAATGAGCCGGTTTTCGTTATAATAAAAATCAAGTTAATATAAGATGTCAGGAGATTAGGAGAGACCATGCATACATGATAAGCAAAGGCTTGTCGTGTTTGGTGTGGTCTCTTTTTGTTTTCCGAAAGGGGAGGAGAAACGATGTTTTCAACTGCAAAGCGCCAAGAATATTTAGAAAAGATGAGCCGCAAACGTTATGATGTGTTAGTAATTGGGGGAGGAATTACAGGTTGTGGCATTGCACTAGATGCTGTAACGCGAGGAATGAAAACGGCGTTAGTCGAGATGCAAGATTTTGCGGCCGGAACATCGAGCCGCTCGACAAAGCTTGTGCATGGCGGGCTTCGCTATTTAAAACAGTTCGAAGTGAAAATGGTCGCTGAAGTTGGGAAAGAGCGGGCGATCGTGTATGAAAACGGCCCACACGTGACGACTCCGGAGTGGATGCTGCTTCCGATTTATAAAGACGGAACGTTCGGCAAATGGAGCACATCGATCGGTCTGTGGGTGTATGACCATTTAGCAGGCGTAAAAAAA
Organism: Anoxybacteroides tepidamans; assembly: GCF_014201465.1. Taxonomy (GTDB): domain Bacteria; phylum Bacillota; class Bacilli; order Bacillales; family Anoxybacillaceae; genus Anoxybacteroides; species Anoxybacteroides tepidamans. The sequence goes on along the minus strand of NZ_JACHEP010000001.1, from coordinate 411,400 downwards.
AGCGAGCGCCGCACGATGTTAAGCGCAGAAGAAACACTTCAAAAAGAGCCGCTTTTAAAAAAGGAAGGGCTTCTTGGCGGCGGCTATTATGTGGAGTATCGCACGGATGATGCCCGCTTGACGATCGAAGTATTGAAAAAAGCGGTTCAATGTGGCGCAGATGCGGTCAATTATGTGAAGATGGAAGAGTTTTTATACGAAAATGGTCGCGTCATCGGCGCGCGTTGCCGCGACGTGCTGAGCGGCAACACGTACGATTTATATGCGAAAAAAGTGATCAACGCCGCGGGTCCTTGGGTCGATACGTTGCGGGAAAAAGATCGCTCGAAAAATGGAAAAATGTTAAAAATTACAAAAGGGGTTCATATCGTCATCGACCAGACGCGCTTCCCGCTCAAGCAGGCGATTTATTTTGATACGCCAGACGGGCGGATGGTATTTGCGATTCCGCGCGATGGAAAAACGTACGTCGGCACGACCGATACGTTTTACGACGAGGACCTTGCCAACCCGACGATGACGGAAGATGATCGCGATTATTTGTTGCAGGCGATTGATTATATGTTTCCATCTGTACACGTTACGGCCAAGGACATCGAATCAAGCTGGGCAGGGGTAAGGCCGCTCATTTACGAAGAAGGAAAAAGCCCATCAGAAATTTCGCGGAAAGATGAAATTTGGCAATCGCCGTCAGGTCTTGTTACGATCGCAGGAGGGAAGTTAACTGGTTACCGCAAAATGGCAGAAACGGTTGTCGATCTTGTCGCCAAACAGCTTGAAAAAGAAGAAGGACTAACATTCCGTCCTTGCCAAACGAAACATTTGCCGATTTCCGGCGGCGCTGTCGGTGGTTCTCATGCGTTGCCTGCTTTTATCGCACAAAAAGTGGAAGAAGCAGTGCGATATGGCTTTACAAAAGAGGAGGGCATGCGCCTTGCGAAACAATACGGCACGAACGTCGACCGCTTATTTGCCTTCAGCCAGTATTATGAGGCTGACTCTGGTCTTTCGCGCGAGGTGTTTGCGACGCTTCTATATGCGATCGAAGAAGAGATGGCCGTCAGACCAACCGACTACTTCATCCGCCGTACCGGCGCGCTCTTTTTCAACATCGCATCCGTGCGAACGTGGAAAGACGCCGTCACTCGCTTTATGGCGGATTACTTGAAATGGTCGGATGAACAGAAACGAGCATATACTGTAGAGCTGGAAAAAGCAATAAAAGAGGCGGTGGGGACAACACCTGCTTACAAATAAATTGTGTTTTGTAACCGTTCCGTTGTCTAGATGGACCTAGACAACGGAATTTATTTTTTCCAAAATCCGCCGCTTCCGGTATAACATTTTTCCGGTTTCAGCAATGTCTTCGATAAACATTTTGTTAAACATCGCGCCGAAAATAATGCCAATGATTGGCACAATTTGAAAGAGTTTTTTCCAGCCGAATTGATCGCGGAACGTCATAATGACTTCCCGCCAGCCTTGCAGCTGGGAAAATACTTGCTGATGGTCGTTAGAAAACGAGGTGAGCTGCTCGAGAATCGCTTTTTTGCCGACAATGTCGCTTGAAACAAACTGAAGGCATTTTACGATGAAAATGCGTTCTTTTTTTTCTTTCGGGTCATAGCCGTAAGCAATGGCGATTTCTTGTAATGTTTTTAACGCCAAGCCTAGCATGGCCGGGATATCGATCGCGAGTGTAAACAGTCCGCCCACGCCGGTTGTCGCTCCTTGGTATTGAGCGAACGTAATACGTGATTCGACTAATTCATCGCAAACGCGGTCCATCGTTTCCAGCGGTAGGTGAGCAATTTGCTCAATGGAAGCTACAGAAAATTTTTCAAGCATTTTTACATCGTTCACAAGATATTGCCCGCCGCTTTGGATGTAGCTGCCGAGTTCGTCGAAAAGCTGTCCGAGTTTTTTATGTACAATCGGTGGTGTCAGCTTATCCAATACTTTAAACGGAAGCCGTCCGAGCTTTTCCCAAAACCATAAGTCTTTTTGATCGTGTTCCCATTGTTCGATTTTTTTTAACTCCTGTTCTAAAAATTGTTTTGTTTCCATGAAACAGCCCCCTTTATACATAACGTGGATGTATTTGTTATTTGTTATACGTTTGTCACAAAAAAATTGTTTCAACCGGCGAGATCGTATTGTTATTTAATAAAATTTTTACTAAAATATTTACTATAAGATATAAAAAATTTAGGAGGCGTACGGATGATCAAACAGTTAAAAGCTGATTTTATGGCTTGGTTTGGTGGGATCGAAGAGGAAATTCGCACGTTCTTTTCCCCAGGCCGCGTGAATTTAATCGGTGAGCATACGGACTATAATGGTGGGCATGTATTGCCATGCGCGCTACAAATCGGTACGTATGCATTGGTGAGAAAAACGAAAAGCGCAAACGTTCGGTTTTATTCGCAAAACTTCCCAGAAAAAGGAGTAATTACGGTTCCGCTAGCAGATTTATCATATAGCGGCGAGCACGGCTGGGCGAACTATCCGAAAGGAATTATAGCGGCGTTTCAAGCGGCAGGTGCTATCATTGACAGCGGCTTTGATGTTCTGTACTACGGAAATATTCCAAACGGGGCAGGGCTGTCGTCATCTGCTTCGATTGAACTTGTAACAGCGGTCATGGTCAACAAGCTATTTCATGCGAATCTCGACATGCTTGATCTTGTAAAAATGAGCCAAAACGTAGAAAATAACTATATCGGTGTTAATTGCGGCATTATGGACCAATTCGCGGTCGGGATGGGAAGGAAGAACCACGCGATTTTATTAAATTGCCAAACGTTGACGTACCGTTATTTGCCATTAGTACTGAGCGATTGCTCGATTGTCATCGCCAATACGAACAAACAGCGTGGATTAGCTGATTCGGCGTATAACGAACGACGTGCCACTTGTGAAGCGGCTCTTGCCAAGTTACAGCAGCAACTTCCGATTCAGTCACTCGGAGATCTTACGAGCGAACAGTTCGAACAATATAAGCATCTTCTTTCTGCGATCGAACAAAAGCGCGCCCGTCATGCGGTGACGGAAAATGAACGGACGATACGGGCGGCTGAGGCGTTGGAAAACGGGGATTTATGGCGCTTTGGCGAACTGATGAAACAATCTCACATTTCACTGCGCGATGATTATGAAGTGACAGGAGCAGAGCTTGATACGTTGGTGGAAGCAGCGTGGGAACATGAAGGGACGATCGGGGCTCGCATGACCGGGGCCGGTTTTGGCGGTTGCACCGTGAACATCGTTAAAGACGAACACATCCCTTCTTTCATCGAACAAGTCGGACGGAAATATGCGCAAAAAATCGGCTATGAAGCCAGTTTCTACGTCGTGAAAATTGGTGATGGCGCAAAAGAAATAGCAGAAAAAGAGGAGATGATGTTATGATTCTTGTTTGCGGCGGCGCCGGCTACATCGGCAGCCATGCGGTGCATCGCTTAATCGAAAAAGGAGAAAAAGTCGTTGTCGTTGATAATTTGCAGACAGGGCATCGCGAGGCGGTTCATCCAGAAGCTGTCTTTTATCAAGGCGACATTCGTGACCGTGACTTTTTGCGTGAAGTGTTTCAAACATACGACATCGATACGGTCATTCATTTTGCGGCGAATTCGCTTGTCGGTGAAAGTATGCAAAAGCCGCTTCAGTATTATGATAACAATGTATACGGAACGCAAGTGTTGTTGGAAATGATGAACGAATTCGGCGTGAAGCAAATCGTTTTCTCCTCAACCGCTGCGGTATACGGAGAGCCGAAGCAAGTTCCGATCATCGAAACTGATCCGACCGCACCAACGAACACGTACGGGGAAACGAAACTGGCGATGGAAAAAATGATGAAATGGGTCGACCAAGCGTACGGCATTCGTTATATTTCCTTGCGCTATTTTAACGTCGCTGGTGCTTATGGGGCACATTTAGGGGAAGATCATGATCCGGAAACGCATTTAATCCCGCTGATATTAAAAGTTCCGTTAGGACAGCGAAGCGAAATCCAAATTTTTGGCGATGACTACGATACCCATGACGGAACGTGTATCCGCGATTATATTCACGTGCTTGATTTAGTCGACGCGCATTGGCTGGCCGTCGAAAAGTTGCGAAGCGGAGCGAAAAGCGATGTGTTTAACCTCGGTAACGGCAACGGATTTACGGTCAAAGAAGTGATCGAAGCGGCTCGCCGTGTGACCGGCCACGACATTCCGGCTAGGGTGGTGCCAAGGCGCGCAGGCGATCCGGCACGATTAGTTGCTTCTTCTGATAAAGCGAAGCGCAAACTCGGCTGGGAGCCAACGTATACAACGATTGATGAAATTGTTACTTCCGCTTGGGAATGGCATCGAGCGAACCCGAACGGATATCGGGGTGTGTGACCGTGAACATTTATGCGGCAATTGAGAAACTCATTCAGTACGGCGTCGCGCATTGTTTGCTTCAGCCGGAAGATGTCATTTATACACGGAATCGGCTGCTTTCAGCTTTGCAATTAGAAGAATGGCATCCTCCAGAGGCAGAAATGTCTGTCTGCCTCTCCACTCCCTCTTCTATTTTGCGTACTATTTTAGACTGGACATACGAGCAGGGGCTGTTACAGACGAACACGGCGACCGAGCGCGATATATGGGAAGCTAAGCTTATGAACTGCCTCATGCCGCGGCCGTCGGAAGTTATTCGCGCCTTTTACGAGCGGTACAATCAAGCACCGAAACAGGCGACGGACTGGTTTTATTCACTTAGCCGCGCGTCCAACTATATTCAAACGGATCGGATCGCGAAAAACGAGCATTGGAAAGTTCCAACGGAATACGGGGATATGGATATAACGATTAATTTAGCGAAGCCAGAAAAAGACCCGAAAGAAATCGCCAAATTAAAAGAAGTTCCTCCGTCTGTTTATCCGAAATGCGTTCTTTGTGCGGAAAACGAAGGGTACGAAGGAACGTGGCATCACCCAGCGCGTGCGAATCATCGCATCATTCCGTTATCGTTAGTTGATGAGCAATGGTATTTTCAATATTCCCCTTATTTGTATTATAACGAACATTGCATTGTCTTTCATGCGGAGCACGTGCCGATGAAAATGGAACGAAAAACGTTTGCACGACTGCTTGATTTTATCGAAAAATTTCCGCATTATTTTATCGGGTCAAACGCCGATTTGCCGATTGTCGGCGGCTCGATTTTAGCGCACGACCATTTTCAAGGCGGGCGTTATACGTTTGCGATGGAAAAAGCAGAAATCGAGGAATATATATCATTGCCGGCATTTCCGACGCTAACCGCCGGCATCGTCCGTTGGCCGATGTCGGTCGTTCGTCTTCGCGGTCGAAAAGATGAGGTGCTAGAAGCGTCAGATTTGCTTTATCGCACGTGGCAAACATATAGCGACCCGAGCGTCGAAATTTACGCCTATACTGGTGATACGCCACATAATACCGTTACGCCGATTGCCAGACGGCGCGGGGAATTGTTTGAAATGGACATCGTGTTGCGGAATAATCGAACGTCAAAAGAACACCCATACGGCATTTTCCATCCGCATGAAGAACTGCACCATTTGAAAAAAGAAAACATTGGGTTAATCGAAGTCATGGGGCTAGCGGTATTGCCGGGAAGGCTTTCGGAAGAATTAAAAACATTGGCAACCTATCTCGTTCACAACGTAAGCAAAGACAAATGGGAAGAAACGCTGCTCAAACATTGGGATTGGTACGAACAAATCCGCGCCTCCTATCCTTTTATCCGAGCGGAAAATGTGTGGGACATTTTGCGGACAGAAGTAGGGAAGCGCTTTATTACGGTACTTGAGCATGCGGGTGTATTCAAGCGAACAGAAGAAGGCAAACAGGCGTTTCGGCGGTTTTTACAAACGGTCACAACAGACGAAAAGAGGGGTGGATAATGGCAACATTAAAAGAAATCGCCGAGAAAGTCGGTGTGTCGGTGGCGACGGTGTCGCGAGTGTTGAACTATGACCCGACGCTATCTGTCTCCGATGAAACAAGGAAAAAAATTTTTGAAGTCGCGCAAGAACTGAACTATAAAACGTTGCGCGAGCGCAACCAGCATCTAGCGAAAGAGCGGTTAAGGTTTGGATTAGTGCATTGGTATTCCGAGCTGCAAGAATTAGGCGACCCGTATTACATGGCGATTCGGCTTGGGGTGGAGAAAGAATGCTTTGACCGGCAAATCGAGCTCGTTAAACTGTTTAAACAAGGCGATTCGTACCAGTCGGAATGGCTTGCAGGACTAGATGGCATTATCGCGGTCGGAAAGTTTGGCCCGAAAGATATTGAAGTGTTTACGACAAGCACGGAACAAATTGTGTTTGTCGATTGTTCCCCAGATGAGACGCGGTTTGATTCGGTCGTGATTGATTTTCGCCAATCGATGGTTCGGGTGCTTGATTATTTACTTTCGCTTGGCCATGAAAAAATCGGCTACATTGGCGGGAGAGAATATGTGGACGGAGAGATGCTCATTCGCGACGAGCGGGAAGCAACGTTTTATGAATATTTATACGTGAAAGGAATGTATGAGTCGAATTATGTGTGGACGGGACGGTTTACTGCCGAAGATGGCTATCGCCTTATGAAGGAAGCACTGTTCAAGCAAGATCGTCCGACCGCTTTTTTCATCGCGAGCGATTCGATGGCAATCGGCGCATTGCGAGCGCTTCATGAAGCGGGCGTTCACGTTCCGAAAGACGTTTCAGTCGTCGGTTTTAACGACATTCCGACAGCGGAATTTGTCCAGCCACCATTAACGACGGTGAAAGTGTATACCGAATTTATGGGCGAAACCGCGGTCGAATTGTTGGTCGAACGATTGGCAACGAAACGCCATTTATCGAAAAAAGTCGTCATTCCTACCCAATTAATCATCCGCGAAAGCAGCGGCTCATGCGAAAAAAGGTGAACCGAGCAGGTCCACCTTTTTTTAATGGAATTGGATGTCGATCTTTTTCCGCTGGTCGGACGCGATTTTTGGAATGCGAATGTCGAGTACGCCGTTTTTGTACGTCGCATGAATTTGGTCCGCGGAAGCGTTAGCCGGTAGCGGAATCGAGCGTTGGAAGCGGCCAAAAAAGCGCTCACGGCGATGCATGTGCTCTTCTTTAATCGTTTCATTGCGCTGAATCGTCCCGCTAATTGTTAACACGTTGTTGTGCACGTCAATATGAACGTCTTCTTTCCGCTCAAGTCCCGGAAGATCGCACGAAACGATATACTCGCTTTCTGTTTCATGCATATCGATGCGCGGCATGAGCATTTCATCAGCGTGAAAAAGAGATGGAAAATCAGTGGTAAAAAAACGGTTTAAATCGCGTCTCATCGCCTCGAAATGACGAAACGGATCATAAGGAACTAAAGGCATTTAAACTCCTCCTTTCGTGATGTCGGTACATAGTTTGTTCAACTTCGTTTGTTTTATGACAAACGAATGAAAAAAGTAAGCGGTTTGCGCTTACCTTTTACAGAGCAATATATTCCATCACTTCTAAATGTCGCTCAATTAAAGCGAGTTTTTCGGTTTCCGTTAACGGTGCGGCCATGATTCGCTTCACCGCGTAATGGAATTTCACTTCTGGAGCTTGCCGGACGCGCGGATGAGTCATTTCATCGCGCAGTTCTTTTTCTATTGCCTCATAAAGAAGTGATTTACAGCTTTCCTCCGTAAGCTCTTCGTCTTTGGCCAGCGACCGGTTCGACCAAAGCGAGCGGTAGGCTGCGAATAACTGAACAAACGTGAGCACGAAAATCCCCCTTTGTCAATGCTTGAGATACGCGATTACAATTATAAAAGATACAAGAAGAGAAAGAAAATGTTAAAAATTTTTCATGAAAGTATTATCGCTTGTTCATATCGGTTTTTCGTTCGTCTCATTTAAGAAAGGTACGATCATTACTGTCAAACGATTTTATAATACGAGGAGGAAAACGACATGAACAAAAAATTTTTAATCCCTGCATTAGCACTTTCAATTGTTGGAGGTGGAATGATCGGCGCCGCTCTCAAACATGATGCGTTTGCGGCAAGCCAAACAGCGCCAGCGTCAAACAAAGAAGTGTCTGAACAACAAGAGAAAGATCAATTGCAAGCAACAGCGAAAATCACGGAGAAGCAAGCGATCGCCATTGCGCTTCAACATGTAAAAGGACAAGAAAATGGGACAGAACTTGAAAATGAAGATGGTGTTGTCGTATATGCGGTAGAGGTAAAAGGTGAGCAAGGAAAGTTGTACGATGTTAAAGTTGATGCTCAAACAGGTGCTGTTGTGAACATTGATCAAAACGATCAAGACAAAAACGAGGGGGAATATAGCGACAAGGAAACAAACGATGATCAAAATGGCGGCGAAGCGGATTCGGTAAAAATCACGAAAGAAGAAGCCACCAACATCGCTTTACATGAAGTAAGCGGAGAGATCAAAGAAGTGGATGTAGAAAAGGAAAACAATGAAGCGGTTTACAGCGTAACCATTCAAACGAAACAAGGAAAACAAGAAGTCAAAATTGATGCAGAAACAGGAAAAGTATTGAAAGTAGAAGCAGATGATCAAAACTAATATTCAATCGGCTCCTTCGAGACATTCGGAGGAGCTGATTTTATGAAAAAAATTTCATTTGTTTTACCTTTTCTCTTTATGAAAGTACGGTATGATAAGCCCAAAAGGGAGTGAAAGTAAATGAGAGCTGTTTTCTCACATCACCTGTTTCATTTATTCATAAAAATAGTTGGAGCGTTGTTAGTAGCTTTAAGTGTGACGATGTTTATTTTAGTGCTGTTAACAGGGCAAAGCGAAGCTTATAAAGAAATATATAAATTTTTAGGCAGTTTAGCGGAATTTAGTGCGATCGCCGGCGGGAGCTTATGGCTTATCCGCCACGGTTTCATCCAGTTGAAAAAACGAAACATAACGTGGCAGCATCACGTAAAAGAATGGTTTTTGTTTTTCAGAAAATATCATACACTATTCGGTTGGATTACGTTTTTGCTTGTGATGAGCCATGGTACTTACTTTTTATTTAGCGGTTTTGATAGAATAGGAAGGGTATATAGCGGAATCGGGGCGTTCGTCAGTTTAATATTGGTTGTCGCCTTCGGATATGTTTTGCAGTGGTTTGGAAAAGGGAAAAACGGAAAAAGCTATAAAAAAATGCACCAATGGGTCGCGCTTTTATTCGGGATTAGCTTAGTTATTCATTTGCTCATGTAAGGTAGGGGGTAATATGTACCACATTTTAATCATTGAAGACGAAGAAGGATTAGCGGAATTTCTAGAGCTTGAACTGAAATATGAAGGATACGAAGTGGATGTAGCGTATGATGGGAGGCAGGGGCTTGAACTTGCGTTGAAGCAAGACTATCATGTCATTTTACTTGATTTGATGTTGCTTGGGTTGAATGGAGTCGAAGTTTGCCGTCGTGTACGGCACGTCAAAGATACGCCGATTATTATGTTAACTGCTAGAGACAGTGTGATGGATCGCGTCATGGGACTAGATAGCGGAGCGGATGATTATGTAGTCAAACCGTTTGCGATCGAAGAGTTATTGGCGAGGATTCGTGTGATTCTTCGCCGACAGGAAAAAAAGGAAACAAGGCCGCTCGTTTTAACGTTTAAAGATCTTGAATTGGATGTGGAATCACGGGTGCTCAAACGTGGAACCGATATGATCGAGCTAACGAACAAAGAGTTTGAACTTCTTTCAATGTTTATGAAAAACATTAATCGTGTGCTGACTCGTGAAGTGCTGTTAGATCAAGTATGGGGATATGATTCTGTCATCGAAACGAACGTAGTGGACGTGTACGTTCGGTATTTGCGAAATAAGCTGAACGCAGAAGATAAAGAACAATATATCCAGACGGTTCGCGGCGTCGGATATGTGATGAGAGAATGATCAAAAAACTCCCGGTCAAATGGAAGCTAACAATTTGGTCTTCTGTTCTATTGTGCATGTTGTTTGTATCCTATAACATTTTGCAGTATGTAGTCATTGAAAAGTGGAGCATCAATTACGAAAAGCAAAACAGTAAGCATCAACTGACGGAAATCGAAGCATTTTTGAAGGAAAAGTCGATACGAGATCCTTTGGAGCTACGACGATACGCCCAATATTTTGCCGCGATTAATGAAAAAAACCAATTGATTCGGATTTTGGATATGAAAGGGAAGCCGGTGTTCGAAGTTTCTCATTTCGTCCCGAGCAGCTGGGTCAAACCGAAAACAGTGGCATCTTTACAATATGAAATGGTGTATCACCGCGAAGATCGGTTATTGATTCTTCGTTCTCCGATGACTGTGTTTCCAGGGACGATTGAAATTGTTCGTAACATGGAAACGTTCGATGATTTTCGGGATACGATTTTTTTTGTGATGGTAGCAACGGGTGCAGGTGCTGTGATTTTGAGCTTTTTAGGCGGAACGATTATTGCCAAACAACTTCTTGTCAACGTTCAAGCGATGACGAATACGGTGCAAAGAATTAAAAAAAATGGATTGAATGAGCGCGTGCCTGTCAATGACACAAATGATGAACTCGCACAGCTCGGCAAGCTTTTTAATGACCTAATGGACGATTTAGAACAATCGTTTTTACAACAAAAGCAGTTTGTCGAAGATGCGTCGCATGAGCTAAGAACACCATTAACGATCATTAAAGGACATTTAACGATGTTAAATCGTTGGGGAAAGCATGATCCGGATGTATTAAACAAATCGTTACAGTCCAGTTTAAAAGAAGTGGAACGGCTCAATCAATTAGTACAGGAACTGTTAGAGCTATCACGTGCCGAATCGGAAGCGCCCAATATGACAGAATGGGAGATGGTTGACGCGCGCTCGGTTATGGATTCGGTCATTCGAAATTTTGAAAGCGCATATGCTGATTACACATTTCGGCAAATGCGGAGCGAACCAGCATATATTCGTATTGTTGCACGTCATTTAGAACAAATTTTTGTCATTTTATTGGACAATGCGGTGAAATATAGCCAAGAATCAAAGAAAGAAATCCATGTTTCCTTGTATCAAGAGGACGATGTGGCCAAAATAGAAATAAAAGATTTTGGAATCGGGATTCCACAAGCGGATCTTCCTTACGTCTTTCACCGATTTTATCGAGTGGACAAAGCTCGTAGCAGAAAACAAGGTGGAAACGGCCTCGGACTTTCCATTGCAAAGCGTCTCGTCGAAAAATATGGCGGAACGATTTCCATCGAAAGCAAAGAAGGTCAAGGAACGACGGTTACCGTGACATTTCCTATTATGAAGTGAGAGCGGGAAAAAGAAGATCCACTTCAAAATGAGGAAGAACGATTCGCCACAAGAAATTAATGTTTCTCGTATATCTTGTTGATTAACCAACAAAACAAGTTATCATATTGAGTAACCGGTTTAGTTAACAGTGGAGAATGTGACTTGACGACAGACTATCGATTGTTTTGTATATTATGGTGGTATAGGAGAGGGTTCCATCACTTTTGGGACACCTTTTTTTGCGGTTATTTTTATTAATGCGCACTTTCCAAAAAACTATGGTCTTTTTATAAATACATGAGGTGAGTAACGTGTTGTAAGGCAACTGACATCTCGAAAAAAAGAACGGATGGCCATTGTTGATGATCTCAGTTTAGTTGATCGGACAATTTTATTCATGAGTATGGGTTTTGGAGATATATTGAAAAAATTCGTCAATCAACGACAAGACAGCGATACGATTGAAGAAAATGTAGACAATATGCAACAGAAAGAACGGGTGAGCGCATGAATCACCCCTTCTTTTGTTTATTGCTCATTGGACTCAACAACACGGCGGTAGGGCTGTCTTCGATGGATACACTTCTTTATCTGGTCCACTTTTTCCATTGGTGAACGACGTCAACAGGCAATACGATCGGTGTCAGTCGTAACTATACTGATTGCCAATAGCGCTGTTCGTTTTGTGATTGTCATTATGGCGTGCTACTCGTTTCTTACTTCCTTAGAAAACAACTTGCACACATTGGGCGATGGACACTATTGCAATTGTACCCCACTAGTATACAGGCAATGTGGTTGTTTTATTTGGTACCGCCCTTTATACCGTTCTCAATTATGTTGGTCAAAAACGATTCGTGTTCTCTAAATAAAAACGAATAGAGTGGCAATGTAGCGTGGGAGGATAATTTAATGATGAAAGAATTTGTTTATGAAGTGTTAACTAGGCGTGTTGATTAACCAATAAAAACCAGTTGTCATCGCTCTATTCCTAGCTTTTCTGCCGTTGTCGGCAAACGTACCGTTTGCCGACTGGGCATGCTGTACGCATGCCCCGGCGTTCTTGTTCGAGGGATGTGGCAGAAAAGCTTGTGTTCAGCTATACGATTCTCTGTTTTTAGTAAAATAATGGATAATCAACACTCATGTGTTAACAAATCTAACAAATTTAGGGGACTTAGGCATTGCGCTTGGATTGATGCTCGAAGTGATTCCAAGCGAAATCGTGTTGTTTTACGATGGATTCTTTGTCTTGCAAGGAAAAATTAATTTTGTTGGAGCGATCGTTACCGGAACAATCGGCGGCACAGTTGCGCAACTGTTTCTTTATTGGATGGGGTATTACGGAGGGAGGCCTTTTTACAGAAATACGGAAAATACTTTTTCATTCGGAAACGGCATATTGATATGTCCGAAGCGTGGTTCTCTCAATACGGATCGGGAGTCATTTTTACAGCTCGTTTTATTCCTATCGTCATGCTATTTCCATACCGGCAGGAATTTCGAGAATGTCTTTAATGAAATTTATATTGTACACTACTTTCGCCGTAATCCTTTGGTTCATCTTACTTGTGTATCTCGGTATGCAACTAGGAAACCGGTGGTAACACATCAATGAAGTAGCAAAACCGTATATTCAATCTTTTATGATGTTTGCTGCCTTTTTAACTTTCGTATACGTTTTGTTTACATTGTATAAAAAGAAGAACATGCGAAAGAAACTGTAAGTATGGACAAATCCTATATTTACGAAGAGTTTTTTGTTGACATTTTTACATTTATGTCAGTCCTTCATTTTGAAAGGAGTTAGCGATGATGAGAATTCTTTTATTACCATTGTTTCAAATGAGCTCTGGCCATCATAAAGTCGCTGACGCATTGATTGATTTTTTACAAACACAAATCCCAACCGTGTTTTGCAAAAAAATAGATTTTTTAAGCTATTGCAACGAATATATTGAAAAAATCGTTTCGGAAATGTATTTACGGTGGATTCGTTCCCATCCATCGTCGTATCATCGCGTGTATAAAGCGCTTATGTATCCGGATTTTCAGCGGTTAGAATTCGTTCACCTCGAGCTATGGCTGCCTTATTTCGAGCATAAAATGAAAAAGATGGTGGAAAAGGAGCAGCCAGAGCTGATTATTTGTACGCATTCTTTCCCATCGCGTATTTTGCAACGGTTGAAAAAACGAAAAGAAGTTCAAACTCCAGTCATCAACGTATATACCGATTTTTTTATGAACGGGATTTGGGGAAAACAGGGGATTGATTATCATTTTGTTCCCCACGCGGAGGCTAAGCAGGAGCTAGTGGCGAGATACTGCATAGAGGAGAAGCAAATTATCGTCACCGGTATTCCCGTCCATGAAACGTTCATGTCAAAAGGGGACGAAATGAAAGGAAAGCACGAGCAGTTTCACTTGCTGTTGGCAGGGGGAAATCAAGGACTTGGCAATATGATTGATTTTTTTGGGAAAATGGAAAATTCCTACTCGTTCCGCTATTCCGTTTTATGCGGGACGAATGAAAAACTATATGAAGAAATCGCAGGTTGGAAGCACCCGAATATCCGCCCTTTTCGATATATATGCGATATTGAAGAAATGAATCGGCTATATAATGAAGTCGATGCGATCATTACGAAGCCGGGCGGGGTAACGGTGAGCGAAGTATTGCATAAACGTTTACCGATTTTTACGATCGACTATTTGCCTGGTCAAGAGGAGATTAATTTACGCTATCTCGAAAAACATGGGCTGATTTACAATTTAACCGGATTAGAGCATTATGAACGGAAAATCGCTTATGTGCTCAGTAATGAAAAGGAGCAAAATCGCTTTGGCAAACGAGTTAACGGGTATTTTTCGCAAATCGAAAAAACGGCGCAAAACGCCTTAAAGGACATTGTGACGGTGTATCGAGAAGACCATCGTGTGCTCTTCCGCTAACAATAGATTGAACGCCTCGTGCAGTTGTCCGTTGATCATCATGAAGAGAAGCTTTTAGGAAATGAAGGTGTGAAGAGATGATTATTCGTGCGTTACGTGATATGTGAGCAATAACAGATCGATGATACGGATTACGGAATTTTGATGGGGTTTTATTTAAAGCCGAACACTAAAATCGCATCTGCTTGAAGTCACTACGTTTTTATCAAAATTTTAGCTTTATAAATTCATTTCCCAGAGAATTTTTGTTTTGAAATATTTTCTTCTGTTAGAGGATTAATGCTTCGGGCAATATGTTGAACATCTATTGCCCCATAACGGAGCGATTTACAGCTTCTTCTGTAAACGCTTCGTCTTTGATCAGCGGCCGGTTCGACCATAGTGACCGATACGTTTCAAACAGCTCAACAAATGTGAGCACGAAAATTTCTCTTCTTTGTCACGGCCCAAAATGCATAAAATTGTCATTATAGTCGATTGATCGAGAAAGGAAAAATAATATACATTGCAATAAACGAGTGACGATGAACAGTTAAGGCAATAGAGTAGACTTCCATAAAAAATATATTGACAAAATAATAATTATAAAATAAAATTTAAAGCGTCGTTAGTGAATGAAAGGATCAATTCGTCATAAAAAACGATATTGACAACTTGACGCCATTCATTATAATAATACTTGCTCACCATTTTTATGAATGCGGAAGTAGTTCATGTGGTAGAACACTACTTTGCCAAAGTGGGGGGTGCGGTTTCGAGTCCAGTTTTCGCTCCGTAGATCATAAAAATCAGCGTTGAGTTGTCCCAGCATATCTAAAAAAATCGGGAAGTAGCTCAGCTTGGTAGAGCACATGGTTCGGGTCCATGAGGTCGCAGGTTCAAATCCTGTCTTCCCGATCATTTAATATCTCTTGGGGCCTTAGCTCAGCTGGGAGAGCGCCTGCTTTGCACGCAGGAGGTCATCGGTTCGATCCCGATAGGCTCCATTTACGGAGGAGTACCCAAGCCTGGCTGAAGGGGTCGGTTTCGAAAACCGATAGGGGTGTAACAGCCTGCGGGGGTTCGAATCCCTCCTCCTCCGCCATACATATATATTTTCTTTTTGTACATAAATGAGCGACAAAACTACTAATTGCCCTAGAAGAAAAGACAAAATTTAGGCAATTATTATATTGCGGTTCGATAGTGACGAGCGAAATATTTGTGAATATGTTGCAAGTTGCCTTGACACACCTGTCATATTCGAATAGGCTAGAAGAGGCACAGTTGGCAGAGCAACGTGCAATGCTTCTATGAATGGGCAGCAAGTTGTCCCGACGCATAGAAGAGGAAAGGACACATCCGAATAATCATCTTTGAAATAACATCCGCGTACCGCTCGAGCCGCTGCTTGAATTGGCATGCTAAGAGTGGGACGAAGGACTGTGCGAAGCAGGTGCTGAATAAGATGAATATGTTAATATTACGGCTCGATAGCTCAGTCGGTAGAGCAAAGGACTGAAAATCCTTGTGTCGGCGGTTCGATTCCGTCTCGAGCCATCTTTTTTGGAGGGGTAGCGAAGTGGCCAAACGCGGCGGACTGTAAATCCGCTCCCAGTGGGTTCGGCGGTTCGAATCCGTCCCCCTCCATCGTTATATAGGGGCATAGTTTAATGGTAGAACAGAGGTCTCCAAAACCTCCGGTGTGGGTTCGATTCCTACTGCCCCTGTCACATGGCGGCTATGGCGAAGTGGTTAACGCACCAGATTGTGGCTCTGGCATGCGTGGGTTCGATTCCCACTAGTCGCCCCATAAGCTGCTTATAAACACATATTGGGGTATAGCCAAGCGGTAAGGCAACGGACTTTGACTCCGTGATGCGTTGGTTCGAATCCAGCTACCCCAGCCATATGCGGAAGTAGTTCAGTGGTAGAACACCACCTTGCCAAGGTGGGGGTCGCGGGTTCGAGTCCCGTCTTCCGCTTTTTACGGCGGCATAGCCAAGTGGTAAGGCAGAGGTCTGCAAAACCTTTACCCCCGGTTCGAATCCGGGTGCCGCCTTTATTCCCATAAACAACATTAATATGCGGGTGTAGTTTAATGGTAAAACTCCAGCTTCCCAAGCTGGCGTCGTGGGTTCGATTCCCATCACCCGCTTCCCGTTGCCTGTTTTCAACACTTTTCGAAATTATGTCCCAGTAGCTCAGCTGGATAGAGCAGCGGCCTTCTAAGCCGTCGGTCGGGAGTTCGAATCTCTCCTGGGACGCTAGACGCTAAAAATCCTCTTTCCAAAACCGGAAAGAGGATTTTTTGTATGGTTTCGGCTGTAAGCGGGGACGCCGGTCAATCTAATTCAAACGCCCAATTCCCATTACGGAAAATCGGTTCGCGTGTTCCGTCTTTTGTGATGCCATCAATGTTAAGCTCATTAGAGCCGATCATAAAGTCTGCGTGAATGAGGCTGTCGTTGACGCCGTATGTAGCCAACTCCTCTTTTGACATCGAGGCGCCGTCCCGAATATTCGTCGGATACGCTTTTCCGAGCGCAAGATGGCAAGCGGCGTTTTCATCAAATAACGTATTGTAAAAAATCAAATTCGATTCAGAAATCGGCGAGCGATGTGGAACGAGAGCAACTTCTCCTAAACGACGTGCACCTTCGTCCGTCTCTAGCAAATGTTTTAATGTTTCATATCCTGTTTCAGCTGTAAAATCAACAACTTTTCCATCTTGAAAGGTAAGTGTAAACCCATCAATGAGATTGCCGCCGTAGTTGAGCGGCTTAGTGTTGCGCACTGTTCCGTTTACGCCGTCTTTATGCGGCATCGTAAACACTTCTTCAGTCGGGATGTTCGGATTAAAGCGTATTCCGCTTTGGCTGACTGCTGCTCCGCCGTGCCATACGTGATTGTCGACGAGCTCGATCGTTAAGTTCGTTCCTGGCGCTTTGTAAACGAGCTGTCGATATTGCTTATTGTTTAAATACTTGACCATTTTTGCAAGCCTCTTGTTATGTACCTCCCAAGCACCGATCGGATCGTCTTCATGAACGCGCGTCACCGCAAAAATGACGTCCCATAATTTGTCGATCGCTTCCTGTTCCGATAAATGCGGGAAGATTTTTTTTGCCCACGCAGGGGTTGGCACAGAAATAATTGACCAACAGTTTTGGTCAGCCATTAAGGCGCTCCGATAGTTTTTCAACGCTTGTGAGGACGTTTTCGAAAATGTCGCAATTCGTTTCGGATCGATATCTTTCAATAAATCAGGGTTCGGTGAATAAATCGATAAAAACGCTGCGCCTTCTTGTGTGAGCTGCTCCATTCCTTGTGCGCGCCACATCGGATATTCTGAAAACGCTTCATCAGGGGCATGTTTGTATTTAATGTATGTAAGAACTTCGTCATTCCATTCGACGTATACGTGTTTGGCGCCAGCTTCGTATGCTTGTTTTGCGATTTTTCGAACGAGTATGGCTGCATCAAGCGGCGCATTGACAACGAGCGTTTGTCCTTCCTGGATATTAACGCCCATATGAACAGTCAATGCCGCATATTTGTCCAACTTTTGTTCAAAATGACTCATTTATCTTCCTCCTAATCCTTGCTGTGTATCCTTTACGATCATATCATTATAGAACGATCTACACAACGATGGCACTTAAAATAAAAGAGTTGCCCGGATTAGTCGGAGAACCCTTTTTCGTCTGCCCATGTTTGAGCCCATTGCTCGATTGCCTTGATCACTGGCTTCAATGCTCGTCCTTTTTCCGTTAATACATATTCAATACGTACAGGTGTTTCCGGATAGACGTTTCGTTCCACAATCCCCGCTTCTTCTAAATCTTTTAACCGTTCTGATAACAGCTTTCCGCTAATGGGAATCGATGATTCGATTTCTGAAAACCGCGTTTTTCCTTCTAATAGCTGGCTAATAATAAGCCCAACCCAGCGTTTGCTTAAAAGTTTCATGGCTGCTTCAAATTTCGGACAAAGGCTCGATGAAGCGCAAGGGACGGCTTTCTTTTTTGATTCACTCACGTCATTCACCTTCTCATCGTTCTGCTGTTTCGTATTTTCTCATAATTTGGTGATCGCATCAATACAAAAAGGAATCACTGATTGATTTATTGCCTTTATGAAAAAAACCGGCAAGCGGTGCCTTGCCGGTTACCGAAACGATGTGCCGATGCGGTTTCGGCCATTTTGTTTCGCTTTATATAGAGCTTCATCAGCAAGAGCGATGAGCTGTTTTATGTCTGAAGAAACATGTGGTTTCATCGTTGCTACTCCTAAACTGATCGTGACATAGCGGCTGACGATTTGTACATAATCATAATGGTGAATCGGATCGTCTAATACTTGCAACGCAACTCTTCCGTACCTAATTTAATTTTTTCTATATTATTTATTATGAGCAACGTTTCTGCAAAAGTTAAAAAAATCTTCCTCTCGTTCAAGGATTTGTCAAAGTTTTGTTGAGAAAATGTGAAATAATGATCAATCTCGCTAAGTTATTTAGAAAAAAGTGGTATGATATAAGTGTAAAAAGTAAAAAGTAAGGGGGAGATGGAACATGGTAGTAAAATGGTTGCGAGAACATGTTAGCGCTGCTGCCGTTTTGACGTTGTTCCGTTTATATCTTGGGTATGAGTGGTTGACAGCAGGATGGCGCAAATTGACGGGCGGATTTGACGCGACAGGATTTTTGAAAGGAGCGCTTTCCCAAGCATCAGGAGAGCATCCGGCGGTACAACGTTGGTGGGCCTCATTTATTGAAAATGTTGCTTTACCGAATGTTGGATTCTTTAACTTCCTTGTTCCATGGGGCGAAACGTTAGTCGGTATTGCGTTGCTTCTTGGTATATTCACAACATTCGCTGCTTTGATGGGGGCTGTGATGAATTTTGCCTTTATGTTTTCAGGAACGACAAGCACGAATCCGCAAATGGTTTTGTTGACTTTTTTCATTGTTGTTGCTGGCGCCAACGCCGGAAAATTTGGGCTTGACCATTGGGTGATCCCGTGTGTTCGAAAATATTTGAAAAAAAGACAGCGTCGACACATTGCATCTGTTTCATAAATCGTTGCTCAGGCGTAACCATTAAAAACAAGTTGACATCGCTCTATTCCTAGCTTTTCTGCCGTAGTCGGCTAAGCTCAGCTTGCCGACTGGGCATGCTGTACGCATGCCCTCCTCAAACAATGAACGCTTTGCGGGCAAATTCATTTGCCCGCTGGCGTTCTTGTTCGAGGGATGTGGCAGAAAAGCTTGTGTTCAGCCATACGATTCTGTATTTTTAAGTAAAATAATGGATAATCAACACTCGTGTTATATGCCAAAAGTTAAGCATAATTATTTCGTCAGAATTCGTACACCTTGGACACTTGCCAATGAAACACCGTTTGGAACAAAACGCATCGGTTGGGCGGAAAAGTGTTTGTATTGATAGGATTCGCCTTGATGCTGACAATGTTTTTTTGGAAGATAAATGAAAATTCCTCCTATTTATCATTATTACGATGATCGGCTATTTGTATGTCATTATTCATGAACTTGATTGATGGCGTGGAAGGAAATCGAAAAGCCCGAGGCGCTCGAGGTAAATGTCGGTCTTTAGTACAAAACAGGGGACGTCGAATTGCATATCGGTGTGGAAAAGCGCGACGGGTACAACAGCAAAAGCCAACTAGTATTTGAAGTGGAAAATAGCGAGGAAGTGAGCCGCTATTTAGAAGAAAACGGCGTGCCGACGTAAAATGAAAAGCCGATTCCAAGCGTTGCTGACCGTTTGGCAAGCGAATTGAGTTTTATCCCAAATGTCGATTAATACATGTTTAACACATTTTTAACCCGCTTGATTTCTTTTTTGTTGTCAAACAATTCTTCCACGAGAATTTTTTGGCCGTTCGCTACATCGGTGAGCTGTTTATCCATTTGGGCGATCTTTTGTCCGAATTGGTCAAACCGCTCATTCATTTCGGATAGTTGTTGCTTCGTGTGCTCAAACTGCTGATCGATTTGTTCGAACCGTTGGTCAATTTGTTCGAATCGTTGGTCAATTTGCTCAAACCGGCGATTTGTTTCTTCCATATGATTTTTTAGTTGATCCGCCAGCTCTTTAATGGCCTGCCAAATCATTTCATTTGTAATTTTCGACATTAGGGACGCTCCTTTCTTTTCATTATCTCTACCATTATACCATAATCCGGTCATCGAAACATGAATTTTTGTTAAGCGCTGTTTTTCCTCCATTCGGCAAGGCGTTTTGATTTGTCAACATTTCCCGTCTAAAAACGACGTATGATTTGTCCATCATTTTTGAAAAAAGGAAGTAAAAATGTGGGATCATTGAAAAAGTTGCTTGTAAAAAAGTATAATTCCTCGTCATTTTGAGGTCTTTTTTCGTGCTTTCATCAAACAATCAGTAAAGTTTAAGCCTCTTTGGTTGATTCATTACGGGCTTAAGATGGCTAAAGGGCTCACTCGAAACGAGTGAACCCTTTTTCATGCGTCTAGTCGTCTTCATCCATCAAATATTGTTCGAGAACATCATCATCAGCGGATGAGGTGTGCGAACGTTCATATCCTGACGAAATGGGTCCTAAGAGGCGGAATAAGGCAATAATGAGCGCTAAGCGGATGAGAATGCGCCGCAATCTTCCGGCGATCCGTACCCTCATGATCAGAAAGTCGCTCCCTACCGATAACAACGTCCCTGTGAAAGTGCCATGTACGGTAATGACCCGTATGTTGTGCCCCACTAAATGGCGGGCTTGTTGCATAAAATCCATCATCATCTTCCTCCTTTCCTTGCTTTTAGTAAATGCAAGAACAGTCGCCAAAGACACGGACAAACTTATCAGTGCAAACACGGATTTTACGGTGGCTGCGCCTGATAAAAAATGTTGTTGCCATCGGCCGTCTATGATACGATAAATGTAAACTTTATTGTTACATAAGGTTAACAAAAGGGGAGAGGACTTTTGTGGCAAGATTTCCATGCGCAACTGCAAGCGTTAGACGAAAAAGCGCAAAAGCGGAAACTGAGATGGACGAATCCGGACGGCTGTTTTGTATGGATGGATGGAAAAAAGATGTTCAATTTAGCCTCGAACAACTATTTAGGGCTTGCGAACGATGAGCGCTTGATCGAAGCGAGCGTTCAAGCAGCGAGGAAATATGGAGCGGGTGCGACTGCTTCCCGCCTCATTGTCGGGAATTTCCCGCTTTATGAGGAGGTGGAAGCAGCGCTCGCCCAATGGAAAGGAAGCGAAGCGGCGCTGATCATCAATAGCGGCTATAACGCCAACGTCGGCATTATTTCCGCATTGGCCGGACGGGATGACGTCATTTTCAGCGACAAGCTTAATCACGCCAGCATCATCGACGGTGCGATTTTAAGCCGTGCGGAAGTGAAACGGTATCGCCATAACGACATCGATCATTTAGAGTCGCTTTTGAAGAAAACAGACGGACGGAAGCGGAAAATCATCGTTACTGACACCGTTTTCAGCATGGATGGCGACATTGCGCCATTGTACGAACTCGTCCGCCTGAAAGAAGCATACGGTGCGCTTCTTATGATTGACGAAGCCCACTCAAGCGGCCTTTACGGCGAAAAAGGCGAAGGGCTTGCGCACCATCTTGACATTGTCGAACAGGTCGATATCCATATGGGCACCTTCAGCAAAGCATTAGGAGCGTTCGGGGCGTATGTGACAGGCAAAAAAGTGCTCATTGATTATTTGATCAACCATATGCGTTCATTTATTTTTACAACGGCGCTTCCGCCGGCGGCACTCGGAGCGATTCAAGCGGCGATTGCCGTCGTTCAACAAGAAAACGAACGGCGCGACCAGCTTCGCAAACTGAGCGTCTATTTTCGTACAAAGCTCCAGTCGCTCGGTTTTGACATCGGCGCAAGCGCGACGCAGATCGTGCCAATCATCATCGGCGACAACGAACGAACCGTTCAGTTCAGCCGTCATCTGCAAGAACGGGGCATTGCCGCGGTGGCGATTCGTCCGCCAACGGTTCCAGAAGGCACATCCCGCATTCGCTTTTCTTTGATGGCAACGATGACGAAAGAGCAGCTTGACTGGGCGCTTGACCAAATCGCTTTAGTCGGAAAAGAAATGGGTGTGATCAAATGAACGTCGTTTGCATTCCGGGCTGGGGCATGAAAGGAGAAATTTTCATGCCGCTTTTGCGCGCGTTATCGCCAGCCAGCAGCGCAGTGGTCGAATGGGAAGGCATCAAAACCGTTCATTGCTTTCGAAAGCGAGCCGAGCAAATGCTTGGCGATCGCTCGCTTGTCATCGGCTGGTCGCTCGGTGCACTTGTGGCGTTGGAATTGGCGCATATGTATCCGAAGCGTGTGGCCGGGCTCGTTCTAATCGGCGGAACGAGCCGTTTTGTGACCGATGACGACTACGAAGCTGGATGGCACCCGCGCATCGTCGAACGGATGAAAAAGCAGCTACAAAGACATCCAGATGAAACGATTGAGGCATTTTTAGCATCGTTATGGACGCAAGGGGAAACAGCGGACATTTCCGCTTTCGTTCACCGTGACAGAACGGATGAACTCGTTATTGGGCTTGATTATTTATTGGCGGCAGATGCCCGGCCGTTTTTACCGTCGATCCACATCCCGCTGCTTCTTATTCACGGCGAACAAGATGCGATTTGCCCGCCGGATGCCTCGCGCTATATGGCAGAACGTGTCCCGAATCCCGAACTTGTGTTTCTATCGGGCACTGGACATGTTCCGTTTGTGACAAAGACCGGTGTGTGTGCGCATCTTATTCGAACATGGGTAGGTCAACAACCCAACGACTCAAGTCGTGGGCTTGAACGCCCCATGTTGACCAGACCAAGACTTGAAACATAGTCTACGTTATCGATGTCATGACACGTCGGGGTGCTTCTCCAGCCCCGTCCTCTGTCGTGCAAGATTAAACAAGCGTGGTGGGTAGCGCTAGTGTTTTGCACCTAACAAGCATCGATCACATGGTCGAGGAGAACATGACCTGCGCCATGCAGAGGAAAGGAGAAAATCCTGTGGTTTTTGTATTAGACACAAACAAACGTCCGCTTGCTCCTTGTCATGAAGCGGTTGCAAGAAAGCTGTTGAAACAAGGGAAAGCAGCGATTTACAAACGATTTCCGTTCACCATCATCTTGAAAAAAGCGGTGGATGCATCCGAAACGAAGACAGAATATCGGCTCAAAGTCGATTACGGAAGTAGACATACAGGACTCGCTATTGTGCGAGGAAAAGAAGTGTTATGGTTAGCACAACTTGACCATCGTACAGACATCAAGGAGCGATTAGATAAAAGACGTGCCTTCCGTCGATCGAGAAGAAACCGAAAAATGAGATATAGAAAAGCACGCTTTTTGAATCGCAAGCGAAAAGAAGGATGGTTACCATCATCATTAGCGAGTCGTGTGCAAAATATTCAAACATGGGTCAATCGTTTGAAGAAGGTATGTCCGATTGAGCATGTATCATACGAAAGTGCTAAATTTGACACACAGCTTATGCGAAATCCTGAAATCAGCGGTGTGGAGTATCAGCAAGGCACACTTCAAGGATACGAAGTAAGGGAATATTTGCTTGAAAAGTTTGGACGGAAGTGTTGTTATTGCGGAAAAGAACACGTTCCGCTTGAAGTGGAGCATATCATCCCAAAATCAAGAGGCGGGACAGACCGAGTAGACAATCTTTGTCTTGCCTGTCATGATTGCAATCAAAAAAAGGGAAATCAAACCGCAGAAGAATTCGGCTATCCACATATTCAAAAGCAAGTTAAAGAACCATTGAAAGACGTAGCTATCGTCAATACGACAAGATGGAAAGTGTATGAAGTGTTAAAACAAAGTGGCTTAGTTGTAGAGTGCGGAACAGGCGCACGCACAAAAATGAACCGTATTCGTTTGGGGTTACCGAAAACATACTATTTTGACGCTTGTTGCGTAGGGGAAAGCACACCGAACCATTTGCATTTCAAAACAAAAGAAGTGTTATTTATCAAGGCAAAAGGACGTGGCAGTCGCTCACGCACAAACCTTGACAAGTATGGCTTTCCGAGAGGATACTTGGCAAGACAAAAATTTTTCTTTGGCTTCCAAACAGGAGACATGGTCAAGGCGGCTGTTCCAAAAGGAAAATATAAAGGCGTGTGGTTTGGCGAAGTAGCATGCAGAAAAAGCGGAAGTTTTGACATCAAAGGAAGAGATGGAAAACGAATTGCACAAGGCATCAACTACAAATATATTCGTCTCATTCAACGATTGGATGGGTACACGTATCGAAAGGAGGGAATGAAACTTGCGTAAGGCGTAAGGCGCAATTCCTCTCATTCTTTCGGCAGGGGCTTCCTTGCGCGAGTTTCGTGAAACGAATGATTGATAAACAACTTGTACAAAAGCGGTTTAGCGAACGGGCGAAAACGTATGACCAATTTGCGAACGTGCAGAAAAAAATGGCCGATGCGCTCATCAGCCGCATCGCCGCTCGTCCGACGGCGATTCTTGAAATTGGCTGCGGTACGGGCTATTTAACGGAAAAACTGCGCCAAGCGTTTCCGGATGCGCACATCATGGCGGTCGATATCGCCGAAGGAATGATCGCAGTGGCGAGAGAGCGCCTTGGCAATGACCGCATCGTCTGGCGCTGTGCCGATATTGAAGAAATGGACATACTTGCCCGGTATGACTTGATCATTTCTAATGCGACGTTTCAATGGTTGAACGATGCAGAGCGGACGATTGCCCGCCTGTCGGATGCCTTGAATAGAGGGGGACAGCTTCTTTTTTCAACGTTTGGCGCGCAAACGTTTTATGAGCTGCATGCGTCGTTTGCGGCTGCTCTTAAGCAGCAACACATCACGGAAGCGCTTCGTATTGGCCCGTCGTTTCCGACGCTGGTGGAATGGCTTGCCTGTTGCGGACGCGCCACAAGCGCTGCGGTCCGCGGAAGCGAAACGTTCGAAACAGAACGTTTTCCATCCGTCCGCGACTTTTTCTTATCGCTTCGCCACATCGGTGCGACCAACAGCACAACGGGCCGCTATTGCCAACGCCCGTCGGTGTTTAAAGCGATGATGAAAGAATATGAACAGCGCTTTTCTGAAAACGGGCACATCCAAGCGACGTATCATTGTTTGTTTGTCGACATCACCTTATAGGGTGGTGTTTTATTATGGATTTCTACAAAAATCTCATCCATTCATTCATAGTTGCCATTTCGTCGACTGCTTTTTGTTCTACTTTTTTTTTGCGCATCCAAACTACATAAGTTGTTGCAGTTGCATCCAACTGTCCGCTCGTCACGCTACAATATCAGCGTGCAATGAATACGGAGAAAAAAAGATATGAGCATCTTGGTTGCAACTCACGGGTGTTGATTATCCGTTATTTTACTAAAAAACATAGAACCATATGGCAGAAAAGCTAGGAATAGAGTGATGTCAACTGATTTTTATTGGTTAATCAACATGCTTGGTTGCAACTTATATTATAAATACAACTGGGAGGTTTAACTTATAACTTATGACTGGCGAAAAAGCAGACTCCTTATTTTTTCGACTGTCGGAGGCAAGTCTGTGACTTGCCTTCGTCACGCCTTCGCGTGACAGAGACCGAACAACCAACCGCTTCATAGACAAATGCATTTGTCTGAAAGCGGTATTGTTCGGTCACCCGACAGTCGAAACATACCGATTATTCCATAAAAGACGAAAACGTTAAAGTTCCAAATTGCATCTATATAGCTGCTGAAGTCTTGTATTTTATGTAAAGAAATTTTTGATGAGGAGCAAAAAAATTGTAACGTTTTGCACAATCTTATATAATGATGGAAATGAATGAAAGGGGGAACGATGATGCATTCATCGATCACATCGTTAGTTATTGTCATGGTTGCCGCCTTTTTCACTCCGCTTTTGCTACATCGTTTTCGCCTTCATATGATTCCGGTCGTTGTCGCTGAAATTGTCATCGGGATTCTCATTGGAAAAACAGGGCTAGATATCGTCGAACAAGATATGTGGCTTGAAACGCTATCGACGCTTGGGTTTTTGTTTCTTATGTTTTTGAGCGGACTTGAAATCGATTTTTCTGCATTTGCACGCAAATCAAACGGAAAAGAAACGAAAGGGCCGAACGCCTTTGTTCTTGCCTCGGTTGTGTTTGTGATCATTTTCTTTTTATCGCTTGGGCTTTCCTATTTGTTTGTATGGGCAGGTTATATTCATAGCGCCTTTTTAATGACGCTCATCATTTCAACCATTTCGCTTGGTGTCGTCGTCCCGACGCTTAAAGATGCCCAACTCATGAAAACGTCGGTTGGCCAAACGATTTTACTCATTGCGGTCATTGCGGATTTAGCGACGATGATTTTATTAGCTATATTTGTTTCAAGTTATGATCCGAGCCGTGGAAGCACATGGCTGTTGCTTGGTTTATTTGTTGCCGGAATTGTTTTTTACTTTGCGGGGAAATATTTCAAGAAGCGTTCGTTTGTTGATACGATGGCAAAAGGAACGATTCAAATCGGTACGCGCGCCGTTTTTGCATTAATTATCGTTCTTGTGGCTCTATCGGAAACACTTGGAGCCGAAAACATTTTAGGAGCGTTTTTAGCCGGTGTTCTTGTGTCGCTTCTTGCACCGAATCAAGATTTTGTCCATAAGCTTGATTCATTTGGCTACGGCTTTTTTATTCCGATCTTTTTCGTCATGGTCGGTGTGAATTTAGATTTGCGCCCGTTATTTACAGAGCCGAAAATTTTATTATTAATTCCGCTTTTATTTATCGCGCTTGTTATTTCAAAAGTCGTGCCAGTTTATTTGCTTCGTATCTGGTATGATCGGAAGACGACGCTTGCCTCAGGATTTTTACTTGTATCAACACTGTCGCTCGTCATTGCCACAGCGACGATTGCCGAGCGAATGAACATGATCGATGCAAATATGAAAGGGGCGCTTATTTTAGTCGCGGTATTAACGAGCATTGTTTCGCCAATTATGTTCAAAAAGCTGTATGAAAAAAAAGGCGGTGTTCCGAAAACAGTCGTAAAACTGATCGGGACAAATCAATTTACGCTTGCCGCGGCTCGCGATTTAAATGCTCATATGTATGAAACAACGGTATATCACATTAAGCAAGAAAAGCTTGAACTTCCATCGGTCGATCACGTATTTCCGATCGTTGATATTGAAGATTATTCATTCGAAACATTGCAAAAATATGGTGCATTTCAAGCCGATATTGTGGTCGTGTTGACAGGAAATGAAGAAACAAATACCCAAGTGGCGATGTGGGGAAAGAAACAAGGAATTTCACGTGTTATCGCTTTTGCTGAATCGCCGCATGTCGTCAAAGAATTGCAGGAAAACGGAATTGAAGCTGTATCCATTTTCCTTTCAACAACCGCCATCCTAAAATCATTCATCGAATCTCCCAACATTGTGCATATGTTGACGAACAAAGATGCGGCTCTTCACGAAATCGAAATGAACAACTTAGCGTACCACGGTGTGCTGCTTCGCCAGTTTCCGTTTTTAGGCGACTGCATTATCGTCCGCATTTTCCGCAGCGGCGAATCGATCACTCCACATGGCGATACGGAATTGCGCATGGGTGATCGGCTCATTGTCACCGGATCGGAAGAGTATATATGGGAATTGAGGGAGTTGCTTGAATATGGGAGGTGAAAAAGCGACTCGTTTGTTGAGTCGCTTTTTTACGAAATTCTACATTCGTTACTTTAATATTTATCGCATTCATTTTTTGTTTCATGTTTTCCATTTTTTTAATTTTTTTACTAATGTAGAATGATCAATTCCTAATTGTTTAGCTGCTTTTCGCACGGATGAGTATTTTTGAATCGCTTCTTGAATGATTCGTTTTTCAAATTGCTCAATCTGTTGTTTGAGGGTGAGGGAATATGTTGTTGTGACTTGATCATGAATATGCAATGGAAGGTCGCGAGGTTCGATGAATTGTGATGGAATAGAAACGACCATATTTTCCATAAGATTTTTTAACTCTCTTACATTTCCCGGCCAATGATAGCGTTGTAAAATTTCTTTTGTTTTAGGGGATAGATGTTTATTTATACGGTATAGTTTACAGTAAAATGAAAAATAGTGATCAAGTAATGGCTCGATATCCTCCGGGCGCTCACATAACGGTGGGATATATATTTCAATGACTTGCAGTCTGTAATATAGATCTTCACGAAATTTTCCTTGAGAAATAAGTTCTTTCAAATTTTGATTTGTTGCTGCAATGATACGTACATCTAGTTTTTTTGTTTTATGACTTCCAATTCGTTGAACTTGTTTTTCTTGCAGTACTCTTAATAGCTTTACTTGTAGCGATAATGGCATTTCCCCAATTTCATCAAGCATGATCGTTCCTTTGTCCGCTAGTTCCAACAAACCAATTTTTCCATCTTGCCGCGCTCCAGTAAATGCCCCTTTTTCATAGCCAAATAGCTCAGATTCTAGTAGTGCTTCCGGAATAGCTCCGCAGTTTACCTTAATAAATGGATGATCTTTTCGAGGACTTACATTGTGAATAAAATTGGCAATGACTTCTTTTCCTACACCAGATGGACCAGTTAGTAAAACTGTAGCTGGATAAGGAGCGATTTGTTTCATTTTATCAAAGATTTGTTTCATAGAGTGACTACGAAATACAATTTTTTCGTCTGAATCACCAACAGAAAATGTATAACGATGGTGACTCATTTCTGAGAAACTTTTCGCTTTTTCTAGCTCGATTTTCATTTGAATAAGATGAGAGATGTCTCGAACACTTGTGACGACCATTTCGATGTCACCTTGTTGATTAAAGACAGGGTTCCCTGTTACAATTACATCTTTTTTTCCACCAATTTTTTGTAAAATAGAAATGCGCTTTTTATGTTTGAGAACAAGGAGGGAAACAGATTGATCAAAATATCCTTCATTGACTAAACTCTGCATATGCTTGCCAATTAGCTCTTCTCTCCGGAATCCCGTCATCATTTCGTAAGCAGAGTTTACCATTAGTGTAATACCGTTTTGATCGACAACATAAATGCCATCAGTCGAGAATTCAATAATCGTTTCCATTTGTTTCAAAAGAGAATGATAATGTTCCATTTCTGATATATCTTGTAGGACACCGATTGCTCCAATTAATTCCCCGTCACGATATAATGGAGTTCGATTGACGAGACATTGACGTCCTCCGATGTTCATTTTTACACCAATGGAACTTTCTCCACTTTCTAATACATAGGGAAGTTGTGTGTTAGGAATAAGTTCGCGAATATCTCTTCCTTCCCAACGCTCGTGTTCAATTTGAAGAAGTTTTTTTGCTGATGAGTTGATGAATAAAATATTTCTACTCCGATCAATCACGACCACACCATTACTGATGGAAGAAAAAATATTTTTTAATATTTCAGGATCAATGAAAGCAGTCGTCATATTAAAAAATCCCCCTCATTATTTATGATGGTGAAAATATTCAAAAATATGGTGAATTTATTCAACACTTATTTATTCGTCGTTGATTGGGCAATTCCTTTCATATGGTGACCTTTTTCACCGTTTTCGGTAAAGAACGTATAAAAAATCCTTTTTATATAGCGATTTTACCATTGGCACGGTATTTGCACTATAATAGGTTGAATTTAAACGAGAAAGGAGGTAGCGGAAAATTGCAAAATGAAGCGAAAGGATTATTGATTGATGGAAAGTGGTTAAAAAAGCAGCGAACGTATGAATTGCGCGCTCCTTACGATGGCCAATTCATAGCGCATATCAGTATGGCGGATGCAGACGATGTGGAGAAGGCGATTTTTGGTGCGCAACGGGCTTTTCAAACGATGAAAACGCTGACTGCTCATCAACGCTCGGAAATTTTATTTCGTGTCGTACAGTTATTGAAAGAACGCAAGGAAGAGCTGGCACGGATTGTTGCTAAAGAAGCAGGAAAGCCGATTCGTACTGCCCGAGGGGAATTAGAAAGGACAATTGTTACGTATCAATTTTCAGCAGAAGAGGCGAAACGGATTTACGGAGAAACGATCCCGATGGATGCTGCTCCAGGTGGGGAAGGAAGGGTTGGGATCACATGGCGCGAACCGCTAGGAGTTGTTGTTGCGATTACTCCGTTTAATTTTCCTTTTAATTTGGTTGCCCATAAACTCGGTCCGGCTTTTGCTGCCGGGAATACAGTCGTATTAAAACCAGCTGAACAAACACCTTTGAGTGCACTAGCAATCGCTGAAATTTTCCGAGAAGCAGGGCTTCCAGATGGAGCATTGCAGGTTATAACAGGAAGCGGCAGGGAGTTGAGTGAGGCTCTGTTGACCGATGAAAGAGTGAAAAAAATAACATTTACCGGAAGTGCCGCTGTCGGAAAACTCATTAAACAAAAAGCGGGATTACGAAAAGTGACGTTGGAGCTCGGTTCTAACTCAGCGCTCATTGTCGAGCCGGACGTACCGCTAGACAAAATTATACCCCGTTGCGTTGAAGGAGCGTTTTCGTTCGCGGGACAAGTATGCATTTCGCTTCAACGCATTTACGTACATGAAACCATTTATAAAGAATTTTGTAAGCGTTTTATTGAACGCGCAAGCCAGCTAAAAGTCGGTGATCCTTTAGATGAAGATACGGATATAAGTGCAATGATTCATCAGAGAGAAGCAGAGAGGATTGAATCATGGATCGCTGAAGCCGTTCGGGCAGGAGCGAAAATTGGACTAGGCGGAGTGCGAAACGGGTCAGTGTATGCTCCTACAGTTTTACTCGATGTAAAAAAAGAGATGGCCGTTTCGTGCCAAGAAGTGTTTGCTCCAGTTGTTTCAATTGTTCCGTATCGCGAATTGCAAGAAGCGATTGAAATGGTCAATGACTCTTTATATGGACTAAATATCGGCATTTACACAACGAATATTCATCATGCTTTATATGCAGCACGGCACATTGAGTCAGGTGCAGTCATTGTGAATGATATTCCTACTTTTCGTGTCGATCATATGCCTTATGGAGGAGTAAAAGAAAGCGGTTACGGACGAGAAGGAGTGAAGTATGCTATCCAAGAAATGACAGAGTTAAAGCTAGTTTCTATAAAAACTGACTTTTAAAAGGGAAGAGGAGGATGCTTTTATGTCAAATATTATTAAACCACGTCCAAAACTTTATGTAATGGATAATGGACGAATGAGAATGGATAAAAACTGGATGATCGCGATGCATAATCCAGCGACGATTCACAATCCGAATGCACAAACGGAATTTGTAGAATTTCCAATTTATACAGTTTTAATTGATCATCCAGAAGGAAAAATTCTTTTTGATACGGCTTGCAATCCAAACTCGATGGGACCTCAAGGACGCTGGGCAGAATCGACGCAGCAAATGTTTCCATGGACGGCAAGCGAAGAGTGTTACCTTCACAATCGACTAGAACAGTTAAGAGTAAGACCAGAAGATATTCAATATGTCGTTGCTTCGCATCTTCATTTAGACCATGCAGG
The DNA here is from genome assembly GCF_014201465.1 of Anoxybacteroides tepidamans. GTDB lineage: Bacteria > Bacillota > Bacilli > Bacillales > Anoxybacillaceae > Anoxybacteroides > Anoxybacteroides tepidamans. Next base: position 379,627 of record NZ_JACHEP010000001.1, on the reverse strand, counting down.
TTGTTTAGAAATGTTTACAAATGCAACGATTATTGTACATGAGGATGAATTAAACGGCACACTTCAATGTTATGCACGTAATCAAAAAGAAGGTGCGTATATTTGGGCGGATATTGATGCATGGATCAAAAATAACCTTCAATGGCGGACAGTCAAGCGGCATGAAGATCAGCTGTTACTTGCGGATGGAATCAAAGTTCTGAATTTTGGGAGCGGACATGCATGGGGGATGCTTGGATTGCATGTGGAACTATCTGAAACCGGTGGAATTATTCTTGCTTCTGACGCCATTTACACTGCGGAAAGTTATGGGCCACCGATTAAGCCGCCGGGTATTATCTATGACTCCCTCGGTTATATGAATACTGTTGAAAGAATACGTCGAATTGCGAAAGAAACGAATTCACAAGTTTGGTTTGGGCATGATTCGGAACAGTTTAAGCAGTTTCGTAAATCGACGGAAGGATATTACGAATAAGGAGGGAGAGCGGATGACTGTTTCGCGAATCACATTTACTCCCCTAAGCTATGTTGGCTGGGGGGCATTAGAACATTTGCTTCCCGAGGTTGGACGCTTTTCTCCACAGAAAATATTAGTAGTAACAGACCCTGTTCTTGAACAAATCGGATTAGTTCAACGGGTGACTGCTCCCCTTATGAAACAAGGATATGATGTTCAAGTTTACACAGATGTTGTTCCAGAACCGCCGTTAGAAACTGGAGAGAATTTAGTTTCTTTCACGCGTCACGGCAACTTTGATATGGTTATTGGCGTCGGCGGTGGAAGTGCAATGGATTTGGCGAAGCTGGCCGCAGTTTTAGCGATGCATGAAGGAAAGGTTGCTGATTATTTAAATCTAACCGGAACAAAAAAAGTAAATACAAAAGGATTGCCAAAAATTTTAATTCCGACTACATCAGGAACAGGATCTGAAGTCACAAACATTTCCGTTCTTTCTTTAGATACAACGAAAGACGTTGTCACACATGATCATCTTTTAGCAGATGTCGCAATTGTCGATCCAGAGTTAACGATTTCCGTTCCCCCGCGTGTCACGGCTGCTACGGGGATTGACGCGCTGACGCATGCGGTAGAAGCATATATTTCTGTTAACGCAAGTCCAACGACAGATGGTTTGGCGCTGCAGGCGATTCGTTTGATTGCCCGCTCACTGCGAAAAGCGGTAGAAAACGGAACAGACAAGCAAGCGAGAATCGATATGAGCAATGGCAGTTATTTAGCCGGATTAGCCTTTTTTAACGCCGGCGTCGCCAGTGTCCATGCATTGGCTTATCCGTTAGGTGGACAATTTCATATCCCACACGGTGAATCAAATGCTGTATTACTTCCGTATGTAATGGGATATATTCGAAAAAGCTGCACGAAACGTATGGCGGATATTTTGAATGCTTTAGGCGGAAATTCGAGTTATCTTTCTGAAGAAGAAGCTTCTTATCGATGTGTTGAGGAACTTACACGTCTCGTCGATGATGTAGGGATTCCGAAAACGTTAGGAGGATTTGGAATACAAGAAACTGCTCTGGAGAGTTTAACAGAAGATGCGGTGAAACAAAAGCGATTACTCGCGCGCAGTCCTTTGCTGTTGCAAGAACACGATATAAGAACAATCTACCAATCTGCCTTTTCTGGGATAATAACCGAGCCGAAATAACACTTCTATTTGCATTGCAAAGAAAAAGCGACTCGTATTTCGAGTCGCTTTTTTGCGCACAAGGCATGTCTATCAACTTGGCGGTGAAAGTCCGCTATGGGCGTTGGGATATGCGAACACTGCTCGAGCCGCATGTTAGAAGTTGAAAAAGTTCTAGCAGTCGATCAAATGAGAGGGTTTTGATCGTATGTCTTTGGTTGAAGTTTGTTAGAAGAACAGAAAATGAGCATAGCGAAAATTGCACTAAGAAGAGAAAGCGACTCTCAGCGATTTTTTGAATCGCTTTCTTCTTTACTAGTTCAAACTACTCATGACAAGATTCGACAACAAAATTATAATAAATTTAAAGGCAAACCATGTGAAAACTTGGGACGCAAAGCTATAGGGGCTAACATAGCAATCGCTGTTATGCCAGCCAGCTGCCGTTCACAGGTAAAAAAATAGAGGGGTGAATGTATATGAAAAAATTAGCGGTAGGAGCATTAGCTGCTTCATTGATTTTTTCCCAAGGGCTAGGTGTTGCTGATGCTAAAGGGAAAGACACAAAAAAAGCGAAGATCAAAAAAGTTGCGCAAGTGGACAGCGATAAAAACGGGATTCCTGACGATTGGCAAAAGAAATACCATTTAGGACAGGGAAAATCGATCGCTACGAAAGATTTCGATAAAGACGGTTTAACCAATATTCAAGAATATCAATTGAATTTAAATCCAAAAACGAAAGATACAGACAGAGACGGGATTTCTGATGGTCAAGAAGATAACGATAAAGACGGTTTGACAAACCTTCAGGACATCCAAGCGAAATTAAGCCCTGTGTCGGCTGATACGGATAAAGACGGCATCAAAGATTCGGATGAAGACAATGATTCCGACAAATTGACAACGAAAGAAGAGTTTATTGTTGGGACAAATCCGATTAATGCTGACTCGGATAAAGATGGCACACCTGATGGTGAAGAAGATAAAGATGGTGACAAAGTCGCAAACTACGTCGAATTCGAATTGAAATATAATCCTAACGATTCTGATAGCGATCACGACGGTGTGTCAGATATCGATGAAGACTATGATAACGACGGATTATCCAATGGTGCTGAAATTCAATTAGGCTACAATCTTGAAGAGTCTGACAGTGATCATGACGGTGTAGCAGATGTCAACGAAGATGCAGACGGTGACGGATTGTCCAACGGCGATGAAGTGAAGTCGGGTTATAATCCTGCTGATTCTGGCAATCACGATGATGGTGAAGTTGATGATGACTCGACAATACCAAGTGAGACAACTACTCAACAACCAGTGCAAACAACTCCTGCTCCATAAATACGAAGAGGGGGGGCACTGTTCCAAAAGCCCTTCCGATTGTCAAAAACCCACGAAAGCATGAAGCTTTTTGTGGGTTTTTACGATTTTATCCCCTCCTATTTTATCTCTTTCCTTACTAAATTTTGAAATTATATAAAAAAACGGTTTGACTCGACATGTACATTCTTCTCGGCTCAGTATACTTTTCCATCTTTACGAAAATAATAGTAAAAGAAAATCATGAAACGGGATTGGTTAAAAATGAATGATGATAAAATTGCGCCGAAACAAGTGCTTATTATTTTTATGTTGAGTACCGGGCTTGTCAATCACGTAATGGCGATTCCGATTTTATTGGAAGTATCGGGGCGTGATGCTTGGGTCTCCGTGCTTGTCACCGCTAGTCTTTATACCGGTTGGATCGTTTTTCTTTATTGGATTGTGAAAAACATGAAGGGAAAACCTTTTTTTGAATGGATCCGCGAACGGTTCGGCTTATTGTTAGCATCGCTGTTATCGCTGGTGGTTGCCATGTTTCTTTTTTTAATGATGTTTATTACATTCAAGGATACGTTGACTTGGACGATTACGTCGTACTTTCCGCAAACGCCAATTCTCATATTAGCGCTATTGTTTGCGACGATCGCGTATTTTTGCGCTTCGTCCAACATTCAATCGCTAGCGATATCAGCCGCCGTTATTTTATTTTTTGTCGTCATTCTCGGATTTTTTGTGATGACGACGAATTTTATGTATAAAGACTACACAAGATTATTTCCGATTTTCGAAAAAGGGTTTTCACCGGCGCTGCACGGAATCATTTACAGCGGCGGCGGTTTGGCAGAAATAGCTTTAGTTATCTTGTTACAGCACCGCATTTATCCAACGATCCCGCTGAAAAACATGTGGTTGCTCGGATTCATTCTCGTCGGTTTAACGCTTGGCCCACTCATGGGAAGTATTACGATTTTCGGTGTGTCGGAAGCGAGCCATCAGCGCTATCCCGCTTATGAGCAATGGCGGCTTTTGCAAATCGGCAAATATATTTCCCACGTCGATTTTTTCTCGATTTACCAATGGCTGTCCGGGACGTTAATTCGCCTCTCGATTTTGTTATATCTTAGTGCCGACCTTTTTCCGCTTCCAACACCGCATCGGAAATGGCTGTTAAGAATTCTCTCTCTGTTATTGGTAGGGGCGTCTCTTTTTCGGATTGGAGATGCCGAACTCTACGCTTTCATTAAACACGTTTATTTTCCCGCTTCTTTATGCTTTTTTGTTGGTTTATCGCTATTCATAGGGATGTTGATTTTAGTAAAAAGGGGATAAAAAAATGCCGTATGACACACCGTTACAACAATGTAACCGTGATGAAATCATTCACTTTTTTGTAAAATATAGCGATGTTAAGCTCTATTTTATAGGCCCGTTCGTTATGCTGTATTGTGAATCGGTCGTGAGCAAAGAACTGCTCAATGAATACGTGGATCCGAAACTGCAAAAAGCTGCTCAAGGTTTGTCTCATTTTCCTTTTTGTATGGAATCACTGAAATGCCAGCCGCTGCCAGAGTCGATTACGCTTCGTGAAGCGGCAGAAAAAGTATTGGATGGGTTTCTTATTGTTTGTTTATTTGAAAAAAACTATTTTATCGCCATTGATGCGGCGGAAAAACCGAAACGGTCAGTGGAAGAGTCGAAATCGGAAATCGCGATTCGCGGGCCGCGTGAAGGGTTTGTGGAAGATCTGGAAACGAATATCGCTCTCTTGCGCAAACGGTTAAAAACATCGCATTTGTGTTATCAAAAGTTTATTCTTGGCTCAGAAACGAAGACGACGGTTGCTTTGTTGTACCTTGACGATGTTATGAATGAACAACTGTTAAACGAAGTGGTCCGGCGCCTAAAGAAAGTGGAATTGGATGGAATTTATTCGACGATGCAGCTTGAAAGTTTAATCGAAGATGAGCCTGCTTCGATCGTTCCGATGATCGCCGATTCCACGCGGCCCGATTTTGTCGTGGAATGTTTATTGAAAGGTAGATTTGCGATTTTGGTCGATGGCAATCCTTCCGTGATCGTCGGACCGGCCAATTTATCCTTTTTATTAAAATCGCCTGAAGATCTCCATTTTCCGTATTATGTCGTGTCATTCAGCCGCTTTTTCCGTTTAATGGGGTTAATGACGGCCGTGTTTTTGCCAGGATTTTGGACAGCGCTTATTTCATACCATCAAGATCAAATTCCATTTCCACTTTTAGCGACGGTCACGATGGCGCGCCTCGGGCTGCCGTTTCCAGCACCGATGGAGATTATTGTTGTTTTTACGTTGCTCGAATTATTTCGCGAGGCAGGGGCGCGTTTGCCGTCTTCGATTGGGCAAACGTTGACGGTCGTTGGCGGCTTGATTATCGGGGATGCCGCGATTCGAGCGGGGTTTATTTCCCCGTCAGTCGTAGTCATTGTCGCGTTGTCGACGTTAGCTAGTTATACGATTGGCAACCAGTCACTTGGCGGATCGGTGACGTTGTTGCGTATGGGCTGTTTGCTTTTATCCGCCTCGTTAGGGCTGTTCGGTTTTTTCTCTTCATTTTTTATCATTATCATTTATTTGGCACGGCTTCGTTCTTTCGGCGTTCCGTATTTAGCGTTGTTAAGTTCGTACGGTTTGACATGGAACGAAGCGATCCGCTCTTTGTTGCAGCCGACGTCGCACGTGTCTGACCGCAAACCGAAGTTTTTGCGAACGAAGAAAAAGGGGGGCTTTTAACTGTTAGTTATAAATGCACAAATATTTATAAAAACCTCATGATTATTTTATAATTAAAACAAAGCCAAGAAGATGCTAAAGGAGCTGGGAGAAGATGATGAAAACCTACAAAGTCATGCTTCTGCCCAACAATAAGCAAAAGACGAAGCTCTTTCAATGCGCAGGTGTTGCCAGATGGGCGTACAATTTTGCGTTAGCGCAAGAACAAGAAAATTATAAAAATGGCGGTACATTTTTAGGGGATGAAAACATCCGAAAACGGTTGACGCAACTCAAAAAAACGAAAGAATTTGCGTGGCTGAATCAATATTCCAACAACATCACGAAACAAGCGATCAAAGACGCCTCAACCGCCTACGAAAACTTTTTTGAAGGGAGAGCCGAGTTTCCGAAGTTTAAAACGAAAAAGCGAAGCCGACCGAGTTTTTATCAAGATACGGCAAAAATCAAAATGACCGACACACATGTGAAATTAGAAAAACTCACCACTTCGAGAAAGAAAAATAAGCAAAAGCTGAATTGGATTCGGTTAGCCGAAAAAGGAAAAATTCCGCATGGGAAGCATGTGAAATATACGAATCCAAGAGTCGTGTTTGACGGACTCAATTGGTTTTTAACGATCGGTGTAGAAGAAGTCGAAGTGAAGTATGAAGCCTACACCGAAGGCATGGGTGTTGATTTAGGCGTAAAAAACTTAGCAACGGTAAGCAATGGAAGGACGTTCAAAAACATCAACCAAACGCCCAAAGTGAAAAAGTTGGAAAAAAGCATCAAGCGACTACAAAGAAAGCTGTCGCGAAAGTATGAAATGAATAAAATCCAAACCAAAGGAGGTGAATACCGTTACAGAAAAACAAAAAACATCAAGAAGCTAGAACTCCTTGTTCTGAAAAAGCGAAGAAGGCTCAAAAATATACGTTTAAACTATACCCACCAAATCACGGCAACATTGGTGAAAGCCAAACCAGCGTATGTTGTGATGGAACATTTAAATACAAGTGGAATGCTTAAAAACAACAAGCTATCGAAAGCGATTCAAGAACAAACATTCCATGAGTTCAAAAGACAAATGACGTACAAATGTGCATGGCGTGGAATCAAGTTGGTTGTTGCGGATCGTTTCTATCCTTCAAGCAAAAGGTGTAGCCGTTGCGGTCATGTGAAAGAGAAGCTTTCTTTATCCGAACGGACGTACTATTGTGAAGCATGTGGGATGGAAATGGATCGAGACTTGAACGCAAGCATCAACTTGAAAAACTACGCTAAGTCCATGGTTTAGTACGACACGCGATCATGGATATGTACCCATCCGTTAGTGGGGAGTTTAAGCCTTCGGAGCACTATACCAAACGAAAGTAGCTTCGGCGAAATCGGGTGCGATGAACAAGGAAGGAAACGTAGATCTTTATAAGTTTCTTATAAAGTCTTATAAGTTTTCTGTAACGGAAAACGGCTAAAAGAACATCTTGAGGCAATCAATCATGCGGAAGCGATTGATTTTGTGGAAGAGCTTGTTTCTGCTAAAGAGAGTTTGATGGAACGAATCTTAAAACAAATTCATTATGTAGTGTTGAAAAACATCGATCATGAAAATGCAGGAAAGTATCGGACATATAATGTAAGAATTTCGGGGAGTGCTCATCAACCGCCGCATTTTTAAATATGCAAGAACAAATTAATCAACTGTTTGAATGGTATGAAAGAAATAAAGATTCGCTTCATCCAATCGCGTTAGCTTCTCATTTTCATTTTCGTCTAGTGTATATTCATCCGTTTGCCGATGGAAACGGAAGAACGGCTCGATTAGTGATGAATTTAATTTTGATGCAACACGGTTATCCGCCAGCGATCATTAAGGCAGCCCCTGAACATCGTTTGCGTTATTATGGAACTTTAGAAAAGGCAAGTATCGAAGGGGATATCGAACCATTTGTAACACTAGTAGCAGACTGTGTAGAAGAAAGTTTACAGCAATATTTGCAGGGGTTAGGGATAGACAAGCAAGGGGATGATGAATGATAATAAAACTAGTTATCACGAGTGTTGATTATCCATTATTTTACTAAAAAACACAGAATCATATGACTGAACACAAGCTTTTCTGCCTCTTCCCTCGAACAAGAACGCCGGCGGGCAAATGTCATTTGCCCGCAAAGCGTTCATTGTTCGAGGAGGGCATGCTAATACTCCCAGTCGGCAAGCTGAGCTTAGCCGACTACGGCAGAAAAGCTAGGAATAGAGCGATGTCAACTGGTTTTTAATGGTTAATCAACACGCCTGACTAGTTATATGAGATAGGAAAGGAATGGAGTAGATGGATTTTTTACAAAAAATTGAACCGTATTTGTTAAGCGACGATATCATCATTCAACGTTTTGTCTTGCAAGCGCTAGAAGATTATCCGCACGTGCCGGTTGAATGGACGGAACGTCTTTTAGAAGAAGCGATGCGTTATAAAGGGACGGATCGAGAAAGAGAAATTTTGCGCCATCTTTCAAACCATACGTTCAGCGACCGAGCAGTACAGCTATTACTGGAAATGAAAAAAGAGGACTTTTTGTTCACATTAGCTCCAGAAATCGCAGCAAAACATAAGTCTGAGTTATTGCAGTATTTGTCAGAAGACGACTGGCATATGTATGAACTGATGCTGCATGGAACAGCAGAGGACATTTGGGATGAATACTACTTGTTCATCGCATACTTAGAGCACAAAACAGGTTATGATAACATTTTGTTTACAGCTGCTAAACAAATGGTGCGCGCGCTTGTGCAAAAAGGCTGGATGATGGAATCATACATCGAAGACGTGTTGAAAAAGAACGAACAACAAGATTATTTTTCCTACGAAGGTATTTTTGCCGTTTATGCGATTGGTCTGATGAAATTGGATGCGTATATTCCGTTCGTTGCGAGTCTGTTAAGGAGAACGGAGGAAGATATTTTAATTCAAGAAGTGGAGCGAACGTTGATTGCGTTTCAATCGGATGCGGTCGTTCGTGCCGTTGCGCCGTATGCGGAAGAGAAAGACCCGTCAATCTTTGCGGCACACGTATTGGCTAATATTAAAACACCGCTCGCCTTACAGGCGTTGCGCCAAGCATTCCCGAAAATTAAGGCCGCCGAAGACCGTGCCTTTTTCTTTGAATCGCTTTGCCACCATCTTTCCGAAGAAGCGCTGCCGGAGATTGAAAGTTATTTAGAGGAAGGGAAGTTTTCTTCAGCCATTGACGTAGAACAAGTAGCGTACAGTTTTTATACCGTGATGGGACTTACTCATCCACAATTAGAAGAATGGAAACGCATTGCGCATGAAAAGGAGGCGCATTATCAACAGTTATTACAACAGCTCTTGAACTATAAAAACGTTCCACATCGTCGTGCGGAAAAGAAAGTGGGGCGCAACGATCCGTGCCCGTGCGGAAGCGGGAAGAAGTATAAAAAATGTTGTGGGAAGTAAAAAACAAAAATTTCTGTTCATTTTTTTGCAATACCTGAATCCGTGATAAAAACGCGTGCAAACTGCCGAGAAAGCGCAATAAATCAACAAATATTGTACTTGTTGCCCTTCACCCAATAGGTGAATATACAAAAATGAGCTAAAACTTTGATATGACCGGATTTTTGGGTACTTATGAGAAGAAGTTGTCACGGATTCAGGTGCAATATTTACCATGGGGGAATGAAGAAAGATGATTTATCAGTTAAAAGTTAAGTTAAAAGGTGTACGACCATCTGTCTGGAGACGGCTGCAAGTTCCTAGTGATATGACGTTTGCTGAATTTCACCGCGTGCTACAAATTGCTTTTGACTGGGATGATGATCATTTACACACTTTTTATGTGACGAAAACGCGTGGACAGAAGAAGGGATTCTTTATCCAATTTGTGTAAAGACTTCGCGTGTCGCTCCTGAAGAAGATAGCTTAGGGGAACATAAAAAATGAAAGGTCAACAATTAACGGCGCGAATTAATGAAAAACTTGCACCGTTACGCAAGGAAGTGTCCCGTTCAAGAGGGTGGTTGAAAGGTGAGGGAAGAAATGAGTAAGTGGTTAGTCATGTTGTTTTATACGATTGGATTAGCGGGGGTAGTTTATTTTTCGTTTCGTTCGCTCCTTTTTAGCAGCATCACAGCGGATCAGTTTCCGAACGGGCGTTTTTTGTTTAGTCTTGCGACGGTGATAGTTGGTGCTTGGCTAGCTGGATGGGGAATAAGAAAGTATATCATTTTTGCTAGTAATAATCGAGAGAGAGAAGCTGCAAGTGAGGTTTATGCTATGCACAATAGCGGCGATTGGGGCAGCGGTTTGGTTGTTGGGAAGCGGTGAAATATGAAATGGAGAACCAATTTGCTGATGATGAAAGCAGTTCATGTTGAGATACAAAAAAGGTCTTAAAAAACAAAAAAGGGGCTGTTCACCAAAAGTTGTGCTTAGTTTTTTCAGACGCCAAGCACACGTTATGGTGATCAGCTTTTTTATTTATATGTAGAATTTTTGATGTATAAGTTTCTTGTTGTTTTTCGTTATTTGTTCATTTTAACGAAAATTTTTGTATAAAATACAGATAAATAATTTGGGTAAAGTGAATTTTTTTAGTTTTAACAAGATTTTTATTGATTTAATTATGTATTCTTGTTATGATGAAATTACGAAACAAATGAAAGAAAGCGATTTTTTAATTTGTTGTTTACGAAAATTTTCGTAGGGGGTTCGAAACATGTTTCAGTTTCCGAAGGATTTCATATGGGGCGCTGCCACTTCATCATATCAGATTGAGGGAACAGCAACTGGTGAAGACAAAGTTTATTCCATTTGGGATCACTTTTCGCGCATTCTTGGCAAAGTAGCGAATGGCGATAATGGTGATATCGCGATCGACCATTACAATCGTTATGTTGAAGATGTCGCATTAATGAAAGCGCTTCATTTGAAGTCATATCGATTTTCGACTAGTTGGGCGAGACTTTATTCCGAAACGCCGGGCAAGTTTAACGAAAACGGTTTAGATTTTTATAAACGGCTTGTACATGAATTGTTAGAGAACGGTATCGAGCCGATGTTGACGATTTATCATTGGGATATGCCGCAGACTCTTCAAGAGAAAGGTGGCTGGGAAAATCGCGATATTGTTGATTATTTTCAAGAATATGCCGCGTTTCTTTATGAGAACCTTGGGGATGTCGTGAAAAAATGGATCACCCATAATGAACCGTGGGTTGTGACGTATTTAGGATATGGTAATGGGGAACATGCGCCAGGCATTCAAAATTTCACGTCGTTTTTAAAAGCCGCTCATCACGTTCTTCTCTCTCATGGGGAAGCGGTAAAAGCGTTCCGAGCAATCGGCCCGAAAGATGGAGAAATTGGGATTACGTTGAACTTGACACCTGCGTGTGCTGCGGATCCACAAGATGAAAAAGCAGTTGATGCAGCGCAAAAGTGGGATGGCTTTATGAATCGTTGGTTTTTAGATCCGATTTTTAAAGGACAATATCCACAAGACATGTTAGATGTGTATAAAGATTATTTACCGAATGTTTATCAAGAAGGGGATTTACAAACGATTCAGCAGCCAATTGACTTTTTCGGATTTAACTACTATTCGACGGCGACATTAAAAGATTGGAAAAGGGGTGAGCGAGAGCCAATTGTATTCGAGCACGTAAGTACAGGAAGACCAGTGACGGATATGGGTTGGGAAGTCAATCCGAACGGTCTGTTTGATTTGATGGTGCGATTGAAAAAAGATTATGGCGATATTCCGCTATACATTACTGAAAACGGTGCCGCATACAAAGATCGCATTAATGAACAAGGTGAAGTTGAAGACGATGAGCGAGTTGCTTATATACAACAACATTTAATCTCTTGTCACCGCGCAATTGAACAAGGAGTAAATTTGAAAGGATATTACGTATGGTCGTTGTTTGATAACTTTGAGTGGGCGTTTGGCTATGATAAGCGCTTCGGCATTGTATACGTTGACTATGAAACGTTAGAGCGAATTCCGAAAAAGAGCGCATTATGGTATAAAGAAACAATTATAAACAACGGATTTCAAGCAGAAGAAAATCGATAAAGGAGGTGATGGGAGAAAGAAAAAAGTTTTCCTTGTAATAGCGCGAAGTTTTGGGGGTTGACCGCTATTACAAAGAAAACTAAAAACTATGAGAATTATAACGTGAAAACGTCAAATGGGCAAATGAAACGGGCAGGTCGTATGTGGTTGACAGCGTCAAAAATTTTGTGGAAAACGAGGGGGAAAGAAAATGAAAAAGCGAGCTCTCATGTTGTTATTGGTGTTCGTGTTCATGTTTGCAACTGCGTGCAGCAATCAGTCTCAAAGTGGAAACGATTCGAAAGAAAATAGCTCAAGTGAAAAAGTAAAGCTAAATATGTGGGTATTTGGAAGCACAGGCTATGAAAAATTAGCAGAAGAATATATGAAAGATCATCCGAACGTTGAAATTAAAATCCAATCGAAACAGTTCGAGGACCATCATAACGCACTATTTACAGCTTTATCAGCTGGAAGTGGTGCGCCGGATATCGCGATGATTGAAGTAAACAACATTGAACGTTACCGTGAAGCGCAAGATCGTTTTTATAACTTATACGATTTTGGTGCAAAAGATATTAAAGATCAATATTTAGATTGGAAATGGCGTATTGGTGAAAGTGCAGATGGTAGCTTTTTGTTCGGACTTCCAACAGATATCGGTCCGACGGCGATGTTTTATCGTGCTGACGTGTTTGAAGCAGCAGGACTTCCGACAGATCCAGCAGAGGTTGCGAAATTAATTTCAGACTGGAATGCATATGCACAAGTTGCCGCAACGATTAAAGAAAAAACAGGCAAACCGATTGCAGATAATATCGAGCTTGTATACAACGCATTACGTGATCAAGCGCCTGTACAATATTTCAATGAGAAGGAAGAATTGCTTATTGAAAAAGAGCCGTACATTAAACAAGCGTATGATTACACAGTTGGTTTAATTCAAAAAGGCTATCTTGGCAGCAACGGATTGTGGACTCCTGAATGGGGGAATGCAATGGAAAAAGGAAACTATGCGACATTGCTTGCGCCTGCGTGGATGCAAGGGGTTGTAAAAGGAAATGCGCCGAATTCAGCTGGTAAATGGTTAATTACAAATATGCCAGGTGGAGCAGGCAACTGGGGTGGTTCGTATTTAACAATTCCAAAAGAGTCGAAACATCCGAAAGAAGCATATGAATTTATTCAATGGCTTGTTGCTCCTGAGCAACAGTTAAAATCATTCAAAGACATGGGCTTATTCCCATCCACTCCTTCTGTGTATGATGCACCTGAGTTTAAAGATTACAAAGATGAGTACTTCGGTGGGGTGAATACAGCTCAAGTATTCGCAGAAGCAGCTCAAAAAGTAAAAACAGTTTATATGGGTAAAAACTACACAGTCGTTCAATCAGAAATTTTAAAAGCATTGACAAACGTGCAGAAGAAAAAAGCAGATCCAGAAAAAGAATGGAAAGAAGCAATCAAACGCATTAAGCGTCAACTTGAACGTCAATAAAAGGCATGAGGAAGGGATGTATTCCTTCCTCCATCATGATTTTTTGGAGGGAAATACAATGGTATCCCATAATCATACGAATACAACCGTCCGTCCAAAAGGATTGAGTGACAAGAAAAAAACAGCATTAGCTGGTTATTTGTTTATTTCTCCATTTTTCCTTTTATTTGCTGTATTCGGCGCATTTCCGATGCTGTTTAGCTTTTATTTAGCGTTTCAAAAATGGAATGGGTTTGGCGAAATGACGTTTGTCGGATTCAAAAATTTTTCACTTATTTTTACCGATCCACTATTTTGGAAATCAATTTATAACACGCTTGTAATCGGTCTTCTAGGGACAGGTCCACAGTTAGTCGCAGCTTTAATTTTAGCGGTTGCTTTAAACTCAGCAATCGTGAAGTTCAAAAGTGTATTTCGTGTCGCTTACTTCGTGCCAAACGTTACATCGATTGTAGCGGTTGCGATTGTTTTTACCGTTTTATTTAGCGAACAAGAAGCAGGGTTAGTCAATGCAACACTTGGATTGTTTGGAATTTCACCAGTCAGCTGGCAAACGTCTGAATGGGGAGCGAAAATTGCGATTGCGACGATGATTTTTTGGAGATGGGTTGGATATAACTCGATTATTTTTCTAGCGGGGTTGCAAAGCATTCCGAAAGATCTTTATGAAGCAGCTGAAATTGACGGAGCGAAAAAATGGCAACAGTTTCTTTTCATTACCGTACCGATGTTGAAACCGATTATTGTGTTCGTCGTATTTACGGCAACGATCGGCTCGCTTCAAATTTTTGCAGAACCTCTTATTTTTGGAAGTGGCTTTAGGGAAGAAAGCATGACAATCGTTCTGTATTTATGGAGAGAAGCGTTTTCAAATAACGCGTTCGGTACAGCATCCGCGACAGCCGTCTCGCTATTTTTACTTATTATTGTGTTCACGACGATTAACTTTTTCGCGTCCAATCGTTTAGATAAATCGGGTAAGTAAAAGCATGGGGGTGAATAAAGATGGCCACGCTACGTAAAAAAGGATTTGTGAATAAAGTAACGATCCACGTTCTTTTAATTATCGGTGCGCTATTATCCGTTTTTCCTCTGTACTGGATGTTTGTGATGGCGACGCAACCGAATCATGTCATTAATAAATTGCCGCCAGCTGTTGTACCAGGGGATAAGCTAACGGAAAACTTTCAAAATGTATTAGCAAACATCGACTTTTTCGGCGCGATGTGGAACTCTTTCGTTGTCGCCAGCGTTACAACAATTGGTGTTTTGTTTTTCTGTTCTTTAGCAGGTTTTGCTTTTGCAAAGTTGCAGTTTAAAGGGCGAGAGAAGCTGTTTACCGTCATTTTGATTACGATGATGATTCCGCCGCAATTAGGATTAATTCCACAATACTTCATTATTACGAAATTAGGTTGGCTTAACGATTTAAAAGCAATTATCGTTCTAGGCTTAATGAACGCTTTCGGTATTTTCTGGATGCGTCAATATATTAAAGATGCGATTCCAGACGAATTAATTGAAGCGGCGAAAATCGATGGATGTAGCATATTCCGCATTTATTGGAACATCGTCGTTCCATCGATTTTGCCAGCTTTTGCGACGCTCGGCATTTTGACATTCATGTTCGTATGGAACGATTTCTTATGGCCGTTAACTGTATTAAGAGACGAGTCAAGCTACACGATTCAAATTGCCATCCGGGCACTTCAAGATGCATACGTAAGAGATTACGGCATGATTTTATCGGGAACATTTTGGGCAACATTACCGTTAATTGTCGTGTTCTTAATCTTTAATAAATTGTTCATTTCAAGTTTGATGCAAGGATCCGTGAAACAATAGTGACACAGCCGTCTAGCAAAGTGTGTTTGTTTTTATCGGGAAAATTTGTGCTATAATGAAGGTAAGATTATGAAGTTGAGAAGGGATCCTATGAAAATCACCATTAAAGAAATAGCAAAATTAGCGGGTGTGTCACCAGGTACGGTATCAAAAGTGTTAAATAACTATCATGATGTTGGTGAAGAAACGAAAAAAAGAGTGTTGGAAATTATGGAGCAAACCGGGTATGTCGCTGCCCGAATTCAAAAGGATACGACCCATAAGTCAAGGCTTGTAGGCGTCATTTATGCGGGAGAAATTAATGCGGATTTCAACCATCCGTTTTTTATCGAGGTCATGAACTCCTTCAAAAAAACAATGGGATCGTTCGGTTATGACCTCCTCTTTTTTTCAAATGAGCGATTTGAAGAAGGAGAGGAAGATTACTACCAGCGTGCGATGCGCTACAAGGTGGATGGGGTAATCATCATTAGCGGTGAAAAAGTGCAACCATCCATCTACCGTTTAGACATGAGCGATATTCCTTGCATCGGGGTCGATATCCCACTTGAAGGGAATCGTTCCGCTTACATTATGACAGATAACTATAAAATCTCTGCTAAAGTAGTAGAGCACTTTTACTTGTGTGGTTATCGACATATCGGTTACATTGGTGGCTTGCCAGGGGCGCAAGTGACAAAAATTCGCGAAGAAGGATTTCGGAATACGATGAAAGAGTTTGGTTTAACCATCCATGAAGAATGGTTCGCACAAGGGGATTTCTTCATGGAAAGCGGCTATGAGGCGATGAAAAAAATATTGAGCTCGTCACATCATCCTGAAGCTGTATTTGCTGCTTCGGATTTGATGGCCTTTGGGGCAATGAAAGCGATGAAGGAACAAGGATTAAAAGTGCCTGAGGATATTGCGATCGTTGGATGCGATGATGTCGAGGCGTGCAACTATACCGATCCTCCTTTAACTTCCGTTCGCCAAGATAAAGAGAAAATCGGACGACTTGCCGCACATATGCTAAAGGATATTATACACCGTCAATTTCAGCCAAAAGCAGTAATGGTTGAGCCAGAATTAATCATTCGCAAATCTTGCGGAAGCAATAGACTATATGGCATTACGTGAGAAAATCCTGTTGAAAGGTTAACCGATGAGAAATTACGCGTAACTATTCAGCATTGAAATAGAAAAAGTTTACGTGAGTGCTTTTACGGAAGGATTAGCGCATGAGTTGGCGGCACAAGGAGCGAAAATGAAAGCAAAAGTGTTGGCGCCAGCAGCGACCGAAACCGAGTTTGCTAAACGTGCATTTGATGTAAATGAGTTTGATTACCATGTTACTGTGCCGAAATTTCATACGGCAAAAGAAATGGCGGAATTTTTGCTTGCTTTATATGACAGTGACAAAGTAGTAGGAATTGTCGATGGCTATACGTATGAGTTTCAATTGCGCGATCCGATTTATCCGTTTGCCAATTGGACAGCGCAAAAATAAGCGGATGAAAAGCAACTCTTGAAGGGGTTGCTTTTTTTTTCTGTGCACGAGTTTTAGCGGTGATTTCCCAATGGATTTTTTAGGAACAGCGACAGACGCTGTTCGTGTTTTTAAAAAAATTTTGTGATCCTCTATCCTTTCAATAGTCTTGGAGCGATAGATGAAGTAAGAGGAAACTTGCCAATTTTTACGGTTGACGAAATGGGAGGTTGAGATATTATGTATATTTCCAATCAACTTGCTTGCCAAATTGGGTTGAATGAAAGCATTGTTCTTTGCGATCTTCATCAGCTGCTTCAAGAAACGGGTGGGGATCGGGTAGTGTTGACATACGAGGAATGGCAAAAACGTCTTCCGTTTTGGTCGCCAAGTACGATCCGCCGTGTCGTTCGTAAGCTCGAACGGCTTGGGTACATCGAGTCGGGCAACTTTAACAAAAATAAAGTCGACCAAACGAAATCGTATCGGCTGAATAACGAGGAGTTGCAAAAACAACATATTGTGCTAACAGAAGAACCACTATTTGCGGTAACCACGTCGTTTATGGAGAAAACAGAACCACAACGTACAGAAAAGGAACGTAAACGTCAAATAGCCCCCACCTTTTTGAAGGCCGGGGCTTGAGGTATTATTTAGTTAGCTGATGAAAAGCAATACATATAACAGGGGAGTGTGGTTGACCAAGGAAGCATTTGGTCCAATGCGTTCTTGTCTGACAAATCCATATTGGGAAGCTGCTCAAAAAGATAGCGAAGGTAGTAATATGGATGTAATTGATTCGCTTTCGCTGTCTCCACAATGCTGTAGATGATGGCACTTGCCCGTGCACCTTGCGGTGTATTGGCGAAAAGCCAATTTTTCCTTCCGATGACAACCGATTTGATGGAGCGCTCGCTGCGATTATGATCGATCTCCAGTCGCCCGTCCTCTAAAAAGGCGACTAATTTGTCCCATTGGTTCAGACAATACGCAATGGCTTTTCCTAGCGCACTCTTTGGCAACACGTGCTGTTCTTGCTTTTGAAGCCATGACAAAAAAGCGTCTAAGATAGGCTTGCTTTGTTTTAGACGTTCTTCATACCGATCTTTAGGATCTAATTTTTTAATTTACGTTCCACCGCAAACAGCTGATTACAGAAATTCAGACCTTCGGTTGCGGTTACTGGTTTCACGCTATTGGCAGGTATGGATCTTAGTGCGTCTGTAAATCCTCTACGCGCATGAGCCCAACAACCAACCAAGGTTACATTTGGCACTTGATGGTACCCTGCGTATCCATCCACCTGCAAATAGCCTTGAAAACCGTTTAGGAAATTCTTTGGGTTTTCCCCAGCTCTCGTTTCCTGATAATCATAAAGGATGATAGGCGGTCCTTCTATTCCTGTCTGATACTGCCATAAATAGGACGTAGAAGTAGCCGGTCTTCCAGGTTCCTGAAGAACCTGAAGGGTAGTTTCATCGGCATGAATAATATCAATCTCCAGAAGAAGCTCATGCATCCGATGATACAGCACACTCAGCCACCGTTCCGCTCCTTTTACCATCCAATTGGCAAATGTTTGCCGGGAAAGAGGGATGCCCATTCGCAGAAACTGTTTCTCTTGGCGATATAACGGGAGCCCCTCTACATATTTTTGCGTCATAATATGCGCCAAAATAGAAGGAGAGGCAAAACTACCCGGAATGACGGATTTCGGCCTAGACGCTGTTTTGATCGGTGTTTCGATCTCATGATGTTCACAATGGCGACAAGAGTAGACATATTGCACATGTTTGACTACTTTTAATTCCGCAGGAATATAGACAAGTTCTTGGCGTACTTCCGTACTCATTTCATGTAGAGCTCCACCGCAACACGAACAGACCTGTTCCTCATCGGATAAACGGTATTCGACCGTTTCCACAGGCAGGTTTTCAAGCATCGCTTCGCGGTGACCGCGTGTTTTCCGACGGCGCTGATAACGAATGGACTCCAAAGTAGGTTCCGGCAACTCAAGGTTGGATTCGTTTTCTACTTCGTTGAATAGTTCCAATTGACCAGGAAGGGTTTTTTCGCTCGAAACGCCAAAGCGTTTATGCTGCAGAAGGCGAAGCTGTTCTTCATACCATTTTAATTTGGCTTCCAACTCCTGTTGCTTTTTTAGCTTCACCTCTAATTCTGCATTTTGCTTTTCAAGCATTTCCAAGCGCTGAGGAGATCTTCAGTTGTAAGGGTTGAGTCAGGGAATTTCGCTGTTGTTTTCATGCCCTTATTATACAACAAAACAGCGGAATTCCCTGAATTTTTATTATTTACTGTAGTTGAGCAATTTTTATAACAATAATACCATATAAAAAGAGACAAACAGGGTACCCCTTATGCCACGTGGAGCTGTTTTTTCACGGCATCAATGGGAATATTTTGTTTTGCTGCGCTGTAGATAAATTCGACCATACTGTTGGCTTTCTTCGTTCGGAGAAGGTCGAGCCCATTCGAAAAATCGCTGTTGGACTCGAACATGCTGTATACATAAGTCAGTTGTACCAAAATCCAATACCGTTTCACCGCACGAACTTGACGAACGCGGTACCCATCGAGCTTCAGTTGGTCTTTTGCCTGACGGAAAAAACATTCGATCGACCAACGCTCAGCGTAGTAGCGCAGGATGTCTTCATCGCTCAGCTCGCGATCCGTGCTCAAAACGCAATGAAGATGTTCCGATGTCATCGGTTGATCCGCTTTCCAAGCGAGGAGCATCACTGCATCCTTGAGACCGTTCAGAGCACCTTCGTAGCGATACACTCGATAACGCTCTTCTCCCACCGTGACGAGGCGGGTATCCCGTGACTCGATAGATTTGGCAAATTCCTTTGCTTGGATTGCCGTCCCTTTTGGATAGAGAATCCGATTCGTCTTCAGCATCGCGATGACGTGGAACCCTTTTTTCAAGCAGGCTCCCACGAGGGCTTTCGATGGATACCAAGAGTCCATGAGCACATAAACGGGTTGGCGTATATCTAAAGAAGAAAGCATCTCCATCGCGAGTTCCCCTTTGCTTTTCCCAGCCTTCTTGTCATAGAGGCGAAAGGCAAAAGGAAACGCTTGAGTCATCGTATGAACCATGAGCCAAACGAGAGAATGTCCCAGACAGACTTTTTATTCGCGTGAGAATAATGCCAATCACACCCTTGGATCGCGTGTGTTGCCCGTGACGAGGGCTTTGTTTTTTGGCAAATCGTATCATCGATCGAAACAAAAATGGGTTGATTCTCTCGTTTCGCGCTGCATTCGACACGATGAAGCACCCAGTGTTGGAGTTTGCGAAGCAATATTTCTTCGTCCCACGGGCTTTTCGTGAAAAAATGGCTGAGTGTTGTGCGATGGTTCGGATGAAAACTCCCATGATGTAGATCGGTCAGTGTTCCCGAAAATCCCTTGGTTATCATCGCATCCACAAGATGAACGAGATGCTTCATGACAGGTTTTGAGAAATAAAGTGCCCACCCCAACATCGTCAAAAACTTGTGGATTCCTTGATGATGTGCTAATCTATTCATGAGACATGAACCTCCTTGTGTGAATGGTTTGGTGGCACATCTATTCTAACCAAGGAATCGGGTTCATGTCTTCTTTTTTGTTTGGTTGTAAATTTGTGTTAGTAAATTTGCTCATCTACAGTTATATAGTTTTTTGCTTACGGTTACGGCTACCCAAAAACGCTCGTTTTTGGGTAGCGATCCTTAAATTTGAATACTAGATGTTCATCCTGATTATAAAATCAGCATAAATACAGAAATAACTATACCTGTATAAATTAGTGTTATAGTAGTAAATCCCATGATGTCTCTGATTCTAAGACCTGCAATAGCAAGGAGAGGGATTGCCCAAAAAGGCTGAATCATATTAGTCCATGCGTCTCCCCAAGCGATTGCCATGACTATTTTAGCAGGATCAGTTCCCATTTCTAACGCAGCTGGAATAGCAATAGGCGCTTGTACGGCCCATTGACCACCACCAGATGGGATAAACATGTTCAAAAGTCCTGCTGCCCAAAACGTAAATAACGGAAGTGTTGAACTAGTCGAGAATTTTATAAATAAGTTGGATAACCACTCTGCCAAACCGGATGCAGAAATCATTCCCATAATCCCTGCATAAAAAGGATATTGCAAAACAAATTGCCCAACGCTATTACTTGATTTAATTAACCCTTTTCCGAGCTCCTTTACATTTCCAAACAGCAAAAGGACAGATGTTAAAAATAGCATGTTTACAGTATTTAAATCAAGCGAAAATCCGTTTTTAGAAAAATGGATGATTAAATAGGCTAATCCTAGAATCCCGCCCATTGCTGTAATGATGCGGCTTTTTTCTAATTTATCATTAACAAAATTCGTCTGTTTATGTTCTTCGTCATCAACGGAATCATTTAATAAAGTTGTGTCAATAATTAAGCGTTCTTCTTTTCTTACTGGATGTATGAATTTCATGATGAAAGGCAATGTAAAGAAAATAACCGTTACAATCGCTATATTAAGAGCAGAGAATATAGTTTCTGAAGTTGGAATAATACCGATTTGATCTTGAAATACATGATTTTTTGTAGCTACAAACAAGGCTGGGGAGGATGAAAGACCTCCTTCCCATATAACAAACCCAGAATAGCCAGCAGCAACAAGCACACGGTAATCAATATCCCGAACCTTTTTTGCAACAAGCTTTGCAATAATTCCTGCAACTACCAGCCCGAAAGCCCAGCTAATTAATGAGGCAGCTAATGAAGTAAATGTTACAAGCAATATGGCTGAGTTGGGAGTTTTGCATTTGCCGGCTATATTTTCGAGAAAGCGGGAAACCGGTTTGGTTAATGCCAAAGCATAACTCATCACAAAAGTAGTGATGATCTGGGCTGTGAATGTTAATAAACTCCAAAAACCATCTCCCCAATAACTAACCATATCAATAGGACTTTTTTTATTGATAATGATACCGCCTAAAAAAGTGATGATCGTAAGAACGACAGCGAATACAAATGCGTCAGGTAACCACTTCTCAGCGATTTTAGCAAAAAAGAGAGCTAATTTTGAAAGAGGATGATTTTCTTTATGGTTTGTTCGCATACTTGTCTGTGTTTTCATTTCCATATTTTTTAAACCTCCTTGTTTTATTAAATTTTTCCCTTGAACTGATAACGCTTTCAAAACTTTGAAACAATAATCATCCCATTTATTGGTTATTTTCTGGAGACATTTCAATCAGTTTCTTTTTTAAAATTTTTCCTCCTGGATTTCGAGGAAGTTCTTCAATAAATTCAATTTGTTTCGGAACTTTAAATTTTGGAAGGTGCTTGTGAGCAAAGATGATTACCTCTTCCTCTGTTAGTTCTTCTCCTGGTCTTTTAACAATATAAGCTTTTATCTCTTCTCCAAACAAAGGGTCTTTAACTCCTATTACTGCAGCTTCGAGAATTTTCGGATGGGCATATAAAATATTTTCAATCTCAATTGAATAAATTTTTTCACCGCCGCGATTGATGACGTCTTTTTTTCGGTCCATAATATAAACAAAACCATCTTGGTCTATACAGGAAATATCGCCAGATTTCCAATAGCCGTCCTCGGTAAAGGAAGAAAGGTTTGCTTCTTTGTTGTTCCAATATTCTTTGATGACCATCGGCCCCTTAATATACAGTTCGCCGATTTCGCCCGGTCCGCAGTCAGCGCCATCTTCACTTACGATTCTTAAGTCGGCAACTGGAACAGGCAATCCGACAGAATTTGTTTTTTCTTCAGAATAGTGTTTAGGCATGATCGTTGTCGGCGAAGTTGTTTCAGTGGCGCCATAGGCGTTATGCATGAAAGCGTTCGGGAAGCAGCGTTTTAACTGGATGATTGTTTCTTTAGACATCGGGGCCCCGCCGTAGGCAACAATTCGCACGAAATCATAGGAGAACGCGTTAAATAACGGATGTGACATCATCATGATATAGATGGTCGGCACGTTAAATAAAAATGTAATCTTTTCCTGATTGATTAACCGAATGGCCGTTTCGGTCTGGTAACGTTCCATCAGGACGACCGTTCCGCCTACTAACATCATATGGAGAAGCTGACCGATCAAGCCGGTTACATGGAAAAGCGGAATGGCGACTAAAGTGCGTACGGTATGGTCGGTTTGTAAAACGTGTCTATAGCTCAGGCAGCTATGAATGGCGTTAATATGGCTGCCGACGGCCCCTTTTGGAAGTCCGGTTGTTCCGGAAGTGTACATAATGTACAGTGGCTCTGTTTCAGATGGGGACGTATATGGGTGTTCACTGCCCGGCGTTTCTTTTAGCAGTTCATCTTTAAATGAATACATGCGTTTTGCTGGCTGCTGATCGTCAGTTAAATAGCAATATTGGATGAATTGGCTTTGTATGAGCCAGTCTTCCAACGGTTTTACAAGCAGGCTGTTGGTGATCAGCATCTTCGTCCCGGCGTTTGTCATCATATATATTAACTCGCTGGCTGTGAGCTTCGTATTCAGCGGCACGAAAATGGCGCCAATTTTCGCACAGGCCAGCACGGTCAGTACGAATTCTATTTCATTGCCAAGCAATAGTGCGATGCGGTCGCCTTTTTTGATTTGTTTCTCCATTAAGTTGTTGGCCAAGGTGTCTGTGAGTTGTTTTAGTTCTGTATAATTGAGCCGTGTCTCTCCTTTGATCAACGCTTCGTTTGTCGGAAATGTTGCGGCCGAATGGGCCAGCATTTCGTATACATTCGCTGGTCTTTCAGCAAACATTTTTACTGTTCGCCCGTATAACCGCCCTTCCGTAATCATCGAATCCCTCCATTTTTTAATAATGGTTATTTAGCTGTCCAGCCGCCGTCAACATACAAGATGTGCCCTGTTATATAATTTGCGGCATCAGAGGCAAGGAAGACGACCGGGCCGGCCACATCTTCGGGCTCGCCAATACGATTGAGCATCGTATTTTTAACGATTTCTTGGTACCGTTCTTCATCTTGAAGCCAAGCGCCGGTCATTGGAGTTTTAATATAGGCAGGAGCGATGGCGTTCACATTGATGTTATAAGGGGAGAGCTCACTGGCCCACACTTTCGTTAATTGATTGATGCCCCCCTTACTGGCGGCGTAGCTCGTTTGAAACGGCATTCCGACCCCACCGAATATAGAAGAGATATTAATGATCTTTCCATTTCCTTGTTTTATCATCTGTTTGGCGACTGCCTGACCGACGAGAAAGATGCCTTTTAGGTTCGTATTTAAGACTTGATCCCACTCTTCTTCCTCGATTTCGACCAGCGGCTTTCTAATATTCATCCCAGCGTTATTCACTAAGATGTCGAGACGACCGTATTGTTGAATGATTTGCTCAATCATAAGCTGGACGCTTTCCTTATCAGTGACATCCGCTTGGATCCATGAAAACGATAATCCTTTTCTGCTCATTTCTTCTGTCACCTTTTTTAAATCGCCCACATTTCGGCTGGCAATGACGACATTTGCCCCATGTAACCCTAAAGCGCATGCCATCGCTAGACCGATGCCTTTGCTTCCACCGGTTACAAGTGCAATTTTTTTGTCTAGCCGAAAAGAAGGAAATTGACTGATATCCATAAATTACCTCCTTTTTAATACTCAAAAATTAAAAGTAAATTCATCCAAATTTAAATGCAATTTGTATGCCAATGATAAACTATTTAAAAAAGTTCATAATGTTGTTAAACATGCTATTTCCGGCGATAAAAAGTGATTCCGAAAAGAATCATAGATGAAAATATGAATCAGCCGAATTATATACCTAACCGCTGCATTTTTTTGACGAGGGCGGATTGGCTAATGCCAAGCACTTCGGCTGCTTTTCTTGTCGTTTTATATTCAGAAATCGCTTTCAAAATCATTTCTCTTTCTATATCTTGCAGCACTTCTTTCATTTTTTTTTGTATAGGCTGTGGAACAAATGCAGTTTGATTGGAAAAGGGCAAATGAGAAGCTGTGATGTCATCCGCTTCCGTTGTAATGACAAGCCGTTCAATCAAGTTTTGCATTTCTCGGACATTTCCAGGCCATGCATACGCCTTCATTGCAAGCAAAGCATCGTCTGTTAGCTGTTTGTTAAGATGGTATTTTTGATTTGCCTGATCTAAAAAGTAATTGGCGAGTAGAGGGATGTCTTCTTGACGTTTACGCAACGGAGGAATTTTAATCGGAATAATGTTCAACCTATAGTAAAGGTCTTCGCGAAATTCACCCCGTTTGACTAAAGATTCCAAATCTTTATTTGTGGCCGATATGACGCGAACGTCAATTTTAATCGTTCGTCGACCACCGATTCTCGTCACTTCGAATTCTTGCAATACTCTTAGCAGTTTTCCTTGAAGCTGCAGTGGCATTTCCCCGATTTCATCTAGAAAGATTGTTCCTGTATGTGCTTGTTCAAATAAGCCTGGACGTCCTCTGCTGTCAGCGCCGGTAAAGGCTCCTTTCTCATATCCAAATAGTTCAGATTCAATTAGTTCCTTCGGGATAGCTGCACAGTTTACTTTAATAAACGGTTTGTTTGAACGGGTGCTCCATTTTTGAATGAGATTGGCGATTACTTCTTTTCCAACCCCAGACTCTCCGAGCAACAAGACTGTGGAATTAAAAGGTGTTATTTTTTGAACCAAATTAATAACGTTTAACATTTGTCTACTGTTAGCAATTACTCCTTCATGACTGATCATATCTTCTTTTTTTTGATAAATCTTGATTTCTTGTAAATATTTATTTGCGAGTTCTTTTGTTCTGCTTAATTCCGCTTCTAAGCTTTTTAGAGCTGATATATTTCGTAGGTTGGTAACAATATGAGACACGTTTCCCTTGTCATCAAAAATTGGATTACCGGTGACTAATAGTTCCTTTCCGTTTACATGTTGGATGATCGTCACCTGTTTTTTTTCTTTTAGAACTTTCAGCGAAACTGATTCGGATATAATCCCATCTTTAACGACGTCTTTCAGATGGCGGCCGATTAATTGATCCTCTGTTATGCCTGTCACTCGGGTGTATGCTTCGTTCATTTTGATTCCGTACCCATCTTTGTCCGCTATAAAGATCGGATCATAGCTAGCATTGATGACTTTCTCGTACAAGTTTATTTTTTCTTGTAGTTCCTTGATTTTTTCGTTTAGATCTTGAACATGTTTTTGGAGTTTCTCCGAATGTAAATGGTTAATAACTATCCCTCCATAAAACAGAATATTTTTTATTTTTATATATATGTTTTTGATTACTTTTTTCATCATTTCTTGGTGCGAAAAATGGATGGTTTAGATCATTTTGTTTGGCATGAAACATGCATGTAAACTTTTATGAATAACAAAAAGGTTGAGGAGTGATCGATTGTGTATAGTTTCAGCCCATCGTTTGAACAAAAGGAAATGCTTGAAAAAGTGACAGCTTTTATGAAGGAATATGTATATCCGAGTGAAAAGTATATGGTGCCGCATCGTGGACTGCCTGAAGAAATTTTGAAACCGCTTCAACAAAAAGTCAAAGATATGGGGCTTTGGGCTGCACACATGCCGAAAGAAGCGGGGGGATCAGGATTAGGTCTTGTGTCTTTGGCATTGTTATCTGAAGTGGTGGGACGTAGTCCTGTAGGGCCTTACGTTTTTGGTTTCATGGCTCCGGACGCAGGGAATAGTGAAATATTATGGCACGCAGGGACGGAAGAGCAAAAACGGAAATATTTATACCCGCTTGTCAATGGGGACATTCGCTCGTGCTTTGCCATGACCGAACCTGAAGTATCCGGTTCTGATCCGCGGCTTTTAAAAGCGACAGCAGTGCTTGATGGGGATGAATGGGTGATTAATGCCCATAAATGGTTTACGACAGGAGCTGTTGGCTCCAGTTTTTCGATCGTAGTGGCCAAAACTGATCCGGATGCCCCACCTCATCAGCAATTTAGTTTGTTTATAGTGGAGCACGACAATCCTGGGTTTGAAATTGTTCGCGAAATTCCAGTTATTGGTGACCATTTTACAGGGGGACATTGTGAAGTCCGGTACACGAATTGTCGAGTTCCGAAAGAAAACTTGCTCGGACCGAGAGGAGAAGGGTTTAAGCTAGCGCAGCTGAGGCTTGGCACAGGGCGCATTACACATGCCATGCGCTGGATCGGCATCGCGAAAAGAAGTTTAGATTTAATGATAGGGTACGCATTGAAGCGGGAAACACGTGGGAAACGATTGGCGGATCATCAAATAATCCAAAATTTTATCGCTGATTCTGCAACAGAAATTGAGGCGTTTCGATTAATGACGTTAAAAGCGGCGTGGATGATGGACAATGGCCAAGAGGCAAGAAAAGAGATCTCTATCATCAAATTTTTCGGGGCCAACGTTCTGCATAACGTCATTGATAGAGCCATTCAAGTACATGGAGCTCTAGGAGTGACAGGTGACACTCCTCTAGAAGGATTTTACCGGGAGGCAAGAACGGCAAGAATTTACGACGGACCAGACGAAGTTCACCGTATGGTCGTAGCCCGTTCGATGATCAAAGAGTTTGAACGAAACATGGAGGAGGATCTTTGTGCTCCAAAACGTTAATTGGTCTCGTGTTGAACAGTACTTAAGAGAAAAGTTCAATTTAATGGATGAAACTGAGGAATTAGTGATTAAGCCGTTTACTGCTGGGTACTCGAACTTAACATATTTATTACGCATCGGTCAGTGGGAAGGGGTGTTGCGAAGACCTCCTTTTGGAAAACTGCCGGCTAAAGCACATGATATGAATCGAGAATATAACTTGTTAAAAAAGATTTATTCCGTGTATCCCAAAGCCCCTAAACCTTTATTATACTGTGAAGATCATAATATAATGGATAAACCTTTTTATATTATGGAGTTGAAAAAGGGTATCGTATTAGACAAACAACTTCCTAATCAGTGGGACGTTCTTAAAATAAAAAAACAGATTTCTAAATCCTTTATTCAGGAATTAGCTGATTTACATCGCATTGACGTATATAAAAGTGGCCTAGATTCATTGGGAAAGCCAGAAGGATTTTTACAAAGGCAAGTGAATGGTTGGATTAACCGCTATAGACAAGTCAGAACAGAAGATTTGCCGTTTGTTGAAAAACTAGAAAACTGGTTGATACACAATATACCTGTTTCTAAAGAAGTTACTATTATTCACAATGACTTTAAATTAAATAATATAGTATTTAACATTGAAAATCCTAATGAAATTATCGCAGTATTAGACTGGGAAATGTCAACAATTGGAGATCCTCTTTTAGATCTCGCTATTAGCCTCGCTTATTGGACAGAGAAGGAAGATGAAGACACTGGATTGGCTACTATAACGAATCAGCCGGGGTTTATGACGAGAAAAGAGTTGGCTATTTTATATGCCGAAGTATCAGGACGAGATATTTCCAACCTTAATTACTATCTCAGCTTCTCTTTTTACAAAATAGCTGCGGTATTACAACAAATATATTATCGATATAAAACAGAGGGAATAGGTGACGAAAGATTTGCTAATCTTAACATAGGTGTTAGAAATTTAATGTTACAGTCAGACAAGGCAATACATGCTACTATTGTATAATTATAGGTTAATTTGAGAGTTATTCGATCTTTCAATTCACCAGCGATAGGGAAGTGTCTTGTTCGTCTAGCACGGGCGTAGTCTATATGGGAAAAACCTGAACTGTGAAAGTAGCGGTAACAATTTGTAGTTGGCAAAACGCAACGAGGCTGGCTCAAAAGATCGCTAAATCGACTTTTTGAAGCCAGCCTCTTTTATCTACTTTTTGGTCGATAAAAGTCCGTAAATGGCCGAGAAATCTTGTTGCCCCCATCCATATTGCTTCGCCAAGCCGTATAGTTCTTTTGCGGCGTTAGCAAGCGGCAAAGAAACGTTGTTTTCGTAGGCCGATTGGGCCATGAGCTGCAAGTCTTTTTGCATATGTTCAAGAGGAAATTCTGTCGCAAAGTAGTTGCGGAGAATATGTTCCTTTTTTCCGTTTAAAAACGGAGCGGTTGTTGGGCCGTTCAGCAAGGTGTTGACTACCGTTTCTTTGTCTAGGCCGAGCGCTTCGCCCAACGTGACCGCTTCGGCAAAAGCCGCCATCGACTCGGCGAGCATGAGATTGACGACAAGTTTCATCGACGTTCCTTTTCCGTTTTCGCCTTGATGATGGATGGCTTTTCCCATGGCATTGAGCAATGGGAGGATTTCTTCTAAGTCTTCTTTTCGGCCGCCAACGAAAAATACGAGTTCGCCTTTTTCAGCAGGGATTTTTGAACCGGCGACAGGGGCGTCTAAAAAGCGAATGCCCCGCTTCGCGGATTCCTCCGCCATTTTTCGAGTAAAGGCCGGATCGACTGTACTGCAATCGACCCAAATGCTCCCTTTAGGGAAGTGGGGCAAAAATCCATGTTCCCCGAGCGCAACAGCTTCAACGGCACGGGGTGTGGCGAGCATCGTCAAGATGACATCGGACTGCTTCGCCACTTCCTTTGGAGAGTCGGCCCATTTCGCCCCTTTTTGCAATAGGCGAGCCGCTTTTTCTTTTGACCGGTTATGCACAATAAGTTCATAGCCGCTGTCGATTAAATTTTCCGCCATGCGGCTTCCCATAATGCCTAAGCCGATAAAACCGATCATATTTCATCCCTTCTTTCATTGTGATTCGCTATCGACTGGTTGGGCTTCTGCCAACCATTTCGTACAAGAAGAAGCCATATTTTATCATTTCCCGACAGAAGACTCCCACCTCAAGGCATGTGAAGGGCGTAGCCCAATGGATAGGTGGGAGATGAATGTCGGTTAGGCGTAGCCGAAAGCTCATTTTTCTATCTGCACAAGTGCGTATTTCATCTTTTCGTACATGAAAATGATGTATGATAAAATATATAAAATACAAAGAGGTGAAAGTCAATGCTTGTCAATAAAGCCTACAAGTTTCGCATCTATCCGAACAAGGAACAAGAAGTGCTTATCAACAAAACGTTTGGGTGCGCGCGGTTTGCGTTCAACTATTTTCTTGCCAAATGGAACGACACATACGAGCAAACTGGAAAAGGCTTGTCGTATAACACATGCTCTGCGCAATTGACCAAACTGAAAAAAGAGCTCGCTTGGCTCAAAGAAGTAGACAGCATTGCACTACAAACCTCCCTCAAACATTTGTCAGATGCGTACACACGCTTTTTCAATAAGCAAAACGATAGGCCCAAATTCAAGTCCAAAAAGAATAACGTGCAATCGTATACAACAAAGTACACGAATGACAATATTGCGATTGTTGGAAATAAAATCAAACTACCCAAACTTGGATTTGTCCGCTTGGCAAAAAGTCGTGAAGTGAAAGGACGTATTCTTTGCGCAACCATCAGACGAAATCCAACAGGCAAGTACTTTGTATCCATCCTCACCGAAGAAGAAGTACAACCACTTCCAAAGACAGGATCATCTGTTGGCATCGACATGGGCTTAAAACATCTCGTCATTCTTTCAGACGGAACGGCATATGAAAATCCAAAGTGGCTTCGCAAACTAGAACAAAAGTTAGCGAAAGAGCAGCGTAAACTTGCAAGACGAAAACAAGGCGGTTCGAATTGGTATAAACAACGGATGAAAGTCGCACGCATCCACGAAAAAATCGTCAACGCTCGAATGGATTACTTGCATAAACTCTCCACCGAGATCATCAAAAACCACGATGTCATCGGGCTGGAGGATTTGCAAGTGGCCAACATGGTGAAAAACCATAAGCTAGCCAAAGCGATTCATGAAGTGTCGTGGTCGCAATTTCGAACGATGTTAGAGTACAAGGCAAAGTGGTATGGTAAACAAGTTGATTGTGGTGAGCAAGCACTTTGCGAGTTCTCAGCTTTGTTCGGTTTGTGGGTATCAAAACAAAGAAGTAAAGAAATTAAACTTGCGTGCGTGGTCGTGTCCGTCTTGTGGAACACATCATGATCGAGATGTGAACGCTGCAAAAAATTTGTTGCAAGAAACCATTCGCTTGTTGTCTTGTTAGGCAACTGAACCGCAGGAACTGCGGGGATCGCCTACTAAACATCCGCGTGACAGAGCGGAGATCGTAGGAATCTCCCACTTCTAAACGAAGTGAAAGTGGGAGTAGTTCAAGAGTAGGTTACCATATTATGTGAAGCGTTGGCAATATTTTTTGGATGGTACCTCTACTTGGTTGCCTGTAGGCGAAATGGGGGCACCTTGCGCTTTCCTTATTGCAAAAATTTGTCGATAGAAGATGGTTTACTTATTCGTAATATTTTGTATGATAAAATTGTCCTTCGATGCGCGATGAACAACTACTCAGCAACATTTCACCCAATCAAGCGATTTTTATATGTAAAACAGAAGTTGATCGACTGGCCATTCGGATCGTTAAGGCTATTAATGAGGAGAGGATAGCTGGTGGAAAAAAGACAAAGCCTAAATAAACTTGCTTATCGTTTTATTATCTTATTTGGGGTTATCAGTGCGCTTGGGGATATTACATACGAAGGTGCACGAAGTGTAACGGGCCCTTATCTTCATACGTTGGGAGCAAGCGCTGTTGCAATCGGGTTGGTAACAGGAGTTGGCGAGTTTTTGGGCTATGTGTTGCGCATTGCATCAGGTTATTGGGTGGATCGAACAAAAAGCTATTGGACGATTACCTACGTTGGTTATGCACTACTCCTATCGGTTCCGCTACTTGCCTTTACAGGTCATTGGCAGCTAGCAGCTCTCTTTTTTATTTTAGAGCGTGTGGGAAAAGCCATTCGAAGTCCTGGGAAAGATACTATGTTATCTTTCGCTACAAAACGAGTAGGTACAGGATATGGATTTGGTCTTCACGAAGCGATCGATCAAGCTGGTGCCTTTATCGGACCTTTATTATTGACGCTTAGCTTCAGCTTAACAAACAGCTACAGGACGGGATTCATGTGGACGTTGATTCCTGTGTTTCTTTTGTTGGTCGTTCTTTCTTATTTACGAATCAAAGTCCCCAATCCCGAGACAATGGAAACATCCTTGCCTAAGGGAACGGAACAGGTTCAGGCGAATATAACATTGCCAAGTGTTTTTTGGCGGTATATCGGTTTCTCGTTTATTAGTATGGTGGGATTTGTAAGCTTTCCCTTATTATCTTTACATATGAGCCAACGCCACATCATTTCACCTGCTTGGATTCCGATTTTATATGCACTTGCCATGGGAATGGATGCAATGGTTGCCTTATGGGTAGGAAAACGGTATGATCGCAATGGATTTAAGGAACTTCTATGGATTCCGGTTTTGAGCATTCCTGTTGTATTGTTGGGGTTTGTGAACCACTCATGGATGATTGTGATAGCGGTTATTTGTTGGGGAGCGCTAATGGGGATTCAAGAAACGATGATGAAGGCTGCTATCGCAGATTTGATTCCAATTCATATGCGCGGACGTGCTTATGCTATATTCAACATTACATTGGGACTGGCGATGCTTATTGGAAGTAGTATGATGGGATGGATGTATGAAACTTCCATTTCTATACTGATCGCGTTCGTTATGGTAACACAAATAATTGCTTTGTTTTTACATCGTAAAGTTAATAAAATAATATAGGATTGTAGTTTGAGTAGCAGTTGCGCGACACTTTTGGTGTGAATATGTTAAAGAAAGGTAGATTGCAATGAGTGATTTATTTGACAAATATAGAGAATCCATTATCTTATCGTATCAATATGCGTTTCGCTCATTGCTGCATTTAAAAAATGTCATCGCATCCTCTCAGCAACTCAGATGGTGATGAATTATTGAAAGAAGTGTATCGGGATTCGATTGTGAAAAAATATGAAATTTTAGAAGATCAGCTTTGGAAGCTTTTATCCAAAATTTTTAAAGCATCGGGACTTGAGTTGAATACTCGGCGATCGTGTTATCGTCAAGCGTTCAAGGAAGGGTGGATTGAGAATATCGATATATGGAATGATATGCTTAGTTCGCGAAACGCAACGGCTCATGTGTATAACGAAGACGATTATGAGAAAGTAAACATCCATGAGAAAAATTTTTCTCCCCACCCAAACATGAAAATAATCGCGAATTCGCCGTTATTTTCACAGAAAAAAAGGCAACTTCAGCTGGATATATTTATGAAAATCTATTAAAGAGAGATTTTTCTACAGCACGTCTGAATGAAAAATGGGTCGCAGATGTAACAGAAGTGGCCGTGGACGATAAAAAACGATTTGTTTCTGCCATTATGGATTTACACAATAATGGTAGGCTATCAGATTCCACAAACACACGATGTTCAACTTGTGGAAGATTCTCTATTAATATAATATGCTTTTAATATGCTTTGGAAATCAGAAACATCGATGATTTCTTAATCTTTCACACCGATCAAGGAATGCCGTATCGATCAACAAGAAGGAAAACGCTTATGGACACGTTTTCGATTACGTCAAGCATGCCAAGAAAAGATAATGCTCTTGATAACGCATGCATTGAAAGCTTTTTCTCCTATCTCAAAACAGAGATTCAACAAGATCTGCAGACCACTAAGAGCATAGAGGAGACCGTGCAACTGATACATGATTATATTCGCTATTACGAACATCGACGTATACAAAGTGTTCTCGATTATCAAACACCAGTTCAATATGCAAAGGCTAGCTAAAGAAGAGCACAAGGGGTTATATTTTCTCCTTCTCGTCTTACCAATCCATTCTCAGAATTCCAAGGGTCTGTCAAGCGTTCTCTTTGACAGGCTCTTAGGATTCTAAGACACTGAGGAAAAGACAAGAACAAGGAAAGGAACCAGAAGCTTTATCACTCTGATTCCTTCGGATTAACTGAATTTATACTGTCTACTTTTCGGATCGCAATGCAGTGACCAGGTTGACAGCCCGGTTTCTTCTCGGATGGGGGACGCGAAGAATGTTTGGTTATAAAACGCTCCGAAGAAGGCAGGGAGACGGCGGTAATTGGATATTGGTACTGTTTTTTCATGCGAGCTTCCCATTCGGCTACACGTGTTTTCAGTTGTTGGTTTTCTTTGCGAAGTTGTCTATTTT
Source organism: Anoxybacteroides tepidamans (assembly GCF_014201465.1). GTDB lineage: Bacteria > Bacillota > Bacilli > Bacillales > Anoxybacillaceae > Anoxybacteroides > Anoxybacteroides tepidamans. Next base: position 345,915 of record NZ_JACHEP010000001.1, on the reverse strand, counting down.
CTTGACGTAGTTGTTAGTTGTTCGTTTTCTTGAATCAACTTGGCAATCATTTGTGCTTGACCTTCAATTTTCACGATCATACTTTCTATCGCGAATACAGTTCGTTGAATGTCAAAAACGGTTTTTGCCATCGTCTTCGCCTCCCTTGGCTGGATAGTATCCAGTATGCACAAGGGAGGCAAAACAGGTCTTATAAACTTTTTCTATGTAAGGATTTTATCTTAATTTTCCATTTTTTTATTTTTCGATACAGTGTACTTCTCGTGATACCAAGAATTTTGGCTGCTTCCGAAATGCTTTGTGATTGTTGGAGAACTTGTTCAATCATCTGTTTTTCCATATTCTTTAGATTACTAGCACTAGCTAAATATCGTTGTTTCATTATATCGAATTTTTGAAAATCTTCAGGTAAGTACAGAGGAAGAATTTTTTGTTCATTAATAGCTAGCAGAAATGCCCTTTCTATGATGTTTCGCAGCTCGCGAATGTTACCTGGCCAGTTGTATGACTGAAGCAACTGCAATGTAGAATCACATAACTCTAGTGGTCCTTTTCTATAATGCTGATGAAATTGATGAAGAAATTGTGCAGATAAATTTGGAATATCTTCTATTCGCTGACGCAGCGGTGGAATATGAATAGTAAATACGCTCAACCGGTAATACAAATCTGAGCGAAAGGAACCTTGATAAGCAATTTCTTCCTTGAGATTACGGTTAGTTGCGGCTATGACACGTACATTAATAGGGCGTTCTTTATGGTCACCAATACGAACAACTTTCCGTTCTTCCAACACTCGAAGCAAACTCACCTGTAAGTCCAATGGCATCTCACCAATTTCATCGAGGAACAATGTCCCTCCATTTGCAGCTTCAAACTTTCCTACGTTGCCCCCTTTCCGTGAACCAGTAAATGCTCCTTCCACATATCCGAATAGCTCGCTGGCAATTAGTTCTCTTGGAATCGCACCAGCATTCAAGGCAACAAATGGACCGTTCCTGCGAGGGCTTTGTTCATGAATGGTTCGTGCCAAAACTTCCTTACCCGAACCAGTTTCTCCTAATATTAGTACATTAGCATCGGATTGAGCGGCAATTGCTGCGACGTGCAGCTCTTTTTGAAAGGATGGACTATAGGTTGTAATGTTGCCAAACTTATACTCCTTTGTTGCTTGTTTTTTGGTTAGGAGGGACGGTTGGTTTATTTTCTTTATCAAAAAGAGAGAAGTCTTATTGATTTGCCCAATATTCTTTTGAATTACCTGATAAGTAGAATCAAGCTCCTGTAAAAGCTCCTCCTTGAGAAAATCGCCTTGCTTAGCTCGAAGCAGAGAATAAGCAGCTGAATTAACATATAAAATCATTCTGTTTTGATCAATAACTACAATCCCATCAGATGTTTCTTTACCGATTGTCTCAACAAAAGGTTTCCATATCGACTCTTCGTCTATAGAATCGACGATAGTATTTGTCAAAAGCGGTTTTGCAGGAATCGGCTGTTCCGAGCTCCAAACAATCTTAAATTGCCCGTCCAAATCAGCTTTTCCAATTCTTATTTCACGAGATAAATGATGGTTAGACTCAATCGTAATCTGTCCGCTCGGTGATGAGAATGTTTTTTTATATAAATATTTTAATATTTGCTTTCTTTCAGTCGATTGTAGAGCATTCACCGCATCTAATATCATCTGAATTCCAGTAAATGTACTGGCCATAACCGAAGAAACAACTGTATCTGGTCCATACTTCTCCTTCATTCCTTGTACAAATTCCCGATTTTCAGGAGTATCCAATGATTGGAAATAACTGGAACAACTATAGTGTCCTGCTGCATATTTAGCTCCCATAGCGCGTATTTCCAACTCTGTTGTTATTGGGCTAAGAATTGGTATTTCCTCTGGATTTAATCTTAATTCGTAATAAGTTTGATAAAAATGTAACACACTTTCCCCAACGAGTGTGGAAAGTATTACATCAGGAGAAGATTGCTGAATGTCCTGTAAACAATGTGAAAATTCTTTATGTCCTAATGGGACATATTTTTCTCCGATGACTTCTCCGTTTAATTCGTGAAGCATTTCCCGTATTTGCTGATTCGTATATCTAGGATAAATGTAATCATTTCCAATTAGATAAACCCGTCGTCCAAACTGTTGAACCATAAATGTAAGAAGAGAGGCTATCTGTTGGTTAGGAATTTCTCCGATATAGAAAACGTGTGGATGAATCTCCTGTCCCTCATAGAGGGTCGGATATACTAAAAGACAATCATGCTGCTCAAGAACAGGTAAAATGGCTTTACGACATGCAGAAGTATAGCATCCTACAAAAATTTTTATTCCCGCACGTGCCATATCTAACGCATGTTTATAACTCTCTCTTGGATCGGAACGAATATCTCTAACCTCATAGGTAAACGAAAGATTTGAATGACAGCGATCTTTTTGGTATTTCTCTAGAGCATATAAAGCTGCTTGATATTGTCCGATTTCTGTCAAGGAAGTCGTACCTGTTAAAGAAAATAAAAAACCGATACGAATAGGTTCCATCTACCATCCCCCCTTGTAACAATTTGCAACAGTGTAGCAAAATTAAACAATCATATATATTGCTTTATTTTAATTTATAAATCTGAATATTTCAAATTTTTTTATTTATAATGTCGCAAAATTAAGAAAAAGTTTCTAATTATTTTATAAAGTGCATATATATAAATACAACTGGGAGATTTAACTTATGGCGGACGAAAAAGTAGACTCCCTATTTTTTCGACTGTCGGAGGCAAGTCTGTGACTGGCCTTCGTCACGCCTTCGCGTGACAGAGGACCGAACAACGAACCGCTTCACCGACAAATGCATTTGTCTGGAAGCGGTGTTGTTCGGTCACTCAACAGTCGAAAAACACCGATTACTCCATAAAAGCCGAAAACGTTAAAGTTCTAAATTGCATTTATATAGATTCCTTAGGAATATTCGTTTTGGCACACTTCTTGCAATGAGAATAAGGTGGATAGACTAAATAATGTTTTCGTTTGTCTATCCCATATTTATTCATAATTCAAAGAAAGGGGTAGTGTAAAGTGAGACATGGAGACATTTCTAGCAGTCATGACACAATAGGAGTAGCTGTAGTTAACTACAAAATGCCACGTTTGCACACGAAGGCGGAGGTTATTGAAAATGCAAAAAAAATTGCTGACATGGTCGTAGGTATGAAACAAGGTCTTCCAGGTATGGATCTCGTCATTTTCCCGGAGTATAGTACCATGGGTATCATGTACGATCCGGATGAAATGTATGCGACTGCAGCTTCTATACCAGGCGAGGAAACGGATATCTTTGCTGCAGCGTGCAAAAAGGCTAATACTTGGGGGGTGTTCTCGTTAACCGGAGAAAGGCATGAAGAACATCCGAATAAAGCTCCTTACAATACCCTAGTCCTCATTAACAATAAAGGAGAGATTGTTCAAAAGTACCGTAAGATTATTCCTTGGTGCCCGATCGAAGGTTGGTATCCGGGAGATACTACCTATGTTACGGAAGGGCCGAAGGGGTTGAAAATCAGCCTCATCATTTGCGATGACGGAAATTACCCTGAAATCTGGCGCGATTGCGCAATGAAAGGCGCGGAATTGATCGTCCGTTGCCAAGGCTACATGTATCCGGCGAAGGAGCAGCAAATCATTATGGCGAAAGCTATGGCTTGGGCAAACAATACTTATGTAGCTGTAGCCAATGCAACAGGATTTGATGGGGTCTACTCCTATTTTGGCCACTCTGCTATCATCGGATTTGACGGACGAACGCTAGGTGAGTGTGGAACGGAGGAAAATGGAATACAGTATGCAGAACTCTCCATCTCCCAGATTCGTGATTTTAGAAAGAATGCCCAGTCCGAGAACCATCTGTTTAAGTTGCTTCACCGTGGATATACTGGTCTGATCAATTCCGGTGAAGGCGACCGAGGTGTAGCGGAATGCCCATTTGAGTTCTATCGTACTTGGGTAATGGACGCGGAGAAAGCACGAGAAAATGTAGAGAAGATCACAAGAAGTACGGTCGGGACAGCAGAATGCCCGATTCAAGGAATCCCAAATGAAGGCAAACCGAAAGAAATCGGTGTGTAATGAGGTAGTGCCAAAAGCTCTATGAAAACTATATAATGCAGGTTGATTTTCCGACATATGTATAAAGTGTTTCGAAATGTCTTACTTATGTCGGTTTTTCAACCTGAACTTATATAATTGCACTTTTAGGATTTACCTTAATGCAAAATAGTAGATTTTTAGACGGGATTGTCTAACTATTTTTTGAAATTTTTATTTGGGAGGAAAAATGAATGGCTGTTAAAAAACCAACGATTGAACAATTAAAAAAAATTGCAGAGGGGTTTAATCTTAATCTCACGAATGATGAATTATCTTCATATCAAGAATTAATGAAAGGTACACTTGAATCTTACAATCGTTTAAATCAGCTTGTAGAACCTAGTCTCCCAGTAAAATATCCACGCACTCCAGGGTATCGCCCAAATGTCGAAGAAAACCCATACAATGCATGGTATTGGAAAACTAGCATAAAAGGAAATAGTAATGGAAAATTAGCGGGAAAAACAATTGTGCTAAAAGATAATATAAGTCTAGCAGGTGTTCCTATGATGAATGGTTCAGCAATTTTAGAAGGTTTTGTACCTGACGAAGACGCTACCATTGTAACTAGGATACTTGATGCTGGTGGAGAAATTGTAGGCAAAGCCGTTTGCGAAGATTTATGCCTATCCGGAGGCAGTCATACTTCTGCAACAGGACCCGTCTTAAATCCACATGACCTTACTAGATCATCAGGTGGTTCTTCTAGTGGAAGTGCAGCATTGGTTGCTGCAGGTGAAGTTGACATGGCAATAGGTGGTGACCAAGGAGGATCTATTCGGATCCCTAGCTCTTGGTGTGGTGTATATGGTCTAAAACCTACATACGGACTTGTTCCGTATACAGGGATTTTTCCAATTGAACAGACGATAGATCATACTGGACCTATTGCTAGAACAGTTGAGGATGTCGCTTTGTTGCTTGAAGTGATAGCTGGCGATGATGGCTTAGATCCAAGGCAGTCAGGTTTAGAGGTGAAACCATACACTGAATCACTTGTTGGTCATGCTAAGGATATTAAAATCGGAATCGTAACGGAAGGCTTTGGTTGGGACGGGCTGTCCGAGGAGGATGTAGATCATTTAGTGAGAGAAGCCGCCTATTCTTTGGAAAATAGCGGAGCAACAGTAGAAGAAGTATCTATTCCAATGCATCGGGATGGTATTCACATCTGGAATGGGATTGGTATAGAGGGCCTTACCTCTTTAATGGTCAAAGAAAATGGGATGGGAACGAATTGGAAAGGACACTATAGCACTCAACTTCTAGATGCCTATGGTAAAGCACGCAAAATAAGAGCAAACGAATTTTCAGATACAGTGAAAATGACAATCTTACTTGGACAATATATGCACGACCAGTATAACGGGAAATATTATGCTATCGCACAAAACGTAGCTCGAAAATTAAAACAAGCTTATGATAACGCACTAAAAAAATATGACGTGCTGATTATGCCTACTACCCCGATGAAAGCAACAAAGATTCCTTCTCCAGATGCTTCAAGGGAAGAAATTATTACAAGAGCTTTAGAAATGATTTATAATACTGCACCATTCAACGTTACAGGGCACCCAGCAATGAACGTTCCGTGTGGAAAATCCGAGGGTCTGCCTGTCGGGATGATGATCGTTGGAAGATATGGTGAAGATGACACTGTTTTACGTGTTGCTCGTGCCTTTCAGTGTACACGTGAACGTATTGCACTAGGATGACAGGTATTACAAAAGGTTGTTGTGTTGTAAAGTGTTGAGCCGAAAGATGAGGTTATGTTCATCGGTAGCGTTCACCCAATGGCAGATGTAACAAGAATAGCATATAAGGAGAGTTCTTGAATCCAATTATAGTTGAAATTTTTTAAATATTAAATGTATAATAATAGCTGTTATATTAATAATTGGAAGGAGAAGGAAAAATGGGGACTCTCGTAAAACTAAGCAACTTTGTCGGCAATACATTTGCAATTTGGGTATTATTATTCGCGGCTCTTGCTTTTTTTGAGCCAAAGGCATTTACATGGATCACTCCTTATATCGTACCGCTGCTTGGTGTCGTCATGTTCGGGATGGGCTTGACATTATCGGCCAACGATTTTAAGGAAGTCTTCGCACGTCCGAAAGAGGTATTAATTGGGGTAATTGCCCAATTTCTTATTATGCCGCTTTTGGCCTTTTTGCTCGCTACCTTATTGCCCGTTTCGCCTGAAGTAGCGCTCGGCATCATTCTTGTTGGCTGCTGTCCTGGTGGTACCGCTTCCAATGTCATGACATACTTAGCAAAAGGCGATACGGCGCTTTCGGTCGCTGTTACGTCCGTGTCAACCTTACTTGCCCCAATTTTGACACCGTCTCTGATTTTGTTGCTTGCAGGGAAATGGCTGTCCGTTTCCGCCGGCGCCCTATTTTGGTCGATCGTCAAAGTTGTACTTATTCCTATTATCCTTGGACTAATCGTACAAATGTTATTTCAAAAACAAGTTAAAGCAGCCATTCAAATTCTTCCGCTCGTTTCCGTTCTCGCTATCGTGGCTATCGTGGCTGCTGTCGTTGGTCAAAACCAGCAGGCTATCGCGAAAACTGGGGTTATTATTTTCCTTATCGTCGTTGTTCATAATGCGCTTGGATTATTGCTTGGTTATTGGTTTGCAAAGTTATTTAAAATGTCGGAGCCGAAACAAAAAGCGATTTCGATTGAGGTCGGCATGCAAAATTCCGGACTTGGTGCCGCGTTGGCGACCGCTCATTTTTCACCGCTTGCCGCTGTTCCAAGTGCGATTTTCAGCGTTTGGCATAACATCTCTGGACCGATTGTAGCCACCTATTTCCGTAAAAAAAGCGAAAAGAAGGAAAGTAATCAATCGACGGTTACAATATAACATAGAAAAAGCTGGTTCCTTATGGCGAACCAGCTTTTTCTAGCTTAAGTACTTCCATCGAATCAACGGCGAGAAAAAGTAAATTCTCGAAATACTTGCTCTAGATCTTCGCTTGATGGACATGGAGTGTCGCATACACGGTCGCAATTAGGATCATTTCTTTTCCATTTTATTGAACTTTCGTTTGTTTCCGATATTTGACTGGTGGGTTGCTATTTGGGGCTGTCCGAAAAGTAGTAATTAACCCCGAAATCTAAAAAAAGCACCCCAAAAGAATGTTGATTTTACAGCATTCCTTGTAGTTTAATTTTGGCGGATTTTCAACTTAAATGGGCTTTTTAGACAGCCCCAAGTAATACAGTGCGATGCCAGCGATGATGAAAAAGGTGCTGTAAAAGTATAGAGAGCTATAGCTGATTTTCGCCGCAGCAAGACCGAGGAGAAACAAAGATATGGCAAGATCGAAGGCGAAGATGGAGAGGAATGTTACCGTGGCGGGTCCTCAGTTTGGCGGATGGGCTACTTGAATGGAGATTGTCAGCCTTCCTGTCGATCAGTAGGGACTTTCGGTCGTTCGGTTAGGAACTGAGCCGTTTGCATTTGTCGCTCCGAAAGAATGTCAACAATTCTATTAAGAGAAAAGCGGTCACGGTGAAAGAGATAGATGGCATTCCGCTTCTTCTTATTTGGCGCGAAAAAAGAGAAGGGGTGTATGAAGAGATTATAGAGGAATGCAGCTAGGATTTGCACTTGTCGAAGATTGTCGGGATGATAGTCAAAGCGAATTTGCGGCTTGTGACCCTAGTGTGTCGTAAACAAAGAGACGTTTTATCTTTCTTAAGTCGTGTTGTGGGTCGCTGTGTTGTCGCTGCTGTTTTTAATTGGCGCGGAAGTTTGTGAGCGTGATTCAAAAGTATGAAGAAAAAAGGTGAACGATCGTTATTTTTTCGACGCATATGATGAATGTTGTGGCCGAAGTCGGAGATGAAATTCTTTTTATGAAAAACGGGACGGTCATTAAGTGAATCGAAAATACCGATCGCGTCCAGAAAGAAGAAACGGTATTGCAGCTGCTAAAGCTACATAGGTAACTTTAAATAAAATCCCCCACTCAACCCTGTTTGTAAACTAAAATTGAATGGGGGATTTATACGTCTACATCGACTTCTTGGTTCATTGTTTCACTCCGCTCTGTTTAATTTCGTAACATATGTTGTACTTGCTCGATCGTTAAGTTGTGAATAAATTCGATTAGATCAATCGCTTGAATGCCAAATTCTTTACATTTTTCTAAATACCGTTGATACGCTTGTGCATACATTTCCATTTTACATCGACTCCTCTCACTCTTTTGTGGAAAATGGTGCCGCACAGTGGCTTCGGCGCAACGATCGGCCTGCCTGAGCGTGGCAACTTTTTTGTTAAGTGTATTGTAATATAACAGAATACAAAAATCAATATCTGTTATATAATTATTTTCACTTTATTTCGCTAAATATAAAGGCTAGAATCTATACGTATTCATTGACGTGACATCTTGAATTTCATGCGATTGATTTGTCACAGTTTATTGTAAAATGGAAAAAATACCGACAGGAATGGAAACTCCTCGTATGAATAAATCCCGTGCTCTCCTCGAAAATCAGGAATGCCTGATTCCGTGCTCATTCCTGCTCCGGTAAAAACCGTGATGCTGCTTGCACGCTGAGTCATTTGCACCAGTTGTTTTATGTTTTCCATCATCCGTCCCTTCAAATGCTTACCTGTATGAAGAAATAATGGTACAATATACAATAATTATAACGTATTCGGCAAGGCGGAGGGGAATCTTGTGGGAAATGGAACCGCGTTGTTGTTTTTCAGTTCGTTCATTCTAAGGAGATTGTACAGTACAACGATAGGACTTTTTCTCATACTCACACATTTTTTAGACGGATATTCGGGATTAAAGTTGTATTGGCGCCAACAATAGAAAATTGTTTTTCATTAATTTAGAAGTCATTATTGGAGATGAAAACGATGTTACAAACGATAAACCGCCGCATGGAAAAGGCGTTGCCGTTTATTGTTCCAGCAAGCGTAGTGATTGGAGTGTTGTTTGCCCCTGTTTTTGCTGGCTATTCTTCGTTCGTTCCATGGATTTTTGCGATCATTACGTTCGCAGGAAGCCTAAGGTTAAGCTTTTCGGCATTAAAACAGGCGCTTTTTCATCCTATACCGATGATAACCGTTTTGTTCCTGCTTCATGTGTTCATGCCGCTTTGGGCATTGGGAATCGGAAACCTTTTTTTTCGGGGGGATCACTTAACCGTTCTCGGATTATTGCTCGCTGTCGTTATTCCAACAGGGGTGACAAGCTTCATTTGGGTAGCTATTCTTCGCGGAAACCTTGCCTTTGCGTTGGCAGTCATCTTAATCGATACGTTTTTATCACCGTTTCTTGTTCCGGGAAGCTTGCTCGTCTTTGCTGGAAACCGGGTGGAGATTGACGCTTGGAAGATGATGTCCGGTTTATTTTTTATGATTATTTTGCCGTCTTTGCTTGGGATGATCGTGAATCAATGGGCAAAGAAAGAAACGAAAGCAAGCCTAGAGGCCGTATTGTCTCCAGTTTCAAAAATTGCCTTGGCATTGGTTGTTATGATGAATAGTGCGGTTGTTTCGCCTTATTTGAGCCATCCAAATCGAACTCTTTTTTCTATTGGTTTCGTCGTATTACTCATCGCCAGCTCGGGTTATTTTTTTTCGTGGATGGCAGCAAAGCTGTTGAAGTTTTCACAAACCGATGCAATCGCTTTAACGTTTACGGGCGGAATGCGGAATATTAGCGCTGGTGCAGTGTTGGCAGCTGCTTATTTTCCACCGAAAGTAAGCATACCGGTTGTGCTTGGCATGCTTTTTCAACAAGTCCTTGCTTCGCTTTATGGTAAATTTTTAGGGAGAATGGGGCATAAACTGTCAGCTGACCGTACGTATATGGCGGGTGCAAAATAAGTTGATTTATGGAGGACGGACAGATGAGCGAACGGGAAGAAAAACGGTTGTATACGCTCGCGGAATTTTTTGCGTTTGTTGGGGAAAAGAGAATGGAGCTATACGAAGGTGTTCCGGTTTTGATGGCTCCGGCTTCTTATGAACATGAAGGGGTTGTGGCTAATTTAATTGGCGAAATAAAGCCCGCTTTGAAAGGCAGCAGTTGCTTAGTGTTTGGAAGCAACTTGCAGGTTGTTTTCCTTTTCCAAGATGAACAGAAAGGAAAGGAAAATGTTACGGTGTTGCCGGACATATCGATTGTTTGTGATAAAGAAAAACTGCGTAACAAACGGTGCTATGGCGCGCCGGATGTCATTGTCGAAGTTCTCTCTCCGAGCACAGCACGAAACGATCGATTGCTGAAGCGCCATTATTATGAAAAGGCAGGAGTGAAGGAATATTGGATCGTCGATTATCAAAATCAGACGATTGAAAAATACGTACTGTATTCCGGTTCATTGCGGCTAGAAGAAATGTATGACCGTGAAAACAGTTCCTTTGTTTCAACCGTTTTGCCGAATATCGCATTTTTCACGCATGATATTTTTTCTTTTCTCATGTAATGATAAAACTCCTGCGAAAACAGGAGTGGTATTAAAGGTTTAGATCGCGATAGTTCGGATGAAGTTTCAATAGCTCGGAAACGGTCACGAACGTATATCCTTTTTCTTTTAAAATCGGTAAAATTTCTTTCAATGCTTGTACCGTTTGATGGCGACTGCCGCTGCCGTGGTCGTGAAACAAAATGATTTGCCCGGGCTGAATATGATGGACAACGCGGCGGACAATCCTTTTTGTCCCAGGGTTTTTCCAGTCATACGTATCTTGTTGCCCCGACCACATGACGACCGTATACCCTTCGTTTCTCGCGGCGTTGATCACGTTGCGGTTGTAATAACCGAGAGGGGGACGGAATAACGTCGGACGTTTTCCGGTTAGCTTGTATAAGATGTTCTCGGTTTTTTTGATTTCACGGACGATGGTTCGTTCCGACTTGCCGCGAAAATCAAGATGTTCATACGTATGGTTCGCTAATTCGTGTCCTTCTTGCGCTTGTCTTTTGACAATATCAGGATATTTCTCTGCACGAAATCCAACGACAAAAAAGGTCGCTTTAGCGTTATGTTCTTTTAAAATGGCTAAAATTTTCGGCGTATAGATGACATCTGGTCCATCGTCAAACGTAAGGGCGACGACTTTTTTCGTTGTTGGCACGTCCCATACAATTTCTTGCCGGTCTTTATTCGTTTTTTTCGCATCATCGGTGGTAGGGGAAATGATGCCTACTACTAACATGTATAATGATATGAATAAAGACAGCATGTTCGTCAACTCCTTGCGTGTAGATGGATATAGCATGCCAAAAAAACTCGTACAAAATTCGTCATCATTCGTTTTTTTTCATAAAACGTAGTATAATGTAGAAAAACGCTTTGCTTTATTTTCCTGAAGAGTAAGCGTACTAAATCTCAGCGGATGTTGAAGTGGGGATTCCTTCGCAAAAAAAGGATGGAAAAAGTGGTGGCAGCGACGTTCTTTTTTCTCCTCATTAGCAAGAGGAGTGAGGATATGGATATTGTGTTTGCCATTGTTCCCCTACTCATCCGCATCCTTAATTTCGCTAGGATTGCTGTTCATTACTTGGAAGAGTGGGGAAGATGCGAAATGGAAGTGGCTTTCTCGCGCATTGAATATGCGTTTTTGTATATGCTATGCTTTTCATAGTGAGCGTTTCTTTCCTAATCTTGTCTTGTAAGGAAAGAGGTGCTCTTTTTCTGTGAAAATAACAGGTTCATGAACGGTTATTTTCATGTCTGGATGGCGAGCAAAGCTTGCTCATGGATGTTTTCTGTGAATTTACTGAAGAAACAAGGAGGAGGAGTATGCCGACGATTAAAGATGTAGCGCGATTGGCGGGCGTCACGGTAACAACGGTATCCCGTGTATTAAATAATCGCGGATATATTAGCGATGCAACCCGCCAAAAAGTATATCAGGCAATGGAAGAATTAAACTATCAACCAAATGAAATTGCTAGATCTCTGCATCGCCGAAAATCAAAGTTAATTGGCCTCATTATTCCTACTGTATCTCATCCGTTTTTTGGGGAATTAGCAGGTTTCATTGAATATTACGCTCATTTAATTGGTTATAAAGTGTTAATTTGCAATTCGTTGTTGGATCGAAAAAAAGAAAAAGAGTATATCGAGATGCTCAAAAGCAATCGGGTAGACGGCATTATTATGGGGAGCCACACGCTAGAAGTGGAAGAGTATATGAACTTAAATTATCCAATTGTTACATTTGATCGGCGCATTAGTGAAGAAATTCCTTATATTTCCTCTGATAACTACGGTGGGGGGAAGTTGGCCACCCATTTGCTCATTCAAAAAGGATGCAAAAAAATTGCACATATAAGCGGGAATTTACAGCTTCAATTGCTTGCCAATAAACGTTCGCAAGCGTTTATCGAATTAAGTAAAGAACATGGGATTGAATCGGTGATTGTTGAAACGGAACTGAATGTTTTTGACATCACTCAATACGAAGCGATGATTCGAAATTTGTTAGAAAAACACCCCGATATCGATGGTGTTTTTGCGAGTAGTGATGTCATGGCGGCCTATTTTATTCAAATCGGTTATTTCTTGAATAGACGGATCCCTGAAGATATTAAAATTGTTGGATACGATGATATTAAGCTTGCTTCGCTATTTGTACCGCCGCTGACAACCATTCGCCAACCAATTGAAGAGATGGCGAAATGTGCGGTTGAATTGATTGTGAGGCAAGTAAACGAAGAGCCATTTGAACGTGAGAATGTGTTTCCGGTAGAGTTAATCGAACGGTTGACGACGTGATGATGTAAGGTGTTGAAAGTGATAAACGTTTCAACACCTTTTTTTACGGTATGTCAATCGTTTAACATTTTTTATGTCAAACGATTGACATATTGAAACCGCTTTAATATAATCACGGTAGAAGGACAAATATTTTTAAAAAGAGGGGGAACTAATTTGAGCAAACTAAAAATCATGTCAGCCGCAGTATTATCTTTATCCTTACTGTTGGCAGGATGTGGAAATTCAGCGAAGGAAAGCCAACAGTCTGAACAAAAGAAAACTGCTAGTTCAGAAGTGAAAATTACGTTTTTGAATTCGAAAGGTGAAATTCAAGCACAGTTGGAAGAAGCAGCAAAAGAATTTAGCAAAGAAAATCCTGGAACGACATTAGAAGTGATTCCAGCTGCTGCAGGACAATCCCCATTTGAAAAGGTAACATCGATGTATGCATCGGGAAATGCACCGACAATCGCAATGTTGGATCCAGGTGATGTGAAAAAATTTGCTGATAAAGCGCTTGATTTATCAAAAGAAAAATGGGTGAATGATGCTATTGATGGCAGTTTAGATGATGCGAAGACAGAAGACGGAAAAATTCTCGCTTTCCCGTTTGCGGTCGAAGGATATGGTTTAATTTATAATAAAGCCGTTCTTGATAAAGCAGTAGGCGGAAACTTTGACCCTGCTTCGATTAAAACGAGAAAAGACTTAGCAGAATTAATCGGAAAAATTCAAAAAACAGGAGTAGCTTCCAATTTGTTATCTCCAATGGATTGGTCGTTAGGGGCTCATTATTTAACAATTGGTTATAGCGTACAATCAAATAAGTTTGAAGAAGTGGAAGCGTTTTTAACAAACCTGAAAGAAGGAAAAGAAGATTTGACGAAAAACGAAAAATTAAACGGGCTATTAGATACGTTTGATTTATTAAAAGAAAATAACATTAATAAGAAAGATCCGATGTCAGGAACGTATGAGCAAGGACCAGAGTTATTAGGAAAAGGAAAAGTCGGTCTTTGGTTTATGGGGAACTGGGCATGGCCGCAAATTAAAGGATTTGATACAACAAACGGCAACTACGGTTTCTTGCCAGTGCCAATTAGCGATAATCCAGATGACTATGGTAACTCGCAAATCTCTGTTGGTGTAACGAAGCGCTTGATCATTGACAAAGAGCAAAACTCCCCTGAACAACAAGCAGCAGCGAAAAAGTTTTTAGAGTGGCTAGTATATAATGAAAAAGGGCAAGACTTTTTAGTCAATAAGGCGAACATCATCCCAGCGTTCAAAAATATTACATTAGAGCCGCAAGATCCATTAGCAAAATCGATTAAAGCGTATATGAACAATAATAAAACGCTTCGATCTATGGTTACGCTTCCACCTGATCATTGGTCTCAAGTTGGTGCGTTCATGCAGCAATATTTAGACAATAAAATCGATCGAAAACAATTGTTGAAGCAAATTGAAGGTTACTGGAAATCACAACAATAATAGAGTTTTAGTTTATGTGGAATAACGGGTTTAGCCGTTATTCCACAACTTTTAGCAAGGAGATGACGATGAATGTCCAGTCAAAAATTTTTTGATAAATTGAAAATTCAGCTGTTATTCTCAGGACCCACATTGTTCGCTTTTTTTACCGTTGTTATTCTACCATTTTTATATGGAATTTATTTGACCTTCACTAACTGGGACGGAGTTTCGACAAGTCACTCGTTTGTCGGAATGAAGAACTATTTAGCGGTGCTAGATGACACTGCGTTTTGGACATCGCTGTATAAAACGATGAAATATGTTCTACTAACGGTTATTTTGATTAATGTCGTCGGGTTTTTTTTGGCGTATATGTTGACAACAGAAATTCGTGGAAAAAATTTATTTCGAGCGGGCTTCTTTACACCTAACTTAATAGGAGGCATTATACTCGGATTTCTTTGGCAGTTCATTTTCTCGAACGTACTTGTTTACATTGGCGAGCATTTTAAAATCGGCATTTTCTCCTCTTCGTGGTTGGCAGATCCGGACAAAGCGTTTTGGACGCTTGTCATTGTGACAACTTGGCAATATTCTGGCTACATGATGGTCATTTATATAGCGGGATTAATGAATATCCCTAAAGAATTGTTAGAAGCAGCAAGCATTGACGGTGCGAACGC
Source organism: Anoxybacteroides tepidamans (assembly GCF_014201465.1). Classification (GTDB taxonomy): domain Bacteria; phylum Bacillota; class Bacilli; order Bacillales; family Anoxybacillaceae; genus Anoxybacteroides; species Anoxybacteroides tepidamans. The sequence continues at coordinate 330,858 of NZ_JACHEP010000001.1, read as the reverse complement.
GTTTGTTCGGTTGCGGAAGATTATTTTGCCGCTGATGGTTCCATCGTTTATTGTTTGCGTGTTTTTATCTCTTCAAAGAGGGTTTATGGTATATGATTTAAATATTGCGTTAACGAATGGAGGTCCGTATAAGAGCACACAGCTCGTGTCGATGTATGTGTATCAAAAAGCATTTTTATCACAAAAGTACGGAGCGGGACAAGCAGAGGCGTTTGTTTTGTTTCTCATTGTAGCCATCGTTACACTGATTCAAGTGTATGTGAGCAAGAAGCGGGAGGTTGAAGCGTGATGAACGTATCGAAGGCCTTAACGAAGATGGTGCGATATATCGTTTTAGTTATTTTTTTCTGTTTATATATTCTTCCATTCATATTAGTGTTGCTTAATTCTTTAAAGGAGCGAACGGAGATCATTTCCAATCCATTGTCCATACCTAAATCGATCAATTTTGCGAACTATTTAAGTGCCATGGAAAAGATGAATTTTGCGAATAGCTTTATGAATTCGTTGATCATTACAGTGTTTAGTGTAGCGTTGATTACGATTTTTTCAGCGATGACTGCTTATGTTTTTGTCCGTATTCAAAGTAAGTTGAATAAGTTTTTGTTTTTCTTAATGGTCGCTTCCATGATCATTCCTTTCCAAGCGATTATGATCCCGCTTGTCCAAATTTATGGATCGATTGGCTTTTTAAATAGCAAGTGGGCATTGATTTATATGTATATCGGGTTCGGTGCATCGTTAGCTGTTTTTATTTATCATGGATTAATTAAGAGCATTCCACTGGAATTAGAAGAGGCGGCGATGATTGACGGGGCATCACGTTTGCAAATCTTTTTTCAAGTAGTGTTTCCATTATTGAAACCAACAACGATGACGATTGTGATTTTAAATGTTCTTTGGATTTGGAATGACTTTTTATTACCGTCCCTTGTTTTAATTAAGCCGGAAGAGCGGACATTGCCACTGTCTACGTTCTACTTTTTTGGGACATACTCTGTCGATTACGGATTATTAATGGCTGGATTAGTAGTGACGATCATTCCAGTGATCATTGTTTACTTGTTTACCCAAAGATACATTATTCAAGGGGTTATGAATGGTTCGATTAAATGATGTAGAAAGGTTGGTTGCATTGTCTAGACATGAGGAAATGGTAAAGGAAGCAGAAACACGAGTACAACGAGCAAAAGAAAAAATGGACGGCACGTATCGGTTAGCATACCATATTATGGCGCCAGTGCACTGGATGAACGACCCAAATGGACTCATTCAATGGAACGGGGAATACCATGTGTTCTATCAGTTTCATCCGGATAGTCCAAAGTGGGGGCCGATGCATTGGGGGCATGTGAAAAGTAAAGACCTTGTGCATTGGGAGCGTGCACCGATTGCGCTTGCGCCGAGTGAATGGTACGACGAAGGCGGCTGCTTCTCGGGAAGCGCGGTGAATGATAATGGAGTTCTCACACTTATTTACACCGGAAATGTTTGGCTGAATGAGGAACAAACGGAATTGAAGCAATATCAATGTTTAGCGACAAGCAAAGACGGCATCCATTTTGAAAAAGACCCGGCCAATCCGGTACTTTCCGAGCCTCCGTTTGACTGCCAAGGTCATATTCGCGATCCAAAAGTGTGGAAACGTGGCGACGACTGGTATATGGTGCTCGGTACAAGAGAGGGGAATAACGGAAAAGTCGTTTTATACAAGTCGAAAGATCTGCGTCATTGGGAATATGTCAACATCCTTGCACAAAGCGATGGTAGCTTAGGATACATGTGGGAATGTCCTGATGTATTCCGTTTGAACGGCAAAGATATATTACTATTTTCACCGCAAGGGATGGAGCCTGTCGGCGACCGCTTTCAAAACCTTCATCAAACCGGTTACCTTGTCGGAACGCTTGATGAGGAAACAGGGAAACTGACACACGGAGCGTTTGAAGAACTCGATAAGGGATTTGATTTTTACGCAGCGCAAACGTTTGAAGATGAACGAGGACGACGAATTTTGTTCGGCTGGATGGATATGTGGGAGTCTCCGATGCCGACGCAAGAACACGGATGGGCGGGCGCGTTAACGATTCCGCGTCTTTTGGAATTGACAGATGATGAGAAACTTTTGATGAAGCCGGTGCCGGAGTTGCAATTATTGCGCGAAGAGCATACGCATCTGGAATCGATCTCAGTAAAACAACATGAAGCAACATACACAGTCCCTGTCGAAGGCGATCGGCTTGAGTTGCTCGTTCGCTTTTCGTTAACCGATTTTCGTGGGAATGCATTTGGTGTCAAAGTGCGCTGTTCGAGTGATGGAAGCGAAGAAACGATCTTCCGCTATGATGTGAAAGACTCCATCGTCACGTTTGACCGAAACCGTTCCGGAAAAGGAGAGGGCGGCACTCGTCGAGCGGTGCTAGATGGACAGTTAGGAGATGTCATTACGTTTCATTTCTTTATCGATCGCTCATCTGTCGAACTATTTGTCAACGGCGGCCGGCTTGTCATGACAGGGAGGATTTATCCATCCGAAACGAGTCAAGGAATCGAATTATTTGCAGAAGGTGGGGATTTAACGGTACATTCTGTTGATATATGGACGCTGAAAGATATTTGGCGCGAGGAATAAAAATCGCCCACCTTTGTCGTGGGCGATTTATACATATTTGCTGATCGCTTCATTGAATTGTTTTTGCACATCTTTGTCATGGATAAGTTTTTTGTAATTTGTTCTTGAAATAAACATGTGGCAATGCGGTGGTCTTTTAATATATGCCTTATAGTGTTTCGATCGAACGGTTTTTGTGGTGCAATAATTCCTATTTCTTGCAGATGTTTTAATTTTCGTTTTGCGGTGATGTAATTAAACTGACCTAACAACAAAAAATCTAACAATCCACCCACCATTTCAAAACATAACTTGAATAGCGTTTCCATCTTCCTCTCCGTCCTCTTTGCTATTTTTGATATATCACTTAAATTTTACCTTTTTTCATCGTAATATATTGACAAAAAAAAAAAAAATAAGGATAAAATTTTATTGTGAATATTGCGACGATTGGGTGTGTTTGTTGTGAAATTGTATTTACCTTTTTTAAGGGAGATTGAGGTGAAGTTCAAGGAAAATTCTTGTCGTATCGAGTCGACTGATGGTTTTTTTGATTTAGGTCATGTAATAGAAAAGGGGGATGAGAAGGACGAAAATATAGTAAGTATTTTCTTTAGGAAGCAGAAAATTCTAGAAATAAACATCAACCTATTAGCAAAAATGAATGAGGATTTTAAGGATACTAACTTGGTTAGATGTTTAACATGTATGGGAGTGGGAAAAAATGTTCAAGAGGTACTTTTTCCAGTGCATCCAACAAGTGATTTTAGCATAAACGATCAAGAATTATGTATTTTCATGGAATTTTCTTGTATTAAAAGAGACATACCTGTCGTCATAATTATCGAACATAATAGTGAATTTGTATACGGAAATATAGACGTTATACCAGCTGGAAAAAGTGAAAATTATCATAGAACTTTCGTACATGTTATTTTGCTTGATCATAAGCAACTCCTAGAGCATGTTCAAGGAACGAGCGAATATAAATTTTTTTTGTATTTGTTAAATGGTAGGAAGCTGGCTGAAGGTGTTTTTCGTATAAGGCGAGAAAAGCTCTCATATGGTAAGAAGTATCCCGATCTTTATAGCTATCATTTTGATGAAAAAATATAAGAGGCACTGCTTTGATTTTTCTTAGGGATATGTAAGGATAAGGAGGCTTTTTATATAAATAAATGATTCTATGGAATACAGCTATTCATTACTTATCACTACATTTCATTTCTAGTGGAAAGGATGGTTAGCAATGTCTACATGGAATAGAATTGAATCAGGAATTAAACAAGGATTAAAGGATGTAGCAGCTTCTTATGGAATTAATTGGAGTGGTGCTGCTAATACTGCTAGTAAGGTAGGTCCGGCTACAGTAGGTGCCCGTAATGGTTGGAGAGAAACAGAAGCAGAAGTGAGAACTAAGATATCCCAAGCAGAAACGAGATTGGCAGCTGGGAGAATTGAAAAGGCAGCAACACAAACGATGATCAAAGGAGCAGCTAAAGGAGCGATCAAAGCAATAGGAATATGGGGATTCATACCTGATATCGTTATATTTGCGAATGGTTTTAGAAAAGGGTACTCAGCTGCAGGCAACTAGGAGGGCTTATAGTGGGAGCTTACGAAATAAACGGAATTTTCCTCGTGGTCTTTATCTATTGGCAACTATTTTATGCTGTTAAGAAAAAGGATACTAGTCATATTGTTTACGTTGTTGCTCCTATATTATTAATGTTTATCTTTATTTATACAACTCTTTTTGATTTCATTCCCCCTTATCTACGTATCGGGATTGTTGTTATTGTATATATGTTGCTTATTGTAGTTGGTTTTAGAAATGCAAAGAGGGAAATTAAAGAAGCAAAATTTAGAAACAAGAATGATGCGTAACTTGTGATGCTAGTTGAACCCTAACGCTCGACTAGCACTACGAGGTATCGCCATTTTCATTAGATTACAGGTCAAAGAAATTAAAGGTAAATTGCGAAGTAGAAAGGATACGTAAGAACTATTGAATAGTGCCATGATACACAATGGGTTATAGAGAGATGCAAATGGCAGCTAAAGGAGCGATCAAAGCGATAGGAATATGGGGATTCATACCTGATATCTTTATATTTGCGAATGGTTTTAGAAAAGGGTACTCAGCTGCAGGCAACTAGGAGGGCTAGTAATGGGTGCTTATGAAATATATGGATTTTTCCTTGTGATCCTAATCTATTCTCAACTGTTTCGTATCATCAAGACGAAAGAAATTGACTATGTTTATGCAATAATCCCTATATTACTGGGATTTATTCTTTTTTACACGTCTATCTTTAACTTTATTCGTCTTTATACGTGTCTTAGTGGTTGTTGTAGTGTTTATATTGTGTATAGCAATTTTTATTAGATTACAGATCACAGAAATTAAAGCTAAGCTACGCAACAAAAAGGACATATGAAAATCCTCGAACTGTGATTTGAAAATGATGGTACAAAAAATAGATTTTGCTACTGTGGTTGGAGAGAAACGTTAGTCAACAGAGCGATCAAAGCGATGGGAATATGGGGATTCATACCTGATATAGCGATATTTGCGAATGGCTTTAGAAAAGGGTATTCTGCTTCTGGGAATTAGGGGGAAGAGATCTATAATGAGATCCTATGAAATATACGGAATTTTTGTCGTCATCCTCATCTTCTATTGGCTATTGGAGAGATCTATAGTGGAATCTCATGAAATATACGGAATTTATAATGTCATTCTCATCTTCTATTGGTTATTCGCGATTGTTAAGGAAAAGAACGTTGTTTATGTTTATGGAATCATCCCTACATTACTGTGGCTAGTTCTTTTCTACACTTCTCTTTTTAGTTTCATTCCGTTTCATATACGTGTTGTAATTTTAATCATTGCTTTAGTACTACTTTTTGTACTTTTTGTAATCAAGATTAGATTTGATATTAAGGAAATTAAAGCTGAGCTGCGTAATAAAAGGGATACGTGATATTATGGTAAGTATGTATGGGTGTTTATGCGCATTGGTCGCAGTGCCTGTCACTTTCCGAGGATTATCGAGATTTGAAGAAACAGAGAGTCATCGTACTCTCTGTTTGTTTTTGTAAAAAATATGGATGGGAGAGGAGGAGTTTCGAGTGTTTCATCGAAAAAGTATGTGAAGTTTTCGGAAAGGATGCAATATATGGAAGTCGACTACGATCGGTTGTTTAAAGAGCTGCTCCAAACGTTTTTTGAAGAGTTTATTCTTCTCTTTTTCCCGCAAGTGCATGAGCATATTGATTTTCAGTGCGTGTCGTTTTTGTCGGAAGAACTGTTTACGGATGTGACGGCAGGAGAGAAGTATCGTGCCGATCTACTGGTCGAAACGAAGTTGAAATGAACGAATTGAATTAAACAAACAGTTTTGTTTTTGCACATATTAGTCAGGTTGGAATTGGATGAAGCAAAGCAGCGGCTGTTGCTCGGTTTTTTTGAAACAGATGTGAAATTGTTGGAGGAAATGTTCTATGAGTAAAAAGTTTATTGATCTGCATCGAGAATTTTTACAATTACTTGAGCAAAAAGAATGGAAAAAGGCGCTCATTCTTTCGGAAAAGGCTGAAGTTTTGTATCGCGAGAAGATTTATTATACGAGTTTTTGGAAATCTTGTTTGTTAGCTCAGCTTAATCAGCCTACAGAAGCATTAACACAGTTAAAACTAGCAATGGAGCAAGGTGTCTGGTGGAACCCGGAAACGTTATTAACCGAAGAAATGTTAAGTTCAATTAAAGATAAGGAAGAATTTCAGAAAATCGTGCAAATATGCAAACAGCGTTGGCAAGAGCAACAAAAACGGTCTCTCCCACAACTTTATGTTATAGGAAATAACAAAGACAAAACAGCCATTTTGTCATTACATTGGCGAAAAGATAATGCGCGTGATTTTGCGGAATATTGGAAAAATGAAGAGCTTCTTAAACAATACATGTTTGGTTTTGCACAATCTTCGCAAGTTCGCGGATATGAAACTTTTTGCTGGGATGATAAGGAAACAGCGATAAAAGATATTGAACATTTGTATCATCTTTTTCAAAACAACTATTTAACGAAAGAAAATGAAATCATACTAGCCGGCGCTTCACAAGGTGGCAAGCTTGCAATTGAACTAGCGCTATCTCACCCAGCGATGAAAGTTAAAGGATTCATCGTTGTAGTTCCCGCCATAAAAGACTTAGGCGAATTTGAACAACTTCTTGCTTCAAAAACGGTTCAAAATGTTCCCGGTTACATGATTGCGGGGCGAAAAGACCGATTTTATGATCATACAGAAAAACTGTGCCGCTTGTTAAAAGATTATGGAATTCATTGTGGATTATATGTTGATGAGCATGAGGGGCATATGTTTCCAAAACACTTTCCTAAGCTGTTAGCTGAAGCGATTCATTTTATTGACCAATCTAACGGGAAGGACGCTTAAATTTTTCGGTTCATTCCCCCGTTCTCCTAAGTGGGAAACGGAAAAATCCAAAAATGAAAGGAGCATCGAGAATATGTATATACCGAAGGCTTTTGAAGTTGGTGATCCTGCAAGAATCGTAGAATTCATAAAAAATAATAGCTTTGGAATTTTATTTTCATGTGTAGACGGTAAACCATTTGCGACACATTTGCCATTCTTCATCGATGAGACAAAAGATAATCACGGCGTGTTAATGAGCCATATGGCTAAGCAAAATCCTCAATGGGAGAATTTGAACAACAGTGAAGTGCTTGTCGTTTTCCCTGGTCCGCATGCGTATATTTCACCTACTTGGTATAACGAACCCAATACCGTTCCGACTTGGAATTATGTAGCCGTCCATGTGTACGGAACATTTCAGTTGATTGAAGACAAAGAAACGATGAGATATATTCTGGAAAAAACCGTTGATTTTTATGAATCGTCGATGCATAATCCTTGGAAAGTTGAATTTGATGATTTTATCGAGCATTTAATCGAGAATATTGTTTGTTTTGAAATCAACATCCACAAATTTGAAGGGAAATGGAAACTCAGCCAAAACCATTCGATCCAAAGGCAGCAAAACTTGATAAAAGGATTGAAAACGGTCGATCAATATCATTCGAAAGAAATAGCGACGCTCATGAAACAAAATATTGCACAAGAAGAGGATAAATAGCAAATCATTGCACATGTAACAAGCATCTATATAAATGCAATTTGGAACTTTAACGTTTTCGTCTTTTATGGAGTAATCGGTATGTTTCGACTGTCGGGTGACCGAACAACACCGCTTCCAGACAAATATATTTGTCTGTGAAGCGGTTGGTTGTTCGGTCCTCTGTCACGCGAAGGCGTGACGAAGGCCAGTCACAGACTTGCCTCCGACAGTCGAAAAAATAGGGAGTCTACTTTTTCGTCCGCCATAAGTTAAACCTCCCAGCTGTATTTATATATAGAATTGAGTGAAAATAGGAATATATAAAAGTTAAGGAGGAAAATGACATGTGGAATCATACAGAAGTAACAAACAAACTATCAATCAAATTTCCGATTATACAAGCAGGAATGGCAGGGGGGATCACGACGCCCGAACTTGTTGCTGCTGTATCAAATGCAGGCGGTCTAGGGATGATCGGGGCGGGTTATATGACACCGGAAAAATTGGAGTCGGATATTCAAAAAATAAGGGAATTGACTTCAAAACCATTTGGTGTCAATCTGTTTGTCCCTGAAAATCCGGTTGTCATTCAAGAGGAAATTGAAAGAGCGAATCAACTGCTCGAACCCATCCGCCAAAGGTTGGGAATCGAAAAAAAGAATGATGTTCCACAAATCAACGCTTCTGTTTTTGATGAACAGATTCAAATCGTTTTAAAATACGAAGTCCCAGTCTGCAGTTTCACATTCGGCATTCCCCGGAGAGAAATTATTCATCAATTAAAGAAGAATGGCGTGATCACAATCGGAACAGCCACAACAGTAAAAGAAGCAATAATGAATGAAGAGGCTGGAATGGATATGATTGTCGTCCAAGGTAGTGAAGCTGGGGGGCATAGGGGCAGTTTTGCACAATCATTTGATCACTCTATGATCGGAACAATGGCCCTTATTCCGCAAGTAGCGGATCATGTTTCCATTCCGATTATTGCAGCTGGAGGGATCATGGATGGCAGAGGAGTGTTAGCTTCGCTTGTATTGGGAGCGCAAGCCGTTCAAATGGGAACCGCCTTTGTTACTTGTATCGAAAGCGGAGCGAATGAGCTACATAAAAAAGCGATATTAAACGGCACTGAAGAACAGGCGGTCATCACTTCGGCATTCAGCGGTAAGCCAGCTAGGGGATTAAAAAATGAATTTATCATAAAAATGAAAGAACATGAGGCTACTTTGCCAGCCTATCCAATTCAACATATGCTCACCCAAGATATCCGGTCGGAAGCCGCAAAACAGAAAAATAAAGAGTGGATGTCGCTTTGGTGCGGGCAAACTCCTCGACTAAGCAAAAATTTGCATGCTGAAGAACTAATTGGAATCATCGCAAATCAAGTACAAACCATTATAAATAAATTACATTTCTAGCGTTTTTGAACGTTGGCTTTTTTGGTTGTAAAACGGAAGTGCCCTTGCTTGCAACTTCTCCTTTCAAATGTTAGGTCACACTTTCATTTTATAAGGAATGTTCCATGCAAGGGCTATTTTTATGTTCAACGATCTTTATTCTCTATTCACATCGGAATTGAAGGCTTGTAGATTTCTTTATATTGCTTAGGTGTTAAAAGAACAAACTTTTTGAACTCTCTAATGAAATGTGATTGATCGTAATACCCATTGTCAGAAGGCAAACTTTTAGAGTTTAGCAAGAGAGGATTGTCTGCTTTAAGAATCATATCTAACGAGTTCTGAAATTTAACAATTTGACAAAACTGCTTAGGTGAAAATCCAATATGTTTTTCAAATATTTTGCGTATATATCGGTCGGAATAGCCTATCTCTTCTGATAAATGGTTAATGTTTAAAACCCCGTTAGATAAATAAATTTTTTCAATAGCATAATCAATAATTTTTTGATCATAGTCTACTTCATACTTAGTTCTATCCAAAAATTTTTTGAATATTCTAATCCTTTCATCGAAGTTTTTTCCAGCTGCTATCTCCTCTATAATACTTAAATCTCCTGTCATAACATCAAACAAAGGAATTTGTTGTTCCAAAAGTTCTTTCATTGGATATTTTAATTTGATCATTCCTTGTTCAGGGAAAAATCTTACTCCAAAATATTCACAGTTACTCAGAAATTTTGGTTGTTTGCGCCGTTGAAAGGGGCTGGTCCAAAGAAAAGCGGAAGGTTTGCTGGAACTGCAACAAAATAGTATATCAAAGCAACCATCGGGAACAAGCGAAATAGAGTAGGCCGAATCATTATTTGTTTTAAATTGGTAAAATAGTGCAATATCTTTTCCTATTAACTGTCCTATTGGTTTTAATTCTATATAAGAATTTGTACTAGCTTGAATTTCTGGCTGGAAAGGAAAATAATGTTTAAAATTTTTCAACGTGATCCCTCCTAACCTTTTTATTTGTTATAACGTGTATCGTTATTAGTCATGATTTAAAGAAATCACTATATGCATAGTGATAATATTTATTTTTTTTAGAATCAATTTTATATATGGAACAATTTATATTCCATAAATTTGTTATATTTTATTACATATCAAGTTATATTTTGAGCGTTGTTCCGATTTGTACAATACAAGCTTACTGTAAAACAATTATTATAAAGAAAAACTCAATGAATAGGGAGGAATAGTTTATGCAAACGCGCGAAGAAAAGGTACAAAAAATTTCTCATCCTTTAGAGCCGTTAACAGCCGAAGAAATTACAAAAGTGGTTGCGATTTTACGAGAAAAAAAGAACTTAAGCCATTCTGTGAGATTTGTACAAGTAGTCTTACATGAACCTGAAAAAGAAATAGTATTAAATTACAAAAAAGGAGACCCTATTAATCGAGAAGCTTTCATTATCGTTTTGGATAATGAAACAGAAAAAACATATGAAGCTGTTGTTTCGATTACTAATGAAGAAGTTGTGTCGTGGGAGTATATCCCGGGTGTTCAGCCGAACTTTATGCTAGATGAATTTGAGGAATGTGAAAGAGTGGTAAAAAATAATCCAGAATATAGAGAGGCGTTATTAAAGCGGGGGATTACAGATCCGGATTTAGTGATGATTGATCCTTGGTCTGCCGGTTATTTTAATATAGAAGAAGATGAAGGAAGAAGGATAGCTCGTGCGTTAGGGTGGGTGCGAAAATTTCCGGATGATAACGGTTATGCTTATCCTCTGACAGGGTTAGTAGCTGTCGTTGATTTAAATAAGATGGAAGTTATAAGAGTAGAAGACTTTGCTGTAAAACCTTTGCCGCCGTTAGACGGAAATTACACGCCTGAAACTTCTGATTCAATTGAATTACGTAAAGATTTAAAACCGCTAGAAATTATACAGCCAGAAGGTCCAAGTTTTGAAATTGATGGTCATCATATTCGTTGGCAAAAATGGGATTTTCGTTTTAGTTTTACACCGAGAGAAGGGCTTGTTCTTCATACAGTAGGATATGAAGATAAGGGAAAAATTCGCCCTATTCTTTATCGAGCATCATTAGCAGAAATGGTTGTTCCTTACGCAGACGCTTCACCTGCTCATAATCGTCAAAATGCATTTGATGCAGGAGAATATGGAATCGGCCAGTTAGCTAACTCTTTAACTCTCGGTTGTGACTGTTTAGGTGAAATTCGCTATTTTGATGCGGTTATGACCGATAGTAGAGGGAACGTAAAAATAATTCCTAATGCTATTTGCTTGCACGAAGAAGATTATGGAGTTGCTTGGAAGCACACGGATTGGAGAACAGAAAAAGTAGAAGTGCGTCGTTCACGTCGCCTTGTGATTTCATTTTTTGCTACTGTTGCTAACTATGATTACGGATTTTTCTGGTATTTTTATCAAGATGGAACTATAGAAGTAGAAGTAAAATTAACCGGAATAGTAAATACAGGTGCTCTTGATGAAGGTGAACAACCAAAGTACGGAACTATGATTGCGCCGCAGTTAAATGCACCTTTTCATCAACATTTCTTTACTTTTCGCCTTGATACACAAATAGATGGAATAAATAACTCAGTGGTAGAAATTAATACGGTGCCAGAAAAAAGAGGACCACATAATCCTTTTAATAATGCATTCTATATCGAAACAACAACATTTAAAACGGAACAAGAAGCTCAGCGAATTATGAATTTAGCCTCTCAACGTACATGGAAAATTATCAATCCAAATTCTCTAAACGCTGTTGGGCAGCCTGTAGGATATAAAATTGCGCCGGGTGAAAACTGTCTTCCTTTTGCATATGATGATTCCAGCTTAATCAAACGGGCAGGGTTTATCAAACATCATTTACATGTTACGAAATTTGACAAAAATGAAATGTATGCTTCCGGAAAATATCCTAACCAGCATAAAGGCGGTGATGGATTACCGAAATACGTCCAAGCAAATCGTAATATTGAGAACGACGATATTGTAGTCTGGTATACAATGGGGCATCATCATATTACCCGCCCGGAAGATTGGCCGGTAATGCCAACTGCTTATATTAACTTTCAGTTAAAACCAGTTGGATTTTTTGATCGTAACCCTGCTATTGATTTGCCGCGCCCGATACCGAAAGTGTGCCATTCGGAAACGAGCTCTTCTTGCCAGCGCTAATTGTGGTGAAAAAGGGGTTGGAAATAATGATAACCAACTCCTTTTTCATAAAATTTTGATCATTTGGAGGTGAAATATGCTGCTTATTATTAGTACATTTATTGTCCTGCTATATATAGTTTATTATGTGAGAAAAATTTATCCGAATAAGCATAATTTAAGTGGCATGGTGGGAAAAGGTATCGCAATGGCTTTAGCGATGGTGAGCAGTCTAACTATTGGTTTTTTGTTAGCCGTTCCTCTTCAAGGTCGATTGGCTGTTTCGACAGTATTAGCCATTACTTTAAGCTGTTTTATTGCCTATTTGATTGGGAAACCATTCGGCCTATTAGCGATTATAGAAGCTTTGGCTGCCGGCCTAATGGGCGGAATGATGGGAGCTATGTTAGTGGAGATGTTGCAAAATTATATTACCTTAATGATGGCGTATATGGATGTAATCTATGTTTTGAGCTTTTCTTTTGCCATTATGATTATCAACAGAGAAGCAACAAAGAGAGATTCAGAGCTCCCTAGTGTAAATCGACCTCATTCTTTTCTTTTAGCGATAGCCGTTCCATTAATTATTGTCGGAATTGTAACTTTTCTAGATAGTGATACAGAAGATAACAATATAAGTGGCTATAACCATCATCATATGATGAAAGAGTAAAGGGAGGTTGTCATATGTTTTCTTTATCGAAAAAAGGAAGTTCTTTATTCGCTTTGATATTAGGGATTTTAATCGTTTTTCCGCTAAATGTATTTGCTGCTGGAAGCGAGCCTCAAATTGATTCTGGAGATACAACTTGGATGTTAATTGCTACAGCTATTGTTATTTTTATGCATGTACCGGGTCTTGCTCTCTTCTATGGTGGATTAGTTAGTGAACGAAATGTCGTATCAACCATGATGCATAGTTTTGTCAGTCTTTTAATCATTTCTGTTGTTTGGGTACTATGGGGGTACAGTTTGAGTTTTGGGCCAGACATTAAAGGAATCATCGGCGGATTTGATTACTTAGGCTTTCGTGGGGTAGGTGGAGAGGCAGCTTTTAGTACGCTAACTATCCCTCATTATGTTTTTGCCATATTTCAATGTGCTTTTGCTGCTATTACGGTTGCTATTATCTCAGGGGGGATTGCTGGGCGCATCTCTTTTTCGGCTTGGGTTGTTTTTTCAGTCCTGTGGGTAACATTTGTTTATGTACCGATGGCTCACTGGGTATGGGGAGGCGGCTGGTTGTTTAAAATGGGAGAACTTGATTTTGCTGGTGGTACTGTCGTTCATATCCTTTCAGGAGTAAGTGCGCTTACGGCTGCGTTAGTTATTGGGCCGAGATTTGAATATTTAAAGAAAGATCACGCTCCGCACAATATTGTTCTTTTTTTAATTGGTGCGGCTACCCTTTGGTTTGGCTGGTTTGGTTTTAACGCCGGAAGTGCCCTTGGTGCTAATAGTGTAACGACGCTTGTTTTTGCTAATACTCAAGTTGCTGCGGCGGCCGGGGGATTGGGATGGATGTTAATAGAGTGGAAAATACGTAAACGCCCTACACTAGTTGGGACGGCAACGGGTGCGATAGCTGGTCTCGTTGCGATTACTCCTGCAGCGGGATTTGTCACTATTTCTTCAGCATTGATTATTGGCTTTATTGTTGCGCCAGTTTGCTATGTTGCTATACATTTTGTTAAAGCGCGGTTTAAATATGATGACACATTAGATGCTTTTGGGGTTCACGGTATTGGTGGTATATGGGGATCGATTGCTACTGGTATTTTTGCAACAAAAGATGTCAACCCAGCAGGGAACGATGGCTTGCTTTACGGTAATCCGGAGCAGCTGTTGCATCAATCTATAGGTGTAGTTATCGCTGTTGCGCTTGCTGCTATCGGAACTTTTATTATTTTAAAATTAATGGGCTTATTTATACAATTACGGGTGAGCAAGGAAGAAGAATTAATGGGGCTAGATCTTAGTTTTCATGAAGAACCAGCATATAACCAATTAGGGAGTTTAGAAATGGCGGTAACAAAATCAGACTAAATTTTCCTATGTAGAGAAATGAAGTCACTTGTATACTGTCTTACGCATAGTTTATGTATCGTTTTCGATGGTAAGCATTCGCTGAAAAATGCAGCGGGTGCTTTTTCTTATCTGCTCGCGTTCAGATGTTTAAACAGTTATGATTATAAGAAATATGTTAGATAATATAACGAAGGAGTAGAGAATTTTTTTGTTATGTATAACATCAAGGTTGAAAATATTTTAAGCATCGAAAGAAAGATTTCTTTTCGATGTTCTAGCTGCAATGATGTATATTTTATAACAAACCATGTCAAAAAATATAACACAAATGTTGCAGGCATAAATAACAAACGCTATAATCGCAATTAGAAAAGGGGTTATGCAAGGATATTAATAGACAGTTTGAAGGTTCTTCACCTTAAAGGTGTGATCATCATAATTTCAACAAATCGGTTGTTTGCCAAGTCCGGTTTATGGTGATGAGCTTAGTTAAAAGAGAATATAGTTTCCTCGCCAATCGTGCGTAGGAAAAAATAAGCTCTCTAGGGTTCCGTTAATAGCGCTTTGATGGAATGAAAAATTCGCTGTTAAGTCTGGTCCGAGAGAGAGCGTATAGAAAAATGCTTTATTGCGTTTTTCTATATACACGGAAGGATAAAAGCCTGGGAGATTTGTTACTATCTTTCATGCTTTTATCCTTTTTTATTTAATGACGAAAAGATCGTGTCATGGGGGATGGTGATTGGAGGAAATATACAACTTCTGTTCACTATTATTTTTCACTAAAGTGCTTAGATGAAAAATATAAAAATATATAACCGAGGTGAGAGAGATGAAAAAGAATTTGCGAACGCTCTTTCTTTTGTTGGTCATCATGTTATTGACAGCTGCTTGTGGAAATTCGTCAACAAACACGAAAGAAAATGCGAATGAAAAAAGCCAACCAATCAAAATTGGTTTCAGCGCATTACCTAGTTGGTATTTGTGGCATTTAGTTGAAGAAAAAGGGTTTTTTAAAAAACACGGAGTAAATGTGGAACTAGTATGGTTTCCTGTTTATGCTGATTCGCTTTCGGCGCTGAACACAGGAAAAATCGATGCAAATAGCCAAGCGTTGATTGATACGCTCTCTCCTCTTGAAAAAGGATTAGATTTAAAGGTTGTTTTTATTACAGATAATTCATTAGGAGGAGACGGGCTTGTTGCCACAAAGGATATTAAAACGGTCGCTGATTTAAAGGGAAAGAAAATTGGCACAGAAATTGGTACGATTGAACACTTTTTTATGCTCACCGCTTTGAAGGAGGCGGGATTAAGTGAATCGGATGTGAACTTTACGAATTTGACTGTCCAAGACGCTGGGAATTCGTTTATTGCAGGGAATCTAGATGCAGCTGGATTATGGGAGCCTTTTTTAAGCATGGCAGTTGAAAAAGGAAAAGGGCATAAGTTGGTGACGTCGGCTGATTTCCCTGGCCTCATTTCGGATGTTTTTGTTGTGCGAGGAGACGTCGTAAACAATCGGAAGGAAGATATACAAAAAATAGTAGCTGCTTGGTTCGATGCGGTCGATTACTTTTCTAAAAACTACGATGAATCCATTCAGTTGATCGCTGAAAAAGCTGGAATCTCTAAAGAGGAGCTAGCGGCTGGAATGGAAGGGTTTAAATTATTTTCACCAGAGGAAAGTTTAGAAGCCTTTAAAGAGGGGAATACGTATCAATCGATTTATTATACAGCTCAGAAAAATGCAGAATTTTTAAAAGATTTAGGTTTTATTAAAAAAATACCTGATCTAAGTCGTTTTGTTGATCCTGCGTTTATTAAAGAAGAGGTGGCCAAAACGAAATAAGGAGCTGATTTTATGGAATGGCGGCAAAGGAGAAGAAACAACGCGATGCTGTTTAAAATTCGCGAAGACATTTCTAAACGATGGTACTTTACAGGGGTCGCGATAGCTTTTCTTTCATTATCTTTTGTTTGGATCTTATTAAGCTATGCGAAATTAGTCGATGAAGTTTTTCTTCCTTCTCCCTCGAATGTCATTGAGTCTTTGTTTTCATCTTTATTGAATCCAGATTATTGGAAAGAAATTGGGATTAGTGTATACAGAGTGTTTATGGGGTTTTTGTTAGCGTGTATATTAGGGATACCGCTTGGGATTTTAGCGGGGACATTTAAATTTGCAGAGTCTTTCATTGTACCTGTTTCTGAGTTTATTCGTTATATGCCAGCTGCAGCTTTTATTCCACTCATCATGGTGTGGGCTGGAATTGGGGAAGTGGCAAAAATTCTCGTTATTTTTATCGGGTGCTTTTTTCAGGTTGTATTAATGGTAGCAGATAATACTAGTCAAGTTCATAAAGATTTGCTTTACGCTTCTTATACTCTCGGTGCGACCCGCTGGCAAGTTGTTTCGAAAGTGATTATTCCAGCGATGCTTCCGCAACTAATGACGACAATGAGGCTAATCATGGGATGGGCTTGGACGTATTTAGTAGTGGCTGAGCTCGTGGCTGCCAATAGCGGCCTTGGATATTCCATTATGAAGGCGCAACGATTTTTAGATACGAATTCCATATTTGTAGGCATTATCGTCATCGGATTGTTAGGGCTTATTATCGATCGATGTTTTGCGATGATTAACAAAAAGCTATTTCCGTGGGCGGAAGGAGGAAATTAAATGTTGAGTGTGATAAAAACGGAACCTTTTTCGCAAACTTCGAAAATTGAAATAGATATTCAAAATTTATCAAAAGTATATAAAACAAAAAACGGTTATTTTCAAGCGCTAGACAATGTATCTTTATATGTGAAAAATGAAGAATTTGTGTCGATTATTGGTCCTTCGGGATGCGGAAAATCAACGATTTTAAGAATATTAGCTGGTTTGGAAGAACCGACTTCAGGAAGTGTGAAAGTATCAGGTGAGGAAGTGATAGGGCCAAGTAAAAAACGAGGAATGGTATTTCAATCTTACACGCTCTTTCCTTGGTTAACTGTGAGAGAAAATATTGAATTTGGACTTAAACTGAAAGGTATGAGGGAAAAAGAACGAAAGGAAATTTCTGATCGGTACTTAGAGTTGGTAGGGTTAGAGAAGTTTGCTAATTCGTATAGTAAAGAATTGTCTGGGGGAATGAAACAGCGAGTGGCCATTGCCCGCGCTTTAGCCAATCAACCAGAAGTATTGTTAATGGATGAACCGTTTGGCGCATTAGATGCGCAAACAAAGCAGTCTATGCAGCAATTACTATTGAACATTTGGAAAAAAGAAAAGACGACCATTGTTTTCATTACGCACGATATCGATGAAGCTCTATTTCTTTCACAACGAATCTATGTAATGGAGGCGCGGCCGGGAAGGATCATTGAAGAGATTGATGCTGACTTACAATTATTCAAAGATGGCGAGCTTGTGGACGTTGAGCGATTTATGAAAATAAAAAAACATATTATTTCTTTATTAAACCATTAGATACTATCACATATGTTTGATGTTGTTGAAAAAGTGAATGATTAAAGTTTTCTAGGGTTCCGCGGATGGTTGATCCGGTCTGGTCCGAGAGAAAACGCACAGTTAAAAACTGTGTACACGGAAGGATAAAAGCCTGGGAGGTATCAATTAAGACAAATTGTCTTAGTTCCAACAATTTGTCTCATTGTTGCCTCCTTTTGATTTTTGAGAATTTAAGGGAGGTTTATAAAATGGAAAAAATTTGGTCTAAATTGCTAACCCCCGGAGGAAAGTGGTCTAGTATCATCGGGCGGGGAAAACTTGTTCGTTTTACAGCTCTCGATGAAGGAGCAAATGTTTCGTTATTGTTGTATAACGCAAAGGACATGTCTGAACGTTATAACATGCCTGATACATTAAAAGCTCAACATACGGTCTATTTAACTAAAGGAAACGTGTTAATGAGTGACAACGGGCGGGTGTTGGCTAGCATTGTTGAAGATAGTGTCGGTTGGCACGATACGATTTCCGGTTATACTACCCGGGAAATGACGGATGCCAAATACGGCGCAACCACTTATCAACAATTGCGAAACGACTGGCTTCGCAGCGGAGAAGAGAACTTTGCGATGGAACTTGTCCGAAATGGATTAAGTTTGAGAGATTTAGTTCCTGTCGTCAATCTTTTTTCAAAAGTGTATTGCGACGATCGTGGTGACATGCACTTTGTTGTAGGGCATTGCCAGAAAGGAGCTACCGTCACGCTGCGTACAGAAATGGATGTATTGCTTGTGTTGTCCAATACACCGAATCCTTTAGACCCAAGAACACCTTATCCTTCCGTGCCTGTCACGATGGAAGTGTTTAATGCTGTGCCAACAAATCTTGACGATTATTGCGTCAACTTTTGTCCGGAAAATCGGCGTGCATTTGAAAATACGTGGGAGTATTATCAATTGATCAACTGCAACTGAGCAAAATTGAATACAAGGAGGAAATGACGATGTTTCATAAAGTAGAAAGCCCGCGCAAAATAGAAGAGGCGGTGTACGATCAAATCATCCCGGCAGGAACAGGCTGGATGTACGAATTGTTTCCTGGTCAAGTTCTTCGCATTGTCGATTTGGAAGGAAACCAAGCGGTTGATACGTTATTTTTTGATTCGGAAAATCCGGAAGACCACTACAGTGCAGTGGCGACGATCACTGCCCAAAAAAATATTTACCTTACAGCAGGTTCCATATTACGTTCAGAATCAGGAAAAGAATTAATGAAAATCGTTGCAGATACATGCGGGCGGCACGATACATTAGGTGGTGCTTGCTCCGCCCAAAGCAATACAGTGCGCTATTCCCACGACACTTTATTTATGCATAACTGCCGTGATACATTTATGCTCCTTTTAGCTCAGCACGGTGGAAGTTATACAAAAAGAGACTTAGCTCCTAATGTGAACTTTTTTATGAATGTCCCTGTCACTCCGGAGGGGGGGTTAGAATTTGTCGATGGCATTTCCGGACCGGGACGTTATGTCGAATTGCTTGCGCTGCGCCGGACTACTGTGCTCATAAGCAATTGCCCGCAATTAAACAATCCATGTAACGCTTATAATCCGACACCGATACAACTGCTTATTTGGGACAAATAAAGATGGAGCAGAAATGGAGGAAAGGCATATGTTTAAGAAAGTGCTGATCGCCAATCGCGGCGCTATTGCCGTCCGGATTGAACGTACATTGCGCAAACTCGGTATAACATCAGTAGCGGTATATACAAAAGCAGATCAAGACAGTCTCCATGTAGATGATGCTGACGAAGCCGTCCTCATTGGGGACGGTCCCCCTAAAGACAGTTATTTAAATGCCGATCTCATTTTAAAAACAGCCATTGAAACGGGAGCGGATGCAATCCATCCAGGATACGGATTTTTAAGCGAAAATGCGGCATTTGCCCGCGCTTGCCATCAACATGGTATTACGTTTATCGGACCTACCCCTGAACAAATTGAAATGTTCGGGTTAAAACATTTGGCTCGCGAAATTGCCAAAAAAGCAGGTGTTCCTTTACTTCCAGGAACTGAACTCATAACAGAGGTTGAGGAAGCACTGCAACAAGCGGATGTTATTGGATACCCTGTCATTCTGAAAAGTACAGCTGGGGGCGGCGGTATCGGTATGCGCATATGTGAAAGCGAGGAGGATTTGCGTTCTTCCTTTGAAGCAGTACGCCACCTTGCTGAAGCAAATTTTAAAGATGCCGGTGTCTTTTTAGAAAAATATATACAAAAAGCGCGGCATATCGAAGTGCAAATATTCGGCAACCGTTTTGGAGAAGTAGTGGCGTTAGGAGAAAGAGATTGCTCCATTCAGCGCCGTAATCAAAAGGTGATCGAGGAGAGCCCTGCTCCTAATTTACCGGAGCACATAAGAAAAGCGATGTTAGAAGCAGCGAAGCGCCTTGCAGCGGAGGTAAATTATCGAAATGCCGGTACCGTTGAATTTCTTTATGATCCACAAACAGAAGCGTTTTACTTTTTAGAAGTAAACACGCGCCTTCAAGTGGAACACGGTGTAACGGAAGAAGTATTAGGCATTGATTTAGTTGAATGGATGATTCTTGAAGCTGCTGATGCGCTACATCATTTACCGTCATTAGTAAAAAAACCTCAAGGGCACAGCATTCAAGTTCGTCTGTATGCAGAAGATTGCTTTCACAACTTCCGGCCAAGCGCTGGTCAGCTTGATCAAGTGATATTTCCTAAAGAAGCGCGTGTCGAAACGTGGGTAAGAGACGGCATAACGATTACTACACTTTATGATCCTATGCTTGCGAAAATCATTATTCGCGGAAAGGATAGAGCAGATGCGATCGAAAAACTGATTCAAGCTTTGGAAGAAACACGATTATATGGGATCACTACAAATCTTTCATATATAAAAGCGCTTCTACACGAAAAAGATTTTCGAAACGGAAATATATATACACGATTTTTAAACGGATTTTTGCCTGCGGAATATGCGTTGGAAGTGCTGGACGGCGGAGTGCAAACAACCGTCCAAGACTGGCCTGGGCGAATCGGCTATTGGGATGTGGGTGTTCCCCCATCTGGCCCAATGGACTCACTTTCTTTTCGAATTGGAAACAAATTGCTCGGCAACGACGAAGGAGCCCCTGGTTTGGAGCTAACATTACGCGGCGGTTCGTACCGGTTTCGAAACGATATGTGGTTTTGCGTTACTGGCGCGGACATGAAAGCGACGCTCGATGGTAGCCCAATTCCGATGTATAAGCCGATTTTGGCTAAAAAAGGGCAAACACTTAACTTTGGCGAAGCGGAGAAAGGGATGCGCACATATTTGCTTGTTGCAGGTGGCTTTGATGTGCCAGACATTTTGGGCAGTTCTTCTACCTTTACACTTGGCGGCTTCGGTGGACATGGGGGACGCGCTTTACGAACAGGAGATGTTCTTTCTGTTCGTGTCAATAAAGAACATACGTCTATGATCCATACAGAAGGACTTCCTTCAACTTCTAGACCGATCTTATCTAACACTTGGACCATCGGTGTGATACCGGGGCCACATTGTACGGAAGAATTTTTACATCCAGATTATCTCGCTCAGCTAACGGAAACAAAATGGGAGGTTCATTTTAATAGTTCCCGTACTGGGGTTCGTCTAATTGGTCCTGCTCCGCAATGGGCTCGCGAAGACGGTGGAGATGCAGGACTGCATCCTTCGAACATTCATGATAATCCTTATGCGATCGGTACTCTTGATTTAACGGGAGACATGCCGATTCTCCTTGGCCCTGATGGCCCGAGCCTAGGTGGATTTGTGTGTCCTGTTACAACAGCATCAGCAGAATTGTGGAAAATTGGCCAATTACATCCTGGTGATAAGGTATATTTTCAATTAATAACTCTCGAGGAAGCAGAGCTTTTGCGAAAAAAACAGGAAGAATATTTACAATCTATTGGAAATAAAGAGAGAAAAGAGATCGCTATTCCTGAATTGCCAAAACAAAATGCAAAAATTTCAGCAAATTACCCATTGCTTGCTTACGAAGAAAATAATAGAAGATTCCCGATTACGATTCGCTGCTGTGGGGATGAGAACTTACTGGTAGAGTACGGTGAACTGGAACTGAATGTGCTTTATCGTTTTCAAGTACATGTTCTCATGCAAGCGATTAAAGATAGCGGGAAGATTCCGTTTCTCGACATAACACCAGGTATTCGCTCTCTGCAAATTCATATTGACGCATCGAAAATATCCGTTAAGGAAGCATGTCAATATGTTTTAGAGTTAGACAGTACCCTACCTCCTTTGGAGTCGATTGAAGTTCCATCTCGAATTGTCCGTCTCCCGCTTTCTTGGGACGATCCAGCGGCAAAACTGGCAATCGAACGTTATCAACAAAATGTCCGTCCGGATGCACCGTGGTGTCCTAGCAATCTAGAATTTATCCGAAGAATTAATGGTCTTAACAGTGTCGAAGACGTAAAAAACATCATATTTACAGCTAACTATCTTGTTCTAGGATTAGGAGATGTATATTTAGGTGCACCTGTAGCGATCCCACTTGATCCACGTCACTGGCTTGTAACAACGAAATACAATCCTGCGCGCACATGGACGCCAGAAAACGCCGTCGGGATTGGCGGAACATATTTATGTATATACGGGATGGAAGGGCCTGGGGGGTACCAACTTGTTGGTCGAACTGTACAAATGTGGAATAAGCTTCGCTCTACCAAAAATTTTGAACCTGGGAAACCATGGTTATTGCGCTTTTTTGATCAAATCCAATTTTATCCAGTAGAGGCTGATGAACTTTTAAGTATACGAGAAGATTTTTTGCGCGGTCGATTTGAAGTGGAAATTATCGAAACAACTTTTCGACTTGAGGAATATTTAGCTTTTCTGGAATCTATTAAAGAAAGCGCAGAACGGTTTCGCTATCATCAACAACAAGCGTTTCAATCAGAACGCGAACGCTGGAAAAAGCTCGGGCTTGCAGAATATGTACCGGAAGATCATATGAAACCGCTAGACAAAGAGGACGACCTTCCGGAAGGAGCATTAGCGATACGTAGCACCATACCGGGAAGTGTATGGAAAGTACTTGTTTCTCCTGGACAATACATTCGCAAAGGAGATGTATTGATTATTGAAGAAAGCATGAAAATGGAATGTCCACAAGTATCCCCTTATAACGGATACATTGCTTCTGTCCATGTTCGTCCGGGAGAAGGGGTGCAAGCAGGACAAATAATTGTCAGTATTTTTGAGGAAAAAGACGTGGAGGTGTCGACGAAATGAACATTCCTCGCTTGCTAACGATCGGGTGGCTGCAACAGATGTACGCAAAAGGAGCGATTACTCCTAAAGAGGTTATCGACGAAATTATGCGCCGAGCTCAAGAAGAGGCAAATATGAATATTTGGATTACTCCTCCTTCAATAGAATGGATAGAGCCATTTTTACATCAATTGCAGCATAAAGACCCAAAGACGTCCCCGCTTTGGGGCGTTCCTTTCGCTATTAAAGATAATATTGATTTGGCGGGCGTCCCTACTACAGCAGGCTGCCCCGATTACACTTATATACCGACAGAGCATGCTACTGTTGTCGAACGGCTGATCGCCGCTGGTGCCATTCCAGTTGGTAAGACGAATTTGGATCAGTTTGCTACAGGACTTGTCGGGACGAGAAGCCCTTATGGAGAAACACATAACGCCTTCCGGCCGGAATTGATTAGCGGTGGCTCTAGCTCAGGTTCTGCCGTTGCAGTTGCCCGCGGTCACGCCGCTTTTGCTCTTGGTACTGATACAGCCGGATCGGGACGTGTACCGGCTGCGTTAAATCACCTTATCGGATTTAAACCTAGCTGTGGTGCATGGTCGGTAAAAGGAGTGGTGCCTGCATGTGCTAGCCTTGATTGTGTAACGGTATTTACTCATAGTTTAGATGATGCGTTGACAGTCGATTCCATTGTGCGCGGCATGGACGAAAAAGACCCATGGTCCAAAGCTATTCCATCTCCCGTTCCACAGCTTCCCGAAAAAATATATTTGCCAAAAGAGCCGCTTGACTTTTTTGGGCCATTTGCAAGTGAATATGAACGCGCATGGAATCGTGCCGTAACGAAATTACAAACATTGGGCATCCGGATCGAATATATCGATACTCAACTATTTTCTGAAACAGCTTCTCTGCTTTACGATGGTCCTTTTGTGGCGGAACGTTGGGCTGGCTTAGGAGGCTTTGTTGATTCCCATCCACAGGCAACGTTTCCGGTGACAGAGCAAGTTTTACGATCCGGTGCCGCTTCTTATTATGATGCTGCCTCGGTATTTCGCGCTTTACACCAATTGCAATCGATAAAACTAGAGGTTCGCAAGCTGTTGCAAAACGCTGTGTTCGTTTTGCCAACTTGTGGCGGAACGTGGACACGTGATCAAGTAAGAAACGATCCGATTCGCACGAATAGCGATATGGGGCGTTATACAAACCATTGCAATTTATTAGACTTGTGTGCTGTTGCTGTACCTAGTGGCAACGCAGCACCTAGTATTCCATTTGGAGTTACATTTTTTGCTCTTTCTGGACAGGAAGGCCTTATCTGTAGCGTCGCAAACTTATTTTTACATGAAGGTCAACAGCACTCCCAATACGTTTTCTCTAACCATAAAAAAGCAACAACATTCGTCGCCGTTTGCGGTTTGCATATGAGAGGCTTTCCGTTAGAAAAGGAAATGTACGAACATGGCGCACGTTTTGTCCGCGAAGCGAGGACTGCGGCAAAATATCAATTCGTTCGTCTTCCAACCAACCCAGCCAAACCAGGACTCATCAAAAAACGAAAAGGCGGAAGTTCTATTCAATTAGAAATATGGGAAATGCCGATCGATCAATTTGGTGCTTTTGTCGCCTCTATTCCGGCTCCTCTCGGTATAGGGAAAGTAGAACTGGAAGACGGTTGTGAGGTACCTGGGTTTGTGTGTGAAGGATATATGATAGAAGAAGCAGAAGATATTACGGCGTTTGGGGGATGGAGAAATGTGTTTTAGTTGTATCAGGAGAAGAAAATATAGCCGCTATAAACTAAACGGTTTTTGAAATTAACCGTGAGCAAGAGAAGTGCACTGCGATTCGAAAAAAATATAAATTCAGTTAACTATCACGAGTGTTGCTTATCCACTATTTTGCTAAAAAACACAGAATCATATGGTTGAACACAAGCTTTTCTGCCTCTTTCCTCGAACAACACCGCTTCCAGACAAATGTATTTGTCTGTGAAGCGGTTGGTTGTTCGGTCTTTTGTCACGCGAAGGCGTGACGAAGGCCAGTCACAGACTTGCCTCCGACAGTCGAAAAAATAGGGAGTCTGCTTTTTCGTCAGCCACAAGTTAAACTTTCCAGTTGTATTTATATAAAAAGGATTTCTGTTGATAAATGAACTGCGAAAGATCATATAAAATTTTTTGTTGATTTGCCTTGCTATTATCTTAAGAGTATTTTATAATGTAACTAAACCGATTTACTAAACCGGTTTAGTAAATCGGTTTAGTTGAGAATTAATACAAGCCATTAGAAATTATTATTTCGAGGAGATAAGAATGAAAAGAGTAACTATGCAGGATGTTGCGAAACTAGCAGGGGTTTCTAAAAGTACGGTTTCGCAATATCTGAATAAGCGTTACGACTATATGAGTGAAGAGACGAAGCGGCGTATTGAAAACGCTATTAGCGAACTTGGATACCAACCTAATATTGTCGCTAGAAGTTTGAAACAAAAAAAAACCTCAACGATTGGTGTGATTGTTGCGAATATACTTCACTCGTTTTCAACTAAAGTGATAAGAGCTATCGAAGATTTTTGCAACGATAATGACTTTCATGTGATTGTTTGTAATGCAGATGATGATCCAGTTAAAGAAGCAAATTATATTAATATGTTAAGAGCAAAACAAGTAGATGGGTTAATTGTTTTTCCAACAGGCGGGAATTTGGAATTGTACGAAATGATGATAGAACAAAATTTTCCGCTTGTATTTGTAGACAGGATCATTGATGGATTATCAGTAGATACTATTCTTTTAGATAACGAAAAGGCTGCTTATCTGGCCGTTGAGCATTTTGTGAATTGCAATCACACGAGAATTGGAATTATTACTACATCATTAAGTCGTAAAGTTACACCACGAATTGAACGAATTGAAGGATACAAAAAAGCGATGCTTCATTTTGGTTTACCAATTGTGGATGAATATATTAAAGGAGTCGATCTAGATTATATCCAAAACGCCCTAAACACAATGTTTTCTTTAAAAGAACCTCCTACAGCTATTTTGGCGGGGAACGATTTAGTATTGATGGAGATCTTAAGATATGCGAAAGAAAATAGTATAAATATTCCTAATGACTTAGCTTTGATTGGCGTTGATGATGTTCCTTTTGCACCGATTTTCACACCAGCTTTAACTACTATAGCGCAGCCCGCGTTTGAAATGGGGGAAAAAGCAGCCCAGCTTTTATTGGATAAAATTAAAAACGAACATAAAGAACAGGCCCGGATTCATCGTTTTCCGCCGACGCTCATTGTTCGGGAAACGACATAAGAGAATAAGATGAAAATAGAAAGATGTGAAATTCTTTGTTGTAACTTATATATCATCACGCGTGTTGATTGTCCATTATTTCACTGTTATAAAGGCGTAGTAGCATGGCAATAAGCGTATATAGCCAATTAAAACGGGGAGGATGAACCAAGCTTTTCTGCCGCATCCCCGAACAGGAAAGCCAGCGGGCAAATGAATTTTCATTCATCGTTCGGGTTGGGCGTGCACTGTGCATGCCCAGCCGGCAAGCGAATCTAGCCGACTTCGGCAGAAAAGAAAGACATGAATTCGCCAATGCTAGCTGTAACACGCTTCTTATGCCATTTTTGGAAGCGTTAACAGAGGTGGTCAAGGGGGTGGTTTATAGTGATAAGAAGCATCATAGCGACAATTTGCGATGAAGTAAGAACAGTATTGTCAAATATAGATGAAAATGAAGCGTTAGTTTTTGCGGAACGGCTGAATCAAGCTAAGAGGGTTTTTGTTTGCGGGGAAGGTCGTTCGGGGTTAATGGGCAAAGCGTTCGCGATGCGGCTAATGCATGGTGGATACCAAGTATTTGTTGTTGGAGAGACAATTACACCAAGTATTAGACAGGGAGATTTGCTCATTTTAATTAGTGGTTCTGGGGCTACGGAATCCATTTATAGGTTTGCTGTTAAAGCTAAGGAAGTAGGAGCGGAGATAGGGTTAGTTACAACAAATCGAGATTCGAAAATTGCAGAAGTTAGTGATTTTTTATTAACGATCCCCGCCGCTACAAAATACCGTTTACCACATGAACCGGAAACTATTCAACCTTTAGGTAACCAATTTGACCAAAGTGTACATCTTCTATTAGATGCCATTACCATTCATGTTTTGCGGGACAATAATGAGACATTGCGGCAACGTCACGCAAACTTGGAATAACATTATCAAAGAAATGACCATACATAGAAAGGAAGACATTTTTATGGTTGATGTAATCGTTTCCTTTGAAGAACTAAAAGAACTTTGCGCAAAAAAATTAATAAAAGCAGGTGTAAAGCCGGAACATGCTGAGATTATTGCTGACGTTTTAGTTCATGCAGATTTACGTGGGGTAAGTTCGCATGGTGTTCTAAGAACCGAGCATTATGTGAAGAGAGTTAAGGAAGGTGGCATTAACTGTGATCCTAACATCACAGTGAAAGAGACGGGACCGGTGACTGCGATTGTTGACGGTAATGACGGTTTCGGTCATGTCATTTCTAAGTACGCAATGGAGTATGCGATAAAGTTAGCTAAAGAAAAAGGAGTTGGTATGGTAGGGGTTATAAACAGCAGTCATTGTGGCGCTCTATCTTATTACGTTAGACAGGCTGCTTCGGAAAATCTAATTGGAATGGCAATGAGCCATACGGATAAAGTGGTAGTACCTTTTGGAGGAGCGAAGCCTTTCTTTGGCACAAATCCTATTGCCTATGGATTTCCAGCAAGAAAAAACAAACCTGTGATATTGGATATGGCAACAAGTAATGTTGCGTTCGGAAAAATACTCCATGCGAGAGAAACGGGTAAGTCTATTCCTGCTGATTGGGGGGTCGATGAAAACGGAAAACCTACAACTAACCCTCATGAAGTGCAAGCTTTACTGCCTTTTGCAGGCCCTAAAGGTTACGGTCTTGCTATGACTGTAGACATTTTCTCCGGTATTCTAGTTGGCGCGGCTTTTGGACCGCATATTGTGCCAATGTATGGAGACTACGATAAAAAACGTAAGCTTGGTCATTTTTATTGTGCTATTAACCCAGCAATGTTTACCGATCTCCAATCATTCTTAGAAAATATGGACAAAATGATTGATGAAATCCATGAGGCTCAACCGGCTGAAGGGTTTGAAAGAGTCATGGTTCCAGGGGAACCGGAACAACTTCGTGAGGAAGAGAGAATGAAAAATGGCATTCCAATTCCTGAAAGTATTTATAACTATTTAATTCAAGATTAATGAGTTTTTGGATATGAAAAGGAGGTGATACAGCTTGGACGTTGTAACGTTTGGAGAAACTATGGTGCTTTTCACTCCGGATTCAACCGGTCTAATGAGATATGCGAACTATTTTTCTAGAAAATTCGGAGGCGCTGAGTCCAATTTTGCCATCGGCTTAACGAGGTTAGGACATCAAGCCGGTTGGATTAGTCGGGTCGGTGATGATGAATTTGGTAAAGCTATGGTTGCATTTATTGGCGGGGAAGGTGTTGATGTAAGCCAAGTAAAAGTGGATGAGTCGGCACCAACGGGCATTTATTTTAAAGAATTGCGGAGAGCTAATGATGTTAGAGTTTACTATTATCGAAAATATTCTGCTGCCAGCCGCATGGTGCCTGAAGATTTAGATGAACGATATATAGCTCAAGCAAAATATCTTCACATCACTGGAATTACTCCGGCTTTGAGTGAAAGCTGCTACGAAACGGTTATGCATGGAATCGAGATAGCTAAGAAGCACGGTGTCAAAATAGTCTTTGACCCGAATCTAAGAAAAAAGCTTTGGCCGGAGGAAAAAGCAAGAAAAACATTGTTAGAAATCGCTTCAAAGGCTGATATCGTACTGCCTGGGATCGATGAAGCTGAGTTTATGTTTGGGCAAGTTGATCTAGAACAATTAGGAAAGCGCTTCCTTGAACACGGTGCTTCCATAGTTGTCCTTAAAGTGGGAGCAAAAGGTGCTTACTATTTTACAGGTACGGAAAGTCGACTAGTACCGGGATTTCCTGTTGAGCAATTGGTCGACCCTGTTGGCGCGGGAGATGGTTTTGCTTCGGGGTTTGTGTCAGGGTTATTGGATGGATTAAGTCTTTACGATGCTGTTCAACGAGGGAATGCCGTTGGTGCATTTGCCACGATGGTGAGTGGTGATGTAGAAGGATTGCCTGATCGAAAAGAGTTGGAGGCGTTTCTTCGTTTTGAAAACAAAGATGTGAATCGTTAGAAAGGGAGGTGATATAACTCATGAATTTATTGGAACAAATCAAACAAAATGGTATTGTTGCTATTATTCGTGGGGCGAAGCCAGAGAATATTCTTCCTATTGCTAAGGCTTTACGCGATGGAGGAATAAAGACGCTGGAAATTACGGTGGAAACGCCAAAAGTGTTAACTCTCATCGAACAAGTAGCAAGTGAGATGGGGGACGAGGTAATTGTCGGAGCAGGCACCGTACTCGACTCGGAAACAGCGCGGGCGGCGATTATGGCAGGCGCAAAATTCATTTTTTCGCCTACCGTTAATGTGGAAACTATTAAACTAACAAAACGCTACGGTGTAATTAGCATTCCCGGCGCCTTAACTCCGACAGAAATTTTAACAGCATATGAACATGGGGCAGATGTTATTAAAGTTTTTCCAGCGAGTGCATTTGGTCCTCGCTATCTTAAGGATATTCATGGACCATTGCCGCATATTCCGTTGATGCCAACTGGAGGGGTGGATCTAGGAAATCTTGCTGAATATATTCGAGCGGGGGCTGTAGCTGTTGGAATTGGCAGCAATTTAGTCAATACAAAAAAACCGATGGATGAAGCTTATTTTCAAAATCTTCGTAAGACTGCAGAAGAGTATGTTCAAGGGGTTAAAAGAGCAAGAAATTCACAGTAAAACAAGGGGGCAAAATTATGAGAAAAATGAAATGGTTAGCTGTTATTTTAGCTGTTATGCTTACTGTTGTATCCGGATGTGGTCAAAAACAATCACAATCAACAAATACTAATTCAGGCAAAGATGGTGTGAAAACGATCAAAATTGCACATTATTTTGCAGCCGATCACCCACAAAACATTGCTTTAAAAGAAAAATTTAAACCAATGGTGGAAGAAAAAACAAACGGTAAGATTAAAGTGGAAATTTATGAAGCAAACAAATTAGGTGATGAAGCATCTTTCACAAATGGCGTTCGTAACGGAACAATCGAGATGGCGATCGCTGGAATGGGCTTACAAACAGCTCAACCAAAAATTGGTGTTGTAGAATGGCCATATTTATTTAGAGACTATGATCATGCTCGCAAAGTGTTAAATGGGGAAGTGGGAGAAGAAATTAAAGAAGAGTTTCGCAAATTAGGTGTAGAACCAATTGGTTGGACTGTTAACGGATTCCGCGTTGTTTCTGCGAATCGACCAATTAAATCGATGGATGATTTTAAAGGATTTCGTCTAAGAATGCCTAACGTTCCGATTTTTGTGGAAACCGGAAAAGCAATGGGTGCCAATGTAACTCCAATGGCGCTTTCTGAAGTATTTACTGCGTTAGAACAAAAAGTGATTGATGGACAGGAAAACCCGTATCTAACTTTAAAGGCTAATGGTTGGTATGAAGTTCAAAGCCATGTGATTGAAACGAACCATATATTTAGTCCAAACGTTTACTTAATTAATAAAAAATTATTCGATGGATTCGATAAAGAAACACAAGAGATTATTTTAGAAGCTGCGAAAGCATCTGCTGATTATGAATGGGAGTTAGCATTAAAGGCAGAAAATGAAGTAAAAGACTTCTTGAAAAAAGAAGGAATGGAAATCATTGTTCCGGATCAAAAGTTTAGAAGCGAGTTAGAAAAAGCGATGGATCCAGTCTACGAAAAACTTTACGAACAATATGATTGGGCAGAAGAACTAGTAAAGAAAATTCGTGAGCAATAAGACAGCCGGTTCATGGGATTCATCCTGAATCCCATGAAATCCTTTTTATTGAAGGTGGGAGTCATATGGAAAGATTGTTAAAGATTTTAAACAGCTCCTTAAATGCATTAATTACCGTCATTTTATCGGCAATGTGTATTTTCGTATTTTTAAATGTTGTTTTACGCTATGTATTTAACTCTGGATTAACTTGGTCAGAGGAATTAGCGCGTTATTTGTTTGTTTGGGTTGTTTTCCTTGGGGCTATTGTTGCAGCAAAGGATAAAAGTCACTTGGGAGTAGATTTACTTGTCCGTATTTTGCCGCACGGATTACAAAGAGCTGCTTATGTATTATCCAATATTGTGATCATCGTTGTACTCGGTTTGTTTATTGATGGGCTGATCAAAATGATGGCTTTGAACAGCGGAATAACAAGTCCAGGAACGGGTTTACCGGTGGCTTTATTTTATCTTGCAGGTTTATTCGCCGCTGTCTGCATGATTGGTATCAGTATCATCCAAGCGGTGCAGTTTGGATTCTTTAATCGGAATTCCCCATCATGGGCAAAAAAAGAGAAAAATGTTAATGATATGAATTTATTAAATGAGAATGGGGGAACTAAATCATGATTTGGATTTTTTTAGGTACATTGTTCCTCTTTTTGTTTTTAGGTGTTCCAGTAGCAATTTCCATGTTGGTTAGTGCCATTGTCATGATGTTTGTATTAGGGATGTTTGATACACAAATTGTCGCTGAAAATTTAATTAATGGTGCTAATAGCTTTGCATTAATGGCAATCCCGTTTTTTATATTAACAGGAGAAATTATGAACGTTGGCGGCGTTTCTAAAAGGATTGTTGATTTTGCAAGCGCTTTAGTTGGGCATATCCGTGGAGGATTAGGGTATGTTGCTATTATTGCTGGTGTTATTTTTGCCGGAATTTCTGGTTCAGCTGTTGCAGATACGGCCGCATTGGGTGCTATCTTAATTCCGATGATGATTGCTAATCGTTATAATAAAAATTCATCGACTGGATTAATAGCTTCGGTCGGAATTATTGGCACAGTCATTCCTCCAAGCATTCCAATGATTCTTTTTGGAGTAATTAGCGGTGTGTCTATTACAAAACTATTTATGTCGGGAATTGTACCGGGCGTTCTAATGGCCGTTGGTTTAATGATTGTCTGGTATTTTGTATCTAAGCGGGACAACAGTGAAACTTTACCGAAAGCAACAGCAAAAGAAAGATGGGAAGCATTTATACGAGCATTTTGGGCGTTGCTTTTGCCCTTGTTAATCATTGTAGGTCTTCGCGGGGGAATTTTCACACCGACGGAAGCAGGGATTGTTGCTGCCGTTTATGCATTAATTGTGAGCTTATTCTATCGCGAATTAAAATTATCTGATTTACCGAAAATTTTTGTAGAGACAGCGAAAACAACAGGAGTAGTGATGTTCTTGGCCTCAACAGCAATGGTATCTGCTTATGTTATTACAGTGGCACAAATTCCAGCGGAGTTAGGGACTCTGTTAGGCGGGTTAACTGAGAACCCTACTGTACTATTGCTCACGATTATGTTGTTGTTGTTCTTAGTTGGTTGTGTCATGGACCTTACTCCAGCAATTTTAATTTTTACGCCTGTACTGTTACCTTTAGTACAACAAGCAGGTATCGATCCGATTTACTTTGGGTTGCTCATGGTTATTAACTTGTCAATCGGCTTAATCACTCCTCCGGTAGGAACTGTACTGTACGTTGGCTGCGGTATTAGTAAAATAAGTATTATTGAAATGACAAAGGGAGTACTACCATTTTTATTAGTTGAACTCTTTGTTCTTGTTTTATTAACGATATTCCCAGAACTTGTTACGATTCCATTAGGCTGGTTTGGTGAATAATCATATGTAACATATGGGGGAGAAAATAGTAGCAAGATTTCAAGTGATTATCCCCCTGTCCCTACTATACTTTATGAGACAAGGAAGCGTGTTGAACTAACAGACGCATTTAGTTGAGGAAGGCAATAAAAGGACTGGGAAAAACCGGTTCTTTTTCTTTTGTTGATATAAAATTCTCATTTTAGTCCCCTGCACAATAGCTAAATAGATCAGTTACTGCATTCCCCCCTCGTGCACTTGACGACATACATTCCGCTTGTTGCTTTGAGGATTACAACATCTGATGTATATGACCTATGACCTTGCTTTGAGAAATCAATCACAGCGATCATTTTCACATCGTTTTGAATTTCTTCGGGAATTTCTTGAATATTGAATTATGTTTCTACATATAGGAAGAGAATTGTTTAGCCAAAGGTGCTGGGGTTCAAGGGTGCCGATGTTCTGCTTCGACTACAGTTATAATAAAACGATAAACTTGTAACCGAACAGGTACGATCTTTAGATGGGAAAAGGAGATGGAAAATTTATTGAATATATACTTGACTATTTAGAAAATTTGTAATATTATAAAATCAGTCTAATGGTGTTAATTTTTAATTATATAAGAACATAGTTTTATAATATAAAACAACTGTAGGGAAATATCATTTATTTTTGAAAGCGCTTAATCAAACAAAGATTATTACCTTTCGTTTTTAGTTTAAGGTACCCTCTAGTTTTTTATAGATCTAACGAAAAGGAGGGAGTTTGGGAGTAATGAAAAATTATAAGACATAAGACCAAATTAACAGTCGTTATTTTTTTCTCTTGTTATAAAACTTTATTCTATAATGTAAAACACTTTTATTATATAAAAACTTAGTTTTATAATATAAAACATATATATTTTTGAAAGCGCTTAATCACACAAAGGTTATTATTATTTATATAAGTTCAGATGAAAAGCCGACATAAGTAAGATGCTCAGGAGAGGTAAAAAGAACAGTCTGAATACTTTTATACATATGTCGGAAAATCAATCTGTATAAGTTGAATTTTTGTTTTACATCCCAGTCATTCAGCAAATGTAATACATGCCGTCTATAAGCAACATGGTTACAAATAATAGGTAAAAAATTCTTTGTTACAACTTGTATTAAGGTAACCACTAAATTTTTTATAGATTTAATGAAAAGAAAGGAGTTGTAGAGTAATGAAGAAAAATGTCCCATTCATGCTTATGTTTTTCACTTTACTTTTTATTTTCTTGTCAGGGTGTAGTGCCGAAAGACAGGTTGCACAAGAAAGCGGGAAGAATGGCGGAACTAAAGTAATTAAAGTAGCAAATTATTTTGCGGAGGATCATCCACAAAACGTTGCATTGAGGGAAAAATTTAAAAAAATTGTTGAAGAAAAGTCAGGTGGAAGTCTTAAGGTGCAGATTTATCCGAATAGTACTCTGGGAGCCGAAAAGGAATTTTATGATGGTGTGCGTAATGGAACTATCGAAATGGGTATCCCGGGATTAATTATGCAAAATGATATTCCGAAAATGGGAGTGCCGGAGTGGCCGTTTTTATTTAAAGATTTTGAGCATGTCAAAAAAGTATTAAACGGTCCGATTGGAAAAGAATTGACGGCAGAGCTTGAAAAACAACATGGCGTTCGCCCATTAGCATGGAGTGCGAATGGATTTAGAATGTTCTCGGCCAATAAAACAATACACTCTATGGAGGACTTTAAGGGTTTACGCATTAGAATGCCTAATATTCCTAACTATATTACTATGGGAAAATTGCTCGGAGCAAATGTTACGCCAATGCCAATATCGGAAGTTTTTACAGCACTGGAACAAAAAGTGGTTGACGGGCAGGATAACCCGATTGCTACACTGCGCGCTTCGGGATGGTATGAGGTTCAAAGTGATGTACTGGAATCAAAACATATGTTTAGTCCAAATGTCTATATTATTAATAGTAAATTTTGGAATAGTTTGACCTCAGAGCAACAAAAAATTATCGAAGAAGCTGCAAAAGAATCAGCCAATTATGAATTTGAACTTATGGAAAAAAGTTATGGGGAAGACAAAAAGTTTTTGGAACAACATGGAATTAAATTTACAACTCCTACCCCAGAATTTACTAAACAAATGCAAGAGGCGGTACAGCCGCTATATGATGAGATTTTTAGTAAATATGACTGGGCAAAAGACTTGTATGAAAGAATAAAAGCAGAGGCTAAATGAAGTGAAATCACGACTGTTGATTATCTATTATTTTCTGTGAAAATAACGGGTCCATGAACGGTTATTTTCATACATGGATGGGGAGCAAAGCTTGCTCATGACAGATATGGCTGAACACAAGCTTTTCTGCCGACTACGGCAGAAAAGCTTGGGATAGAGCCATTTTCAACACACCTAAAGTGAAATAAAAGAAAGGGGCGGAAGATCCTATTGAAGAAACTTAGTAAGCCGGCAAACGACATTTTGAACATTTTGATCGTATTATCGCTTGCTATAATGAGTATTTTAGTATTCGGCAACGTTATTTTACGCTATATATTTAACTCTGGAATAACTTGGTCTGAAGAAATGTCGCGTTTTCTATTTGTATGGATGGTTTTTTTAGGAGCAATTGCTGCCTTGAGAGAAAATATGCATCTTGGAGTGGACATTGTGATCAATGCATTGCCTCGTAAAGCAAAAAAGGTAGTATTTATGATTAGCAACTTGCTAGTTTTGTATGTTCTTTGGTTATTGTTAAACGGAAGCTGGAAAATGACTGTTTTAAATATGAACAGCAAAGCTCCAGCGACAGGAACTCCTTTAGGTTTAGTGTATGGTATAGGCATTGTAACAAGTGTAGGAATGGCTGTTATAGTTTTAACAAATATGTTTCGAACGCTCTTAGTACGAAATGGATCGTTATCTATGATTTCCAATTCCGATGAAGCGATTGCTACTGGGACAGCTGACGATTGTGACCAGGAAACCAATGGTAACAATTCTACAAAATTAACTATTTAAAAATACACAAAGTTCAAAATAATTGGAGGGGGATTATGGTAGGGATATTTTTAGGTTCGTTATTTGGTTCACTAGCCATCGGTGTTCCGATTGCTTTCGCACTGATTATAAGCGGTATCGCCTTAATGGTTTTCATGGGAAATTTTGATAGCCAGATCGTTGCGCAAAACCTTATAAACGGAGCAAATAACTTTTCATTAATGGCGATTCCTTTTTTCGTTCTTGCCGGTGAGTTGATGAATGCCGGGGGAATATCAAAAAGAATTGTTGCTTTTGCGATGTCGCTCGTTGGTCATATACGCGGAGGATTAGGCTTTGTTGCCATTATTGCGAGCGTTTTATTTGCTGGTTTGTCCGGTTCAGCAGTAGCGGATACTGCCGCGCTCGGGTCAATTTTGATTCCGATGATGGTTTCGAGAAAATACAACGTGAATCGATCAACTGGTATTGTTTGTGCTGCTGGAATTATTGCTCCTGTGATTCCTCCAAGTATCCCGATGATTATTTTTGGAGTAACAGCAGGTGTCTCTATTACGCAGCTGTTTATGGGGGGGATAATTCCAGGAATTTTAATGGGAGTAGGACTAATGATTGTATGGGCAATACTTTCTAGTAGAGAAACGAGTGAGTTGCCAGAAAGGAAAACAACTAAAGAAATTATTACAGCAGTACGTGAAGCTATTTGGGCATTGCTACTGCCGGTGATTATTATCGGTGGATTAAGAGGAGGAGTGTTTACTCCTACTGAAGCAGGAGTTATAGCAGCATTTTATGCCTTATTAATCGGGACACTAGTTTATAGAGAGTTGAAAATTGCAGATTTGTATCAAGTTTTCCTTACAGCTGCCAAAACAACAAGTGTTGTTATGTTCGTTGCAGCTGCTGCTATGGTTTCCGCCTGGTTAATCACTGTGGCAAATGTACCGGCAGAAATGGCGAATACGCTCGGGGGATTAGTTAATAAACCTTTACTACTTATGATCATTATCAACATCTTGTTATTATTAATTGGCTTGGTTATGGACCTTACACCGGCAATCCTTATCTTTACGCCAGTTTTGTTACCACTTGTTAAGTTAGCCGGAATCGATCCAGTTTACTTCGGGATTATTATGGTAATTAACTTGTGTATAGGATTGATTACTCCACCTGTAGGGACTGTTCTATATGTAGGATGTGGAATTAGTAAAGTTAGTCTGTGGGAATTAACGAAAGGAATTTGGCCATTTTTGATTATTCACATTCTAATTCTATTACTACTCATTTTATTCCCATCGATCATTACTGTTCCTTTAGAGTGGTTTAGTTAATCTTAAAAAATAAAAAACTCAAAAATTGGGGGGAACATGATGAGAAAAAGAAAGATGATTAGGAAGATGATGTCAGGACTTTTGTTAATAGGGCTTGTTTTTGTAAGCGCTTGTAGTTCTAATGCTACTCAAGGGAATGACCAAAAAGAACAAGCAAAAGTGATCAAGGCGGGAATTGGGTTAAATGAGGATCATCCGCAAGGGCA
Organism: Anoxybacteroides tepidamans; assembly: GCF_014201465.1. Taxonomy (GTDB): domain Bacteria; phylum Bacillota; class Bacilli; order Bacillales; family Anoxybacillaceae; genus Anoxybacteroides; species Anoxybacteroides tepidamans. Next base: position 293,339 of record NZ_JACHEP010000001.1, on the reverse strand, counting down.
GGGGCTTCTGAAATTCAAAGAAATAGTAGAGGAAAAAAGTGCAGGAAAATTAAAGGTGCAAACATATTTTAGTGCTTCTTTAGGCGATGATTTAAAAATGACAGAGGCACTTCAAGGTGGCACACAGGAAGTTACTATTCCATCTACATCTCCATTAGTAGGGATGATTAAAGAATTTGGTGTGTTAGATTTTCCATTCCTTTTTAATACTGCAGAAGAAGCAGATACGATTTTAGATGGACCTATAGGAAAAAAATTATTAGAAAAACTTCCGGAACATGGATTGGTTGGTCTTGCTTATTGGGAAAACGGGTTTCGACATGTAACAAATAGCAAGAATCCAATCAATACAATGGAAGATTTTAAAGGTTTAAAATTGCGGACAATGCAAAACGAAGTGCATATCGATGCGTTTAAACAACTTGGTGCTAATCCGACGCCAATGGCTTTTTCTGAAGTTTTCACTGCACTTGAAAGCAAAACAATCGATGGGCAAGAAAATCCGTTGGCAACAATTAAATCTAATAAATTTTATGAGGTGCAAAATTATTTGAGCCTTACTAAACATGTTTATACTCCGTTTGTTTTCTTGGTCAGCAAAAAATTCTGGGATAATTTATCACCAGAAGAGCAGCAGATTTTAAAGGATGCAGCTGTGGAAGCTGGCAAGTATCAACGGGAGCTTAGTCGTCAAGAAGACAAGAAGGCGCTAGAGGAATTAAAGAAAACAGGTATTAAGATTAATGAAGTAAGTGATGAGGAACGTAAGAAGATGGAAGAAGCAATTAAACCTGTTATTGATAAATATGCTAAAAAATTTGGCGAAGAACTTGTAAAGGAAATGTACAGTGAATTAGAAAAAATTCGTCAATAAAAATATGGTAGTTCTAAGATAATATATAGAAAATATTGTAATAAAAGATAGACAGGGAAGAGAAAGCATCTGTGAAAATAAAAGAATGCAACGTTTACGTCTCTTCCCTATTTTCCTAATAAGGCGTAATGGGTTCACGTTTTGTCTTGTTTGTATATTGAAAAATCAGGCAACAGAGGGAGGAAAAATGGGGATAATTAAGGAGTTACTTAAAGACGTACCAATTCCCAAAATGATAGGAGTTAGACAAAATTTTCATGCCCCTGAAATTACAAATGTTCCTAAAGCAGTTCATGAGAGCATTAAGCGAGCCAATGTTCTCCATAGAATTTCTCTTGGTGATCGAGTGGCAATCGCTGTTGGAAGCCGTGGAGTGGCAGACATACCAATCATTACTCGGGAAGTTGTGAATGCTGTTAAACAGGTAGGCGGGATTCCTTTCATCGTTCCAGCAATGGGTAGCCATGGAGGAGCAACTGCGGAGGGGCAGAAAGATGTACTAATACATTTGGGAGTGACAGAAGAGTTTGTCGGTGCACCTATTTGTTCTAGTATGGAGGTAGTCGAAGTCGGACGGTTAGATAATGGTCTTCCAGTTTACATAGATAAGCTTGCATATGAGGCAGATAAAATAATCGTTATAAATAGGGTTAAACCACATACAGCTTTCCGAGGACCTGTGGAAAGTGGATTAATGAAAATGATCACAATTGGTCTCGGTAAGCAAAAGGGTGCAGAGGCTGCCCATCAATATAGTTTCAAGTATATGGCTAAACATGTTATCGAAATGGCCAAAATAGTGATTAGTAAGGTACCGATTATTTTTGGTGTGGCCGTTTTAGAAAATGCATATGATCGTCCCGCAAAAATCGTTACGGTCCCAGCCGAGCATTTCGAAACAGCGGAACCTGAACTACTGCTGGAGGCGAAAGCGTTGATGCCAAGAATTATGTTTAGCCCGATTGATGTGCTTGTAATAGATGAAATAGGAAAAGATATTTCAGGAGATGGAATGGATCCAAATATTACAGGCAGGTACGCTACTCCATATGCAACTGGCGGTCCGGAAGTAACACGTATAGTGGTATTAAGTTTATCAGAAAAAACACAAGGCAATGCCAATGGTATTGGCCATGCTGATATTACAACAAATAAAGTTATGGAACAAATTGTATGGGAAAAAGGGTATGCTAATGCTCTAACAAGTACAGTCGTTTCTGTAGTAAAGTTACCAATGTTTTTAGAGACAGAGGAACTAGCAGTAAAAGCAGCCATCAAAACGTGCAATGCTTTTGATATTAGCAGAGTTAGGATAGTCAGAATAAAAAATACGCTAGAACTCAGGAATATTTGGATTTCTGAGAGTCTTCTAGATGAAGCGAGACAAATAAAGGAGATAGAAATTTTATCGGAACCTTTCGAAATGGACTTTTCATTGAAGTATCTCAATCCGTGGTGAATAACTGTTTAGTTTCTTAAAAGTTTCGTTAAGTCAAGCGATTTTGGTACTCTATTTTTTACCTAATAGGTGAGAAGATGGAATGATGCAACACAGATATATCAACTTTTTTCAGTGATTGTCACCAAAATTACTAAGAATTCAGGTGAATTATTCATAAATACATTATTTAGAAAAGAGGGAGCTCAATGGTGGCGATTAAATATCCGTATATTGAAAGCAAAGTTAACCCATATCGCGACAATGTGCAAGGGAAGGCCAATGAACCTATATGTGTGGCAGGGCTTCTTGATCGTTCTAAGCAAATCCTTGGTGCCGAATTAAAAGGGATGCAACCAGATTGGACACTTGAAGAAATTTATGATCGATTGCATAACAATGCTCCTCGAATTGCGATTATTGGGGGATCTGCTGACCACCCTGCGCATATTATGGATTTTCAAACGATTGCTCGAGCTGCCATTCGCATTTGGCAAAATGGAGGAGTTCCATTTCAATTTTCAACCCCAGTAATGTGTGATGGAACGGCACAGAGCAATCAAGGGATGAGCTACTCTTTGCAAAGTCGGAATGCTGTCGCACAAATGATCGTTAATCAACTAGAATCACATAGCTATCATGGTGCTTTTGTCATTCAAGGATGTGATAAACAGCCGCTTGGAGTTGTCAGTGCTTTAGCCCATATTGATCGTGTACGTAGAGAAAGAGGAGAAGCTCCTTTCTTTGCTACCTTTGCTCCAGCACATGTTTTAAAAGGAGGAACGATTCCGCCAAAGTTATATGCCGAGTTAGAAGAAGTGGCACGGCATGCTGAAGCAATAGGGGAAGAGGATATTGCATACGATTTGCGCGATGCTCTTTCATATATTTTACAATGTTCGTCCAACACTGCTTTCCAAGGTGTGTTAGAAAGGGCAAAGGAAAAAGGGATTATTACGAAAGAACAACACGAAGATTATGAAAAACGTTTAGCAGTGGCAACTTGTGACAGTAAAGGTGGAGTGTGTGCGTTCAATGGGACTGGTAATAGTTCAAGACATATTATTGCAGGATTGGGATTGATTCACCCTGCACTGGAACTTTTAACTGCTCCACCGACACAGGAACAAATAAATGAAGCGCTGGATAGCTTAGTATATTTGATGAATAACCCAATATATGGGGTTACTAATATAATGGCTACGAATATTAAAAATGCTATTAGAATTCACAGTGCTACTGGCGGGTCTACAAATATTATGATGCATATTGTTGCTGCAATGATTTATGGAGGGTATAAGTTCGATTTATGGGAGTACGATAAAATTCATCATGAAATACCGGTTCCAGATTTGTTTGATTATAGTCTCACACAAGGAAGAGATATCTATGCTTTAGCTATTCAGTGTTGCAGTGGAAAAATAAGAGGAATGGAAACCGTATTTTATGAATTGATAAATAATGGAGTTCCAATGGACATTGATGCACCAACTGTTACAGGAACAACATGGCGGGAAAGGCTTTCTATAAAGAAAGATCAATTACTAGCTGAAAATGTGAAAGATAACCCGATTATCTTTTCTAAACCAAGACGACCATTTAGTGGTGTAGATGTTTTATCAGGAAATTTCTTTGAAAGTGCAGTAGTAAAAATTAGCGGGATGACAACAACGCAAATTGATGAGTTCGATAAGAAAGTAGCATTTGTTTTATATTACGAGAATGAGGATGATGCGAATGAAGGGCTTTTAGATGTTAATTTGTTAGAAAAACTTAAATTAAAGCGGAGTTTTAGTTATAAAAGCTTAATGACCGTACTAAAACATAATTCTCCACATTTATATGATTCGTTAAAAGTGAAGGAATATGATGAATTATTCGAAACAATGGTGAAAGAGGGAGCTCTAAAGATAGCTGTAGTTATATCTGGCCAAGGACCAGAAGCGTTTGGTATGCCAGAGATGTTTACACCGATGCAACATATTAATGCGAATAGGCAGTTAAAGCGTATTGCCACACTTATTAGTGATGGACGCTATTCAGGTGTAACATATGGTGCCGCTATAGGTCATATGACCCCGGAAGCGATCGAAGGTGGAGGTATACTTTATTTGAAAACAGGAGATCTCTTGTATATTGGACTTCGGGAACGAAAAATTCAATTTTTGAATGAAAGTGCTTTTCAAAATGATCAACTTTTATTTGAATTTGAAAGCATAAAACAGGAAAGAAAAGAGATAGCGAGAAGCAGGTTAGAAAATATGCGTAAACGTCAACGGCGTATCGCAGCCAGCAATCGTTTAATTGGACATACGGATGCTGCAAATGGAGTAGTCCCTTTCTATGTTGCTGAAGAAGCAGTATACGATTATAAAAAAGATGTTATTTTCCCGGCTTATAGGGAGTTGAATAGCAACCCGAATCCGTGATGATTAAAGGTTTCGTCAAATCACTATTTGATATGATTGTAACCAAGATAGCTGCGGATTCAGGAGTAAGTAAAAAGTGGAGGGGAATACGATAAATTTTTGAAAGTATTTAAAGTGGTGGCGATAATAATTATTTTTAGTTAGTACTCTTCACTCTCTATAATTATAATTAAAGTAACTAATTGTTAAAATTGTTCTAAAGAATAAATGTATAGTTCCAATATAAAATGTTAAAGAGGGTGAAGAATATGCCGCTGATTCAATCTGTTGACCGTGCTCTTCGTATTTTAGATTTATTTGATGAGTATGAAACGGAATTAAAAATTACGGATATTAGTGAAAAAATGCAACTTCATAAAAGTACGGTACATTCATTGTTGAAAACACTCCAATATCATCACTATATAGAACAGAATCCGGAAAACGGTAAGTACAGATTGGGGATGAAATTGTTCGAAAGAGGAAATTTAGTTATTCGTCATCTTGATATTCGTGCCATTTCTAAGAAGTATCTAATTGATATATCTACAAAAACCGGTAATACAGTTCATCTTGTGATACTTGATGGAAAGGAAGGTATTTATATTGATAAAGTAGAAGGAACTTCAGGAACAGTCTTATATTCGAGGATTGGAAGAAGAGTTCCTGTTCATAGCAGTGCAGTAGGAAAAGCATTAATCGCTTTCAAAGACGACAGAGAACTTAAAGAATTTTTAAAAGGGTATGTTTATAAGAGTCATACTGCTAACACTATCACCAGTGAAGAACAATTTCTTGTCGAGCTTGAAAAAGTTAGAAAAAACGGCTACGCACTAGATAATGAGGAAAATGAACCTGGCATTACATGTGTGGCTGTTCCTATTTGGGATCATTCTGGAAATGTTATAGCAGCCATTAGCATATCCCAACCGTCTGCAAAAGTTAACGATTCGGTACTTATAGAAGAAGTACAATTATTAAAAAATGCTGCGAATCTCATTTCTAAAGAAATGGGGTATGTTAAACATAGAAGTTTACACCCATAAATATAATTTGGGTGTATCTTTTGACAAAATAACAAAACTAGGTTTTTTAATATAAAACAAAAGGAGACGGATTTATGAGAATCATTCGATATTTAAACGGAAATTCGGATATCGTATTAGCTGCTGTTACGGATGAGAATAAAATATACCCTCTTCCATTTAACGATTTTATGGATATTATCTACGAAGCAAAAAATGTAGGATTGACCCCTTTGAATTACATCTATGGATTAATTTCTGGAAAAGAAAGTTTGCAAAAAGATTTATGTGAATTAAACTTGCTTGTGCCAATTGTTGCTCCTGAGGTTTGGGCTTCAGGTGTAACGTACGAAAAAAGCCGTGAAGCAAGAAATTATGAGAGTACGGATAAAGCAACCGGTAGTGAAACATGTTACGACAAAGTATATAATGCGGAAAGACCTGAAATATTTTTAAAATCTACCGCTGCCCGTACAGTAGGCCCTAATGAACCGGTTTATTTACGGAGTGATTCTAATTGGCAGGTTCCTGAACCTGAATTGGGTTTAGTAATCACCAAAGAAGGAGAAATTGTTGGGTATACAATTGGTAATGATATGAGTTCCAGAGATATTGAAGGAGAAAATCCTCTTTATTTACCACAGGCAAAAATATGGAAAAATTCGTGTTCTATTGGTCCGGCAATCCGACTTTCGGAAACTGTAGAAAATCCGTATAATCTTCAAATAACTTGTCGGATATATCGAAACAACCAACTTGTAGTAGAGGAGAGTGCAAATACAAGGCAACTAAAAAGAAAATATGATGAGTTAATTTCTTTCTTAATTCGCGATAATCAAGTATTTGATGGAACTGTATTGTTAACGGGTACATCGGTGGTTCCACCAAATAATTTTACTCTTCAAGACGAGGATCGTATTGAGATCGAAATTCCAGAGATAGGTATACTTTCAAACCATGTAAAGTCATTAGTGCAAAGAACGGTTACAAAGTAAATGCAAAATCTCTAAGATAAAGGTAGCAAGGATAATTGAAGTTTCTACATTCAAAATAATTAAGAAATGGGAGTGAAGTTGCTATGGCGGTACAAACTGAAGCAAAAACATATTTTAACTATATAAATGGAGATTGGGTAAGTTCGGTAACGAACGAAGTGGAGGCAAGCACCAATCCGGCTAATAAAAATGAAATTGTTGGGTATATTCAACGTTCATCTATAGAGGATTTAAATGAAGCTGTAACCGCCGCAAAACAGGCGCAAAAATCATGGTGGAAACTATCCGGAGTAGCGAGAGGAGAATATTTATATAAGACAGCTGATATTCTTGAAAGACGTCTCGAAGAAATTGCGGAAACAATGACAAAAGAAATGGGAAAAACGTTTGGCGAAGCGAAGGCGGAGACGATGAGAGGAGTTAGTATATTACGATATTATGCGGGAGAAGGGGTTAGAAAAATTGGCGACGTTATTCCGTCAAGTGATAGTGAGGCTCTAATGTTCACCACTCGAGTTCCGCTCGGGGTAATCGGTGTCATTTCGCCATGGAATTTCCCTGTAGCTATTCCGATATGGAAGATGGCACCTGCACTTATATATGGAAACGCTGTTGTTTTAAAACCTGCAAGCGAAGCCGCTGTAACGGCTGCGAAAGTGATTGAATGCTTCCATGAAGCCGGTTTTCCAAAAGGAGTCGTCAATATGGTATGCGGTCCGGGATCTGTAATTGGACAAGGAATTGCCGAACATCCGGATATTAATGGTGTAACATTTACAGGTTCCAATAGTGTTGGCAAACGGGTAGGAAGAGCAGCTTTTGAACGAGGTGCGAAATACCAGCTTGAAATGGGAGGAAAAAACCCTGTCATTGTCGCTAAAGATGCGGACCTCGATCTTGCGGTCGATGGTACGATAAGCGGAGGATTACGTTCAACAGGCCAGAAATGTACTGCCACAAGTCGCGTCTTTGTTGAAAGCGAAGTATATGAAACATTTAAAGAAAAACTTTTGTCTAAGGTAAAACAACTAACAATAGGAAACGGGATGGAGAGTGAAACATGGATGGGGCCGTGTGTAAGTGAGGAGCAATTAAATACTGTTCTTTCCTATGTTGAGCAAGGAAAAGCAGAAGGAGCAAATTTAATTTACGGCGGTAAAAGATGTGTGGAAGGTGAATTAGCTAACGGCTTTTATGTGGAACCAACTATTTTTGAAAACGTAGATTTAAATATGACTATTGCACGTGAAGAAATATTTGGACCTGTGCTCGCGTTAATCAAAGTTCATAATATCGAGGAAGCATTAAAACTTGCTAATGATACGGAATACGGGTTAAGCGCATCTATTTATACGAAAGATATTAGCAACATTCTCTCGTTTATTGATGAAATAGAAGCTGGATTAGTAAGAGTTAATGCTGAAACAGCCGGAGTGGAATTTCAAGCGCCATTTGGCGGAATGAAACAATCTAGTTCGCATTCTAGAGAACAGGGGCAAGCAGCAATAGAGTTTTTCACATCTATTAAAACGGTATTCATTAAAGCCTAAACAATATGGTTTCCCTCATAGATTTTGAGGGGAACCATTATAGCAAATAAACTCGGACATGTTAACGGGAGGAATGGAAATTGGGTGAAGTGCTGTTGGAGAGAAAAAAAGAAAAACTTATTCGTCTATTAAGGGATATGGGAAACGTGTTAGTCGCTTTTTCAGGTGGGGTAGATAGCACATTTTTGTTAGCGGTTGCAAAACAAGCGCTTGGTCATCAGGTGATGGCGGTAACAGCCGTTTCCGATACATTTCCTACCCGGGAAGTACAGTTTGCCTCTAGGCTTGCCAAACAAATAGGTGTTAAGCATTTGAAGATTCAAATTAACGAGCTAGAAAATGAAGATTTTGTAAAAAACGACTTTAGCCGCTGCTTTCATTGTAAAAATAATTTGTACACACAGTTACAAGAGTTAGTTAAAAAATATGGGGATACATACACGGTTGTTGACGGTTCTAATATGGATGATTTCGGGGAATATCGTCCAGGGCTAAAAGCAGCAAGACAGCTTGGTGTGCGTAGTCCTCTTCAAGAAGTGGAACTTTACAAAGAGGAAATCCGCACACTATCAAAGGAAATGGGACTAAAAACATGGAATAAACCTTCCTTTGCCTGCTTATCATCACGTATCCCTTATGGAACGAAAATTACAAAAGAGAAAATTGATCAACTTGATCAATCCGAAGAATTCCTTTTGGAGCTTGGTTTTTACCAAGTTCGTGTTCGTCATCATGGAGAAATAGCTAGAATTGAGGTTTTGCCTGAAGAGATGCCACGTATCATTAAATATCATCAGGAAATCCATAATAAATTAAGAGAACTAGGATTTCTATATGTAACCCTTGACCTAGGAGGATATAGATCAGGAAGTATGAATGAAGTTTTGAAAAAAGGAATGGTAAAATGAAGAATTCGCTTAGAGAAGTACTTGAACAATTAAAAGATGGAAATATTTCTATAGAAGAAGCATACGAAACATTGCGCACATATGATTATATTGGATATGCGACATTGGACATTCATCGTGAAAAACGAAAGGGTTTTCCCGAAATCATTTTTGGCGAAGGAAAAACTAAAGAACATATACTTGGTATTTTCGAAAGATTAATGAAATTTCACAAAAAAGTACTCGCCACACGCATCAATGAGGAAAAAGCAGATTACCTGATGGAGAATTTACAAAGTCGATATCCTTTCGAATACTTTCACCATCATAGCAATGCAAGGACATTTTATTGGATTGCTAAAGAGTATGTGGAAACAAAAAAACAAGGATATATAGCTGTTGTTAGTGCAGGAACATCAGATTTTTCTGTTGCCGAAGAAGCTGCTGTAACCGCTGAATTTTTAGGGTGTGAGGTGAAGCGCATATACGATGTAGGTGTTGCAGGTATTCATCGTTTATTAGATAGAGTATCTGTTATTGAACAGGCACATGTTGTGATCGTAGTTGCAGGTATGGAAGGAGCACTTGCGAGTGTGGTAGGTGGGCTTGTGTCAAAGCCTATTATTGCCGTACCTACAAGTGTAGGATATGGAGCTAATTTCCAAGGACTTTCCGCTTTGCTTACTATGTTAAATTCATGTGCTAGCGGAGTTTCTGTTGTCAATATTGATAACGGTTTTGGTGCTGGATATTATGCTGCTACTATTTTATCTGTCATCGAACAGTCTATTGAAAAGGCAATGAAACAAGGAGGGAAGAAATGAAAGTTCTCTATCTTGATTGTTTTTCGGGAATTAGTGGCGATATGATGGTCGGTGCTTTAGTAGACGCAGGAGTATCAATGGAACGAATTGAAACAGAATTAAAAAAACTGCCGATTTCGGGGTATAAATTACAATGGAACCAAGTCATCAAAAAAGGGATTTCTGCAACGAAGTTAGATGTCATCCTAGACGGCAACTTCGAACACAAACATGAATCCCATTCCCATTATCAAAATTCGCTAAATAGCTCAATCGCACATTCACATAGGCATTATGCTCACATAGTTGAGATGATCAATCAGTCAGCATTGCGTCCGGAAGTAAAGAAACGCAGTGAACAAATTTTTCATTCTATTGCCATGGCAGAGTCAAAGATTCACGACATTCCTATTGAAAAGGTTCATTTTCACGAGATCGGTGCAATTGATTCAATTGTTGATATTGTCGCCGTGGCTGTTGCGTTAGAAGAGCTTCAAATTGATCAAATCGTTTCTTCCCCTATCCCAGTTGGGAGCGGATATATCGATTGTGCTCATGGAATCTACCCTGTTCCAACTCCTGCGACGTTGGAGATACTTCGCGATGTACCAATAAAGACGAGCACTTTGCCATTTGAGCTAACAACGCCGACCGGTGCTGGGATTGTGAAAAGTCAAGTGTCTTCGTTTGGACCAATTCCGGCAATGACAATATTGTCAATTGGGTATGGTGCTGGAACACATGATTTCCCGAATCAGCCGAATGTTTTACGTGTTGTAGTAGGAGAAATGGTTAATGATTCGTTAGGGAGTGACTATCCATTACCTTCGCAACAACAAGAAATAATTTACATTTTAGAATGCCATGTAGACGACATGTCGGGTGAAGCATTGGGATATGTAATGGAGGGGCTTTTTCAAAAGGGAGCAGTCGATGTGTTTTATACACCGATCTTTATGAAAAAAAATCGTCCTGGGGTTCTTCTTACTGTTTTGGCTTCTTTCAATAGTGTAGGAGAATGTGAACAATTTATTCTTAAGGAAACCACGACCCTTGGCGTTAGGAAAAGTGTATGTACAAGAAGTATTTTAGGAAGAAAGAGTGTGAGTGTTTCTACGCCGTACGGAAATATTCGTGTAAAACAGGCTATACAAAATGAAAAAATAATAAGACAAGTACCAGAATACGAAGATGTAAAAAAAGCGGCTACTGATCATCAAGTTACTTTCTTAGAAGTATATACAGCAGCGATGGAATACGCTAGGAAAGGTCAAGGAGAGAAGAATCATAATTGAATTATATTAATTTCGGAAGGATGAAAGAAATGGATTATAAATTTAAAGGAATCATTCCACCTGTTGTTACGTTGTTCAATAAGGATGGGGAATTTGATTGGGAAGCCAATTATATACTCGCGGATCATTTAATTAAAAAAGGAGTTCATGGATTGCTGTATATGGGGAGTATGGGGGAGTTCTCCTCTTTGCCTCTTCAAGAAAGAAAACTTTTTGTAGAGAAAATGGTTCGATATGTAGATGGACGTGTTCCAGTTTTAGTTGGTACAGGAACTACCTCATTAAAAGATACCATTTATTTATCACAACACGCTGAAAGTGTTGGAGCGGACGGTGTACTAGTAGTAAATCCATTTTATTGGAAATTTACGGAACGCCAATTATATGACTACTATATGAACGTAGTTCAAAACCTTAAAATTCCTTTGGTGATATACAATATTCCGTCACTTACAGGTCAAGATTTATCACCTGACCTTATATTAAGACTAGCCATGGACCACGAGAACATAGTTGGGATTAAAGATACGACAGAAAGGTTAGGGCATATTCGACAATTAATTAGTATTACACATCAAAGGAGCGATTTTGCTGTTTTTGCCGCTTTCGACGATCTCATCCTTCCTGCGTTGCAAATGGGGGCAGCTGGTGCAATTAATGGTACTGCTACGTTCCTTCCAGAACTATCCGTCCGACTATTTGAGAGTTTTACAACCGGTCAATACCAAGAAGTACTAGTTTTAAATGAATCTATTCTCAAGCTTATGTCAATTTATGAACTGTCACAGCCGCTATTTATTGCAGTTAAGGAAGCAGTTCATCAGCTGATTTTAGGGTATCAAACGAGTCATCAGTTGCCTATTACAGAATGTGATCCTTTAAAAAAGGATGTTCACTTATTTCTAAAACAAAATCATTTATTTTCCTACGACAAATAAACATTCAACATCGTATTGCAAATTGGATTACTGACAAAAAACATAATTGATTGTTGCTTCTATCAGCTTCTATCACTATGCTTCATCAGCTTTAAAGTAAATAAGAGGAAGGATGCGTGTATTTATGAAAGAAACGAGAGAATTTCTTCAATCATTAGGTTACCCAAGCAATGATCTCTATAATCTGCCTACATCCATCAAGCGCTTCCCTGATGGAGCGCAATACCGGATTGAGATTCCGAGTGTAGAAGGTCCACGTGCTTTACAAGCAACGCTTGAGGAAGCAGATCGATTGGGAGTAACCATTCATCGGGTATCGCAAGGAAGTGGGATTATGTTGTTAACGGATGATGAGATCAGGGAAATGTGCCAGATTTGCGCGGGTAGAGGGATGGAGTTAAGCCTTTTTGTGGGCCCTAGGGGTACATGGGATATTAGTGCTCAACCATTTACAAGTTCAGGGAAAGTTGTGGGGCTTAGACACGAAGGCATCGATCAGCTCGTTTATGCCATTGAGGATTTAAAAAGAGGAGCAAGTTTAGGATTACGTGGTGCCTTAGTTGCTGATGAAGGTTTGTTACTTTTAACGAAGGAAATGAAAAAACAAGGAATACTACCACAAGATTTTGTGATTAAAGTATCCGTCCAAATGATGGCCTCTAATCCTGTGTCTATTAAGCTAATGGCGGAACTAGGTGCAGATACGTATAACGTTCCTACCGCTTTAACTTTGCCTAAACTGGCAGCTATCCGTCAAGTAACTGACATTCCAATTGATATATACGTAGAGGTACCGGACGGCTTTGGCGGATTTATTAGACATTACGAAATTCCCGAAATTATTCGTATTTTATCCCCTGTTTATATTAAATTTGGGTTACGCAATCACCCTGATGTCTATCCATCAGGGAAACATTTAGAATCAGTTAATATTGATTTATGCCGGGAAAGAGTTCGTCGAGCAGCATTAGGAATGCGGATTATTGAGCAATACTACCCGGAAGCAGTGATGTCTAAGCTAGGAGCAGAAGGATTGGGTATCCCAGTAATCGGTTCGTTCAAAAAAACGCCAGTTTAAAGGAGAAGAGGGATATATGACGTCTTTTTACCGTACTGTTATGATGAATCCCAAAGATAACGTCGCCACTGCTTTAGACTACATCCCCGCTAGTAGTATAGTAAAAGTAACATGTCAGGAAAAAGAGTACGAGATTGAAATCAAAGAAAATATTGGGTTTGGTCATAAATTTGCTGTTGTTCCTATTGAGAAAGGTATGGATATATTCAAATATGGGGAAGTTATTGGAGTTGCCTCTAAGAATATTGCCGTAGGCGAGCATGTGCATACCCATAATGTAGAGGGGAAAAGGGGAAGGGGAGATAAAATAAATGAAAATCAATCAGCTATGGGGATATAGGCGTTCTGACGGTCGAGTAGGAGTTCGCAATCATGTGCTTATATTGCCTACCATTGTTTGTGCTACGCAGGCGGCAAAGCAGGTAACAGAACTTGTGCATGGCACTGTATCTTTTATTCATCAGCATGGTTGCGCGCAAGTAGGTGTTGATTATGATCAAACATTTCGGACATACGTCGGAATGGGAACAAATCCTAATGTGTATGGCGTAATTGTCATGGGACTAGGTTGTGAAACGCACCAAGGAAGAAGTATTGCACAGGAAATTGCCAAAAGCGGCAAGCCTGTTGAACTTGTATCGATTCAAGATCATGGGGGGACGCTTGGAGCGATCGCAGAGGCAGCGAGAGTTGCAACAAAAATGGTACAGGATGCTTCTGCTATAGTTCGAGAACCATTTGATATTAGTGAATTAATTGTAGGAACAGAATGCGGAGGATCAGATGCCTGTTCGGGGCTTTCAGCCAACCCGGCAGTTGGCTATGTAAGCGACATGATTGTTGACAGAGGAGGTACGGTTATTTTAGCAGAAACAACCGAACTAATCGGAGCAGAACATCTTTTAGCAAATCGCGCTGTTGACGATCGAGTAGCTAAAAAAGTATATGAAGTCATTGAGGCGATGGAAAAACGAGCAATCATGATGGGAGTGGATATTCGTACAGGAAATCCGAGTCCAGGGAATCGAAAAGGAGGACTCACAACGCTAGAAGAAAAATCTCTTGGAGCAGCGGCCAAGGCTGGCACTAGACCATTGCAACAACTAATCGATTATGCCCAACAACCAACCAAAAAAGGGTTAGTATGGATGGATACCCCTGGTCATGATATCGAACAGTTGACAGGAATGGTTGCCGGTGGGGCGCAAATCGTTTTATTTACGAGCGGACGTGGAACACCAACAGGCTCGCCAATTGCACCCGTCATTAAAATTGCTACTAACACTCCGATGTTTGAAAAGATGAAGGAAAACATGGACATTAATGCAGGAACAATCATTGAAGGAACGGAGTCTCTAGAATCGGTAGGCGAAAGAATTTTTAACGAGCTTTTATTAACGGTTTCCGGAAAGCTTACGAAATCAGAAATTTTAAAGCAATATGATTTTGGCATTTGGAGAATTGGCCCCACATTTTAACAATTCCGTAGATTGTACATGTAAAAAAGAGCGGGCAAAAAGCCAATTTGTGTTCCATGATGAAAGTTCATGGAACAGAGAGAAGAGTTTACACAATAACTTAGATACGATCGCAACCAGAATTGATGGAATATTATTAATTGTTAATCTATATAAGTTACATTTTTGTTTTACATCCCATTCATATTGTCTATAAAAAATGACTTCAAGTAAGAAGAGGGATGCTTTAATATTTGAAAAAAATTGACCAAAAGTTTATCGGGAAAATACGAAACGCTGATGATATAGGGGAGAAAGTGCGAAATGCGGATTACTAAATTGGAAACTTTTATCGTTCCACCGCGATGGCTATTCCTCAAAATTAATACCGACGAAGGAATTGTCGGTTGGGGTGAACCAATTGTAGAAGGAAGGGCAAATACGGTGAAAGCGGCGGTAGAGGAATTAAGCGAATATTTAATAGGAAAAGATCCGTTGAAAATTGAGGATCACTGGACTGTTCTTTATCGCGGGGGATTTTATCGTGGAGGCCCAATTTTAATGAGCGCCATATCAGGAATTGATCAAGCACTTTGGGATATAAAAGGAAAATATTTTAACGCACCCGTTTATCAATTGCTAGGCGGTCCTGTTCGAGATTCTATCCGTGTTTACAGTTGGATCGGGGGGGACCGCCCAAGCGATATTGCTGAAGCAGCAAAAAAGGCGAAAAATGCAGGGTTTACAGCTGTAAAAATGAATGCTACAGAGGAACTTCAGTATATCGATTCTCATAAAAAGATTGATGAAACGATAGAAAGGGTTGCAATTATCCGACAAGTTGCTGGTGATGATTTCGATATAGGAATTGATTTCCATGGGCGTGTCCATAAACCAATGGCAAAGATTTTAGCAAAAGAACTAGAACCTTATCATCCTATGTTTATCGAGGAACCTGTATTACCGGAAAATAATGAAGCACTGCGTGAGGTTGCCAAGCATTCCAATATTCCAATTGCGACTGGAGAAAGGATGTTTACTCGTTGGAGTTTTAAAAACATTCTATCCGAGGGTTATGTAGATATTATTCAGCCCGACCTTTCCCATGCGGGTGGTATTACCGAAGTGAGAAAAATAGCTGTGATGGCTGAAGCTTATGATGTTGCATTAGCCCCACATTGTCCGTTAGGTCCAATTGCATTAGCGGCTTCCTTGCAAATTGATGCGGTATCCTACAATGCTTTTATTCAAGAACAGAGCCTCGGTATACATTATAACCAAGGAAATGATCTTCTGGATTATTTAGTAAACTCTTCTGTGTTTGAATATAAAAATGGATATGTAAAAATTCCAGAGGGACCAGGGTTGGGTATAGAGCTTAACGAAGAGTATGTAAGGAAAATGGCAGAAACAGGACACAATTGGAAAAACCCTGTTTGGCGTCATAAAGATGGTTCAGTTGCTGAGTGGTAAATAAACTTTATATTTATTCGCTCGATTGTTTGTGATGAGAGGGAGGAGAAAAATGAAAAAATTTAAAGTAGTAGTTACCGATTATGAATTTCAAACACTAGCTCCAGAAAAAGAAGTACTTTCTTTATTAAATGTAGAGCTCATAGCTGCACAGTGTCGTACGGAGGAAGAGGTTATTTCTGTCTGCAAAGATGCCGATGCGATTATTAATCAATATGCCCCTATCTCCACGAGAGTAATTGCAAATTTAGAAAATTGTAAAGTTATTTCACGATATGGAGTAGGTGTCAATACCATCGATGTGGATGCGGCTACCCAAAAGGGCATCATCGTTGCCAATGTAACAGATTATTCAGTAGATGAAGTATCTGACCATGCTTTTGCTTTGTTGCTTTCATTAACGCGTAAGGTTGTGAAATTAAATAGTGAAACAAAAAATGGAGTGTGGAATTTTAATTTAGGAAAACCAATTTATCGATTACGTGGCAGAACACTTGGGCTTGTAGGACTAGGAAGAATTCCACAGGAATTAGCTAAAAAAGCACAATCTTTTGGCTTAAATATCATTGCTTATGATCCATATATTCCACAGGAGGTAGCCAATCAATTAAATGTTCAATTGGTAGAATTAAACGATCTATTTAAACAATCTGATTACATTTCCGTCCATGCTCCGTTGACGAAAGATACACGTGGAATGATTAGCGACGAACAATTTGATCTTGCGAAAAAGGAACTATTTATTGTCAATACAGCCCGCGGTCCTGTTATTGATGAGGCTGCATTAATTCGCGCTTTGCAGGCTGGGAAGATTGCAGGTGCAGGCCTAGATGTTACAGAATATGAGCCTATTCAACCAGATAATCCTCTTCTCAAAATGGAGAATGTAATTATTACACCGCATGTTGCTTGGTACTCTGAGGAATCTGAAAGCGAATTAAAACGAAAAACCGCCGAGAATGTAGCTGATGTATTATCGGGATATTATCCTAAATATTTAGTGAATCCTAGCGTGAAAGAGAAAGTGCATTTAAAAGAAAAGAAATTGTACGTATAATATTAAAGTAACCGCCGAACTTGGGTCCACCCTTTCCTAATTGGCGTTCGCGCGGGTATTGCGCCAGCAGAACGTCGGCAATCGCGTTAACCAATCGGCGCAAGCAAACCGGAACAAGTTAAAAAATGTAAAAGCGGTAGTCGTCCAATTAACGGAAGATATGGTTGAGAAAATTTTTGCATAGACATAAAAAGAGGCAGGCGAGAGGGCTTGCTTCTTTTTTGTGGCGATAGATCGAGGTAAAGGATTTTTCTTGCCTGCGGCGAAAAATATGAAAATAGGTAAAAGGATGAAGGGGGGATTTTGCATGTGCGGCAACGCGTATGGATGTGAAGAAATCGTGTTGCGTGCCGATCAGACGCTAAAAGAAGCAATGCAGTTGTTTATCCGCTATGAGATAAACGAAATTCCGGTCATCGACCATCAGCGTCGGAAAATAGGACGGTTGACATGCAAGACATTGCTAAAAGCGTTGGCGGACAAATGGGATGACGACGCGACAATAGAGTCGCTATGGAATGCGCAGAAAACGGCGGTGGAACATACAGAGGGACAGCCGATCGATGTTCCACTCGAAAGCCATGCGTCCGTCTCGAAGCTGATCGCCAAGGTCCAGCGGCTGAAACTGGAATTACAAGAGGCGCAAAGCATGGCGGAGACGATGAAAACAGTTCTTGATTCAGCATATGAAGGAATTGTTGTTGTGGACGCGCAAGGCATTATTCGGGAAATAAACAAAGCATATTGTCAGTTTCTCGGTATTCATAGGGAAGACGCGATCGGAAAGCATGTGACTGAAGTGATTGAGAATACGAGATTACATATTTGCATTGAATCGGGTATTCCGGAAAGAGGGTTTATTCAGAAAATTTTTGATCAACCAATGGTTGTGCATCGCATTCCGATTTGGCGAGAAGGAAATGTAATCGGGGCAATTGGAATGCTTATTTTTCAAGGAGTTTCAGAAGTGTATCAAATTTTTCAGCGAGTACAAGAGCTATCGCGTCAAGCTAGTCAAAAAGAAAAGAATGTAAAACGTGCGGCTTCTCCAAAAAAACAAACTTCAAGTTTGGATAGCCTTGTCGGCCGCAGCGCAGCGATAGCTAAAATCAAACAAATGGTAAGGAGAGCGGCACGTGTGCCATTTACTGTGCTAATTACCGGGGAAAGTGGAACGGGCAAAGAGGTTCTGGCCAGAGCGATTCACCAATCAAGTCCGTATGCCGACGGCACTTTTGTCAGCGTCAACTGTGCGGCCATACCGGAGTCGTTGCTGGAGGCAGAACTATTTGGTTATGAAGAAGGAGCGTTCACCGGGGCGAAAAAAGGAGGAAAGCTGGGAAAGTTTCAACTTGCCCATAAAGGAACGCTATTTTTAGATGAGATAGGCGATATGCCGCTATACATGCAGGCGAAAATACTTCGGGTGCTAGAGGAGAAAAAAGTGGAGAGGGTCGGCGGCGTGGCGGAAATAGAGCTTGATGTCCGCATCATTGCTGCAACGAATAAAAATCTAGAGGAAATGGTGCGAAAAGGGCAGTTTCGCGAAGATCTTTTCTACCGCCTCAATATTATTCGCATTCACATTCCTGCCCTGCGGGAGCGAAAAATGGACATCCCTTATTTACTTGCCTACTATATGGAAAGGGTTTGCGAGCAGTTCGGCTTAAAACAAAAGGAATTCACAAAAGAGGCGATGCAAGCGCTTATGGATTATTCATGGCCGGGAAATATTCGCGAGCTTGTCAATGTGGTGGAGTGGCTGGTCGGGATGGTGGACGGGCAAAAAATTGAAAAAGAGCACCTGCCCTCCCATCTTCTTTCTTCCGCCTTGTTGATGAAAAACGGTCGTGAAATGGAAGAAAGAAAAAAGATCATCGAGCAAACAGATGCTCATTGGCGCGACATTGTTGATTATGATGAACGCGAAAGAATCAAGCAAGCATTAATTGAGGAAAAAGGAAATAAAGCAGCGGCAGCGAGAAAACTTGGCATGCATCGGTCCACGCTTTATGAAAAACTAAAAAAATATAATCTATAAACTTGTTGGACTAATGTACAAATATGTCGGGGATATGTCGGGAAATTGTCGGTGTATTATTGTGGTAATAAAAAACTGAATATTTAAACTAGTTAAAAAATAGAGATTCCGGATTGGCATGACTTTTGCATGATCATCATATTGAAAGCGTTATCAAAAAAGGAGGAGGAACGATGTCACAAGTGTATCAACTTCTCATGCCGAGCCGGATTTTATATGGACGCGGCGCTTTTAACGAAGTCGGGAATCAGGCGCGTCTGCTTGGGAACAAAGTGCTTATTATCAGCGATCCGATCATGGAACAGCTTGGTAATGTCGCGCTTTGTGAAGAGCATTTACGGAAAGAAGCGCTTCCATTTGCCAAGTATACAGGGGTGGATAAGGAGCCGACCGATATTCATGTGAAGGAAGCGCTAGACATTTGCCGCGAGGAAGGCTGTGATGTCATCATTGCTGTTGGCGGAGGGAGCTGCATTGATACGGCAAAAGCGGTGGCGGTTATGATGACAAATAAAGGAACGATCAGCGATTATGTTGGCAATGTCAAGATGTTTGCGAACAAACCGCTTCCGCTCATCGCTGTTCCGACGACCGCAGGCACCGGTTCCGAGGTCACGAAAGTTACGGTCATCATTGATACAAATATGAACGTCAAAATGATGATTTCCCAGCCCGAACTATTGCCGGCTGTGGCGATTGTCGATCCGCTTTTAACCGTATCGTGTCCGCCGTCGGTGACCGCGGCAACTGGAGTAGACGCGCTATGCCATGCGATCGAAGCGTATATTTCGCGGCGCGCCCATGCAGTGACCGATGTGTTGGCGCTATCGGCGATCGAAGCGATCATGGGGAATTTGCGTCAAGCGTATGGAAACGGCAACGATATTGATGCGCGTGAGAAGATGGCAATCGGTGCGATGGTGGCAGGTGTTGCATTTTCCAACGCATCGGTGACACTTGTCCACGGGATGTCAAGGCCGATTGGTGCACTGTTTCATGTTCCGCACGGCGTGTCGAATGCGATGCTGCTACCGGGGGTGCTGGAATTTACAAAAGAGAGCGCGATAGAAAGACTTGCGGCGATCGCCCGTCTGATCAAGGCGGAGTTAAAGAATGTCTCCGATGAAGAAGCAGCCGATGTGCTTATTTCGGAAGTGAAGCAGCTCTGCCGCGATCTCCATATTCCAAATATGAAAACATGGGGAATTGAAAAAGAGCAGTTTGACAAGGTTGTTGATAAAATGGCAGCCGATGCGTTGGCGAGCGGCAGCCCGGGAAATAATCCGCGCGTGCCGACTCACGAAGAAATTGTCCAGCTTTACCATGTCTGCTATGACTATCAATTCGATCATAAAGTAATGCGCTATTAAAAAAGGAGAGGGGTATGAAATTGATGACGTCTATGATGGAAACGAAAACACTGAAAAATTTTATCGGGGGAAAATGGATTGCTTCAGCTTCGGGAAAGGAAGAAATCGTGCCAAACCCCGCAACAGGGGAAGTATTGGCAAAAGTGCCTATCTCTTCACGCGAAGAGTTAGATGCAGCGGTTGCGGCGGCGAAAGAAGCGTTTCAAGAGTGGCGAAAAGTTCCGGTCCCGCGCCGTGCCCGCCTTTTGTTCCGCTACCAGCAGCTTCTTGTTGAACATTGGGAAGAGTTAGCACGTCTTGTTACATTAGAAAACGGCAAGAGCTATGATGAAGCGTACGGGGAGGTTCAACGTGGAATCGAATGCGTAGAGTTTGCCGCAGGGGTTCCTACTTTAATGATGGGGCAGCAACTTCCAGACATTGCCACAGGAATCGAATCAGGCATGTACCGTTATCCGCTTGGTGTCGTTGCGGGAATTACGCCTTTCAATTTTCCAATGATGGTCCCATGCTGGATGTTCCCTTTGGCGATTGCTTGCGGAAACACGTTTGTGCTAAAGCCGTCAGAACGCACTCCGATGCTGGCAAATCGTTTAGCTGAACTATTTATGGAAGCCGGTCTGCCGCCGGGAGTACTCAACATTGTTCATGGAGCGCATGATGTAGTAAACGCAATTTTAGAGCATCAAGACATTAAAGCTATTTCTTTCGTCGGTTCGCAGCCGGTAGCGGAATATGTATATAAAACAGCAGCGGCTCATGGAAAACGGGTGCAGGCGCTAGCCGGGGCGAAAAACCATTCGATCGTCATGCCGGACGCGGATTTAGATTATGCCGTTACCAATATCATTAATGCCGCGTTTGGTTCGGCAGGAGAACGATGCATGGCGTGTTCTGTTGTCGTAGCTGTCGGCAATATTGCCGACGAGCTTGTGGAACGTTTAAAGAAAGCGGCGGACGAGATTAAAATCGGCAACGGATTGCAGGAAGATGTCTTTTTAGGTCCGGTCATTCGCCAGACGCATAAAGAACGGACCATCAAATATATTGAAATCGGCGAAAAAGAAGGAGCGATGCTTGTCCGTGACGGCCGCTGCGACGCCGCGGCAAGCGGGGAAGGATACTTTATCGGCCCGACGATTTTTGATCACGTCAAACCGTGCATGACGATTTGGACAGATGAAATTTTCGCTCCTGTCTTGTCGGTTGTTCGGGCTCGTGATTTGGATGAAGCCATTCGAATCGCCAACAAGTCCGAATTTGCGAACGGCGCGTGCATTTATACCGATAGCGCGAAAGCGATCCGTCAATTCCGCGAAGAAATCGATGCCGGAATGCTTGGGGTAAACGTGGCAGTCCCGGCACCGATGGCATTTTTCCCATTCTCTGGATATAAAAACTCTTTCTACGGGGACCTTCATGCAAATGGCCGCGACGGCGTCGAATTTTATACGCGCAAAAAAATGGTGACGGCGAGGTATTGAAGCAGCAATTATTGTAATTAAGTGCAAAGGACTGAAGCAACAGACTCAGTCCTTTTTTGTTGCATGGTGGACCGCCTCCGACAGTCGAAAAAATAGGGAGTCTGCTTTTTCGTCCGCCATAAGTTAAGCCTCCCAGTTGTATTTATATAGTTATAGGAACTTAAAATCACCTTGTGATAATTTTTGTAACAATACACGTTTAATATATATTGTATTCAGAATTTTTTGTTGACTTAATTGTATAAAATTATGTATAATGTCAGAGAATATTACATCTTTTGTAATAAAATATTACATAAGGGGGTGAAGAAAAAAAGGAATTTTCTCACGGCCATGAGAAAATTCCTTATAAATCAGGCATTACATACGTCGGTATATGCCTGATTCTAATTATATCATAAATAATTAGAATCTTGTAAGGGGTGTTCACATGAAGAGGTTAAAAGGGAATGGATTGAAATGGCTCAGCTTGCTTTTATGCGGAAGTTTATTGGTACTGAGCGGATGTGCTGCATCATCGGCAGTCGATGAGGCGAAAGAAAAGAAGAAAGAAAGCAGCACATCGGAAACAAACGACACTGTCAAAGTAGGGATACTTCACTCATTGAGCGGCACGATGGCGATCAGCGAGGTATCGCTGCGAGATGCGGAATTAATGGCGATTGAAGAGATTAATGAATCTGGGGGGTTATTAGGAAAAAAAATTGAGCCTGTCATTGAAGATGGGGCCTCAGACTGGCCAACGTTTGCGGAAAAGGCGAAAAAGCTACTACAGAAAGATAAAGTAGTGACAATCTTTGGCGGATGGACATCAGCGAGCCGCAAAGCGATGCTTCCGGTCGTCGAACAAAATAATGGGTTGCTTTGGTATCCAGTCCAATATGAAGGGATGGAGTCTTCACCAAATATTTTTTATACAGGTGCCACGACGAACCAACAAATCGTTCCAGCGGTAAGCTGGTTGTTACAAAATAAAGGAAAGAAATTTTTCTTGCTTGGTTCGGATTATGTGTTCCCGCGCACGGCAAATAAAATTATTAAAGCTCAATTAAAAGCGGAAGGCGGGCAATTGGTCGGTGAAGAATATACGCCGCTTGGCCATACAGATTATAGCACGATTATTAGCAAAATTAAAGACGTGAAGCCAGATGTAGTGTTTAACACGCTCAACGGGGACAGCAATGTCGCGTTCTTCAAACAATTAAAAGACGCTGGGATTACAGCAAAGGATTTAACGGTTATGTCTGTGAGCATCGCCGAAGAAGAAATTCGCGGAATTGGCGGTGATGTATTGGCCGGCCATCTTGCGGTATGGAACTATTTTCAGTCAACGGACACACCGGAAAACAAAGTATTTGTAGAGAAATATAAAGAGAAGTATGGAAAAGACCGCGTCACAGATGACCCGATCGAAGCAGCGTACTTTGCTGTTCATTTATGGGCCGAAGCGGTGAAAAAAGCCGGCTCGTTTGATGTAGATAAGGTGAAAAAAGCAGCTGATGGCATCGAGTATAAGGCGCCTGGCGGAACGGTAAAAATCGACGGGGAAACACAACATACATGGAAGATTGTGAGAATAGGAGAAATCCAACCGGATGGTCAATTTAAAGAATTATGGAATTCTGGGGAAGCTGTTAAGCCAGATCCTTATTTAAAAAGCTATCCATGGGCAAAAGACTTGATGAATTAAATACATTTGTGGGAAAGGGGTTATGCTCCTTTCCTCTCCTAAAGAAGGGGGGTATTTCCTTGTCAGTTTTTGTGACACAATTGTTTAACGGTTTAAGCTTAGGTTCGATCATGCTTTTCATTGCCATTGGGTTGGCGATTACGTTTGGGTTAATGGGCGTCATCAACATGGCTCATGGCGAATTGATTATGGTTGGAGCTTATGCGACGTACGTTGTTCAACAGTTTTTTGCGCAGTATGCACCGCAATCGATGGACTATTATTATGTCATCGCTATTCCTGTCTCCTTTTTTGTTTCTGCTCTCCTTGGTTTAGGATTGGAAAAATCGTTAATTCACCACCTATATCACCGGCCGTTGGATAGTTTACTGGCAACGTGGGGGGTGAGCTTGATTTTACAGCAAATGGCGCGGACGATTTTCGGTGCTCCCAATGTGGCGGTACTTCCTCCCGAATGGTTAGATGGAGGGGTTCATGTTGCGGGAATGGTGTTTCCGTATAAACGGTTGTTCATTTTAGCATTTGTCGCCGTGTCAATCTTTGTACTTTATATGTATTTAAATAAAACAGCAGCTGGCCGAAGAATAAGGGCGGTTACACTTAACCGGGATATGGCCGCATGCCTTGGCATTTCTACGCAAAAAGTAGACGCATACGCTTTTGCGATCGGATCCGGCTTTGCGGGTTTGGCAGGTTGTGCATTAACGCTGCTCGGTCCGATTGGTCCAACGATCGGAACGTATTATATTGTCGATGCATTTATGGTCGTTATTTTAGGGGGAGTAGGGAAAGTAATCGGAACAGTTTTAGGGGCATTTGGAATCGGATTGATTGGTACATTGACCGAATATTCGACAAGTGCCACGATGGCAAAAGTGATTACGTTTGCGTTGATTATTGTCTTTTTGCAATGGAAGCCTTCTGGACTTGTGAGCATGAAAACGAGATCACTCGATTAAGGGGGGTCAAAAATGATCAAAAAGAACTGGATGTATTGGCTGTTTTTTCTTGCTTTGTTTTTAGCACCGTTTTATTTAACGGAATTTCGTTTGTCGCTGCTTGGGAAATTTCTTTGTTTTGCGATGATTGCGATCGGCATTTCTTTAATTTGGGGCTATACCGGCATTTTAAGTTTAGGTCACGGTGTATATTTTGGCTTAGGAGCTTATTGCATGGCGATGTATTTAAAACTGGAGGCTTCCGGTGGTCGTTTACCCGACTTTATGGAATGGAGCGGTGTAAATAAGCTCCCTTGGTTTTGGAAACCGTTTGAACAGCCGGTTATTGCCATTTCTTCCGCCATTATTGTTCCGGTGCTTCTAGCGATGTTTTTAAGCTATTTTACGTTTAGAAATCGAATTAAAGGTGTTTATTTTTCATTATTATCCCAAGCGATCGTGGTTGTTTTTGTGACATTATTTATCGGAAAGCAAGAATGGACCGGGGGAACAAACGGGTTAACGAATTTTTCTACCGTTTTTGGGTTCTCGCTATCTTCTCCTCTTACACAAATCGTTCTTTATTTATTAACCGTTGTTTTGCTTTTGTCGATGTTTCTTTTCTCGCGCTGGTTAACGAGGAGTCGATTCGGTCGGGTGCTTGTTGCGATTCGGGATAGTGAAAACCGGGTCCGCTTTTTAGGATTTAATCCGACTACGTATAAAGTGTTTGTATATAGCCTTTCCGCCGCTTTTGCCGGAATAGCAGGAGCGATGTTTGTGCTGCAGGTAGGGCTTATTTCTCCGGCAATGATGGGAATTATTCCTTCCATTGAAATGGTGCTATGGGTTGCCGTCGGCGGAAGAAGTTCGTTAATCGGAGCGATCATCGGTGCCATTGTGACGAACGGTGCGAAAAGCTTTTTTAGCGAAAATTATCCTGATATATGGCTGCTGTTTTTAGGGGGATTATTTATTGCTGTCGTGCTGTTCTTGCCAAACGGGCTAACAGGCGTATATCAGTCTGTTAGACAACGAAAAAAACAAGGGGAAGTGAGAGCAAATGAAGCCAGTTCTCATGTGCTGCAGCGTGTCAGTAGATTTTGACGGGTTTTATGCGTTGCAAGGGGCTGATTTGAAAGTTTATCCACATGAAGTACGATTTTTAATCGGGCCAAACGGAGCGGGAAAGACGACGCTATTAGATGTGATTTGCGGTAAAACAAGGGCAAGCAGCGGAAAAGTGTTATTTTACTCACACGATATTACCGATATGCCGGAACACAAAATTGTACAGCTTGGCATTTCTCGGAAATTTCAAAGCCCATCGATTTTTCATCAGTTGACCGTATGGGAAAACATGGAACTGGCTTTAAAACAAGATCGCGGGCTATTTGCTGTTTTACGGGCAAAGATGTCAGAGGCAGATCGGGATATGATCATCACGTTATTACAACGTATCGAATTACTCGATTATGCTGATCAAAAGGCTGGTTCTCTTTCACACGGTCAGAAGCAGTGGCTCGAAATCGGCATGCAGCTGATTCAGTTTCCTCAACTGTTGCTGCTTGATGAACCGATTGCAGGAATGAGTGCCGCGGAACGGGAACGCACAGGGGAATTGATCCATGAAATTGCTCGCGATTGTGCAGTTGTGATTGTCGAACATGATATGGATTTTGTGCGTCGTTTTTCAAAGCAAGTGACGGTGATGCATGAAGGGAAAGTATTGTGTGAAGGGACGATGGAAGACATTCAGCAAAATGAAAAAGTAGTCGAAATTTATTTAGGAAGAGAGGAGAAAGCGTGTTAAGCGTTCGAAATGTGACAGCCGGATATGAACAAAGCGTTGTGTTAGAAAACGTAAGCATGGACGTACAAAAAGGATGTGTGACGGCAGTGCTAGGGCGAAATGGTGTCGGAAAAACGACGCTTATGAAAAGCATCATCGGATTGATCAAACCGATGAGGGGCAACATCGAATGGGAGGGTGAGGATATTACATCATTGCCGCCGGAACAGAGGGTAAGAAGAGGAATTGGCTATGTTCCACAAGGAAGGGAAATTTTTCCGACATTAACGGTCGAAGAAAATTTATTGTTAGGATTCGAGGCGCTTCCTAAAAAAATCAATTCGTCACACGTTTTAGAAGAGATTTATGAATTATTTCCTATATTAAAAGACATGTTGCATCGAAAAGGAGGAGATTTAAGCGGCGGGCAACAGCAGCAGCTTGCCATTGCCCGTGCGCTGATTGGACAGCCAAAGCTGCTTTTGCTTGATGAACCGATGGAAGGCATTCAGCCATCGATCGTACAACTGATTCGTGATGTTATCATGAAAATTGCAAAAGAAAAAATGGTCGGGATTGTACTTGTCGAGCATAGCCTAGATTTAGCTTTTTCATGCGCCGACTACTTTTACATTTTCGATCGCGGCATAGTTGTTGCGCAAGGGCATGTGAGTAAAACGAGCAAAAGCGACGTTCAACAGTTTTTGACAGTGTGAATCATCTCGAGAAGAAATGCTAGTTTGCGAAATATATAGGAAGGGGAAGAGGCCATTGAAGTTAACCGCTCGTGAACAGGAGAAGTTGCTTATTGTCGTTGCAGCCGATCTCGCACGCCGCCGCAAAGAAAGAGGGGTGAAGTTAAATTATCCCGAAGCAGTCGCGCTTATTACGTATGAAATTTTAGAAGGTGCGCGAGATGGGCGGACGGTGGCGGAGTTAATGCAATACGGGACAACGATTTTATCTCGCGATGATGTAATGGAAGGGGTGCCAGAAATGATTGAAGACATACAAGTGGAAGCCACATTTCCCGACGGCACAAAGCTCGTGACGGTTCATCAGCCAATTCGTTAAAGGGGGGATACGATGATTCCAGGAGAATATTTGTTAAAAGAAGATACGATCGTTTGTAATCGCCATAAACCGATTACAAAACTGGTCGTGACAAATCGTGGAGATCGTCCGATTCAAGTTGGATCTCACTTTCACTTTTTTGAAGTGAACTCGTTTCTTGAATTTGATCGCCAATCGGCGTATGGGAAACACTTAAATATTCCAGCAGGGACGGCGGTGCGTTTTGAGCCTGGTGATGCGAAACAAGTGGAATTAGTCCCGTTTTCCGGGGAGCGCCGTGTTTACGGATTGAATCAGTTAGTCAACGGGCCGCTGGATGAAGGTGAGAAAGGGGGAGTCATGCGATGAGTTTTCAAATGTCACGGCAACAATATGCAGATATGTTTGGGCCGACAACAGGCGATTGCGTCCGTTTGGCTGATACCGATTTATGGATTGAGATTGAAAAAGATTTTACCGTTTATGGTGATGAAGTCAAATTCGGCGGCGGGAAAGTGATTCGTGACGGAATGGGACAGCATCCGCTTGCCACACGTTCGGAATCGATGGATTTAGTGCTGACAAATGCGATCATTGTTGACTATACGGGAATTTATAAAGCCGATATCGGCATTAAAGATGGGAAGATTGCGGCGATTGGGAAAGCGGGTAATCCGTTGTTGATGGACGGGGTGAATATTACGATCGGAGCAGCGACAGAAATTATTGCAGCGGAAGGAAAAATTGTCACCGCAGGGGGAATTGACGCCCATATTCACTTTATTTGCCCGCAACAAATCGAAACGGCTTTGTCATCGGGAATTACGACAATGATCGGCGGCGGAACAGGGCCGGCGACAGGGACAAATGCGACGACATGCACCCCTGGAGAATGGAACATTTATCGCATGTTGGAAGCGGCTGAAGCGTTTCCGATGAATCTAGGGTTTTTAGGGAAAGGGAACGCATCGTCGAAAGAACCGTTAGCGGAGCAAATTCGCGCAGGAGCTATTGGGTTGAAGCTTCATGAAGATTGGGGGACAACAGCCGCAGCGATTGATACGAGCTTGCAGGTCGCTGACGAATATGATGTGCAAGTGGCAATTCATACCGATACGCTGAATGAAGGGGGATTTGTTGAACATACGCTAAGGGCGATTAACGGGCGCGTGATCCACACCTATCATACGGAAGGAGCAGGCGGAGGGCATGCGCCAGATATTATTAAAGTCGCAAGTTTTCCAAATATATTACCTTCTTCTACGAATCCAACGAGACCTTACACAAAAAATACGCTAGATGAGCATTTAGATATGTTGATGGTTTGTCATCATTTAGATCCGTCTGTTCCTGAAGATATTGCTTTTGCCGATTCGCGCATTCGGAAAGAAACGATTGCGGCGGAAGATATTCTCCATGATTTAGGCGTCTTTAGCATGATTAGCTCCGATTCGCAAGCGATGGGACGCGTCGGAGAGGTAATTTTGCGAACGTGGCAAACGGCGGATAAGATGAAAAAGCAATTTGGAAAATTGCCTGAGGAGAAAGGAAGAGGCGATAATTTTCGCGTCAAACGTTACATCGCCAAATATACGATCAATCCAGCGATTACCCATGGGATTCATCAATACGTCGGATCGGTAGAAGTAGGCAAATTAGCTGATTTAGTCGTTTGGCATCCGGCATTTTTTGGCGTAAAACCGGAACTCGTTTTAAAAGGTGGCATGATTGCCTATAGTGTAATGGGGGATCCAAACGCCAGCATTCCAACACCGCAGCCAGTCATATATCGGCCGATGTTTGCGAGCTATGGAAAATCGTTATATAACACATCGATTACATTCGTATCGAAAGCAGCGTTGGAGCTTGAAATTCCACAAAAATTGAATTTGCAAAAAATGATTCGGCCGGTAGAGAATATTCGGAACTTATCTAAACATGACATGGTGCATAACAACGCGATGCCAAAGATTGAGGTCGATCCGCAAACGTACGAAGTGAAAGTGGATGGCAAGCTTATTACATGTGAACCAGCTGAAATCGTTCCGATGGCACAACGATACTTTTTATTTTGAGGTGGTCAAACATGATTGTTGAAAAAATTATTGGAAATATCCGAACATTAGATCATTTCCCGCCACACACGGAACGTGTATATATGAATAGTGATGATTTAGTGAAACGGATTCAACGAGTGGTGACGGATCATGGAACCGAAATAGGCATTCGTTTACAAGAGGCAAAGGAATTAACCGATGGCGATATTTTATTCATGGATGAGAAAAACATGATCGTTGTCAGCGTCCTTCCTGATGACTTGTTGGTCATTCGCCCGACATCGATCAAGCAGATGGGGGAAATTGCGCATCAGCTTGGGAACCGCCATTTGCCTGCACAATTCGAAGGAGAAGAAATGCTCGTTCAGTACGACTACCTAGTAGAGGAGCTTTTAAAACAGCTACATATTCCGTATCAACGGGAAAAGCGAAAAGTAAAGCAAGCATTTCGCCATATAGGACATAGCCATGCTGGATAAGCTATTGCCTTTATTGCAACTATGTGATTCCAATTTTCCTTCTGGAGCATTTTCGCACTCCTTTGGATTTGAAACGTACATTTACAACGAAAAAATCAACAACGAGAAAACGTTCCGTGAGGCGCTTTGTGCTTATATTCGAACGCAATTAACGTATATAGACGGCTTGGCATGCCGCTTAACGTATGATTTTTTACAGAAACAATCAAAGGATGATGTATGGCGGTTAAATGAAATATTGGCTGCACTTTGTTTGGCGAGAGAAACGAGAGAAGGAACGCGGATGATCGGGGAACGAATGTGGAAGCTTTGCCGTGAAATTTATCCTTTTGAGATATGGAACGATGATAAAGAAAAGCGAGATTACATTCATCCAGCCATTGTGTTTGCGATTGTATGTGATCATTTAGAGATCCCGAAAGATATAACGGTTTTATCGTATTTATATACATCTGTCCAAACGCTTGTTCAAAATGCGGTTCGCGGCATTCCGCTCGGTCAAACCGACGGACAAAAGCTGCTCGTTTTTGTCCAACCTTATCTAATTGAAGCGGTTCAAACCATTGATGCTTTAACCGAAGAAGATCTAGGGGCTGTAACGCCGGGGCTAGAAATTGCCCAAATGCAGCATGAACAGCTTTCTGTCCGCTTATTTATGTCTTAATGTTAGAAAAAGGAGATGGAATAAAAGATGGAACCAGTAAGAATTGGAATTGGGGGCCCGGTTGGTGCCGGAAAAACGATGCTTGTTGAAAAACTGACGAGGGCGATGCATCGTGAGTTCAGCATCGCCGTTGTAACGAATGATATATACACAAAGGAAGATGCGCAATTTTTAGTGAAACATAGCGTGTTGCCGGAAGATCGGATTATCGGGGTGGAAACAGGGGGATGTCCGCATACCGCCATTCGTGAAGATGCTTCGATGAATTTTGCGGCAATTGATGAGTTGAAAAGGCGCCATCCGGATGTTGAGATTATTTTTATTGAGAGCGGCGGCGATAATTTGGCTGCTACGTTCAGCCCGGAGCTCGTTGACTTTTCGATTTATGTCATCGATGTGGCGCAAGGAGAAAAAATCCCGCGTAAAGGCGGACAAGGAATGATTAAATCCGATCTATTAGTAATTAATAAAATTGATCTTGCTCCTTATGTCGGGGCTAGTTTAGAAGTGATGGAAAGAGATGCAAAAGCGGCACGTGGAACGAAACCAGTTATTTTTACAAATTTAAAGGAAGAAATTGGATTGGATGAAGTGGTCGAATGGATGAAAAAACAAGTATTATTGGTAGGGTTAGAGGGATGAACTGGTCGGGCTTGTTGCAATGTACGGCCGTGGAGAAAAATGGCCGTACGATTGTTTCTGACTGCTATTATGAAGGGGCTTTTAAGCTAGCCCGGCCCATCTATCTTCACCCTTCCCAGCCAACGATTTATTTGATGCATGTAGGAGGGGGGTATGTCGACGGAGACCGATATAAGACGGAGATCTCTTTGCAAAAACAAGCAAGGATGATTGTGACAACGCAGTCGGCAACGAAAATTTATAAGACGGTGAAGACGCCGGTACAACAATATACATCGTTTTTTCTTGATGATCAAAGCGTGCTCGAATTTTTTCCTGATCCGGTTATCGCTTACGAAAAAGCGAAATTTTATCAAGAGACGACTGTGTATATGAAAGAAAGCGCGACGTTTATATATGGAGACATTATAACGCCTGGCTGGTCAGAAAGCGGTGGGCTGTTTCGCTACGATTGGATTCGTTCAAAATTAAAGATCTATTACGAAGGTCATTTAAAGTTATTCGATCACCTTTATTTAGAACCAAGCAAAGGAATTACTGGAATTTTTCAGATGGAAGAGTATACTTATATTGGATCTCTTTTTGTCGTTAGTCCTTTGATCACAAAGGACGTTCTTAAAAAATTTGAAAACATTGCAGCGCATTTCCCTAACGAAGCCCATTTTGGATGGTCCACTCCGGCTGTTCCGGGACTTGTTGTTCGTATTTTAGCCCGCGAAACGTACATTATTGAGACTATTTTTCAACTTATCCACCAATTGATTCGGGAGGAATGTTTTCAGGAAGAACCGATTTTTTTAAGGAAGTACTAAAAAGAGAAGGGGTTGGAACATTAGTGAGCACCGTATGGCCGACATTGCTTTTTGGATTTATTTTAGGTATTAGACATGCCACAGAGCCGGACCATGTCATTGCTGTATCAACGATTGCCAGTCGGACGAAGAAGCTTTCGCTTTCGTCGCTCGCAGGGGTTTTTTGGGGAATTGGCCACACAGCAACATTATTTGTCGTAGGAATGATCGTGATCGGGCTGGAACAACAAATACCGGAAACCGCAGCGATGTGGCTGGAACTAGCGGTTGGAGTGATGATCGTCGTTTTAGGGATTACGAGTTTTCGGTCATCGAATGTTATTTCTAGTCAAAAGGAAGTAAGCATAAGCCATCTTCATGTGAAATCGACAGTGGTTGGTATTGTTCACGGGTTAGCCGGCAGCGCCGGAATGGTGCTGTTGACGTTAACGACTGTCGATACACGGTTGCAAGCGGTATTATTTATATTGATATTCGGAGTCGGAACGATTATGGGAATGATGCTATTTACGACATTTCTTGGTTTACCATTTATTTGGATTAAAAGTAAACAAATGGTTTATCAGTTCACCATTAAAGCCGTTTCGTTGATTAGTATCGTATATGGTTTATATTACATGTATCGCATAAGTAGTGAAATCATTGTTTAATCGTTTGCAAGGTTCGAAACGACAAGCATTGAGCAAGTTCAGCGTGTTGATTCACCAATAAAAACCAATTGGAACTAGTTTATTCATCATTGATCTAGCACCCAGCGGCAAGGAAGTATTTTGGCAAGGGGCGTTTTCATCCTTCCGCGGGTGATGTACTTTTTTGGCGTCATAGATGTCGATTTAAACCCTGATGATAAGGTAATCGCCGTTTTTCATTTTTACCACATCTGCCTTCATTGCTTTTGCGATATCTTGTGTCATCGCTTTTTGTTGTTCCTCATTCTCCGCCCACAACGCTAGCTGGCTTCCACCTAAAATTCGTTCTTTCTTTAAAGTGATAATGGCTAATATTGTGTAGGTAGGTCGTTCTGATGATTCACGTCCCATCTGCTATTCCCTCCCAAATAAGTTTGTATCCATTACGGAATGGCTCTTTTTTACACTCTCGAGAACGGGTGTTTTTTTTACTGCTTCGATCAGTTTGTTAACATCTTTGATAATCGGGACTAATGTGATAACAATTTTTCCTTTTTCGTACTCTTTTCGTGTAAAGTGATAACGCTTTACTCCAACCGCTCGAGTTGCTTCGAATAAGGCTGCCTGCCTTTGACCATAATGGTCTAAAGCAATTCTAAAATGTTCTTCACGTGGAATAATGACAACGGCTAACCCTTCTTTTTGAAACATATTTGCGGCGTTTTCGGTACCAAGGAGATTGGAAACAAAAATACCGTCGACAAAAAGCTCCGACTCTCTGACTTCTATTTTTCCTTCTTTAACGTCAGCAATATCACCAAGCACTTTTCCTTTGGAAAAACGCTTTATTACATAAAGGACGATAAGCCCTGTTATTGTTCCTGACATGACATTGATCGATATGAATTTACTATCAACCAACTGAATTGTTAATGCGGTTGTAAAGGAAACGATCAAGGCAAAGTAATTACGTGCCTCAAATGTCTTGGCAATCCCGTCGATATAGGCATCACCACGATAAGCAGACTCCGTATTTTCTAAATCCTTCAAACTTTCTTTTTCTGCTTTTCTAACATCTCGAAACTGTTGTATTGCTAAAGCCAAAAAAGTAACAGCGACAAAATTTTTCGTCATAAGGGCTGGGATAGCGACTGCTCCTAACGAAGCGGCAACAAAACCGGTCACTAGATGTATTAAATATCCATTAGGATAAGTGGGATATTGTCTAAAATCTTCTTTAATGGTTAAAGCTCGGGCCATTGTTCCGACAATAGTAGCTGTCACGATGATGATCAGATGGTCAGTTGAAATAATGTTTTCTTTCATAATTAGTCACCTAATGAAAAGTTTTTTCTTAATTTGGCTAACTTAGTAAAAAATAATTCATTCATTTAATAAAGGACTAACGAACTGCTTGCCCACATATATGTATACAAATAAAAACTTACAGGGAGGGACAATTCATTGTCGATTTTATTAACGGGGATCATTGTAGCGGCTTTATCTTTGATTGTTATTGTTTTCGTATTTATAAAAAGAAAGGAAATTACATGTATGACTGGCATGATGGTGGCGATGGCTTTAGGAATGCTAGTCGGACTAACAGGTGGTTTGCAGGTCGGCATTTTGTACAGCGGTAACCTCTTTTTCTCAACCGTTTTAGGAACAGGAATTGGATTGTTAGCCGGTTTTTTGGCCGGTTTACCGGTTAGTATCATGGCGATGATGGACGGGGTTTTGTCGGGCATTATGGGCGGGATGATGGGAGCGATGTTAGGAGAAATGATTTCACCGGAATACCAACATTCAATGATTCGTGTCATGCTCGTCATATTTGTTGGGATGATTTTGATTGTTTTGTACATGCTTCAACAAGAAACCGGTTTTAATCGTTTATCTTTTATGAACAAAGTATTTCATAATCCGCTGTTATTAGCAGTCGCCTTTTTGCTGTTTTTCTACACATATAACCGCTTATATCACGAGCTTGATCAAAACAATCATACGTCAATAAAAAACTCCCCTATGAATTACTCTATGACCAATCATAAGTTATCTGTTTCGCCGTTGAATTCGAATGCAAAATTGAGAAAAGTAGTCATTGAAGCAACCGAATTTGCTTACTTCCCCAAGGATTTCAAACTTACTATAGGGCAACCAGTCGCCTTAATTTTTAAAAATAGCGGTGAAATGGAACATGATATTGCATTCGAAAATATGAAAGCCTCTCTTTTACAACAGAGTGGTCATGGGAATCATTCAAAAAATCAAACCGTTCATATTCATTCTTTGCCGGGAAAAACAGCGGAGATGACGTTCATACCAATAAAAAGCGGTGTGTTTCGATTTTATTGTACAGTTCCTGGGCATAAAGAATCTGGTATGGTTGGATTCGTCGAAGTTTCTTAAAGAAGCGGAATGGATGCCGAGACATTCTCGGCTTTTATTTTTATGTAAACATAAAGTATGATTATGATGACAGGAGCAATTTATTTTTGAAAACATCTAATTGTCAAATAACTCCCACGACAAAAATTTGTGGATTTTTATCAACACTTTCTCCATACTTTTTCTTTATTCTAAAATCATAGTAAGGAAGGGGATGGCGAAAAAATTGTAAATAGGATCTTTGTTGTTACGTTAGTATTAGGAATAGAAATTGAAGTATTTGCAAATCGTAATGGTGTTGGCGAAGGTACTTTCAATTTCGGTCAGATGCTCCTATGAAGAAAATATTAACCTAATTTATTTGAAATCGAGCTAGAAATGTATTATCCATGCCGTGGCATAAATGGTGCAGTGCTAAGTAAAACGTTGAATACATGGAACCTA
The DNA here is from genome assembly GCF_014201465.1 of Anoxybacteroides tepidamans. Classification (GTDB taxonomy): domain Bacteria; phylum Bacillota; class Bacilli; order Bacillales; family Anoxybacillaceae; genus Anoxybacteroides; species Anoxybacteroides tepidamans. The sequence continues at coordinate 257,578 of NZ_JACHEP010000001.1, read as the reverse complement.
AAGGAATAACGATGAGCAATGTTTAAATAATTTGAGAGGTGATGATCATGATGGGTGGTATGATGAGTGGTTGGGGGATGATGGGCTTTGGAATTCTCGGCTGGTTCCTTAATTTGCTTGTCATTGGATTGGTTGTCTATTTTGCAGTAAAACTCGCATTACGTAATAAAGATTAACACAAGATATCGTGAATTACTTGCGACTTAGCGAACGCTTGAAGTGAGAACTTCTCACTATGATGAAAGCGACTTTTCGTCTCTTCTAAGCGTAGCTTCGGGTCGTTCCAACCATAGATGTCCGACCATTCGGAGGCTCTTTTGTTTGGATATTTTATCATTCTAGCCGAGAAGCCCCCCACTTCAACCGCAGGTAATATGATGAATACGGCATCAATGTAGGAGGACCGCCGCCAAGACCGTTAGATATATTTGACGCTTAGGTTATCAATTTTATTAAAATCATAAAATAACGACAAAGATTTTAATAAAATTGTTTATCAGTCCATGTAGATTAAGCTACATGTACTCTGATTGGGTGTAACCCCACACCCTCTATCCCATTGGCAAACGCCTTTGGGAATACTTTTCTCATGATGTTGTATGCCCCATTGACATCTGCGTTGATGAGCGTTCCGTTTGCGGATTGAAACAATCCTCGTTTGATGCGCTTTCCTTTGTACTGTTTTTGTTTCTTGATTTCTTCCATGTCTAAAAAACTACATTTGGATGTATAGCTTTCTTCCGTGACGATGACACGAATACCATGCTGTTCTGCTTTGTACCTCAATTGATGAATAAACGTTTGATACGGAATGTGGACGAACGATTGATTCGTGCGCTTTCCAAGATTTACTTCACGTTTCCAATCTTTATTCATCCCAACAACAATCGTATAACAGTCCAAAGACAACGCATATTTGATGACAAAGCGACTTGCTTGGTGCATAAAGTTTTCAACGATATGGTTTCGTTTTTCTGTCCATCTACTCATTCGTTTTGTCCAATCTAAGCGATTCATCTGTTTCGCCACTTTGCGATAATGGCTTATTTGTTTGTTGTAGTATTGATTGACGGATTTTAGACCTTTACCATTGATGGCGACGGGTTGGGCGTCTACATTGTTGACAATGGTTGCGAAGTTATCTAATCCTAAATCAATACTCAAATATTTACCATGATCTTGTTTTTGTTTTGGAATACTTATTTTATAAACGACTTCGATGACGATATGGCGGTGTTTGGGAATGAATCTGACTTGTTGTAACTTTCCTTTTATCGCTGTCTTTAGCCGAAAACCTTGAAAACATTCGGGGAACACAATGTCATCATCTTTTATTTTGCATGATTGGTTTGTTAGCACAAGCACATATCGTCCGTCTTTTTTTAAATATTTCGGCGGCTTCGGTCTGCCTGTATATTTTTCTTTGTTTTTACTCCAATCTTTCATTGCTTTAAAAAACGATTTCCAGTTTTGATGCAACATTCTTAACGTTTGTTGTGCACATTGAGCAAGCGGCATCGCCCGATAGTCTGCGTCCATTCCTTCCGTTTTGAGCAGTTTGTCTAGCTTATTGTAAGAAAGGTATGTGCCATTTTGAAAAAAAGTTTGCCTGACTTGATAGTTTGCAAAGTTGTACAAATTCTTTGATTGGAAGCAATATTCGTCTAACATGTGATAATAAGGATGAGTAGGACAAATGATATGCCTTTCAACACGATTAACTTCCATCTTCGCCATTCACCTCCTTTTCTTCTAATATCTTTTTTATTTTTTGTCCTTTTCTTTTAGAGTATAATCTCATCGAATAACCATGCAAGAAATGAACGATTTCTTCAAACACTTCTTCGCTGTCTAGCTTTGGAGATCCTTCTTCGCTCATGACTACAATTTCACAATGATATTTCTTAAACAGATGAGAAAATAATTCAAACCCTACTCTGCTTAATCTGTCTTTATAAGTAATGACAACCCTTTCTACTTTTCCTGCCATGACATCGTCAAGTAATTTGAAAAAGTCTTTTCTCTTTTCAAAACTGATGCCACTTGCTACATCTGAAAATACTTTTGACACAGAATACCCATTTGCAAAACAAAATTGTTTTAGCATCTGAATTTGATTTTCTAAATCAGCTTTCTGTTTTGGTGTAGAAACTCTCGCATATATATAAGTTTTTCTTTCTACCCCTTTGTTGAACAACTTATACACACTATCTTTATCATAATCATATCTACCATTAGGTAGAATATTTACTTTGATTACCCCTTCTTTAACGTATTTTGTTAAAGTAGGTCTTGATATTTGAAGCAATTCTAATACTTCTTTTGCTTTTATTGGAATCACCACCTTTCGCAATATGATGATAACATATTGCCAGATCAAAAATAACTATTTTTATAAAAATTTTTAATTATTTGGTTAATTTTATTATCCATATTCAGGATGGCAATGTTTATATTGCTGCAGGCGTGTTGATTAACCATTAAAAACCAATTGATAGCGCTCTATTCCTAGCTTTTCTGCCGCAGTTGGCTAAGCTCCGCTTGCCAACTGGGCATGCTGTGCGCATGCCCTCCTCGAACAAGGAACGCTTTGCGGGCAAATGACATTTGCCTGCCGGCGTTCTTGTTCGAGGGAAGAGGCAGAAAAGCTTGTGTTCAACCAGAGGATTCTATGTTTTTTAGTAAAATAATGGATAATCAACACTCGTGATATTGCTGTACTGAGCCCGAGAAAAAGAGAAAAATAAAAAAGACTAAAGGGATGCTGCCACAATAAAAATGAAAATCAGAAGAAAATCCCCTTGTTTTTTTCATCATTCCGTAAATAGAAAAGAAGAGCAGCAGGCTGAAAAATTCAACCTGCTGCTTTTTATTTATGGCATGATGCTGATCCCGTTCGGAATTTCACCTACTTGAATCGTTTTGATTACTTTGCTTTGCTCTTTATCAATGACACTCACCGTGTTGTCAAACATATTGGTGACGAAAACATATTTTTGATTCGGACTTGTGACAACTCCGTGCGCTCCTTTACCTGTTTCAATTGTGGCAACTACTTGTTTCGTTTTTATGTTTATTTTGCTTACGGAATGAGATGGTGCATTTTTCGTCCCTTGATTTGCATAGGCAAATTAGGGTTATAATGAAGTATATAAATTGAAATTTTGTTTTACATCCTAATTTTTTGTGAACATGCAAGATGAATCACTTTATTGCAAACCAAATTTGGAAACAGTCTTGCGGAAATTCTTTATTGCAACCTATATAGTTAAAATGCATTCATCACGGATTCAGGTGTCACTTAATTTTCTGAATTTCTCCATAGAATCTCCATGTTTTATTTTTAACATGATTATATAAATAAAGAAAAAATATACAATTTTTTCACGGAGGGGAAATTATGGAGGGAAATAAACATATTTCTAGCACCCATAACAAAAATCATCATCATGACCACCATCATCATGACCATGGTCATCATCACGCTCACCATCAAAAGAAACATTCATGCCATCACGAATCCAACACTTTCAGTTCTAGCTCGATACACTCGGATACCTCACATCAAACAGAAGAGAGAGAAAAACACGAAAATGATGAACAATTGTATCGAGAACTAATGAAAAAATGGTGGTTTGCCGGAATATTGTCAGTTCCTGTTATATTGGTATCTTATCCAGATTTTTTTCCAATCATAAGAAATTTGTTGCCTATGGGAAGCAGTCAACTCTGGTTTAGCAGACTGCTCATGGCAGTAGTAGCCTTAATTGTGATGATTTATAGCGGAAGCCAGTTTTTCATTGGGGCATGGGAAGGATTAAAACAACGTTCAGCCAATATGCATACACTGATTGCCATCGGGATCAGTGCGGCATGGATTTATTCGGTTGTCGCCTTGCTTTGGCCGGACTTATTTCCAGATCCATCGATGGCGGAAGTGTATTACGATGTTTCAACGGTTGTCACTGCGTTAGTCGTATTAGGAATGGCGATGGAAGAAAAAGCGAAGGGCAAATCATCTGAAGCAATTAAAAGACTCATTGGTTTACAACCTAAGACGGCTCGGGTGTTAAAAGACGGAGTGGAAACAGAAATTCCTGTATCGCAAATTCAGATCGGGGATCTCGTTGTTGTACGTCCCGGTGAAAAGATACCGGTGGACGGAATCATTCTTGACGGAAGTTCAGCTGTTGATGAATCGATGTTGACCGGCGAATCATTGCCTGTACAGAAAGTTCAAGGTGACGAAGTATTTGGCGGCACGATGAATAAAACAGGGAGCTTCACATTTCAGGTGACAAAGTCGCCGGATGATACCGCATTATCTAATATCATCAACATGGTGAAGCAAGCTCAAGGTTCCCGTATCCCTGTCCAACGAATTGTTGATAAAGTTTCTGCGATTTTTACTCCGAGTGTAATCATTTTATCTATCATTGGGTACTTAATTTGGTTTAATTTCGGTCCTTCACCTTCAAGTATGTATGCTCTAATTGTTTTAGTGACGACGCTCATTATTGCCTGTCCTTGTGCATTAGGAATGGCCACTCCTATGTCTTTAACAACCGGGATAGGCAAAGGAGCGGAAAACGGGATTCTCATCCGTTCCGGCGAAGCGCTACAAATCGCCCAGAAATTAACGACCATCGTTTTAGATAAGACGGGGACGATCACCATGGGAAAACCTTCATTAACCGATGTGATCGCTGTTGGTTCACTCAAAGAAGAAGAATTAATTTATTTAGCGGCAACGCTTGAACAAGGATCGGAACATCCGTTAGCAGGTGCAATACTTGAAGCAGCTAAAGAGAAAAATATATTGCTAGGAAAAACCAAAAACTTTGAAGCTATACCGGGGCATGGGGTGCAAGGATGGATTGATGATCGCCATGTTCTATTCGGAAACTTGAAACTCATGAAGAAAGGCAACATTGCAACAGAAGTTTATATACAACATGCTGAAAGATTGGCGGACGAAGGAAAAACACCAATGTTTTTGGCGGTTGATGGAAAACCGGAAGGAGTCATCTCTGTAGCGGATACGGTGAAACAAGATTCTTTAGAGGCAATTACAGCAATGAAAAACATCGGATTAGAGGTAATCATGGTTACGGGCGATAACGAACGAACGGCGCGTGCAATCGCGAAAAAGGTAGGGATTACCAATGTCATCTCCGATGTGCTCCCGCAGAATAAAGCAGAAATTGTTCGGAAACTGCAAGCAGATGGAAAAAAAGTAGCGATGGTGGGAGACGGGATCAATGATGCTCCGGCACTTACGCAGGCAGATATCGGAATGGCAATTGGAACCGGTACAGATGTAGCGATTGAAGCGAGTGATATTACCCTTGTTAAAGGAAGTTTAAAATCGGTAGTGCAAGCGATTCAAATTAGTCGGACAACGATGAGAAATGTATATCAAAATTTAATTGGTGCGTTCATTTATAATGCACTAGGCATCCCAATCGCTCTTGGCGTGCTCTATCCATTGACCGGTTCATTATTGTCTCCGCTTGTAGCCGCAGCGGCAATGGCGTTTAGCTCTGTTACCGTTGTAGCAAACGCCAATCGCCTGAAACGTTTTAAACCAAAGGAGGTATGATTGATGGATATGACTCAAATGATCGTTAATGTGAGTGGGCTGCTCCTTATTGTTTTCGTTGCTTGGTTTTTCTGGGGGCCTAAAAAGGGCGGATACAAAGCTACCTTCACCCCATCTGGATATCAAGAAGCAGAAATAATTGTCAAAGGTGGCTATACTCCACATATTGTTGTAGTAAAAAAAGGAAAGCCGGTGAAGTTTCAATTTATTCGAAAAGAGGAAAACTCTTGTTCGGAAATGGTTGTATTTCCTGAATTCAATAAAAGTGCGGTTCTCCCTGTTGGGGAAAAGGTGACGGTTGAATTTCTGCCAAAAGAAAGCGGAGAATATTCGTTTCAATGTCAAATGGGGATGTATCGCGGGAAAGTAGTTGTCCAGGATTAAAAGATGACATAGTGGTTTTTTCATAAAAGGTAAACTAAGCGGAAGAGGAGAGAGAGACTGAATGAATTGGGCTAATCTGTTAATATTGTTACTATGTCCTTTAATGATGCTATTTTGTATGAGAGGACATAAGCATCATAAACATCATGATCATCATTCTTCTGATCATCATTCCATCAAGAAATTACAGGATCAGATTACACAATTACAGGCAGACAATGAACAATTAAAGGAACAATTAAAAAGTAAATGAGTGGTGAGAAGTGTGTACTAAAAGTGCTCGCTTTTAGTACACACTTGGCTTTTATGTTATATTATTATTAAGTTTTACATACAACTAAGTGGAATAACATGCAAAAATATGTTGGAGAAAGGTGGGTGATGAAAGTGTTTCATTATACGGTTGAAGTACAAAGGGAAATGAATGAAACGATGGAAGTATTGGAGGAGAGTTTAAAAAGGGAAGGATTCGGAGTTTTGTGGAAATTTAGCGTCACGGAAAAGCTTCAAGAAAAAGGGTTCGATTTTCAAACACCGTTTGTGATTTTGGAAGTATGCAATCCTCAAGAGGCAGCGCGTGTACTTTCTGAAAATTTATTGGCAGGTTATTTTTTGCCATGCAAAATCGTGGTGTATAAAGAAAATGAAACGACAAAAATTGGGATGCCAAAACCAACCATGTTGATCAGCATGATGAATAATGAACAATTGGAACACTTAGCCGAGGATATTGAAAAAAGATTGATATCCTGCATCAATGAGTGTAAATAAAATAAAGTGAAAATCACATTATTTTTTGATAAAAAGCCTTTCATTAGGCTTTTTTTTTTTTTGGAATTTGGGAAAAGTTTAAAAGTAATAACAAATGGGGATAAATACAATAAAGAAAAGATTCTTTCAGGGAGGATTACATATGATCAGTAAATTACGTAGGGGAGCCCTAGTAGCTATGCTACCTGTCTTGATTGTTACCGGATGTAACAATCAAAACAATGACCATAATCAAATGAATCAAGGGGTAAAAAAAATGGATGGTGCGAATATGGATATGTCCGCCAATGATAAAGACAAAGGTAACAAAACAAATGAAATGGAGTTCGCGAAGCCGCCAAACTCATTCAACCGTTTAGCAAGCCAAAACATGATCGTAACAGCGACGAAAAACGTTACCCGTATCAACACAGATGATCCTATTGAGTTATCCGTCATGGTTTCACAAACGGTTTGGCCTGCCACTCATAAAGAAAACCAGCCCGGCGGAATTATTTTAGTACCTGTTGAAAGCTGGCAAATCGCATTGGCAAGTGTAGACTTAATTCATCATCCGAACAACGGCCCTGTTTTATTTACAAAAGATCAAAAAATACCGGATGCCGTCTTAAAGGAAATAAACCGCCTTCAGCCTTTAGGCACAGCTGACGGTACGCAAATTATGGTGATGGGAAATCTCGAGAAAAGCGAACTAAATAAATTAAAGAATTTTAAGCTGAAACAAATTAGTGAAACAGATCCGGCTGCGTTTGCGAAAGAAATTGACCGATTTTACAGCGACATTGCCGGGAAGACTCCGCAAAGCGTGATGATTGGTTCTTTGGAAGATAAGGCAAAATTGTACACTCTTATAGCTGCCAATTGGATTGCCCACATGGAAGAACCGTTGTTGTATGTTACGGGAAATGACATTCCACAGCCAACGAAAGAGGCGTTACAGCAAAGAAAAGGAAAAGCAAATATATACCTTTTAGGTCCCGAATCAGTCATCTCTAAAAAAGTGGAAAACGAATTAACATCATTTGGCACCGTTGTCCGAATCGCGGGCGATACACCGGTGCAGCAATCCGTTTCTTTTGCTACTTATAAAGATGAAAAAACAAAATTTGGCTGGGGGCTAAATAATCCGGGGCATGGCGTATCATTTATTTCAACGAAAACCCCTGAATTAGCGATTGCAGCTGCACCATTTTCTCATCTAGGAAAGCACGCACCTTTAATATGGCTAGAGAATGGAGCATTAACGACGGATGTATATGAATTTTTAGCTCGTTTAAAACCAACTTTTACTGTTGAGCCAACAGAGGGACCGTATAACCATGCATTTTTATCTGGCACATTCCGCTCCATCCCTTATCAAACGCAAGGAATTATTGACGAAAAGCTCGAAATTGTTCCGGCAACGGGAAAAGGACGTGCGGCGCATTAAGAAGAATACCTAAATCTATATGTTGTGTTCCGTTTAAGGGCAGGCGACCTTTTGAGCCAGCCTCTTTTTTATGCATAAATTTCAGTAAATACATAAGGAAAGAACAGCAGGCTTACCTCAACCTGCTGTTTACATTTACGATACGATGATACTGATGCCATTAATAAATAGCTCTCAACTGTTACAATTTATTGAAATCCATCAATTCTGCAAATTTATCCTGTAAAATAAAAAATAATCTAAATTAAAGGATGGTTTCAATCAGAAGTTGAATTTTTTGAGGCGAAGAAGTATCGATCTCTTATGGAGTCAGTCTATCGATGGGTAATAAACAAAAATTTAAAACGGTTTATAGCGGCAATAAAAGATAAACAACAATTCTTTTTTACGCATTTGTTTGTTATTATTATAGAGGAATAAAGAGCTCTTATTAAGGAAGGGACAAACGTGCGAAAAATTTCGTTTAAGTTAGGGCTATTATTTTTTGTCTTTGTGCTAGGAATCGAAACGGTTTTATTTGCGTCGTTATATGTGACACTTGTTAACGTTAGAATTAATGAAGAATTTGAGCAACTGTTGGCAAGAGGGAACAATCACCGTGATATATTGGAAAAAAACTATCACCCTTCCACGTTAGAACATGTCGTCATGATGGAGTCTGAAGCGGAAACGGATGTTGTCATTACAGATGCGAAAGGGAATATTTTGTATTTTTCCGATCACATTTTGCCGTTTGCGAAAAAAATCATTCCGTATGCCGATGTCCGCGACATTCCTCATAGCGGGATGGTCGTGCAAAAAAACTGGAAAAAGGAGTCGTATATCGCCACCGCCAGCCCGATTCGGATTGACGGGAAGAGCAAAGGATATGTGTATATGTTTCAACGCACGGCTTCCATTCAAAACATGATTGATAAGCTAAAACACCATTTTCTAGTCGTTGGCATTCTTTCCGTCTTTTTGACGATTATGACGATTGCTTTTTTATCAAGAGTCATTACGATTCCGCTCATTCGGATGAAACAAGCGACCGAAAAATTAAGTAAGGGGGACTTTTCTGTCCGCCTGCAAGTAAAAGGAGAAGATGAGTTGGCACAGTTAGGCAAAGCGATTCAAACGTTGGCAAGGGATTTAGAATACTTAAAAAAAGAAAGAAATGAATTTCTCGCCAGTATTTCTCATGAGCTCCGCACTCCGCTCACGTACGTTAAAGGATATGCAGACATCGCGAGAAGGCCAACTATCGAGGAGGAAGAAAGAGCAAAATATTTGTCCATTATTTATGAAGAAGCAGAGCATATGCAAAAATTAGTGAAAGACTTGTTTGAGCTCGCGAAAATGGATCAACATTCGTTTCAAATCCAGAAAGAGCCAACTTCACTGTGCCTTTTTTTGAAAAAAGTATACGAGAAAATGTATCCTGCTTTTCAGACGAAAAATATGTCTCTTGTCTACCACTGCGATGAAAACATTACCGTCCATATCGACCAACAGCGTTTTGAGCAAGTGATGATGAATCTTTTGGACAATGCGTTAAAATATTCTCATCAAGGTTCTACCGTTGCCATTGATGTAAGAATCGAAAAAAAGAACGTGATGATCATGATTTACGACGAAGGAATAGGAATTCCTGAAGCAGATTTGCCGCATATTTTTGAACGATTTTACAGGGTGGATAAATCACGATCGCGAACAGGCGGAGGGACGGGATTAGGCTTGGCGATTGTGAAAGAAATTGTCGAAGCGCACGGCGGTTCGATTTATGCAACGAGCCAATTCGGAAAAGGGACAAACATGATCATTACATTGCCGAGGGGTTGATGAAGGTGTACACGGTTTTATTGGTTGATGACGAAAAACGAATGTTGGATTTATTAGAGCTGTATCTTGCACCGAAAGGATATCATTGTGTTAAATGCGAGTCAGGAGTAGCGGCGATCCGCTATTTGGAAAATAATAAAGCGGACCTCGTTTTGCTTGATGTGATGATGCCAGAGATGGACGGATGGGAAACGTGCAAACAAATAAGAGAGTTTTCGAATGTCCCAATTATTATGGTAACAGCAAGAGGGGAAACGACAGATGTTGTCCAAGGGTTGAAAATCGGAGCAGATGATTATATTACAAAACCGTTTGACGAATCTGAGCTGCTCGCTCGGATTGAGGCGGTATTGCGCCGGTCTGTAGGAAAACAAGCGAAACTGGAGTTTAACGGCTTAGTTTGGGATGAGGCGCAACATAAAGTCCAATATGCTGGGCACGATATTTTTCTCACGCCAAAAGAGTTTGCCATTTTAGGACTTTTTCTCAAAAATCCAAACAGGGTATTTAGCCGAGAGCAATTGATCGTGACATTATGGGGATATAACGCTAATACGGAAGAGCGGACCGTCGATTCGCATGTGAAAAATATTCGCGAAAAGCTCCGCCAAGCTGGTTTTCCGATCGATCAATTTCTGCAAACCGTTTGGGGTGTAGGATATAAATGGGGGGGATAAGGTAAAAAGAAATGGAAGAGAAGCTCATTACATTGTTTCATACATATGAAAGCGTTGCTTATCTCATTAGTATTGCGATCAATATTGTGATCAGTATTTTAGGCGTTGTACCGAGCGTATTTCTCACTGCAGCTAACTTGGTGGTATTTGGCTTTTGGAAAGGCACCTTTTTATCGTTTGTAGGGGAAGCTGTTGGGGCGATTGTTTCGTTCATGTTGTATCGAAAAGGTTTTCGTAAACTTTCGGAAACGAAATGGTTTTCCTATCCGAAAGTCAAACGTTTGCTTGAGGCAGAAGGGGTAGAAGCCTTTTCTCTTGTTTTGTCTTTGCGTCTTCTTCCTTTTGTTCCGTCAGGACTTGTGACGTTTGTGGCAGCGATCGGACACACCTCCTTACTGATCTTTATCATTGCCAGCTCGCTTGGAAAGCTGCCAGCATTGCTGTTAGAGGCATATTCGGTTTATCAAGTGATGAATTGGACATGGCAAGGGAAAGTGATATCGACACTTCTATCTGTTTTTTTATTTATATTTACTTGGAAGAAAATCACTCGAAAAAAGGCTTAAACGAATGAAAAAGGGGTTTGCAATTCCATACATTCTGCAAATATCTGTTATAAAATGTGCGAAATCTACATTATACAAAGGAGAGTCGACCATGACAAAAATGACGAAAGCAATCATCATTACATCATCCATTCTTCTTCTAAGCGCTTGTTCATCATCCAACGAAAAAGAACAAGCCTTTATTACGAGCAAAGAACAAGCAAAATCGAATGTATCTGTTACCAATAATTCTTTTTTCAAAGAAAAGAAAGAAGGAAAGATCGAGCATTTACATGGAATTGGTTATGCAGGCAACCAAAATGCGGTTTACTTTGCGACACATGAAGGTTTATTCGTTTACCAAAATAATAAGTGGTATGAAACGATTTCGAATAAACACGATTATATGGGCTTTTCAGCTACAGACGACGGCTTTTATTCATCAGGGCATCCGGAAGAAGGTTCATCTTTAGGAAATCCACTTGGTCTCGTGAAAAGTTTTGATAATGGACAAACATTGATGAATTTAGGATTTTATAAAGAATCTGATTTTCATTATATGACCGTTGGCTATAAAAGCCATACCATTTATGTTGTGAACCAAGAAGAAAACAAAACGCTCGGACAAGGGGTATTTTACAGTAAGGACGACGGCAAAACGTGGTCGCCAAGTCAATTGAACGGCTTGCCGCAAACTGCAGCGGGAACGATTGCTGCCCACCCAACGGATGAAAATATGGTTGGAATTAGTACATCGGAAGGAATTTTTGTTTCAAGAGATAATGGGAATACGTTTGAACGGTTCACTCGAAAAATCAATACGACGACGTTTGCGTTCCAAGAAAAATCCATTGTATTTGCAGCTGTAGAGAACGATAAGCCTATCCTAATCAAACAATCACTAGACACAAAACAAGAAGAAGTTCTTTCCGTTCCTGCATTGGATGAAAAAGATCATATCATGTATATCACTTCTAATCCAGCAAATGACAACGAAATAGTGATTGCGACGATGAACGGGGATATTTTCATGACAAAAAATAACGGTGCAAGCTGGACAAAACTAGCATCGAAAGGGAAAATATAAAAAGACATGCGGGTGCATGTCTTTTTGCTTACTGAAAAATATATCGCTCCACAATTTCTGCAAAATTCACTGCTACAATATAAACATCAGATAAAGAAGAAGGTGAGAAGAAGGGTGTATTCGTTCTTGAGTCAAATCAGTAACCTTCTAAGTCAACCGTTTCTTAATATGGCAAATAGCATGACAGCGATTCCTATTTTGTCAGCCTTTCTTCTTGGCATCGTGGGAGCGATGGCTCCGTGTCAACTCACTGGTAATTTAGGAGCGATCACGTTATACAGTAATCAGTCTTTGCAAAAAGGAATGGCTTGGAAAGAGTTGCTTTTATTTATTTTCGGTAAAATCGTTGCTTTTTCCGGTTTAGGCCTGATTGTCTGGCTCATGGGGAAAGAGATTCAAAGTACGCTAACATTGTATTTTCCGTGGTTAAGAAAGCTCGTTGGTCCCATTCTCATTCTTGTAGGCTTATATTTGTTAGGGCTTTTTAAAATGTATTGGAACGTTACCTTGTTCAAAGTGCCTGAGAGATGGCAAAAAGGAAAAATCGGTTCGTTTTTCATGGGATTTGGCTTTTCATTAGCTTTTTGTCCAACGATGTTTGTACTGTTTTTTGTCACTCTCATGCCTCTCGTCTATTCAACGTCTTATGGGGTGCTATTACCGAGCATCTTTGCCGTTGGAACTTCTGTACCTGTTATTTTCTTTATCTTCATCCTTTGGTACTTAGGATTTAGCGGCACTCTGATGAAAAAAGGAAGGCAGGTAGGGGGGATTGTTCAAAAAGCAGCCGGAATCGTGATGGTTTTACTTGGTATATTAGATACGATCACTTATTGGTTTTAAAGTTAGGAAAAGGAGGGAAACTCAATGGGAATGTTTGGCGGTTCTTTCATGATGGTTGGGATCATGTTATTTTGGGTTGTATTAATCGCCGTTGGTTTTTATCTCTTATATCGTTTTATCAATGATCGTAAAGAAGAACTCTCTCCGATGGAAATCTTGAAAATACGATTAGCCAAAGGAGAGATTTCTTTAGACGAATTTGAACAGCTATCCAAAAAATTGTAGTCGTTATATTATACAGGAGATGCGATTTACTATTGCTCCCCCCTTTTTTCATTTCATAGATGAAGGAAGTTGTTGATTGCATTGTCAACAACTTCTTTTTATCATGCGTGTTGATTAACCAATAAAAACAAGTTGACATCACCCTATTCCTAGCTTTTCTGCCGTAGTCGGCTAAGCTAGCTTGCCGACTGGGCATGCTGTACGCATGCCCTCCTCGAACAATGAACGCTTTGCGGGCAAATGACATTTGCCCGCCGGCGTTCTTGTTCGAGGGAAGAGGCAGAAAAGCTTGTGTTCAGCCATATGATTCTGTGTTTTTTAGTAAAATAGTGGATAATCAACACTCGTGTCTTTTTATCTCCATAATAAATTCATATTTTTTCTTTATAATAAGCCAACTACATAAAATTTTGGAGGGATGCGTATTGCAATTCGGCAATATTGTAGTCCAAGGTGAAAATCTTTTGCTCATAAGCGGCTTACTGATTAGCTATGTCATGTTTTATTACGGTATTAAGATATTAAAAATAGAACGAAACATCATGGATTTAATTTTGAACAGTTTTATTAACGGTGTACTCATTTGGAAATTTAGTTATGTCGTTTTACATCCGAATTCAGTTTTACAAAATCCGATGACAATCCTTTATTTTAACGGGGGATATGTTGGCATTAGTATGGCGATTGTTTTTATCACCATCTATACTTGGTTATACGTAAAAAAGCAGAATATTCCTGTGGCTTCTTATACGCGGGCAATGGTTCCAGTATATTTTGGCTATTTTAGTACTTTTGCATCGATCCGGGTAATGGAAAATTCCGAAAATTATTTCATCATTTTGCAAGCAATAGTAGCGATTTGTTTTTTTATAGTAGCATCACGAGTCAAAATTCAAAAAACTTTATTGCAACTTCTTATATGGTTCCATCTCATCCAATTCGAACTAGCCCTGTATAAAAAATATTTTGTAAATACAGGAATCATATCAAAAGAAGTGTGGTTGTACGGCTCTCTCGTTATCGTTTTTATATGTATTTCATATTGGTTAGAGAGGCGAGAAAGAGAAGCGGTTCTTGAGGAAGGGAATAAAGGACGGAGAAATGCAATCAATCAACTCGCTTTAGGTGTGATGATGGTAAGTATTGCTGTAGCTTCTATTTTTAACAATCAACAGGAAGCAGGAAAGATCAAACCAAAGCCGGCCGTGTCTACTTCATTGGATTCGGAAAAAATCGGCACGAATAAAGGAGAAGTTGCCCCGGATTTTGAATTACTTTCAATTACAGGGGATAAAATAAAATTGTCTGATTTGCGTGGAAAAACGGTGATATTGAATTTTTGGGCTACTTGGTGTCCGCCTTGCAGAGCTGAAATGCCAGAAATGCAAAAGTTCTACGAAAACAATAAAAATAACAATGTAGAAATTTTGGCAGTCAACTTAACGAATAGCGAACGAGGTCCTGACGCGGTGAACGATTTTGTGAAAAATAAGGGAGTGACATTTAAAGTTGTGCTTGATGAGCAAGGGGAAATTGGCAATCTATACGGTGCAATAACGATCCCCACTTCGTATATCATCGATAAAAATGGGGTTATTAGAGATAAATATATAGGTCCTATGTCTTATGAAACGATGGATCGCATGATCTCGAATATTCAATAAAAACTAAATAACGATCCCTCCTGAGTGGATAATAACAAAAATTGTTACTATTCACTCAAGGGGATTTCGGGAGTATATTAAAAACCTGTGAACCCACCAAACAAACCTGTAAAAAAGATAATGATCTTTGTCATCCAATCAAAAAACAGCATAATTCCCATGATAATCATAAGAACTCCGCCGACTTTGACGATGACAGCGTTATATCTTTTTATCCAATTCAACTTGCTGATAAAAAATGACATGATGAAGAAAGGTACAGCAAACCCTAATACATATGCGAACATATATAACATAGCTGCACTCGGTTTGGTAGCTGCTAACGCGATCACTGATACAAGAATTGGACCTGTGCAGGGAGTCCAGCCCGCTGCGAATCCTATGCCAATTAAAATAGAGCCAAAATAACCGGAAGGCTTGTTGCGGAAAACTAACCGTTTATCTTTCATCATAAAGGAAGGTGAAAATACACCTAAAATGACGAGACCAAAAAAGATAATGAACAAGGCGCTAATTTGTCTGATTAAATCTTGGTAATCAACGAATAGTTTTCCTATTACAGAAGTACCAAAACCAATAGCGATGAAGATGACGGAAAAACCGAGCAAGAAAAAGAATGTATGAAGTATTGCGCGTTTTTGAAGCATTCCATTCTCTTTCTTTATTTCATCAACGGATACTCCAGTAATGTAAGATAAAAAAGCTGGATATAGCGGTAAACAACAAGGGGATATAAAAGACAGCAATCCCGCTCCGAAAGCTAGAAATACATTGATATCGTTCATATTGATCGGTCCTCTCTCTTCAATATTGATAACGATACTGTAAAATAAAATTGTGAATTTTTTGTGGAAAATGGGATTTTCCCTACTCAGTGTTTATTATGGATTGTTGGCGAACATGATTTGTGAGACATCCTAGTTGCGCTTTATACCCATTACCGGTATAATGTAATTCAAGGAGTGATGTTTGATGAACCATTATGAAGATCATAATATGGATAAAAAAATGGTTCCACGAACGGAACAGGAAATCGAAAGCATTATTAAGCGCTTGAAGCGCATTGAAGGACAAGTGCGCGGTGTGCAAAAAATGGTGGAGGACAATCGTTATTGTATTGATATTTTAGTGCAAATTTCAGCGATCACGGCCGCGTTAAATAAAGTAGGATTAAGCTTGTTAGAACGTCATGTCAGCCATTGTGTGTCGAAAGCGATCCGCGAAGAAAGCGGTGAAGAATCTATTCGCGAATTAATGGATGTCATTAAACAGTTCTCAAAGTGAGAGGAGTGGGAAGCATTATGAGTGAACAAAAGCATGTGACACTTAGAGTGACCGGCATGACATGTGCCGCGTGTGCCAATCGGATTGAGAAAGTATTAAATAAGATGGATGGAGTAGAAGCCAATGTCAATTTGGCAATGGAAAAAGCAACGATTAAATATGATCCATCAAAGCAAGTGATCGCCGATATCGAAACAAAAATTGAGAATTTGGGGTATGGCGTTGCGACAGAAAAGGTGACGCTTGATATTGAAGGTATGACATGTGCGGCATGTGCGACACGGATTGAAAAAGGGTTAAATCGGATGGAAGGTGTTACAAGCGCTGCTGTAAACTTGGCGACAAACAGTGCGGTTGTCGAATACAAGGAAGGCGTTACATCTGTCGAAGACATTTTAGAGAAAATCAAAAAGCTTGGGTACAAAGGGCAAATTCGAAACGAGGAACAAGACGATGCTGGCCGGAAAGAAGAGCGGCTTAAACAAAAACAACGGCAACTCGCCATTTCTATCATCTTATCGTTGCCGCTGCTTTATACGATGATTGCCCATATGCCGTTTGATATCGGCTTGCCGATGCCGCATCTCTTGATGAATCCGTGGTTCCAGCTTCTTTTAGCTACACCGGTTCAGTTCTACATCGGCGGTCCTTTCTATGTCGGGGCGTACCGGGCGTTACGAAATAAGAGCGCGAACATGGACGTCCTAGTGGCGCTTGGAACATCAGCCGCGTACTTTTACAGCTTGTATGAAGCTTTTCGGACGCTTGGGAATCCTGAATATATGCCAAGATTATATTTTGAAACGAGTGCCGTCTTGATTACGCTTGTGCTTGTCGGAAAATACTTTGAAACTCTTGCAAAAGGGCGAACAACAGAAGCTATCTCTAAGCTGTTGAGCCTGCAGGCAAAAGAAGCTACTGTCATCCGTAATGGGGAAGAAATAAAAGTTCCGCTCGAGGAAGTGGTGATCGGCGATACGATCCTTGTCAAGCCAGGAGAAAAAATCCCGGTAGACGGTACTGTCATTGCCGGAGCATCTTCCGTAGACGAATCGATGATTACCGGTGAATCGATTCCGGTTGATAAGAAGGAAGGCGACTATGTGATCGGGGCAACCATTAATACAAATGGGGTACTGACCATTCGCGCAGAAAAAGTAGGGAAAGATACAGCACTCGCCAATATCATTAAAATCGTCGAAGAGGCGCAAGGTTCGAAAGCTCCGATTCAGCGGATGGCGGATGTCATTTCTGGTATTTTCGTACCGATTGTTGTCGGAATTGCTGTCGTTGCATTCATTATATGGTACTTCTTTGTTGCGCCGGGTGATTTGGCAAAAGCGCTTGAGGTGGCTATCGCCGTTCTCGTCATTGCGTGTCCTTGTGCGCTCGGTCTTGCCACGCCGACATCGATTATGGTCGGTACAGGCAAAGGGGCAGAACAGGGAATTCTCTTTAAAGGAGGTGAGTACCTAGAGGGAACGCATAAAATCAATGCCGTATTACTCGATAAAACAGGAACAGTGACAAAAGGAAAACCAGAAGTGACAGATGTGTTACAATTCCAAGAAAACATGCTTGACTATGCTGTTTCGGCCGAGAGCGCTTCGGAACATCCGTTGGCTCATGCGATTGTTGAATACGGGAAGAAACAAGCGATTTCGATGAAGCCATTGGAGCACTTCTCCGCCATTACCGGCCACGGAATTGAAGCTGTCATTGACGGAAAAAGCATCCTTATTGGGACGCGAAAATTGATGAAGGAACGCTCTGTAGCGATTTCTGTGCATGAAGATAAAATGGTAGAGCTTGAAAAACAAGGGAAAACAGTGATGCTCGTTGCCATCGATGGACAGCTTGCCGGCATCATTGCTGTCGCGGATACAGTAAAAGAAAGCTCCAAAGAAGCAATTCAAACATTAAAACAAATGGGTATCGAAGTGTACATGGTAACGGGAGACAATAAACGGACAGCAGAAGCGATCGCAAACCAAGTGCACATTGATCATGTCTATGCAGAGGTGCTTCCGGAAGACAAAGCGAACATCGTCGAGGAATTGCAAAAACAAGGGAAACGAGTCGCGATGGTCGGTGATGGAATTAATGACGCTCCAGCGTTGGCGAAAGCCGATATTGGGATGGCGATTGGCACAGGAGCGGATGTCGCGATCGAAACGGCGGATGTTACCTTGGTCGGCGGCGATTTAGCGCATATCCCGAAAGCAATTGAGTTAAGCCGTAAAACAATGAAAAACATTCGGCAAAATCTGTTCTGGGCTTTGTTCTATAATTCGGTTGGCATTCCTGTAGCCGCTCTCGGATTATTGGAACCATGGATCGCTGGGGCAGCGATGGCATTTAGCTCTGTATCGGTTGTGACAAACGCGCTTCGTTTGAAACGCGTGAAAATATAAACATTTAAGGAGGAATGAATGATGACGATTACATTACAAGTACAAGGAATGACATGCGGACATTGCAAAGCGGCGGTGACAAATGCACTTCAAACGTTAGATGGCGTCAGCCGTGTAGAGGTGCATTTGCAAGAAGGTACGGTTGATGTGGATTATGATGAAACAAAAGTAAGCGTAGAAAAACTGAAAGAAGCGATTGAAGAGCAAGGATATGATGTGAAGTAACATAAAGAGGGTGTCTGAAAAGTGACTACTTTTCAGACACCCTCAAATAGTATTTATGATGACATTTTACGGCATTCTTCAGCACACTGACGGCATAAATTGGCACATTCCTGACAGTGTGTATCTTGGAATTTTGCACATTCAGCGGCACAAGCATCGCAAATTGTGGCGCAAAGTTGGCAAAACTGTTTTGCATACATGCTTCCGCGAGACATCCATTGAGCCGCCATGGCACAAATATCTGCACAATCCCTTAAAATGTTGATACAATGTGTTCTAGCCTGTACGTCAGCTGCTTTTAAACATGAAGTCAGACATTCTTCACAAGCTTGCATACATTGGTTGCAAGCATCAATACACGTTTGAAATTGTTGAACTGATGAATTAATAACTGTCGTCATATATAATCCCTCCAATGATTTAAATTCTTTATTATTTTTTTCTAACTAAAAAATAATAAACTGGAAATAAAAACCAAAAAAATAAGAGGCTGTCTCAAAAGGTTGTTAACCTTTTGAACTCAGCCTCTTTTACTTACTACGATAGATCGTTATTCCCCTTTATTCGTTGTGTCATTCGGATCTGGGGTATAGTCCGATTTGTAATCGGTATATTTTACTTCTGTGACCATTCCCGCTGAAGCATGATGCAAGTCATGGCAATGGAACATCCAATTTCCCGGATTATCCGCTTTAAAGGCGACGACATATTCTTCACCAGGGTTTACATTTAACGAATCCTTAATCAATGGAGAGCCTGTGACTGGCTTACCGTTTTTGCTTAATACTTGGAAGAAATGTCCGTGTAAATGCATCGGATGTACATCTTTTGGTGAATTGTTCACAATTCTGACTTTTACTAAATCTCCTGTCTTCACATTGATCGGCGCTGTGTCAGGATACGTTTTACCATTAATCGTGAAAATCATACCATTTTTGCCCATAGCTGTTCCTAAATCCATTGTGTACTCTACATCATATTTTTGGTCTAACGTAAATGGACCTGTCTCATATTTTCCGTATTTTGTAATATCTACCACAGGGAGGTTTTCTTTTGCGTTCGCTTTGTCCGTGTTGCTTGCTTGTCCTTCGTATTGAATTTTTACTTTCATGCCATCGGTACCTTTCATATTCCCGTGACATTCTAGTAACCATTCACCCGGGTTATTGGCGATAAACTCAATGTCGTAGCGCTCGCCCGGAGCGATATTCAACAGTTCATCTTTGATTGGTTGCGGATCTTTTAATGGCTGTCCGTCTGTTGCGACAATTTTAAACTCATGTCCATGCAAATGAAGCTTGTGGGACATATATCCTGCATTGACAAGACGAAGTCGCACTTTTTCGCCTTTTTTCACTTTTAACGGTTTGATAGACGTTCCGCTTTTTCCGTTAATCGTGAAAATATCGTACATATTCATGTTATGCCCCATGCTATTCATGTCCATTTGTTGATTATTAGAGCTATTTCCATTATTATTACTCATATTCATATTGCTATGATCCATGCCGCTCATATCCATATTTCCGCTCATATTCATATTGTTTCCGTTTTCCGCATTCGGATTGCTCATCCATTCATCTAATACAAGCGTGTAATCTCGATCGACTTTTTCTTCATTTTTCGGTTCTACGATTAATGTTCCGTACAGTCCTTTGTCCACTTGCTCTGCGCTTTTTTGATGAGAATGATACCAATACGTTCCCGGCACGGTTGCTGTAAATTCATACGTAAACGTTTCACCCGGTTTAATGGCGTCCATCGTGACACCCGGTACTCCATCTTGGTTATTTGGAACAGGATAGCCGTGCCAGTGAATCGTAACCGGTTCTGGCAATTCATTTTTTAAAACAATTTTCACCTTATCCCCTTGCTTCACGCGAATTTGCGCACCGGGTACAGATCCATTATACGTGTATACCGGGAGTTTGACTTGATCGTTGATTTGTAATAATGCTTCCTTCGCAGTAAGGTTAATCTCTTTCCCAGATAACACTTCTGTATCGGTTGCTAAAGGCAATTGCTGCTTACTCGATTCGTTGGAAGTATTTTCTTTTTTTGTATTCATGTTGGACATGTCGTGTCCTTGCATCGAAGAATTATTTGAGCAAGCTGCACCAATCGCAACAACTCCTGCCAAAACAGTTCCTAACAATAATTTCTTCATCGCTTTCCCTCCATAAACTTGTGATGTAAGTCATAGTAACATCATCATAAAAAATAAATGTGCAAAATTTATGGAGAAAAAAGTTATACAAAATAAATTAAAAGAAATACTTATTGTTAATGGAAGATATGAAATAAAAAACAAGCTACTACCAGATTAATTACGGTTATAGGTAATAGCTTGTTTGCCCATTTGGATCCAAGCGTTTATAAATTCAGACTTAGGTGCTTTTTTATTTTTTGTACCTGTCAATGGGTCATTAAAATAAATGTATTGGTCATCGTATCCAGTGATTAATACAGAGTGTTCTCGGTATGTTATTTTTATAGGACCTTGTGGGGTTTGCCATTCAACAAATTCAGACGGAGGGAGTACACGAAAAGTTGTGTTGGTAATCACCCAAACAGGGATACCTTTTGACAAATATTTATATATTTCCTCAAATGATTGTCCAGTTAAATCAACGATTTGATTAGGCAAATACATCTCGGCTAATTCTTTTATAGGTTTATGATAGACACCGTATCCTGGCTTTGTTTTTGTATACATATCACCAACAAACCCTTCATTTGGATGTCCATAAAATATTTTTCCATTATATACTCGATAAGGAGTTGGGTTTTTCTTTATTTGCTTCGCTAGCGTCATCTTATCTGCCTTGATTCCCGCATGGTTCAATAGCATAGCCAGACTTGTGACCTCGCACCCCCTTGGTAGTTCTGGAAGTTGTGAGAGAAGAGGGGCATCAATGAGAGCTGATACCATCATGACTGGTTCTTTTAGTTGTCCTAATGAGAGAGTTCTCTCTTTCGCTTTATTTTTATCAGTTGTTCTTTGTGCTAGATTTTTCACAGCATTTACCACGTTTTCGGAATTTGCATAATAAACAAATAAAGTGACAAACAGCAAGGAAAAAGCTGTATTGTATCCTAATGCTAGTTTATATAACTTCTTATTAGTTGGGTTTCGCAAAAGAAAAATAGAAAGTAAAACAATCATAAAAGCTGAAAAAAATATAATTCCTAACATGATTGTTGCAACACCCTTAATTAACTTGATATTTTTATATTATTAGTTAAATTTGCAGAAAGTATGGAGATGACTGTTGTTGCATAAAACAAGTTTTACACTTGTCGAGTAGAGAAATGAAAAAATCGTTGATCCAATAAAAAACTCCTTATAATTAGGAAGGAGCCATACACCAAATCCCTAATTACAAGGAGGACTATGTCATAAATTGTACCACAATTCAAGCGTGATGGAAAGAGCTTGATGTTCAATTGTTTCGCTTTGATTTATTTTGCAAAATATGTTTTACTGAATACTAAAGCAAGCAGCAATTGCTTCAAGCGTATGGATGAAATCAAGTTATGCTTGAATAATGGCTTTTCTGCCGACTGGGAATACGGTGCGCGTGTTCCTATGCGAGCAGCCATCGTTGTTCAACGAAAAAAATGAAATCGATTCCATAAGCGTAGAAATGGGGGATGAAAGACATCTGTAGCAGCGGCTTCGTTCTTTGCTTACAGTTGTAGAGCAGACGGATGGTTTCACGGTAACTTTTATTCTAGAAAGGTGTAAGGAAATGACAAAAGAAGCTCGACTATATTTGTGGATGATGGCATTTTTTACGTTTGCATTCGGGATGTCTAATACGTTCATCAACGTATTTCTTTGGAAGTTGAACTCATCATACATTTTTTTGGCCAAGTACAGTTTCATTTGGTCTTTTGTCATTTTAGTCAGTTTTCCGCTTTGTGCTTCTTATGCTCGTAAAAAAACGCCGATGGCGAGTTTGCGTTTGGGCGTCATCTTTTTTATTTTGACTTTCGGTTTCGTATTGTTTTATCAAGAACAAAGTCCGGCGCATATTTACGAGATCGGATTTTTGATGGGATTAGGAGCGAGTTTTTTTGCCATTGGAATGCATATGCAATCTTTGGACAGTACGGAAGACCAAAAGCGGGATCGGTTTCTTTACGTAGGAAATCTTTTAAATAGCATCAGCGGGATGCTCGCTCCGATGTTGGCAGGATATTTTATTGAGCGTTACGCAGGGATGAAAGGGTATTATCTAGTTTTTAGCATGACCCTTCTTTGGTTTTTAGTGGTTGTGTTAATGTCCTTTAGGTTGAAAGGAAAACAAGTATCGAAGCAATCCCAGTTGCTTGAAGTGTGGAAAAACCCATCTCGAGAATGGAAAGGGATGTATTGGGTGACTATGGGCTCCGGTGTTGTCGAGGGGACGTATTCGACGTTTCTTGTGACGATGATGGCGTACTCGATCTTAAAAAGTGAGCTCGTCCTTGGCGGATTTGCTACTTTTGCCTCTTTGATGGGGATGCTTACTTCATTTGTGTTGTCTAGATTTTCTAACCCTGAACGGCGGTTGAACATTTATACTGCCGGAGCATTGCTGCTTTGCGTATCATCAGTTGTACTCAGCATGAAACAAGAATTTTCCATTCTCGTTGTTTATACGATTCTATCGACGATTGGATTCAATCTCATTACAACAACGTTTAATGCGTGGACGTATGCTTCGATCGAAAAAGATCCAGCCTATCAAGAACGACGCTTAGATTATATTGTTATTCGTGAAATTCCTTTAGGATTGGGGCGGATGATCGGAATCATCTTGTTCCTAGTGCTGCATGCTTATACCGATCCGCAAAAAATTTTGGCTATCAGTTTCGCACTCTTTGGCTCTGTTTACCTCCTTTTAGTGGTGCCTTTGAGAAAAATATGGTCGAGAAGCGTCAGCGACAGAAATATAGCCGCATAGCAAGTACTGGACAACTAGCGAGGGTATCTTTTTTGCCGTAGTCAGTAACGCTTAGTTTGTCGGCTGCCCATGCCTTTTCCGAACGGGTTTCCGTCCCGTTCGTCTTTTTTTGTGCAGAAATTTTGTTTAACAAACAGGATATCGCGGCAAACTAAAGGAAAATTTTTCTGAAAGAGGAGATGAAAAGATGGCAATCGATCTCATTTGCACCATTGGACCAGCGACGAATCGCCGGGACATGCTGCAAGCTTTAATGGAGCATGGCATGACCGTTGTAAGACTCAATTTATCGCACGGTGAACAGTCTAATCATCAAAAGGTCATCGAAACGGTTCGTTCGTTAAATAAACAATTAGGAAAGGAAGTAAAAATATTAGGGGATTTGCAAGGACCGAAAATTCGGTTAGGCGACATACAAGGCGGCACCGTCATGTTACAAAAAGGACAACGGTTTACGTTGCGCACGACTGATTGCATTGGAACAGACAAAGAAGCAAGGGTAGATCATGAGCAAATGGTGAAAGACGTCACAGTCGGGGCAAAAATTTTGTTAAATGATGGAGCGGTGGAATTGGTCGTCAAACGAATAGGAGAACAAGAAATCGAAACAGAAGTAATCATCGGTGGGCCGATCGGGAGTCGAAAAAGTGTCAACTTGCCAGGGACTAAAATATCATTGCCAGCTTTGACGAAAAAAGATGAGCGCGATTTGCAATTTTTGTTGCGTGAAGAAGTAGATATGGTCGCGTGTTCATTCGTTCGGGAAGCGGCTCATTTGCATGAAGCTCACCAGTTCATCGCTTCAATGAATAACACGAAAAAGCCGATGGTCATCGCGAAAATAGAGACGTTAGAAGCGGTGAAAAATTTTCGAGCCATTCGCGAAGCGGCAGACGGAATTATGGTGGCGCGCGGCGATTTAGGAGTCGAACTGCCGTTGGCGTGGGTTCCGCTTTTGCAAAAGGCGATGATTTATGAATGCAATCGATTTCATACGTATGTCATTACAGCTACACAAATGTTGCAGTCGATGGTTGAGCAAGAAAAGCCGACGCGCGCCGAAGTGACCGACATTTTTCAAGCGGTGCTCGACGGCACGAATGCGGTGATGCTGTCGGCGGAAAGCGCAACAGGAAAACATCCGATTGAAAGCGTGACCGTATTACAAACGATTAGCGCATTTGCTGAAAAGCTGAAAAGCGAAGCGCCGTTTGACTTTGAAGATATAATGACGCTGTTAGAAATGGAAAAGGAGGGCCCTTTATAAACATCATACGGCTCTCTCTATATAATTTTGAACAAGAACGGATTCACTATTATTAGCGAAGTTGCTTATGGTGTTCCGAAAACTTTAACACAAGCCGACGCTATTCGATAACCATATTTCAAAAGTTTCGATCGCTCCTGCTCGCTCTATATATCTCCGTGTCACGATCAAGAAGGGAAATACAAATTTGGAGACGGAACTTCACATAAGACCTCTACCGGCTAATGAGCGGTTCATAAGTTATTTTGAATACGAAAGCACTATCTGTTTAATGCATGCCTTTTTCTTGAAAAATGTTTATGTGATAGAAGTTGACATGGAAGAAAATGAATATTATGATAAAAACAACGAATGCATAATTCTGGATATTCGATCTTATTTGTTTTTTACGTTTCTTAATAGAAAAAAGAAATCATTAAACAACAATTCGACTTGAATGGCATTTTGAATCCAAGAAAAATCTTTTTATAGTGAAACTTGAAACAACAACATTCGATAAGGTGATAGTATATGAACTATAAAGCGTATGTCTTTGATGTGTATGGGACGTTGTTCGATGTGTATTCGATTAGTGAAAAATGTACGGTTTATTTTGCTGACAAAGGGACGGTCATCAGCCAATTATGGCGGCAAAAGCAGTTAGAATATAGTTTTTTGCGTCAAGTCATGGGCGCTTATAAGCCCTTTTATGAAATTACGAAAGAGGCGCTGCAGTATGTATGCAGATCTTTGCACGTTCCGATTACGAATGAAATCATGGAAGATTTATTGCAAGCCTATTTAAAACTTTCTCCTTTTGAAGAGGTAGAACGCGTGCTGCAAATGTTGAGCAATGAAACGATGGCTGTCTTTTCGAACGGATCGTTTGATATGTTGCGACCGTTGCTCGATCATGCGGGGGTTGCAAAATATTTTACTCATATCATTAGCGTAGATGAGGTGAAGCAATACAAACTGTCTCCGCTTGCGTATCAGCATGTATGCAGTCAATTAAACGTAAAACCGGAAGAGATCTTATTTTTGTCTTCAAACGCATGGGATATTGCTGGTGCTAGTCACTTTGGCTTTCAAACCGCATGGATTAATCGAACAAGCGGTGTGATGGATGTATTGGATGTGACACCAAACTATACGGCCAATGATCTTCAAACCCTCTTCAACGAATTGATGAAAAAATGAGCCCGTCGTGCTTGAAACGTGAAAACATGATTCGCCCTGTGACATTTGTTCGCTGGGCGATTTTTTTGTTTTTTAAAAATGACAAGAATATGTCAGACAAAATGACGTTTACTTTACACGGAAATTGTTTACAGTGAATACTGGTCATGCACTTGCTGCTTATTTAGGGTATTACAAACAGTATCCGACCATTAACGAAGCGATGGAAGATGCTTCAGTACGTGCAGACGTTACGAAAGCGCTTCATGAGTCGGGGCGCGTGTTGATCGAGAAGTACGGGTGGAGCGCCGAAGAACATGGAGCATATATCGAAAAAATTATTCAAAGATTCACAAACTCTGCGATTACCGATGAAGTGACACGGGTGGCGCGTTCGCCAATTCGTAAGCTCGGTGCGAACGATCGCCTCGTTAGCCCAGCTTCCCAATATTACAATTTGTTCGATGAAATTCCACAAGGGTTAGTAAAAGGAATTGCCGCGCTTCTATTGTTCGACTACAAAGAAGACATAGAAGCAGTCAAGTTGCAGAAAACAATCTACGAACGCGGAATCGAGGAAGCGTTGTTGCAATACGCACAATTGTCGGCTGATCATCCGCTTGCGCTGGCAATCAAGGAACAAGTAGATGTTCTTAAGAAGTGAAGAAACCCCGCTTCCGTTTAGGAGGCGGGGTTTCCATGGTGAGAAACATGAGCTGACGAGGTTATTGTTGCTGGGATAATTTGCGGATTTTTTGTTCGTGCTGAAGCGTTTTGTGTGAAAAGAAGTCGACTGTTTCTTGCGTTTCGATCAATTCCACTCGCCAACCGTCCAGTTTCGCTTCTATTCGGCTAAATTTTGTTTTCATTTCGTCTTCGAGCTGATCGATTCGTTTTTCGAATCGGTCATTCATTTCTTGCATACGCTCATTTACTTGTTCGAATTTTGCTTCGAATCGGTCGTTCATCTCTTGCATTTGCTCGCTTAACGTTTGCACTTTTTTGTCTAACGCTGTGATCTGTGAACGAACGTCTGATGCAAACAAATCCAATGCTTTTAAAATTTCCTTCAGCATCGTTTTCTCTTCCACGTCACTCACCTCCTCTTTCCATAGTATAACGGAATTGTGTGGACAAGAAAAGACAAAGGGTGAGAAAAATATACAACAAAATGGCGTTTCACCGAAAGTTACACTTGACTTTTTAGACCACGTTTAATTCACGCTCTGAAAAGTTGTACAAACGTAATCTTTAGTATGTAAAATATACCGTTTGTTAAGTACGCTTTGTGATGAGAGGGAAAAATTTTTATTTCCGAAAACAGATATTCATCACTCCCTTTCAGTAAGAGGAGTGTTTTTTCATGCACAAAATGCACAAAATTATTTTTATTTTCAAAAACTTATTTTTCAGAAAATTATTGCTATAATTACTTCCGAATATGTAAACGCTATCAAAAAACAAGGGGGAAGAAAATGGTGAGAAAATGGGTTAATTGGTTGGTTATAGGGTTGGTTGTGTTAGTTATTAGCGCATGTGGAAGCAGTTCGGCAACAAAAGGAACGAATACGGCAACGAAGGCATCTGAAAAGCAGTCTGATTATCCGACGAAACCGATTGTAATTGTGGCTCCTTCAGGGGCTGGAGGGGGATGGGATTTAACGGCACGGGCGATTACGAAAGTATTAAGTGAAACTAATCTTGTTGAGCAAACGATGACGGTGGAAAATAAACCAGGTGGCGGTGGAGCAGTGTTTATGGCAGAGTATGCCACTCAAGATACAAAAAATGATTATAAGCTATTTGTCAATTCTCCGCCGATCATCATTAATAATTTAAAAGCAGAAGGGAACAGCCCGTTTGGCTATAAAGATACTACTCCGCTTGCGCAATTGACGAAAGATTTTGGCGCGATCGTTGTCAAAGCTGATTCCCAATTCCAGTCATTATCTCAGTTACTTGATGAAATTAAAAAAGATCCAAAGTCTGTCACAATCGCTGGCGGATCGGCACCAGGTTCGATGGACCATTTAGTGGCGATCCTTCCAATTTATAAATCAGGTATTGATCCGAAAGTGGTCAAATACGTTTCATACGATGGTGGCGGTGAGGCCATTGCCGCTCTTCTTGGTGGAAACGCAGATGTTATTGCGACAGATGCTTCCTCGGTCGGTGAGTATGTGAAAGCTGGAAAAGTAAAAGTACTTGCTGTTTCTGCGCCGGGACGCCTTCACGGAGATTTAAAAGATGTCCCAACGATGCAAGAACTTGGCCTCGATGCAGAATTTACAATTTGGCGAGGGGTGTTTGGTCCGAAAGAAATGTCTGCAGATGCGAAAAAGTTTTGGGAAGAAACATTTCAAAAACTATCCGAGCATGAAAAATGGAAAGAAGAGTTAGAGAAACAAGGATGGCAACCGGATTACAAAGGTTCAAAGGAGTTTACGCAGTTTTTACTAGAGCAAGAAACGCTGATTAGCGATATGTTGAAGTCGCTTGGCATGCATAAATAAATGGACGGGAGAGAATTCTCTCCCTCTTTTCTTAACTGAAAGGAAGGTGTGCCGATGAACAAAACGTTTGACCGTATTGCGACTTTGACGTTTTTAGCAATAGGAGTACTGTTTATGATAGAGAGTTTACGAATTTCAAAGAGTGCTTATGGAAGTGTAGTCGGTCCAAACGTATTTCCATTTTTGTTAGGGCTTATTCTTGTATTGCTTAGCATTAAGTTGTTATTCGAAACGATGCGGTATCCATCAATTCGTGGGGAAAAACAACGGCTACAATATAAAAAATTTTGGATTATATTCATCTCCGCCATTCTTTACGCTATATTACTCGAACCAATTGGATATGTAATTACTACGTTTCTTTTCCTTATCATCGGATTTCAGACGATGGAAAAAGGTTCGATACGGAAATCAATCATTATTGCCGCCTGTTTTTCGTTAGGAGTGTATGGACTATACGTTAAGATGCTGCAAGGGACGTTGCCAAGTTGGCCGATTTGGTTGAGGTAGGGGGGGAACGAGCGTGACATTTCTTCTTGATGGTTTTCAAACGGCGTTGCAGTTGCATAATTTATTTTTTGCCTTTCTTGGCGTACTGATTGGAACGGCTGTCGGTGTTTTGCCAGGAATAGGCCCGATGAGCGGGGTGGCGCTATTAATTCCTGTTACAGCCTCCATGACATCAGGGTTTGAACCGGCACAGGCCGCAACAAGTTCCATTATTTTGCTCGCTGGCGTATATTATGGGGCTATGTATGGCGGTTCCACGACTTCTATTTTATTGAACACACCTGGGGAATCGTCGTCGGTTGTTACGGCGCTTGATGGGTACCAAATGGCGAAACAAGGAAGGGCAGGCTCCGCATTAGCCATTGCAGCGATTGGTTCGTTTGTAGCGGGAATTGTTTCACTAATTGCGCTTGTGTTGTTGGCAGAACCTCTTTCGAACGTAGCACTAAAGTTTGGACCGGCAGAATATTTCTCGCTAATGCTTCTCGGGTTGGCAGCAGTCAGCGGACTGGCTGGAAATTCGATGACGAAAGCTTGGATGATGACGGTTTTTGGATTATTGCTTTCAACGATTGGCCTTGATAGTGTATCAGGGGTAGCACGGTTTACGTATAATATTTCGTTTCTTTATGGAGGATTGGAATTTTTAACCGTTGCGGTTGGGCTTTTCGCGCTTGGAGAAGTGTTTAAAGCCATTCTTTATAACGAGCAAAATAATGACGGCATTGCAAAAATTGGGAGGATTATTCCGTCGAAAGAAGAATTAAAAGAAAGTGCTGGTCCGATTGCTCGCGGCTCGCTTCTTGGCTTTTTAGTCGGAATATTGCCGGGGGCTGGAGCTACGTTGGCCTCGTTTTTTTCTTACATGTTGGAAAAGAAAATAAGTAAACATCCTGAGAAATTTGGAAAAGGGACAATCGCTGGGGTTGCTGCGCCAGAATCTGCGAATAATGCGGCTTCCGGTGGAGCGATGATTCCTCTTTTAACGCTAGGAATCCCAGGTTCGGGAACAACGGCGATTTTAATGGGGGCTCTAATGATGTATAACGTGCAACCCGGTCCATTACTTTTTGACGAACATCCAGATGTAGCGTGGGGATTAATTGCTAGTATGTTTATTGGTAACGTGATGCTTCTCATTTTAAATATGCCGCTCGTAAAAGTGTTTGCAAAAATTATTGAAACACCGTCTAAATATTTGCTGCCACTTATTATTGCTATTTCTATTTTCGGTGTGTATGCCGTCCAAGTAACGACATTTGACATCTTTTTATTGCTTGGTTTTGGAGTGTTAGGATATTTGCTCGCTTCGCACGATTTTCCGCTTGCACCTCTTGTGTTAGGACTTGTGCTGGGGCCAATGATTGAAAATAATATGAGAAGAGCTCTTACTGCTTCGAACGGTGATTTTTTCGTATTTTTAGAAAAACCGATTTCGCTTGTCTTGCTGATCGCGGCGATTTTATGGATTGTTGTTCCGTTTGTGATGAAATTAAAAGGGAAATCGGTCGTTGTAAACGAAGATATGTAAAAAAGGAAGACTTGCTGCGTCCAGCAGTTAGTCTTTCTCTTTTTAGAAAGGTGATACGATGAGATTACAAACGAAGCTCATTGTCATTATTTGTTCGTTGCTTCTTTTGGTAATTGTATTTTTGTCGTTTTTATTTCAGCGGATGTTGGCTGTCACATTAAAGGAGCAAATCGGAATGCGCGCGTTAAATGTCGCTGAAAGCGTGGCGGCTGTTCCGTTAGTAAAGGACGCTTTTCAGCAAAAAGAGCCGCATAAACAAATTCAGCCGTTTGCAGAAATGATTCGGCGTAAAACCGGAGCTGAGTATGTGGTGGTTGGGAATAAAGAAGGGATTCGTTATTCTCATCCGTTTCCGGAGAGGATCGGGAAAAAAATGGTCGGAGGGGATAACGAAGAAGTTGTCCGAGGAAAATCAATTATTTCGGAAGCCGTTGGCTCGCTCGGTCCATCGATTCGCGGGAAAGCCCCTATTTTTGATCAACAAGGTCAAGTGATCGGGATTGTCTCAGTCGGGTTTATGATCGAAGATATACAAGAGGTTGTATGGTCGTATGGTATCAAGATTTTTCTTTTTTCTATTATTGCACTATTGCTTGGTGTCATCGGTTCTGTAATGATTGCTAGAACCGTAAAAAAATCAATCCATGGGCTAGAACCGAAAGAAATCGGGCTTCTTTATCAAGAAAAACAGGCAATATTAGAAGCGATTCGTGAGGGGATTATTGCTGTTAATCAAGATGGGCTTGTTACGATGGTAAATAAGACGGCGACGGCAATGTTGGAATGTGAAACAGAGCATAATGTGTTAGGGAAGCATATTTTAGACATTATTCCTCATTCCCAATTGTTAGATGTAATCAAAACGGGAAAAGCAGAGTACGATGTTGAAATGGTAATAGGGGAACAAGCAGTGATTGCCAATCGCATTCCGATTATTGACAAGAATGAAACTGTCATTGGGGCTGTGTCGACGTTTCGGAATAAATCCGAGCTTTATCGGTTAACGAAGGAGTTGTCCCAAGTAAAAAGCTACGCAGAGGCTCTTCGCGCACAAACGCATGAATTTTCAAATAAACTTTATGTTATTTCTGGATTAATTCAGCTCGAATCTTATGAAGAGGCGCTTGAATTAATTACAAAGGAAACGAACGTTCAACAAGATATTGTGCGTTTTGT
This sequence comes from Anoxybacteroides tepidamans, assembly GCF_014201465.1. Classification (GTDB taxonomy): domain Bacteria; phylum Bacillota; class Bacilli; order Bacillales; family Anoxybacillaceae; genus Anoxybacteroides; species Anoxybacteroides tepidamans. The sequence goes on along the minus strand of NZ_JACHEP010000001.1, from coordinate 225,500 downwards.
GATGAGAGAAATCCCAGATCCTGTTATCGGAGGATTATTGATTGGTAAATTTAACAAAGCAAGTGAACTAAAAGTTCATTTTGATATCGACCGACAAAGTAGTTTTCGAGATATTCCTTCAAATATTGATCGAGACCACCTTGTTACGATCATTGGTAACATTATTGATAATGCCATGGAAGCAGTATTGCAGAATGGGCGTGAAGAAAAGAGAGTAACTGTATTTTTCACCGATCTTGGTGAGGATCTTATTATTGAAGTAGAGGATACAGGAATAGGAATTGAAGAAAAACAGGGGCTTCAAATATTTCAAAAAGGATTTTCGACAAAATCTGGAATGCATCACGGCTATGGTCTTGATTTAGTGAAAAAATCATTGATGGCATTGCACGGGTATATTACGTACGACACCAAAATAGGAAAAGGCACGGTTTTTACGGTTGTCATTCCAAAACGAACGGAGGACGGGAGAGGATGAGAGATGACGAAACCGATTCGAGTTCTTATTATTGAAGATGATAAGAGGATTGCAGAAATTAACAGACGGTTTGTCGATAAAGTGGCAGGATATGAAGTCGTGGGAATTGCTACAAACGAACAAGAAGCAAAAGAATTTGTCACGATACTTCAACCAGAATTGATTTTACTGGATGTTTATTTTCCGGATATGCATGGTCTTAATTTTTTGAAATGGATTCGCGAGAGTTTTTCAAATATTGATATTATTATGATTACAGCTGCCAGAGAGATTGATGCGCTAAAGCAAGCAATGCATGGAGGGGTGTTTGATTATATTATTAAACCGATCATGCTTGAACGGTTTACCGAAACATTAGTTAGGTATAAAGAATATTACGATAAAATGCATCGGATGATGAATGCAAAAGAGATGATTACCCAAGAAGAAATTGACGAACTTATTCGACGAGACTATGCACTAAGCGATGCGGACAAAGAACTTCCAAAAGGAATTCACCGGCTGACATTGGATAAAGTGCTGGCTGTGATGAAGCAGTATCAAGAAGAGGTAACAGCTGAAGAAGTTAGCAAGCTGATTGGTGTCAGCCGGACGACCACGAGGAGGTATTTAGAATATTTAGTATCCATTTCATTAGTAACAGCTGATGTTTCGTATGGATCTGTAGGAAGACCAGAAAGAATTTATCGATTGAAAAGATTTTAGTGTAACTTTTAATTTAAAAGGGGGGCTCTTCCATTGAATATTTTTATACAGATTGTTATTGAAGTGATTTTACCATTGTTTTTGTTAATTGGGACAGGTGCTTTTTTGCATCGGTTGTTTCATTTTGATATGAATACGCTGTCGAAAGTGACGACGTATTTTTTGCTTCCGGCGGTTGGATTTGTGAATGTATATGAAAGCAACATGGCGAGTGGGATATTATTTGGCGTCCTTTCATTTCTTATTTTGCAAAACGGTACGCTCATTGCTATTAGTGCAATCATGGCGAAATGGTTGAAACTTGACCGAAGTTTAGCAGCGACGTTTCAAAACACGATCGTGTTAAACAACTCCGGCAACTTTGGCATTCCGGTGAGTCAGCTTGTATTTCGCCATGAGCCGTTAGGGCTGTCAATTCAAATTGTTGTGACGATTTTTCAAAATTTTTTAACGAATACATACGGTGTGTTTAAGTTCATATCTGCAAATGAAAACGGCGGAAAAATCGCTGTTGAATTTTTGAAAAATCCGATCATTTATGCCCTTGTGTTCGGATTGGTTTTTCGTTCGTTCCACGTTCCGATTCCGTCGTTTATTTGGAATCCGCTTGAGCATATCGCTGCCGCTTTTTTGGCGATGGCTTTGTTAACGCTGGGAGCGCAAATGGCGTATATCGACTTAAAGCGCATGCCGGCGCTTTTATTTCTTACGGTGTTTGGCCGTTTGTTGCTTTCGCCGATCATTGCGCTCGTCATTATCTTTACCTTGCATCTTAAAGGAGTGACAGCGCAGGCGTTGTTGATCGCAAGTGCGTATCCGTGTTCGAGAAATACTGCGCTATATGCGCTTGAATACGGCCATCATCCCGACTATGCAGCACAGGCAGTCTTTTTGTCCACCTTGCTTAGCCCGGTCACAGTAACCGCTGTTACCTATTTGTCGCGATTTTTGTTTTAGCAACTAAAACATAAAAAGAAGAGCGCGCAGGCTCTTCTTTATTATGATGATTGAAATGGAAGAGTACATCAAAAGGGGTTAAAGCTGTCTATATAGCTTGCGGAGTTTTCGTTCGTGTTGGGCGATTTTAGTAGAGTGGAAGTCAACGGTTTCTTGTGTTTCTGTAAGTTCGATGCGCAAGCTGTCAATTTTTGTTTCTAATCGGTTGAATCGTTCGTTCATTTCGTCTTCTAGCCGATCGATTCTTGCTTCCAGCCGTTCGTTCATTTCTTGCATTTTCGTTTCAAATCGGTCGTTCATCTCCTGCATTCTTGTTTCAAATCGGTCGTTCATCTCCTGCATTCTTGTTTCAAATCGGTCGTTCATCTCTTTCATTCTTGTTTCAAATCGATCATTCATTTCTTTCATTTTTGCTTCGAACCGCTCATTCATCTCTTTTATTTGCGCTTCGAATTTGTCGTTCATTTCGGCAATTTGTGTACGAATCTGTGTCGAAAAAAAATCTAACGCATTTAAAATTTCTTTCACCATTGTTTCTTGCTCCATTGTTTCACCTCCCTATTGTCTATTATAAAAAAATATCGGAATATCGCAAACAAAAAAGAATATCGAGATATCAATCCCGATATTTTTAAACATTATTGTCACTATAGTTGAAATTTTGTTTTACTTCCAAACTGATCACTCGCCACGTCAACTTGTATTGAGATGAAAATGGAAACGAAAAATCGGAAATTCTTTATTGCAGCTTATATATCAACGGTTCTTTTTATATCCGACAACATTCGACAACATTTTTCATCCGTTTTCGCTATGATCATTTTGTCTAATTGCTTCTACCTTTTTAATTGTCAATCTATTCGTAAAAGTGATACAATATTAAAAATATAAGGGACTAATGGAGGGATGAAAGTTGAAACAGTTACGAAGCAATATGATCAAAAAAGGATTTGACCGAGCCCCACATCGAAGTTTGCTGCGGGCAGCGGGGGTGAAAGAAGAAGATTTTGATAAACCGTTTATTGCCGTCGTCAACTCTTATATTGACATTATTCCGGGACACGTTCATTTGCAGGAATTCGGGAAAATTGTGAAAGAAGCGATTCGCGAAGCAGGTGGCGTGCCGTTTGAAATGAATACGATCGGCGTTGATGATGGCATCGCAATGGGGCATATCGGAATGCGCTACTCGCTGCCAAGCCGCGAAATTATCGCCGATTCGGTGGAAACGGTCGTGTCAGCACATTGGTTTGATGGTATGGTCTGTATTCCGAACTGCGACAAAATCACGCCAGGCATGATGATGGCAGCGATGCGCTTGAACATTCCGACCATTTTTGTAAGCGGAGGACCGATGAAAGCGGGGGTCACGAGCGATGGCCGGAAAATTTCACTTTCATCGGTGTTTGAAGGGGTTGGGGCGTATCAAGCTGGTAAAATTGATGAAAAAGCTTTGCAAGAGCTCGAACAATACGGCTGTCCGACGTGCGGGTCGTGTTCAGGCATGTTTACAGCCAATTCGATGAACTGTTTGGCTGAAGCGCTTGGCTTAGCGCTGCCTGGAAACGGAACGATTTTAGCGATTGATCCGGCACGGAAAGAGTTTGTAAAGCGCTCTGCTAAGCAGCTCATGTACTTAATCGAGCACGATATTAAACCGCGCGACATCGTCACGGAAAAAGCGATCGACAACGCGTTCGCGCTTGATATGGCGCTCGGCGGCTCAACCAACACTGTGTTACATACGTTGGCTATTGCAAATGAAGCGGGTATCGACTATCCGTTAGAGCGTATCAACGAAGTTGCCTCCCGCGTTCCGCATTTAGCCAAGCTGGCGCCTGCTTCGGACATGCATATTGAAGATTTGCACGAAGCCGGCGGCGTATCTGCAGTATTGAATGAGTTAGCGAAAAAAGAAGGCACGCTCCATCTTGATGCATTGACGGTATCCGGCAAGACACTTGGTGAAAACATTGCTGGCTGTGAAGTGAAAAACTATGATGTGATTCGCCCGATTGACAATCCGTACTCGGAAACAGGTGGTTTGGCAGTGTTATTTGGAAATTTGGCGCCGGATGGTGCGATTATTAAAACAGGTGGTATTCAAGGTAGCATTACCCGTCATGAAGGTCCGGCGATCGTCTTTGATTCCCAAGAAGAAGCGCTTGAAGGCATTGCAAGCGGAAAAGTGAAACCGGGGCATGTCGTGATTATCCGTTATGAAGGGCCAAAAGGAGGACCAGGCATGCCAGAGATGTTGGCACCGACATCACAAATCGTTGGCATGGGGCTTGGACCGAAAGTGGCGCTTATTACAGACGGGCGTTTCTCCGGTGCTTCCCGCGGATTATCGATCGGACACGTATCGCCTGAAGCTGCAGAAGGCGGACCGATCGCATTTGTTGAGGACGGTGATCATATCGTCATCGATATCGTAAAGCGAACGATTGATGTGCAAATTTCTGAAGAAGAATGGGAAAAACGAAAGGTAAATTGGAAAGGTTTTGAGCCGAAAGTAAAAACCGGGTATTTAGCTCGCTACTCAAAACTCGTCACTTCCGCAAGCACAGGTGGAATTATGAGAATTTAACCTTTTTATATATTATCAATCCAGTGGAAAAGGTGGGCAATGATGAATGTTGCTCACCTTTTCCACTATTTTTAAATAGTTTTATGTAAACATAATAACGATCGAAGTTGTTGTTTTCGTAAATGGTAAAACGACTCATGAATGTTGCTAAAAAGTGTTCTTATTAGATGGATTTTAGATTTAGAAATATAAACATTCACAAGTTGCGCGATAAGAAACTTATGGTTGTTTTATATAAATTAAAAAAAATAGTGCGTTAGTCCTACTTTTGGCACTATTTCTAAAAAATGATTTGTATATAATAGTAAGTAATTAACGTGCGTCGAAAGAAGGGGGAAGCAAGGGTGGAAAGCGTCATTTCAAAAGGAAGTACGGTCGACGAGGCGATCCGTTTAGGGCTTGAACAGTTGCAGGCGACGCGCGAACAAGTGTTAATCGAAGTAATTCAAGCCGAAAAGAAGCGGATGTTCGGCTTAGTTTCACAGGAAGCAGTTGTAAAAATTACAAAAATTAGTCCCGCGCAGCCGGAACAGCCGCAAGCAAAAGTATGGTTGAAAGATGGGAAACTATTTTACGAATGTTCTCCTACAGAGCGCCCTACGATTACAAAAGGAACAGGGATTATGCTATTTCGCAATGGGAAAGAAGTAAACGATACGATTACGATCGAAGAAGGCGATGAATTTGAAGTTTATGTTGAGGAAGAAGAAAAAATCGATGCTGTATGGAGCATCACTGTGGATTCGCAGAAAATGCAAGCAATCTTAACTGTTGAACCGGCTGTTCGAAGACGATACGTATTGAATGATCTTCCGCCAACGAAACATATGCATTTAAATGCTCAGTTACAAACGGAAGTCGAGCACACGATTACTTATGAAGAAGTGGCAAACAAACTGAAACAACTGCGCATTGTGCATGGGGTGAACGACGATAAAATAAAGGAAGCGCTTCAGGCAAACGAAAAGGTAAGCGTTGTCATTGCTGAAGGAACGCCGCCGCAAGAAGGAAGAGATGGTTGGGTCGAACTAAAAGTAGGAGCAGATCAGTCGAAAAAGCCAAAGGTAAGGCAAGATGGAACGGTTGACTATCGGGAAACGGAAATCATTTCGAGCGTTCAAGAAGGGGAAGTGATCGCCATCATTCATCCCCCTGAGCTAGGCATTCCGGGCAGAAGAGTGACGGGTGAACTCATTCCGACCCGCGATACGTTTCCCGTTCATGTTCATCTAGGAAAAGGAGTTACCATATCAGCTGATGGAACAAGCCTTGTAGCTACGCAGTCCGGACGGCCGCAAATCGTTGAAAAAGGCCGCACGGTCATTGCCTCGATTATTCCCAAACTTGTCCATCAAGGTGATGTCGATCTTTCAACAGGGAATATCCGTTTTAAAGGAGATGTTGAAATTACCGGAAACGTCCAAGATGGAATGGAAGTAGAAGCGGTTGGCAGCGTCGTGGTTTTTCAAAACGTTAACCGTGCGAAAATTCAAGCACAACAATCGATTTTGATCCATCATAACCTTATCGGTGGTACGGTCGTATCCGGCGAACAAAAAATCGTTATTGCGGAATTGACGGCACTATTGAACGATATTCGGCAACAGCTCGAAAAAATGATTTTAGCGCTTCAGCAATTAATCATGTTTTCAAAACTAGAAGAAAAAGATATTTATATTATCGTCAAAAAACTGCTCGAAACTAAGTTTCACTCGCTTGCAGAAGCGGTGAAAAAATATGAAACAGCTTGTCAAAATAAAAAAGATGTATTGGACGAGACGTGGGTCGAGATTAGCGACCGTTTGCAGACGTGCTTTATGGCAGAAAAGCCGAATCATTTCCACTATCTTGAAAGCTTTGCGGATTTGCTCCGTCAAATCAATGAGTTTATGAGCCAATACGAACAAACAGATGCAATGGATTCGGTTGAACTATCGTATGCCCTTAACAGCATCATTCATTGCAGCGGGGATGTGATTGTGTCGGGAAAAGGGTGCTATAATTGCAACATTTACGCAGGAGGAAAGCTAATGATCGACGGCATTTTACGCGGGGGAGAAGTATACGCCCAAAAAGGCATTCAAGTGAAGGAAGTCGGCTCTTCCTTTGGCATTAAGACGATATTAGCAGTTCCAAAAGGGGAAACAATTCGAATGAACAACGTTTGGGAAGGAACGGTCATCCAAATCGGCAAAAAAGTTTATACCTTCCTAGAAACACGAAAAGGAATTTGTGCGCGATGGGACGAAGAAACGGATGCGATTCAGTTAGGAAGTTGCTAACAGGTTAGGTTGTTGAGTAACGGATAAAAATATTTTCTCCTCCCCATTTATGAGATTGCATAGATTTGTCGTCAGCCGTTCTTCCTCTCACCATCTATATAAATACAACTGGGAGGTTTAACTTATGGCTGGCGAAAAAGTAGACTCCCTATTTTTTCGACTGTCGGAGGCAAGTCTGTGACTTGCCCTCGTCACGCCTTCGCGTGACAGAGGACCAAACAACCAACCGCTTCACAGACAAATGCATTTGTCTGGAAGCGGTGTTGTTCGGTCACCCGACAGTCGAAACATACCGATTACTCCATAAAAGACGAAAACGTTAAAGTTCCAAATTGCATTTATATATATGTAAATTCAGTAATAGTGCTTTATAAAATAGCAACAGTTTGCATGCAAATCCCTCCCCACTCCCCTAGTTTTTGTATTATAATGGGAAAGAGCTTAAGCGGTGGTACAACACTGCCAAGTCCCATGAAAGAAACGGGGGAATGAATTATGTTGATTGCGTTAGACATGGACGGCACGCTGTTGAATTCGAGTGGACAAATTAGTCAAAGAAATAAAGAAGCGATAGTTGAAGCGCAAGAGGCGGGCCATGTGGTGGCGATTGCGACGGGAAGAGCGTACAAAGATGCGTATGAACTGTTAGCGAAAGCAGGGATTGCCTGCCCAGTGATCGGGCTGAACGGAGCGATGATTACGCTTATAGATGGGACGGTCATAAGTGACATTCCGTTAAACAAACAGGCGCTCATTCCAATTTTGCAATGGGTGCGGGAGCAGCCGGATTTGTACTGCGAAATTTATACAAACGAAGCGGTTTATGTAGGACTGCATAACCGTGAGCATTTAGAAGCGCTTGCAAATGATGTAAGCGAACAGCATCGAGATTTAAAGCGCATTGTCGAAAAACAGTTTCAACAAGCGCGCGTAACATATGTGCAAAATTTGAGCGATGTATGGAACAACGAGTCACTCGTTTTCTATAAAGTTCTCGTATTTTCTTTAAATCCATCTCGACTAAAAGATGCTTCCGTGAAGTTTGAAGCGTTTTCCGAGTTGACGGTGACCTCTTCGCATCCAAACAATATCGAAGTGAACCATCAACAGGCGACGAAAGGGAAAGCGGTCAAAAAGCTCGCTTCTTACTATGGAATCGATCTTGCTGATACGATTGTCGTCGGCGACAGCCATAACGACCTTTCGATGTTTGCGGTTGCTGGCTACCGTATCGCGATGGGGAATGCCTCAAATGAAGTGAAAAAACAAGCGGATTTTATCACTGTGACAAACGATGAAGATGGTGTAGCAGGAGTATTAGAAGAATTAGTGAGAAATGGCTGTTTGGCCAAACGATAAAAAATTTGATTGAGCTTTTCATTGGACCATGTAGCACTGTTGCTTTTCAGTGCAAAATGGTCCATTTTTTTGTGAACGAAATATTAAATTTTCTTTCAATGGCAACAGGGAATTTATTGTATATGTTAGAATATCTATACAGACTGTCAAATAACAATAGAGTAGGGTGGTCGCACCATTCACTCATGTGAACAAACGAGCAAAAAACTTATATTGGGGGGGACATTATGCTACATATTGTAGCCTGTATTAAGCAAGTTCCTGATACGAAAATCATTAAAATGAATCCAAAAACGAATACAATGGATCGAGCGAGCGCGCCGGCCATTTTAAATCCGTATGATGCTCATGCGGTAGAGGAAGCCGTTCGCTTGAAAAAGAAGTATGGGGGAACGGTTTCGGTGTTGACGATGGGGCCTCCTCCAGCGGTAAAGGCGATTAAAAAATGCATTGAGCTTGGCGCGGATGAAGGGCATATGATTTCCGACCGCGCGTTTGCCGGCGCAGATACTCTCGCGACGAGCTATGCTCTCACAAAAGCGCTCGAAAAAATCGCGAAGCAACGTCCGATCGACCTCGTTATTTGCGGAAAAATGACGATCGACGGAGACACGGGGCAAGTCGGACCGGGAATTGCCCGCCGTTTAAACATTCCTCCTCTCACAGGTGTAAAAAAAGTTGTTGAAATTAACAAAGAAAAAGGTTATGCGATCGTTCAACGCAAGTTAGAAGACGGCTATGAAATCGTCCAATCGACATTGCCGTGCTTGTTTACCGTTGAAAAAGAAATTAACGACATCTCCTTTGCACCTTTGCCAAATATGATTAAAGCTGCACGTTATCAACCAACGATTTGGACCGCAGACGATTTAGAAAACGTTGACCGCAAACAGTTAGGACTAAAAGGATCTCCAACGATTGTTGCAAAAGTATGGGCACCGCCAAAACCAGAAGATGGAAAATTGCTCGAAGGAAGTACGAAAGAAAAAGTCGAACAATTGCTTTCGCTCGTCTTAGCGAAAAAAGAGTTGTTTCAATAGGGGGAGAAGGGCGTCAACTACCCCCACTTAGCTAACGCTCGAAGTGGGGGCTTGCAACTCCCCAGAAGTGCGAGCGGACGTTGTCCTCCTTCCTTGGCTTGGGGTTGCATCAGGGGCAGGTTGACGACTACCCAACGACACAGGTCATGCCTATGTCGCTACCGAGTGGCTCGGCATGTCTGTAGGCAGTACTTGACTTCCACGCACAACAGACGGATGTACGCTCTATTGTTTACGGTTGCAACGTTTCCTGCAACCAACTCCCTACATCGAGTAGCAACAGATGGAGTGCCTTTATTCAACGGTTTTCTCCATACCTTTATTATATCATACACAAAAAGAAAGGAGGAAGGCGCATTCCTCCCCCACTTACTCCTTTTCACTCGTTGAAGTGGGGGTCTCCTGCGCTAGAAGAATGATGAACTTTGACGATTACCGGGGAATATGGGTGTATTTAGAAGTAAAAGACGGGAATATTGCGCCTGTCTCGCTTGAATTATTAGGGGCAGGAAGACAGCTCGCGGACAAACGGAAAACAGAATTGGCAGGCGTATTAATTGGAAGCGGTGTAAAACCGCGTGCCTCCACAGCGTTTACGTACGGTGCAGATATCGTTTACGTATACGATGACCTAATTTTTGAATATTATCGAACAGAGCCATACATGCGCGCGCTGCTTGATTGCTGTGAAAAGTATAAGCCGGAAGTGTTGTTATATGGTGCGACGCCGACGGGAAAAGATTTAGCGAGCGCCATTGCTACCGATTTGCCGACCGGTTTGACGGCTGATACGACGATGCTCGATATTGAAGAAGATACCGGTTTACTGCTAGCGAGCCGACCGGCGTTTGGCGGCAACATTATGGCGACGATTTTATGCAAAAAATATCGTCCGCAAATGGCAACCGTTCGCCCGAAAGTCATGAAAGCGTTACCACCAGATCCGTCAAGAACAGGAAAAATAGTAGAAGAACATATTAAACTGCGCGAAGAAGAGATGCGGACGAAAGTGTTAGAGATTGTAAGAGAGACGACGAAAAAAGCGCGCATTGATGAAGCAGATATTATTGTTGCTGGCGGAAAAGGGATGGGCAGCAAAGAAGGATTCCAACTCATTCATCAGCTCGCAGAAGTGCTTGGCGGTGCGGTTGGGGCGAGCCGCGATGTCGTGGAGGCAGGATGGATTGACCATCATCACCAAGTCGGACAAACGGGTGTGACGGTGACACCGAAAATTTATTTTGCGATCGGTATTTCGGGAGCGATTCAGCACGTCGTCGGCATGCAAAACTCGGAGTTGATTATTGCGATTAATAAAGACGCAAACGCGCCCATTTTCCAATCATGCCATTACGGAATTGTCGGCGATGCGTTTGAAATTGTGCCGCTATTGATTGAACGGTTCAAAGAAGAGATTTCTAAAATAAAGGCGGCAGCTGGAGCGAAGGAGGGGATTGCCAATGCCTGAAAAATTTGATTGTATCGTCGTTGGTGCAGGGCCAGCGGGAACGGCTTGTGCCTATGAACTAGCAAAAGCAGGGGTAAACGTACTGCTGCTTGAGCGCGGCGAATATCCTGGCGCGAAAAACGTCATGGGCGGTGTGTTGTATCGGAAAATGATGGAAGACATCATTCCGGAATTTTATAAAGAAGCTCCGCTTGAACGGCCGATTGTCGAACAGCGGTTTATGATGATGGATAAAGAATCGGCCATAACGTTTAGCTATAAAGGGTTAGAGTGGGGACGTGAACCGTACAACAACTTTACCGTATTGCGTGCGAAATTTGACCAATGGTTTGCGGAAAAAGCCGTCGAACAAGGAGTGCTACTTGTTTGTGAAACGGTGGCGGTCGAATGTATTGTTGAAAACGGCCACGTCGTCGGTGTCCGTACAGACCGTCCAGATGGCGACATTTATGCCGATGTCGTTGTGTTAGCGGACGGCGTCAACTCCCTTTTAGCAAAACAGCTTGGCTTCCATCGTGAATGGCGACCGGATGAAGTCGCTTTAGCAACGATGGAAATTTTAAAACTCGATAAAAACATCATTGAAGACCGGTTCAATCTCGAGCCGAACCAAGGCTGTACGATCGAAATTTTTGGCGATGCAACAAAAGGTATTTTAGGAACCGGATTTTTATATACGAATAAAGATACGTTAAGCGTCGGGGTCGGAACGCTTTTATCAGGATTAATTAAACATAAAATTAAGCCGTATGAGTTGCTTGAGCATGTGAAAAATCATCCAATGATTCGCCCATATATTCAAGGAAGCGAACCAGTCGAATATTTAGCGCACTTAATTCCAGAAGGCGGTTATCATTCGATTCCGAAAGTTGCGGGCAACGGGGTGCTCGTCGTCGGCGACGCTGCACAGCTTGTCAACGCGATTCATCGCGAAGGATCGAATATGGCGATGACATCCGGACGGTTGGCAGCGGAAACGATCATCATGGCGAAGTCGCAAAACGACTTTTCCGAAAGCATGCTCGACCAATACCGAATGAAACTCATGGAAAGCTTTATCGGGCAAGATTTGAAAAAATACAAAGATGCGACGCATCATTTTGAGCGATTCCCGCAATATTTTGAGCAATACATCCCGATGCTCAACCGCGCAGCAAGCCAAATGTTTACGGTCGACGGCGCATCAAAATGGGAGAAACAGCAAAAGATTTGGCGTGACCTCGGCTCGACGAAACAAAAATTTAAGCTGGCGCGCGATATGATGAAAGCATGGAAGGTGATGAAATGATGAAGGCGCAAACGATTGAAGAAAAACAATATTTAGTCCGCTTCAATGCCGATACGAAATCACATCTTCACGTGCTGGATCCGAATATTTGTTTAACGAAATGCCCGGATAAAATTTGTACGATTTTTTGCCCAGCGTCTGTCTATAAATGGGAAGAAGTCCGGATGCACGTCGGCTATGAAGGGTGTCATGAGTGCGGCAGCTGTCGCATCGGCTGTCCGTATGAAAACATTCAATGGGAATATCCACGCGGCGGCTATGGCATCGTCTTCCGTCTAGGGTGATCGCCATGTTTCACATCGGAGACTGCGTCGTCTATGCCCTTGATGGAACGAGAGGAATTGTGTTAGAGGTGACGGATGATCGTTGTCACGTCTTATGGGAAGACTACTTCGTCAGCTGGGAGAAAAAAGAGTTACTAACGATTGATGAGGAATTAACAAAAAAACAAACGATTCGCTTTTCAAATACAAGCCACCTTTTGTCATAAGGGTGGTTTTTTTCTATGGGATACAGGGTTTTTTGTTATACTATGTTTCATAGATACATAGAGAAAGGACAACGAACGATGGGACGAGAACATTTGTTATTAATCGACGGGATGGCGTTATTGTTTCGGTCGTTTTATGCGACAGCGCCGAGATGGATGATGAATAGCCGTGGCGTGCCGACGAACGCCGTATATGGGGTAGTGAAACAAATCGAAGCAGCGACAAATGTGCTTCAACCGACGCATGTTGTTTGTTGCTGGGATATGGGAAGCACGACGTTTCGCACCGAATGGTTTCCAGACTATAAGGCAAATCGTGGCGAGCCGCCGCATGAATTAATTCCTCAGTTTGATTTAGCAAAAGAAGCGGTTGCGATGCTCGGTATTCCGAATATCGGTGTGCTTGGTGCGGAGGCGGACGATTGCATCGGCTCACTTGTGAAGCAATATCGTGATGAGATGCGCATTTCGATTATGACCGGAGACCGCGATTTATTTCAGCTTCTTTCAGAGCATGTCACCGTCTATTTGTTGGCAAAAGGCATCGGCAACTATGAGGCGTACACGCTCGAACGCTTTATTAAAGAAAAAGGGATTCAGCCACAGCAACTTATCGATGTGAAAGCGCTCATGGGCGATGCAAGCGACAATTACCCAGGCGTGCGCGGCATCGGAGAAAAACAAGCGTTTAAACTTATTCAACAATACGGTTCCATTGAAGGAATCATGGAAAACTTAGCGAACTTAACAAAAGCACAGCAACAAAAAATAACCGAACATCTCGACTTGCTTCATTTATCGCGCAAACTCGCGACTATTCATTGCGACATTCCGCTTCATTTGCGGTTAGACGAAGCAAAATGGGATGGAAGACGCAAGCGATTTGTGGAAGTGTTAGAAGCGATTATGTAGTAAGCAGCTTGTGAGTGAAAGAAGTTATTAAACATGTTTTAACCAGCCTCACGTGGAGGCTGGTTTTTTATGTCCGCACTTGCCCATTCCCGTACACGAGCGTTTTTGTTGTCGTGATGGCGCGCAAGCCCATCGGTCCGCGGGCGTGCAGTTTTTGCGTGCTAATGCCGATTTCAGCGCCGTATCCGAACTGTTCGCCGTCGGTAAAGCGGGTGGAGGCGTTATGGTACAAAACAGCGGCATCGACGCGAGCAAAAAACTGTTGGACGTGTTCGTTGCATTCGGAAATAATCGCTTCCGAGTGTTTCGTGCCGTAGCGATCGATATGCTCAATCGCTTCCTCGACGTTTTTAACAGGCTTCACCGCTAAAATCGGGGCTAAAAATTCGGTTGCCCAGTCAGCTTCCGTCGCTTCGCGGATGAACGGATAGATGGTCGCCAACTGTTTATCAGCACGCAGTTCAACCCCTTTTTCGTGCAACGTTTCAAGCAATTCTTTTGTATATGGCCACTTTTCGTGAATCAATACTGTTTCGACCGCGTTGCATACGGACGGGCGCTGGAGTTTCGCGTTCAGAACAATGTCGATCGCCATTTGTTTTTGCGCAGATTCGTCGATAAAAATATGGCAGTTGCCGACGCCTGTTTCTAACACAGGGATCGTGGCGTTTTCGACGACCGATTGAATAAGGCCAGCGCCGCCACGCGGGATGAGAACGTCTAAATATTCTTTTAAACGAAACATGTGTTGTGCTGTCTCACGGCTCGTATCTTCCAACAGTTGAATGGCGTCCGCAGGAATCGGAGATCGTTCTAGCGCCTCTTGCATAACGGAAACAAGCGCTTTATTTGAATGGATGGCCGATGAACTGCCACGCAACAATACGGCATTTCCTGTTTTTAAACAAAGACTTGCCGCATCGACGGTGACGTTTGGCCGCGCTTCATACACCATGCCGACAACGCCAAGCGGCACGCGAATTTGTTTGAGATGTAGTCCATTTGGTCGCGTCCATTCTTCAATCGTTTCCCCAACAGGATCTGGAAGGGTAATCACTTGACGGACGCCATCCACGATTTGCATGATCCGTTCTTCTGTTAATTGCAACCGGTCAAGCAACGAAGGGGATAGACCGTTTTCTTTGCCTGCGATCATATCTTTTTCATTTTCTTGTAAAATGTATGACTGTTGCGCAACGAGCGCATCAGCGATCATCGCTAACGCTTCATTTTTTTCTTCCGTAGACAACACGGACAATTGTTTTGTAGCCTGTTTTAATTGTTTCGCTTTTGTAATTAACTCGCTCATTTTTTCACATTCTCCTTTCGTCTTTAGCGTATAGGCACATTTCCGTTTTTCAAACATACCCAGTTATCGCGGTGAATGACTTCGGGGCGATTGTGGAGTGAATAACGTTTCGCCTCATCGCTCGCTAAGCCTTTCACTTTTTCTAAATCAGCAGATGTGTAATACACTTGGCCTCTGCCGATGACAGTGCCTTTTTGGTTGATGACTTCGACGACATCAAGGGCTTGAAATTGGCCGAATACGTTTGTGACCCCAGCGGGCAATAAACTTTTTCCTTTATGTAAAAGCGCCATTTCGGCTCCTTCATCAATTTCAATTGCTCCAGCTACCGGTGAATGGTACGCAATCCATTGTTTCCGCATTTGCATATGTCCTTGAAAAGGAGCGCCAATATATGTGCCGTCTCCTTTTCCTTCTAAAATGTCCAGCAGTTTTTCTTTTCCTTTTCCTGTGCCGACAAACACACTGACACCGAATGAGAGCGCCTTTTGCGCAGCGAGAAGCTTCGATTTCATCCCTCCTGTGCCGACCGATGAACCGCTGCCGCCTGCTTGTTCGATTAGCTCATCAGTAATTTCAGGAAGAAAATGATACTTTTTCGCTTCCGGACGTTTCGGGTTTTGGTCGTATAGCCCGTTAATATCGGTTAATATGATAAGGGCATCGGCATGTAAAAAGCCGCTTACAAGCGCCGATAATAAATCGTTATCGCCAAACGTTAATTCCTCGACCGAAATGGAGTCATTTTCGTTAATAATCGGCAGCACCCCGCGCTCAAGCAGTGTAGTCATCGTCGAAAATAAATTGCGGAATCGGTCGCGATTGTAAAAATCTTCTCGCGTTAACAGCAGTTGCCCTGTCACGATGCCAAATGCGCGAAATGCTGAAATGTAGCTTTGCATCAGCAATCCTTGCCCGACCGCTGCGGCCGCTTGCTTTCCTGCGGTCGTTTTCGGCCGCGAACGATATCCGAGCACACCAAACCCGGCGGCAACAGCACCGGATGAAATCAAAATTACCTCGTGGCCGAGTTGTTTTAAATACGAAAGCGCTTCGACATGATCCCGCAGCTTTTGTTCAGAAAGCATTCCGTTTTCGTCTGTCAGTGAACTACTTCCAATTTTCACAACGACACGTTGTTTTTTCACATAATCCCCCCTCAAATAAAAAAACACCTTTTCCGCCTTTCATCAAAAGGACGGAAAAAGCGTTCCGCGGTACCACCTTTTTTGGCGCATAGCGCCCAGCTCTTACCCCGTAACGTGGGGAGACGGCTTATGTTTGCATAAGCGGCCGTATAGGGTAGGTTCAATCGACTTTCCGTGAGGAACCTTCCAGCCTGCGAGTTCCACTCTCTTGCACGTTCCATCGATTTACTAGTCCCGTACCGTTTCCGAATATAAACGATTTTTTCAGAATTATCTACTGAAAATGCGATTTTGTCAAGATGTAATTGATCGTTTCACTATATTCCACGTTGCTTTCACAAGATATGTAAACAAAACAACGTTCAACAGCGAAGTGATGACCATTGTAAGCTCGTAAGGAGACGGTATGGATTCGCTATAAAGAATCGAATGAGTATTGATAAAATTGGTAAGGTTGAACCTAGCCTGAAACTTTGTCGCTGACACATCATTTCGTTTTTGAATATTTCAAATCGAATAAACGCTTAGAAACGTAGCAATGAAAAGAACAACAATGAGTCCCCATTTTATTTTGCTCACGAACATGGACGCCTCCCTTTTCATATTTATAGCGGGTATGCCCGTTTTACAACATCATAGTGAAAAAAGGAATAAGAAAGCATGTTTATTGCTGTTTTGTGTGTCCATCGTTTTAGAAAATGCTCTTCTCATCATCACGATGTTGTATTATAGTTAATGAATAAAACGAAAGGATGGGGGTAAAGAGTGCGTGTTTATATTTATACACTACTAATAGCATTGTATGTCACATCCCAATTTATTTCTGATCCGATTATCGACTATAGTATTGGGATTATGGCAATGATTGCATTATTGAGCTCTGTTTTTTATGCTAGGGGAGTTTATTTTATATCGGGGGCTATTTTTTTTATCGTTGGTACGATTTTATTTTTATACAATAGACTCCCGTGGTATACATTTGTTTTGCATTTTAGGCAAGTACTAGGGTTGCTTTCTCTTTTTTTCGTATTACCGTTTATGAACTCCTTAATTCGTGTCGGCCGTTATGACCAATACCTTAGTTTATGGTTGCAACATAAGATGACGGATATGAGAACGTTGTATAGGCGCAGTTTTAGCGTTTGTCATTTGCTAGGTTTGTTTCTTAATATTGCGACTGTACCGTTGTTAGTAAAAACACTTCGTATAGCGTTAAAGAAATTTCCAAACAACGTAGCCAATAAATTTTATACACAAAACTTATTGAGGGCATATGCGTTATGCTTGACATGGAGTCCGATGGAGGTCATGATTAGCACGACGATTGATATGACAAACGTGCGTTATTATACGATTTTCCCAATCTTGCTTTTTATAGCAGTCATAGTAGCGATGATTGATTGGATGCTTGCATCCTATAAATATCGTTCTCTTTCTTTTACATCGACCGACCAGATAATGGAACATCCGAATCAAGTGTATCAAAAAGTGATCCAGTTGTTAGCAATGTTAGTTGTATTTATTTTTGTTGTTTCATCGGTTCAGCATATACTTCATAAAGGATTTTTGTTTTCCGTCGTCATTTCGCTCGTTCCTGTGTCTTTATTATGGGCAGTGTTGATTCGAAGAATAAAACGGTATGTAATGATTGCGCTGCGGCATTGGAAAGAGCGGACGAAAGGGATGGCTAATTATTTCTTTATGTTTTTGAGTGCAGGACTTTTTGTAGAAATGTTGTCTCGTTCTCGGCTAAGCACGATGTTGGAGGAAGTGTTTCAAGTTGGAGCAGAACAAACGTTGTTGCTGTACGTGATGATTGGGATCTATTTTTTTGTTACTTCTCTCCTTGGGTTTCATCCTTTAGTTGGTTTAACGTTACTTGTGCCGTTATTACAACCGATTTTACCGACAACTTCTGCTGTGCCATTGTCGATTGTGTTAATATGTTGCAGTTTATCAACTGTTATGTATAGTCCGTATAATATATCGGTGTCGATTTTAGCGGAGGAATTAAACGAAAACCCATATCGTATCGGGAGATGGAACATCGGATTTGCAGTTAGTTATATGGCGGTAGGAATTTTAGTTGCGTTTCTTATTGAAAAACTGAGCCAATTGTATAACGGATAAAGGAGAAAAATTAAATAATCCGAATATTTTGTTGTTGACAACGGTTACAAAGGAACATATAATGAAGCTTAAATAGGCGCACTTTTTTGACAAATCACTAAATTCAGACATTTTATTAGATCGATCTAATTATGTTTCATTTTTTAACGTAGGCAATAGTTCAGTGGAAAAAAGGGGGGACACGTAATAGCACATATTAGATCGATCTAATATAAATAAGATCAAGTAGATAAGTGATTAAACAAGGTTGATATACATTAGATCGATCTAAAAACACTTTTTTACTACCAGCTAGTAATTTTAGTCATCATGAAGACGAAATCGAACCAATTGAATGATAAGCATTGATGAAATATTTGCTCATCATAAGGATAGCTGAGTAAATGAAAGCGTCCACATCGCCGATTGGAGTGGTGCAAAGGGTTAGAAGGAGAGGGCAACGATGAAACAAAGAAGTGCTTTAGATATGTATGCAAACGGAACTGCTTGGTGGGATACGTCCATCAGCGATATTAAAAAAAATGAAATTATTATTAGAGGGTATCCGGTTGAAGAATTAATTGGAAACATTTCATACACGCAAATGCTTTATCTCTTATTGTGCGGAGAAATATTAAGTGAAAAAAAAGCGAAATTGTTGGAAAGTGTTCTCGTAGCAGGAGCGGATCACGGTCCGCGAGCCCCTTCAATTGCAGCAGCAAGAATGGCTGCTACTTGCGGAATATCATTTAATTCGTGTGTGGCTACAGGCATTAATGTCCTTGGCGATGTGCATGGAGGAGCCGTTGAACAAGCGATGCGATTGTTTTATTCAACAGAATCGCTTTTGGATGCACATCCAGAACAAAGTGTTTCTTCGGTTGTTAAAAAGCAGTTTGAACGTTTTCAGCGCGAAGGGAAGAAACTGCCAGGGTTTGGCCATCAATTGCATGATCACGACCCCCGTGTCAAACGGCTTTATGAATTAGCCCAACAGTTAGTGAAAGAAGGCGAAATACAAGGGTGCTATTTAATGATTGCAGAGGAATATCGGCTACAATTGGAGCGATGGAAACAGAAAAACATTACGATGAATATCGACGGTGTGGCCGCTGCCATTCAATGCGAGTTATCGATTCCCGCTGAAGCTGCAAAAGGAATTTTCGCGCTCTCAAGAGGAATGGGAATTGTTGCGCATGCTTTTGAAGAATTACAAAACGGCGTGTTAATTAAAGGACCGTGCCCGAATCGAGATGATTTAGTTCATTACTCAGGGCCTTTAAAACGTCATCTTGAAAAAAAGTAGGTGATGCAGTTGAGAAAAGCACAGCCATATATTAACGGAAAATGGATTCATTCAAATCGACCGACGGCACTTGTCAAGAGCCCTTACTCAGGTGAAGTGATTGGCGAGCAATGGTTGGCGACAACCGAAGATGTTGAAAGCGCTTTATCATCTGCGTATGAAGCGAAAAAAGAGATTGCTAGCATTCCAGCGTATGAACGGTCCAAAATTTTAAAAAAAGCAGCGATGTTGCTTGAAAACGAAAAAGAAACGTTTGCGAAGTACATTTCGCAGGAGCTTGGAAAGCCGCTGAAAAATACGTTGGATGAGGTGTCCCGTTCGATTGAAACATTAGAACAATCCGCTGAAGAAGCGAAACGATTAATGGGAGAAACGATACCTGGAGACGCTTCACATCGAGGAACGAAAGCGATCGCCATGACATTTCGTGTACCAGTGGGAGTAGTTGCTGCCATTACCCCATTTAATGCACCATTAAATCTTATTTGCCATAAAATCGGACCGGCATTTGCTGCAGGCAATAGTATCATTTTAAAACCTGCTCCGCAAACGCCGTTGATTGCCACGGAATTACTGAAATTATTGCTTGAAGCAGGATTTCCGGAGCGCGGCATTAACATGGTTCTCGGTGGAGTAGAGGTCGGGCAGCAAATGGTGAAAGATGATCGTGTAAACGTCATTTCTTTTACCGGCGGAGTGGTGGCGAGCCGAAATATATGCGCGCTTGCTGGCATGAAAAAAGTGCTGTTAGAACTTGGAGGAAACGCGGCGACGATCGTTCATGAGGATGCCGATCTGAAGCGGGCGGCGGCCTTGTGCGCGAAAACAGGATATAGCAATTCCGGGCAAAGTTGCATTTCCGTTCAACGAATTTATGTTCATGAATCTGTTGTGGAGCCATTTACACAGCTCTTGAAAAAGGAAGTGGAAAAGCTAAAAGTTGGCGATCCTCTATTGCCAGACACTGATGTTGGCTGTTTAGTCGATGAAGCGGCCGCACGGCGAGTGATGAGCTGGATTCAAGAAGCTGTAGCCTCCGGGGCCATGCTTATATGCGGAGGAATACAACGTGGTGCTACGGTCGAGCCTACTGTTCTTCTCAATCCACCGAAACGAAGCAAGGTCGTGTGTGAAGAAGTATTCGGACCGATTGTAAACATTCTTCCTTATCGCACGATTGAGGAAGCCATTGCCGAAGCGAATGACTCGTCTTTTGGCCTTCAAGCTGGGCTGTTTACAAATCGTATGGACATAGCATATAAAGTGGCACATTCGTTAGAAGTAGGTGGAGTAGTTATTAACGGAACATCCAATTTCCGGCTTGACCACTGGCCTTACGGCGGGGTGAAAAACAGCGGAATCGGCCGCGAAGGTCCTCGTTATGCCATTGAGGAGATGACAGAATTAAAAATGATTGTGTTTCAAATTCCAGAATGAGCGAAACGAACATGGTGGTGGACAGCGTGTTAGAACTATATTTAAAAAACCCAAACGAACTTGAATTGCGAACAGTAAATTCATTGCCTCCTCCAAAAGACGACGAAATAAAAATTCAGCTAATTTATGGAGGAATTTGCGGATCGGATTTAAGTGTTTTTAAAGGAAAGCTTCCTCATGCAACGTATCCTGTGCGGCCAGGTCACGAACTGTTAGGCATTGTAATAGAAAAAGGGGAGCATGCAGCATATGACATAGGAACAAGGGTCGTTGTTCTTCCAAATACGTATTGCGGAACGTGTGACTTATGTACAAAAGGCTATACGAATATATGCCGCAACAAAAAATCATTAGGAATCAATACGGACGGAGGATTTTCACAACAATTTGTTATTTCGTCTAAATACGTTTTACCGATTCCAGATGATCTGCAAGATGAACGCGCAGTATTAATTGAACCGTTTGCCGTGATTGTGCATGCATTCAAAAAGGTACACGTTACGAAAGGCACGACCGTGGCAATTATCGGCTGCGGCAATGAAGGAATGTTGGCAGCAGCGTTGGCACATCATTTAGGGGCGAAAGTGACCGCGGTCGATATTAATCCGAAGAAGCTTGAGTTAGTGAGAAAGATTGGCGATATTCGCGCTATTACTCCCCAAGAACTAAAGGCAGAAACGTTCGATGTCGTATTTGAAGCAGCAGGAACAAAAAGCTCGGTAGAACAAGCGGTACAGCTCGCTAATCCAGGAGGGATGATCGTTTTAATCGGCTTAGCGCAGGAAGCGAATTTTCCAATTGTTCATATTGTACGTAACGAACTGACGATACAAGGAACAATTATTTATCAGTTCCCCGCTGACTATTTACAGGCAATGGAATATTTGCGAGACCGATCATTTCCAATCGACCCTATCGTTTCAAAAATTTTACCGGTTACGGATTACGAATATGCTTACGAAATGGCCGCTTCCGGCAATTTCGGTAAAGTGATTTTAAGTTTCAAGGAGGTAGAACGTCAGTGAAAGAGTTAGTTGCTCAACAATTAGTGAAATATTTAGAAAGACGCGGTGTCGAGCATGTTTTCGGTCTTTGCGGCCATACGAACATTGCTGTACTAGCCGCATTGGAAAAAAGCACAATTAAGTTTGTCAACGTAAGGCATGAACAAATTGCCGCACATATGGCAGACGGATATGCGCGGGCGAAAAAAACAACATCCGTCGTTTTGTGCCATGTTGGTCCCGGATTGACGAATGCTGCTACCGGTGTGGCAAACGCTGCACTTGATTCGATCCCGATGGTCGTCATTGCCGGTGATGTGCCAAGCCATTACTATGGCAAACATCCACATCAGGAAATTAATCTTCATGCCGATGCTTCTCAATACGAAATTTATCGGCCGTTTGTGAAGCGTGCTTGGCGAGTCGAACGTCCAGAGTTATTTCCAGAAATTATTGAAAAAGCGTTCCAGCTAGCGGAAAACGGCAGACCTGGTCCAGTATTAGTGTCTGTTCCGATGGATATTTTTTCAAAAGAAATAGACGTATCATTGTTTGAAAAGCAAAATTATCATACAAAAACACTTCATAAACCTTCTATTGACGACGAAACAGCGAAACAAATCATAGGAATGATTCTTCGTGCCGAACGTCCGTTGTTTTATGTTGGCGGCGGAATTATGCTAGCGAATGCTGCGGCAGAGCTAAAAGAATTGGTCGATCATTTGAGCATTCCGGTTGCGTATACGTTAATGGGAAAAGGTGCGATTTCCGATGACCATCCGTTGACCCTTGGAATGACTGGATTTTGGGGAACAAAATTTGTGAATGATACTTGCCGAAATGCCGATGTTATTTTAGCATTGGGTACAAGGTTCTCAGAAGCGGATTGCAGTTCTTGGGAGTCGGAGTACACGTTTAATATTCCGACGACGAAATTGATTCATATTGATATTGATCCGAACGAAATCGGCAGAAATTATCCGACGGAAATCGGGATAGTGGCTGACCTGAAGCAAGCTCTCACTGTTTTAAATCGTGTTGCCAAAGAAATGGTTCCACGAGGTAGACAAAATGATGAACTGAAACAACAGATTGCTCAGTATAAACAAGAATTTAGAAAAAGCAACGAAGAACATATTCGCAATAATAGCTATCCAATACGCCCGGAACGCATTCTTCAGGAAGTGCGTGAAGTACTCCCACGAGATGCTTACATTACAACGGACGTAGGCTGGAATAAAAACGGAGTTGGACAACAGTTTCCGGCATATGAAGCTAGTACGATTCTCACACCTGGCGGATATGCAACGATGGGGTTCGGTGCTCCAGCGGCCCTTGGAGCAAAAATCGCTCAACCTGATAAAGTCGTTGTTTCTTTAGTGGGGGATGGAGGATTTGGTCAAAATCCAGCGGTGTTGGCGACAGCTGCCGAAGAGAATATTCCGGTTGTTTGGGTTATTATGAACAACTACGCATTTGGCACGATTGCTGGATTGGAAAAAGCACATTTCGGTACAACACATGGAACAGTGTTTCAGAGAGACGGAAAACCTTATTCGCCGGATTATGCAAGCATTGCAAGAGCATACGGTATTGAAGGAGTCAAAATTCAATCGGCAGAAGAGTTTAAACCAGCGTTGCAGCGTGCGATTGAATCAAACAAGCCGTTCGTCATTGATGTCGAGATGTTGAACGTTCCAACCCCAACAGCAGGACATTGGAACATCATGGATATTTACTCTCCAGGCAAGAAGGTGCATCATGTGTCTGTTAATATCTGAAAATTATATATTGACATAAATTTCAGAATTAGGGGGATGTGTCATGAAAGAAGAAATGAAAATTAAAGTGTTGGATCCGTTCAAAGATGCGAAAGCATTATGGTTGGGATTAGAGCAGCCAGAGCTGAACCAAATTCGGAAGGTGTTTCAACTTATTACGCCGGAAACGGTAGGATCAAAACATATCATGGCGGGCATTACTATTTTTTCTCCTGGAGAAGCTAGTTCGCTTCATAATCATCCCGGTTCTGAAGAAATGGATGTGGTGATTCGAGGCTCGGGAGAAGTCGTCGATGCTCATGGGAATCGCCGGACATTTAAAGAAGGGGATTATATGTTCATTCCGGACGGCGAATATCATCAACATGTTAATACAGGAAATGAGCCGCTTTGGTTATTATGGTGCTATAGCCCGCAAGGATATTTGCCTAAGGATTGACGATGATAAGGGGAGGATTTCCTCTCCATTTATCGTCGAGGAAACGTATGAAGCCGGGCAACGATGTGATGTTTAGTTTTCTCGGTTATGATGCTTTACGAGTTCTCATTGGAATTGACCCGAATTATATCTCGGACCAAGAAATAAAAAGGTTAATTCATTTAATCAATCTATGAGAAGAAGATACACATTTACAATCAAAAGTCAAAGAGATTATTCAGAAGCATCCCAATCATATGAAAACAAAAGTCGCATTATTGCTTCATCTTGAGCAATGTTACACGACAAACGGAAAGAGGGAGGAATATGAGTAGACTGCCATTAGAAGGAGTTAAAGTGTTAGATGTATCAACGATGATTGCTGCGCCATTTGGCGCGGTGTTGCTCGGAGATTTTGGCGCTGATGTCATTAAAGTAGAAATGCCAGAGAAAGGAGATACGCTTCGGCATGTCGGCCCTTTCCTTGATCACGAACCGTTACGGTGGCCTGGCCTATCGCGAAATAAAAAGTCGCTTACTCTTGATTTACGGAAAGAAGAAGGAATGAACATTTTTAAAAAGCTAGTAAGCAAAGTGGATATCGTCATTGAAAATTTTCGGCCTGGCACATTAGAAAAATGGGGAGGCGGATATGAGGAACTAAAAAAAATCAACCCTAATTTAGTGATGATTCGTGTATCAGGCTATGGTCAGACCGGCCCGTTCCGAGAAAAAGCGGGATTTGGCACACCGGCTACAGCATTTAGTGGATTTACGTATCTTCAAGGATTTCCTGACCGTCCGCCTGTCAGCCCTCCGTTCTCTTTAACGGATTATATTACAGGAATTTATGTGGCATTTGCAGCGGTGACGGCCATTTATTATCGGGATGCTCATCCAAATGGCGAAGGACAAATGGTCGATATCGCTCTTTATGAATCCGTGTTTCGCATGCTAGAATTTTTAGTTGCTGAATATGATCAGCTAGGAAAAATTAGAGAGCGGTCACCAGGTTTAGCAGGCCACTCAAGCCCAGCAGGAACTTTTATGACAAAGGATGGGCATTGGGTCGTGCTAGTGACAAGCACAGATTCTACGTTTGAGCGGTTAGCGAAAGCGATGAATAGAGAAGATCTTTTAACAAATGAGAAATTTTGTACAAACGAACGAAGATTGCAAAATAATGACGAAATGAATCAAATGGTTGCTGATTGGATTCAATCGATGCGGCGTGAAGAACTTTTACATCTTTTAGATGAATACGGTGTTCCGGTCAGCCCGATTTTAAATATTAAAGATATTTTCGAACACCCGCACTATCAAGCACGTGAGAATATTATTGAAGTGAAACATCCTCGCCTAGGGAAAATCAAAGTGCCGGGAATTGTTCCGAAATTTGAAAAAACACCGGGAACGATCCGGCATATCGCTCCTGATTTAGGAGAACATAATTATGAAATTTTACACGATATGTTGGGACTGTCGGAAACGGAAATACAAGATCTTCAAAATAAAAAAATTATATAAAGACGCTAAGCAGAGTATTTAAGATGTTTCATCGTTATTAATTCATTTTCAAAGGGGTGCGCTTATAAATGAAAAAATGGTTTGTTTTGTTGTTGGCTTGTATGTTGTCTCTTGTTGGATGTTCTTCGCAATCTTCGTCGGGAGAAAAAGATTCTGCAGGAAAAACAACGAGTCCAAAAGTTATGAAACTAGCTGTTGTGACATCAAAAGATCGATCGCTTACGAAAGGATTGTATAAGTTTGGTGAAATTGTCGAAAAAGAAACAGGTGGTTCGATTAAAGTAGAAGTTTATCCCGATGGTCAATTAGGTGGGGACTTAGCGGTTTTTGAAGGATTGAAAATGGGTTCAATTCAAGGGACGACGATGTCAACAGGACCAATTTCATCGTTTGCGCCGCGCTTTGCTGTGTTAGATTTACCATTTTTATTCAAAGATTCAGAAACCGCTTACAAAGTGCTTGACGGAGAAATCGGACAAGAGTTATTAAAAGACTTGCCGTCTGTCGGCGTCATCGGCTTAAACTATTGGGAAAACGGGTTCCGTCACTTAACAAACAATGTGAGAGAAGTTAAAAGTGTTGATGACATTAAAGGATTAAAAGTTCGGACATTAGAAAACGAGCTTCATATCGATTTATGGAAAGAGCTAGGGGCGACCCCTGTGCCAATGGCATTTACCGAGTTATTTACAGCATTGGAACAACATGTTGTGGATGGTCAAGAAAACCCTGTTGGAAACGTAAAAGCGAGCAAATTTTACGAAGTGCAAAAATACTTAACAAAAACAGGGCATGTGTACAACGCTAGCGTATTTATGATCAGCAAAAAGTTTTGGGATACACTCTCTGATAAAGAGCGAGAAATTATTACAAAAGCAGCGGAGGAAGTAAAAGATTATCAACGAAAATTAAACCAGCAAGAAGACACAGAATCATTTGACTATTTAAAACAGGAAGGAATGGTGATTACCGAATTAACTCCGGCAGAAAAACAAAAGTTTATTGATAAAGTACAACCGATTTATAAAAAATATGCAGCAAAATTCGGAGAAGATCTTGTAAACAAATTGATAGAAGCGGGAAAATAAGGCACTATGCCCATAACTCTTAAGAGGAAGTCCCTCTTAAGAGTTATTTTCCTATCACGGTCGCAAGGAGGAGTGGGGATGAAAAAGATTTTGTTTATGTTTGATAAGCTATTGCAAGTATTAATGGCATTATGCTTAGCATTTATGGCTATTCTTGTCTTCGGCAATGTTGTGTTGCGTTATGCCTTTCATTCTGGAATTACGTGGTCAGAAGAAATGTCGCGCTTTTTGTTCATTTGGATGGTATTTTTAGGATCCATTGTTGCATTGAAAGACGGAAGTCATTTAGGGATGGATCTTGTTGTGACGAAGTTGCCGGATCGCGTTCGCCGCATCGTTTTGATCGTTGGACAACTTATTATTCTATATATTTTAGGACTAGTGTTGCAAGGAAGCTGGAAAATGACGATGGATAGCTTGGAAAGCAAGGCTCCTGCTACGGGCTTACCTTTATCGTTTGTTTATGGAATTGGCATCGTATTAAGTATTGGAATGATTGTCATTACTTTTACTCAGATGTACAAGACGATATCTCAACATAAAAACTCCCCCATAAAAAAACTAGAAAATTTAAAGGAAGAACAGTATCGGGTTCGAGCATCAGGAGGTGAACAATAGTGTCGGTTGCTATTTTTGTCGGTTCGTTGATTGCTGTGATGGCGTTAGGTGTTCCAATTGCATTTGCGTTGCTCGTTAGCAGCGTTGGGCTCATGCTTTATTTAGATATGTTTGACAGTCAAATTATTGCGCAAAACCTTGTCAAAGGAGCTGATAGCTTTCCATTAATGGCTGTTCCTTTCTTTATTTTGGCAGGGGAATTGATGAATGCAGGCGGTATTTCTACCCGAATTGTGAACTTTGCGATGGCGTTTTTTGGACATATTCGTGGTGGATTAGGATATGTTGCGATTCTTGCTAGCGTTCTTTTTGCCGGTTTGTCCGGTTCGGCTGTAGCGGATGCAGCTGCTCTTGGTGCTATTCTTATTCCGATGATGGTGAAGGCTGGACATGATCGAAATCGTTCAGCCGGCTTGATCGCAGCAGGCGGCATTATTGCGCCAGTCATTCCTCCTAGCATTCCGATGATTATTTTCGGTGTATCGAGCGGGGTATCGATTACGAAATTATTTATGGGTGGCATCGTTCCTGGTATTCTTCTTGGAATTGGATTGATGATCACTTGGTGGCTGGTCGTACGCCGTGATCGTGCGGAAGTGCTTCCACGCAAATCGGCAAAAGAAAAGTGGAAGGCAACACGAGAAGCGTTGTGGGCACTTTTATTGCCTGTCATTATTGTTGGCGGGCTTCGCGGAGGGGTATTTACTCCGACAGAAGCGGCAGTAGTGGCGGCGTTTTATGCATTGTTTGTCGGATTAGTCATTTATCGTGAACTCAAAATAAAAGATTTATACGATGTTCTTGTCGCCGCAGCCAAAACGACAAGTGTGGTTATGTTTCTTGTGGCGGCGGCGATGGTTTCTGCATGGCTGATCACGGTTGCGAACGTACCGACAACTTTAATGAACATCCTTCAGCCGTTGATTGGAAAGCAAATGCTTCTTCTGTTTGCGATTCTTATTTTAGTGTTAATTATCGGAACAATGCTCGATTTAACACCGATGATTTTAATTCTTACTCCTGTACTTATGCCGGTTATAAAAATGTCAGGAATTGATCCTGTGTATTTCGGTATTGTCTTTATTCTTGCCGGATGTATCGGGCTGTTAACGCCTCCTGTTGGAACAGTTCTAAATGTTTCATGTAGTGTGGCGAAAATTAGCATTGAAGATATTTTAAAAGGCATATGGCCGTTTTTGCTCGTAGAAATAGTGGTTATTGTATTAGTCATTTTGTTTCCATCCATCATTACTGTTCCGCTTCAGTGGTTTACTGGTATGTGACAAATGCGATGATGAACCCGCCCCTTCTAGTGCCTTGGAATTGCAGGAAGGGGAATTTTTATGCTTGTAACTTTTGAGAAAACTAAATTAGTTGAATGCTCATAGTTTTAATGTAGAATGAATGGATTTTACTGCTGTACTTAGAAATATTGTGTCTTTAGTAGGAGGGGGAAGATTGCTAAGTTGCTACATTTCATGTACTCGTTTACAATATGTAATAAACGGTATAGCTATGCAACAGCGGTGGAGGAATTTGTATTATGACAGAAAAAAGAAGATCTCGAGTTACTCTGCAACAAGTAGCCAATCACGCTGGCGTGTCGCGGGCAACGGCTTCTCTCGTTGTGCGGGGAAGTCCGCATATTTCGAAAGAAACGCGAGAAAAAGTATTGAACTCGATGAAGGAACTAGGATATGTTTATGATCGGGTTGCTGCGAATTTACGGTCACATCGTTCTTCAACTGTTGGATTAATTATAACAGAAATTGGGAATCCGTTTTTTTCTGATTTGCTAGCAGGTGTTCATGAATCATTAGATCAAGAAGGATATACAGTCATTTTAGGAACTACATTTGATTCTCCGGCTAAACAAGACGAACTTCTTTCGACAATGCTTGAATATCGGGTCGGCGGAGTCATTATGAGTCCAGTTCCCGGCTGCTCTGTAGACATGGTTGAACGGCTTAAGCAATGGGGAATTCCGGTTGTTTTGGTGGCAAGAGAAGAACTTCCGATGAGGCAGTTTGATTATGTTGGAATTGATAACGTAGCCGGCGGAAGATTAGCGACAAAACATTTAATTCAACAAGGGCATCGGCGAATTGCGTTTATAGGTGGTTTTTCTGGCTCATCTGTGTGGAGGGATCGCAAAAAAGGGTACTGTGAAGCGCTTGAGCAGGCTGGCATTGAGCTTGATGAATCACTGTTGATCCAATCGCTAACGACGCGGAAAGGTGGAATGGAAGCGATGAAGCGCGCTTTAGAGCTTCCAAACCCGCCAACAGCTGCGTTTTGTTATAACGATGTCGTTGCGTTCGGGGCGATGCTTGGATTAAAAGAAGTGGGAATGATGCCGGGACGCGACATAGCGATTGTCGGTTTTGACAACATTCAAGAATCGGCTATCTTCCATCCCCCTTTAACAACAATTGCCGCGTTTCCGGAACGGATCGGCGTTCATGCAGCTCATATTTTACATAAACGCATGACAGGGGAAACAAGTGAACCAAAGCGCCTGATTTTGCAGCCGGAACTCGTTGTGCGAGAAAGTTCAAGCGGGATTCCTCATTCATCGTAGGGAAGGTGACTAAGTTATGAAGGAATATTCGGAACTTCCTCTTCGGGAGAAAAATATTGTATTAATCGGTTTTATGGGAGTAGGAAAAACAACGATCGGCCAACTTGTGGCCAAAAAGCTATATCGAGATTTTATTGATGTAGACCAAGAAATAGAAAATCGGCATCATATGTCAATTCCAGCAATTTTCGAGCAGATGGGGGAAGACTACTTTCGAAAAGTAGAGAGAGAGTTAATTGTTGACCTTTGCACAAATAAGCGATTGAAGGTTATTTCTCTCGGAGGAGGCGCCTATTTGCAAGAGGAAGTACGAAATGCTTGCTTATCCCATTGTATTGTCTTTTTTTTAGATTTATCGTGGGATTGTTGGAAAGAACGATTACCATTAATCGTTAATAATCGGCCGGTATTAAAAAATAAAACGTTAGAAGAAATAGAACGATTGTTCCTGCAGAGGAGAGAGGCTTATTCGATTCATAATTCCCGGTTGCTTACAAACGATCTTGATCCAGAAACAGCGGCAAACCAAATCGTTGAATCCATCAAATGGACATGGGAAGTGTATGAATCAAATGAGTAATAATCCTTACATTATGAAGCGAAAAATCGGCGAACCTATTTAGTTTGCCGATTTTTCTATTAATGCGATCCTTACGATTGCCCGTAGAGAATGCGGAGTTTTCGCTCATGCTGAATCGTTTTCGATGAGAGAAAATCAACCGTTTCTTGCGTTTCGGTTAGCTCAATGCGCAAGCTAGCGATTTTCATGTCAAGTCGATCAAACCGCTCATTCACTTCCGCACGAAATTCTTGCATTTCCGCGCGGAGCTGATCGCCCATTCCATGCATTTCTGCACGGAGCTGATTGCCCATTTCATGCATTTCTGCACGGAGTTGATCGCCCAATTCTTGCATTTCATGGTGAATTTTTTCCGAAAATAATTCGAGCGCTTTTACAATTTCCTGTAACAATACATTTTGTTCCATTATTTTCTCCTTCCCCATGTAAAATAGTGATAAACGATCCGTTGCGAACGTGAGGGACTACGATTGGCGATAAAGACTGCGAAGTTTTCGTTCATGCTGGAGCGTTTTGGAAGAAAGCAAATCAACGGTTTCTTGCGTGTCGGTTAACTCGTCGCGTAGTTCATCGATTTTTTCGTTTAGTTGCTCGAACCGTTCATTCATCTCTTGGCGGAGAGTATCAATTTTTGTTTCTAGTCTGCTTTCCACGTCACGAATTTCCGTGCGAAGTTGCTGCCCCATTTCATGCATTTCCGTGCGAAGTTGCTGCCCCATTTCATGCATTTCCGTGCGAAGTTGCTGCCCCATTTCATGCATTTCTGTGCGAAGCTGTTGTCCCATCTCTCGCATTTCGTGATGAATTTTGTCTGAGAATAACTCGAGCGCTTTGACAATTTCTTTTACAATCGTTTCTTTTTCCACTCTCTTTCACCTCCCTTTCCCTATTATAAAAGAAGAAAATACGAGAGCAAAGAGAAAAAGAGAGCCCCCTCATTGGCAAATGAATGAGAGGGCTTTTCTTATTCGGCTTCGTCATTAAACTTGTCTAGCATGGAAATGGTGTCAATCAAATGGTTGTTAAAAATTTGCCGGGCGATAGCTAATAACTCTTTAATCATTGGGTCGCGTAACGAGTAGACAACGCGGTTTCCGTCTTTCGTTCCGTAAACAATGTTTTTGCTTCGTAAGATCGCCAGTTGTTGCGAAACAGCCGATCCTTCACTGCCAATTAACGTTTGCAGTTCGTTGACGTTTTTATCTCCTTCACACAATAATTCTAAAATGCGAATTCGTAACGGATGAGCGAGGGCTTTAAAAAAATCCGCTTTAAATTGCTGCAGTTCTAAATTCAATGCCTATTCTCTCCTTTATTTCTTGATAACTCTTCATATCGATCGAGCGCCAATAAAATTCCTTCGATAATCGCTTCTGGTCGAGGAGGACAACCAGGGACATAAACATAGACAGGAACGATATGATCAATCCCACCGTAATTAGCATAAGTACGTCCGAAAATCCCACCGCTGCACGCACAAGCTCCAATAGCGACAACCATTTTTGGCTCGGAAGCAGCGTTGTACGTTTTTATAAGCGCCTCTTCTAAATGTCTCGTTACACCGCCAGTCACCATTAGCATATCTGCATGGCGAGGGGAGGCGACAAAATCGACGCCGAACCGTTGAATATCGTAAATCGGATTAGTTAACGTATTCATTTCAAAATCGCAGCCATTGCAAGAACCGGAATCGACATGGCGGATATGCAGGGAACGTCCGAGCACTTCTTTCATTCTTTTTTGCAGCGCCCATCGCAAATCAGCTGTTTGCTCTTTTCCGCTTTTCATTGTATCATACTTCCTTTCCCGTTGTTAAAAGTTTCGCTAATGTTGCTTGCTGGCTCACTGTTAGCTCGTTTTTATTTTTTGTCGCTAGCCGATACTCGTTTGTTAGTTGAATGGCGTTCGTTTCACATACTTCCGCACAAATGCCGCAAAAAATACAATGGGCATAAGATAAAGAAAGGGTGATGGCATCGTCGTTTTGCTGAAGCGTGATCGCCCCAGCAGGGCATGACGTTGCGCATGCTTCACAGCCGGTGCACTTACTCGATGTAAAAACCGGTTTTCCGCGGAAGCGTTCCGGTGCTTCTGTAAATAGCTCCGTTTTCGTGACTGTTTTTGTTCGCCATATTTTTCGAATAAGATCAAACATCGCTATCCCTCCCTTGCCTTTATCGGTCGCAACAAGCGTAGCACAGCTCGAAACTTTTATTAATGAGCGGAAAATCAGGGACGATATTTCCTTTCACAGCAAGCGGAACGGCCGGCCAGTTGCTATAAGTGGCCGAGCGGACGCGGTATCGGTAGACGGTTTGATTCGGTCCGATCATCACCCAGTGCACCGTTTCCCCGCGCGGCGATTCACACCATCCCATTGCCGAGCGGTAAGGAGTCAAGTTAGGAATGTTTGTGCGAATGTCGCCGTCTAGAAGCTGTTGTAATAGTTGCTTGATGATCGAAAACGACTCGAATACTTCATCGATTCGCACGCGTATTCTTGCAAGCACATCGCCTTCTTTATAAACCGGAACGTGAAAATGGACACGGTCATAGGCCGCATACGGTTGATCGCGACGAATATCGACCGATCTCCCAGAAGCTCTTGCAGCTACACCGACTACTTCTAAATCGTTCGCATGCTCAAGGCGAAGGATGCCGGTAGTAGCCATCCGATTGATCGCAATATCATGAGTAAGCAACAGATCGACCAATTCTTTAAACTCTTTTTTTACATATTGTAGCGTTTGATAAATATCTTCACGCTCTTGTTCGGTCACATCGGCCCGCATTCCGCCGAGGCTGACAACTCCACGCAAATAACGATGTCCAGTGATTCGTTCGTTTAACTGTTGCAACTCTTCTTTTAAGCGGGCTCCTTGGCTGATGCCGACTGCAAAACCAAATCCTGCACAAATATTCCCGACATCGCCGATATGGTTATACAACCGCTCTAATTCCAAAAATAGCGTGCGTAAATAGTCCGCGCGCGGCGGAATCGTGACATTGCCGGCACGTTCTATCGCTTGTGCAAAGGCAATGCTATGAGAAAGCGCGCACACGCCGCAAATTCGCTCCGCTAAAAACAACGCTTTCTGAACAGGCATTCCTTCACTTGCTTTTTCTAAACCGCGATGGGTAAAAAATAGCCGCGCATCTAAATGCAAAATTGTATCTCCGACCGCGCCGAAGCGGAAATGTCCCGGCTCAATAATGCCGGCATGAATCGGGCCGACCGGAATTTCCGTCACGTCTTCGCTGTCATATCGCATAAACGCTTCCCGGCTTTGAACGCGCGGGGCGTGCTGATCGAGCGGAAAATCTTTCCGTAACGGATGCAGATCTTCCGGCCAATCTCCGTGCAAAACGAGCGGGCGCGGGTCGGGATGCCCTTGTGGCCTGAGCCCTAACAAATCTTTAACTTCCCGCTCATACCAATTCGCAGCGGGCAATTGTACCGCAACGGACGGAAACGTCGGATCGAGCGGATTAATCAGTGTTTTTACGGTTAAGAAGTGGCGGAATCGATCAAATGAAAACACATAATACAGCGCGAAAAAGCCATGAATATCCCGCTCATCGCATCAGACCATCGTAAACAAGCGTCCTTTTTTTCATTCCAAAGAAACTGGCATATGTGAGGAAGGTCTGTTTTTTCAATGAGAATGACTGTTTCTTGTTCGCCGTTTGCTTCAATAGAATGAATTTTACTTCCTAACTGTTGCTTTATTCTAGCAAGCCATTGTTTTACCGTTTTCTCCATTACGATTTGCCCCCTTGTAACACGAAAGCCACTTGTTTAATGATTTCCTGAAAGAACGGCGGAACGTATAAGCCGAAAATGACAACGGCCAGCAGCGGAATAAAAAGCGCAGCCGTTGACCAACGATCGATCTCTTTCTTTTCTAGTTTAGCCGGTGCTTCTCCGAACGCCATCCGGACGACATAATACGTCATGCCGGAGAAAATGAGCACAATGAATAAAAGAAATAACACGATTGCCACAAGATGCCCGCTTTGAAAGCCGGCGGTCATGATCGTAAATTCGCTTACAAATATACTGAGCGGCGGTGTTCCGGTAATCGCAAAAGCGGCGATTAAAAAAATGCTTCCTGTCACCGGCATCGTTTTTAATACGCCGGAAATGCGTTCCATTCGTTTCGAATGGTATTTTTGATTGATGTTTCCGGCTGCGAAAAATAATAATGATTTCGCCATCGAATGATTAAACATATGAAGCACCGCTCCGTAAAGGCCGAGCGCTCCTCCGATGCCGACGCCAAGCGTAATAATGCCCATATGCTCGACGCTCGAGTAGGCGAGCATTCGCTTCACGTCGTGCTGGACGAGCATAAAAGTAACGGTGATCGCGATCGAAAATAAGCC
Organism: Anoxybacteroides tepidamans; assembly: GCF_014201465.1. Taxonomy (GTDB): domain Bacteria; phylum Bacillota; class Bacilli; order Bacillales; family Anoxybacillaceae; genus Anoxybacteroides; species Anoxybacteroides tepidamans. The sequence continues at coordinate 190,639 of NZ_JACHEP010000001.1, read as the reverse complement.
GAAAAAGATCAAATATGGTGCCGCTTTCCCATCCAGCGCCGCATTGACGATCGTATATATGCGAAAAATGCCATAAAGCGCTGTATTCAACAATACTCCTGATAATACCGCACTGACTGGAGAAGGGGCTTGGCTATGCGCATCCGGCAGCCAAAAATGCATCGGCGCCAATCCGGCTTTTGTGCCAAACCCGACTAGCACAAAAATAAAGGCGATCAGCGTCCATTGCGGATTTAACTGTCCAGCGGCGCGGTTTAACACCGTCCAGTTTAACGACTCGGCACTTTCGCCGAACAAATCGACGCCGGATAAATAAAGAAAAATAATGCCGAGCAGGGCAAACGCAATGCCGACACTTCCCATGATTAAATATTTCCACGCCGCTTCTAATGACGTTCCTTTTCGATAAAAAGCGACTAAAAGAGCGGATACTAATGTCGTCAACTCGATGCCGACCCAGAGCAGACCGATATTGTTCACGACGCTCACCGCTAGCATCGTCCCGATAAAGAGGTGGAACCATAAATAATAATGGCGCACTTTTTCTTCGCTGATAATCCGTTCCGCTACTTCGTGCCGCATATATCCGACCGAATAAAGGGAAGCAACAAAACCGATGATTACAATCAACACCACATTAAAAGCGCTTAACGCATCAATATAGATAAAATGATGCCACCCTGTCACCGGCGCATCAAAAAATACGTTTCGTGCAATGGAAAGACCGATGAAGACGTTCAGCACTGCACCGATTATTTGTAGCTTTTCGCCAATGCGGTGATTTTTTATTTGCCAGCATAGTACCGCTGTTATTAAAGGAACGATAAGCAACAACGAAACTTCTTCCATTTTGATCATCCCTTCAAACTTCTCATATTTACTATATTCAAACTTTCAAAAGTAGAATGAATGCGAAGCGATAAAATACCAATAATCACGACCGTTACGAGCATATCGAAGAAAATGCCAAGCTCGACCATCATCGGCATGCCGTAGCTAATCGACTGCGCCACTAAAAACAGCCCGTTTTCAATCGTAATGAGCCCGATTCCTTGCATGAGCGCCTTTTTATGGTCGATCATAATAAACGTTCCGAGAAACACGAGCGTAATCGATACCGGAAGATACGGCGCTCCGAATTTCGTGCTCGGAAGATGAAGGCGGGAGGTGACATAAAATCCGGCCACTGACAGAATAATGGAGATCAATAATGAAGTATATTTCGACGTAACCCGCTCTACCCGACGATGGACGTCAATTTTTTTAATGGTGTAATGCAAAATTGCCGGAATGATGATCGCTTTGACAATCAATGTCAACAACGCGGCAATCAACAAATGTGAAAGTTTCGTTTGATACCACATCGCACCTGCCGTAAGGGCAAGGATAAACGATTGAAACGCTAAAATTGGCACAGAATCACTTATTTTCCGGATTTGCAATAACCAAATGGCGCTAACTAGTAGTAGCATAGCAATCCATTGTTCCATTCATGATCCCCCTTTATTCAAACACCCGAAGTAAAATGGCCATTAAAGACAAAATCATCGATGAACCGAGCAGTTTCGGGACTTTAAACAGCCGAATTTTTGCGTACATTGTTTCAATGAAAGCAAGAAGCATGCCAAGAGCAACTAGCTTTGCAACATATAACAAAAACGACAGAACGATTTGTGAAACATTACCGGAAGCAGCAATTCCCCATGGGAAAAATAAATTGATGAAAAGACTTAAAAGCAATAGCTGCTTCATTTGTGCTGCCCACATCATCAATCCTAAATACCGCCCGGAATATTCTAATAACATTCCTTCATGAACCATCGTCAATTCTAAGTGGGTATCCGGGTTGTCCACCGGAATGCGTCCTGTTTCGGCAATTAATACGATGAGCATGGCGAAAAAAGCAAGCCCGTAAGACGGTGAAAACCAGCTCCATCCATCGCTTGTTAAGGATGCGATGAGATCTGGCAGCTTTGTTGTCCCGCTTGATAAAAGGACGGCAAACACCGCCAGCAATAAAGCAGGTTCTGCAATTGCGGATAACGCTATTTCCCGGCTTGATCCCATGCCGCCAAAAGACCCGCCGGCATCGAGGGCGCTAAATGCTGTGAAAAAGCGGGCGATGCCAAACAAATACACAACAAGGATAATATCTCCCATAAAGCTCAAACCGTTGTTTGTTATATAGGTCGGGATGAAAAGGCCGGCCGTCACAATCGAAACAAACACGATATACGGGGTAGCGACCGACAGCCATGACGAATGCAACGAAAGGACGGCATCTTTTTTCATAAACTTGATCAAGTCATAGTACGGCTGCAAAACGCTTGACCCGATGCGGTTTTGCATGCGCGCTTTCGTTTTTTTGATGATCCCTTGTATGAAAGGGGCTATACAGATGATTGTTGCCGTCTGCAAAAAAGCGACAAAAATGATCCATCCCATTTGCTTCACCTACCGAATCCAAAGTAATAAAACGATCAACGTGATAATCATATAGGCTAAGTAGCTTTGTAAATTTCCGCTTTGAATGGCTCGTAACCGTTGCGAGAGAAGCACGGTGCCGTGAATGAGCGGACGGTATAATTTTGATTCAATCATCGATTCTGTTTTTAAGCGATGGCGAATCCGTTTCGGATAATAGGCGTATTCTCCTTGCACGTCCACGCTCCGTTCGATTCCGTATAGCCGTTTGAAAATCATTAAGACAGGGTGCGAATAAGACGTGCCGGTATATTCCATCGATGGAAGAATCGGTGTTCCGCAGTTCCACGTTTCATCGAAGCGGTTGTTGCTTTTTCCAACCGAAGCACGAAGCGATATAAGAATGAGTGTCGATAAAAAGAGTAGTATCACCAGTACTCCTCCGAGCGAGATGGACTCGGACGAATGTTGGAACGGCACATACAACATGGCGCGGCCTGTCAATGATTTGTGAAAATAACTTTCTACAATGCGATTTGTCATGTGCAAAACAAAGCCCGGCCACATTCCGAGAATGAGCGTTCCAAAGGCAAGGATCATCATACCGAGGCGCATGGCGATTGGTACTTCTTTGACATGCGCAGCGCGCGGTGTACGCGGCAACGCGAGAAAAGCGGTTCCGAAATGTTTGACGACACTGCCGGCGACAAACGCTCCCGTCAATCCGAGCGCGGCCGCTGCGAGCCCTCCCGCTGTTTTCCAGACAGGATGATCGAGCGAAAACGAAAGGTGAAGCAACGATTGGAACGTCGCCCATTCGCTTATAAATCCATTGAACGGCGGTAGAGCGGCGAGCGACATGCCACCGATCAAAAAGAGCGATGCGGTCCATGGCATTTGCCGGATAAGTCCGCCGAGTTCGTTAATATTTTTCGTATGCGTCGCATAGAGGACGGAACCAGCTCCCATAAACAACAGTCCTTTAAAGATGGCATGATTGAGCACGTGATATAACAGCGCCGTCAGCGCTAATGCTCCTAATAGCGGTTCGTGGTAGGAGCGAAATAAAAGAGAGGCCCCTAAGCCCATAAAGATGATTCCTATATTTTCCGCACTGCTAAACGCAAGGAAACGTTTCATATCATTTTCCGCGACTCCGAATAAAATTCCAAGCGCTGCGGAAATCACCCCAATGCCAAGGACGACAGCTCCCCACCACGATGTACCGTCTCCTAAAAAGTCGTAACTGACCCGAAGCAACCCATAGACCGCGGTTTTAATCATCACCGCAGACATCAAGGCAGATACATGGCTTGGTGCCGCCGGATGAGCCCGTGGTAGCCAAACGTGAAGCGGAATTATTCCCGCTTTCGTCCCAAACCCGATCAACGACATGAGAAAAATCATGTTTTTAACGGAAGTGGGCAAATCGGACGCGGCTTGTGTGAATGACTGAAAATCAAGGCGATTCGTAAAGAAAAAGAGCGTTAAAAAAGAAAGAATAATAAAAACCGTTCCAAAATGGGTCATCACTACATACACGTACCCGGCTTTACGAATTTCCGGCTTTTCATGCTCGAACATTACTAAGAAAAAGGAAATAAGAGACATCAATTCCCAAGCAATTAAAAATGAAACGCTATTATCGACTGTGACGACGGCCACCATCGACAACAAAAAAATGTTAAAGCCGCTGCCAAGTAGGCCGACCGGTTTTTTTTCGTAATATTCTGTGACGTATCCGATCGAATAGAGCGACACGGCAACCGTTAACAAAGAAATCACGAAAAGGAAAAAGGCGGAAAGCATATCCACTCTAAACCGCAAAACAATGTCAGACATGATTGTCCATGCGGTGACGGAAATCGATTGTTTTGTCGATAAGACGAGCCACGCGGCCGCCGCTCCGAGCAGTCCGCCGATAAGGGCGCTGCTATGGGCAAGAAAGTTTGCCCATTTAGCACGTCGGCTGAAAAAAATAGCGCCGAATGCGCCCAATACGAAAAACAGTAAAGATAGCACAAACAGCCATATTTCGAAGACTTCCATATCATCACCTCTGAATAAATGTATTATTTAATATTCAATAATTCAAATATACTAAGTTATATAAATTGATACAAGGGGGAAAATTCATCTCGAATTGATATTATGTAAAATTCATCATATAGCAACCACGGAACGTACCATCGTGACAATATTTTCGCGATGATTCGGCAACTAGGATATCCGGAGTATCTACAGACTATATTATTTATAACGATTTGAGAAAGAGGAATAGAAGTATGATGAAAAGTAAAAACGAATGAATAAGATGGGACAAATTCCAACTGTACGTATAAATTTACAAAAACAGCTTCTGACGTTCGCCTCAAAAGCCGTTTTTGATTCCCTCTACTGGTCGTTTATATTTTCCCTGCATCATCCGCCGCTTTTCTCCCTTTGTAAAAAACGCGCTCTTCTTTCAACGGTTTTTCTTTCGCCGTCATGGCATGCGGAGTGATTTTGATGACGACGGTGCGGCTTCCCAGCGAAGAGCGGTATGATTCGACGTGATGTTTGGAAAGCGGCAAGGAAAAGTAGCCGGGAACATATTTATTCAGCAGCTGTTGCATAGCTGCTGTCGCTTCCTCTAAATCAGATACGATGCTCGCTTCTCCGAACACCATGACGCTCATATAGCCGGTATCCGTTTTGGCCGGCACCGGGTGTACCATCGTGCCGAAGTTTTCGCTGACCGTAAAACAAACGCGCGCATTTCGCTTCAGCATTTCCATTTTTCGCCCTTCTTCCGCACCGTGAACATAAATGGCACCGTTCCACCAAACGAAATTCAACGGAACGACATATGGTTCATGGCCGTCGGCAAGTCCTAAAAACCCTGTTGGCGCCAACGATAAAAATGCGGAAATTTTTTCTTCGTCATGACACTCTAGCATCGGTCTTCTCATCGTAAACATCGCTTCTTCCTCCTTATCGCTTTTGTTATAATCATTGTAGGAAGATTGTGGCATGATTCATAGTGACAGTTTCGAACATTTTTTTAGGGTCAGGAGGACGAGGATGATCGAGTTAACTCCCAATTTAGACATCACGAAGCGTACACCGCTTTATGAACAGCTCTATGAATATATGAAAAATGAAATGTTGCAAGGACATATCCAAAAAGGCGTGCGTTTACCTTCCGTTCGCGCGCTTTCCAAATACTTGGGCATCAGCCGAAACACTGTTGAAGCTGCGTATGCGCAACTCGTGGCGGAAGGATATGTCGAAAGCAAACCGCGGCAAGGATTCATCGTGAAGGAATTCGATAAAGAGTGTTTGCCAAAGCCGCTTTTCCAAAAAACATATGAAACTCCGAAGCCCGCCGAAACCGTCAAACAAGCATACGATTTTCGCTACGGCAACATCGACATCGCCCATTTTCCGATGAAAGCGTGGCGGGCGTGCATGAATGAAGCGATGGACACACCGCCGGAACAACTGCTATGGTATGGGGAACGGCAAGGGGACATCGAACTGCGGGAGCAAATCGCCCATTACTTATTTCAAGCGCGCGGCATTCACTGTTCTTATGAACAAATCGTGATCGGTGCCGGCATTCATCAAATGACAGGACTGCTTTGTCAGCTTTTCTCGCAAGAAACAGATACGATTGCGATGGAAAATCCGTCATATGATGGAATTCGCACCGTATTTGCCAACCATCGCTACCGAGTTGTCCCGATTTCTCTTGAAAAAGATGGTCTGAATATAACAGAACTCGAGAAAAGCGAAGCAACTGTCATATATGTCACCCCTTCGCACCAGCTTCCGCTCGGGATGGTGCTGCCGATTGGGAAACGGCAAAAGTTATTAAAATGGGCTGAAAAAACAGATGGTTTCATTATCGAAGACGACTATGACAGCGAATTTCGCTATGAAGGAAAGTCAATTCCGTCTTTAAAAGCACTCGATACACAAGACCGGGTTATTTATGTCGGAACGTTTTCGAAAGTATTAACGCCTGCCATCCGCGTTTGTTATATGGTGCTTCCAGTTCGTTTATTAGAAGTATTTCAAAACACGTTTTATAACTACAACCAGCCGGTCGCGACGATCGTCCAAAAAGCGTTGGCTCTTTTTATGAAAAAAGGCTATTTAGAGCGGCATATCCGTAAAATGCGCAACGTGTATGCGAAAAAGCGGCAAGCGCTGATTGCTGCGATTGACGAAAATTTTGGTACTGATGCCACGATTATTGGTGAAAAAGCGGGATTGCATTTACTTGTTCGCTTCCGACATGTGACCGATGTCAGCGGTCTCGTCGAGAGGGCGAAAAATGAAGGAATCAACATCTACTCCGCCGCGAAATATTGGTTTGACCCAACCACGTCGCCCCCTCCTTACATCTTGTTAGGATTTGGCGGAATGAGCGAACATGAGATAAAGGAAGGGGTGCGACAGCTGAGAGAAATCGTTCGATCAGATTTTGTTTCGTGAAAGTTTAATGAGATGGCTAGGAGTGAACAAATAAGGTGGAAGTTTCGATGTAATTAACTATGCAGCGGAAACGATTCATCTTTCTTTTAAAAAAGAAGCGGTCTCAAGCTGAGACCGCTTCTTCAAAAATGTCGCAATGTTGCTCAAGGATGGTTTGCTGTAATTCGTCAAGCGATGGTGCTTCGTTTTCAAATGTATATAAACCGAGACGAACGAGCGAGTACTCTTTACCTGGATCAAAAACAACTTCGACAATTTCTTCTGTCCCGCAATCAATTTCTTGAACGCAATCAGCACTTAACACACGAACGTCTACCGTTTTGTATTTTCCTAATAAAACGTGATACCCTTCTTTTAGCTCTTCCGTAAAAATGGATTCCATGCTCATCAATTCGTGAACGATCATTTTAACACTCCCTCGATTTTCATAAGAATATTCCATACAAAATATACTACAACATTCAAAAAAATGTATCTTTTTTTATAAACGTTCAAAAAATCGTCATAAACGTTTGAACGTTATTTGATCACCTGCTGCTTGAAGTATGTGTTTCCTATTTTTATGAAAATGAGCATGGACATTATAACTAAAACGGTCCAAATAATGGTATAATCAAAAAAGTGCATAAATACGTTTGTTTTTGTTAGGAAATGGAGAAGGTGACGGGGTGTGCAGATGGAAATTATTCTTATTCGGCACGGGAAGTCTGAATGGCAAGAAAACGGGTGGATAAGTCGAGCTGAGCTCGCCGGATGGATCGCAGCGTACGACGCGCACGGCATATGTGCACATGATTTGATCTCTTCATCGACGCTGCAAAAAATAAAACGAGCCAACGTGCTGATCACGAGCCCGTTACCGCGCGCGATTCATTCGACCAAACGGCTTTTGCCGTCTTGTCCGGTAGAGCAAAGCGAGCTGTTTCGTGAAGTGGACACGCCTGTTCCATTTGCCTGTCTTCGTTTTTTTCGTTTGCCGGTGCATCTATGGCTCGTTTTGGCACGGCTCTGTTGGTTTTTCGGGTATGCGCGTGGTGTGGAATCTTATTTGCAAGCCGTCATTCGTGCGGAAAAAGCTTGTGATCTGCTTATTGAATACGCCCGCAAATATGGAACAGTAACGGTTGTCGGACACGGGTGGTTTCACCGATTTGTCGGAAAGCAGCTGGAGAAAAAAGGGTGGAAACGAACCTCCGCAAAGCGCGCGGCACATTGGCATGCCTGTTCGTATACATTGAATTGACAAAACGTCATCATGCCCCGGTTATGCGATCGTTCACATATTTTCCCTTCTTCTGTCATAAACATGAATGAGAAAGAGAGAACGGGAGAGGGGAAGATAGGTGAAGGAAAATGAAACGGTGATGCCGGATGACGAAAATGAAGAAAAGGCGCTGTCGACGCGCTTGGAGCAGCGCAGACAAGCGGCGCAACAGCAAAGAATCCGGCTGTTTTTATGGACAGTCTTCGTGTTGCTCGCCCTTTTTGTTTTCACCGTTACCGTCATAAAAGGATACGGGATGCTGAAAAATGAAATGGGGAAAGAAGTTGCTATCCGTAAATTAGAGGAGGCGCTAAAAGAGAAAGATTGGGACGTACTAAAAACGTATATTCGAAGCGACACTGTGCCTGTCAACGAAAAAGCGTTAGCACCGTTATTGCTGTATTTAGACAAACATCCGAAGGCGTATGCCGCTCTTCGACGCGATTTAGAGCAGCAATGGAAAGAAAAACATGTATACATAAAAGGGCTGACATCGATTCCGCCGGTTTTTACAATGAAAGTGTATGAAACGCAGTTTTTCATGTTTAATCAATATGTCTTTGAGCCCACTGTTTATTCATTCGTCGTTCGCATCGAAGAAGACGCGCCAGTTCTTGTGAACGGAGAAAAAGTGGAAGGGGAAGCAACGAAAGAACCGCTTGTGAAAAAGTACGGCCCGTATCTTCCGGGGATGTACGAAGTAACTGTAATCACCAAACAAAAACAAAAAACGAAAACCGTCGTTTTATTCGGCGGGGAGCGGGTGAGGGAAGTGACGTTTTAATTAAAAGGGTGTCCGAATGACGGGACACCCTTCAATTTGTATTCGGTTCGTATATATGCGCACAGATCATTTAATAGGCGAATGCTGCATGGACGACTGCGGTTATGACGATTTCTTGAGTCTGGATCGGTGGTGCGGCTCCTTCTGCGAGAACGATTGTCCGCGGCGGGGAAAGGGTGAAGGAGTTGCTTTGTTCTTTGATTTCGATTGGAACGTCATGCAACGGAAGCTGGAGAGTATGGGCGAGAACGAATGCTTTTTCTCGGGCGTTTTTTACCGCCATTGCGAGTGCTTGTTGATAATGCGGTTGCTCGTTCGCGAGTTTAAACTGAAGCTGGCGGGCAATGTTCGCTCCGTTGGCTACCGCCGTTTCGTAAATGGCCCCAACCATTTTTACGTCTTTGACGGTAATGTCAAACATATGCTCGACTTCATATCCTGCTAGGACAGCTGTATGGTTGGTGTACGTATATTTCGGATAAATCGAAAATGAGGAAGTATCAATGTCTTCATGGAGGATACCGATCGTTTGCAACGCTTGAATCATCGCATTCGCTCGTTTTGCGTTTTCTGAAAGTGCTTCTAAGGCGCTTGCATGCTCGGTGCGAATTCCGATTGTAATAATAACAGTATCCGGCTTAACATAGAGCGTTCCTTGGCCGGTGACTGAAATCGTTCGTGTAGAAGGCTCCATCGGTGGTTGTGTATAATAAGAATGCACACGGAAATCGTGCATGAAAACCACCTTCTTTCGCTTACGCTGCTTTATGCTGGTCATCTTCGCTCGCCCGCCAATAATAGACGCGTGGCAGTCCGAAATAGCACCAATATTCTTGCAATAATGTGATCCCGACAAATATGACCATTTGCCAATCGATCTGTTTCACGATTTTCATCTCCTTTTTTATATCAACATATTCTTCTGTCAAGTTGTCTTATTCATTTTGTAATAATGAAACAAAAGGAGCGACTGTTTCGTATAAAAAATAGGACATGTTATAATGTGAGTAAATCTTTCGCGAGGAAGGGATTAACAATGAAGCGATTGTTTATGACTTTATGGCGGTGGTTCGTTTCATGGAATGTCGGTTTTGTAACAGCGATCATCGCCTTCTTTTTGTTTGATTATCAATTTTTCCTTTCATTTGTATCAGGAACAGCGGCGATGCTTGCTACATCTGTTTACATGAAACGAAAAGCGCGTCGCATTGTCGCAAACGGCCTTTTAAAAGAAGAAAAAGACTATATACGCACGCAGCTTGCCGAAGCATGGAAAAAATGGAAGCGAATGCGGCGGGCGCGCTTGAAAGTTCGTTCGCTTGTGATGTGGCAGAAAATCTCACATATAAGTGCAACGGTCGAAAAAATGATTCGTGCCGTCGAACAACACCCGCAAAAATTTCGGATTGCCCAATCGTTTTTTATTCACGAATTAGATTCAGCGGTAACGATGATTGAAAAATACGTTTATTTGATCCATCAACCGGTTCGAAACGCAGAAATGAAAGAAGTGTTGCGCAAAACGGAACAATTGCTGGATGAACTGATTGCCGCGGCTGAAAAGCGGTTGTTGGAAATTCTTTCTGATGATGTGTTTGATTTGCAGGTAGAAACGAAATTGCTTGAGCAATCGCTCGAACAACAAAAACCGTTAGAGAGCAGTGAATGGAGAAAGGAGAGGGACTATGAAACCGTTCGATAACGAAGAGTGGACAAGCTCGCTTGATTCGCTGTTGGAAAACCCGTTTTCTTTACCGGCGGAACAAAAAGAGATGGCGGTGGAGGAGCGCCGTCCGGTGAAGCTGATTGATACGTTAAAGCAAGAACATCGCGAAAAAGCGCTCCAGCTTTCGAAACAAATTGATCCAAGCAATCAGCAGGCGATCATTCAATACGGGGTGGCGGCGCAGGCGGAACTGTCGAAGTTTTCGCACGCGATTTTAAATCACGTTCAAACAAAAGACGCTGGACCTGTTGGTGAGGTCATTAGCGAATTGATGAGCAAAATTAAAGAAGTGAATCCGGACGATTTATTGCCGGCGAAAAAAGGATTTTTATCGCGATTATTCGGATCTGTATCGAAGTCGCTGCAAGGAATGGTTGCCAAATATCAAAAAATCGGTGTCGAAATCGATAAAATTGCCGATCAATTAGAAAAGCACCGTCAGCTATTGTTTCGCGACATTATGATGTTAGAAACGTTGTACGAAAAAAATAAAGAGTATTTTGATGCGCTCAATATTTATATTGCCGCGGCAGAGTTAAAACTCGAAGAATTGCGGACGAAGCTCATTCCGGAAAAGCGGGCACAGGCGGAAAAGTCAGGAAATCAAATGGAGATGCAGGAAGTGAATGATTTGTTGCAATTTGCAGACCGTTTGGAAAAGCGCATTCACGATTTAAAATTAAGCCGGCAAGTGACGATTCAAACAGCGCCGCAAATTCGCATGATTCAGCATATGAACCAAACGTTAGTGGAGCGCATTCAATCGTCGATTTTAACTGCCATTCCGCTTTGGAAAAATCAAGTCGTCATCGCTTTGACGTTATTCCGTCAGCAAAGGGCGGTGGAAGCGCAAAAACAAGTAACCGAAACGACGAACGATTTGCTGCTACGCAATTCGGAAATGTTGAAAATCAATAGCATTGAAGTGGCAAAAGAAAACGAGCGTGGACTGATTGATATTGAAACGTTAAAGAAAACGCAAGAAAACTTAGTGGCTACATTAGAAGAAACACTAAAAATTCAGCAAGAAGGCCGCCTCAAACGCCAGCAAGTAGAACGGGAGCTAGTCAACATGGAAGAACAATTGAAACAGACGCTTGCCTCAATGAAGCGATAAGAAAAGCAATTAGACAGTGATTCAGAATGTGAAAAAGGCTGACATTTGCTCAGCCTTTTTATTTTAATCCGCTGGACGATTTGGTCCTTCTAACTTTTTGTCCCCATACCCTAGTGGTTGTTTGTTCGTTTCTTTCTGCAACTGTTTGTTGTTAGCCTCTGTTTGCTTGTCTGTTTTTTTCATTACGTACTCATCCTTTCTTTATTTATTGCTCGTTACGTAGTGTGGCGCTTTTTTTGCTTTTTATCCAAAAATATTTGTAAGATTTTTTAACAAACTTTTTTCGTTTGTAACCGTTTACTTTCGAAAAAAAGAGTTGATTAACACTTTTTTATGTAATATATTATAACAAAAGATGTTAAAACAAATGACGGAAAGGGAGATGGAAATGAGTCCGAAAGAAATTTCGTTGGCACTTGATTCGTTATGGGTGATGATCAGCGCCGTATTGGTCATCGGCATGCAAGCGGGCTTTGCTTTGCTGGAAGCTGGATCGACGCGAATGAAAAACTCAGGTCACGTCGCGGGAAAACAAATTTTAAGCTTCGCAATCGCTTCCCTTGCATTTTGGGCGTTTGGCTTTGCGATTACGTTTGGCGCAGGAAACAGTTTCATCGGCACGGAAGGATGGTTTTTAAAAGAAGGAAAAGGGACGTTTGATTCGCTCTCGTGGGCGAACGTACCGCTGTCGCTTAAATTTTTGTTCCAGCTCGGCTTTGCGGGAGTTTCCTTGGCGATTGCATGGGGAGGTTTTGCAGAACGTGCGAAATTATCTGTTTATTTTATATTCGGAACGATTTTTACAATCGCCATTTATCCAGTCATCGGCCACTGGGTATGGGGCGGCGGCTGGCTTGGAACGATGGGGATGCAAGATTTTGCTGGCTCTACAGTCGTTCACTTGCAAGGGGCAATTGCAGCGTTAGTGGCAACGATTTTGCTTGGGCCGCGCATCGGAAAATTTAATAAGGATAAGACACCGAACGTGATTCCGGGTCATAACCAAGTTTATACAGTGATTGGCGGCTTTATTTTATGGGTCGGCTGGTTTGGATTTAATGCCGGAAGTACGATGGCCGTAGGGGATGGATTTTTCGGTTATGTGGCACTAACGACGAACTTGGCAGCAGCAGCGGGAGCGATCGCGGCGATTGTGACCGCGAAAATCATGGTTGGAAAAGCGGATATTCCAGCGACGGTCAACGGTGTATTGGCAGCGCTTGTCGCGATTACGGCTGCGTGTGCGTTCGTCGAGCCGTGGGCAGCCGTTGTAATTGGAGCGGTAGCCGGTTCATTTACATTCTGGACTTCTGTTTACTTTGAAAGAAAAGGCATTGACGATCCGATTTGTGCGTTCTCTGTTCATGGGATTGCTGGAGCGATTGGCACAATTTCGACCGGGTTTTTTGCTTCTCCACGTTTAGTAGAGATTACCGGAATCGGAAAAGCAGGGCTTGTATATGGCGGCGGATTCCAACAGTTGATTGTGCAAACGGTTGGGGTGTTAGGAGCGGCAGCTTATGTTGCGATCGTGTCCTTTGTGATCTTGTTTGTCTTAAAGAAAACGATCGGACTCCGTGTGACAGCAGAACAAGAAGTTTCTGGCTTGGATATTAGTGAACACGGTTCGTACGGTTATCCAGAACAATTGGATCCTGCACTTGTGAACCATTCAAAAACAGTGGTTCAATAAGAAAAAAACCGGATTGGCATGTCCATCCGGTTTTTTTAGAAAAGGAAGATCAACATGGAATCGTTATACGAGCTCATTCAACAAATTGATCAAGCCAAAACGATAAACGAGCTAAGCGTTTATCATCGTGAATTAGCTTATCGGCTACGAAATGTGATCGAAAGAGATGTAATTGCTTCCCTTTCCCATGCGCTAAGCGATGTTCATGATGCACTTGTTAAAAAAGCGGTCATGTTGGCGGAAGAAGAAACGATTCAAGCAGGGGTCGGTATTCTTCCTGAGAAGTGGTGCTGGTATGTAATGGGAAGCATGGGGAGAGGCGAGCCGACGGTATGGACTGACCAAGATAACGGCATTTTGTTTGAATGCCCACCGGAGCAAGAGGAGGAGTGTTATGCGTTCATTCGTCATTTAGCGAAGGTTGGAACGAGCTATTTGCACGATATCGGCTATCCGTATTGTACGGGGAATGTCATGGCGACGAATCGGCGGTGGAGCCAATCGGTTCGGGCGTGGGAACAGCAAATGGCAACGTATATCGCCCATCACTTTCCAGACGATATTCGCTTTTTGTTGATTGCGATGGATATGCGGCCGATTTATGGAGTAAGCGAATTGGTTACAGACTGTAAAACATCGCTTATTGAACAGATGAGCCGCCATTCGGTGTTGTTGAAACGAATAGGGGAGCACGTCATTTTTCCTCGTGTTCCGCTTGGTTGGTTCGGCAATTTTTATATTGAACGATGGGGCCGTTATAGCGGCTGTCTTCATTTAAAACATAGCGGTTATGTGCAGCTGGTAAATTCGTTAAAATTTTTATCGTGTGTAGGAAACATTTCCGCCATGACGACGTGGGAAAGGTTAGAGCACATCCGCGATCGATCGCTATTGCCTGTTTCAATTGCTGAAAACGTGCATGAAGCGTTTTTAACATGCGTCTATTTTCGATTAAAATATTCACTAGAAGCAGCCGATCGTGATTACGTTCCGTTACATGTTCTTGATACGCGCGAACGGACTCGCTTAAAAAAGGCGATGAAAGCTGCCCAAATGTTACAGCGTACGGTTATGCGGCAAGTGAGGGGATGGCGCGATGAATGAGCAACATCGTTTTTGGCAGCGGGCGCTGCGCATGCTGTCGCTTGGGGTGCCGATTGAAAAAGTATCATCGGTATCCGAAAATGAACGCCATACATTTCAGCAGGAAGTATGGGTTCGTACATTATTAAAAGAGCAGCAAAAGAAGCATATTGATATGAATATGCATCTTGAACACATTCCGTTTATCATTATTGATACGGAAACGACTGGGTTTTCACCGCAGCACGGGGATGAAATTTTTTCGATCGCTGCTGCTAAAACGCGCAATGGCCAGCTGAACGATTTTTATTTTCGCTTGATTCGTCCGGAAAAAGAGATTCCGGAGCATATTTCGCGGTTAACCGGAATCCGTATGGAAGATGTGCAATCGGCCCCGCGTTTGAAAGAGGAAATGAAACATTTTTTATCGTTTATTAGCGACGGATTGATTATTGGCTATCATATCAGTCATGATTTATCGTTTATGAATCATTTTCTTTGGATGAACTATCGAACGAAATGGACAGGGCGTTTTTTAGAAATGCAGCAAGTAATGGAAATGATCCATCGCCCCGCGCTATTTCCGACATTAGATGAGGCGCTTTGTCATTACAAGATTCCGTGCGAAAGACGGCATACCGCTGATGGAGATGTGCAGGCGATGGTAGAATTATGGAAAAGGATATTAGAAGATTTGAAGCAAAAACAAATCGAAACACTGTATGATTTATACACGGCGTTAAGTGTGATGCCGAGGTAAAAGAGGCTACTCAAAAAGTTGTTTGATCTCAAATGAGACACAATATACAAGTTTCTTACCATTGTTCTGTGCGTATATTATGGTAGCTAAGAAGGGTATCCCATTACTTTGGGGCACCCTCTTTTGTCTTATAGCGGCTTTGTCGGCGTCGGTTTGGCGTAGCCTTCCTTATATTTTTCATCGATTGTTTGTCGAATTTCTTTCATCGATTTACCTTGTTCGTATTCGGTGATCGATTCGGCGGCAATTTCTAAGCAAACGCCGCATTTTGTGGCGTGATTATCCCAAACGATTGAGCCATCTTTTTTATTTTCATACACAAAACAGTCATAGTTGTTTTGGTGACCGGCAGACTCGCCGCAGCCGCAATAGCAAGGAATGTTTTCGAGTAGCTTTTGATGTTTCGCTACTTGTTGATAAAGAACGGCCATATTTTCTTCATATTGACTTAAAAAAGCAGGGAGGTGGTCAATGGATTTCGTCGTCTCCCGTACATCACCCGAGTTTGTCGTATAGACATTCGAATGATTTTGCTGTTCTTTCGCTTCGTTTGCAGAGCAGGCGCTCATCAACAAACTGAGCGATAACATATACGCTGCGACCGTTGTAGAACATTTCATTTATTTTCCCCTTCCTATCGTTTTACGTACTTCGAATCTAGCATAAGTGAAAAGAAACAGCAAGTTTTTGAAAAGGTGTGTTGCGAACGCGGAAAAGCAATTCGCTTCGATTTTTGAAAAATTTTATCCATTTTATTGATTTTTGACGCTAGATTAGTAAAAATGAAAGTACAAGACTAGGATAAAAGAGTAAGCAGTTTTTTATTGCTGATAGTAAAAAATATACTGGAGAGGTAATTACTGATATGGTGGACAACTTTGTTGCTTTTTTTCAACATTTTGCAGATGCCATTGCGTTCATTGATTCGAATGGGCGTATCATACATATCAATCCAGCGTTTAAAACATTGTTAGGATGGGACGAATGCGATATTGAAACACTTGGTTTTTCAGTAGACGATTTTGAACGAGTAAAGTGCGGTCATGCTGTACACTATGCGGAATGGAACGTAAAGAAAACAGATGGAAGCTGTGTTCCTGTCAGTGCATCACTCATCCCGATTCATCAAGAAAACGTTTTCACTATTTTATGCGTATTGCGCGATCGAACAGAGCAAAAGCAGATGGAAGCGGCGCTGCAAGAAAGCGAAAAATGGTTTCGGATTATCGCTGAACATTCATCCGACTACATTTTAATTCTTTCAAATGAAGGAAAAGTAACATATGTTTCTCCTTCATTTGAGAACGCGTTCGGTATTGTTCGAGAAGAATGTTTGAAGAACGATTTGTTTCGTTACGTACATCCGGAAGATGTGTTACTTTTACAAGAAAAATTACAAATGTTATATGAAACGAACGAGCAACAAACCTTAGAATTTCGTAGACTCAATCAACAAGGCGAATGGGTATGGATGGAAGCGCATGGAAAAGCGATTTTAAATAAGGATGATCAGCTTGATTACATTGTTGTTACAGCGAAAAATATTAGTGAGCGCAAAAAATATGAAGAAAAATTGCATCAGCTCGCTTATTTTGATTCGTTAACCGGCATTGCCAACCGCAGTTATTTTGAAAAATATATAAGTCAGCTTGTTGACGAGCAGACGACGTTTGCCTTATGCTATTTGGATTTTGATAAATTCAAATGGATTAACGATCATTTTTCGCATCAGGCGGGAGATTATTTTTTAAAAGAAGCGGTCAAACGAGTACAAACCGTGTTGCGTCCCGATGATTTTTTTGCGCGAATTGGCGGTGATGAATTTGTGCTATTGTTGACGAATGCAACAAAAGAAAAAGTGTCCGAGTTAGCGGAGCGGTTGATTCAGGCGTTTCACCAGCCGTTCCGTTACGAAAAACAAATGATTCAATCGACGCTTTCGATCGGCATTGCGTTTTTTCCTAGCGATGCGGACGACCAAGAACAACTGATGAAATATGCCGATCAAGCACTTTACTATGTGAAAGACCGCGGAAAAAATGGCTATTATTTTTACCAGCCCGTTCAAAATCGCACGACGACGATTAAACGGGATCTCCCATTTGCAATTATGCGCGAACAGTTTTATTTATGTTATCAGCCGAAAATTGAACTAGAAAGTGGTGCGGCGATGGGAGTCGAGACGCTGCTTCGCTGGCGGCATCCGAAACTTGGAGAAATTCCGCCGCTGGAGTTTATCCCGTTTGCGGAACAAAGTGGATTTATTTTTGAAATTACTTTGTGGGTATTAGAGCAATCATGCCGGCAAGTAAAGGAGTGGCAAGTCCATTTTCCGCGGTTAAAATTAGCGGTAAATTTATCTCCATTTTTGTTGAATCGAAAAGAACTGGTCGGTCATGTCATTTACATATTGAATGAAACCGGTTTTGCACCGGAGCACTTAATTTTAGAAGTGACAGAAAGTGGATTGATGGAAAATATTGAAACAGGCAAGCATATTTTAACAGAGTTGAAAAACACCGGTGTGCAAGTGGCGATCGATGACTTCGGTACCGGTTTTTCGTCGCTTGCATACATTCGTAACTTGCCGGTCTCACTGTTAAAAATTGACCGCAGCTTCATTCAAGGCATTGTCGAAAATTCAAAAGATGCAACGATCGTCGATACGATTATTCATTTAGCGAAAAGCCTTGATATTCAAGTACTTGCAGAAGGGGTCGAAACGAATCACCAACTATCGCTCCTTCAACAAATGCACTGTGATTTCGCCCAAGGCTTTTATTTCAGCAAATCGCTCGAAGCGGAAAAGTTAAAGCAATGGCTTGAACAATATAATCAATCCAACACTCCCTCTAACACGTGATTGTTAGGGGGCATTTTATGAGGGGGAAAGGGAATGCTTACATTATATTTGACAAGACACGGGGAAACAGAATGGAATATAGAAAAACGTATGCAAGGCTGGCAAGATTCGCCGCTGACGGAAAAAGGCAGAGAAGATGCGCGCCGGCTTAGGAAAAGGTTAGAGGAAGTCGATTTGACAGCAATTTATGCGAGCACAAGCGGACGGGCGCTTGATACAGCAAAGATCATCCGTGAGGAGCGGTTGATTCCGATTTATCAAGAGGAAAGATTGAGGGAAATCCATCTTGGGGATTGGGAGGGGAAAACACATGATGAAATTCAGCGGTTCGATCCCATTTCGTTTCACCATTTTTGGAATGAGCCACACCTGTATGCCCCGAAGCGCGGGGAACGATTTATTGATGTACAAAACCGGGCGTTTGCCGCATTGAAGAACATTATCGACCAGCATTCTTCAGGGAATGTTTTAATTGTGACGCACGGGGTTGTATTAAAAACGATCACGACCCGCTTGAAACAAGCCCCGCTGGAAGAACTTTGGGCTCCGCCGTTTATGCACGGTGCGAGTCTTACAACCGTTCGAGTGAAAGACGGGAGATTGGAGTTGCTTGTAGAAGCAGATGTGTCGCATTTAGAGGAAGTGAAAGAAGTGTAACAAAACATCCCGCTTCCTTGTATAAAAGGAGAGCGGGATGTGCATTAAATGAACCTTAACCATTGTGCGATATGAGCCGTTGTAAAGGTGACGGCAATCGCAATACCGGTTGGAAGCGCGAACGCCACAAACGTCCACTTTTTGCTTTTCGTTTCTTTATAAATATTGATGAGTGTTGTTCCACACGGATAGTGAAGCAATGAAAATAGCATCATATTTAATGCTGTCAGCCACGTCCAACCGTGATCAATGAAAATTTGTTTCAGAGAGCGAAGCCCATCGACTTCGGTTAATGCTCCTGTCGATAAATACCCCATCAATAAAATCGGAAGCACAATTTCATTGGCAGGGAGCCCTAAAATGAACGCCATCAAAATGTAACCGTCGAGTCCTAACTGGCGGGCAAACGGATCAAGCAAATGGGCGATATAAGCAAGGACCGTTGTATCACCGATATGAATGTTAGCTAACACCCATGTCAGCACGCCAGCTGGAGCAGCGACTGTTACGGCCCGTTTTAAGACGTAAACGGATTTATCCAATGTGGAGCGAACAATCGTATCCCATATTTTCGGCCGCCGGTATGGCGGAAGCTCGAGCGTATAATGGGTCGGCACGCCGCGTAACGCGGTTTTGGATAATACCCAAGAAACAGTGAGGGTGACGACGATGCCAAATACGACCATCGCGACGACCACACTTGCTGTCATCAACGTTTTCCAGCCGCCTGTATAGCCAGCTGCCATAAAGAGGGAAGCAAGCAAAATTAACGTCGGCCATCTGCCGTTGCAAGGGACAAAGTTGTTCGTTAAAATCGCTAGCATTCGTTCACGCGGCGACTCGATAATTCTTGTCGACATGATCGCCGCAGCGTTGCAGCCGAATCCCATCGCCATCGTCAGCGACTGTTTTCCGTGCGCCCCTGACTTTTTAAACAATCGGTCCATATTAAAAGCGACGCGCGGAAGATATCCGTAGTTTTCGAGCAAAGCAAAAATCGGGAAGAAAATCGCCATCGGCGGCAACATGACGCTCACGACCCATGTTGTGCCACGGTACAATCCTAGCACGAGAATTCCGTATAGCCATTCTGGGGCATGCATTTTCTCAAAAGCAAGCGTTATATATCCTTCAAGCCATCCGAAAAATTCAGCGAGCAGCGAAGAAGGAACGTTTGCGCCAGCAATTGTGATATAAATAACGACGGCAAGCATCGCCAGCATAATCGGAAATCCCCAGATTTTTGAAGTAAAAATACGATCGAGCTTTTCGGTTTCATGCAATTTTTCCTGTTTCGTGTACGTAACCGTTTCCTTGCAAATCGCTTGAGATGTTTGAAAAATGGCCGAAACGATTTGTTCACGCGTATCGTCGCCTGATAAGTGTTGAGCTTCTTTCAACAGCTCATCAAATGGATTTGGCGGAACAGTGGCATCCATAGTGCGCCCCTCCTTTTAATAAATGATGTGGTTGGCTTTGTAACGCATGAAGAAGAGAAGTGTCTCCATCTAAAAGGCGAAGCGCGATCCAGCGCGCAGGGTATTCATCGCCGATTACTTCTTTGACAAGAGGAAGAAGCTTGGCGATTTTTTCTTCGATCGTGCGGCTGTACGAAATCTTGGTCGGCTTTGTTTGGATTTCACCATGAACCATCCGGGCGATTGTTTCGAGCAATTCATCGATTCCTTCTTTATTGCGCGCCGAGATCGGCACGACCGGAACGCCTAATTTTTTAGAAAGCTTAGCGATATCAATGATAATTCCTTTCTTTTTCGCTTCGTCCATTAAGTTGAGGCAGACGATGACACGGTCGGTCATTTCTAATACTTGCAGCGCCAAATTCAAATTTCGCTCAAGCGCGGTTGCATCGAGTACAACGAGCGTGACATCGGGTTTAGCAAAAATAATAAAATCACGTGCTACTTCTTCATCAGCCGAGTTCGAGTATAACGAATACGTTCCGGGAAGATCGATGATTCGATATTGTTCATCTTTATAGGTGAAAAAACCTTCGGCGTGAACGACTGTTTTCCCCGGCCAGTTTCCTGTATGTTGCCGCAAGCCCGTTAAGACGTTAAATAACGTGCTTTTCCCTGTATTTGGGTTTCCTGCCAGCGCAATTGTATACTCATGATTGTTTGTCATCGCGGATCCTCTCCCCGTAAATATTAGAACTTTCTTCGTTTCTTAAAGCGATCGTCGTATGACTCACCCGATAAGCCGTCGGGTCGCCTAACGGGCTTTTTTGCAATACGGTGACTTCGCAGCCCGGCACAAACCCTAAATCAAGCAATCTCCGCTTCATTGTTCCTTCTATATTAATCTTTGTGATACGAAAACGTTCTCCTGGCTGAGCATCACATAAACGTTCGAGTTTTACTTGAGTCATAACAGTTTCCCTCCTGTTAACAATTTGTACAGAGGTTATAATTTTTCCTTAAACCAACTTTTAATCTTATCTTATTCAGCGAATGTCATTTTGTCAACGATTTTGCTTATTTTTTAGAGAAAAGAGCATATTCCTTATACTAGAAAAAGATGTTATTATAGAAATAGTCCGAATTTTTTATATTTTTGTTCGGAAACAAAGGGGAAAGGTGGTGAAGTCTGCGCAAAACATGTCCGTTTTGCGCAGGGAGAAATGAAAGCGGTTACGGACGGGGATATTTTATGGACACCAACGAAAGAACAAATCGAACAGTCAAGCGTAAAAAAGTATATGGATTGGTTACAAGCGAAAAAAGGACTTACATTTGACTCGCATGCGGCGTTATGGAAATGGTCGGTTGAACAACTTGAGCAATTTTGGGAAACGGTGTGGGAATATGGCGACGTTCAGTCGTCTGCCCCGTATGCGTGTGTGCTTGAGGAGCGAAAAATGCCGCGGGCAAACTGGTTTCCGGGGGCACGGTTAAACTATGCAGAACATATTTTTCGCAACATGCAGGAGAAGCCGGCGCTTTTGTTCCGTTCTGAGCGTGTTTCGCTACGTGAAGTGACGTGGGCAGAGTTAAAACAACAAACGGCGGCGGTCGCTTCGGCACTGAAAAAACTTGGCGTGAAACAAGGCGATCGTGTCGTCGCTTACATGCCAAACATTCCGGAAACGGTCGTAGCGTTTTTGGCGTGTGCGAGCATCGGGGCAATTTGGTCAAGCTGCTCTCCGGATTTTGGCGCCAACAGCGTCATCGATCGCTTCCAACAAATTGAGCCGACGATTTTGTTTGCGGTTGACGGTTGTCAATATAACGGAAAAACGTTTGATAAAGTGCCTGTTGTCAAAGAGCTGCAAGAAAAGCTTCCGTCGTTAAAAAAGACGATTGTCGTTCCGTATTTGCGTGACGATGTAAGTGCGTGGGACGATTCTGTTTTATTATGGACGGACATGTTGCAAGCAGAAAGCGAACTTGTGTATGAACAAGTGCCGTTTGCCCATCCGCTATGGATTTTATATTCTTCTGGAACGACCGGATTGCCAAAGCCGATCGTGCAAGGGCATGGCGGTATTTTATTAGAGCATTTAAAAATTTTATCGATTGAATGCAATATTACACATGATAGCACGTTTTTCTGGTTTACGACGACCGGTTGGATGATGTGGAATTTCTTAATCGGCGGTTTGTTAGTTGGGGCAACGGTTGTTCTGTACGACGGCAGTCCGACGTTTCCGGATGCCCATGTATTGTGGGAGCTGGCAGAAGAAGCGAACATCACGCATTTTGGCACAAGTGCAGCGTTTATTAACGTTTGTATGAAACAAGGGATTCAGCCGAAAGACAAGTACGACCTTTCTCGTTTGCAAGCCGTTCTTTCGACAGGGTCGCCGCTGACGACGGAAGGGTTTGTTTGGGTGTATGAGCACGTGAAAGAAGACGTTTGGCTCGTATCGTGCAGCGGTGGGACAGATGTGTGCACCGCGTTTGTCGGCGGATCTCCGCTGTTGCCTGTTCGTGCTGGCATGCTGCAATGCCGCTCGCTTGGGGCAAATGTGCAAGCGTTTGATGAACATGGAAATTCGCTTATTAACGAGGTTGGGGAGTTAGTCATCACCGAACCGATGCCGTCGATGCCGCTCTTTTTCTGGAACGATGAAAACGATCGCCGCTATAAAGAAAGCTATTTTGATACGTATCCAGGCGTGTGGAAACATGGGGACTGGATTAAAATCGATGAACAAGGCAGCTGTGTTATTTACGGCCGCTCGGATTCGACGATTAACCGCGCCGGCGTCCGTATGGGCACGAGCGAAATTTACCGAGCAGTCGAAACGGTGGCCGGCATTCTAGATAGTTTAATCATTGACTTAGAAGTGATGGGGCGGAAATCATTTATGCCGCTGTTTGTTGTCCTTCAACCAGGGGTAGAACTAGACGACGCATTAAAAAAGCAAATTAAGGAAGCAATTAAAGCGCAAGTATCGCCGCGCTTTATTCCAGACGACATTTATCAAGTCGAACAAATTCCAAAAACGTTAAACGGAAAGAAAATGGAAATCCCAATTCGCAAAATTTTATTAGGCTTCCCGCTTGAAAAAGCGGTGAACGTTGGCTCGATGGCGAACCCTGAATCGCTTTCCTTCTTTATTGAGCTGGCGAAACAGTGGGAAAATCACATCTCGAACGTATAACAAAGCTTGAGGTTGTTGTCGTTTGGCAACAACCTTGATGTATGATGTACAATAAAGTGGAAGGAGGGAGGAAAGTTGTATCAGGGAAAAGTTGTTGTTATTACAGGGGCAGCTGGGGGAATCGGCCGAGCGTTAGCGAAAGCGTATGCCGAACAAGGAGCGACCATTATCGTAACGGATAAAACGGATGAAGCGCAGCTTGTTGCTAAACAGCTGCAAACAGAAGGGTATGATGTGCATTCGTACATATGTGATTTAACCGTACCAACGGAGATTGAGAACATGTTTCGAGAAATTGACAACATGTTTAGAAGAGTCGATGTGCTCATTAATAACGCTGGATTTGGCATTTTTGTGTCGCCTTATGACTTGACGGTCGAACAATGGGATGACGTCATCAACACGAATTTGCGCGGCGCGTTTCTTTGCGCAAGAGAAGCGGCGAAAATCATGAAAACGCACGGTGGCGGAGCGATTGTCAATATTGCATCGACACGCGCGTTGATGTCGGAACCAAACTCCGAAGCGTATGCTGCTTCTAAAGGTGGAATGTTGGCGCTCACCCATGCGCTAGCGATGTCGTTTAGTGCTGACCGCATTCGCGTAAACGCGATTTGTCCAGGCTGGATTGAAACGAAAGCATATGAAACGCTTCGGCCAAAAGACCATGCCCAGCATCCCGCAGGACGTGTTGGCAAACCAGAAGATGTGGCGCGCGCCTGCCTTTATTTCACCGATCCGAACAACGATTTTGTCACCGGCACTCATCTTGTCGTCGACGGCGGCATGACAAGAAAAATGATTTACGAAGAATAAGAGGCGGCGTGCGCCTCTTTTTCATTGCGAGAGAAAAATATTGTCTGCATGAATGGAAAAATGACCAAATAGCTGAACAGGAATAGTGTCTTCCTTAAAATACGTACCGTAAAGTTGAAACGCTCCGTCTTTTAACACATGCACTTCCACATACTCATGAATCGGATCGACAATCCAATATTGCCGCACTCCTGCTTGTTCGTAACGTTTATATTTAATTAAACGATCTTTTTTAGCGGTAGACGGTGATAGCACTTCGACAATGACATCAGGTGCCCCGATAATGCGTTCGTCGCTAATTTTGTTTGGATCGCAAACGATCACAATATCTGGCTGAACCCATTCGTCATTAGAAAAGCAAACATCAATTGGGGAAACGAACACGCGGCATGTTTTCCCGCGTAAATGCATCACAAATTCCGCGCTGAGTAACGTGACGACTTGTTGATGTTTAGGGGTAGGAGCGGGAGCCATATCGTAAATTTGTCCATCGATCGCTTCACATCGAACAGAGTCGTCGAGTTGCAAATAATCGGCATACGTCAACGGTTTCCGTTCTTGTGGAAAAGCCATACTGTCACCAACCTTTCCGATCGTTATTTTCTATATTATAGCACGAGTGTTGATGATCCGTTATTTTACTTTATTAGATAGTTAAAACAGAGAATGAAGCAAGCTTTTGGGACGAGTACTTTTAGAATACTCTCTTATTTTCGTGAAAATATTGAAAATAAATTCTTTTTTTCTGTGAAAATAAACGATCCATGAGCGTTGTTTTCATGTTTGGGTGGAGAGTAAAAATTACTCATGGATGTTTTGTTAGTATATACATTACATTTGTTATGGTGTACGGGTTATAGTTAGGAAAGAAAAGGAGCATGTATTTTTGTGAATGCAGCATGATTCCCTTTTCCGACAGAAATGAGGCATATAAGGTGAAAGCCGCGAACATGAACGATGTTGAATGGATTCCCAATTGTATCTACATCCAGATGTCTAATGCCATCTTAACTTAAATTTAATCAAGGATTGCTGTTTTGCAAAAGAGCCATTACCACTTTTTATTTCATTTGCTATGTGAGAGGGTGAATAAATAATGCCAATTATTACTGTAAAAATGGCTAAGGGGAGAACAATTGAGCAGAAGCAGAAATTTGTTGAAAACATCACAAAAGAAGCGGCTAGAACTTTAAATGTAAAAGAGGAATGGGTCACAGTGATTTTCGATGAATACGACAGAGAAAACTGGGCTTCTAACGGGCAATTGCATTTACTGAAATTTGGTCAGGGATTCGGGAAGAAAGGTGCAGAGTAATAAGTCATGCGATTGTTGTCATCAATTTGGTATTTTCATGCATTAAAAAAGAAAGGAGGGCCTCACCGCAAAGGTAACTAGCTCTCCTTCTTTATTTACAGACAGAAAGACGCCTTTTTATTTACTGTGACATTTCCTCTGTATAAAATGATTGTGTGGACGCTTATTATCTCAATCATTTTTCGAAAATTTGAATGGATTAAATTGAATTCAATAGTATAAGCACTGCAAAAAAGTGCGCGACAGATCCCCCTAATACAAACAAGTGCCAGACGGCATGATGAAATTTAAAGCCGCGCCATACGTAAAAAACAGCGCCGACTGTGTACAAAATTCCGCCGATGACTAAATATAACACTCCATTTGGCGAAAGACCGGAAACGAGCGGTTTCCATGCGAATACAATCAACCAGCCCATCACGATATAGATGATCGTCGATGTGTATAAAAACCGATCGACAAAAAAGCATTTAAATACGGTACCGACGAGCGCAAGCCCCCAGACGATGCCAAACAACGTCCAACCTATAACGCCTTTCACCGCTAAAAACAGAAATGGGGTATACGTTCCGGCGATGAAAAAATAAATGGACGAATGGTCGAAAATTTCAAACAATCGCTTCCACCGCCCTTCCGGCAATGCGTGAACGATCGTTGATGACAAATACAAAATAAGCATTGTGCTCCCAAACAAAGTAAAACTAACGACGTGCCATGCATTTCCGTACATCGCAGCCATGACCGTCAACATCACGAGAGCGGCCACGCTAAACAGTGCCCCAACCCCATGCGTAAGCGCATGCACGATTTCCTCTTCTTTTGTAAACGTATGGGTATTGGCCAAATCATTCAGTCCTTTCTTCACCGAAAAACAATTTTGTTCATTTTAGCATAAGCAGCGCTTAAATATAAAGAAATATTAGCAAACTTTTCTTCATTTCCATTTTTTGTTCCGATATAATTAAAGAAAAAAGGCGGGATGAATATGGCTGTACGAAAAGAAAAGCAGCAGTGGACATATAAAGATTATATGAATTTACCTGAGGAAGTTCGTTTAGAAGTATTCGATGGCGACATCATGAATATGGTTCCATCCCCAACACCTGCCCATCAACGTGTTCAGCGTTATTTGCTCGCATGCTTCTCCAATTATTTAAGCGGAAAAACTTGTGAAGTGTTCGGGGCGCCAATTGACGTATGTTTATTTGCCGAAAAAGAAACCGCCCCATCCGCAATCAAAAGTTGGGTTCAACCTGATTTGCTTGTTGTTTGTGACAAAGAAAAAATCGGTGATCACTATATCGTAGGGGCACCTGATCTAGTGATTGAAATCCTATCTCCGAGCACGGCCAAGATCGATCGTGTTGTAAAATTTCATCTATATGAAACAGCGGGCGTGCGAGAATATTGGATTGTCGATCCGCTAAACGAATATGTCGAAACATTTTTGCGAGGAGAAAATGGATTTGCGTTGAAAAACATATATGCGAACGAAGACACGGTCGAGGTAGGCATTTTTCCGGATTTGCAAATTCCTCTTAATCAAATTTTTATGTCTAAATGAAGGATGTGATAAAGCGTGAATATGCAAACGCAATTGGAAAGGCAACGAAACACGAGGAAATGGCTCGTCCCGTCGCTTGTTGGCGTGTTGTTGCTTGCTGTCATTGCCTGCGTCGGGATTTCCGTTTATGTCGGCTGGAATTTGACGCATAAAGAGCGAAAAGCAGTCGTAGAGACGCCGAAAGCTTACGGAATGGCTTATAAAGATGTGACATTTACAAGTAAAGACGGCGGACTAAAGCTGAAAGGATGGGTGATTGAGCCAACGAAACAAGCGAAAATGACGGTCATTTTTTCTCATGGCTACGGTGGCAACCGCTACGAACCAAATGTGCCGTTTTTACCGCTTGCTAAGGCACTAACAGACGAAGGATATCGCGTCATGATGTTTGATTTCCGCGCAAGCGGCGAATCAGAAGGAGACATGACAACGATTGGCGCGAAAGAAAAATACGATTTGCTCGGTGTCATTGATTACGCGAAACAACACCACTCCGAACCGATCGTTCTTTACGGGGTGTCGATGGGAGCGGCAACCTCGATTTTAGCAGCAGGTATGGATCAAGATGTAAAGGCGGTCATTGCCGACAGTCCGTTTAGCGATTTAGAAGGATATTTGCGGACGTATATGCCTGTATGGACGCACTTACCGAACGTTCCGTTTACGTACTTAATTATTACTCTTATTCCGATGATTACTGATTTAGATCCAGCGGAGTCGGTTCCGATCAAAGCGGTCGATGCGATTGCGCCACGTCCGATTTTATTTATTCACAGCAAAGCCGATCCGTCCATCCCGTATGAAGAAAGCGTAAAGATGTACAACAAACATCCAGATGTATTTGAGATTTGGCTTACCGAAAAAGCGAAGCATGTGAAAAGTTTTGCGATGTACAAAGACGAATATATCAAGAGAATACTTGCGTTTTTAGAAAAGGTGCAAAAACAATGAAAATCATCTTATTTGACGGAGTATGTAATCTTTGTCATGCATCCGTACAGTTTATTATTCAACGCGATCCACAGGAGGTGTTTCGTTTTGCCTCCTTGCAAAGCAACGTTGGACAAACGCTCGCGCAAAAGCTTTCTCTTCCTTCCGTTGACAGCGTTATCTTGCTCGAAGGGAATCGCTACTATACAAAATCCAGTGCGGCTCTTCGTATATGTCGACAGCTTACAGGTTTTTGGGGAATATTGTATATTTTTATGATCGTACCGAAACCGTTTCGTGATCTCATCTACGATTGGATCGCGAACCACCGATACCAGTGGTTTGGAAAAAGAGAAAGCTGTCTCATTCCGACGCCGCATATTCGTGAGCGATTTTTAGATAGTTAAATAATTGAGAACTGTCTCGATGGAGGCAGTCTTTTTGTATAATGAAATAAAAACGAAAAGGTGATGACGATGCGAATCGTGACAGCTTCCGAAATGTACGCTATTGACCGCTATACGACCGAACAAATCGGAATAAGCGAAGATTCATTAATGGAAAATGCCGGACAAGCGGTGGCGAGAGTGTTATGCGAACGAATTCAGCCGGCCGCGCGTATTGCGGTGTTAACGGGAACAGGCAACAATGGTGGCGACGGATTTGTTGTTGCGAGAGTGCTGAAAAGCTACGGTTACATGACCGATTTATGGCTCATCCCGCCGAAGGAAAAAGTAAAAGGTGCTGCGAAAAAAGCGCTTGAAATCTATGAAAATTCGGGGGATGAAGTAAAAAACTATATAGGCAATGAACAGGAATTTTTCGAGCAAATTCATCGCTATGACGTTCTCATTGATGCAATGCTGGGAATTGGCGTCAAAGGATCCATCAAATCACCTTATAAAGAAATCATTGACAAGGTCAATCAAATAGACGAGCTTACAGTATATGCTGTTGATGTTCCAAGCGGTGTTCCTGCTGATGGCGGCGAAGTAGAAACAGCGATCCGTGCGGATGTAACGATTACGATTCAATGCCCAAAACTTAGCGCCTATACGTTCCCAACGGCTGATTACTATGGTGAACTGATCGTTGTCGACATCGGCATTCCACCGCGTGCACTCGAAACAACCGCCACGTTTCGTCAAGCATGGGTGGAAGAGGACGTTAGAAGGACGCTGCCAACAAGAAACCGTTCATCGCATAAAGGGACATATGGAAAAGGAATCGTGATCGGCGGATCGCGCAACATGACAGGAGCGATCACGCTCACCGCTAAAGCAGCGTTAAGAAGCGGAGCAGGGTTGTTGACAATGGCGATTCCGGACGATATTTATTCGGTAGTTGCAAATCGGATTCCAGAAGCGATGCAGCATCCTTGCCCATCGGAAAACGGTTCTTTTGCTGGTGACATTGATTTTGCTCAACTGGATATCGATGCGATTGCCGTAGGGCCGGGGATGGGAAGAACGGAAGGGACGAAACGAATCGTTCAAACCGTTCTTGAGCAAGATGTTCCGGTTGTGTTGGATGCGGATGCGCTATTTTTCTGGAACGAGTACGCTTCGTTTGTCAAAAAGAGAACAAGCCCAACGATTGTCACCCCCCATCCGGGCGAACTGGCGCGCATGCTCGGTGTTTCGATTCATGATGTGGAAAAAAACCGCTTTGGGGTTAGTAAGCAATTCGCGATGGACTACGGCTTGTACGTCGTATTAAAAGGACCGTATACGATCGTTACAACGCCAGATGGAAAGCAGTACGTCAATACAACAGGCAACCCAGCCCTTGCCAAAGGCGGAAGCGGCGACGTGTTAACAGGAATAATTGTCGCCTTTCTGATGCAGCATGATTCCGTACAAGCAGCCGTCAGCAACGCCGTATGGGTTCATGGGAAAGCAGCCGACTTCCTTGTGCAAAAAGGGCATTCACCGTTTAGCGTGCTCGCTACCGATGTAATAGATGCCATTTCGCCTGTCTTGTTCCAGTTAAGGGAACGGATTAAATGATGTTTCCGTTAAGCGGGAATGCGCTCATGATTCGTTTTTCAGATGAAATCAATGATCAAGCGAACCGGTTCGCCCAACAATTTGCATGTTGACTTTACTAGCAATTTTGCTTACCGCTTTCATGCGGGTGATCTAGTCGTGATGCGAAAAACGGTGCAAATAGTGTTCGAGGAGTGATTGTGGTGCGCACACCCCGGTTTTTCCGGCTTGCTTGGGCTTGGCAGCCGCAATATGAGTGTCACGCCTGATGAAGTATATGCGTGCGTTGTTTATCAAAATGGAAAAACGTCGTTCACCATTATACGGGAACGACGTTTCGCTTTTTAGTTGGCTGTTTTCAATAAATGAAGCTCTTCTTCGGTGCGGGCGATGCGGCTAATTTGGTAGTCCAATCGCTGATGGATGTAGGCGATGTCCTCTTTTGTCGCCATTTCACGTCGGATTTGGGCAATTTCGTGCCGCATCGCATCTTGAATGCTGCGCTGCTCCAACTGATTGTCGCGAATGGCTTTGATCATTTGCGTATTTTCTTCCATTTGCACTTTTAGCCAGTAAATCTCTTCTTCTTGTTTGTCTATTCGTTGTTTAAGTGCTTCGATTTCTTGCTTCATCGTTTGCATTTCTTGCTTCATCGTTTGCATTTCTTGTTTCATCGCTTGAATCTCTTGTTTGACCCATTGCATATCTTCTGACAAGTTTTGGACAAGATTTACAAGTTGGAGGAGAAGTTGTTCTTGCATTCGTGCTCACCATCCTTTCGTTTTAGAATGTACGACATTCCCGAAGATCATCTGCAGGAGAGAAACAATGATGGCAGAAAAGAAGGAATAGGGGAAATGTCTTTCGAAATTATCATAACATATTCCGACAACCATCCACTATCATTTACTGCTAAAAAGGTGGTGAAAAAATGAACGTGTCTATTCGTTTAGCAAGAGAAGAGGAGGCATTTATCGTCCATCAAGTGATGATCGCAGCGTTTGAAGAATATCGTCAGATGGATGTTCCTTCAAGTGCGTTGAATGAAACGGTTGATTCGATTCGGCAGAAGTTGCGGAGTGGAACAGAGCAAGCGCTACTTTGTTTTAACAGCAATCAGCCGATCGGCACCGTACGGTTCACGATAAACGGGGCGTCACTTTATTTCTTCCGTTTATCCGTTTGTCCGAAAGCTCGCGGCAAGGGAGTAGCAAAGGCGATGCTTCATTGGCTAGAAGACTATGCAAAAGAGTGCAAAGTACAAGAGATCGGTTGCAGAGTTCGGGCGTCTATACCGAAAAACATTTATTTGTACGAATCAGCCGGATATCATATTTGTGAAGAAAAAATAGTGATGAGCAACGACGTTATCCCTGTTAAGACGGTAGTGATGAAAAAGTATCTCGCCAAATAATTTCTGACTTGTGATGATATGACTAAGCGACACTGTCCGTGACCAGAAAGGACAGATGTTGTTTAGTTGCACATAAACAGCTTATAGAACTATGTTCTAAATAATCAAAATAAACATAAAAAACAAAATCCTTAATAACATAAAAGAAAGCTACAATGAAGGAGAAGGAAAATGAAAGTCATCGTATTCGATTTAGACGGAACATTGTATGAAGACACGCATCATTTTGATTATTACGCCAAACGGATTGAAGAGAAGCTGAGAGAAGAGAAGCGTACATTTTTTCGAAAAGATTATGAAGCGGTGCTTTTCGGAACACATCCACTCAAAATCGGAAGCGTCTATGATGCGGAAGAAGACTTGATTCTTTTGCTGGACGGCGATGGTTTTGTCCACAGCGTATACGAATGGAATGGAAACAAATGGTCGGATGACGACGTACAAACGAAATATCCCGAACGTATAGCAGTCGATTTGGACAATATGTTAAGCATCGGCGATTTATGGTGGGTGCCAAGCGCCCTCGGCCGGCATTACGGCTTGACCAACAAAGAAACGTATGCCGCCTTTCTCGAAACAAGAACGTTTATGATGAGTCCTCATTTCACAATGGAGCGAACGGCTGGGTTAGCCGAGTTGCTCACTCAACTGCGCCAGCATCTTTTTTTAGTTTTAATGACGAACAGCCCTAGACCGGACAGTGAAGCGATTCTTGAAAAATTAGGCTTATCGAACGTCTTTCATAAAAAAATTTTTCAAGCAAAAAAGCCAGTGGATACAGCCAAGCATTTAAAAACCATCTGTCTAGAGGTTGGTGTCCGCTATGAGGAAATCATGAGCATTGGTGATAATTGGAGAAACGACATTTTTCCAGCCAAACAACTTGGCTGCCAAACGATTTACATCGATCCACATCAAATCGGAACAAACGAAAGCGCGGACGTTGTCGTGCGGAATGTGGGGGAGTGGGTAAATTTGTTAAGAAATAAATATGGGGTAAGCAAATTTTGAGTAAAAGACATAATTTTTTAACTTTTAAAAAAATATTGACAATTAATACTGATATCAATAATATTATTTTTAAGGACATGCAAAAGTTCATATTGACAGGCAAAGGCGCCTTGTTTGCAGAGTTTTTCCATCTCTGCGCAAGGTGCTTTTTTGTTTTCAAAAGGAGGTGGAACTTAAGTGATTGGGGATCCGATTCGTGCAAAAGTATTAGCAAGTCGAGTTATTCCTAACATAGACGAGGGATTAGCTAAGAAACTCAATATTGCCCCTCATGTTAGAAGCCTAGCTTTAGTGACATTAACAATTGACGATGTTGGATACACAGCGCTTGATGAAGCAACTAAAAAAGCGGCTGTAGAAGTAGTATACGCAAAGTCGTTTTATGCAGGTTCTGCTCATGCATCAGGACCCCTTTCAGGTGAGTTTATTGGCATTTTAGGTGGAGAGAGTCCTTCTGATGTAAAAAGTGGATTAGAAGCCGTTTTCGAAACGATTGAAAGTGGGCCATGTTTTTATTCACTAAACGAGGACGGCAGCCATGCATATTATGCGTACACGGTATCGAGAACAGGGAATTATTTGTCAAAGCTTGCTGGTATACAGCCAGGCGAACCATTGGCCTACTTAATTGCCCCTCCTCTTGAAGCGATGTATGGATTGGATGCTGCATTAAAGGCTTCCAACGTGAGAATTTGTGAACTATATGCCCCACCAACAGAAACAAATTTTGGAGGAGGATTATTGACAGGAAGCCAGTCTGCATGTACCGCTGCTGCACAAGCATTTGCAGAAGCCGTTCAGAATGTTGCAAGGAACCCTCACAAATCTTTTTAGAAAAGAGGGAGCGAGACAATGAAATATCATTACGCACTTGGCATGATTGAAACAATTGGACTAACTTCGCTAATCGCCGCCGCTGATGAAGCAATAAAAACAGCAGATGTTCGAATCATTACATATGAAAAGCCAGATGCAGGGATCGTAACTGTTTATTTTGTAGGTGATGTAGCAGCTGTACAGGAAGCTGTTGCAGCAGGAACTAAAAAAGCAAAGGAATTAGGGGAATATCGTTCCTCGAATGTAATACCCCGGCTTGATAAAAACGTCCTTAATCACTTAACATCTAATCCTTTCAAAAAAAGAGAAAGAAAGAGAACGGTGAAACAAGAGCATACGGAAAAAAAACTGGGACTAAATCATGACCAAGGAAGTGAACAGTAATCCATGATATTAGATTTTGACTTATTATCCGTCCAAGAAGCGAGAAATCTCCTTCAAAAAGCAAAAGAGGCACAAAAAAAGTTAGTGAAGCTAAATCAAGAACAGGTCGATCGAATTGTAAAAAATATGGCGCTAAAAGCTGAGAAAGATGCACGTCGCTTAGCTAAAATAGCTACTGAAGAAACAGGATTTGGAAATGAGTTTGATAAAATGACAAAAAACCTTTTCGCAGCGAAAGAAGTATACGAAGCGATTAAAGATATGAAAACAGTTGGAATCATCAATATTGATGATCAAAAGCAAGTTTGGGAGATAGCGGAACCAGTAGGTATAATAGCTGGGATCGTTCCTTCAACAAATCCAACTTCTACTATTATTTTTAAATCTCTTATTGCCATAAAATCACGAAACGCTATCGTTTTCAGTCCACATCCTTCAGCACTTAAATGTTCATTAGAAGCAGCAAAAATAATGGCGAAAGCTGCGGAAGAAGCAGGGGCACCAGCAAACGTTATTCAGTGCATGGAACATCCTTCATTACCAGGAACAAATGAATTGATGTCACATAGCATAACAGATTTAATTCTAGCTACAGGTGGACCTGGAATGGTAAAAGCAGCTTATAGCTGCGGAAAGCCTGCATATGGGGTTGGTCCTGGAAATGTTCCTGTGTATGTCCATGAGAGTGCAAACTTAGAATCGGCTGCTCAATCTATTGTTAAAAGTAAATCGTTTGATTACGGAACAATTTGTGCTTCTGAACAAGCAGTGATCGTAGATAAGAAAATTAAACAAGCTTTTATCCATCAGCTTCAAAAACATGGAGCGTACTTATTATCGGAAACGGAAAAGGCAAAAGTAGCTTCTGTGATATTGAGAGGAGGCTCTTTAAATTCTCGAATTGTAGGAAAGTCACCACGAGCTATAGGCGAGATGGTAGGATTATCTTTTCCAGAAAACATAAAAGTTTTAATCGGAGAAGAAAAAGAAATAGGAAAAAACATTCCTTTTGCCGTTGAAAAGCTTTCCCCAATATTAGCGTTGTATACTGTAGAAAACTGGGAAGAAGGATGTGATGTGAGCATTCAGCTATTGGAAGTAGGGGGGCTTGGTCATACATTAGGCATCCACTCTCAAGATCGTGAAGTAATCAAAGCGTTTGCTTTAAAAAAACCAGCTTCCAGAATCATTGTAAATTCTGGAACAACATTTGGCGGAATCGGAGCAACAACAGGAATTTTTCCATCCCTAACGCTCGGTTGTGGTTCTTATGGAAACAATATTACTTCCGATAATATTGGGCCGCAACACTTATTGAATATTAAACGGGTAGCGTTTGGTATAAGAGAAATGAATGCTGAGCATGTGCAACCATCTAAGACAATTGAGGAAGAAAACAAAATCTTATCCAATATAGCTATTAATCAAGAAGAAATTGTTAAAATCGTTAAACGAATTCTTGAAGAAATAAAATAAATGAGATGATGGAGGTTATCTGTTATGGCAAGAGAGTTTTCTGCGTTAGGAATGATCGAAACAAAAGGATTAGTTGGAGCGATTGAAGCGGCTGATGCAATGGTAAAAGCAGCAGATGTGAAGTTGATTGGCAAAGTCCAAGTCGGTGGAGGATTGGTAACGGTCTTAGTAAGAGGAGATGTCGGCGCGGTAAAAGCGGCAACTGACGCTGGGGCTGCAGCAGCAGAAAAAGTAGGAGAACTAATTTCTGTTCATGTCATCCCTCGACCTCATGCTGATATTGAACTCCTTCTACCAAAAGCAGGAGAGTAGGGAAAAGATAAATGGCAGTAATTACCGAATCGCATTTAAGAACAGAAATGCTGAAAGGAACCTTGTCAAATCCCTATTTTGTTTCGAACAACCATCGGTTAACACCCGCTGCATATGATTTTTTGCGGGATCGGGGGATACGTGTAAAAAAACTAGATAATCATTTAATAGAACAAGGCGTTCAGAAACAAGCACTGAGTATTCCTGTAGGGGTTTCGAATCGGCATGTTCATTTATCGAGCGATCATGTGGAAGTATTGTTCGGAAAAGGTTATAAATTGACCCCATACCGATCGCTTTCACAGCCTGGTCAATTTGCTGCTGAGGAAACGGTGGTGCTTGTCGGGCCTAAAGGTTCCTTGTCAAGAGTAAGAGTTCTAGGCCCAGCGCGTGATCTTACACAAATAGAAATATCTCGTTCAGATGGCTTCATTGTCGGAATTCATCCTCCGGTTCGACTTTCGGGAGCAATTGATGGGACGCCTGGCATCACGATTGTTGGAAATGTTGGTTCTATTACCGTTTCGCAGGGGGTAATTATCGCTAAAAATCATGTTCATATGTCACCAAATGATGCTCGACAGTTCGAAGTAAAGGATGGGGATTGCTTGATTGTTCAAGCTACTACCGATCGACCAGTGATCTTCTCAGAGGTTGTCGTTCGAGTGAATGAGCGATTTTCCTTGGACTTTCATATTGATATTGACGAAGCGAATGCCGCAAATTTAAAAACAGGAGATTTGGTAAAAGTTATAGGGAAAAATGGAAAGTTATTTGGCTGAAATGTTTAGAGGTGATGAAATGGGTCACGATATCAACCGAGAAGCAGAATTAAGCAAATTGGTAGAAGCGATTGTACGTGATCTTTTAGCAAACGCTACAAAGGAAAAAAAAGAATGCAAGAAAGTTTTATTCATTTTTTGTGATAGTTCAGCGCATGAACGATATACAGATTCATTAATACAACTGAGAAACGAGGGAATAGATTACGATTTTTTGTTTTTAGACGGAGAAACGTCTGGATGGCTTGGTCTTCATAAAATTGAATCAACAAACGGTACAAAAGTATTAGCAGAGGATGAATTTGCTCCTGCCCCGTTAGAACTTCCAAAAGAATATGAGGCAATAGTAATTCCAGAAATTGACTTAGATAACATCGCAAGGATATCGCTTGGATTAAAAGGATCGATTAAAGCGGAAATTGTATTTGCTGCATTAGTCCTAGAAAAGTCCGTTATTATAGGCGAAGATGTTCCGGGAATCAAACGCTCGGACAGAAGAACATTAAAAAGGGTAGCGTTACCACCTGCTTATCAAAAACTTTTTATCCAATATAAGGAAGAATTAAAGAGAATGGGAATTACTTTTATAAAACAAGAGATGCTGCACGAAGCCGTTTTAGAAAAAATTAAAGGCATTTCAGTAGTATCGCGGTCTATAAATAAAGAAAAACATTTTCACGGCAATGTGTTAACTGCGGGATGGGTTGATTCACAATTGAAAAGAAACGATTTACTAATAATGAAAAAAACAGCATTAATTACCCCGAAAGCAAAGGATATGTTACTGGAAAAACAGATCGAGGTCAAATATGTATAGAGGTGATCCTCTTTGTTTCTTGGGCGAGTAATAGGAAGTGTCTGGGCCACTCAAAAAGAGTCAGGGATGGAAAACTTAAAACTTTTACTTGTTCAACCTATTCATGCTGACGGCACAGATGCAGGCGCACAAGTTATATGTGCAGATAGGATAGGAGCAGGTCAAGGAGAAACAGTCATTGTTTCACGCGGGAGTTCTGCTAGGGTGCTAATTAACAAAGACTCTCCTGTTGATGCAGTTATTGTGGGAATTGTAGATTCTTTTGAATATCGTCACTAGAGGGAGGGAAGGGATGGAAAAAAAAGAGCGTGTAATTCAGGAGTATGTGCCAGGAAAGCAATTGAACTTGGCTCATATCATTGCAAACCCTGATGAGTCGTTGTATACCCGTCTCGGGATAAATGATGCTGGAGCCATCGGGATTTTAACGGTTACCCCTACAGAGACAGCTATTATTGCTGCCGACATTGCTACGAAATCAGCAAATGTAGAAATAGGTTATTTAGATCGTTTCACAGGCTCTTTAGTGATTGTCGGGAGTGTTGCTAATGTGGAAACAGCCATTCAAAATATTAATGAATTTTTTGTTAAAACTTTAAAATTTTCAACTGCGGAGATTACACGATCATGAAGAAAGGAAAAGTACTAGTTATTGGCCCAATTGGATCAGGAAAATCGACGTTAATAAAAATATTACTCGGTATTAAGGAGCGACCTGTAACAAAAACGCAAGCTCTTGAGTATGCAAATTGGATTATCGATTCTCCAGGAGAGTACAGTCAAAACCCTATGTATTATCGAACTTTAATGGCAACAGCTTTGGAGGCGAAAGTATTACTAATTATTCAAGATTCTACACGAAAAGACGTTGTGTTACCACCAAATTTTGCATCTGGGTTCCCATTAGTACCTATTGGTGTAGTAACGAAAATTGATCATCCTAACGCAGATATACAAACAGCGACCCAGTTGTTAAGAACAATATTGCCTGTGGGAGAAATTTATTATACTTCTTCTGTGACATTTGCAGGGATAGAAGAACTGAAAAGGCGAATTTTGTCGTATCTTTAGTGAATATTGTCTAATAAGTTTTCTTTACTATATAGTGTATTAAATGAAAAAATAAAGATACGAAATTAATTGAAGGGGAGTTGAAAATTGTTGATAAATGTATCTGCGTTAGCATGTTTTTTAAGAAAAGAAGATGTCAACATTATCGAAGAAATGTCGAAATATTTGCCGTTGTTTGCTAATTTATCGCAAGCAGATGTGTTTATTGACTGCTTATTACCTGGGGGAGAGGAAGCTATTGTTGTCGCTGAGGCACATCCGACAACAGGTAAATCACTCTATATTGAACCTGTTGTAGGGAAAGTTGCTTATAAAGAAAATGAGCCGGGGGTGTTCTTTTGTTTTAAAACGGGGAAGCCTGTAATTGGATCGCGCGGAGTTTCCCAAGAAAATGTGATGATGCAACAAAACGTAATTCCTATCCGAAATGAATTAGGGCAAATCATAGGTGTATTAATTATGGAACAAGACATTACTGAAAAAATACAGCAAGAAAAAAATGTAGAAATATTAATGGAAACAACTGAGCAATTAAGCGAGACTCTTTATCATGTGGCTATGTCAGAATCTACAATTCCAGATCTCATGCATGAAGGATTGTTATTGTTTGATCGTGATTACTATATAACATTTGCCAATGATCGTGCAGAGGAAATGTTTGCAGACAGTGGTTCGTTAATTGGTCAGAAAATAGACTTTTTGCCGTTTGGTTTAATTATCAAGGAGGAGATAGAGTCAAAAAAAGGGGTGTTTTTTCATGAATTCGAATTAGGAAAACATTTTCTTCAGCTAAAAGCTGTTTCGATTCAGCGAAATAACCGTACAGTAGGGGGAGTACTACTTTTGCGAGATTTATCCGAATTAAAAGAAAAAGAAAAACAGTTAACGATCAAATCAGCTGTTATCCGCGAAATACACCATCGTGTGAAAAATAACCTACAAACTATAGCAAGCCTACTACGGCTACAAATGAGACGAATCGAATCTCACGAAGTGGAAAAAATTTTTCGTGAGATCATCAATCGGATTACGAGCATCTCCATTATCCATGAAGTTCTCTCCTTAGAGGGAACTGATATGATTGAATGTAAAGAAGTAATTGAACTTGTGTCGAACGCCATTATTTCTTCGATGAAACAATCAGAGCAGAAGATTAGTATTCAAGTTGATGGAAATTTGCTTTATTTACCTTCCCAAAAAGCGAGCTCCTTAGCTCTTGTTGTTAACGAGTTAGTACAAAATGCAATTAACCATGCGTTTGTCGACCGAGAAGAAGGAACGATACGAATTTATTTAAAAGAGCAAAACCAAATTGTAAGTATTATTTTAACGGATGATGGTGTAGGGTTTGATCATGAAAAAGCACAGCAAAGAGGTCATCTAGGATTGCAAATATGTAATACGTTAGTCTCCGAAGACTTAGAAGGAATTTTAGAATTTGAAAACAATTGCCTAGGCACGAAAATTATCATTACTTTTCCACTTCCGAAAGAGGGGATTATGGCATGAATAAATTAAAAATTATCGTTGTTGACGACGATCCAATCACACGAATGGACATAAAAGAAATGCTCATTCAAGCTGGCTACGAGGTAATGGGTGATGGGAAAAACGGGGAGGAAGCTATAGAATTAGCACACCGGTTTAGGCCGGATATTGTAATAATGGATATAAAAATGCCGAAACTAGATGGTATAAAGGCAGCTAATATTATCAGAAAATTCAAACACACTCCTGTTATTTTGTTAACGGCATATAGTCAACGTGAACTTATAAACGATGCGAAAGAAGCAGGAGTAGTTGGTTACTTAGTAAAGCCTGTTTCAGAGGAAGATTTAATTCCAGCTATCGAGATTGCGAGAAGTCAACAAGAGCAATTCCAATTATTAGAAAGAGATATTCAGATCTTAAAAAAATCTATAGAAGAGAGGAAAATTATTGAACAAGCAAAAGGAAAAATAATGACAAGATTTTCTTGTACGGAGGAAAAAGCTTATGAGTGGATGAGAAAAAAGAGCATGGAATACCGGATTTCAATGTTTAAATTAGCGGAAAAGATTCTTGAAAAATATGAGACTGTCACAAATAACTAAAGATTTTTTAGGATGTGAAACGATTGGAAGATCGCCCAATTATTAGTGTAGGAATAGATATTGGAACAAGTACAACTAAATTTATCGTTAGTCATTTAAAATATGCCAAAGTATCTAATCGTTTTTCTTTACCCCGTTATGAAATTGTTGAGCGAAAGATCGTATATGAAAGCCCGATGTACCCAACGCCACTAAGAGAAAAGCGTAACGAAATTAACTTGGAAGTTCTTAAAACGTGGCTAGAGGAACAATATGAAGAAGCAGGGATAAATGTATCAGACATAAAATCAGGTGCTGTAATTATAACTGGTGAAACTGCCACGAAAAAAAATGCACAAAATATAGTTCATTATTTGGCTGAAAAAGCGGGAGATTTCGTTGTCGCTGTCGCCGGTGCTAGTTTAGAAGGGGTGCTTGCTGGTAAAGGATCTGGTGCTTTTTCACGATCTCGAGAAGTAAGAGAGATAATTGCTAACATTGATATCGGTGGCGGAACTGCGAATGTAGCCATTTTTCATAGAGGGAAAGTATTAGGAACGATCACTTATCACGTCGGAGGAAGGTTGATTGAGTTAAATCGAGATGGAGAGATTACATTCATATCTCCGTCTATTGAGCCTTGGTTACGTTCAAAAAATTACCTATTATCTGTAAAACAAAAACTTGATTTTAGACATATCCAACAAATAGCTCGAGAAATGTGCAATGATATGTTAAATTCGCTCACAGGTCAGAAGCCAATTTCTGTAGATGATCCATTAATTCACAGTGCAAGCATGCAAATGATTCCTGACATTGATGAAGTAATGATCTCCGGAGGAATAGGTTTGTTGCTGGAAAAAGAAGCGCCGAAGACAATCAATGATGTTACAATCTACGGAGATGTTGGTCCGCTACTTGCGCATGAACTAATAACCCAACTTAAAAAGTTCCCATTTATAAAATTAAACAAAGCATTGCAAACATCTCGTGCAACAGTGATTGGAGCGGGAATGCAAAGTACAGAAATTAGCGGAGCCACTATATGTGTTACTTCGTCGCGTCTTCCTCTTCGCAATCTTCCTATTATGATACTTGAACTGAACAATGAACAACTAAGAAATAGAGAGTACATGTATAAGCAAATTACGGACTCACTGACTGAATGGAGCAACTATTTTCTAGAAGAACAAGAAACTCCCTTCGCAGTCCATATTCGCGGAATTGCGAGTTGCTCTTATGCAGAGTTAAAAGAATTGGCTCAGTCACTATTTTTTTGTTATAAACAATATTTTCCACACAACTCTTTTTTAGTAGTGATTTGTGAAAACGATATTGCGAAAGCGCTAGGACAATTGCTAATGCTTCAATCTAACAATAAAGTAGATATTATTTCAATCGATCAAATTACAGTAGAACAAGGGGATTACATTGATATAGGTGAAGTGATTAACCAAAGTGTGGTGCCTGTAATCGTTAAAACATTAGCTTTTATGAAAAACTAGGGAGGTGATTGGATGTGAAAACAAGTGTTAGATTGATGGGAAAAACATATCAATTTCAAAGTTTAAAAGAAATTATGGCAAAAGCGAATGAGGAGAAATCTGGGGATCAATTAGCAGGAATACATGCGCAAGATACACAAGAACGTATTGCGGCAAGACATGTTTTATCGGAGCTTACGTTGGCTGATATTCGTAACAATCCACTTCTACCACCGGAAGAAG
This sequence comes from Anoxybacteroides tepidamans, assembly GCF_014201465.1. Classification (GTDB taxonomy): domain Bacteria; phylum Bacillota; class Bacilli; order Bacillales; family Anoxybacillaceae; genus Anoxybacteroides; species Anoxybacteroides tepidamans. The sequence goes on along the minus strand of NZ_JACHEP010000001.1, from coordinate 148,643 downwards.
ATGAAGTGTCACGCGTGATCGAAGAAGGAGTAAATGAAAAAATTTATGCGTCGATCCGAAATTGGACGGTTGCAGAACTTCGTGAATATCTTTTATCGCCGAATGTAACTAACAATGAAATTTCCCATATTCGCAGAGGTTTGACAAGTGAAATGATTGCAGCTGTAACAAAGATTATGACAAACTTAGATTTAATTCAAGCCGCGTCCAAAATTACAGTGGAAACCCGTTGTAATACAACGATTGGACAAAAAGGCAGGCTGGCAGGTAGAGCACAACCAAACCATCCTAATGACTCTCTTCAAGGGATAAAAGCAGCTATTTTCGAAGCGCTTAGTTATGGGGTCGGAGATGCCGTTATTGGAATAAACCCTGTTATTGATACGGTAGAGAGTGTGAAAGCTATTTTAAACATGACAAAAGAGTTAATGGATAAATGGGACATCCCGACACAAAATTGCGTCTTAGCTCACGTCACAACGCAAATGAGAGCGATTAAGCAAGGAGGAACAGCGGATTTATTGTTTCAAAGTTTAGCAGGAACAGAACTTGGGAACAAGGCGTTTGGTATCAGCGTTGATTTATTAGACGAAGCGAACGAACTAATTCTCAAAGAAGGGACAGCAGCAGGGCCAAATGTATGGTATTTCGAAACAGGACAGGGATCGGAATTATCAGCAGATGCCCATCATGGGATCGATCAATTAACGCTAGAATCAAGATGTTATGGGTTAGCAAAACGTTATAACCCATTTATGGTAAATACCGTTGTTGGATTTATTGGACCGGAGTACTTATATAACAGTAAACAAGTGATTCGGGCAGGACTAGAAGATCACTTTATGGGGAAATTACATGGATTGCCTATGGGAGTGGACGTTTGTTATACCAATCATATGAAAGCCGATCAGAACGATATGGAAAATTTAGCAGTTTTGTTAGCGGCAGCAGGAGTCAATTTTTTAATTGGTGTAGCGATGGCAGATGATTGTATGTTGAATTACCAGTCTACGAGTTTTCATGATATCGCAACATTAAGAGAAGTCTTAAGTTTACGTCCGGCTCCTGAGTTTGAGAAATGGCTTGAAAAAATGGGCATTATGGAACATGGAAAGCTAACATCGATTGCCGGAGATCCTACGTTTTTCTTATAGACAACAGCATGGAGGGGGATGTGCATGAGTGAGGTAGATATCCAACGTATTGTTGAAAAAGTTTTGGTGGAGTTGCGGAATAGAATGGAAGAAAAGCAACAACTCGAGGAACAACATGAGAGAGAAGTTGAATCTGAAAACGAACAACTTTTTAGCTATGACGTAATGGACTGGGTCACAAATGTTCCAACCCCTAAATTTCCTAAGGGGATTGAAGAACTCAGAAAAGCAACGCCAGCCCGTATAGGAGTATGGAGAACAGGAACACGCCCTCTTACGAAAACCATTTTAAAATTACAGCTCGATCATGCGGCAGCAGTAGATGCGGTTAGCGGGGAAGTTTTAGATAGTTTACTTAAGGAATTTAATTTATTTACTGTTGAAACTTGCTATGAAAATAAAGAAGTTTATTTAAAAAGACCGGATAAGGGACGAATTCTTACAGAAGAGGCAGTGAAAACAATTAAGGAAAGATGTATAAAAAACCCTCAAGTACAAATTGTTGTTTCTGATGGATTAAGCGCGAGTGCGATTGAGGCTAATCTTAGAGATATTTATCCTTCATTGCTTGATTCATTAAAGGTTAATGGACTTACTCAAGGAACGCCGTTTTTTGTAAAAGGTGGAAGAGTAGCATGTATGGATCATATCGGCGAAATTTTGCAGCCGGAGGTACTTGTTCTTTTGATCGGAGAAAGACCAGGTCTTGTTTCTGCGAACTCAATGAGTGCTTATATGTGTTATAGGCCAAGAAAAGGGATTGTAGAGTCAGAGCGAACAGTAATTTCTAATATTCATTCAGGAGGCACCTCTCCTATTGAAGCAGGCGCACATATCGGAACAATTTTAAGGAAGATGATTGAGCAAAAAGCTAGCGGGGTGCATTTAGAACTTTAATAACAAACGGAGGATAGAGCGTATGGAGAATAAAACTCACCATTTACAAAAAGCATTAAAGCCGATTCATTTATGGGGGATTGCTGTAGGGATGGTAATCTCGGGGCAATATTTTGGTTGGAATTACGGATTTGAACAAGGAGGGACAATAGGGTTAGCTATTGCGTCGATCATTGTTACGATTTTCTATACTACATTCATATTTAGCTATTCAGAACTTTCTACGTCAATTCCACATGCTGGAGGACCGTCTGCCTATGCAAGGAAGGCGATGGGACCGTACATGGGGTTCATGACAGGGTTAGCTTGTTTATTGGAGTTTGTTTTCGCACCTCCTGCAATTGCTGTTGCAACGGGTGCTTACATTAATTTTTTAATTCCAAGTATTAATGCTGTGTATGCAACAGTGGCTGTATTTATATTTTTTATTTTAATTAACCTAATTGGGGTAAAGGGAGCAGCTGTTATTGAGCTTATTGCTACTATTTTAGCGTTAATTGGTTTAAGTATTTATTATGTAGCTGGATTACCACATATAAAGAGCGAAGCGATATTTAACGATATGTCCTTTTTAAATGGTTGGACGGGTGTGTTTGCTTCTATTCCTTTTGCTATTTGGTTTTTCCTTGCTATTGAAGGGGGAGCAATGGCAGCAGAAGAAGTACGTAACCCAAAAAAGGATATACCAAAAGGGTTCATTTCAGGTATCTTAACGTTAGCCGTTGCAACCGTCCTCACACTCCTTGTTACAGCGGGGCTAGGTGGAGGAGAAGGAAAACCAGCTGACTATCCGCTGCCACAAGCGCTTGCTAGCGTATACGGAGATAATCATATACTTCCTATCACGGTGGCCATTATTGGATTATTCGGATTGATCGCCAGCTTACATGGGATTATTATCGGATATTCTCGCCAAACGTTCGCATTGGCGAGGGCTGGGTATTTACCAAAATTCCTTTCTAACTTATCGAGAAGAGGAGTACCGCATTGGGGGTTAATTGTCCCAGGAATTATCGGAGTAATCAGCGCTGGTTCAGCGAGCTTTGCTAATGCCTTAATTATTCTATCTGTATTTGGTGCTATTACAATGTATTGTTTAAGCCTCTTATCACTATTTGTTTTACGAAAAAAAGAACCTCATATGGAACGACCTTTTAAAGTTAGCTATCCTGTCATTCCTGGTATTGCTCTTTTGCTTGGTGTCATCTCATTCTTTTGTGTATTAAAATATAGTGTGCTTACAACTAGCTTACCTCTTTTCGGAATAGAAATTCCACTGATTGTTGTTATTTTATTTGTATTTGGTGTTGGAAGTATCTACTATTTCTTGGTTGGAGTAAAAAATCTACGCCCGATTACTGAGGAATTTGTGTCGATTGAAGATATAACGTCTAGTCACAGTGATATTAGTTTGTGATTATTGGAAAAAAGACTGGTTTTAAGGCTATTCTACGTCTATAGACCAGTCTTTTTATGTGAAGAAGGGAAAATTAAAATATATCTCGTGTGAAAAATGCTCACTTCGTCCCCAGCGCTGGTTTGTCAACGTCGGTCACGCGGTGGCGATGACCGGCATCCCCTGACGTATAAAAATCGTAATAGTGAACGTGCACCCCGTTCCCGACCGGAATGACTGGTCCTGAATAGGCGCGATAATAATGAGTATGGCCGTCTTCGTACAATACGTAACCCCCGATATAATGAATATGACTTCCATCCTCCGTAGGAATCGGTGGGGATGTGACATCTAAACATTGATGGACATGCCCACCTTCAACGGATGTGTAATCGACCGATCCGTGATTATGATTTGGAACAAACCCGGAAACAAAATCGTCCTTTCCGGTTTTCTTCATTAAGAAGGTTTCCCCATTCGAGAAATATAGTCACATTACTATATGAAAGATCGAAACAAATGATGGTATCTCACAATTTTGTTGTATATTTTCCTCTTTTTGTTAAAAAATAAGGAAGACATTTTTAAGACGAGGGAGGAAGAAATGACAACAACGGAAAAACGACTACTACTCTTCTCGTTCCTTGCAATCGCTCTGTTTGTGTCGCCGTATTTCATTTTAGGCGAGAATGCGCATATGCGCGTGCACGATAACTTAGACTCCAATATTGCGTGGTACAAAGTGTTAGCAAAAAGCGGAGAGTTGTTCGGCCCTCTTCATGCGGTCATTCCGCAAATCATTAATGGATTGCCGAGAAATGCGTTCGGAACAGAGTTTAGCGGCATCGTTTGGCTTCATGCGCTTCTACCGTCCATTTACGCTTACGGAGCCAGCCAAGCGATAACGCGGGTATTTGCGTTTATCGGAATGTATTTATTATTGAAAAAACATGTCATTCAAGCATCGGAGTGGGTGTGGATCCGCATCGGAGTATCGCTCGCTTTTGCGTTAACCCCGTTTTGGCCATCCGGGATGTTGAGCACGCTCGGCATGCCGCTGGCGTTATGGGCGTTTTTAAACATTCGTGCCGGAGAGCGTTCATGGGTGAACTACGTTGCGCTGACGTTGTTGCCGTTCTATTCAAGTCTTGTGCTCGGCTTTTTCTTTTTTCTCAGCGCGATGGGCATATGGTGGCTTGTCGATGCCATTCGCCAAAAAAGATGGAATATCCGTTTTTTATTGGCGATTGTGTACATGACGTCGATCTATATCGTCATCGAGTATCGCCTTGTCCATTCGCTTTTATTTTCGGAAGAGCCGACGAGCCGCGATGAATATTTTCATGCTCGTTTATCGCTTTGGCGTGCCGTTCGGCTAACGTTTAAAAACTATATTCTCGGTCATACGCATGTGATGACCGTACACGGGCTTGTCATTTTGCCAGTGACGTTGCTGGCGCTGTATATCGTTTGGAAAAAGAAATGGTGGAGGCAAGAAAAAACATTTTTGTTTCTTCACGTTTTAAACTTCGCTCTTTCCACGTGGTATGCGTTCTGGTTTTATAAAGGCTGGCTTCCATTGACCGAGCGGTTTGACCTTCTCGACAAATTTAATTTCGCTCGCTACCACTTTTTGCGCCCGATGGTCATTTACGTCTTGTTTGCCCTTTCGTTAAAAATCATATGGAAGCAAGGAAAAACATGGCGAACCATCGACTTCATCGCACTGGCGGCGCAAATCATTGTATTGACAGCGTTTAACGAAGAAATCATCTATCGAAACAAACCGTCGTTTCAACAATTTTATGCGGAAAAACAATTTGCGGAAATTAAACGGTATATCGGGCTTCCGGTCGATACATACCGCGTCGCCAGCATCGGCATCCACCCTGCGATTGCCCAATATAACGGGTTTTATACGTTAGATACGTACAATAACTTTTATCCGCTTGCGTATAAACACCAATTTCGCCAAATCATTGCGCACGAACTGGCGAAAAATCCAACATTGCGCGAGTACTTTGATGAATGGGGCGGGCGTTGCTACATATTTGTCGACGAGCTTGGCAAGCATTATATGTTTAAAAAAGATTCAAAGAAAAAAATTAAGCATTTACAGCTCAACACAGATGTCTTCCGCGAAATGGGAGGGCGCTATATCTTTTCCACGATTCCGATTGAAAATGCGTCAAGCAATCAATTAAAACTTGAAAAAGTATTTCATTCGAAACAATCCGTATGGAACATTTACTTATATAAAGTGATACCTTAAGGAGGCAAACATCATGAATGAACCCGTTCTGACCATTGTCGTCCCATGTTATAACGAACAAGAAGTGCTCCCCGAAACGATTCGGCAGTTGCGCCAACTGCGCGAACAGCTCATTGCACAACAGCTCATATCGGGACGAAGCGCCCTGTTGTTTGTCGATGACGGAAGCCGCGATGCGACGTGGACGATCATTTATAAAGCCAGTTTGCGCTACCCGGAAGTCAAAGGAGTAAAACTCGCCCGCAATGCCGGTCACCAAAACGCCTTGTTAGCCGGGATTTTTTCCGCGAAAACGCGTTCAGATTGCATCGTTTCCATTGATGCCGATTTGCAAGACGATCTGTCGGTTATTCGTGAATTTGTGAAAAAATTTCACGAAGGATACGAAATTGTGTACGGAGTACGGAACAGAAGAGATACGGACCCATTTTTTAAGCGCCACACTGCTCAAGGATTTTACAAATTAATGAAAGTGATGGGCGTTCATCTCGTCTACAACCATGCCGATTACCGCCTCATGAGCAGGCGCGCGGTGGAAGAGTTGGAACGGTTTGAGGAAGCGAATTTGTTTTTGCGCGGCATCGTCCCATTGCTCGGATTCCGTTCGACGACTGTTTCCTATGACCGAAAAGAACGGTTAGCCGGCGAAACAAAATATCCGCTCAAAAAAATGGTCGCTTTTGCACTTGATGGCATTACCTCTTTCAGTATTACGCCCATTCGGCTTATTTCGCTTGTTGGCTTTCTCTCTTTTTTTGTCAGCATACTATTCGGGGCGTATTTTCTCTTTTTAAAATTTACTGGTCATGCGCAAACAGGCTGGACATCGCTCATTACTTCCATTTGGCTGTTAGGCGGTTTGCAGCTGATCGCCTTCGGTTTAATAGGAGAATATATCGGAAAAATTTACAAAGAAACAAAACGGCGGCCACGCTATATTATTGATTTAGATTTATTTAACTTGCCTATCCCAGTTTCGTTTTTTGGCGAAGAAGTGAAAATGACAGATCAAAAGAAGCGAGTGTAACGATTTTTCGCTTGCATTCTTTTTCAAGAAGGGGTAGACTGTGCTTGTAAATAATATGTAAGCGGGAGCCTGTGGAATCAGGCTGAGAGTACGGCTAATCCGCCGTTGACCGTTTGAACCTGTTGGGTAATGCCAGCGCAGGGAAAGTGGAAAAAGAAAAAGGTGCACTTTGCCTATTGCGCAAAGTGCCTTTTTATTTACAAGCACATAAATAAGGGAGAGGATGAAGAGGATGGACATGCAACGTGTCGCAGAACTGCTAGACAAGGTGCGAAAGGCGAATCCGCTCGTCCACAACATTACCAACGTCGTAGTGACGAATTTTACGGCCAACGGCTTGCTTGCGTTAGGTGCTTCGCCGGTTATGGCCTATGCGAAAGAAGAAGTGGCGGATATGGCCAAAATAGCGGGAGCGCTTGTGTTAAATATTGGCACATTAAACGAAACGGAAATCGAAGCGATGCTCATTGCCGGAAAGTCAGCAAACGAACACGGAGTTCCGGTTATTTTTGATCCGGTTGGAGCTGGTGCGACATGTTATCGGACTGAAACCGCGCGAAAAATCATCCGCGAATTAAACGTTTCAATCATTCGTGGCAACGCGGCAGAAATCGCGAACGTCATTGGAGAACATTGGACGATTAAAGGCGTCGATGCAGGGGAAGGAAACGGAGATGTAGTAGCATTAGCAAAAAAAGCGGCGCAACAACTTGGAACGGTCGTGGCGATTACCGGCAAAGACGATGTCGTCACGAACGGAAGCACAACTTATATCATTCACAACGGCCATCCGCTTTTAACGAAAGTAACGGGAACGGGATGCCTTGTCACATCCGTCATCGGGGCGTTTGCCGCGGTCGAAAAAAACTTTGTACACGCAGCAACATCCGCGCTTATAAGCTACGGAGTGGCAGCGGAAATGGCGGCGAACGAAGTGGGAGAACAGGGGCCTGGAAGCTTTCAAATCGCCTTTTTAAATCAGCTCGCGAAAATCGGAACAGATGACATTGTTCGCTACGGTTCTATGGAAAATATCGAATAAAAGGAAGTGGAAAGATGAACGTGTATAAAGCGTTGACCATTGCCGGATCTGATAGCGGTGGAGGAGCCGGCATTCAGGCAGATTTAAAAACGTTTCAAGAATTGCAAGTGTTTGGAATGTCCGCGATCACAGCGGTGACAGCGCAAAATACGCTTGGCGTGCAAGGAGTGTATCCGCTTCCAGTGGAAGCGATTGAAAAGCAAATTGAATCTGTCGGAACGGATTTAGGAGCGGACGCCGTCAAAACAGGAATGTTGTTCAGCGCCGACATTATTCAAGCCGTTGCAAACAAAGTGAAACAGTTTGGCTGGAGCCGGCTCGTCGTCGACCCGGTGATGATCGCGAAAGGCGGCGCACCGCTTTTACAAGAAGAAGCCGTTCAAGCGTTAAAAACGTATTTGCTTCCGCTGGCGATGGTTGTCACACCGAATATTCCAGAAGCAGAAGTGTTGACAGGTATGACGATCCACACGTTAAACGACCGTCGTGAAGCAGCGAAACGCCTCCATGACCTTGGTGTTCAATATGTAGTCATCAAAGGTGGCCATGACGATGATGGAGAAGAAGCGGTTGATTTGTTGTATGACGGTGATGAATTTTCGTATTTTACAAGCAAGCGAATTGAAACAAAGCATACGCACGGAACAGGCTGCACGTTTGCCGCGGCGGTGACAGCCGAACTTGCAAAAGGCCGCACCGTCAAAGAAGCTGTTGAAACAGCGAAAGCATTTATTCAAGCCGCGATCGAAGAGGAATTAGGCATTGGTCACGGGCACGGACCGACGAACCATTGGGCGTATCGCAGGAAATTTTTTGAATAGGTGATGGACAGTGGCACGAATTTCAACGAAACAGCTGCAAGAAAAGTTGCGTGTATATTTTATTATGGGAAGCAATAATTGCCAAAAAGATCCTTTTGCTGTGCTGACAGAAGCGATCGAAGGCGGCATTACTCTTTTTCAATTTCGCGAAAAAGGACAAGGGGCTTTGTCGGGAAAAGAAAAATACGACTTCGCAAAAGAACTGCAAGCAATTTGTCGAAAGCACCGCATTCCGTTTATCGTCAATGATGACGTCGAATTAGCGCTTGAACTTGATGCGGACGGTGTACATATCGGGCAAGAGGATGAGCGAGCAGATCTTGTGCGCAAAAAAATCGGCGATAAAATTCTTGGCGTTTCTGCCCACAACCTTGAAGAAGCGAGACGCGCGATCAAGCAGGGGGCAGACTACCTTGGCGTCGGCCCGATTTTTCCAACTAGCACGAAAGAAGATGCAAAAGAAGCGCAAGGGGTGGCGGTACTTCGCACATTGCGAGAACATGGCCTTTCGATTCCAATCGTTGGAATTGGCGGCATCACTCCGCATAATACGAAAGAAGTCATCGTTGCCGGAGCTGACGGAGTTTCAGTCATTAGCGCCATCAGCTTAGCCGCTTCTCCTAGAGAAAATGCGCGGATGCTTGCAAAAGCCGTTCGTGAAGCATTGAATAAGGATGTCTGACGAACGATCAACAAGAAAAAATGGCTCCTTACGTTCGTCTATGATATAATGATAAGGGAAATAGACGATAAAACGAACGTATGGAGTGAATGATATGAACATCGGATTTGGCGAAATTGCACTGATCGTGTTTTTTGCCCTTTTGATTTTTGGACCGAAAAAATTGCCTGAACTTGGACAGGCTGCGGGAAAAACGCTTCGCGAATTTAAAAATGCCACAAAAGGAATTATTGACGACGAAGAACAAAAAACGAAAAAACAAGATTAATCAACTGCTTGGTATCGTGCCAAGCTGTTTTTTTATGGACGAAGGCAGACAAGTCCTGTTCAACTCTCCATATATTAGTATAAAGCGAAAAAAATCGAGGTGGCCATCATGGTAAAAAAAGCCGCGGCAATCGGAGTGGGGAGTTTTTTGTTAGCTATAGGCATTAACGTTTTTTTAGTGCCGCATCATTTATTAGATGGAGGAATCATTGGTATTGGTCTTATTGTTAAATACATATGGAACATTAAAGTAGGCGCCACAATCATTTGCTTAAGCGTGCCGCTTTATATCATTGCGTGGTTTTATTACCGCCCATTTTTTTACAACAGTTTGCATGGGTTGTTGTTTTCATCGTTGATGATTGATATTGGTTCTGTGCTTCGCGGCATTGTCAAATTAGATTCGCTCACGAGTTCGATTATCGGAGGAATGTTCGTCGGTGCAGGCATCGGTATCATGTTACGCGAAGATACGAGCACAGGCGGAACAGACTTACTCGCTCAATTTATTGCGAAGCTTACCAATTGGAATGTTGGGATTATCATTTTTGTGATTGATATGGTGGTCATCGCGATCGGGAGTCAAGTTGTTCCAACTGCATCCTTTGTTCATTCTCTCATCGTTGTCACCGTCGTCGGAACGGTCACCACGATGTTGACCTATATGAATCATGAAAAAAAGGATTTACGGATATGAATCGTGAATCCTTTATGATGCTTATGAGTCATTTGTACAAGCTTTTTCGACAGCCACAACACGAATTCTAGTTCAATTGTGATACCGCCGATTAAGCCGAAGAGAATAATACTTAAAAGATAGCCAATCAACGATCGATACGTTACGATAAAAAAGAAGGAGGAAGCGGAAATTGAAGAAATACATATTTTGTTTTCTTTCTGTTCTTGTCACTTTTATTTTGGCCGGATGCCAGCCATCGTCTTCTAAAATTCCAGCTGTCGTTGAGCGAGTCGTTGATGGCGACACATTAAAAGTGAAAATCGGAAAGAGGGAGGAAACGGTACGCTTGTTGCTCATCGATACGCCAGAATCGGTCCATCCGACAAAGCCGGTGCAGCCGTTTGGGCTTGAAGCAAGCCGCTATGTCAAAAAATTATTGCCGCCGGGAACGAAGATCGAGCTCGAACTCGATGTGCGCGAGAGGGATCAATACGGTCGTTTGCTTGCGTATGTGTGGCTTGGTCATCAGATGGTCAATGAATTGTTATTGGAAAAAGGCTATGCCCGTGTCGCATATGTATTTGAACCGAATACGAAATATGTAGATAAATTTCGACAAATTCAAGAGAAGGCGAGAAAAAAGCGGCTCAACATTTGGTCAATTGAAGATTATGCAACAGACCATGGATTTCGTGATGAAGTGGGCCGTAAATCAGAGTCAGAAAAAAGTCAATCGTGCGCAAAACCAATGATTAAGGGCAATGTTTCGAAAAACGGGGAAAAAATTTATCACGTTCCCGGCAGTCCGCAATATGACGTGACAAAAGCAGAAGTGATGTTTTGTAGCGAAAAAGAAGCACAAGCAGCTGGATTTCGCAAACCGCTGCGTTAAATAACTCTCTCCTAAACAGGGAGAGAGTTTCTTTTTTCGTGAGGCAATGAAATAAAAAACGAAGTAATGCGTTCGTCAGACGTACACGTAATTTGTCCACCGTGGTCTTCAATAATTTTTTTGCATACATATAACCCGATTCCAGTTCCGAGCTTTTTTGTTGTGAAAAATGGCTCAAAAATGGCTTGAACGGTTTCAGGTGGGATCATCGGTCCGTTATTGGAAATTTCAATGAGAACCTCTTCATGGCGGGACAATGCTTGAATATGGATGTGACGAGGTTTCTCTTTTTCTTTTACCGCTTCAATCGAGTTTAAGAGAATATTCATGAACACTTGTTTCAATTGGTCTTTATATGCGAAAACGCGCGCTTTTGGATCGATAGTTGTGGAAACATCAACATCTCCATCAACAAAGCTTGGATATAAAAACGACACAGTTTCTTGAAATAGTTGTTCAAGGAAAATGGGTTCTTTCTCTCTTTCTTCCATTTCTTTTCTTGAAATGTGAAGAAATTGAGAAATACGGAATTTTAGTTGTTGCAATTCATGATCGATAATATCTAAATATTTTAAGTTCGGATGTTCAAATTTTAGCAATTGCACGAACCCCATAATCGCGGTTAACGGGTTGCGAAATTCATGGACGAAACTGGAAGACATTTGTCCAAGCAGCGTAAGCCGGTCTTTATGAGATTGCGAGATAAATGAATTTTTTTCTTGAATTTCGGCGTTTTTGAGCTCTGTATATTTCGTCACCGCATAAAACAAAAATTGATCAAACAAACCATTAATGTTATCAATTAACGGCTGAAGCTCTTCGATCGAAAGTCCTGATTTGAGCGCATATCGAATGATTAAGCTTCGCCCGAGATTTGTATTATACACAAATTCGCCGATGTTAATATTCGCTTCCGCCCGTTCTTTCGCAATTTTTTCTGCTAGCGCTTGAATGTCATTTAAGCAAAGATGTCGGCTTAACGTTTTTTTCACTAGCTGAAAGACAGATAGTCCGTTATGTTCAACACGATCGATGTATTTATCGTTATCGGCAATATACATATGTTTTCGCCAATATGTAAGAAAATCCGATAAGTGTTCTTCTAAAAATGCAATCAGTTTTTCCCTTGAAGACTTCAAATCGATTCACCTCGTTTATCCGTTCACCATCGCATGATATTATTATAAAAGGAAACAACTAAAATACGAAAGGGGTATATTGCTAAAAATGTTATTTTAGCATAAAAGAGTACATGGATACGAAAAAATTTGAACATTTTTTACAAGTTTATGGCTCTTCACCAAAAGTTGTGCTTGATTTTGAATAAAAGCTGATTTGATATTTTTTATACATAACTGCAAATAAAAGTTAAATAAATAGTAAGCGGTATCCTTCGCTTCACAACATTACTTGCTTGTCAAGTACATTTTGTGGTGATGAACCCGTTTATCACAATATTTACTTAACAATGTTTAGGGTAGAAAAGAGTGATATCTCCAACCTTTTCTATATGTTTTATGAGTTCATCATAAATGAAAATGTGTGCAACGATATAAGAGATTCAAGTATGAAATGTTGAAAGAAAATCTTGAAAGCTCTATAATCAATAGAGAATCATTGGACAAAGGTTGGCGATGTTTGTGAAACGATACGACTCTATTTTAGATTTAATCGGCAATACGCCGGTTGTGAAATTAAACCGAATTCCTGACCCTAACGGAGCGGAAGTGTATATCAAACTGGAATCGTTTAATCCAGGAGGAAGCGTGAAAGACCGCGCTGCATTTCAAATGATTCGCCGCGCCGAAGAGGAAGGAAAGATTACACCGGGAAAAAGCACGATCATTGAGCCGACTTCAGGCAATACCGGAATCGGCTTAGCGATGGTATGTGCGGCTAAAGGTTATCGCTGCATCATTACGATGCCTGATAATGCAACGATTGAGCGGGTGAAGATTTTAAAAGCATATGGGGCGGAGGTGCATTTAACTCCAGCTTCGCTTCGCATGCAAGGAGCGATTGATGAAGCGAATCGGCTTGCCGCGGAAATTCCTCATAGCTTTATCCCGATGCAATTTGAAAACAAAGCGAACCCAGATGCCCATCGCCATAGTACGGCGATTGAAATTTTAGAGGCGTTTGATGGACAGCTTGATGCCTTTGTGTTAACGGCCGGAACAGGCGGAACGGTGACAGGAACAGGGGAAGAGTTAAAAAAACACATTCCTCACTTGCGAATTTATGTCGTCGAACCATATGGATCGCCTGTGTTGTCAGGTGGAAAACCAGGTCCTCATAAAATTCCAGGAACGGGTCCCGGGTTTATTCCGAAAATATTGAATCGCGACATTTACGATGAGATTTTGTTAATTAAAGATGAGGATGCGCAGATGATGGCGCGTCGTTTGGCCGCAGAAGAAGGCATTTTCGTCGGCGCTTCAGCCGGTGCCGCTGCCCATTATGCTGTGGAAATAGCGAAACGTATGCCGCCATCCGCCCGTGTTCTCTGCATAGCTCCAGATTCCGGCGAGCGATATTTGTCGTCCGATTTGTTTGAAGGTTAATCACGAAAAACGGCTACTATTTAAAAAAGGTAGCCGTTTTGTGATATTTATCCATATCGTTTTTGTCGTTTTTTGCTAAACACTCACGTTTGAGGGGCAATCACTATATAAGCTTGAAAGAAAAAATGCACGGTTTTTCGTGCATTTTTTCTTTGAAAACGAACGGCTCTTCTCTAAAATAAAACATAGGTAGGTGAGCAACATTGTTGAAAAAACGAAAAACATTGCCAGAGATCGTCGAGGAATGGAAGAAAAATGAACATGTCGTTCATTGGCATACAATTCCGGAAAGGGAAGCTAAAACCGTTCCGTTTCCCGAGTCGCTTCATCCGCGCTTAAAGCACGCATTACAAAAGCGAGGCATTTCTTCTTTATATACACATCAAAAAGAAGCATACGAAGCGGTAGAAGCAGGAAAAAACGTTGTAGCCGTCACGCCGACGGCATCGGGAAAAACGTTGTGCTACAATTTGCCCGTTTTACAAACGATGCTTCATCGTCCGGAAGCGCGGGCGCTTTATTTATTTCCGACAAAAGCGCTCGCACAGGATCAAAAAAGCGCCTTAAATGAGATCATTGGGGAAATGGAGACGATGATTTATTGCGATACGTACGACGGAGATACGTCGCCGACCATTCGTCAAAAGATAAGGAAAGCAGGCAATATTGTCATTACCAATCCGGATATGCTACATTCAGGGATTTTACCGCATCACACGAAATGGGTTGCCTTGTTTGAAAATTTGCAGTTTGTTGTCATCGATGAACTTCATACGTACCGCGGGGTGTTTGGCAGCCATGTTGCCAACGTCATTCGCCGGTTAAAACGAATTTGCCGGTTTTACGGAAGCGAACCGCAATTTATTTGCACATCGGCCACGATTGCCAATCCGAAGGAACTAGCGGAAACGCTAACCGGAAACAAAATGGTGTTGATTGACCGAAACGGCGCCCCGTCCGGAAAAAAACATTTCGTCTTTTATAACCCGCCGGTTGTTAACCGAGCGTTGAACATTCGAAAAAGTGCCACATTGGAAGTGAAGAAACTCGCTAGCGAACTGTTAAAACATCATATTCAAACGATCGTATTTGCCAAAAGCCGTGTTCGGGTCGAAATTTTGCTTTCGTATTTAAAACAGTTAGTGAAATATGAGCTTGGAGAAACGTCCATCCGCGCCTATCGCGGCGGCTATTTGCCGAGCGAGCGCCGAGCGATTGAAAAAGGGTTGCGAAACGGGGAAATTCGTGGGGTCGTAAGCACGAACGCGCTCGAGTTAGGCGTCGATATCGGGCAATTACAAGCGTGCATCATCACGGGCTACCCCGGCACGATCGCTAGCACATGGCAGCAAGCAGGGCGCGCCGGGCGGCGGCAAGAAGAGTCGATCGTTGTCATCGTCGCAAGTTCAAGCCCATTGGATCAATATATCATTCAGCACCCTTCATATTTTCTCGAAAGAAGCCCGGAAACGGCCCGTTTAAATCCGGATAACCTCGTGATTTTAGTAGACCACATGAAATGTGCAGCGTTCGAGCTGCCGTTTCGTCAAGGCGAAACGTTCGATGGCGTCGACGTAGAAGAGATTTTGGAATTTTTAACGGACGAGCGCGTGCTTTATCGGAAAGGAGAAAAATGGTACTGGATGAGTGACTCCTTCCCAGCCCATACGATTAGCTTACGCTCTGCTTCGCAAGAAAATGTCGTCATTATCGATATTTCCGAAACAGGAGCGCATCGCGTGATTGGTGAAATGGATCGCTTTAGTGCGATGACGCTTCTCCATGAAGAAGCGATTTATTTGCATCAAGGCGTGCAATATCAAGTCGAAAAGCTCGATTGGGAAGAGAAAAAAGCGTATGTTCGGCAAGTTGATGTCGAATATTTTACCGATGCGAATCTCGCGGTCGAGCTCAAAGTATTGGAAGAAGACCGCAAGCGAGAAACAACCGCTGCCGAAATCGGATTTGGCGATGTGATGGTGCTAGCGAAAGCAACGATTTTTAAAAAAATAAAATTAGAAACACACGAAAATATCGGATCAGGGCCGATTTATTTACCGGAAGAAGAATTGCATACAAACGCTACATGGATCAGTCTCAAACGGGAATCACTGAACCATTGGAACGACGAGCGCATTGAACAAGGATTGTTAGGTGTTGCCCACATCCTTCAATGTGTTGCGCCGTTGTTTGTCATGTGTGACCCGTCTGATTTGCATGTCGTCGCCCAAGTGAAAGCGGTGCATAACGAACAACCGACGATTTTCTTTTATGACCGCTATCCGGGCGGCATCGGGTTGAGCGATGCGCTATATCACGTGATGGAACAAGTGCTAGAGGAAGCGAAACAAATCATCGAGCGGTGTCCGTGTGAATCCGGATGCCCATCTTGCATCGGCACAGATGTAGGAACCTATCACGCGAAAAGCGATGCGCTTCGTTTAATGGGGATGTTCACTGATGGAAGGATTGAACAAGATGACAATTAAACAAAAACTCGCAAGGCTAAAAGGTCATATATCCACCCATCCATCGATTTGCGAACGCGAAGAAGAAACAGATATTCCTTATTTAGAGCGATGGCGTGATCTGAACGCTGAGCCATTCTTTTTTGACGGTGACTATTGCTTCGTTCGCGAAGTGGTTTATTCGCTAGACGACCGTCACGGCATGTACCGGTTTGGCGAATTGCATGTCATTCACGAAATGTGGCAGCGCACGAACCTTTCTCATCCGCTTTCAAGCAAAGGACATGACGTAAGTGATCTGTTTTTCTTTGACACAGAAACGACAGGATTAGGCAGTGGGGCAGGAAATACTATTTTTTTGCTTGGCCATGCCCGCGTATATGATGACCGCGTAGTCGTACGGCAGCACTTTTTACCCCATCCAGGCGCGGAAGTGGCGCTTTATCAAAGTTTTTTGTCGGAAGTTGATTACACGACGCTCGTCACCTATAACGGAAAAGCGTTCGATTGGCCGGTAGTCAAAACACGCCACACGCTTATTCGCGACACTGTACCGAAACTGCCTTCGTTCGGACACTTTGACTTGTATCATGCCGCGCGAAGAATATGGAAATATCGGCTCGAGTCCGTCCGGTTAGCTCACGTGGAAAAAGAGATTCTCGGGGTGGAACGGACGGAAGATATTCCTGGCTTTTTAGCACCGATGATGTATTTTGATTTTCTTTCATCCAAACATCCAGATGGGATTGCTGGAGTATTGAAGCACAATGAAATGGATGTGCTGTCGCTCATTGTGTTATACATTCATCTTTCAAAGCAAATTTTACAGGCTCAAGAAATCGACCACACCACTGATCAGTTCGAAATGGCGCGCTGGTTTGCTTCCATCGGAGAAGTAGGCGAAGCGAAAAAAGTATACAAACAAGTAGCCGAGGGCAATGAGCAGGAAGCGGCGAAAGCTAAATGGAATCTTTCGCTCATTTACAAAAAAGAAAAAAAATACGACGAAGCGATTGCAATTTGGCAAGAATTACTGCAAAGTGGCCATGACGGATGGAACGTCAAAGCGGCCATCGAATTAGCGAAAATATATGAACATCTTTTCCGGCAGCCGGAACGGGCGTATCAATACGCGCAGACAGCGTATCGTGCGTGGAAAGGGATCGCTCGCACCCATCGGTCCAACGAATCGCCGCACGAATTGCTGAAACGGCTCGAAAGGCTTGAACGGAAAATAAAGAAATAACTATTTCCTTGGAAAGCGCAAAATACGACAGAAAATACAGAAAATTTATTTTTTCGAAGCGAAACTTGTAGAAAAAGCGAAGAATGTGTACAATTATATATTGTGAGTGGAACGCATAAAAAGCGATGGATGGGGAGACAAGCCGTGAAAAGCATGTATAAAAAAATTTTATATTTGTTTTTTGTCGTTGTCGGTTTAACGATGGTTTTGTTTACAAACTTAACATAATGGATCGCAACAGTAGAAAAATGGGTTTCTGCACTAGTACGTGTCCGCTCCTTTCATCATAGGCTAGTATTGTCAAACAGCTTATGACAAAAGGAGAGATGTATATGCATTGCAGACCACATGTCGTGGCACCAATTGTTCATCCGCCAAAATGCTGTGTACAACATCATTTACACGCAACGATTGTGCCACATATCCATCCGTCCCATACGACTCATGTAAATCATCATCTTTACCAACATCAACACTATTTCCCGCACACCGAATCGGTAGTGAATGAAGTAGCGAACCAGCAACTCTTTTGCGGCGGCCCTGCCCCGATGCCGTGGGGCTATTAAGTGGTGAGAAAACAGGAACTGAATCTCAGTTCCTGTTTTCTTGTAAGGAGGAAAAGGCGTTGTTAAAAGTGTTGGCGGTGACAGGTTATAAACCGCATGAACTGAATATTTTTACAAACGATCATCCGGCGGTTGCTTATATCAAAAAAGCGATCGAAAAACGCCTTATTGCGCTTTTAGAGGAAGGATTGGAGTGGGTTGTGATTAGCGGTCAATTAGGGGTAGAGCTGTGGGCGGCGGAAGTGGTGTATGAATTGCAGGAAGTGTACCCTCATTTGCAGTTGGCGGTGTTAGCGCCATTTTTGCATCAAGAAGAGCGGTGGAAGGAAGAAAATCGCGAATATTACGAACTCATCGTTTCCCAAGCCGATTTTTTTGACTATATTACGAAGCGGCCATACGAAAACTCCGCACAGTTTCGGCTGAAAAACGAGTTCATCCTTACCAAAAGTGATGGGCTGTTAATCGTTTATGACGAAGAAAGAGAAGGCACGCCGAAATTTATGCTCCATATGGCCAAGAAAAAAGAACATTACCCGATTTTTTCGATTTCGTTTGCCGATTTGCAAGCGATCGTAGAAGAGGAACAATGGTAAATTGACAATCGCTCGACTTTCTGAAAAAATAAAGAAAAGGATAGCGGATTGGAATAGGGGTGAAAACGATGTTGGCAGGTCGTGTGAAATTAACAGCGAAAGACATTTTGGAAAAGGAATTTAAAGTAAGTATGCGCGGGTATAACCAAGACGAAGTCGATCAATTTTTAGACATGATTATTAAAGACTACGAAGTGTTCCATCAGGAAATTGAAGAGTTACAACAAGAAAATATGCGGTTGAAACGCCAAGTAGAGGAACTGCAAAAGCGACAAGCAATGCCGGCGGGCACAACGAACTTTGACATTTTACAACGTTTGTCTAATTTAGAAAAGCACGTATTCGGAAACAAACTGTACGAATAATGTACATAAAGAAAAAAATTCCCATTGCAGCGAGCAGAAAAATCGACTATACTACATTATGCAAAGATGAAGGCATTAATAATGTTCGGGTAATCGCTGCGACACTTTGGTCGTAGAGGAAAGTCCATGCTCGCACGGTGCTGAGATGCCCGTAGTGTTCGTGCCTAGCGAAACAATAAGCTAGGGCAGTCTGGCGCAAGGCTGGGCTGACGGCGGGGAAAGAACCTACGTCCTTATGGATATGGTTCGATTACCCTGAAAGTGCCACAGTGACGGAGCTCTAAGGGAAACCTTAGGGGTGGAACGCGGTAAACCCCACGAGCGAGAAACCCAAATAATGGTAGGGGCACCTTCCCGAAGGAAATGAACGGAGGGAAGGACAGATGAACTTTCATCTGTAGATAGATGATTACCGCCGGAGTACGAGGCGAAAAGCCGCTTGCAGTACGAAGGAACAAAACATGGCTTACAGAACATTATTAATGCCGAAAGAAAAGGGCTCTCGGTTTATAGAGAGTCTTTTTTTTTGTCAAAAACGTGTCACAAAATATCGCTTGAATGAAAGAGAAAAGAAATAGTATAAAAATGATATAAGCATCTTATTTATGATGCTTTATTTTGAAGCGATTATCGTTTTTCACACGGTGAAGCCGAAGAGGAGATGAAGTGGCATGGGGAATGATTGCTCGAAGCTATTACAGCAAACCATATTTATAAACATTGCCAACAAGGTTATGAAACATATCAATGAAGGGATTATGGTCACAGATCGGGAAGGAAGTATTATATGGGTGAATCCGGCTTTTGAGATCGTAACCGGTTATCATCAAGAAGAAATCATCGGCCAAAATCCGCGGTTTTTACAATCTGGGTTGCATGATAAAGCGTTTTATAAAAGTATGTGGAAAGAGATTATTGAGAACGGTGTTTGGAAAGGAGAAATATGGAATAAAAGAAAGGACGGAGAGTTGTTTTTAGAATGGCTGACCGTCATTTCGATTCGGGACAGGAAGGGGAATATTACCAATTATTTAGCGATTTTTTCCGATATTACTGTACAAAAAAGAAATATTGAACAGCTAAAGAAACTTGCGCATTACGACATGTTGACGGGCGTGCCAAACCGCTATTTGTTTACGAAAAGATTGGAGGATTTGATTGAAACATCCCACCGGCACCGGCAACTATTTGCTGTGATGTTTTTAGACTTAGATCGGTTTAAATATGTGAATGACACGCTAGGTCACCATGCTGGAGATTCGTTGTTACAGAAAGTTGCTCAGCGATTAAAGGGGATTTTGCAAAAAAAAGATACGCTCGCGAGGTTTGGAGGAGATGAATTTGTCATTATTCTTCCTAATCTCAAACATATTCGTGAGGCCGCTCGAATAGCGAAAACGATCATTGACGTGCTAAAAGCTCCGTTTTCTATAGAAGGCCAAGATATATATGTCACAGCAAGTATAGGAGTCAGTTTTTACCCCCATAATGGCGAAAATGTTGAAGTGCTCATCCGCAATGCTGATCGCGCGATGCATAGCGCAAAAAAGAAAGGAAAAAACCGTTTTGAATTATATAACAGTCACGAGCATGGCCGCGATGAGCAAGATTTGGTGTTAGAAAACGACCTTCACAAAGCGTTGGAGTGTGGGGAGTTGCTATTGTACTATCAACCTCAGCTCGATCTCCGTACCAATCAAATTTCCGGAGTTGAAGCGTTAGTGCGCTGGAAACATCCTGAGCGCGGACTTGTTTCTCCTGTTGCCTTTATTCCGCTTGCCGAAGAAACCGGTCTCATTATACCAATGAGCGAATGGGTGCTAGAAGAAGCATGTCGGCAGTTAAAACAGTTACATCTTGCGTATCCAAAGTTAAAAATGAGCGTCAATATTTCAGCTGTTCATTTTCTACAAAATGAATTAGTTGAAACAATTGATCGTATCCTTCAAAAAACAGCTGTTGATCCGCGTTATCTTGAGTTAGAATTGACAGAAAGCACGCTAATGCCGAATGCGCCATTCGCCATTGAGTGGCTTGTTCAAATGAAGCAACGACAAATCAAAATCGCGATTGATGATTTCGGAACAGGATTTTCGTCGCTAAGCTACTTGCATCGTTTTCCGATTGACACATTAAAAATTGACAAAAGCTTCATTCGTCATTTATCTTCGTATCGTGGAGAAGCATCAATCGTCAAAGCGATCATTGAGATGGGACGTAGTTTGAATGTTTCGGTAGTGGCTGAAGGGGTGGAAACGGAAAAGCAATATAAATTTTTAAAAGAACAAAGGTGTGACTACGCGCAAGGATATTATATTTCCAAGCCGCTTCTGTTTGATGAGTTGCAGCAATTTTTACGGGAATGGAATACAGAATAGGAGATGTCAATATGAGCAAACTTACGATTATCGCCACAGCGGCGATGGGCATTGAATCGATCGTCGCCGATGAAGTGCGGAGTCTCGGCTATGAATGTACCGTAGATAATGGTAAAGTCACGTTTGAGGCGGACGAATTGGCGGTTTGCCGCGCTAATTTATGGCTGCGCACCGCAGACCGCATCAAGCTCAAAATCGGAGAGTTTAAAGCGACGACATTTGAGGAGTTGTTTGAGCAAACGAAAACGCTTCCATGGGCGGATTACATTCCGGTTCATGCGGAGTTTCCTGTGATCGGAAAATCGGTGAAGTCGCAGTTGTTCAGCGTTTCAGATTGTCAAGCGATCGTAAAAAAAGCGGTCGTTGAAAGCTTAAAGCAGCATTATCGCGTGTCATGGTTCGAGGAAACAGGCCCTCTCTACCGCATCGAAGTCGCGCTCCATAAAGATATCGCGACATTAACGATCGACACAAGCGGTGCAGGCCTGCATAAGCGCGGCTATCGCGTGGCACAAGGCGAAGCTCCGCTCAAAGAAACGTTAGCTGCCGCACTCATTCAATTGACGAACTGGACGCCGGATCGGCCGTTTGTCGATCCGTTTTGCGGTTCGGGAACGATTCCGATTGAAGCGGCGCTTATCGGTCAAAATATCGCTCCCGGATTCAACCGCGATTTCGTGTCAGAACAGTGGGAATGGATTGGAAAACATAAGTGGGAACGGGCGCGTGAAGAAGCGGAAGATGTGGCGAACTACGATCAGCCGCTTGATATTTCTGGCTTTGATATCAACCACCGCATGGTTCAAGTCGCCAAAGAAAATGCGCTCGAAGCAGGGCTTGGCGATCTCATTACCTTTAAGCAAATGCAAGCGAAAGATTTTACGACGAAAAAACAATACGGGGTCATCGTCGGCAATCCGCCGTACGGAGAGCGGCTTGGCGAGCGGAAAGAAGTTGAAAAAATGTATAAGGAAATGGGAAAAACGTTTGCCGCATTGGATACATGGTCGGTTTACATATTAACGGCAAATAAAGAATTTGAAAAATATTACGGCAAACCTGCAACAAAGCGCCGGAAGCTGTTTAACGGTTTTATCGAAACGCATTACTATCAATATTGGGGCTTGCGGCCGCCGAAAAAATGTTGAAGTATCAAGGGTTTGAACGATTTTTTGTAAAGTGGCTTGTAAAAAAGAATTTGGCTTAAATATGCGTCACACTTTCTTTTCAGATATTGAAAAGGAGGTGTGGTTTTTTTGTTATTAAAATATGCCATTAAAGATTTTCCTGAAGATCGGGAATTTAAAAACCTATCTAAACACACAATCGAAAGTTACATACATACGCTGAAAGAAACTCAAGAGTTTTGTGAAAAGAGCTTTTTGCGATGTTGATTTTTTCAAGGAACATTGTACAACTCGATGCTTCTCTTCCTATGCTCATCCAGTATTCCTTTCGTCTTTTTCCTATATAAATGCAATTTGGAACTTTAACGTTTTCGTCTTTTATGGAGTAATCGGTATGTTTCGACTGTCGGGTGACCAAACAACACCGCTTCCAGACAAATGCATTTGTCTGTGAAGCGGTTGGGTGTTCGGTCCTCTGTCACGCGAAGGCGTGACGAAGGCAAGTCACAGACTTGCCTCCGACAGTCGAAAAAATGCAGAAAAGATTGTGTTCAGCCATATGATTCTATGTTTTTTAGTAAAATAATGGATAATCAACACTCATGCATTTTCATAGGAGATTAGCGATATATTGATGCAAATTAAATGAATTTTGTGGTATAATCTCCTTAAAATAAGCATATACTAACCTCTTAAGGGAGGTGTAGTGTATGTGTGATAAGGAGGAGAAGGATATGGCGATTGCTCAAAGAAATGATAGTGAAAAATTATCATTTATGGACGACATAAAATCGATCATTCGAACGAATATGAAGAAAAGGGGTTTAACGCCTGCTGAAGCGAGGAAGTCTTTAGGCATTAAAAAGTATGAAAAGAAACAACGTTAAAACAGAGGTTCTTGATACAAATATTTTTATTGCGGCTTGGTTCGAAGAATCTATATCATGCGAAAAAATATTGGAATTAGTAAAAAATAAAAAGATAAGGCTTCTCTTCGCTCAGGATACTATTGGGGAATTGATTTATTTGGTTAAAAATTTTGCTCGTCATAACATTGATTGTGTGTCTGATAGGATTATATTGTTAAAAAGTATTGCAGAACTTTTTTATCATTCATTATCAGTTAATACGATGAATGTTGAAATTGAAAAATCTAACGATAAATATGATGATATGTTTTTGAAATGCGCCATTGCAGGTAATGCAGATTATTTAATAACTGACGATATGAAACATGGTTTGCATGAAAGAGAATTTGATCATTTAAAAGTATATACATCAGAAAATTTTATAAAACAATATGAAGAAGAACATGGAGAGATAAAAATTCAATCGTCTTAAGATGGTTTTTTATTTTTGTGTTTATATAAGTATATGATTATATATTTATATAATGTATTGTATGGTGGTAAGTAGTATAGGTGGGAAATGAGTGCAAACCTGCGGACAAATGTAGACATATTAAAAAGGAAAAATAGGATATTTTGTAGAATGAAAAGGAAAAATCTAAATGAGGAAGAGGGAAAAATGATGGAAAAATTAGGTGTGTTGATGAACCAATAAAAACAAGTTGACATCGCGCTATTCCCAGTTTTTCTTCTGTGTAATTCTGTGTTTTTTTGTAAAATAATAGATAATCAACACTCGTGTGGAAAAATATCTAGGCAGTACACGATCACGTTGCACGTTCAAAAGGAATTTTTGTAAAAAATCCGACAGATGCAATGATGAAGGCACAAGAAAGTAGCACACTTAATATTGACATGAATGAATTATTATTAGAAATAATTGGTAGTGAATTAGAAGTTGTCGATGAAAGAATGAATCACTGCCTTTTGGCATACAAATACAAAAGGGGTGATGAGCATTGAAACCAATTGATTTATTCAAAATTTCGCAAGCGCTCGATAATACGTATATGATGTTAGAAGCGCACGAGGCCGAAGGATTGGAACGGATCGAAACAGCGAAACACGAATGGAAGCAGGCAGTTGTATACATGCTCTCTAGTGTGTTTCGCGCATAGTAAAAAACGCTCCGGCTTTTCCCCTCCTCATTGACTTCTTTCATCATATAGGGGATAATATTAGTTTGTTACTGTTATTATGTTGGAGGGTTTGGAACGATGAGCCGTGAGCGATATCCTTTTTCATTAGAGAAAAATGAAAGTTTTTTTGATAAATTGGGCGAGTGGATTGGCGATGTGTTTTACGATATTTTGCCAGAGGCCGGATTTGAATTGCGTGACGAGCAAGTATATATGGCGTTTCAGCTCGAACGTGCTTTTAAAGAAAAAAAAGTGATGTTTGCGGAAGCGGGGGTAGGAACGGGAAAAACGATCGTGTATTTGCTGTATGCGATTTGTTATGCCCGCTATACGGGAAAGCCGGCGATCATTGCCTGTGCGGACGAAACACTCATCGAGCAGCTCGTTAAAAAAGAAGGCGATATCGCCAAAATCTCACAAGTACTTGATTTACATATTGATGTGCGTCTTGCTAAATCGCAAGACCAATATTTATGTTTGAATAAATTGGATCAAGTGTTAATGACCAATGAAGATGACATCGAACTTTATGAGCAAATTTTTGATGAGCTCCCGGAGTTTGTTCATGACCATCGGACATTGCAATCGTTTTATCACTACGGTGACCGAAAAGAATATGCCCATTTAAGCGATGAACAGTGGCAAAAAATTGCGTGGGACCCGTTTCAGGATTGTTTTGCATGTGAAAAGCGCCATCGTTGCGGGCAAACGTTATCGCGCGAACATTACCGGAAAGCCGCCGATTTAATCGTCTGTTCGCACGATTTTTATATGGAACATGTTTGGACATATGAGGCACGCAAACGAGAAGGGCAACTGCCGCTTTTGCCAGAGGCGAGCTGTGTTGTCTTTGACGAAGGGCATTTATTAGAATTTGCCGCACAAAAAGCGTTGACATACCGCATGAAAGAAACGACGCTCGAAACGTTGTTAACTCGTTTATTAGAAAATGACATTCGCGAGGAATTAGCTTATTTAATTGAAGAAACTCTCCAAGTGAGCGATCGTTTTTTCGCTGAATTGACGCTGTGTTCGACGGAAGTAGTTGGCTCGAACCGCCAAGAAATCGCGTTTTCTCCTCAGCTTGTTCGTCTAGCGAAAGAATTGCGTGGAAAAATCGGCGAAATCGGTAACGAACTCGTTTTTGAAAGCGAGACGTATACGATCGACCATTATCAATTAAATATTGTCGATGAGTATTTAGACCAAATGGAGTATTCGTTGCATCTATTCATCCATAATCGTGAAGCGATTACGTGGTTAGAAGCGTCGAAGGAAGGAAAAACACTTGTCATTATGCCGCGCACGGTACAAGAAGTGTTGCGCGAAAAAGTGTTTAACAAAAAAATGCCGTTCATTTTTTCGTCGGCAACGTTATCAAACCGCAAATCGTTTGACTATATCGCCGCAAGTTTAGGGATCGATGACTACTTATCGTTCAGCGTCGATTCACCGTTTGACTATAACGAGCAAATGACGATTTATATGCCGACCTTTACGAACGATGATACGCTATTTGCGCAAAAATACCGCTATGCGTTGCAAAAAATTCGTGAAACGGAGGGGCGGGCACTCGTTTTATTCCCTTCGAAACAAGAATTACAGCAGTTTAAGCAGGTAGCTGAAAAAGAATATGAATTTTCCTTTTTGTTTGAAGGGGACCGGGAAATTAGCGAGTTAGTCGCTGCGTTCCAAAGAGAAGAAGAGACGGTTTTATGCGCGGAACATTTATGGGAAGGATTAGATATTCCAGGACCATCGTTATCGAACGTCATCATTTGGTCGCTTCCTTATCCGCCGAACGATCCGGTGTTTCAAGCGAAACGGAAAGCTTATGCTGATCCGTTTTGGCAAGTCGATGTTCCGTATATGCTCTTGCGTTTGCGCCAAGGAGTTGGTCGCCTCATTCGCACGCATGAAGACCACGGCATCGTATCGATTTTTGTAACCAATGACGAAAACAAAAACGTGATCGAAGCGATCAAAGGTGTATTGCCTATTGATGTAAGGGAAGAATAATTTCTAGGGAAGAATAATTTCTTCCCTATTTTTCTCATAAAAAGAGGAGATTTTTCATTTGAATGGAAATATATATGGGCAAGCAAAGTAATAGGGGGATTGACATGTTCAAAGACATCGAACAACAATTTTTACGTTATGTTAAAAAAATGATGAGCTACAATGAAGCCATTCAAGTCATGTATTGGGATATGCGGACCGGGGCACCGGAAAAAGGGCTGGAGCAACGTTCAGAAGTGATTGGCGTTCTTTCTCAAGAAGTGTTTAAAATGTCGATATCAGAAGAGATGGCCGCATATATTGCGAAGCTTTCGCCAAGCGATGTACAAGAACAATTATCTGACGTAGCGCGTCATACATTGGCGGAATGTAAAAAAGGGTATGAGCGAAATAAAAAAATTCCAGAAGAGGAATATAGAGAATACGTCGTGTTACAATCGAAAGCTGAAAACGTATGGGAAAAAGCGAGAGAGGCATCCGACTTTAACATGTTTCGTCCATATTTAGAGAAGCTTGTTGCGTTTAACAAAAAATTTATTGACTATTGGGGCTATGACGGCAATCCGTACAATACGCTACTTGATTTATACGAACCGGGAATGACTGTCGAGGTGTTAGACGACGTATTTGCTAAGCTGCGCGAACGCATCGTCCCGCTCGTTCAAGCGGTCGTTTCATCCCGCCATCAACCCGACACATCGTTTTTGTTTCACCCGTTTCCGAAAGAAAAGCAGCGTGCCTTCAGTTTAGAACTGCTGCGTGAGCTTGGCTACGATTTTTCAGCAGGGCGGTTAGATGAAACGGTTCACCCGTTTGCGATCGGTTTAAACCCTGGCGACGTCCGCATTACGACGCGATACGATGAACGCGATTTTCGCACGGCGCTATTTGGAACGATTCACGAATGCGGCCATGCGCTGTATGAACAGAACATTTCAAAAGAACTGATCGGCACACCGTTATGCACAGGCACATCGATGGGAATTCATGAATCGCAATCGCTGTTTTATGAAAACTTCATCGGCCGTCATTATTGCTACTGGAAGCGCAACTATCCACTTCTTCAGCAATATGCGCCAGAGCAATTCGCCAACGTATCGCTTGATGAGTTTTACCGGGCGATTAACGAAGCGAAACCGTCTTTGATTCGCATTGAGGCAGATGAATTAACGTATTCTTTACATATTATGATCCGCTATGAAATTGAAAAAGGATTGTTCAACGGAACGATCGCGGTAAAAGATTTGCCAGATATTTGGAACGATAAATATGAAGAATATCTCGGCATTCGTCCACATTGCGATGCGGTTGGGGTGTTGCAAGACGTGCATTGGTCGGGAGGAAGTTTTGGCTATTTTCCTTCTTACGCGCTCGGCTATATGTATGCGGCGCAATTGAAGCAGGCGATGCTGAAAGACCTTCCATATTTCGATGAACTGCTCGAAACAGGAGAACTTCTTCCAATTCGAAACTGGCTGACGGAAAAAGTTCATCGTTTCGGAAAAACGAAAAAGCCGCTTGATATTTTACACGAAGCGACAGGAGAAGGATTGAATGCCGGTTATTTGATTCGGTATTTAGAGGAAAAATATAAAGCGATTTATCAACTATAAAAACGAAGGTGGCCCATTTTCGGACCACCTTCGTTTTTTTACCACAGTTTGTAACCTTTCGAACCCGGCGGTGCGTTTTGAATCATATCGATAAACGGAATCGTATAAGCGATTAAAATCAGTGCAACCGTAATGCTGATCAAAAGTTTCCAGTTTTCCATTGCAAGCGGTGTGCGCTCTGCAGTTTCAGCCACTTCGCCGACAGGGAATTCGGTTTCTCCTTTTGGTGCGAAGAACGCTAAGTTTGTGACGATGACAAGCACTAAAATAATGCCGATGAACAGAATCGTTCCACCAACCGCTTGGGCGATTTGATATGGAATCCACTCAAGCGCCTGTGGCGAGTTGCCGTACGTTGAAAACGCTGAGCGGCGTGGTGCGCCAAGCAATCCTGCAAAGTGCATCGAACCAGACATAAATGCCATCCCGATGGCCCAGACGATCGTTTGAATAATTGCTAAACGGTTCATTGCTTTCGTCATCACACGTCCGCTTAAATGCGGAATGAGCCAGTAAGCGGCACCGAAAAATGTAAGAACGACGGTTGTTGCCAATGTTAAATGGAAGTGCCCTGTAACCCAAATCGTATTATGCACAACTTGGTTTAATTGGTGGGAAGCGTTCACAAGCCCACCAGCTCCCGCAGGAATGAAAAAGAGCATTCCGACAAACGGCGCAAAGAAACGTGCATCTCCCCAAGGAAGTTTGCGCAACCATCCGAAAAGCCCTGTTGCTCCTTTTGAGCGTCCATACATTTCAAATGTTGCAAACATCGCAAACGCAGTCATTAACGATGGAATTGCCACCATAAACGTTAACACAACTTGCACGTATTTCCAGAATGGCTCAACTCCTGGTTCCATTAATTGATGGTGAAAACCAACCGGAATGGAGAAAAATAAGAATAAGATAAAGGACAGACGCGCTAACGAATCCGAGAAAATTTTTCCACCAATAATTTTTGGAATGATCGCATACCAAATCATATAAGCCGGTAATAACCAGAAATAAACGAGCGGATGGCCAAAATACCAGAATAGCGTTCGGCTCACTAATACGTTAATGCGATCGACAAGCCCTAATGACCAAGGCAGCAATTGAATCAATACAGTTGCGGCAACTCCTAGTGAGCAAACAAGCCATAACACCATGTTCACAACCGCCATAAAGGTGAGAAGAGGACTCACTTGGCTTGGATGTTCTTTTTTCCAACGTGCATAATGTGCGAAAATCGCAAATCCGCTAATCCAGCTGCCGACGACAACGAGCGTCAAACCGAGATAAAAGCCTGGATGCGCTTGCAATGGCGCATAAAACGTATAAAGGACAGATGCTTCGCCAATTAAAATAAAGAACGCGGTCATAGCTGTACCGATCGTCATTAACCAAAAGCCAATCCAGCCCCAAAAACGAACGCGGTCAGAAAACGTTCCGGCTGTGCGGCTCACAGCTGCAAATTGAAAACCGATAATAAAAAACGTAGTTAATACAAGTCCGAGCAATACCCCATGAGTTGTTAAAATCGTATAATAGCTAATATTGGCTGGAAGAGTAAACTTTCCGGAACGCACTAACGTTTGCAATAATCCGGCTAATCCACCTAATGCTAACGCGATAAAAGCGACATAAATATGGGCGAGTGCCAATTTCGCATCGCGGCGATCCACTTTTAATGTTTCGTTCATCTTAATCCACCACCTTAATTCGTGCCGTCATCATATGGTGTCCGGCACCGCAATATTCGTTGCATAAAATCGTATATTCTCCGGTTTTATCAAATGTCTTTGTGAATGAGTTCACATAACCGGGTTCAACCATCATATTAATATTCGTTCCGACAACTTCAAAACCGTGAATGACGTCTTTCGTCGTAACGTTAATCGTTACTTTTGCCCCTTTTGGAATTTCCACTTGGGCTGGTGTATAGCTAAATGCCGAAGCAACCATGTTGAGTTGGTATTCGTTATCTCCTGTTTTGACTAATCCTGGTTTGTTAAATGGAGGCGTTTGATCTACCTTTTCGGGATCAATCGTTGTTAAGCCACTTGGCGGCTGGTTGCCTTTTGCAAACGCACTTACACCAACAATCGTTAAAAATATGAATAAAGAACCAATTCCGAAAATAAGCCAAATTTTTTCATATTTGTGTATGTGCATACCGTCTGTTCTCTCCTTTCTTTTATAGACGTTCTAAAAATAAAAAATATACGCTAACCCACGTGAAAATAAGGAAAAAACCTAACAAAAAAACTGAAGCAAGCGTTCCTTTTAAATTGCTATTCTCCGTTGCTTTCCCTTTTATTTTTTCATTTGCCATCCTCCCATACCTCCTTTCTTTCATCCCCAAAACGAATCATTACACTTTCATAATACAAAACAAACAATAATTTGGTAGGGGATTTTCACCATTTCACAAATTGTTCATTACTTACTTTATCACTATAATAACAGTAAGAAATTGATGTGACAGTGATTTTTGTCACATCAAGCCGTTCGAATTTGTGAAAAAAATGTGAACGAACAATCCCAAAAAAGGAATTGAAAGCGTTTTAATTTTAGTATAGCAATGGTTTCATGGGGAATAGTATGAATAACACGTTCGATCATCGAGGTGGAAGTATGCCAGCGATTCTTTCAGTCGGGACAGCGTCACTGCCTTATAAAGTAAAGCAGGAAGAAGTATGTCGATACGTTAAACAATTATTTGAACATTCATTTCCCCATATCGATCGGTTGCTAACAATCTTTGATAACGGTGAAATTCAATCACGGTTTTTTGCTCAACCGCTTGATTGGTATCAAAAAGACCACAGTTTTTCTGAAAAAAATGATGTATATATTGAAAGTGCGGTTCATTATGGATGCGAAGCGATTCAAAACTGTTTGCAAAATGATTTGTTTTTAGAAAAACCGATTGCTTACGAGGAAGTAGAAGCGATTTTTTACATATCAACGACCGGCATTGCCACACCAAGTGTGGAAGCGCGAATCATGAACCGGCTTCCTTTTTCTCCTTATAC
Source organism: Anoxybacteroides tepidamans (assembly GCF_014201465.1). Taxonomy (GTDB): domain Bacteria; phylum Bacillota; class Bacilli; order Bacillales; family Anoxybacillaceae; genus Anoxybacteroides; species Anoxybacteroides tepidamans. The sequence continues at coordinate 117,505 of NZ_JACHEP010000001.1, read as the reverse complement.
GAAGCGCATACCGATCTGGGGATTAGGATGTGCGGGAGGAGTAGCGGGATTGGCACGCGCCTATGAATATTGCTTAGCGTTTCCGAATGCAACAGTGCTTGTGATTGCGGCGGAATTTTGCAGTTTAACGTTTCAACCGCACGACCGTTCGAAAAGTAATATGATCGGCACATCGTTGTTCGCTGATGGAGTGGCATGCCTTTGTGTCGCAGGAGATGGAACGATTGATGCGCGCATTCGTCCGCGTATCGTCGCGACACAATCTATATTCATGCCTCATTCCGAAGAGGTGATGGGATGGGACATTCGCGATGAAGGACTCTTTGTTATTTTCTCAAAAAACATTCCTTCGCTCATTCAGGCGTGGCTTCAACCGAATGTCGAAGCGTTTTTGCAAAAAAACGGCCTTGCGATGAACGATATTCGTCATTTCATTGCCCATCCAGGCGGCAAAAAAGTGATCATGGCCTACCAAGAAGCACTAAAAATCGGCGAACAAAAAACGAAAATTTCATTTGATATTTTACGGAATTTCGGAAATATGTCGTCGGCAACGGTCTACTTTGTCCTTGAGCAATTTATGAAACAACCTATTCCAAAAGGGGATTACGGATTAATGGTCGCCCTCGGTCCGGGATTTAGCGCAGAGTTTACTTTATTGCATTGGGAGTGAGCGAATTGAAGTTTTATGCGTTCTTTTTTTCCGTTGTTGGCATGCGGATGGCTGAACTCATAATCGCCAAACGAAATGAACGGGCATTAAAGGCGATGGGGGCAAAAGAATTCGGCAAGCTGCACTATCGGTGGATGGTGATCATGCATGTGCTTTTTTTGCTTTCTTTTTTGCTTGAAGCATTATACAAAGGAGCGCGGCTTTCACGATGGTGGTCGCTTTTTTTACCCATGTTTCTCATTGTTCAAGTGCTGCGCATCTGGACCATTTTTTCATTAGGGACGTTTTGGAATACAAAAATTCTCGTCTTGCCAAACGTACCTGTCGTTGTTAAAGGACCGTATCGCTTTTTGCGTCATCCGAACTATCTCGTTGTCACGTTGGAAATTATACTTATTCCTTTGTTGTTTCAAGCGTATGGGACGGCGGTGGTGTTTTCGATTTTGAACGCATACACGTTATCGATCCGCATTTCCCTTGAAGAAAAAACGCTGATGTCGATGACGAATTATGGACATGCTTTTCAAAAGAGGCCGCGCTTTTTTCCATTTTTCCCCGCCAGATAGATGGCGGGATTTTTTTGCAATTTTTTGTATTGGGAAATGTGCGTAAATACAGTAAAATAGGTATATATCATGCAAACGTAAGGGGTTTTGGTATATGGTGCAAGTGACACAACATTCATCATTGCGTCTGTGGTGTGAAAAGTTAGCGTATCTTCACGACGAATGGATGAGCAAAGGGGATGAAGAAAACGCAAAAAAAGCGCAACAGCTGTTGCAAAAAGTGGCGAATGAAGAATTTACAATCGCTTTTTGCGGCCATTTTTCAGCAGGGAAATCGAGCCTGATTAATGAGTTGCTCGGGGAGCCGCTGTTGCCGTCGAGTCCGATTCCGACAAGCGCCAATCTTGTCAAAGTCAAAGCGGGAAGAGAATATGCGCGCGTCTTTTATAAGCACGAGCCGCCGATCGAATATGCGGCGCCGTATGATTATGAACAAATTCGTTCGTATTGCAAAAACGGCGATGAAATTGAAGCGATCGAAATTAGCCGTCAGACGACGCACATTCCGGAGGGAGTGGCAATCATGGATACGCCGGGCATCGACTCAACGGACGATGCGCATCGGCTCGCTACTGAATCGGCGCTTCATTTGGCCGACGTCGTGTTTTATATGATGGATTATAATCATGTTCAGTCTGAATTAAATTTTCAATTTACGAAAGAATTAACGAGTTACGGAAAATCGCTGTATCTCATCGTGAATCAAATCGATAAACATCGCGACGGAGAATTGCCGTTTCCCGAGTTTCAGCAGTCGGTATGGCAGGCATTCCGCAATTGGAACGTCCAGGTTGCGCGCATCTTTTTTACATCGCTAAAAGAACGGCAACATCCGTTTAATGAATTGAACGAGCTCATTCATTTTTTACAGTTGTTGTTTGCCGAGAAAGAAACGCGGCTCGCAAAAGGAGTGGAAGTGGCGGCAAAGCAGCTTGTGAACGACCACCTCGCTTATTTAGAAAGCAATGACGCCAAAGAGGAAGAAGCGATTCGCGCTCGATTGGCTCATCTGCCAAAAACAGCCGCACAAGATGCCGGCGATCTTCAGCAAAAGCTACAAACGATTGCGGCACTTGTTGCGGAAACGGAAACAACATTTCAAAAAGAATTGGACAATTTATTAGAGCATGCATACGTGATGCCGTTTGAAACGCGCGAATTGGCGCAAGCGTATTTGCAGTCCGTGCAGCCGGATTTTAAAGTCGGTTTTCTTTTTAGCAAATCGAAAACAGAACAAGAGCGAAAAGCGCGATTAGAGGCGTTTTATCAAAACTTAAAAGAAAAAGCGACATCACAAATTGAATGGCATGTTCGCGAACATCTCATCCGCTTTTTAAAGGAACACGGCATTCAAGATGCTCGATTGATGAGCGAATGCCAACAGCTGTCGGTATCATGGGATGAACGATTGTTAGCCGATCTTGTGAAAAAAGGGGCCGGCGTCACCGGAGAATATGTGTTAAACTATACGAACGATGTCGCAACAGAATTAAAAAAGCGATACCGGAATGAAGCGATGCGTGTGTTTGCCGCCATTTTTGCAAAATGGCAGGAAACGATGCAGCAAGAACGCCAACAGCTTATAGCCGAACTTGAAACCGAACTTGAAAAGCAACGGCTCATTCATGAACTGAACGAACGGAAGCAGCGCCGCGAAATCATTTATGCGCAGCAACTTTTTATGATAGAAACAGACGAACGGCTTCAAAACGTAAGCGATGAACGAATTGATGCGCTTATCCATGGCGTGGTGCCTGTTCGAATTGAAACTGCTCGTTCTCATCCAAAAAGTGAACAGCAAGCCGAATCACCGCGGCCAAAAAGCGAAGAAAAACGAAGCGAGCCCGCTTCTTCTAGCGATCAAGTTGGACAAAAAGCGGCAAAAACGATCGTCCATTTGCACAAAGCAGCGCAACTTGCAGCTGGGATTCCGGGAATGAACCGCTTTGTTCAAGAACTGACTGAAAAAGCAAAACGGCTCGAAAACCGCATCTTTACTGTTGCATTGTTTGGAGCGTTCAGCGCAGGGAAATCATCGTTTGCTAACGCCTTAATGGGAGAGCGTGTGCTCCCGTCGTCACCGAATCCGACGACTGCAACGATTAACAAAATCGTGCCGCCAACAACGGACAGGCCGCACGGCACGGTGATCATACAGATGAAAACAGCCGGGCAATTGCTGAAAGATGTGCAAAGTTCGCTTCGTTATTTTCATATGAAAGCGGAAACGTTAGAAGAGGCGCTCGCGGTGAGTGAAAAAGCGCTCTCAATCGAAACGGTCGATGCAAAAGAAAAACCGCACTATTCCTTTCTTCAAGCGGTTGTTCGCGGCTACGAACAAGTAAAGGATGTGCTCGGTACAACGCTACAAATCGACCTTGACCAGTTTCCGTCGTACGTGGCGGATGAAACGAAAGCATGCTTTGTCGAATGGATGGAACTTTATTACGACTGTGCGCTCACTCGACAAGGAATTGTGCTCGTCGATACGCCAGGAGCTGATTCGATCAATGCCCGCCATACAGGAGTGGCGTTTGAATATATAAAAAATGCGGATGCGGTTTTATTTGTGACATATTATAACCATGCGTTTTCGAAAGCGGATCGCGAATTTCTCATTCAGCTAGGGCGCGTCAAAGATACATTTAGCATGGATAAAATGTTTTTCATTATCAACGCCGCCGATTTAGCCAATTCGCACGAAGAACTTGAAACGGTTGTTGCGTACGTCGAAGAACAGCTTATGCAATTTGGCATTCGTTTTCCGCGCCTTTATGCCTTATCGAGCCGATTCGCGCTCGATGAAAAAATGGGAACTAGTATGCAAAACGGATATGGTGTTTTAACACAATCCGGTATTCAAGCGTTTGAAGCGGATTTTGCGCAGTTTATTATGGGAGAATTAACGAACGTAGCAATAGCGGAGGCATATGCGGAAATAAAGCGCATGCGCACGACGTTGCGCGATTATATTCATCAAGCGGAACAAAGCAATGAAGAAAAGGCGGCCAAATTAGACAAATTATCCAATGAACAAACACTCATTCGCCAGCAGTTGCAGTTGCTTGCCGTCGATGCTGATGTGCAAGCGCTCAAACAAGAAATTTCCGAATTGGTATATTATGTGAAGCAGCGCATTTCGTTCCGGATGAACGATTGGTTTAAAGAATCGTTTAACCCTGCTTCGTTGCGCGATGATGGGCGCAATATCCAACAAGCGCTTTCCGCTTGCTTACAAGAATTGATTCAGTCTGTCGGCTTTGATTTAGCACAGGAAATGAGAGCAACAAGCTTGCGTGTCGAGCGTTTTCTCATGATGAAAATACAAGATCGTTTTCGCGTGTTAGCAAATGAAATGGAGCGCATCCACCAAGGCATTCCGCTTTCGGAAGTGAAGCCGCTACCGTTTGTAACGCCTGAATTTGCGCTTGGGCTGGAACATATCGATGAATCGCGGTTTAAAAAAGCGCTGGCGCTGTATAAAAACGCTAAATCGTTTTTTGAACGGGATGAAAAACGGTTCATGAAAGAAGAAATTGAAAAACAGCTGCAACAACCGATCAGCGAATATGTTTCCGAAAACGAACAACATCTCTTTTCTTTCTATACGACGGAATACGAGAAGCAAATAAAACATTTGATCGATTCGTTACAAGAACAAATCGATGAATATTTTGCTGGTCTTGTGACGGCGCTAACCGAGCGAATGGACATCGAGCGATTGCGCGATGCCGAAACACAATTGGCAACTTTATTGACAGAGCAGCTGTGATGCCTTTACGTTCACTTTTTTGTTATGATATGTTAGAGCGAACGTGCGATTTTGGCATGCGATGAGGGGGAAAACCGATGACTCGATTTCACGCTTGTGCGACGTGCATTCATTATCGGATGAAAAAAACCGAACAAGGAACGTATCGGTATTGCCAGAGGCTTGGCTATGAAACGAAGCCTCATTATCAATTTCGCTGCTGGACGCCAAAGCCGCACGTTCAAGCATTAATGGAAAAAGAACGAAAACGAGAGGAGAAGGAACATGAGTGAAGTTCACCACGCCATCACGGCTCATTCGAACAAACAGCATGCGCTGATTAGGCAATTTTTGCAGTTAGATGCGCAAAGAGAGCGCTATATTGAAGAAGCTGTCATGCTTTGCCGGAACGGGCAGTCGTTTACCGTCGAAAACATTAACGCCGTGACAAAGCAAATCAACGAACTCGCAAAACACGGTATCGTTCCCCAACGAAAATATGTCACGCCTGATATGGTGAATGAATATGTCAAACGGTTGGAGAAAGGGGAAAACAAATGAAACATATCGTTTCACCGCAATGGCTTGTTGACCGTTTATACGATGATCATGTGCGTATCATCGATTGCCGCTTCTATTTAGGGAATCCATCGCGCGGGATAAACGAGTACATACATGACCATATTCCCTGCGCGTTCTATTTTGACTTAGAAAAAGATTTATCAGGACCGGTGCAAACACATGGGGGAAGACACCCGCTTCCACCTTTCAATGAATTTGTAGCGAAATTATCAGCAGCGGGGATTGATGAGAAAACAACGGTCGTAGCTTACGATGACCAAGATGGAGCGATGGCGGCCCGGTTTTGGTGGCTGCTCCGCTATTTAGGACATTCGCACGTATACGTGTTGGATGGCGGCTATACGAAATGGAAAGAGGCTGGTTATCCAACGACAGAAGAAATCGTGACCGTCGAAGAACGCACATTTGTCCCGGTATATCAACCGTCGCTTCTTGCGACTGTGGAAGATGTGAGACAAGCGGTTGAACAGGCGACCGCGGTTTTAATTGATTCGCGCGAACACAAGCGCTATTTAGGGGTTGAAGAGCCGATCGACCGAGTGGCTGGGCATATTCCAAGCGCGAAAAATATGTTTTGGAAAGACAGTTTAACGGCCGCAGGATATTGGAAGCAACCGCGCGAGCAAGAAAAACGTTTTGCTTCCATTCCAAAACAAGAGCGAATCATCGTTTATTGCGGATCGGGCGTCACGGCTTGTCCGAATGTATTAGCGCTATTAGAAGCTGGTTATACAAACGTGCAGCTGTATGTCGGCAGTTGGAGCGACTGGATTTCTTATCGAGAGCATCCGATTGCGACAGGAGAAAATTAACAACATCATTTTTCGGTGATTCACGCATACTATCGATGTACGATTTTTCAAAGGGAGTGAATCATATGGGCCGCACGAAATTAGGAAATGCGAACGCACAGCGCAACAACAATGCGAAACAGAAAAACGGGTTTAACAATGAATTCGCTTCTTATGCGGAAGTTGAAGCGAAAAAGATGAAAAACGATCATAAAAACATTCGTTAACGACGGGCTTGCCATACGGTAGCCCTTTTTCTTTTTTTTCTTTTATGGTTAAATGATGGTGGGAGGGAAAAACAATGAAAAAAGTTGTTGCCATTATTTTGCTTCTCGGTTTGACCGGATACGGAATTTGGCAGGCGTTAGCAGCGGCACAAAGCAAAGAAGTCGGTCTTTCAGTGGGAGATACCGCACCAGACTTTGCGTTAAAGACGTTAGATGATGAGCAAATCCGTTTATCTCAATTGCGTGGGAAACCGGTAATGATTAATTTTTGGGCGACGTGGTGTCCGCCATGCCGACAAGAAATTCCAGAATTGGAGAAATTTTATGAAGCTCATAAACAACATGTGGAGTTGCTGTCGGTTCATTTAACCTCACAAGACCGTCGCGACAGAGTAGGTCCCTTTATCCAACAATACGGTTTAACATTTCCGGTCGTGTTAGACGAAAAAGGAAAAATACTAAAACTATACAATATCCAAACGATTCCGACGACGTACATTCTCGATGGAAATGGCGTCATCCGCAAAAAGGTGATCGGACCGATGACGTACAAACAAATGCAAGAGATTATGGACCAGATTCGTTAAGAAGCATCCTTCAGACGAAGGTGCCTCTTTTTATTTTTTTCGAAAATTTGTAATAAATTTCACTTATTTAGGGAATTATAAAAATTATAATAAATAATGAGAGAGGGAGGGAGCGAATATGAGAAAAAGTCGAAAATTCACGTTTGAGCAACTAGTGATCGAAAATAAACGTCAGTTGTTAAACGATCAAAAGGCAATGGAAAAAATCGAGAAAAAATTAGAAGAACGCATTTTGAAAAAAGCAGAGTAAGCAATGCATAACTGAAAAATAAACGGAGCACACTAGATGGTGAGGAGGCGAGAGTATGAGCAATCAAAAAGGAACTAACGAGCATTTTGCCCCAAACCATCTAGGCACTCAACCTCGTGCTGCAGGAGGAAACAAAGGGAAGAAAATGCAGGATCAATCAGGGCAGCATGCTCAAGTGATCCAGACAAAGGGAGAATAATTTTTGTTAACATAACATAATTATCGAAAACTTTTTTTATCATTTTCATCAAGGAGGAACGAGGATGGCATATGAACGCCCGAACCCAGATGACCGCAGCGATAATGTAAAAAAATTGCAAGACATGGTACAAAATACGATTGAAAACATCGAAAAAGCGCACGAAACAATGCAATTTTCTTCACCGGAAGAGCGAGAAAAAATTCAAGCAAAAAACGAACGACGTGAAGAAGCGATTGCGGCGATGCGCGAAGAAATTAAAGACGAAGCTGCAGCACGTGAAAATGGATATCGATAACCATTACAGAGCGATCCGAATCAACATTGGATCGCTTTCGATTTGTTTGTGGGACAATTTCCCATTCGTATGATAAGATAAAAGAAACAACGAATGAATGGGGGAACAAAATGAAAATTGCCGAAAAACAAATTGAAGTGCGCTATGCGGAAACGGATCAAATGGGAGTTGTGTATCACGCCAATTATCTTGTTTGGATGGAAGTAGGGCGCGCAGAACTAATCAATCAGCTAGGATTTCGTTATACGGATATGGAAAAAGAAGGGGTTATCGCACCGGTGACGGACTTGCAAATTTCCTATAAAAAGCCGCTTCGTTACGGTGAAACAGCAACAGTAAGAACGTGGATTGATGCCTATGATGGAATTCGGGTGACATATGCTTACGAAATTTTGACACCAGATGGCGAGCTGGCGGCTATAGGAAAAACACAGCACGTTTGCGTTAAACGTGATTCATTTCGTCCAATTTTAATAAGGAAATATTTTCCTTCTTGGCATGAAGCTTACGAGCGGGCGAAAAAGTAAGGAGATACATATGGCATTTGGCATTCAAAGGCAGGAATTAGAAGAGTGGAAGAAGAAAGTAAAAAATGGGGAAATCGCTTTTCTTACTCATTTTTGGTACGATGCGCGTTTTCCAAACTATACGACGGTAACGAAAGTCGGGTGCAGCGACCTTGAAAAACTGCTCGCTTGGGGGACAAAATATAACCTTCGTCCCGAATGGATTCACAAGCGCGACTCGTTTCCGCATTTTGATTTATTAGGGGAAAAGCAAAAAGAAATTTTACAACAGGAAGGGCTTATCGACCATTTAAAAAGATTTCGTTTGTAGAGAGGATTGGGATGATGGACATAAGAGAAGTATGCAAAGGAACATTGATTGAAACGCTCGGCATTGAAATTACTGAAATAGGACAAGGACGTGTAGTGGCAACGATGCCAGTCGACCATCGTACCCATCAGCCGTTCGGCCTTCTTCACGGGGGAGCGTCTGTGGCGTTAGCGGAAACGGTTGCAAGTATCGGCGCATATGCGCTCGTCGACCACGAAACGGAAAGTGTTGTCGGTCTTGAAATTAACGCTAATCATATTCGTGCGGTCCGCAGCGGTATGGTGACCGCCACAGGAACGGTTCTCCATCACGGGAAAACAACGATGGTATGGGACATTAAAATCACTGATGAACAGCAGCGCCTCGTCTCTGTGTCCCGCTGCACGATCGCGGTCATGAAAAAAAGCTAGCTTCTTTCAACAAGCTATTATAGATGTGTTTTCGTCTTTTATGGAGTAATCGGTATGTGTCGACTGTCGGGTGACCGAACAACACCGCTTCCAGACAAACGCATTTGTCTGTGAAGCGGATGGCTGTTCGACAGTGGAAAAATAGGGGGGTCTGCTTTATAAGTTAAACCCCAATTGTATTTATATAGCTCTTTTTCCTATTGGATACAAAACATCGGTTCGTCCGCTTGTTCGTTAAAATCAACCACCAAGTTATGCCCGTCGAAATACCATAAATCGCGGTCTTCGATAAAGAATGTTACTCCATTCATCGTCGTTTGCGCTTTTGGATCAAAAGGTGTTTCTTTATCGATACCGAGCGAAAATCCTTCTTGTACGGTGCTGCATCCGCCATAGCGCGGGAAAAAGCGAACAAAATCACCTTCACGTAAATTTAACTCTTCTTTGTACCATTCAAGCGCTTTCGGTTTGATTATAATTTCCATACGCAAAACCTCCTATGCTTTATTATAAAGCATTCCCTCCTTAATCAGTCAAAAAAGTATTAAACATTTCGTGACGCTGACTAATTTCACCGGTTATTACATAAAGTAAACATAGCAATAACGAAAGGAGAAATGCACAAATGGATAAAAAATCCCCAACGTTTTCCTTAAGTTATGAATCCGATAGAGTGATGGGGAAACGCTCAACGAAGAAACATTCGACACCAAAAAAAGAAACGAAAGAGTTTTTTAACACGACACCATTAAGTGAGTAAAAGTAGCCCGAATCGGCTGCTTTTTTGCTTGAAAAAATTACTATACAAATAATGATTTCAACGCTATTATTAATAAGGACAGAAATTTTTGGAGAAGGGGTGACGTTTTCGTATATGAGTAGTCGAAGTTCAAACGAACCTGAACCGGAATATAACGGGGAAGTACTGTCTTTTTCTTCTCAAATGAACGAGCTACTCACGATTCGAAAACGAGCTCCATTTGAAAGGAAAAGATGCTTCCTCGTTTTTAAAAGGAGGAAGTGTACGTATGATGAAAATGTATTTATCGAATGCCAACGGAAAAATCGAAGAAATTCATGAACTCAAAAACGGCTGCTGGATTAACTTAGTCGCACCGACGGAAGAAGAAATTCGCTACATTGCCAACCATTTGGATATTCCGATCGATTCGATTAAGGATGCCCTCGACGATGAAGAGCGTTCACGCGTCGAAAAAGAAGACAACCATGTGTTGATTATCGTTGATATTCCAATCATTACCCATGATGAAGTGGACGGACCGATTTATGAAACGATTCCAATCGGCATGATTATTACGAATACGTGTTTTATTACCGTTTGTCTCCAAGAAAACCCGATTTTTGAGGAGTTTGCGAATAATAAAATCAAAAACTTCTACACATTTATGAAAACGCGATTTGCCTTGCAAATGCTTTATATGATTTCTACTTACTATTTGCGCTATTTAAAACAAATCAACCGCCGGACGAGCGAAATTGAAAAAGAGTTGCATCAATCGATGAAAAATCAAGAATTGTTCTCATTATTAAGCATGGAAAAAAGCTTAGTGTATTTCATGACGTCGTTGAAGGCGAACAATATTGTCATGGAGCGGTTGATGCGTCTCAACTATTTGCGCATGTATGATGACGATCAAGAATTGCTTGAAGATGTCATTATTGAAAACAAACAGGCGATTGAAATGGCTGAAGTATACAGCAGCATTTTAAGCGGAATGATGGACGCCTTTGCTTCTGTCATCTCCAATAACTTAAACATCGTGATGAAATTCTTAACTGCGATTACGATTGTCATTTCGCTGCCAACGATGGTTGCCAGTTTCTACGGAATGAATGTGCCGATTCCGTATCAACATTCTCCGTATGCGTTTATGGTGGCGATGTTCATCGCTGCTTTACTTTCAAGCATTACTGCTTTTGTTTTCTGGAAAAAACGATATTTTTAAACAAAAAGGGCTCTCCCGCTATTGGGAAGGCCCTTTAGTTTTAGCCGATGTCATTCCTCCAGAAAGAACGAACTTCATCGCTTCTTCCGGTTTTACATCCATCACTTCGATTTGCGCTTTCGGGACTAACACGGTAATTCCAGCCATTTGAAACGTCTGCGGAATATAAACCGCTACATGGTCTTTAAGAGGGTGAAAGAGCGTTTCGACTTCTTCGGATGTAATAAAGCCAATGCATTTCATGCCCGTTTGCGGCCATTCGACGAGCACCACTTTTGAGAACGAGCGTTTTTCCCCGACGAAAGAGGCGATTGTATCTTTTAAAACTGAATAGACTGTTTTCATAAACGGAATACTTTCTAATAAACGATCGATCAGTTTAATGACCTGCCCGCTAATATATTGCGTCGACAGCCAGCCTAAAACGGTAATCAAGGCGATTGTGCCTAAAATGCCGATCCCAGGTATGTAAGCGTCATGAAGGTATGGTTTAACATATTTTCCTAACAACCCATCAAAAAAGGTAAACACTTTCACAAACACATATATGGCTAAAATAATCGGCACAATCGTAAGCACGCCGTTAATAAAATTTTTAACAAAAAATTTCACATTCCCACTTCCTTTCTTTTTCGCGTCCTCTATCACCTTATCAAGTTTCGCTTGAAAATACAAGTTTAGAAAAATACGAACATTAACAAATGATATAAGCAAAAAAGTTCGTTTTTATAGTTGACGCTATAGCGGATCCTTGTTATAGTTACAAATGGAAAAAATGATGTGTTGGAGGATTTTGTTATGAAATCGCATTATGACGTCATCGTTGTCGGTGCTGGGCCAGCAGGAATTTTTACTTGTTATGAATTAACGTTGAAGCTAAAAGGAGCAAACGTTCTTCTGATCGATAAAGGCCATGATATTTATAAACGCCACTGTCCTATTTTGCAAAAAAAGATTGAAAAATGTCCGCCTCCCGCGGGTAAAAAAGAATATGCCGGCTGTGTGCCAGCTTGCTCGATCACGAATGGATTTGGCGGTGCGGGGGCGTATTCTGACGGGAAATTTAATATTACGAGCGAATTTGGCGGCTGGATGACCGATTATTTGCCATCTTCTACCGTTCTTGAGCTTATCCGTTATGTTGATGCGATCAACTTGAAGCACGGGGCAACGGAATCGATTACTGATCCGACGACAGAAAAAGTGAAAGAAATTGAGCGGCGCGCCTATGCGGCAGGATTAAAATTGTTGCGGGCGAACGTTCGGCATTTAGGAACGGAACAAAACTTAGAAATTTTAAAAAGCATTTACGAATATTTGTGCAAACATATTGATATGGCGTTTCAAACAGAAGTGGAAGACGTGCTTACCGAAAAACAAGGTCATACCCATGCCGTCAAAGGAATCGTGTTAAAAAACGGCGATGTCATAACCGCTGAAAAAGTGGTAATTGCGCCGGGACGCGACGGTTCGGCATGGCTCACAAAAATTTTGAAAAAGCGACGCCTTCGCATGATCAATAATCAAGTTGATATCGGCGTGCGCGTCGAAACATCGAACATTGTGATGGAAGAAATTAATGAACACTTATACGAAGGAAAATTTATTTTTAACACATCGGTCGGCACACAAGTGCGGACGTTTTGTAGCAATCCGTCCGGACATGTCGTTGTCGAAAACCATTCCGGTATTATGTTAGCGAACGGCCACGCGTACAAAGATCCGAAGCTCGGTAGCAACAATACGAACTTTGCGCTATTAGTATCGCATAAATTTTCTGATCCGTTCGACAAGCCGAACGAATATGCGCACGAAATTTCGCGGTTGGCTAATGCGCTATCTAATGGCGGCATTATTGTACAAAAATATGGTGATATTTTAAAGGGAAGACGTTCGACGGAAAAACGCATGAAAGAAGGATTTATTGAACCGACGTTAAAGGAAGCCGTTCCGGGCGATTTAGGCCTTGTACTTCCGTATAACACGATGAAAAGTTTAATTGAAATGACAGAAGCGTTAAACCATATTACGCCGGGACTCGCTTCCGAACATACACTATTTTACGGAGTGGAGGCCAAATTTTATTCCGCCCGTCCGAAACTAAACGATCGGTTTGAAACAGAAATTTCCGGATTGTATGTAGGCGGTGATGGCGCTGGCATTACGCGTGGCTTGGCGCAAGCAAGTGCATGCGGCGTCTGGATCGCCCGTGATATCGTAGAAAAACTAACGAAATAAAAGGAGAGAATTATAGTAAACTTATTTTTTAAAAAGGTTGACAATTCATTATGCCTTGCCATACGATAAATGTAATCACACGTGCGGAGACGGGGAGTCGAAGGACGAAAGTGATGAAAAAATATGTTGACACGAGGGGGAGAGGCATGATGTCAGATTGGTTAGCATTAGCCGACCGTGTTCTTGCAGGAGAAGAAATTACAAACGAAGAAGCGGAGGCGATTTTAGATTGTCCAGATGACGAGCTGCTTCTATTGATGCAAGGGGCTTATAACATTCGCCGAGCGTACTTCGGCAACAAAGTGAAGTTAAACATGATTATTAACGCTAAATCAGGGCTATGTCCCGAAAACTGTGGTTATTGTTCGCAGTCATCCATTTCAACAGCGTCTGTTAAAACGTATAAAATGGTGGATAAAGACACGCTTATTCGCGGGGCGGAAGAGGCGTATCGCCTGCAAGTTGGCACATACTGTATTGTCGCCAGCGGCCGCGGTCCGAGCGAGAAAGAAATTGACACCGTCGTTTCAGCAGTGAAAGAAATTAAAGAACGGTTCGGATTAAAAGTATGCGCATGTTTAGGCATTTTAAAACCGGAACAAGCTGCTCGCTTAAAAGAAGCCGGCGTCGACCGTTACAACCATAATATTAATACATCAAAAGAACACCACCCGACCATTACGACATCGCATACATATGATGACCGCGTCCGAACAGTCGAAACGGTCAAGCAGGCGGGCATTTCTCCGTGTTCGGGCGTCATTATCGGCATGAAAGAAACGAAGCAAGATGTCATCAATATGGCACGCAGCTTAAAAGTGCTCGATGCCGATTCCATTCCGGTCAACTTTTTGCATGCGATCGACGGCACGCCGCTTGCGGGCACAAATGAACTCGATCCGCGCTACTGTTTAAAAGTGTTGGCATTGTTCCGCTACATTAATCCGACAAAAGAAATTCGCATTTCCGGCGGACGCGAAGTGAATTTGCGCTCGCTTCAGCCGCTCGGTTTATATGCGGCGAATTCGATTTTCGTCGGCGACTACTTAACAACGGCCGGCCAAGAAAAATCTGAAGATTACCGGATGCTTGAGGATCTCGGCTTTGAAATTGATTTCGCTCATCCACAACCGGTTTGTTAGGCAACTAAAACTGTCTCCGATTCACTGGAGGCAGTTTTTTGTTTTATGAATCAAAATTGAAGCGATGAACGACAATAAAAAAGAACGATATGATGAAGGAAGTGGAAAGATGGAAGTCTATGAATGCATTATTGTTGGGGGCGGAATTGCCGGGCTGCAAGCAGCCATTCAGCTCGGCCGCTATCGTCATCGCATTCTTGTCATCGATGCAAATGACGGCCGTTCGACGCTTTGCCGCGCCTATCATAATTTGCTTGGCTGGTCGGATGGAGTGAGCGGGGAAACGTTGCGGGCGTGCGGGAGACAACAAGCGGAGAAACTAAACGTTCGCTTTATCCATGATGAAGTAGTAGCCGTCTGCAAAAAAGAAGAACAGTTTCAACTTACGGGAAAAAGTGGACAAACGTATGAAGCGAAACGAATTTTATTGGCAACCGGCGTGAAAGACCGCATTCCGTCCATCGAAAATCTCATTCCGTGTTTAGGAATAAGCATTTATGTTTGTCCGGATTGTGATGGGTACGAAGTGACGAACAAAAAAGTGATTGTGCTTGGAGCAGGAAAAACAGGAGCGAATATGGCGCTGACGCTATTATATTGGACAAACGATATTACGTACGTCAACCACGACGGTGAAGAATTGCATGCCGGTATGATGCAGCAATTACGAGAGCGAGGTATTCGTTATATACGCCAACCGATTGAATCGGTGTTAGTCAAGGAAGAGTCGCTTTTTTGCGGCGTTCGCTTACAAAGCGGAACGGTCATTACTGGAGAACGAGGATTTATTGCGTTTGGACATAATCAAGTGAACACTGATTTAGCAAAACAACTCGGTGTCGAGCGGCTTGAAAATAAACATATTCCGACCGATGCGAGAACGAAACAAACGAACATAACGAACGTATGGGCCGCCGGCGACATCGGCGTTCATTCCGAACAAGTTGCCATCGCGATGGGAGAAGGGGCACAAGCGGCTATTTGGATTCATAAAAGCATTATGGCAGAAAAAGCGAACCTATTGGACTAGGCTCGCTTTTTTGTTAACGAAGGAAGTGCGGTTTCTTTTCATGAAAAAGTTTTTTCGCGCATACTATCTCAATACAGAGAAAGAAAAGGAGGGAAGCGGCGAATGGCGCACACATATCTCATTAAACCGCATCTTCACCGCACGTATCCGACTGTCAAATTCGCTAAAGGAATATATGTATATGATACGAACGGAAAAAAATATGTTGACGGCTGTTCCGGAGCGGTAACCGCCAATCTCGGTCATGGCGTCCAAGAAGTGATCAAGGCGATGAGCAAACAAGCGTCTAAAGTGGCGTTCGTCTATCGCTCCCAGTTTACAAATGAAGCGGCGGAAATGCTGGCAGAAACGTTAAGCCAGCGAATCGATCGTGACACTCAGTATTGGACATTTTTTGTCAATAGCGGCTCTGAAGCAACGGAAACAGCGATGAAAATCGCCATTCAATATTGGCAAGAGCAAGGCAGAAAAGGAAAAAATAAAATTTTATCGCGATGGTTAAGTTACCACGGCATTACGCTCGGGGCGCTGTCAATGTCCGGCCATCCGGCAAGAAGGGCGCGGTTCGTTCCCTTGCTCGAAGATTTCCCAATTGTTTCTCCGCCTTATTGCTTTCGTTGTCCATATCATTTGACGTTTCCATCTTGCCAGTGGCGCTGCGCTGACGAACTAGAAGAGGCGATTGTCCGCATCGGTGCTGAGCATATTGCCGCTTTTATTGCCGAACCGATTATCGGAGCAGCAGGGGCAGCGATGACACCACCGGACGGATATTATGAGCGCATTCGCGACATTTGCCGGCGGCATGAGATTTTATTGATTGCCGATGAAATAATGACCGGACTTGGCCGGACAGGGAAAATGATGGGGCTTGACCATTGGAATGTACAGGCCGACATCGTCACGCTCGGAAAAGGATTAGGAGCAGGCTATACACCGATTGCGGCGACGCTGGCGAGCGAGCGCGTCATGGAACCGATTTTAAACGGTTCAGGAGTGATCATGAGCGGGCATACATTAAGCGCAAATCCTCTCTCAGCAGCCGTAGCGTTAGCGGTGCTTCAATACATTGACAAACATAACCTTGTTCAACACGCTCACGAAATGGGAAGCTATTTATTTACGAAACTGCAAGCTTTACAAAAGAAGTTTGCTTGGATTGGAGATGTGCGCGGCAAAGGGTTGCTGCTAGGTATCGAATTTGTGACTCCGAACACGAAAGCGATGATTCCGAGCGATCTTGCGTTTACGGATACCGTCGTCGCAACAGCGCAAGAACATGGATTGCTCGTCTATCCATCCGCCTCAGGAAACGGAAAAGATGGGGCGGCGATTATCATCGCTCCACCGCTCACCATTGAGCGTGCTCAAATCGACGAATTAGCGGAACTGCTTGAACGCACGTTTTCGCGCATTGAACAACATCTTCCGAATGAGATGAAAAGGAATGATCGCCATGACAAAAGTCAGAAATGAATACGGAAAAATCATTTCCATCGAACAAGCGGTTGAAAAAATTACGGACGGCTGTTCATTGATGGTCGGAGGATTTGGTGGTGTCGGTTCTCCGCCGTCTCTTTTGCAAGCGATTTTCGATAAAGGCGTGCAACAGTTGACGCTTATTTGCAATGACACGGCTTTCCCTCATATTGGTGTCGGACCGTTAGTCAGCCAAGGGAGAGTAAAAAAAGCGATCGTGTCCCATATCGGATCCAATCCGATTGCAGGCAAGCGATTACACGAAGGAACGCTCGAGGTGGAATTTTGCCCGCAAGGTGTTCTTGTTGAGCGGATTCGTGCAGGCGGAGCCGGATTAGGAGGCATTCTTGTCGATATTGGTGTCAACCATGAATGGCTGGCGAAAGGGAAACAGACGATCGAAGTAGATGGAAAGCGTTTTCTTTTGGAACTCCCGCTTACCGCAGATATTTCCCTTGTATATGCGAAAAAAGCCGATCCGTTCGGCAATTTAATTTATGACAAAAGCGCCCGCAACACGAACCCGCTTGTCGCGATGGCAGGGGTGATGACGATTGCGGAAGTGGAAGAAATCGTGCCGCTTGGCGAGCTCGATCCGGAAGAAATTGTTACGCCGGGTGTGTTTGTCCACTATATTGTGCAAAGTTATGGGGTGAATTGGAAATGGATTTGGGAGTAAGAGAACGGATCGCGAAACGTGCAGCACAAGAGTTAATAGACGGAATGATTGTCAATCTTGGCATCGGCATTCCGTCACTTATTCCGAATTTTTTGCGCAACAGGCGTATTTTGTTTCAAGCAGAAAATGGCGTCCTTGGAATCGGAAAAAGTCCAGCAAAAGGGGAAGAAGATGCGAACCTTTGCAATGCAGCCGGTTATCCGGTCACGGTCGTAAGCGGTGCTTCCTATTTTGACAGCGCCACCGCTTTTGCAATGATTCGCAAAGGGTTGATCGATGTCACGGTACTTGGAGGATTACAAGTAAGCGAACAAGGGGATTTGGCTAATTGGCTAGTTCCGGGAAAACGCGTACCGGGAGTCGGCGGCGGGATGGAGCTGGCGCAAAAAACAAAAAAAGTCATTGTCGTGATGAGCCATGTTAACAAAGACGGCGAACCGAAAATCGTCTCCACATGTTCTCTGCCGTTAACGGCTAGCCGTTGCGTTGATTTGATCATCACCGATCGGGCGGTTATGGAAGTGACAGACGAAGGGCTTTTATTAACGGAGATCATGGTTCCGTATGATGTGAAAGATGTTATTTCCCATACTGCCGCGCCGTTACGTATCTCCAACATGTTAAAGTGCATCGAATAGAAGGGGGGAACGAGTTGGAACACATTCAAAATAAACTTCATCTTTGGCTTGTAAAGCAGAAAAAAGCGTGCATTGAACTGTTAAGACGACTTGTCCAAGAGGCAAGCACCCAAGTAAACGAAGCGACAGCACAGGCGATTATCGTTGAAAAATGCCGCCAGTTGCGATTGCAGCTTGATATATGGGAACCGGAAATCGAGAAGCTGAAAGAGCATCCGTATTTTGTTTCGACACGCATGACATTTCACAATAGCCCGAATGTTGTCGCAGTATGGAAAGGGACAGGAGGAGGCCGCTCGCTTATTTTGAACAGCCATATTGATGTCGTTCCAGAAGGGGATGTTAAACAGTGGGAGGCCGACCCATACAGCGGCATGGTCAAAGACGGGAAACTATATGGCCGCGGCGCTTCGGATATGAAAGGGGGAACGGTATCGCTTCTTTTAGCGATCGAGGCGCTGCAGTCGCTCGGCATTCGTTTAAAAGGAGATGTTATTTTTCAAAGTGTGATTGAAGAAGAAAGCGGCGGTGCCGGCACACTAGCGGCCATTTTACGGGGATATCGGGCAGACGGTGCGATCATCCCGGAGCCGACCGATATGAAACTATTTCCGAAGCAGCAAGGTTCTCTTTGGTTTCGCCTTACTGTTTACGGAAAATCAGCGCACGGCGGTACCCGCTATGAAGGAGTAAGTGCCATCGAAAAGGCATGGATCGTGTTTGAACGCATTCAACAATTGGAAACAGAACGAAACAAGCGGATAGACGATCTGTTATACCAGCATGTTCCGATCCCGATTCCGATCAATGTCGGAACGATTCGCGGAGGAACGTGGCCTTCGTCCGTGCCGGATTGTGTCATTTTAGAAGGAAGAATGGGCGTGGCTCCAAACGAAACGATCGAGCAGGCGAAACGAGAAATGGAAGAAGTGGTTCGCTCCCTCCATGAACGCGACGAATGGTTTCGGACAAATACGATCGAACTTGAATGGTTTGGCGCGCAATGGCTGCCGAGTTCTGTCGAAACAACCCATCCGCTGCTGTATGCTCTCACCCAGGCATATCGCCAAGTAAAAGGAGTGGATCCGATCATCGAGGCCGCTCCTTGGGGAACGGATGGCGGGCTTCTTACGCGAGTTGGAGCAATTCCAACTGTTGTGTTTGGGCCGGGAACGACCGCAGTGGCCCATTATCCAAATGAATATATCGAAATTGACCGTGTGTTAGAAGCGGCAGAAATGATTGCGTTAATGATGATGGATTGGTGTGGAATTGACAATTGAACGATACGTAGAGCAGAAGGAGCCTAACGAAGGGGTTAGGCTTTTCTTCTCTGTAGTGAGGAGGAAAAGAAATGGACCAGTTTATTCACGAAGAACGATTTGTTGCTTCCGTTATTTTTGATGATTTTAATGAGCGGCTGCGGGTCGAAGATTACCGAGGACATGTGCCGGCGTTTATTGATTATATCAAACATACTGCTCAACAAAAGGGATATACGAAGCTAATCATTAAAGCAAGATACGAACATTTGTCATTATTCATTGAAAGAGGATTTCAATATGAAGGATGGATTCAAGGCTATTTCAACGGAAGCGATGCCCATTTTCTTACGTGTTATTTTCAACCAGAACGAAAGACGAGTCAAAATGTGTGCATGGAAGATCAAATGATCGCCTTGGTTCAAATGAAGCCGCGAATCTTTTCTTTGCCTCCGCTTCCGGCGGGATATGATATGAGAAAAGCGCAAAAAGCCGATGCGGCTGCGTTAGTGAATCTCTACCGTTCGATCTTTGCGGTTTATCCTTCACCGTTGTACGACCTTTCATACGTAGAAAGCATATTAAAAAAAGGAGCGATGTTTTATGTGATCGAGTATGACGGTCAAATTGTTAGCGCTGCCTCTGCGGAAGTGAACGAAACATACTATAACGCGGAATTGACCGATTGCGTGACATTGCCTGCTCATCGCCAACACGGACTGATGAAATATTTACTGCGCCATCTAGAACAAGAGTTAAAGAGACAAGGGGTTTTTTGTGTGTACTCCCTTGCCCGCGCTCAATCGTATGGGATGAATACTGCTTTTTATCAGCTCGGCTACCGTTATAGCGGCAGGTTGACGAATAACTGCTATATTTTTAGTGATTTAGAAGATATGAATATATGGGTAAAAGATTTATCGAGTGCATGATGCCTTTTTTGCCATTTTGAATAAATATGGTAATAACACTGCTAGATATGTTGATAAAACGATATTCGTCCATCTATAAATGTTTTGTCTGCATATATTGTAAAGAAAGGGGATTTGCTGTATATGAGTGTATATCGTCCAAAACGTCATTGGAAGGAAATTGAACTTTGGAAAGACGTTACAGCGGAGCAATGGAACGACTGGTTTTGGCAGTTAACGAACACGATTCGAACGTTAGATGATTTAAAAAAGGTCATTCATTTAACACCGGAAGAAGAAGAAGGAGTCAAGTTATCGGCGAAAACGATCCCGCTCAATATCACTCCGTATTACGCTTCATTAATGAATCCTGATGATCCTCGTTGCCCGATCCGCATGCAGTCTGTACCAGTTGCGAAAGAACAATATAAAACGAAATACGATTTAGAAGATCCGCTCCATGAAGACGAAGATTCGCCCGTTCCAGGGTTGACCCACCGCTATCCTGACCGTGTGCTTTTTTTAATTACGAATCAATGCTCGATGTATTGCCGCTACTGTACGAGAAGACGTTTTTCCGGGCAAGTTGGGATGGGAGTGCCTAAAAAACAGCTCGATGCAGCAATTGAATACATTGCGCAAACTCCGCAAGTGCGCGACGTTTTATTATCGGGCGGGGACGCGTTATTAGTGAACGATCAAATTTTAGAATATATTTTGAAAAAATTGCGCGCTATTCCTCATGTAGAAATTATTCGCATCGGCACGAGAGCTCCTGTTGTTTTTCCTCAGCGGATTACGGAAAATTTGTGCAACATTTTGAAAAAGTATCATCCGATTTGGCTCAACACTCACTTTAATACGTCGATTGAAATTACGGAAGAGTCGAAGCGGGCGTGCGAGATGCTCGTCAATGCCGGCGTTCCGGTCGGAAATCAAGCGGTGATTTTAGCTGGAATTAACGACAGTGTCCCGATCATGAAAAAGCTGATGCACGATTTAGTGAAAATGCGCGTCCGCCCGTATTATATTTATCAGTGTGACTTATCCGAAGGCATTAGCCATTTCCGCGCCCCTGTGTCGAAAGGGCTAGAAATTATTGAAGGGTTGCGCGGACATACGTCTGGCTATGCAATCCCAACGTTTGTCGTCGATGCCCCAAGAGGCGGAGGGAAAATAGCGCTGCAGCCAAACTATTTGATTTCGCAAACACCGGAAAAAGTCATTTTACGCAATTTCGAAGGTGTGATTACGTTTTATCCGGAGCCAAAAGATTATGTCCCGAATCGTGCGGAAGCGTATTTTAAAGAAATTTTCCCAGATTTTGATCAAAAACAATCAACAATCGGAATCGCTGCGATTGCTAATGAAACGAAGTTCGCGATTGTCCCGGAAGGGCTCGACCGCATCGAACGGCGAAAAATGTACGAAGCGGATCCGAACCATAAATCGTTGAAAGATTTGCGTGAAAAACGAGATGAATGGAAAGAGAAAAAATATCAAGCCATGTTGAAAAAAATCGATGGAACGGAGATGAAGAGCGAATGACAACATGTTTTTGGTGCGACTCTCCACAAGTGACAGTCACACGACAAACCGTTTATTGGGAGCTTCCTGATGGGCTTCGCGCCATTAAAATTACTGGTACACCAAGTATTTCATGCGCTGAATGCGGCATGGTGTATCAGGAGGAAGCGGTCGCCGAAGCAATTGAAGATCAGCTCTTTCTCATTGATACAACACATTTAGCGAAAACGATCACGTACGAAGAACTGATGAACGAGCCGCGTCGATTAAAGCGAAACTACTTTAGGTAAATACCCCTTCACAAACATTAAAAAACGGATTAAAATGACAAACAACAGAGAATGACAAAAAGGATGGGGAAGAAATGATGCGTTCGTTTTATCACTATTTGCTTAAGTTTCGTGATGGTAAAAAAGACGATCCGTTTGTCCGATTTGCCAATAGTGTTTATCATGATCATAGCTTTCCGAAAAGTTCAGCTGATTATGACGAAATTAGCCGTTATTTAGAAATGAATGGCGATTATTTAGAAAACATGTCGATCTTTGATGAGGTATGGGAGCGTTTTTTGCAAGAAGCGTAAGCGTTCAAGCGAGAACGCTCTCTCTTTTTTGAAAGCGCTAACATAAGATTTGCGCACATTCATCCAACAACCGGTGTCCACTTGTTTTGATTTGCATATAATTTACTAACCAATATTTGAAAGGAGGGGAAAAAGAGATGAAAGGGCCAAAATTTTCGCTCGGTGATGTGGTGGTCAACACGCTGTATGGAACGGTCGGAACAATTACAGATATTCAACATGTTGACGGCATGTTTTTGTATGAAATCAATCATAGTCAAAGCTTATTTATGGAACATTCGTTGGTGTTATTATCTGAATTTTCTGGAGATGTATGGATTACGGAAGAAATTGAAATCGAATTTCCATTTTTTCTTGGTGAGCTTGTTCGAGTGAAAAACTATGAAAACGATGTTTTTAAAATTATTGGGGTGCGGACAGAAATATACCGCTATCATGATGAGGGATGGGAAGAAATTGTTTATGAGTTAAAGCGGTTAACGGACGGATTAGAAATTGAGGCGAATGTCGAGGACGTCATTTCCATCGCGTCTTCTGAAGAAACGTCGGTCATTGTTTTGCAAGATGTTGCATTGTTAAGGTATATCGGTAAACATGAGCCGTTCTCTCTTCTGCAGTTGCTTCCTGCTCCACCGATAGATGATGAATCGATTGATCGGTTACTAGATATGTATAACGATTATCAACGATTATATGAGTGGTTCGGCGATGAGCAATACAAGCAAATGATGGAAATGACATTAATAAATTTGCAGAAGCTTGTCCATAAGAAAAACTTACCATCGTAAAAACTGCACTAACAAATAGAAAAAATAAGGTATTCCAAGGAAAACAATGATGATGAACATAATGTTAGTAACTGATTCCATTACGTTGTCGATGCTTTCATCGACTTTATTCATGGCCATCCCCCCTTGTTTCGTTATTTCTAATGTATGAACGGTTCTTTTTTTGCATACATACGAATGAAAAAATTCTTTTGACATAAATCGGTTGCATAGCACATAAAACAATTACAAAGGGGGCGATATGATGAAAGAAATCGAAGTCGTCATTGATACGGAAGAAATTGCAGAATTTTTTTACTTTGAACTTATTCGCCGCGGTTTTGTTCCGTCGCGAATCGAACTTGAGGAGATTGCGGATATTACATTCGATTACTTAATCGAAAAATGCATTATTGACGAAGAACTCGAGGGCGAGGAATAAGGAAGGCTGGAACGACGAGAGTTGCTCGTCGTTTTTTAATTGGTGACTGACGCGATTGCGCGCAATGTTTCTAAATTTCGCTCATAATGGCGGGTCATATCAGGATTCGTCATAAAAGGAATCGTTTCGATTTCCTGCACGATCGACATGTCGCAAAACCAATCGCGCCGGTCAGGAAAGCGATGAATGATTGCAGGCCAAGCGTCGTAAAGCCGCGGACTGTATAGGTGCATTCCTTCATTTGTTTTTTCCGTTGAAAAAACGTGCGGCCAAAAATCAGCGCGCGATCCGCTATGTTTCGTTTGTCGCGCAAAGTGGTAGACGTGCCGAAAAAGCGGTTTTCGATAAAACAACATGCCGTAAAGTGCTTTGCCAACTTCTATACGGTGCGAAACGTCGGCAAAATCACGGACGGTAATGCCGGTTAAGTGAATGTGGCGGCCGCTTTTATAAGGAATAAGCACATCATTAAACCCGAGCCATTGTTGGCATAAAAACGGAAAGGTCGCGATGACATGTTGCTGGAAAAAAGGATCTTTGACGACGTTTTGCTGAATGTATTGCTGTTCATTTATGATGAGCGCTACCGTCAATAATGGCGCATCGTTTGTTTCATAAAAAAGCTCCCAAAACGGCTTCATAAACGAAGAAACCGAAAAACAAGGCAACAAATCAAATAATTTTTTCTTTCGCCGTTTACTTTCTTCGTATAAAAGAAGCTGTGGATAGGCGTCATGAAAAATGAGGACATTGGCCCGTTCTAAAAATAAAAACAACGGTTGGATTTGTTCACTCGCTATGATCGATGGAATAAGGCTTCCTTTTAAGTCCGTCATATTCCAGCCGCCGTTGCGTGACACAAGATGCGCCAAAAACGCCCAATGCACTTCCGGACAGCGTTGAAAAAAGGAGAAGTAAGCCTCTGTACGCGTGACGTTATCGCGGTTGAACTGTTCGGTTTGTTGTTGAATGGAAGCAACAATGCGCCGTTCTTCAGCTGTCAGTAGTTGTTTTCGTTCGTGGTGTTCCCATTGTCGGCATAGCTGTTTTAACGTAGATGGCGAAACGATCGGAATCGAGTGGCGGTACAGCCAATACCGATAGAACGACTGAATCGGATGGGAAAGCTGAAATAGAAGACGGTCAAAAATGGTCATAAATGAATGTCTCCTTAAAAAATTTTTGAAACCCTAATCATCCTTTTACGTATATATTAAGTAATTAATCACAAAAGGAGCGATGAACATGTTAAAAAAAATTATAAAGGCGATTATAAAAGAAAACCTCTCGCGCCACCGTTATCATAAACCGCATTACACGAGCAGCGACCATTACTCAAAGTATTCTAAACACGTTCATCCTTCGCATTACGGTCACGGACATTATAAAAAGAAACATCATAGAAGTAGCTTTTTTTCAAGCTTTTTCGGTAGTTAACGATGCGTTTTTCTTATTTTTGTCCAGTCATTGAGCACTTATTCGAGCGACGCTGTAAAAAAGGCACAATTTTGCACGGCTACTATCAAATTTTGTATGAACTTGGCATAGGAAGCTATGGAATTACGTATTTGGCCACTGATTTGCGGACAAATAAGCAAGTTGTTGTCAAACAAATGCGAAAAATGAAGCGAAAAAAAAGGATGGAGTCGTTCGAACGAGAGGCGAACATTTTGAAGCAGCTCGAACATCCGCAAATCCCTGCGCTATATGAAACATTTACGGAACACGGCGTGCCTCACCTCGTCATGGAATACATCGACGGCGATACAGTCGAGTCGCTGATTTTTGAAAAAGGAAAAACGTATACTGAAAAAGAAGCATTTCAGCTGCTAAAAGACGTATTAGCTGTTGTCGAATATATTCACAAAAAGGGAATTGTTCATCGGGATTTGCGCATTCCGAATATTTTGCTGAGAGATGGCCGTGTATATGTCATCGATTTTGGATTAGCCCGCTTTCTCCACGAACAAGTCCCACATCTTGAAACGTACGTGCTTGAAAAAAAGCTGCGCCGTCAAATTGATGTAAAAAGTGACCTGTATGCGTTAGGGCATTTTCTGCTGTTTTTGCTGTATTCTTCGTATGAACCAAAAACAGACGAAGAGAGAAGCTGGGAAGAAGAACTGAGCATTTCTGACGAGGCTCGTTCGATCTTGCAGAAAATGCTGCAAATCACCTCGCCGTATCACGATGTTGACGAGTTGATGAGAGATGTCGATCACATGCTTGAAAAGAAGGGGATGAAAAAAGATGTCGTTGTTTCATAAAATGTTGGCAAGCATCGGAATCGGTGCTGCTAAAGTAGATGCCAAACTCGTATCTGAGCGGTTGATGGCCGGCGATGAAGTTGAAGGGGTCATCGAAATCACCGGTGGGCATATTGAGCAAGAAATTGACCATATTTACGTGTCGCTGTATGCAACGTATACGGTGGAAGTCGATGATCGAAAAACGACAGGCCATGCACTCATTGGAAAATGGAAAGTGACGGACAAGTTGACGATCAGTGTTCATGAAAAAAAGCGGATCCCGTTTCGGTTTATGCTCCCGATTGATACGCCGATTTCCGTTGGAAAAACAAAAGTGTGGCTTCATACCGGGTTAGATATTAAACAAGCGCTCGACCCGACGGATCAAGATTATATCCGGGTCGAACCGACTCCTGTGATGAACGCCGTGCTGGCGGCAATGGAAACGCTCGGTTTTCGCCTTCATGAAGCAGAATGCAAAAAGGCTTCATGGCATCACCGCCTTCCATTTGTGCAAGAGTTTGAGTATGTGCCAAAAAGAGGCCTGTTTCGTGGAAAGCTCGATGAAGTGGAAATCGTGTTTCTCCCGGTTTCTAAAGAAGAAGTGGACGTTTTTATGCAAATCGACCGCCGCGCCCGCGGTTTAAGCAGCTTATTAGCAGAAGCGCTCGATTTGGACGAATCGCACATTCGTTTTCGTATCACAAGCGCAGACATTCCGCAGTTGTCGCAAAAGCTTTCCGGTCTCATTCAATCATACTGCTAAAGATTGGGGATTTTCCCAATCTTTTTTTGTTCGACAAAACAACTGTGATTTTGCTAAAGGAATCGACATCGAAAAACGCTAATATGTTGTAAAAAACGATTAAAAGGAGAGGATGTCGATGGCTTATCTTTTCGTGAAAAAAATGCTAAAAACAAAGCAGACGTATGATGTCACCTTATTTCAAACTCCAATGTTTGGACAGGTGAAAGGATATGAACAAGTGTATCGGTTAACGATGGCGGCTTCTATGCATGACGAAGTGTTATCTACAATTTACCGCATGTTTAACGTGGCTGATTTGCGTCCAAAAGATTATAAAGCACGCTATGTCAGCACAGGAGACATCGTGCTGATCGATGAAGGAGTGCACGGACAAACGTATTACAAACTATGTTCCGAAGGATGGAAAAAAATCAATCGCCTCCACATTCGTTAATAAAAAATTAGAAAATTCAAAATAATTTATTTTGTTTATTAGAAGAGTATGATACAATGAAGAAAAAATCGAATAGTTTCGGGCGCACAAGGGAATGGATAGAAAGAGAAAGGGGGCGAGCATTTGCAAAAACAACATGAATTTCCAACCATTGCGCCAGGAATTGATGATGATGAAGAATTAAATCAAAAGGCGTCGAAAGAAGAAATCGCTCGCGGAGAGTATACGAAAGTAGTTACATTATCGTTCGATGAAGTCGATTCATCGTCATAAAAACAAACCCTTGTTGAAACAAGGGTTTGTTGCGTATCAATGCTGATTGCTTTACTGCGCTTCGACTAGTTTTCTGTATTGTCGTGATGTCCCGGTCCGTTTTTTCGCCCTGTTGCGGAATATTCTTTCGCATGAGCAGCATCTTCCGAAAGCAGCGCTTCTTTTGGAATATGATTATTCTTTTTCTGGCTATTAACGCGGTTGCGATGTTTTTTGCCCATCGTTCGTTCCTCCTTCATAATTTATCGTTAGTTAGTATGCGCCATTTGCATTCCGTTATCGATGAGTATTTTTGGGATATTCCAATCAAGAAAGGGGTTATCGACCATGACGGCATTGATTGTTTCTACGTTTCTTGGAGTGGTGTTAACGGTAGCTTCATTGTATGCAAAAGCAGAAATCGAGCGAAGATTCAATCGTCGCAGAAAAATTCCGGTTTTGCATGCCGTCAATGTGTTGGCAATTGCCGCAATCATCGCCGTTTCCTATTATATGCTTGCCAACATCTCGCTTTATGGAAAGCAACTCTTTTATGTATATTTTGGAGCCATCCAGCTTTTGCTGCCGGTCTATGCGTTAGTGAGTGTATGGATTGCTAAACGAGAGAAAAAAGCGAAAAAATATACAACAAGCGCAGATAAGAAAGTGTTATATATTAAACAAAAATATTTAGCCTCACGGCGGGATGATCATTATCATTCCAAAACTTCTTAAAAGGGAGAGCGATTCTCCCTTAAAATTTTTGTTTTTCCTTTTTCGAACTTGCCGGCTGTTGAGTTGTGCGAGATGACGGGGTGGTTTTATTGGCGTATTCAACCGTTTGTTCCAGCATGTGCTTCACGATGTCCCTCTAAGTATTGTCTCCTTTGTTTAAACATTTAACCCATTGTATATAAACGATAAAGAGAGTACAATGAGAAAGGGAATCCACACTGTGAAATAAGATTGGAGGACTGTTGATGAGCATTCATATCGAAGCGAAAGAGCATGAGATTGCCAATAAAATTTTATTGCCAGGCGATCCGCTCCGGGCTCAATATATTGCAGAAACGTTTTTAGAAGGGGCGACTTGCTATAATCGCGTGCGCGGTATGCTAGGATTTACCGGTACATATAAAGGGCAGCGAATTTCTGTCCAAGGAACAGGAATGGGAGTTCCATCAATTTCAATTTATGTCAATGAATTAATACAAAGCTATAACGTACAAACGTTGATTCGTGTCGGTACGTGCGGCGCCATTCAAAAAGACGTGAAAGTGCGTGATGTCATTTTAGCAATGAGCGCTTCCACCGACTCACAAATGAACCGCCTCACATTTGGGGGAGTTGATTACGCGCCAACAGCAAATTTTGATTTATTGCGGACAGCTTATGAAGTCGGCGTTGAAAAAGAGTTGCAATTAAAGGTAGGAAACGTATTTACTGCAGATATGTTCTACAATGAAAATGCCGAATTTGAAAAATGGGCGCGCTACGGTGTACTGGCGGTGGAAATGGAAACGGCAGCTCTCTACACATTAGCCGCAAAATTTGGCCGTAAAGCGCTTTCGGTGTTAACGGTAAGCGATCATATTTTAACAGGAGAAGAAACGACAGCCCAAGAGCGGCAAACGACGTTTAACGAGATGATCGAAGTCGCTTTAGAAGCTGCGATTCGCGTGTAAAAACAAAAACACCCTTGGGGAAGCCAAGGGTGTTTAAAGTAAGGTGAACATGATGAAACGCACATTTCTAACGATCGCCACGTTCTACCTCGTTGCCGGCTGCGCGCCCATTCAAGAAAATTTGCAGCCTCAAAAGCCGTTAACAGTGCAAAGACAAACCGAACGATCTAATGAACAAACGGAAACGAAGCAACTGACTGAGCAGCCGAACGTTGTCCAAAACCCGAACAACGAGCCGAGAACGGAAGCGGCGGTTGATTCGGATTTGCTGTTGGAATCGAAATATTGGAACGTTGTTGAAGTGCAAAATGGAATAAAAGTGATTATGAATCCAGCGAATATTTTAGCGCTTGTCAATAAGGAACAAAACTTGCCGGCAACTTATAAACCGAGCGATTTAGTCGTTCCGAACGTACCGTTTTCGTTTTCCGAAACGAATGTCGAAAAACGGTATATGCGCCTAGAAGCAGCTAAAGCGCTTGAGCAATTGTTTGCCTCTGCCCGTCAAGTCGGCATTCAGTTAGTCGCCGTGTCAGGATATCGGTCGTACGAACGGCAAAAAGAGTTGTTTGATGAAGAAGTGAAAAAAAGTGGAAAAGAAAAAGCGATTCATGTTGTTGCGATTCCAGGGCAGAGCGAACATCAAACGGGGTTAGCTGTCGACATTTCAAGTCCAAGTGCTAAAAATGGTCTTACAGCCGCATTTGGTGATACAAAAGAAGGAAAATGGGTAGCGGCTCACGCTTATGAATACGGCTTTATCATTCGCTACCCGAAAGGAAAAGAAGCAATCACCGGCTACCAATACGAGCCATGGCATTTACGGTATGTCGGCAAAAAAGCGGCAAAAGTGATTTTTGAAAAAGGCATTACGCTTGAAGAATATTTCCAAATCGTAAAAAAAATATGAAGTCATCGGTGGCTAGCAAAAAAGCTGGCCACCTTTTTACCAAAATAATCCGATTAATGTAATTCCGATAATTGCTGCGAGTGCAATCCCGTAGCCGAAGCGCCATCCGATGTAGCCGTAACCGAATCCACCAAGTTTTTTCTGACCGACAGGCACAATATATACTCGGTTTGGTGTGACGTGTGTAATCCGGCCTATATGCACGTTGCCAAAACGATCGTGAATGCGGACGATTTGACCATGGTAACGGCAACAAACATCGTACCATCGTTGCGACATGTATGTCCCTCCTTTTTCTTTGCTATATGTATAGCGTATGTGTCGAAAAAAAAAGAGGTTTGTACCGATGTCTACTTTTTACATGAAAATATGCAATAACCGAGCTGTTTTCCGTATCGTTTTTTCATATATTCATGTCTGTTCAAAATCGCTAACATTTCTTCGGAAAGAGTCGAAGTAATCGTAAATGGCGTTTGTGAAACGGGACGTTGTTTTGTAGAACAATAAGCGATTTCAATCCCATGAAATCCATGATTGGATAAATGGGCACTCCATTCTTTCGGTGTCAGCAGCTGGCGGAATCGATAAAAAGAAGCAATTTCTTTCTTTTCGTTTTCTGTTAATTGCGAATATGCGGCTTCTATGCCAATGAGTTTTCCATGCGGTTTTAACACGCGATATATTTCTTGTAAAGCTTTTGGCAAGATGACAAAGGATAAAACGGATTCACATAATATCGCATCAAATTGTTCAGCTGGAAATGGCAACGATTCAACCGAGGCATTGTGCAGATGAACAGGGCGGGATAACGAAGAGAATCGAGCTCTCGCTTTCTCAAGCATTTTCGGATGAATATCAATGGCTGTTACGTTTGCACCGTATTTTTCAGAGATATAAGTAGCTGTCTGCCCAGTACCACAACCAACGTCAAGAAGATGGGTTGTTTGTTTTATTTTTAGTTTACGTAATATATATTTTGTTAACAAAAATCCCCCTGGGTGGGCACCATCGATCCCTAATTCCGCTAATACATCAAGATATGTGGTCAATTTTCTGTCCTCCAATTTTTCCTTTTCCATAATTTATGCAAGCGGGTTTCGTTTTGCCCTTAGGCAATAAAGTTCCGTTAATAAGAAAAATTTTGTCTGATTCTATAGTCGTTCCATATGTCAACTTTGTTGCTATAGACCCACACGATGATATGCTGATAAACTAATACATGCAAACCGGTAAAGTAAGGGTCAATAACCCAACGACTCAAGTCGTGGGCTTGAATGCCCCATGTTGACCAGACCAAGGTTGGAAACAGAACGCGCGTTTAGATGTCATGACACATATTCGTCTCATTCAACGATTGGATGGATACACGTATCGAAAGGAGGGAATGAAACTTGCGTAAGGTGCAAGGCGCAATTCCTCCCACTCTTTCGGCAGGGGCTACCTTGCGCGAGTTTCGTGAAATGAATGAAACCAGAAATAGGGGCTTGGGTGAGTATCGCCAGCTATATTAGCTTAGCGATTATAAAACTAATCATTGGTTATATGGCAAATTCGGATGGGGTGACAGCTGACGGATGGAACAACTTCAGTGATATCGTTGCCTCAGTGGCGATTTTATTCGGGATCAAAATTGCCCAAAAGCCGAGAGATCATAATCATCCGTATGGCCATTCACGCGCCGAAAATATTTCATCGCTCATCGCCGCCTTTATTATGATGTCGATCGGGTTAGATGTTGTTGGAAAAGGAGCGTTGTCGCTCTTTAACGGTGAACGTGATGAAGCGCCGCAATGGGTCGCGGCATGGGCTGGGGTGTTTTCTGCATTTATGATGTTAGGGGTATATTGGTTTAATAAACGGCTTTCCGAGCGTGTGAACAGCCAAGCGCTTGCGGCGGCGGCGAAAGACCATTTATCCGATGCGCTTGTCAGCATCGGGACTGTCATCGGCGTTGTAGGTGCACAATTGCATATTTTTTGGCTTGATCCGTTAGCAGCGTTTCTCATTGGCATTATGATTTGCAAAACAGCTTGGCATATTTTTTCGGAAACGTCGCATATGTTAACGGATGGATTTGATGAACAGGCCTTGACTACATATGAGCAGGAAATCGCAGCGATCGAAGGAGTAAAACACGTATCAGATGTAAAGGCGCGAATGGTAGGAAATCAAGTGATTCTCGATGTCACCATCTGCGTCGATGCGGATTTAACCGTCGCAAAAAGCCATGAAATTGCTGATGAAGTAGAGCGAATGATGAAACAACAACATCATGTCGAAACGACGCATGTCCATATTGAACCGGACCAAAACCTTAATCGCTCATAAACGATTGAGGTTTTTTTCATACTATAGATAAATAGTGATGAGAGAAAGGAAATAGTGGATGTTAACACAAACAAAAATTCGCTGGATTCATTTTACGGAACAAACAAAAAATGAACTGCAGTCGCTTATCGAACAAATACAGCTTCACCCGTTAGCCAAAGACGCGCTTTTGTCCGAGAATGATTTTCCAAAAATTGATGTGTATGATGAGTGTGTGTTCGTTTCGCTTGCTTTTATTCGCGATGATTGGCAAACAGGCCGTCTGCAATTGATCATAACTGCACAACAAGTCATTAGTTATACGAAAGAAGAGGAACGGATTATTGAGGATATTAGGGAGAAGCTGAACCATCACCCAGAACATGCTTCCCATCCTAGCTTTATCTTGTATCAATTTTTAAATGTAATCACTTTCCACTTTTTACATATCGTTGATGACATAGCCAATCATATTCAAACACTTGAAAAACAAGTGTTTCAAACACCGTTTGAAAATGACATCGGCCATAGCGTATATCGATGGAAAGTAAAAATTCATGAACTGCGGCAAATCGCCGAAGCGCAAGAAGAAATGATGAAATCGGTTCATCATCCTGAATTTCCGTATATGACTGAAGATGTCCGCCTGTACATTCAAGATATTACAAGCCGTTTTTCCCGAATTACCGCGGCACTCGATACGTTTAAAGAAACGTTATCCAGCATTTTTGACTTGCAGCTTTCACTTAAATCCGACCATATGAATGTCATTATGAAAACATTAACGTTAGTAAGCGTCATTTTTATGCCGATGACATTTGTCGCTGGAGTGTACGGAATGAATTTTGAAATCATGCCCGAACTGACATGGACATATGGATATGCGTACGCACTAGGATTAATGGCGGGATTAGGGATTTCCGTTGCGCTTTATTTTAAGAAAAAAGGGTGGTGGGGGAAATAGAAACGAACGCCAAGTATAAAAAAGGAAACGACTGTTTTTTTCAACATGTGTTTTTTCTTGGAAAAGCAGCAAAAACGTTTTATAATGAAACTACTGCAATTTGGAAAACAAAGGGGATACAGACATGAAAGGACATGACGAAAAAATAGGTGTCATCTACACCGTCGTCGCTTATTTAATATGGGGAATTTTGCCGCTGTATTGGAAATTGCTAGATCACCACACGGCTGCTGAAATTTTGGCGCATCGCATCGTTTGGTCGTTTGTTTTTATGATCGTGTTGTTAGCCATGACTAAGCAAACACAACTATGTCGAGAACAGCTTCTTGAGATGGTCAAACATCCAAAGTTAGCGGGTGGCGTTATTGCTTCTGCCTGTTTAATTAGCGTCAACTGGTTTATTTACATATGGGCCGTGAATCACGGGCATATCGTCGAGGCGAGTTTAGGTTATTACATTAACCCTTTAATTAGCGTTGTTTTAGGAATGATTGTGTTGAAAGAGCGTTTAAACATATGGCAGTGGATTTCGTTTCTGTTAGCTTTTTTAGGCGTTTTGATCATCACGTTTCAATATGGAAAGTTTCCTTGGATCGCCTTATCGCTGGCGCTGTCGTTCGGTTTTTATGGCTTAACGAAAAAGCTGGCATCATTTGACTCAGCGATCGGCCTTACATTGGAAACGATGATCGTCACACCATTATCGCTTGTTTATCTTATTTTTTTATATAGTCATTATTCCGCGACCCTTTCACTTTCTATATGGCAAGCGCTCCTTTTGATCGGTGCAGGCCCAGCAACTGCTTTGCCACTATTATATTTTGCGAAAGGAACGAAGCGAATTTCGTTAACGATGCTCGGGTTTCTGCAATACATTTCTCCGACGTTAAGCTTAGTGTTAGGGGTATTTCTTTTTCGCGAAACATTTACGAAAGCGCATTTTTATGCTTTTAGCTTCATTTGGTGTGCTCTAATTATTTTTTCATTTTCTAAAACAAAACGAATGCAAGGATGGCATCATAAACTCATGCAACGCAACACATTTGGAGCAAGATAACAGGCTCTTGTTCGGGGGCGATGACAAAAAGTTAAAGACTATCTTAATTAAGTTTGTTATATAACAGTAAAATATATAGATCACCAACATCCATGACAAAATGATGGACCTTCGATTTGGAAGGTCCATTTTTTTGTGAAAATAACGATCCGTGTGTGAATATTTTCATGCTTGGGTGGCGAGCAAAGCTTGTTCATGAACGTTTTGTTCAACAAATACCTATTTTTTTCAAAATACCTAACCATTTCCCCCCTAGATGAATAGTCTACTAGTACAAAAGTGAAGGAGGTGCTCAAGATGGGTGCAGCTTATGGCGGTGGCTTTGCGTTAATCGTTGTTTTGTTCATTCTGTTAATTATTGTTGGTGCAGCATTTGTTGGTGGTTGGATGTATTAATAATCAAACCATGACAAAAACAGAAATAAAGGAGGGGTATAGAATGCCATTTGGATATGGATATGGCTTGGGATATGGTGGTTATGGCTACGGCTATGGCTATGGCGGATACGGCCACGGACGTGGTTTCGTGCTGATTGTCGTCTTATTCATCTTGTTAATTATCGTTGGTGCAGCATGGTGCTAATGTAAACAAACAAGATGGAAGATGGAAAAAGAACGGAAGAAGATCAGCAGGCTTCTTCCGTCTTTTTTTCATGATGCTCGTATTTCTTTTGAACGAGAAACAATCGGATCGAAAGAAAAAGAGCACCGGCAGCTAAGCCGGCAATCAGCCCAATCCAGTATCCGAACGCTTGGGCGGATGTAAAATTAGCTAAGATGTATCCAAACGGCAAACCAACCGCCCAATATGATAATAGAGCGGCAACAAAGGCGGCGTTGACATCTTTATATCCCCGTAAAGCCCCTTGAATCGGAGCAGCGATCGCATCAGAAAACTGGAAAAAGATCGCGTATAACAAAAAATGTTTTGTTAACAATAGCACATCTTGGTCATTCGTATACATAGCGGCTACTTCGCCGCGAAACAAATAAAGAAATAAAGAGGTAGCAATAGCTGTGCCAACCGCCATTCCGATGCCAAGAAAACTATATTGTTTTGCATCTCGATAGCGTCTTGCTCCCACTTCAAATCCGACTGCAATCGTTAAGGCCATCGAAACGCTTAATGGAATCATATAGAGAAGCGAGGCGAAATTGATGGCGCTTTGATGAGCCGCAATCGTTGTCGTATTAAATTGGCTCATCAACAACGTAACAGCAGCAAAAATGCTCGTTTCAAAGAAAATCGCCAATCCAATCGGAATTCCTATTTTCAACAATTCTTTCCATGCTGAAAGCGAAAGGCGATAAAAGCGGCGAAAGAGTCCATATTTGGAAAACGGCCGGAATCGCCGGACAACCCATAAAGAAAGAACACAACAAAACCAGTACGTAATCGTTGTCGCATATCCAGCGCCGACACCGCCTAATTTCGGAAAACCGAACTGTCCATAAATGAGCAAATAGTTAAAAACGATATTGACAGGCAAAGCAGCTAATGTAATGAACATCGTGACTTTTGTTTGTCCGAGCGCGTCGATAAAGCAGCGAAGCACGTGATAAATAAATAGCGGAATGATTCCGTATGAAAGGGCGACTAAATAATTGAAAGCAATGTTTCGCACGCTTTCTTCTAGTTTCATTTTTGCTAATAAGTCGTGTAGTCCGAGTGCACCAAACAAAAGAATGGATAAGGCAATGGCGACCGCTAAATAAATGGCTTGGATGATGTGATACGGAATTTGCTCATATCGGTTGGCACCGAGATGATGAGCCACGACCGGTGTCAGAGCGAATAATATTCCGCTGATTCCTGTAAACACAGGAACCCAGATGCTCGAACCGATCGCCACACCAGCTAAATCTTGGGCGCTCGCATGACCAGACATCGTGACATCAGCAAAATTCATTGCATAAAGCCCTACTTGTGTAACAAAAACAGGAAAAAGAATATGAAATAATTGCATCAGTTTTTCCTTCAAAGTAAATGTCTGCTGCATAAAAAGCTCCTTCCTTTATCAACCAAACGCATCGCTATTACTATAGATTACGAGAAAAACAGGAAATAAACAACTAAAAAATAAAAACAAATAAAACATTGTTCTAAATACACAATAAAAATAAGAAGCCACCTCATCAAGAGGCAGATTCTTGCTTGTTAACAGGTAGTTCAATGATAAAGCTCGTTCCTTCGGCGCTACTTTGAACTTTCATCGTTCCTTTATGCAATTCAATAATTTTGCGTGATAGCGATAATCCAAGTCCTGTTCCCGTTTCTTTTGTTGAGAAGAATGGGTCAAAAATATGATCAATAATCGTCAGAGGAATTCCCGGTCCGTCATCACAAAAGTAAATTTGTACGATGTTGTTGTATAACTTGCTAGAAATCGAAACGCGCATCGTTTTTTTGACTTTCGCCTCGACAGCGTTATGGAATAGGTTCAAAAACACTTGTAACAGCTGATTTTTATCTGCTTCTACGTCATAAACATTTAACCGTTCATCCAAATTGTAATGAACTTCAATGTTATGAAGCAATGCTTCGCTATGCAATAAAATACCTAAATCTTCAGTGATAAATTGATTGATGTTCATTTTTTCTGCTTTCACTTCGGCGGGTTTTGCGATGTTTAAAAAGTCTGTAATAATGCCGTTTGCTCGATCTAATTCGGGAATAAGCAATTTATCGATAAGCGAAACGATTCGGTCAGGAAGATCGGTTTTAAAAAACTGCAAATATCCGCGAACGGTTGTGAGCGGATTGCGGATTTCATGGGCAATACCTGCAGCAATGCGACCGGCTACAGCTAGCTTTTCCGTTTCTTTCATCAGATTGAGCGATTGAAACATGCTAATGACGCGTTTAATCGAGCCGTCTTCGTTACGAATAAAACGCGTATTAATAATCCCATAATAGCGGTCGAGCACTTCTTGATTATAAATCGGCTCATTCATTTCGATCGATTTTAGCGTCATAATCAATTCATCAGGCAGCTTCAATAGTTCACGTATATGTTTTCCGATCATCGAATCGCGATCAACACCCGTATCGTTTGCCGCCTGTAAGTTGCAAAGCGTAATGATTCCATTGCCATCTACAAAGACGATGTGGTGAGGTACAAGATCAAGAATCGGTGCTAAGAATGTCTCGATTTGCTCAAACGGTAAGTCCGTGCTCGGGTCAATATCAAGATGAAGATCAACGTCATCTTGGCCATTGGCAACGATGGAATGGATCTCCGGTTCGTGTTGCCCCCGTTTTTTCTTCATGACCATTCCTAACGAGTAGTCTGTAAATTGAAAAGGGAAAGGCAATTGCTTGACAAATCGCTTATATAGCTGCAATTCTTGTTCTAATTCCACCATTCGTTTTTCCAAATTGTCACTCATAACCATCGGTCACTACTCCTTATCCAAAAACAAGGTTCGTTAGTAGTGTATCGGAAAATTGCTGATTCGACCAGAGAAATTTAACATTAAAAACAAACATTCATCGCATGATTAAACTTTAATTACTTTTTATAAAACTATGTTCTAAATAATCATATTCACTTTATTATATAGACATCTAACGAACAATGTTCAAAAGGGAAGCAAAGAAGCGCTTCCCTTACAAAATGGTATGTTGAATTCTTTTTTGTTTATAGACAAATAAATAGTAACAGGAAAGAGCGAAAACAGATAGGATGATCCCAAATATATATGGAAGATCGATCGTGATCGTAAACAACCATCCGGCAACCGGAGGGCCAATAATGCGGCCGAGCGAATCAAACGACGAAAGAAAACCCGTTGCGCTTCCTTGTCCACCGACTGTCTGCTTTGTAATCAGTGACGAAAGACATGGACGAATGACACCATTTCCGACGCCAAAAATTGATAAATAAAGGGCAGCGGTCCAAAAATTGTGAACGAGTAAAATGAGCGCAAAACCGATGGCGGAAACAACGATTCCTCCTTGGATAACCTTTCCTTCGCCAAAAGACCGAATGAGTTTGCCGATCAATCCGCCTTGAATGAAGGCGCTTGCAAGTCCCATGATCATAAAAATATAGCCTAGTTCGGCTGAATGGAGCCCTGCTCGTTTCGCTGCGTAGTAGGCAAACGTTGCTTCTAAGCCAGATAGCGAAAATGAAATAAACCATTGAAGAATATATAAAAACACAATCGGTCCTTTTAATATTTGCCAAAGCGAAGGACGTTCATTAGTTCCGAGCATTCTCTCTTCCTTTGCCAAGGACTCTTTTAAGAAAAGCAGCACTAACAACGATGTAGCCAACGAAAGAAATCCTGCAATTAAAAACGGGGTATGTAAGTTCGTCTTTGAAAAGATTCCGCCAATGGCCGGGCCGAAAATAAATCCAAGCCCGATTGCGGCACCGATCGCTCCCATTCCTTTGCCGCGCTCTTCTGGAGTTGTGACATCGGCTACATACGCCATGGCAGTAGGCATGGTAGCAGAAGAAAGAACCCCTCCGACAATGCGTGCGACAAATAACATTGGCAGTGTTTTGGCAATAGCGAACAAAAAGAAAGAAAGAGACAGCCCAATAATTCCGATAAATAAAATCGGCTTTCGCCCATATCGGTCGGAGATGCGGCCCCAGATAGGTGCGAATAAAAGTTGCATCAATGAATAAATGGCCATTAACAAGCCTAATTCGGTCGGTGTGGCTCCTACTTTTTCTGCAAAAAACGGAAGAACAGGAATAATGATGCCAAAGCCACACATCACGAAAAACATGACCGCAAATAAAAGAGAAAGATATGTTTTCAACATAATTACCTCCATTATAGAGATATTACTTTCTTTAATCATAATGGAGAGAATCGTTATTTTCAAAATATAAAGATTACATGAAGTGTGTCGGAAAGTGATAAAATTATTCGGCTTCCTTGTGGTACTAAGATATTGACGGTTTCCGTTGCCTCTCATTCGTTGGAAGATAAAAAGTAGCATGTAGAATCACGAGTGTTGATTATCCATTTACTAAAAAACATAGAATTATATGGCTGAACACAAGCTTTTCTGCCACATCCCTCGAACAAGAACGCCGGCGGGCAAATGTCATTTGCCCGCAAAGCGTTCATTGTTCGAGGAGGGCATGCTAACACTCCCAGTCGGCAAACGGTACGTTTGTCGACAACGGCAGAAAAGCTAGGAATTGAGCACAACTGGTTTTTATTGGTTAATCAACACGCCTGATGTAGAATATAGTTTGTAGATTCGATATAATGGCAATGCAAACGTTTAACACGACAAATAGTTAGGTGATGAAAAAATGTTAACGCTCAACGATGTTTTACAAGCAAGAGAAAAAATGAAAAGGGTCGTTCACCAAACACCTCTTGAACATTCACAAACGTTCAGCCAATTTTCCCATAACGAAGTGTATATGAAATTGGAGAATTTGCAGAAAACAGGTTCCTTTAAAGTGCGCGGCTCGTTCAACAAGATTATGTCATTAAGCGAAGAAGAGCGGAAGCGCGGAGTCGTCGCCGCATCGGCGGGGAATCATGCGCAAGGAGTAGCATACTCGAGCACGATGATCGGCATCCCTTGTACGATTGTGATGCCCAAGGGTGCGCCGTTAAGCAA
This sequence comes from Anoxybacteroides tepidamans, assembly GCF_014201465.1. GTDB lineage: Bacteria > Bacillota > Bacilli > Bacillales > Anoxybacillaceae > Anoxybacteroides > Anoxybacteroides tepidamans. Next base: position 77,444 of record NZ_JACHEP010000001.1, on the reverse strand, counting down.
AGTGCAAGCAACGAAAGGATACGGAGCGGAAGTGATTTTGCATGGGGACGTTTTTGATGAATCGCTTGAATATGCGTTAGAACTGCAAAGACAGCGCCAAGCAACGTTCATTCATCCGTTTGACGATTTAGCGGTAATGGCTGGGCAAGGGACAATCGGATTAGAAATTTTAGAACAGCTTCCGGATGCCGAAGTTGTGTTATGTCCGGTTGGCGGAGGCGGGCTGCTTGCTGGATTGGCCTTTACGTTAAAGCAGTTAAAACCGTCCATTCAAGTGTATGGGGTTGAATCATCGGCATGCCCGGGCATGACGGCTGCTCTTCGCCATAAAAAGCCGGTGACGATCACTTCTTCCGATACGATCGCAGACGGAATCGCGGTAAAAAAACCGGGCAACATAACGTATAAATATATTGAAAAATATGTCGATGGAGTCGTTTGCGTCGAAGAAGCGGAAATTTCGCGGACGATGCTATATTTACTCGAGCGAAATAAGCTGTTAGTCGAAGGATCAGGGGCGTGTTCGCTAGCTGCCCTGTTATATCATAAACTGCCGTTTACCGGCAAAAAAGTAGTCGCTGTGTTAAGCGGGGGGAATGTGGATGTCACACTCATCTCCCGTATTATTGAGCGTGGTTTGGTCGAGTCGGGCAGATTCGTCACGTTTACGACAGTTATTTCCGACAAGCCGGGACAACTCAATAAACTATTGCGCATTATTGCCGAGTTGGAAGCGAACGTAATGTCGATTCACCATCAACGAATCGGCGCAAAAGTGCTGCCAGGTCAAGCGGAAATTCATTTTTCTCTCGAAACAAAAAACCAAGACCATATTCACCACATTCACCAAATGTTAATCAAAGAAGGATACGACGTCGAATTTTTCCAATAAAAAAGGATGACTTATCACGTCATCCTTCTTTTACATGATAAGAAAGTGTAAATAGGCGTAGCGAAAATTTAGATGTCGCGTTTTCGGACAAGATCGATGAGTTGATTATAATCATCTGCAGCTTCCGTAAATTCGCCTAGTTCGTGGCGTTTGTCATAATCGGCTGAATGAAAAAAATTCTTATATTCATCTGCGTATGTGTAATACTTTGCAACATCATATTTGTTCGATATTTCCGTTTTCTCGCGAACTTATATGAATTGGTAATATCTTTGTCATTCGATCGATCACTTTCTATATAAATGCAATTTGGAACTTTAACGTTTTCGTCTTTCATGGAGTAATCGGTATGTTTCGACTGTCGGGTGACCGAACAACACCGCTTCCAGACAAATGCATTTGTCTGTGAAGCGGTTGGTTGTTCGGTCCTCTGTCACGCGAAGGCGTGACGAAGGCCAGTCACAGACTTGCCTCCGACAGTCGAAAAAATAGGGAGGTCTACTTTTTCGTCCGCCATAAGTTAAACCTCCCAGTTGTATTTATATAGTTTCATCCATATTTATTATAAAATGATGATTGACATTTCGCATATCCATTCCGTATGTTATAAATAGCAACAACAAAAATATTTAACTTTTCTAAAAATTATGTTAATATGAGAGAAAAGGAGATTGTTCATGGCAGAAAAAACGTTAAAAGAACGGATTATCGATACAGCACTGCGCCTTTTTGAACAATATGGCTATCACGGGGTGACCGTAGATCGGATTGTTACAGAGAGCAACGCATCAAAAGGCGGATTTTACCATAATTTTAAATCGAAAGATGAACTTCTTTATCATATTCACGATGTGTTTATTACGTATGTATTAAATAAAGCACAAGATGCATATAAAAACTATCATACTCCTACCGAGCGATTGTGTGCCATTATCCAGTCATTTGTAAAAGTGTTCCATTTATATAAACCGCACATCACGGTGTTCTATCAAGAGAGCACGTATTTAAAACCGGAATACTCGCAAAAAATTAACGAAAAACGCGATGAATTTAAACAAGTCATTTTTCAAGTCATCCGCGAAGGAATCATAGCAGGGGAGTTTCGACCGGAACTTTCCGTCGAAATTACAGGCATGAGCATTATCGGGATGGTGAACTGGACATATAAATGGTATAAACCAGATGGCCCGATGACGATTGAACAGATCGCTGCCCATTTTATCGATTTTATCTTGCATTCGATTTTAACAGAAGAAGCAAAACAAAAAGCAGAAAATAGCTTGTTTTTTCTTGAAACACAAACAAATGTTATTTAAGTAAATATATGGATAAAAAATAATGTGTTGTTTGTTGTTGATTAATTAAAACAAACCAACTAGTCGGTCTTAACATATTTTAAAACCGACTAGTCGGTTTTAAAATAAAATATGATTCATGGGGGAGAGAGCATGAATTTTGAACTCACAAAAGAACAACAAATGATTAAAGAAATGGTGCGAGAATTTGCCGAGAAGGAAATTGCACCAAACGCGGCGAAATGGGATGAAGAAGCGTATTTTCCTGTCGAAGTATTCAAAAAGATGGGCGAGTTAGGACTTTTAGGTATCCCATTCCCAGAGCAATACGGAGGATCAGGGGGCGATACGATCTCCTATGCAGTCGCCGTGGAAGAAATCGGTCGCGCATGCGGAGGGACAGGATTGAGCTATGCTGCTGCTGTTTCCCTAGGCGCAAGCCCGATCTATTATTTCGGCACCGAAGAACAAAAGCAAAAATGGCTCGTTCCGATGGCGAAAGGAGAAACGTTAGGTGCGTTTGGATTAACGGAGCCAAACGCAGGGTCCGATGCCGGAGGAACGAGGACAAAAGCGGTTCTCGATGGCGATGAATATGTCATCAACGGAGAAAAATGCTGGATCACGAATGCAGGACATGCAAGACAAGTGATTGTGACAGCGGTGACGGGGAAAGATGAAAAAGGAAAAAATATCATCTCTGCGCTTATCGTTCCGACAGACGCTCCTGGATTTACAATTCGTTGCCATTACGACAAAATGGGTGTCCGCGCATCCAACACATGTGAACTCGTATTTGAGAATGTACGCGTGCCAAAAGAAAACGTATTAGGTGATCCAACGAAAGGGTTTAAACAATTTTTATACACGCTTGACGGCGGCCGCATTTCCATCGCCGCACTTGCTGTTGGAATTGCGCAAGCCGCTTTTGAGAAAGCGCTTCAATACGCAAAAGAACGCACCCAATTTGGCCAATCGATTTCTAAATTCCAAGCAATCCAATTCAAGCTTGCGGATATGGCGATGGAAATTGAGCTAGCTCGCAATATGGTATATAAAGCCGCTTGGTTAAAAGATCAAGGGAAACCGTTTACAAAAGAAGCAGCCTTCGCGAAACTTTTTGCTTCTGAAGCCGGTTTTCGCGCCTGCAATCAAGCGATTCAAATTCATGGCGGATATGGATATATGAAAGAGTATGGGGTTGAGCGCCATTTGCGCGATATTAAACTGATGGAAATCGGCGAAGGTACATCGGAAATTCAAAGGCTCGTCATCGCCCGTCAACTTGGATGCTAAACGATAGGAAAACCGCATATATTGAAATAGATTTAGGCAAGGGGGCATTTTATGGTTAGTATGTTAAACATCACTGTTGGGAAGTTGTTAGAAGAAAAAGCAAAGGCACATCCTGAACATGAAGCCGTTGTGTATGCAGATCGTGGATTAAGAATGACGTATAAACAGTTTGATGAATATTGCCGTCTTGTTGCCCGCGGATTGATGAAACTAGGGATCGAAGCAGGTGAACATATTGCCATTTGGGCAACGAACACGCCGGAATGGCTTGCTTGCCAGTTTGCAACAGGAAAAATGGGGGCTGTTCTTGTTACGGTCAACACGAATTACCGTACAGCTGAATTAGAGTATTTATTAAAACAATCAGATTCAACGACTCTGCTTTTAATTGAGCAATATCGCGATTCTTCATATATTGATATGATTTACGAAATTGCCCCGGAATTGCGTGAATGCAAGCCAGGACAACTGCAAGCGAAACGGCTTCCGAAGCTAAAAAATGTCATCGTTCTTAGCGACAATCGTTATCCGGGCACGTATTCATGGAATGATATTCTTGCGATGTCCTACGATGTAATCGAAGAAGAACTAGACGAAAGAATGAACTCCCTTGACCCGCATGACGTCATTAACATGCAATACACCTCAGGAACGACGGGATTTCCAAAAGGGGTTATGCTGACCCACTACAATATTGTCAACAACGCCTACAACATCGCGCAATGCATGAAACTCACCAAAGATGATCGCTTATGTATTCCAGTTCCATTTTTCCACTGCTTCGGCTGTGTGCTCGGTACACTAGCATGCGTTTCGGTCGGAGCGACGATGGTGCCGCTTCAAGAATTTAATGCTAAACAAGTGCTGCAAACGGTCCAAGACGAAAAATGCACTGCTTTGCACGGTGTCCCGACCATGTTTATTGCTGAATTAAACGATCCTGACTTTGAAAAATACGATTTATCCTCTTTACGCACCGGAATTATGGCCGGCTCCAACTGCCCGATTGAAGTGATGAAGGCGGTCATTGAAAAAATGGGAGCAAAAGAAATTACGATTGCCTACGGTCAGACGGAATCTTCACCGGTGATTACGCAAACGAGAACCGATGATCCGATCCATTTGCGCGTTGAAACGGTCGGCCGTGCTCTTCCAAACGTCGAAGTAAAAATTGTTGAGCCGGGAACGAACAAAGAAGTGCCTCGCGGCGTACAAGGAGAGCTATGCACGCGCGGCTATCACGTCATGAAAGGATATTACAACAACCCAGAAGCAACGAAAGAAGCGATTGACGAAGATGGTTGGCTCCATACAGGGGATTTAGCGGTCATGGATGAAAACGGTTACTGCCGCATTACAGGGCGATTAAAAGATATGATTATTCGCGGCGGCGAAAATATTTATCCGCGTGAAATCGAAGAATTTTTATATAAACATCCGAAAATTTTAGACGTTCAAGTCGTCGGTGTCCCGGATGAAAAATACGGAGAAGAAGTGATGGCATGGATTATTTTAAAAGAAGGCCAAACGGCCACTGCGGAAGAGATTCGTGAATTTTGCCGCGGAAAGATTTCTCGCCATAAAATTCCACGCTACATCGAGTTTACAGATGCCTATCCGATGACAGCGTCAGGAAAAATTCAAAAGTTCAAATTGCGTGAACAAGCGAAAAAACGTCTTGGACTTGTGACAGAATAAGGGGGATTATATGTTTTCCAAAATTTTAATTGCCAATCGCGGAGAAATTGCGGTTCGAGTTATTCGTACATGTAAAAAACTAGGAATTCAAACAGTAGCGGTGTACTCAGAGGCAGATGCGGATTCACTCCATGTCAAATGGGCCGACGAAGCGTATTTAATCGGCAAACCGCGCGTGAGCGAAAGTTATTTAAATATCGAAAAAATCATCGAAGTGGCGAAAGAAACAAAAGCGGAAGCGATTCATCCGGGATATGGATTGTTATCAGAAAATCCGATGTTTGCCCGTCGCTGCGAAGAAGAAGGAATCGTGTTTATCGGCCCAACCGCAGACATCATCGCAAGCATGGGAAGCAAAATTGAATCGCGAAAAACGATGGTAGAAGCAGGCGTCCCGATCGTTCCAGGCATTTCGTTTCCGCTGCAAGACGTTGAAGAAGCGGTCAAAACAGCGGAAACGATCGGCTATCCGATCATGTTAAAAGCTTCTGCCGGCGGCGGCGGCATCGGGATGCAAATCGTCAAAAATGAAGAAGAATTGCGCAAATCGTTTGAAGGAAATCAAAAGCGGGCGGCTTCTTTTTTCGGCGACGGTGCAATGTATCTTGAAAAATATATTGAAAACCCTCGGCATATCGAAATTCAACTTCTCGCTGACCATCACGGAAACTACGTGTACTTATGGGAGCGCGAATGTTCGATTCAACGCCGCCATCAAAAAGTGATCGAAGAAGCGCCATCGCCATTTTTGGATGAAGAAACGCGCCGAAAAATGGGAGAAACAGCGGTGCAGGCCGCGAAACACATCGGCTATACAAACGCGGGAACAATCGAGTTTCTTGTCGATGAACAAAAAAACTTTTATTTTCTTGAAATGAACACAAGACTTCAAGTCGAGCACCCAGTGACAGAAGAAATTACCGGGCTTGATCTCGTCGAAGAACAATTACGCATCGCTGCAGGCGAGCGGCTTCGTTATACCCAGAAAGACATTCAGCGGAGCGGTCACGCCATCGAAGTACGAATTTATGCGGAAGATCCAAAAACATTTTTTCCATCACCCGGCACGATCACCGTTTTTCAATTGCCGGAAGGGGAACATGTTCGCAATGAAACCGCTGTTACAAACGGAATGGCAGTGACTCCATTTTACGATCCGATGATTGCGAAGCTGATTACAAAAGGTGAGAACCGTCAAGAAGCGATTTCCCGCATGTTACAGGCGCTTGATCACTATCAAATTGAAGGAATTAAAACGAACATTCCGATGCTGAAAGAAGTGTTATCGCATCCCGAGTTTCAAGCCGGACATACAACGACTCATTTTGTTAATACTCATTTATATAAATCTCTTGAAAAATAGATAACCTGTGGTGCTCGTTGAATGTCATAATCTTGTTACTTTCAAGCGTTTTCCGTATTTGCTGTGTAATTACGACCTGTGGAAAATACATGATCAATTAGCGTCCATCGTCATCTAGCAGATAATTTTGTAAAATATATGTCTTCCACTTTCCATGCAAAAAGTGGAAGACCGTTTATCTTAATGATCGAGAAATGGAGGAAAAGGTGAAATGAATCATGTAGTTGCAACGATGGCAGGGAATGTATGGAAAATTGTAGTTTCCGTTGGCGAGCAAGTAGAAGAGGGACAAGACGTCGTGATTTTAGAATCGATGAAAATGGAGATTCCGATCGCCGCGGAAGCAAGCGGAACGGTCAAAGAAATTCATGTGCAAGAAGGCGATTTCGTCAACGAAGGAGATGTATTACTTGATCTTGAATAAGAGGTGAAGCGCATGAAATGGCCTGAACGTGTCATGATCAAAGAAGTCGGCCCTCGCGATGGCTTGCAAAACGAGCCGGTCTCAATTGCGACCGAAGATAAAATTGCTTGGATCAACCAGCTGTCGAAAACAGGGCTTGCGTATATTGAAATTACTTCGTTTGTCCATCCGAAATGGATTCCACAATTGGCAGACGCTTTCGACGTCGCAACGAGCATTGAGCGAGTTCCGGGCGTTACATATGCTGCGCTTGTTCCGAATCAAAAAGGGCTAGAAAAAGCGCTCGCATCCAAAATAGATGAAGTGTCTGTCTTTATGTCGGCGAGTGAGACGCACAATCGCAAAAATATTAATAAATCGATCGCTGAAACGTTCCCTGTGTTAGCCGAAGTGGTTCGCGAAGCGAAAGCCGCACAAAAAACGGTACGCGGCTACGTATCAACCGTGTTCGGCTGTCCGTATGAAGGCGCTGTTTCCGTTGAACAAGTCATCCGCGTGGCAGAGAAATTGTTTGACATGGGAATTGACGAACTGTCGTTAGGCGACACGATTGGCGTGGCCAACCCTCGCCAAGTCGAAGAAGTGCTCGGGGTTTTATTGAAGCGGTTCCCAAAAGAAAAAATAGCGATGCATTTCCACGATACGCGCGGCACAGCATTAGCGAACGTGCTCATGTCATTACAAATGGGAATGACCACATTTGATAGCTCGCTTGGCGGTTTAGGAGGTTGTCCATATGCTCCAGGGGCGTCCGGAAATGTCGCGACAGACGATTTGTTATATATGCTGAACGGCATGAACATTTCTACCGGCATCGACCTCGAACGTTTAACGGAAGCAGCCTTATTTATTCAACATAAAATCGGTCGAGCGCTCAATAGCCACTATTTGCAAGCAATGGCTTCGTGTCGCGCTTAATCGAAAGGGGGATGGTGGATGGAGTCGGTTCTTTATGCAGTAGAAAACGGAATTGCGTTTATTACACTAAATCGTCCGCAAGCAGCCAATGCCTTATCCGTAGCGTTGCTCAACGAGCTACAACAAGTGTTGTACGAGTTAAAATTCGCACGGACGATTCGTGCCGTCATTATCACAGGAAGCGGAGAAAAAGTGTTTTGTGCAGGGGCGGATTTAAAAGAACGCGCGGGAATGAATGAAATGGAAGTACGCCAAACAGTTGCGCTCATTCGCGACACGATCAACGAGTTTGAGCAGCTTCCACAGCCGGTCATTTGTGCGTTGAACGGTTCTGCATTTGGCGGTGGATTGGAATTGGCATTGGCGTGCGATATCCGCATCGCAGCCGATCACGCGCTGCTCGGTTTAACCGAAACATCACTCGCCATTATTCCAGGGGCTGGCGGAACGCAAAGGTTGCCCCGCTTAGTCGGTAAAGGAAAAGCGAAAGAATTAATTTTCACCGCTAAGCGCATTCCAGCAACTGAAGCGCTGCAAATTGGGCTTGTGGAAGATGTCGTGCCACGCGAACAGTTGCTTGCGAAAGCAAGCGAACTCGCCCAGAAAATTGCGGAAAACGGACCGATTGCTGTTGCCCAGGCGAAACTCGCCATCAACCGCGGGCTGGAAGTAGATTTATATACCGGTTTAAAAATCGAGCAAATGGCTTACGAGATCACGATTCCGACAAAAGACCGTTTAGAGGGGCTGCAATCCTTTAAAGAAAAACGAAAACCGGTCTACAAAGGAGAGTAGGGGGCTATCATGAACGGAAAAACGTTAACAGAAACATTAGTGGAACGAACAAAGCAAATTGAACAAGGCGGAGAACAAAAATACCATCGAAAAAATGCGGAACAAGGGAAGTTGTTCGTCCGTGACCGCTTGAAGCTATTATTTGATGACGGCATGCAGTTTGAAGACGCATTGTTTGCCAACTGTCTTGCCGAGGGCCTTCCAGCCGATGGCGTCGTCACAGGGGTTGGCAAAATCAACGGACAAACGGTATGTGTTATGGCCAACGATTCAACTGTCAAAGCGGGGTCGTGGGGGGCGCGCACCGTTGAAAAAATTATTCGCGTTCAAGAAACAGCGGAAAAGCTTCGCTGTCCGATTTTGTATTTAGTTGACTCCGCGGGGGCCCGCATTACGGACCAAATTGAGATGTTCCCGGGCCGCCGCGGGGCAGGGCGCATTTTTTACAATCAAGTAAAATTGTCCGGAAAAGTGCCGCAAATTTGCTTATTATTCGGACCATCCGCAGCAGGCGGCGCCTACATTCCCGCTTTTTGCGACATCGTCATCATGGTTGAAGGGAATGCATCCATGTATTTAGGATCACCGCGGATGGCGGAAATGGTCATTGGCGAAAAAGTAACGCTTGAAGAAATGGGCGGAGCGCGCATGCACTGCACGGTATCGGGCTGCGGCGATGTACTTGTCAAAACGGAAGAAGAAGCGATTCAGTTTGCGCGTAAATATTTATCGTATTTTCCGGCAAACTTTAGCGAAAAACCGCCTATCAGTGAAGCGAAACCGCCGAAAACGTTCGAAAAATCGATTGAAGACATTTTGCCGGTCAACCAAAACGCTCCGTTTAACATGTATGATTTAATTGAGCGTTTGATTGACGAAGATTCGTTTTGCGAAATTAAAAAATTGTTTGCGCCTGAACTGATTACAGGGCTTGCCCGCCTGAACGGTCAACCGGTCGGCATTATTGCCAATCAACCGCGTGTGAAAGGCGGTGTGCTGTTCCATGACTCGGCGGATAAAGCGGCGAAATTTATTACGCTTTGCGATGCGTTCAATATCCCACTTTTATTTTTAGCCGATATTCCGGGATTTATGATCGGCACAAAAGTCGAACGGGCGGGCATTATCCGCCACGGTGCGAAAATGATTTCCGCGATGTCGGAAGCAACTGTTCCGAAAATTTCGGTCATCGTCCGCAAAGCGTACGGGGCCGGTCTTTATGCGATGGCAGGACCGGCGTTTGAACCGGACTGTTGCTTAGCGTTTCCCAATGCGCAAATTGCTGTCATGGGTCCGGAAGCGGCTGTTAACGCAGTGTATGCCAACAAAATTGCCGAGCTACCGGAAGAAGAGCGTGCTTCCTTTATCGAGCAAAAACGCGAAGAATACCGGCGTGACATCGACATTTACCGTCTGGCTTCGGAAATGGTGATTGATGGCATTATTGCACCGAACTCGCTCCGCGAAGAACTCATTCGCCGTTTGGATGCATACATGTCGAAATATATGACGTTTTCTGAACGAAAACATGGGGTTTATCCAGTGTAATCGACAGACTTGCCAAAATGAAAAAGATTATGTATGATAATAATCACCTGCTGCGTTGTACGTGAACGAATGAAGTTTCAACCGATGGCTGTAAAGAGGGAGTTCTACATCGAAACGGGAATGTCATGCCTCCATGAATCGTGTGAAGAGGACGACAAGAACGTTTCTGCGAACACCCACCTAGTGAAGTGTGGTTGAGAAACTCCATTCAACAAACGGCAAATCGCGGCGTTTATGAAAAACCCGATCTCTCATAGAGATCGGTTTTTTAGTTGCTTTTTCCTATTAACATGATATAATCATAATTCGTATACAAATAGTTCGCATTGAAACTATTTTAATTCGAATGACAGGAGGGAGTATATGGAAAAATTAGGGCGAGAAATTATGTACTCGATTTTTCGCATTCGAAAAGCGCTATACAAGCTGATTCGCGAAGATGCAACAAGGGCAGGGATTACCGAATTGCAACTCATCATCCTTTATACGTTAGCTAAAAAAGATAATATCCGATTAAATGATCTAGCGGAAAAACTTAACATGAGCAACAGCACGATCAGCGGTACAGTGGATCGGCTTGTAAGCGCCGGATTGGTCGTTCGGGAAACGTCAAAAGAAGATCGGCGCGCGGTGACGCTTCGGCTTGCAGAAAAAGGGAAAGAAAAATTACAAGAAGCATTCAATGACGAATCGATCCTTATTCAACGATTGCAAAAAGTAGAGACAACGCTCACAAAAGAGGAGATAGAAACATTACTATCGCTACAACAAAAAGTAAAAACGATTTTATTAGGGGAGGAATAAACCGGTGAGCATGAAGCGTTTAATTACGTTAAATATCATTGTGTTGCTTTTATTAGTAGCAGGGGGATTTGCGGCTTATTATTACATCAACGAAACAACGAATTACATTAAGACAGACAACGCTCGCATTGATGGGCAGGCAGTTTCGATTGTGGCGCCGGTGGCAGGAAAGTTAGTCAGTTGGTCTGGCGATATCGGAAAAACATTTGACAGCGGTGACCAAATCGGTGCAGTATCTGACGGAAAGAATACGTTTCCGATCACCGTTCCACATCATATGACGGTCGTTCAGCAAAGCGCTGTCACGAACTCGCTCGTTGCGCCAACCGTTCCGTTAGCGCGGGGATATGATTTATCCCGTTTATGGGTAACGGCTAATATCGAAGAAACAAAAATGGAAGATATCAAAACAGGACAAGATGTTGATATTTATGTCGATGCCTATCCAGACCGGAAATTTACAGGGAAAGTGGAGAAACTGGGGTTTGCTACTGCCAATACATTTAGCTTACTGCCAAGTTCCAATACGACGGGCAATTATACAAAAGTGACACAAGTCATTCCAATTACGATTTCGATCGATGACTATAACGGAGCGGGACTAGTACCAGGAATGAACGTCACCGTTCGCATTCATAAGTAGGTGATCATGATGTCAACGTTTTTAACGGGGTACATCTTATTTTCGCTTCTTGTGCTAGGGTTGTTTAATTATATGTTGAGAAAACAAAAAGACGTACAAGAAGAGGAAACAGTGGTGGAAAAAGAACTTGCTCCTCAAGCTGCAAGAGAAATGGCGTTAGGAGCGAGCCGGGCGAAAGTCGTAGCCACTATTATGCTTGGGGCGTTTGTTGCCATTTTAAACCAGACATTAATTAACGTAGCACTTCCGCATATGATGAGCGATTTCAACGTTGAAACATCAACGATCCAGTGGCTTGTTACGGGATATATGCTAGTCAATGGTGTACTTATTCCCATCAGCCCATTTTTAATTGCGAAATTCCCGACGAAAAAACTATTTCTTTCGGGCATGACGTTTTTTGCCGTCGGAGCGCTCATTTGTTCATTCGCCCCGTCGTTTGCTGTGATTTTAACCGGTCGGTTAATTCAAGCGGTCGGCGCGGGAATTATTATGCAGCTCATGATAGTTGTGATGTTAACGATTTTCCCGCCAGAAAAACGAGGGGTAGCGATGGGAACGGTTGGGATTGCGATGATGTTTGCACCAGCGATTGGCCCGACGTTGTCCGGTTGGTTAGTAGAACATTATTCGTGGCGACTTCTTTTTGATATCGTCTTGCCGATTGCCATTATCGATATCGTTTTAGCGTTTATTTGGCTGAAAAATACGCCAAAGACGGCCAATCCAACATTAGATGTCCGCGGCGCTGTCTATTCTACCCTTGGCTTTGGCGGCGTGTTGTATGGATTTAGTGAAGCAGGAAGCAACGGGTGGGGGAGTACAGAAGTAGCGATTTCGATTGTTATTGGTGTCTTTTTCCTTATTTTGTTTACTTGGCGTTGTTTTACTGCCGAACACCCGATTTTAAATTTGCGTGTCTTTAAATATAGTGTATTTACGCTTACGACCATTATTGGCTGTGTGCTAAATATGGCGTTATTTGCCGCAATGGTGTTGTTGCCTGTCTATTTGCAAAACATTCGCGGCTTTACTCCGCTTGATTCCGGATTGCTCCTTTTGCCTGGAGCGATTGTGATGGCGATTATGTCGCCGATTTCAGGGATGATTTTTGACCGGATTGGCGTGAGGGCGTTAGCGATTGTTGGGCTTATCATTACCGTTGTGACGACATGGGAATTTAGCCAACTGACGCTAGATACACCGTACCGGCATATTTTATGGCTGTATATTTTCCGGATGCTCGGCATGTCGATGTTATCGATGACGATTATGACGGCGGGATTAAATGTGTTGCCGCGCCATTTGTATAGCCATGGAACGGCAACCGCTAATACGTTGCGCCAAGTCGCTTCTTCGTTAGGAACAGCGTTTCTCGTGACAGTGATGTCTAACCGGGCGAAGTTTCATGCGGAAAATTACCGCAACGAGCTGACGCTTAATAACCCAACAGCAGTCGACCTCGTATCGCAATTGAAACGGCTCATTCCGAGCGATGAAGCGGTCACGCAATTACTATACGGGTTAGTACAGCAACGTTCCGCAGTAGAAGGCATTAACGACGCGTTTATTGTCGCAACAGGGTTAGCGTTGTTAGCGCTCGTTTTATCCTTTTTCTTAAAAGGAAAAAAGAAAGAACCAGTTCAAGAAGGCTGATTGGCGAAAAGCCAGTCAGCTTTTTTCATATTCGTTCTAGTTTTCTCATACATATAAGACAAGCAAAAGAAAGGGGGGAGTAGTGTAGTGGCGTATTTCGGATCAAAAGGTTGGCTTGTGGAGCAATTAAAAAAGAATGGAATTTATCGTCATCCTGTCGAGCGTAAAAAGCTCGAAACGTATAAAGCAGCAATTTTGTATGGGCTATACGAAAAATATGTGAAAAAAGGACGTATTGCCCAATGAAGAAAAGATCGCTACAATAGAAGGAGCAACGGATGATGAAAGGAGTAGGAAGATGATCCATCATACTTGGCTGAACCGTCCGACGATGAAGAAAGTGAAATGTGTACATACGAATGCGGAAAAATACGTCGTGAACCGCGTATTGACCCCAGGCAAAACGTATGACGTTAAAAACGAAACAGAAGAGTTTTACTTTATCGTCGATAATACAGGAAAAGTAGGCGGATTTTATAAAGATTATTTTGAAGAAGTTCGATAATTTACAAACGGTTCTTGCGTCATATTGCCTTTGGCGTAAGAACCGTTTCGATTTATAGTACGCTATGGAACTGTTGCGTACCACATAACTCTTCACAATATACAACAATGGCTGTTATTGTTGGAATAATTGAAAAATACATGTTTCTTTTGGCGTTATTTGATACAATTAAAAAGAAATTGGAATAAAGAGAGGGGAAAAGTATGTTGTTTGAAAATGATCAACCAAATGCTTGCTTCTAAGACGGGGCAAGCCATCGAGGGTGCGCGCTCCGTCTTGCAAGAAAAAATATTTGCAAAAGACGGAGGGTTATAGAACATGAAGAAAACGTTTTTAGGATCGCTGTATTTATCGCTAGCGGCAAGCATTTGGGGCGGAATGTACGTCGTCAGCAAATACGTACTCGATTATATTCCACCGTTTACGCTCGTATGGCTTCGATATGCGATTGCCTTTGCCGTTTTATTTTTAGTTTTGAAAGTTCAACGAGTGCGAATTTCCACCGAAAAGCGCGATTGGCTGCTAGTGGGATGGATTGGCGTGATCGGGTATGTTATTTCCATCTCTTTGCAGTTTATCGGCACAAAATGGTCCGATGCGCACACGGGAGCTCTCATTACATCGGCTACTCCTGCTTTTATTGTGCTGTTTGCCAGATGGATGTTAAATGAATTGATCACAGCAAGAAAGCTGATCGCACTTTTGTTGGCGACAGCAGGCGTTGTGGTGGTGGTCGGTTTAGATTATGACGGAAAATCATCATTGTTTGGAAATCTGATGTTAGTCGGGGCGGCGTTGACGTGGGCGTTATTGTCCGTTTTCGTAAAGGTTGCTTCAGCTCGACTTCCGATTTTAGTCATTACGACGTATGCGATTTTCGTTGCACTCGTATGTACGACGCCTGTCATGATGTGGGAAATATCCGAATACCGTGTCATTCACTTTAATCCGTCCATTCTATTCGGAATTTTTTACCTCGGTGTTGTGTCGACGGCGGGAGCGTTTTTCCTTTGGAACAAAGGAATGGAAATGATGGATGCGGGGATTGGCTCGTTATTTTTCTTTTTTCAGCCGCTTGTTGGTTCGTTGTTCGGCTGGATGTTTTTACAAGAACAACTGAATGAACCTTTTTGGATCGGAGGGTCGCTCATCGTAATAGGAGTCGTTATTGCCGTTCTCAATCAAAAACAATAGTTGAAGCAATCTAAGGGGGGAGAGAAACAATGTCGAGTCGTGCCAAAGGATTAGTCATGGTTGTGACTGGTGCGGCGCTTTGGGGATTATCAGGAACGGCAGCGCAAGTGTTGTTTCAAGAAAAGCAAGTGACCGCCGAATGGCTTGTGGCGGTGCGAATGGTGCTAGCTGGGGTTGCTTTGCTTGTTGTGAGCTCCTTTAAAGGACTCGAACCACTTTCGATTTGGAAAGAGAAACAGAGTATGTGGAACTTATTATGGTTTGGCATTGTCGGCATGCTCGGTGTGCAATACACATATTTTGCTTCCATCGCCACAGGAAATGCGGCGACAGCAACGCTTTTGCAATATTTAGCGCCGATTTATATTGTGCTATATTCCGTGGTGAAAGAAAAACAAAAACCGTCCAAAAAAATGGGTATGGCGGTCTTGCTCGCATTAACAGGTACGTTTTTATTAATGACGAACGGTGCAACCGATCGATTTACCGTTTCGCTCGTTTCTGTCGGCTGGGGGATTCTTTCCGGCATTGCCTTAGCTTTTTATACGCTATCTTCTGCACAACTATTGAAAAAGTGGAACACAATGATTGTTGTTGGTTGGGGGATGGTCATCGGTGGAGTTGCTATGTGCTGGATCATTCCTTCCCTTTTCCCATCCAACATTATTTTTGGAATCGATACGTGGTTGTTAATTTTATTTGTCATTATATTCGGAACATTAGTTGCCTTTTTATTATTTGTCGAAAGTATCCGCCATTTATCGCCGACGGAATCCAGTCTGTTATCAAGCGTGGAACCGTTATCGGCAGTCTTTGCGTCAATCGCTTTTTTGCACGTTTCGTTTGGATTGTTTCAAGCGGTTGGAGCGGCATTCATTATTTTGACTGTTCTTCTTTTGTCACAGCCATCCAAAAAACAAATGTACCGCAACATGGAAACAGGGATGTAAGTTTGTTACATCCCTGTTTTTGGCTAGCTAAGAAAATTTTGAACCGCTGTCTAGCTTCGGCTCCGCCTTTCTTGCTTCAGGGAATGTGACAGTAATAGTCGTTCCTTTATGGACCTCGCTTTCAATATGCCATGTCCCTTTCATCGTTTCGATCAATTTCACTGCAACCATTGCCCCAAGTCCGGTTCCTTTTTCTTTCGTGCTGAAATAAGGCTCGCCAAACCGATTGATTTGATCGCTCGTCATGCCGATACCGTTGTCTTTAATTGTAATGATAACGTCTTTTCCGCGAGCAGAAGAAGAAACAGTGACAGTTCCGCCAGACGGCATCGCTTCAATACTTTTAAAAAACATTGGCGGAAATGTTGCGCATTTCCGATGATCGTTCCCGGCTGCAATTCTTTCCGTATTTGAATATTGTGCATGCGGGCAAGCGGCTCTAGCATATGAGCGACCATCTGCAACTCTTGATCGACCATCAACGGCTCTACTTTATTTGGTGACGGCATCGCAAATGTTAAATAATCGTTAATAATCGTTTCCGCTCGGTTAATCTCTTCAAGAGCGATGTGAATATATTGTTCTTGTATTTCTTTCGGAACGGACTGTGATTTCATTAATTGAATAAATCCTTTAACCACCGTTAACGGATTTCGCACTTCATGAGAGATGCTCGCAGCTAATTGGCTTACAATCTCCATTTTTTCGACTTTTACTAGTTTAGAACGTGCTACCATTGCTTCTTTTAATGTTTCTATAATATAGACAACAAACAACATTCCGATCGGAGGGATTAAAATAAAATCAAAAATATATGAATCGATCACTTGAAAATCGAAAAATACAATCGCAATTACCGTTACCAAAACAGCAAGAAAAAGCGTCAACCAAACAGATGTAAATAATTTATCCGTTCGACTGAGCTGTCGAAAGGTAGGAGAAACGAGAGCAGCAATAATAAACATCGTAATGTAGACGACTACTGTGATGAGCTGAAATCCGTAAAAGAAAAAACGAACCGCTAGCAAAATAAAAAGTAATGCGCCTCCAACAACCCATCCACCGTATAACGTACCGATTAAAAATGGAATTTGCCGCAAGTCGTGAACACAATTATCCGCAATGTAAATTGGGAACATCATGCACAATAATAGCGGGACTCCTGTACAAATAATCAAAAGCAGCTGTTTATAACGAATATTTGTTTTTCACCATTTCCCGTAATCATAAACAAAATAGTATACAAAAATGCTCGATAAAATATAAAACAAATTATTTAAAAGGTTTTGATTAATATATGTTCCCATACTTGATCTCCTAATCAACGAACATTCAACAATACTAATTATACGAAAAGATAGTGGATTGAAAATAGGTTTTTCTGATATGGAGATAGGGAACATGAAACGGTTGCTTTTGTGAATTAACTGTATTATAATAATTAGTACAGTTGGTACACTTTGATATGGAAGGAGGAGGGGGAATGTTTGAGCTTGATATTCGCAGCCGGCAGCCGATTTATGAACAATTAGTTGAAAAAATGAAAGAGTTGATCATTCACGAAGTGTGGAAGCCGAATGAACAATTGCCATCAGTTCGGCTTTTAGCAAAAGAATTAACGATTAATCCGAATACGATTCAAAAAGCTTACCGAGAGCTTGAACACCAAGGTTACATTTATTCCATCCTAGGAAAAGGAAGCTTTGTCGCACCGCAATCCCCGTCCGTCAATCATGAAAAAGCGGAAACGATCAAACAGCAAATTTTCAAACTTTTGTGCGAAGCGCTCTATATCGGGATGGCAAAAGAAGATCTGTTAGCATTAGTCGAGAAAGCGGAACAAACCGTAAAGGGGGAAGAAAAACGATGATCGACGTTCGTCACGTCCGGAAAGAGTTTGCCGATGTGGAAGCGGTGAAAGATGTCAGCCTCCATATTCAGCGCGGCTCGATTTATGGCCTGCTTGGATCGAACGGAGCAGGAAAAACGACGTTACTAAAAATGATGGCTGGTATTTACAAACAAGATAGCGGTGAGATTTTCGTCGGCGGAGAGCCGATCTTTGAAAATACCACGATGAAACAAAAACTTATTTTTTTGCCGGATGCGCTTTACTTTTTTCCGCAAACGACCATTTGGCAAATGGCACAGTTTTATAAAGATGTGTATCCTTCTTGGAATGAAGAGAGGTTTTGGCGGCTGCAAGACGTTTTTCCGATCGATGTTCATAAAAAAATTCACCGCATGTCGAAAGGAATGCAGCGGCAAGCGGCGTTTTGGCTCGCTTTTTCCGCCATGCCAGAAGTGTTGATTCTCGATGAGCCGCTCGACGGATTAGATGCGGTCATGAGGCAAAAAGTGAAAAATTTGCTTGTGCAAGATGTCGCAGAGCGAAACATGACGGTCGTGATTTCTTCGCACAACTTGCGTGAAGTCGAAGATCTTTGTGATCATATCGGTATTTTGCATAAAGGCGAAATCATCGTCGAAAAAGAGTTGGACGACTTGAAAGCGGACGTG
Source organism: Anoxybacteroides tepidamans (assembly GCF_014201465.1). Classification (GTDB taxonomy): domain Bacteria; phylum Bacillota; class Bacilli; order Bacillales; family Anoxybacillaceae; genus Anoxybacteroides; species Anoxybacteroides tepidamans. Next base: position 58,943 of record NZ_JACHEP010000001.1, on the reverse strand, counting down.
CATAAAATTCAAGTGGCGTTCCGTGGCGGCGTTCCCACTGCGTTTCTTACCGGCCTGCATGTCGTGTATCAAGAACAGCGCGGTAGTGTCCTTCTTTGCATCGTTCGCGGTCAAAAAGAACGAGTGGAATCGTATATTCACCAGTTTGAACCGGTAATTTTTGATGTACTGCCACTAACGTTAGAAGAAATTTTTGTGTATGAAATGGGAGGAATCGGATATGCCATCGAAAATATTGTCGTATAATCGTTCCATTTTCGTGCAAAATTTGCGAAACGTCGGCTGGATCGGAATTGTCCATCTTCTTGTTTTGTTAGCAGTAATACCGTTACGAATCGTGATGGCGTATACAAATAGAAAATGGAATTATTCCCCTAATTGGAATAACGTTTTTGAAATTTCTCACGTTTTTCAAGGGATGGTCGTCTTTACGATTCCTGTTTTGTTGGCAATCTTTTTATTTCGCTACATGCAAGTAAAAAGATCAGCCGATTATATGCATAGTTTGCCGCTTCGGCGTGAGAGTCTGTTTTTTCAGCATATGGTGTTTGGGATATTGATGCTTATAGTTCCGATCGCGTTCACTGCTCTTTTAACAGCAGTGTTATGCAACATGTTGCCGCTTGACAACATCCTTTTTTCAACCGCTGATGTCATCCGCTGGACAGCAGAAATGTTTTTGATGGAATTATTCGTGTTTTCCGCAAGTGTATGGGTCGGTATGTTCACAGGAATATCGGTGCTGCAAGGGGCGTTTGCTTACATCTTATTTTTGTTTCCAGCTGGGATTTCCGTTCTTGTTTTAATGAATATGAAATATTTGTTGTCCGGCTTTGCTGCTGATTACTACTTGAGCGCAAATTTAGAACGGATTGTTCCGTTTTTTCGCTTTATCGAATTAGCACAGAGGTCACTGACCATACAAGAAATCATCAGTTATGCCGCTTTTATCGTTTTATGTTGTGGCTTATCTATTTGGTTGTATAAAAAACGGCATAGCGAAGCGGCAAATCAAGCGCTTGCTTTTTCTGTATTGCAGCCGGTGTTTTTATTTGGTGTCGCTTTTTGTTTTATGTTGCTTGGCGGGTTATATTTTGGAGAAACGCAACGAAGCATCGGTTGGATTTTGTTTGGTTATGTAGCGTTTTCATTGATCGGATTTTACGTTGCGGAAGCGATTATCGAAAAAACGTGGCGCGTCTTCCACAAATGGAAAGGCTATGTCGCTTTTGTTGCTGTGATGCTTATTGTTGGGGGTCTCCTCCATTTAGACGTTACTGGATATGAAAAGCGGCAGCCTGCTTTAGGCGACATTCAGCGCGTTTATTTTGGCGAATCGGTGTATGGATTCGAGCAGCAGGACAAGCGTGGATATGTTGCGTACGTTCAGCCTGATCAATTTTTACAAACGAAAAGTAACATAAAAAACGTCTATTTGTTCCATCGCCAGCTCATTGAAGACCGCCCGATGATGGTTGTTCCAAGCACCGATACACGTCAAGTCGTCATCGGCTATGAATTGAAAAACGGTGAAAAGCTTATTCGCACCTATTCGATTCCGTTCCAACCGTATAAACATTTCTATCAATCTATTATGGAGTCGACGGAGTATAAGAAAAATTACTATCTTTTGCTTCATGACAGAGGCGTTTCACCGATTCGTCAAGTGACGATCCGGACACGTTATCCGTTTGAAAAAACAGTGGTGATAGCCGATTCAAAACAAATTGAGGCGTTTGTTTCGGTTCTAAAAACAGAATTAGAACGTGAAACGGTTGATGAGATGATGGGACCGACAAACGAGTGGGGAAGTATCGAACTGTTGCAAAGCGATGGCGACCAAATTCAGCTTTCGTGGAAAAAATCGTATTCCCAGTTAGAAATATGGCTTAACCAACAAGGATTGCTTTCCAAAGCAAGGGTAACCGCCGACGATATTCAATATGCCATCATCGTTAAAAATGAAGAGCGAAAACCGTTACACGAACTAACAAGTGATTCTCAATTTCAACAACAACTGCCAACAAGAACAGACGTATTGCGCATTACCGATAAAAAGCAATTGGAAGAATGTTTGCAAAAAACCACACCTTCTAAAGATACGTCCTTATACATTATCGCTTTTTATCGCACCGATCAATCTGCACCGGCTTGGAGCGTATTCGAAGAAAATCATCTCCCTTCGTTTATTCGCAACCAGCTCCCGTAGCGATCAAAAAAGAGATGGGCGTCTGATATGTCCATCTCTTTTTTAATACAAACATTCAAATATTCATTTGAATATATTGACACGCATCGTTATGTTCACATATACTATATTCAAATGAATGTTTGAATGAGGTGAGATGATGGTCCGTGATACGTGCGAAGTATTTTGCTTTGATGAAGAAAAGGTGAATGCAGTCAAACAGCGCCTCGAGGAGATTAGGGGGGTTGAACAGCTATTTAAAGCATTATCCGATGCCACACGGTTAAAAATCGCCTATGCGCTTACGCTCGAAGAAGAGTTATGCGTTTGTGATGTGGCCAACATTATCGGCTCGACCGTTGCGACCGCTTCCCATCATTTGCGCTTTCTTCGCGATATGGGGCTAGCGAAACATCGGAAAGAAGGAAAACTCGTGTTTTATTCGTTAAAAGATGAACACGTGCATCAATTAGTATCGATTGCTCTTGTACATGCGAAGGAGATGGAAAATCGTGGAGAATAAACAAGTGTATCGCCTTCAAGGTCTTTCTTGTGCAAATTGTGCCGCTCAATTTGAAAAAAACGTCAAAGCGATTAAAACCGTCCAAGATGCGCACGTAAACTTTGGAGCAGCAAAATTAACGGTCGTCGGCGCAGCTACGCTAGAGCAGCTTGCAAAAGCCGGTGCTTTTGATGGCATTCAAGTGATTCCTGAAAAACAACGGAAAGAGATTCCAAACGTTCCGTTTTGGAAAAAGCGCGCGAACATCTTTGCTTTTATTTCAGCATTTTTTCTCGTCATAGGATATGTTGGTTCGGTGATGAAAGGAGAAGCGGACGTCTTTGTGATGGGGGCGTTTATCTTGTCAATTGCTGTCGGCGGGTACGATTTATTTCGGGCTGGGTTGGCTAATTTATGGCGCTTTCGTTTTGATATGAAAACACTCATGACAATTGCCATTATCGGCGCAGCGCTTATCGGAGAATGGAAAGAAGGAGCGGTTGTTGTATTTTTATTCGCGGTGAGTGAAGCGCTCGAACGGTATTCGATGGAGCGGGCCCGCCGTTCGATTCAGCACTTGATGGATCTCGCGCCGAAAAAAGCGCTCGTTCGCAGAGGAAATAGCGAGTATGAAATCGATGTGGATGATTTAGAGGTGAACGACATCATTGTAGTGAAACCAGGGCAAAAAATTGCGGCTGATGGCGTTGTCTTGCACGGTACATCATCGGTCAATGAGGCTGCGATTACAGGTGAATCGATTCCCGTTTATAAAACGGCCGGCGATGAAGTATATGCAGGAACGCTCAATGAAGAAGGAGCGCTTGATGTACGTGTCACCAAACGAGTCGAAGATTCGACGATTGCGAAAATTATTCATCTTGTTGAAGAAGCGCAAGCCGAGCGAGCGCCTTCACAGCAGTTTGTCGACCGGTTCGCCCGCTATTATACGCCGGCAATTATGGCGATTGCAGCGCTTGTTGCCATTTTGCCACCATTATTGTTTTCAGAGGATTGGAAAACGTGGATTTATCGTGGGTTAGCGGTATTAGTAGTCGGTTGTCCGTGTGCGCTCGTCATTAGCACACCGGTTGCGATTGTGACCGCAATTGGTCAGGCTGCCCGTCGGGGAGTGCTTATCAAAGGCGGTGTGTATTTAGAAGAATTAGGACAGCTTAAAGCGGTCGCTTTTGATAAAACAGGAACGTTGACAAAAGGAACGCCAGAAGTAACAGACATTCGCACATTTAACGATCACAGTGAAGAAGAATTATTACGAATCGCTGCGCACATCGAAAAATATTCGCAACATCCGCTTGCAGCGGCGATCGTGCGGGAAGCGCAACAACAAGGTCTTTTACTAGATGATTCGCAAGTGACTGACTTTCGCTCGATCACGGGCAAAGGGGCGTCGGCAGCTGTCAACGGAATGACGTATTATATCGGAAGCCCTGCCTTATTTTCGGAGCGCCTGCTATCGGAGGAAGTCCGCGACACAATCCGAGCGCTTCAGCAAGCTGGAAAAACCGTCGTAGGAGTAGGTAACGCGGAACAATTTTTAGGGATTATTGCTCTTTCTGACCAGCCGCGCGAACATGCAGCTTCTGTTTTGCAACAACTGCGCATATCTGGGATTCAAAAAATTGTGATGGTCACTGGAGACAATCAAGCAACGGGCGAGGCGATTGGCAGTGCTGTCGGTGCCACAGAAATAAAGGCAGAACTGCTTCCTGATGACAAACTCTCCATCATCAAAGAAATAAGAAACACATATGGCCGGATTGCGATGGTAGGAGATGGAGTGAACGATGCTCCTGCCTTAGCAGCCGCAAACGTCGGCATTGCGATGGGAAAAGCCGGGACAGATGTCGCTCTAGAGACGGCGGATATTGTGTTGATGGCCGATGATCTTCAGCAATTGCCGTATGCGATTCAATTAAGCCGCAAAACATTGCGGATCATTAAAGAAAACATCTCGTTTGCTTTCTTGCTCAAGCTTTTAGCCTTAATTTTGATCGTTCCTGGGTGGCTTACTCTATGGATGGCGATTTTTGCTGATATGGGTGCAACGTTAATTGTTCTTTTTAACTCGCTTCGGTTGATGCGCGTATAGACCTCCTGCTATGCAGGAGGTTTTTTTATTGCTCTGATTTTCTTTGAATAAATAGGACAAACATCTCGATCGCCCACAGTCCAAACAGTATCCCGATCTCGATCGGCTCCATCACTTTGAAAGGATTAAGAATCCCCATAACAGAACGATATAGGTTCATTCCTAATAAACGATTCATGCTGATCGCGATTCCTGCTAACAACATTGAAATGAGGAGAGAAATAACGACTAATTTCATGTTGCCCACTCCCTCTTATTTACCTCTTTTTTGTAGCTTCTTCCTTATGCTGTTTTTCATACATCGTTGTAATGGATCTGTTATAAAAGCGGAATAGCTCAGCAATAAGCCTATGTTAGCCAATTAAAATAAAATGAGGATAGTTCACGCTTTTTTACTGACTATGACAGAAAAGTGTACAGTTGGTTTTCATTGGTTAATTAACACTTTCTGAATAGTTTATTCAGTTATTGCTTATCATAATGAATAAGTCATCGGAATGTGGAGGGGAAGAGATGCTGTTTCAATGGAAGGTAAGCAAACGAAAAAACACGATAAATGAACAAAGTGGGCAAGCACAAACGGTTCCGTCGGGAGAGATCGACAACCGACTTGATGCGAATATCGAAACGATTCGACGAACTACAGGAAACAGCACAGATGTTGTTATTCGGCGATTTATGCTAGGAAAAGAGAAGAATATTCAAGCTGCAATCATCTTTTTGAGCGGAATCGTCGATGAATCTATGATCTATCAATTTTTGCTTGAGTCAGTGGTCCAAATCGACTTCCCATCCTCTTGTTTGCCAAATGAAGCTTTGTTATATGTAGAGCAAAAAATAGCGGCAGCGGGCAAAATGAGACGAATGAAACAATGGAACCATCTATTTTTGTCGCTTATGTCTGGAGAAACCCTCCTTTTTGTTGACGGTGTTTCAGAGGCATTAAGCATAGATACAAAAGGTGGAGAACATCGGGCGATTGAAGAGCCGAGCACACAACTCGCCATTCGCGGGCCACGGGAAGGATTCACAGAATCACTCGGGACAAATATAGCGATGATTCGCCGGCGTATAAAAAACCCTAATCTATGGGTAGAAGCGATAACAATCGGTGAAGTAACGCAAACGAATGTGTCGCTCATGTATATAAAAGGAATCGCTAACGATGAAATTGTAGAAGAAGTACGAACCCGATTGCGACGCATTCATATTGACGCAATTCTTGAATCTGGATATATCGAACAGCTAATTGAAGACCAAACGTTCACAACATTCCCTACGATTTACCATACTGAACGACCGGATATTGTAGCAGCGAACCTTTTGGAAGGTCGCATCGCCATCTTAGTGGAAGGGACACCGTTTGTTCTAGTCGCACCGGCTGTATTTATTCAGTTTTTCCAAGCGGTCGAAGACTATTATGCACGTTTTGATATTGCGACCGCACTTCGCCTTTTGCGAGTGCTCATTTTCTTTCTTTCATTAATTGCTCCAGCGTTGTATATTGCACTAACGACATTTCATCAAGAGATGATTCCAACTCAGCTAGTCATTGCCATCGCTGCTCAACGTGAGTCCGTGCCATTTCCTGCATTTGTCGAAGCGCTTATGATGGAAGTAACATTTGAAATTTTACGGGAAGCAGGAGTGCGCCTGCCGCGTGCGATTGGTCAAGCCGTTTCAATTGTTGGAGCGCTCGTCATTGGTCAAGCTGCAGTGGAAGCTGGAATTGTTTCTTCAACGATGGTGATTATCGTATCGATTACCGCCATTGCTAGTTTTGCAACACCGTCATTTGCGATTGCGATTTCTGCTCGATTAATTCGTTTTTTGTTAATGTTTTTGGCGACATTATTTGGGCTTTACGGAATTATGATCGGTGTCATTTTTATGACGCTTCATTTATGCAGTCTTCGTTCCTTCGGTGTCCCGTATATGTCACCGCTTGCGCCATTAATCCCGACAAACATTGGCGACACGCTGTTTCGTTTTCCGATATGGGCATTAAAAGAACGACCTCGTTTGATTAACGAAACGAATATGATTCGCCAAGGAAAACAGCAACGTCCTATGCCACCTAACGAATCGAAGAAAGAAGGGGATGACCATTAAGCGTTGGTGTCTTTTTCTTGTTGTTTTACTCATTCATATCACGATTCTTTCTGGATGTTGGAGCAAAAATGAGTTAACTGATTTAGCATTTGTCATTGCGGTAGGACTTGATAAAACAGAAGACGGAAAATATGTGGAAACATTTCAAGTCGTGAACCCAGGAAACGTCGCGGGGGCAACACAAAGAGGCGGGGGAAGCGGCGGCATTCCTGTCACTTTATATACTGCAACAGGCGACAACTTAGTAGAGGCAAGCCGAAAAGGTTCGAAAAAAATATCTCGCCTTGTATATTATGCCCATACGAATCTTGTAGTGATTGGAGAGGAATTAGCAAAGGAAGGAATTATGGACGTGTTTGATGCCATTGAGCGAAATCCACAATTTCGAACGACTGCCACTGTCGTTGTTGCTCGTAAACAAACGGCAGAAGAATTGTTGTCGGTGCTTACTCCGATCGATAAAATCCCAGCAAGTCAAATCATTAAAACATTGCAAATGACGGAAAAAATATGGGGGGAAAACCTCGATGTTCATGCAGGAGAAATAATCGAAGCTCTTTCTCTAACAGGAAAAGAAGTGGTGATGAGCAGTTTTCGTTTAGAGGGAAATAAAAACACAGGAAAACAACAAAAAAATGTACAATCGATCGAGCCATATGCAAAACTTCACGCAGATGAGCTGGCCGTCTTTAAAAAAGGAAAACTCATTGGCTGGATTTCGGGAGAAGACGCGCGCGGTGTTTTATGGGTTTTAAATAAAATTCGGCAAACGGCGCTTAGTGTTGATTGGGAACAAAAAAAAGAAGCGGTCGTGTATAAGGTGATGCGGGCAAAAACGAAAGTCATCGCTCAGATGAACAAAGGAACTCCTGTTATTTCCGTATTTATTGAAGCGGAAGGAGATGTAGGAGAAACACTCGTTCCATTCGATTTAACAAACCCAACACAAATTGCCAAACTTGAGGAAAAAATAGAAAAAGAAATACAAAAAGAAGTCCAAAAAGCGATTCAACGCGTTCAACAGGAAAAAAGTGATATTTTTGGATTTGGAGAAGTCATCCATCGTTCGTACCCTGACGAATGGAAACAAATGAAAAAAACATGGAACGAACGTTATTTTCCACGTCTTCAAGTGAAAGTAAAAGTAGATGCTTTTGTTCGCCGGACAGGATTGCGGAACAAATCATATCTTAAGTAAAAAGGCGGTGAAACGGTATGGAACGAGTTCAATTAAGTGCTAGGCAACTGTTTATGTTAGCGATTTTATTCGAACATGGCAGCGCTATTGTCATTCCTCTTGGAGTAGACGCCAAACAAGATGTCTGGCTTGCGATTTTATGCGGCATGGCGCTCGGGTCACTCCTTTTTCTTGTTTATTACCGTCTTTTTACGTACTATCCAACGGTACCGTTCACTTCTTACAGTCAGCAAATTGTTGGCACTTTTTTTGGAAAAGGAATCGCTCTTGTATATGTATTGTATTTTTTATATATCGCCGCGCGTGTTTTGCGAGATTTTGGTGAGTTGTTATTAACGTTTGCTTATCCTGAAACACCGCTATTTGTTTTAAATGCGGTGATGATGTTGACGATTATGTATGCTGCATATAAAGGGATCGAAGTTTTGGCGAGAGCGGGAGAATTATTTTTTGCTTTTCTTTATCTTATCGCTGTTTTAGGGTTCGTTCTTGTGATCGTTGTAGGGGTAATTGATATTCATCGATTACAGCCTGTTCTTGAAGAAGGATGGAAACGGGTTTTCAAAGTGGTGTTTACGCAAACGCTATATGTTCCGTTTGGAGAAATGATCGTGTTTACGATGCTTTTTCCATATGTTAATGAGCGGAAAAAAGTGAAAATAGCAGGATGGCTTGCGATATGGCTCAGCGGGATTAACTTGGCGCTGACGATGGCGATGAATATTGCTGTGATTGGGGCGGACGCCGTCTCCCGTTCAACGTTTCCGCTTTTAAATACGATTCAAGAAATCCGCATAGCGAACTTTTTAGAGCGGCTAGATGTATTATTTATGATCGCATTAGTCATTGGCGGTTTTTTTAAGATCAGCGTCTTTTTTTATGCTGGTGTGATCGGTGCCGCAGATTTGTTTCAGATAAAAGAACATCAGCGGCTTATTTATCCGCTTGGCCTTGCCGTATTATTATTGTCGATCGCTATTGCCAATAACTTTGCTGAACATATTAAAGAAGGATTAAACATTGTAACGATATATATGCATATTCCATTGCAAGTAGTCATCCCGGTATTGTTATTGATCATCGCTGCCATTCGGAATCGTCATATGTAGATTTCAGTAACAATAGACAGTTATTATGCCACTACTGTTGATTATCCATTATTTTACTAAAAAATATAGAATCATATGGCTGAACATAAGCTTTTCTGCCTTTTCCTCGAACAAGAACGCCAGCGGGCAAATGTCATTTGGGGGGGTTAACTTATCGCTGACGAAAAAGCTGACTCCCTATTTTTTCGACTGTCGGTGGCGTTCACGCGACAGTCGTTACAGCTGTATCAAAACCGGCATTTGAATCAGCTTATAAATCTCTCCGCCGTGGTGGAGCGTGCGTTCTTGTCGGATTGCTGCCAGAAGAAATGCCAATTCCGATTTTTGATACGGTATTGAACGGTATCAAAGTGATCGTTTCGATCGTCGGGACAAGAAAAGACTTGCAGGAAGCGCTTCAATTCGCAGCGGAAGGAAAAGTCAAAACGATCGTGGAAGTGCAACCGCTTGAACAAATTAACGACGTATTTGACCGCATGTTAAAAGGACAAGTTAATGGCCGTGTCGTATTAACATTAGAATAATCGATAAAAAGAAAGCGGGCGAAAGGCTCGCTTTCTTTTTTGACCGTTTTGTTGAATATCAAAAAATTGTAAAACACTCTTCACGCGATGTACAATAAAAGACATAAGTGAAGGGTGGGAAGAGAACAATGCGGCATGTGTTATCATATTTAAAGCCGTATATGAAATGGATGATTTTTGCTTGGGCGCTCATGCTTGTGGAACTGTTAGTAGAGCTATGGCATCCGTTATTAATGGAAAAAATCATTGACGACGGAGTGATGAAAAACGATTTACACGTCATCTGGAAATGGGGAGCGATCATGATCGCGACATCGTTTCTTGCTTTTGCGTCCGGCATCGCCAATTCTTTTGTTGCGGCCTACGTCGGTCAACAGTATGGGTTTGATTTACGAAAACATTTGTTTGAAAAAATTCAATCGTTTTCGCTTTTTAATTTTGGGCAATTTTCAACTGCTTCTCTTATTACGCGAATGACGAATGACGTAACACAAATGCAAAATATGGTGTTTATGAGTTTACGAATTATGCTGCGGGCGCCATTGCTGATTATTTTCGGCATGGTGATGGCATTGTTCGTTCATGTTAAACTCGCTCTCATTTTAGTTATTGCAGTACCGTTGCTTTTAGTTTTCTTGATTTGGATGATGAATAAGGCGGCAACATTGTTTTCTCGCGTTCAACAAATGCTTGACCGCGTTAACAGCATCATGAGAGAAAATATAGCCGGCATGAGGCTCATTAAAGCATGGGTGCGCAGTACATACGAACAACAGCGGTTTACGGAAACGAACGAATCATTGATGACGCGAACCATGACGGTATTACGATTCGTTGAAACGATCACTCCTGTCTTGTTGTTTGTCATGAATGTGGCCATCATTATGATCCTGTTCATCGGGCGAAACGAAATTCATGCAGGAAGCGCTAAAGCAGGGGAAGTTGTTGCTGTTATCAATTATGCGACGCGAATGACTGCTGCTTTATCCATTTTCACCTTTATTACGATGGCTTTTTCGAGAGCGAGAGCATCGGCCCAGCGGATTGCGGAAGTATTAATTACAACGGTTGATATCATCGATGAGGAACAAGCAGAAGGAACAACTATCCAAAAAGGTGAAATTCAATTTGATTGCGTTTCCTTCCGCTATCCTGAAAGCGAGGCACTTGCATTGCAAGACGTTTCATTTTCCGTTCAGGCGCACGAAACGGTGGCGATTTTAGGAGAAACAGGATCGGGAAAATCTTCTCTATTGCAACTCATTCCGCGCCTATATGACGTAACAGAAGGAACAATAAAGATTGACGGAATCGATATTCGTCATCTGAAACAAGAACATTTACGTGCAGCGATCGGCTTTGTTCCGCAAGATCTTTTACTGTTTTCCGGAACGATCCGAGACAACATTTGTTTTGGGATGGAAACTATATCGAGCGAAGAAATGATCCAAGCAGCAAAAGATGCACAAATTCATGATACGATTATGAATTTTTCACAAGGATATGACACTGTTGTTGGTCAAAAAGGGGTCACGTTATCAGGAGGACAAAAACAACGAATTTCCATTGCACGGGCGCTTGTCCGTAAACCGAAAATTCTTTTATTAGACGATAGTACAAGCGCGCTCGATGTCAAGACAGAAGCGAACCTGCTGCAAGCATTAAAAACATATTCATGTACGACTTTCATTGTCACACAAAAAATATCGACCGCTATGGAAGCTGATGTCATCTTACTTTTAAAAGACGGGCAATTGCTTGCAAAAGGAACACACAAAGAGTTATTAAAAACGAACGAGTTGTATCGCAAAATTGTTCAATCACAGCTTGGAAAAAAGGGGCTTGATGATGTTGAAACATCGGCACAATATGATTATATTGAAAGAAAATAAACGAACCGTCAAAGAAAACATCCAAACATTAAAACGGATATGGAGATTTCTTTCCGGTCAAAAAGGCCGATTGGCGGTTGTCATATGGATGGTAATGATCAGTTCTTGTTTAAGTCTTCTCGGTCCTTATGTTGTTGGAAAAGCGGTTGATACATATATCGTTACAAAACAAACAGAAGGTTTTGTTTCACTCGTCGCTACTCTTTTATTTATTTATCTTGCTCTTTCGCTTTCTACCTTTCTGCAAAACTATTGGATGATCGGCATTGCACAAAAAACGATTTATTCGATTCGGACACAGCTGTTTCGTCAGTTTCACCAGCTCCCTATTTCTTTTTTCGATCAGCGAAAATCTGGTGAACTCATGAGCCGGCTTACGAACGATATCGAAAATATGAGCCAAACGTTCAATAGTACTGTCATTCAAGTCATCTCGAGCACGCTTACTCTTATAGGAGCGATATTTGTGATGCTTTCATTAAGTCCGCTTCTCACAGCTGTGACATTATTGATTGTGCCGATGATGTTCGGAGGAATGAGATGGATTACGAACCGAACACAAAAGCGATTTAAAGAACAGCAGCAAAACTTAGGCGAATTAAACGGATTAATTGAAGAAGTCATCTCAGGGCAAAAAGTAATCAAACTATTTTCACAAGAAAAAACGGTGATATCCCAATTTTTAATAAAAAATGAACAATTAAAACAATCAGGATTTTGGGCGCAAACATATTCGGGGTTTATTCCGAAATTGATGAACGTTTTAAACAATCTAAGCTTTGCTTTGATTGCAGGGGTCGGCGGGATTTTTGCCTTCAAAGGAATGATTTCGATCGGGGTGATTGTTATTTTCACCGAATACGCAAGACAGTTTACTCGCCCCTTGAACGATCTTGCGAACCAATGGAATACATTATTGTCCGCTTTAGCAGGGGCGGAGCGAGTGTTTGAAATATTAGACAAAGAAAAAGAAGAGGACGATGAAGCAGAAGCGCTTGACTTGCCTGTTGTTCGCGGTGAAGTGGAATTCCGTCACGTTTCTTTTTCGTATGATAAAAAACAAGAAGCGCTTCGAGATGTTAGTTTCTTAACCTCTCCAGGAGAAACAGTGGCGCTCGTCGGTCCGACAGGTGTTGGAAAAACGACGATCATTCAATTATTGATGCGATTTTACGATCCAGATCGCGGACATATTTTGATTGACGGATACGACGTTCGCCAAATCAAGCGATTCAGTCTTCGGCAACATATGGCGTTTGTTTTGCAAGATGTTTTTCTTTTTCAAGGAACAATTCTTGAAAATATTCGGTACGGCAGGCTTGATGCAACTGATGAAGAAGTGATAGAAGCAGCTAAATGGGCCAATGCGCATTCCTTTATTATGAAGCTGCCAAACGGTTATGACACCGTTTTACAACAAGACGGCAGCGGCATTAGTCAAGGACAGAAACAATTGCTCGCGATTGCAAGAGCGATGATTGCCCGTCCGTCTATTTTGATTTTAGATGAAGCGACAAGCAACATTGATACGATGACAGAACTAGCTATTCAAGAGGCGCTAGCGCGGCTCATGAACAACCGGACATGCTTTGTCATTGCTCACCGATTAAATACGATTCAAAACGCGGACCGCATTCTTGTCCTTCGCGAAGGAACGGTCGTAGAACAAGGAACGCACGCTTCCTTGTTGAAAGAAAAAGGGTTTTATTACGAGCTGTACCATCGACAGTTCAAAAAAGAAATTATCTAAAGAGGCTGTCTCAAAAGGTCGGCTTTCTTCAAGGAAGATACAATAATATAGTTACGTATATATGGTGAAAAGAAAGGGTGCCCCGTTACTTTTGGGACACCCTCTTCTTATTGTTTAATTCGCTTCATAAACGAGCGGCGCCAATCTTCTGATAAAGCCGGTTCGGCAACAATTTCTTTCATGGCCGCTACATTCGTTTTATCAACATAATAAATATGATTAATATAACGAATAGATAAAGGACGCGCGCTGCGCTCGGCTAATGTTAACGAATCGCCACGCTGCACGCTTCCTTCCTTTAGTACTCGGAAATAAAACCCGGTGTATCCGGTTTCTTGCACTTTTAACGAAAGATCTTTTAATCCGTGCCGTTTGGCTAATTTAAAACAAGGCTGGCGCGGCTGGGATACTTGAACAACCGCTGTTCCGACTTCAAATATATCGCCAACGCAAACATCTTCTTCCAGCAATCCGGAAAGGGTAACATTTTCTCCGAAAGCTCCTGCGGTAAATGGCTGATGATACAGGCGTTCCCATGCGGCAAAATGTTCAGACGGATAAGCACAAACGGCTTTATCTGGTCCGCCGTGATGAACAAGGTCGGCTTGTCCGTCGCCAGTAAAATTCGTTTTTGTAAGCCAAAGCGGAGTATCGACCGGCTGTTTGTAAATGCCGGTTGTCACTTCCATTCCATCCATGTTGACAATTGCCGGTTGACCAACATTCAGTGAAACAATATACGCCTTTTTTTCCACCAAAATCCCCCTCGTGATTATCGTGTTACCAATGATTGTAGCCGCAAAACGTGAAAAAATCCACCACGTTGTCTATAATGGACATGAGAAGAAAAAATGAAAGGGTGTGAATGTATGCCGGCTGTTGAATCAACGATGTTCCCGCTAGGAAAACAAGCTCCGTTATTTGAACTTGTGAATGTCGTAGATGGAAAAACGGTTCGTTTAGAAGAAATAAAATCTGATATCGCAACCGTCATTATGTTTATTTGCAATCATTGCCCGTTTGTCAAACATGTTCAACATGAACTCGTTCGTCTTGCTAACGATTATCAGCCAAAAGGAGTAGCATTTATTGCGATTAACTCAAACGATGTAGAAAAATATCCGGACGACTCCCCAGAAAACATGAAAAAAGTAGCGGAAGAATTAGGTTATCCATTCCCATATTTGTTTGATGAAACACAAGAAGTAGCAAAAGCGTACCAAGCGGCTTGCACGCCGGACTTTTACGTATTTGACCGCGATTTAAAATGTGTATACCGCGGGCAACTGGACGATTCTAGACCAAATAACGGCATTCCGGTCACCGGTCAATCCATTCGTGCCGCTTTGGATGCGTTATTAAGCGGCAACCCTGTACCACAACAGCAAAAACCGAGCATCGGCTGCAGCATTAAGTGGAAAGAATAAGATTTATGAGCTGGCGCAAACCGTCAGCTCATTTTTATTTTTCATGTTAGGCTGTTGGTAGGTACATTATTTTTACCGGATACGTATAAATACAATATGAATACCCCTTATGGACAAAAAAACAAGGAGGAGTGTTATATGTATGAAAATTCCATGTCTGCTCAACGAAACGATGAATTTAAGTCGTTAATTGGGAAAACAGTCACCGTTTATCGTGGAGGACCCGAATCAAAAACAGGAAAACTTCTTGATGTTCAATCAGACTATCTTGCTCTTTTTATAGAAAATGAAGCTTCTATCATTTATTATTTTTTACATCATGTTCAAAGTATTAGTGAAAACGCAAAAGCGAATTCCATTCCATCATCCTCTGCGAGTCATGCAGCTATTGAATCGGTTCAATCGAGCTGTTTTCACGAACTATTAAAAGAGCTCGTTTATAACAACATCAAAGTAAATCAAGGAGGACCCGAATCAAAACAAGGGACATTATTAGATGTCAACAACGATCATATCGTCTTATTAACAGAAGATGATGGAGTCGTGTTTTATCATATCCATCATATTAAAAGCATTCGTGTGCAAATGAAGAATGAAGAAACAGCAGTAACGGAAGCAATAAACGAAACGCCTGAAGAAATGACAGAAGAAGCAGTAGAGGAGCCAATCTCGCAAATAAGCTATGTGAATGCGCAAAATTTTGATGATTTATTTCATCATCTAACGCATACGTGGGTTTCGATTAACCGCGGAGGCCTAGAAGCGGTCGAAGGCATTCTTGTTCAAGGAAGCGGTAACTATTATACAATAGTGAACCAAGATGAAATCATTCGAATGAACTTAGATCATATTAAAAGCGTAAGCTGTGGGCCAAAAGGAGCGTTCCAAACAACGAATACAGAAGAAAAGAACGAGAATCAAGCTGAACATACACAAAACAAAGAGAAAGAAAAAGCTGAAAAGAACGAAGCGACACGCAATGAGAAAAAAGACAAAGACGAGAAGAAAAAAGATGATGACAAGGATGAAAAAAAGAGAAAGGACGAAGAAAAAGACAAAGGCGAGAAGAAGAAAAAAGAAGAGAAAAAGGACGAAGAAAAGGACAAAGATGAGAAGAAAAAAGATGATGACAAGGATGAAAAAAAGAAAAAGGACGAAGAAAAAGACAAAGACGAGAAGAAGAAAAAAGAAGAGAAAAAAGACGAAGAAAAGGACAAAGATGAGAAGAAAAAAGATGATGACAAGGATGAAAAAAAGAAAAAGGACGAAGAAAAAGACAAAGACGAGAAGAAGAAA
>NZ_JACHEP010000001.1:0-42734 GCF_014201465.1 Anoxybacteroides tepidamans | reverse complement strand
AAAAAGAAGAGAAAAAGGACGAAGAAAAGGACAAAGATGAGAAGAAAAAAGATGATGACAAGGATGAAAAAAAGAAAAAGGATGAAGAAAAAAACAAAGACGAGAAACGGAAAAAACAAGAGAAAGATGACAAGCATGATAAATAAAGTATGCCGTATGTTCGTCACTCGTTTGAAGTAAAAAGGATGGGGAACATGGATCAATTAAAATCATTACTTGGAAAACAAATAAAACTAGAAGTTTCTGGAGGAACGATTGTTCAAGGGGTGCTTGTTGATTTTGGTATTGATATTGTCGTGATTTATACAGGAAAAGAGTATTTGTACATTCCTCACTTGCATATTCATCACATTAAGCTTCATATTGACCCAACTATTCAAATCACAAGTCCTTTTCCAGAAGTTCCTTTGCACAACGAAGAAACGATGATTTCATATCGAAAAACATTATTGAACGCCAAAAGCCGTTTTGTGGAAATTTATGTAATTGGAAACAAATCAATCCACGGCTATATTACGAGCGTGTTAAATGATTATTTTGTGTTCTATTCTCCTGTATATAAAACGATGCTCATTTCGCTTAATCATTTAAAATGGTTCACTCCTTATCAAAAAAACATCACTCCTTACACATTAGGAAACGACGTATTGCCCGTACAGCCGACTTCTCTTGCCTTACAACGATCGTTAGAAGAACAGCTGAAAAAAATGGAAGGCCATTTAGTCATTTTTGATTTAGGGGATCACCCAATGAAAATCGGGCTGTTAAAACAAGTGCAAAACAACATTGTCCAGCTTGTCACCGCCAGCGGGGAATCGGTCTATTGGAAAGTGATTCACTTAAAAACTGTTCATTTTCCATAAACAAAAATCCCTCCTTTGACAAGGAGGGGTTCTTTAAATAAAAAGAAGGGAAACCCAAAGATACAGCATTACAAGCGTCAACACTACAGTAGGAGGAATCACAAGCAACGTGATTTTTATATAAGTCGACCAAAGAATGTGGTAGTGATATTTTTTTAAAATATGCATCCATAATAAAGTCGCTAACGTCCCTGTTGGCAAAAGCAATGAACCGATATCACTTCCGATAATCATAGCTAAATAGGCAACTTTTAAAATATCAGGCTCTATATTCATTTCTGTCAATGTCAACGTTCCAATCATTAACGCAGGATGGTTATTAAATACGTTCGATAAAATGGATAACGTGCTTCCTATAATGAAAGTTGACTGAAATAGGTTCGCAACATGTGGCTGCAATAGCTGCACTAAATAATATCCAAAGCCAATATGATTTAACCCATAAATAATGACATACATCCCAAACGCAAACACGAGTATATGCCAAGGTGCTTTGACTAACAAATCATACGGTTTCATCTTTAAAGCGTACCATCGCCAGCCTAACAACATAAACGACCCTGCGAGTGCGACGATTTCGACAGGAATGTGCATATAAGAAGCAACAAACAAGCTGATTCGAACGATTAAAACAAATAAGAGGATTAGCTTCATTTTCTTTTCCGACACTTTCATATAATCATGGACGGAACGATTTTTGAGAGGATGATGAAAGAACGAACGGGGCGTGATCGGAACAGTCATCGGGGGCAGCGTTTTTGGAATCTCGTTGTGAAAGACTAGAAATAACATACCTAGCAAAAAAAACAGTCCAAACATCGAAGGTACAAACATCATCGCTGTTTGTAAATATAAATTCATGTTGATCATTTTTAAGGAAATTAAATTCACCATATTGCTAACACCAATCGGAGCACTTGAGGCGGTCGCAATCAGTGCCCCGCTCATTAAATACGGGAGTTTTTCGTGTTTTTTTAGTTGAAAGCTATTTAAAAGCAATAACAAAATAGGGGTAGTAATCATGATGCTTCCGTCATTGTTAAAAAAAATCGTCATGAGAAAGCAAAGTGCATTCGTGTACCAAAACAGCCGAATGCCGGAACCGTTTGCCCGATTGGCAAGAATCGTAGCGATCCAGTGAAAAAAGCCGATGCTTTCTAAAACAAGCGCCATCACAAGAGTCGAAATAATTGTGATCGCTGCCCCGCTCACTTTTGTGCTAATGTCGATAAGATTTGAAATGTTAACCGCTCCGCCGACGATCACCATCACTGCACCGATCGTGGCTGGAATCGCTTCATTGATTCCTTTTGGCCTCCAATAAATAAACATCATCGTGAAGAAAAAGGCGAAGATCGTCATTACTGTCGTCATCCCAATCCCCCCTTTCTTTCCTGCTGTTTCAAAAATTTTTCATTTGTAACCATTCCTTTCAAACGTTTATATGGCGCGTTTGTACTGTATATATATGTGTCTTAAACAGAACTTGTACTACGCGATTCTCACAATTTCTACAAAATCCACATTCGTTCGCTATTGACTTTTGTAAATTTATCGTGTACTATTTACTAAGTACCATTCAGTTCGTTATATCAAGGATCGTTGTAAGTCGTGCCTCATCGGAAGAGAAGGCCCTCTTAGCAAGCCTTCCTTACGATGATGGCACGGCTTTTATGTTTTTATGAGTAATGAATGATGGTCAATCTTTAATTTGTTTTGGAGGAATTCACATGAACACAGGTACAGTAAAGTGGTTTAATGCAGAAAAAGGATTTGGATTTATCGAAATGGATGGCGGCAACGATGTATTCGTTCATTTTACCGCGATTCAAGGCGATGGCTTTAAAACGCTGGAAGAAGGACAAAAAGTGACATTCGATATTATCGACGGAAACCGTGGTCCGCAAGCGGCGAACGTACGAAAAGGATAAAAACTTGGTTACGAAAAGTGGTTCTGCTTTTGGCAGAACCGCTTTTTTTTTGGCATCTTAGGAAAACGGAATTCACACTGGCGCAGCTTCGGAGCTGTAAGGATGGATGAGAGGTAGGGCTTCCATTGTTTTACGTTTTTCGGTATGGTAATAATGGGTGAATCACCCTAGTAGAATATTCGGTTATCAAGGAACAAGTTTTTAAATGGAAATTCGATTAAAAAATCTTTCTAAACTTACTATACGAGGGGGAAGAAGGATGAGTGAACGAACGTATCGCGTATTTGTTTACGGTACGCTGCTGGTCGGCGAAGCCAATCATCATATCGCAGCTCCTTATTTGCAAAAGGTGCAACCCGGAAAAGTAAAAGGGCAGCTTTATGATGTCGGAGCGTATCCTGCGCTTGTTATTAGCGAAGAGGGAGAGGTCGTTGGTGAATGGCTGACGGTGACAGAAGAAGGAATCAAACAAATGGACATGTTGGAAGATTATGAAGAAGGCCGCGACAATAATGAATACGAGCGCGTTTGGATCAAAGACTGCGAGCAAGACATCGAAGGATATGTATACGTCTATACACGTGAAAAAGCAGCGCACCTTCCTCTTATCGAATCGGGTTCGTGGAGGGCGCATTGCAAGGCGAAGAAACAGTAAGAGGATGTCCCAAAAGTGACGGGACATCCTTTTTTACACTATATGCATACACTACATATACGTATGAATAACAACGAAAAAATCTATATGTTGTGTTCCGTTTAAGGGAAGGCGACCTTTTCAGTCAGCCTCTTTATTTTTTGTTGATCCTCACCGATATGTGACAGTGTATGCTCAAGCAGAAGGAATTCCGATGGAAAAGAAAAGGATTTGATATAAGGAAATTTTGATATAATAAGAATATAGCTAAAACCTTGGAGTGATTATTCGATGAAGAAAGTAGATTTTTCCGAATTAAATCAATGGATTTTTGAGAAAAAAAGCCATGTGGATCGGACAATATTAAGAACAAAAGCACCGGAGAGGAAAATACGTACCAGACCCCGCACTGCAGACGAAATAAAAATATTGGATGATCTATGTATGAAACGTTGGAAAAAAGCTGAAGAGGAAGGAAAGGTTAAATATTTAAAAGAGCGAGTGTGGTATTATGAATTCGATTGAAGAAGCAAAACAAAAAATTCGATTACTTGCCGCAAAAAACTCGTTTGAAAAAATGGTACAAGTAACGGCTATTTTGACAAAATTATTGGAACCTTATCGTATACGTCCCATTATTGTTGGTGGGTTAGCAGTAGAGATCTATACTAGAAGTGACTACACTACAGTTGACATTGATATCATTGTCAGCGATCGGAGACTTGCTAATGATATTCTTATTCAATTAGGGTTCATTCCAGAGGGACGTCATTGGTATCACGAGGAATTAATGGTAAGCATTGAAATTCCAAACGATATGTTAGAAGATGCTGATTATGATAAAATTATTGAGTTACAGATAGATGATCATTTAAAGGTATACGTCATTGGAATTGAAGATATTATTTTAGATAGACTACGAGCTTGCGTTCATTGGAAATCCACTTCTGATTGCGAATGGGGAAGAAGAATGCTTTTTCTTCATTTTGAACGGTTAGATTTAGATTATATGAGAAAAACAGCAAAAGTCGATCAAACAGTAGAACGTTTAGAGAAATGGATCAAGTCATACACAATGTAATAAAACCAACCTGATGTAGAAAGGTTGGTTTTACTATTTTTATAAAAAAATAAGCATAAATATGCATTTGTAACCAATGAAGGGTTTTGGAAGATATTTCTTATCAATAAAACGAATCAAACTTTTAGAATGAAAACGTTTTCTAAAAAAATTATAAAAATACAGAAAGATTTCTAAAAAAGGTATTGTCAAAATTGAAATGTTTCAATATAATAGAATCATGTTATAAAACTATACGTACGAATGTGAGGTTATGTGACATGTCTAAAGTTGTATCTTCTCAAACAAACGATCAGACAGCGGTTCTTGAGCAAATTAAAGAAACAATCAAACAAAAACATGTAGAACTTTTACATTTACAATTTGTAGACATTGAAGGCGTTTTAAAGCATGTGACGGTAACAGCTGAGCAACTGGACGATGTGGTGGAAGGAAAAATTATGTTCGACGGCTCTTCCATCAAAGGTTTTTCTCCGATCAACCGTTCAGACCTTTACCTTCTTCCTGATTTAAATACGTTCGCCGTATTGCCTTGGACAGTCGAAGAAGGATATGCGGAAGCGCGTTTCCTTTGTTCGGTAACAAATCCCGACGGAACATTGTTTGAGGGCGATCCGCGTAACGTATTGAAAAAAACAGTTGAACGTGCGGCGCAAAAAGGCTATACCATTTCAGTTGGTCCAGAGTTAGAGTTTTTCTTATTTAAAACAGATGAAAACGGAAATCCGACGACACAACCGCAAGATAACGGCGGATATTTTGAACCATCGCCAAAAGATCTTGGTGAGCGCGTTCGTTTAGAAATTTACCGCGCATTAAAAGCAATGGGCTTTACGATTGAAGCATCTCATCACGAAGTGGCAGAAGGCCAACATGAAATCAACTTCAAATATGCGGATGCGTTAGGTTCAGCAGATAACGCTACGACATACAAATGGGTCGTGAAAACGATCGCGAGCAAATACGGGCTTCACGCGACATTTATGCCAAAACCGGTGTTTGGCATTAACGGATCTGGTATGCATGTTAACATGTCTTTATTTAAAGACGGCGAAAATGCGTTCTTTGATCCGAGCGATGAAAACCAACTTTCGGAAACAGCCTACCAATTTATCGCTGGTTTATTGAAAAACGTGAAAAGCTTTGCTGCGGTAACTAACCCGTTAGTCAACTCGTACAAACGTCTTGTGCCGGGCTATGAAGCGCCGTGCTACATCGCTTGGTCAGCGTCGAACCGTTCAGCGCTCATTCGTATTCCAGCGAAGCGCGGTTTAGCAACTCGCGTCGAGCTTCGTTGCCCAGATCCATCATCGAACCCATACTTAGCGTTTGCGATTATCGCTGCGGCAGGTCTTGATGGGGTAGAGAAAGGATTGCAAGCGCCAGCTCCAATCGACGAAGATATTTTCCACATGACAGAAGAGCGCCGTGCGGAACTTGGCATCGAAAATCTTCCTGGCAGCTTAGGAAAAGCAATCGAAGAGTTTGAGAACGGCACGATCGGCCGCAATACGTTAGGCGATCATGTTTTCGGTGAATATGTGGCAATGAAAAAAGCAGAATGGGACAGCTACCGCACAGCTGTACACGCTTGGGAAATCGAACAATATCAAGCGAAATTCTAAAAAGAGAACGGCCACTGAAAAGATTGTAAAGTCAATCTTTTCAGTGGCTTTTTTTATGAACTTACTATATTACGTTTATTTGTATAGTTAGATGTGCTGATTAACCACTAAAAACTAGTTGATATCGCTATATTCCTAGCTTTTCTGCCGTAGTCGGCTAAGCTCAGCTTGCCGACTGGGCATGCGTACAGCATGCCCTCCTCGAACAATGAACACTTTGCGGGGCCCGTCGACGTTCTTGTTCGAGGAAAGAGGCAGAAAAGCTTGTGTTCAGCCATATGATTCTATGTTTTTTAGTAAAATAATGGATAATCAACACTAGTGTAGCAGAATAATAAAAAATTAATCACCACTCAATTAGTATGAGACATAAACGATAAATGATAATTAGCCTCCCTTGGTAATGCAATCGTTTATGTCTTTTTTTATTTGTTATTATAGAGATTATCTCTTTAATTTGGTAAAATATTCTGTAAATATAAAAACAGGAGATGGTATGATGCATAAACCCGTTGATTTAGGTCATGGCATTTCATTGATCGATTTGTTTGATTTAGGGGTTGCTAAGCGCACCGGTACATATGTGTTTCACGAAGAAGAGTTGACGATTATTGAAACGAGCGCAAGTCCATCTATACCTCATTTGTTGAAAGGGTTAGAAGCTTTAGGATTGAATGCTGCGGACATTCGAAACATCATCGTGACCCATATTCATTTGGACCATGCCGGCGGGGCAGGTTTGCTGTTGGAAAAATGCCCAAATGCCCGCGTCATCGTTCATCCAAGAGGGAAGCGGCATTTAGCCGATCCTTCAAGGCTCATTCAAGGGGCGAAAGCAGTATATGGCGAAAAGTTTGACGAATTGTTCGAGCCAATTGTACCGATTCCGGAAGATCGATTAATTGTCAAAGAAGATGGAGATACGCTGCAGCTTAGCGAACATCGCACGTTAACATTTTTCGATACACCGGGGCATGCGAATCATCATTTCTCTATTTATGATTCCCTCAGCAACGGAATTTTCACGGGGGACACGGTTGGAGTGTTTTATCCCCAACTGCTTGAATACGGAGTAGAGCTTTACTTGCCTTCGACTTCGCCAAACCAGTTTGATCCAAATGTTATGCTTCACTCAGCAAAGCGGCTAGAGGAAATGAAGCCGGACCGGATTTATTTCGGGCATTTTGGCGTGTCCGAACATCCAAGTGCAGTATTTGAGCAATTGCGCTACTGGCTTCCAAAATTTGTAGAGGCGGGCGAACGAGTCATGAATGAACAATCTCTCGCTTCGTTTGAAGAAAAAACAAAAGCGGTCACGAAGGAATTTTTGGAACTTGTGCAACCTTACTTGGATGAGCGTTGCGTGCCGCGCCACGCCGACGTTTACCAAGTCATCCATCTGGATTTAAGCGTTTGTGCGATGGGAATGGTTGATTATTGGCAAAAACGATTCGCCGAATGAAAGCGGTTGCGATATGCGCCGCTTTTTTTGATAAGAAAATCTTGAATCCCTGTCTAGATTCGGCTTCCAACCTCAGCTTTTCTTAATGGTGTATGATTATGCTTATAATAAGAAAGTGGTGTATGATGAAAATAACAGTTGTTTTCAGAAAGGGTGATTGTGTGAACAGCAACATCGTCAAAATCATTGCCATTCTTTCAATCGTCGCAAGCGGACTATGGATCTTTGGACTTGGCGTAATGGTTCAAGATCAATTTTTTCATAAAGCGACTCCGCTTCGAAAAGAAATTACTAGTCAAACAGAAACCGCCAACGATCAACAGCTCCATCTTGTTGCGCTTGGCGACTCATTAACGCGCGGCACCGGTGACGAAACAGGGAAAGGATATGTCGGATATATTTTGGACGAGCTGCGCACGAAAACGAAACAACCGATCCAAGTGACTAATTTAGCGATTAAAGGACAGCGATCCGCAGGACTTGTCAAACAGCTTCAACAAGCCGAAGTCCAGCGCCAACTCAAACAGGCGGATTTTGTTTTCATGACAATCGGCGGAAACGATTTATTTCAAGGAGGGGAAACGATCCGAAACTTTTCGATCGCCCGTATCAACCAAACGAAAGCATCTTACCTTCGAAATTTAGATGCGATTTTCCGAACGATTCGAACCGTCAATCCGCAGGCGATTGTTTTTTATATTAGCCTTTACAACCCGTTTAATCAGTTAAACAACGCCAAAACAACGTCTGCAATCGTGCGCCAATGGAATTATGATTCAGCGGAAGTAGCGGCACGCTATCCAAACATCATTGCGGTGCCAACATACGATTTATTCGAACTTCATGCGAACGAGTATCTTTACAGCGATCAGTTTCACCCGAACAAGGAAGGATACAAGCTCATCGGTGAACGGGTGGCCTCACTTATTACGTTCACGAAAGGGGAAAGAAAATGACAGACACATTGGTTGTTCAAGGTTTACGAAAAACAATCGGAAAAAAAGAGATCATTAAAGGGCTTTCTTTCACATTGCGCGAAGGGGAAGTGTTCGGTTTTTTAGGCCCTAACGGAGCGGGAAAAACGACCACGATCCGCATGCTTGTCGGTTTAATCAAACCGACATCTGGTCATATTTCCATTTGCGGGTATGATCTACGCCGCCAATTTTCGCAAGCGATTCGCCATATTGGCTGCATCGTTGAAAATCCGGAGTTATATCCTTATTTGAGCGGGTGGGAAAATCTTGAACATTTTGCGCGCATGGTGCCTAACATCCCGAAAGAACGGATTAGCGAAGTCGTGGAACTCGTCGGATTGCAAAACCGTATCCATGACCGCGTCCGCACGTATTCGTTAGGAATGCGGCAACGGCTTGGCATCGCACAAGCGCTATTAGGGAATCCGAAAGTGCTGATTTTAGATGAACCGACGAACGGACTAGACCCTGCCGGCATTCGCGAAATGCGGGAATTTATTCGGTTTTTAGCGGAGAAAGAAGGATTAAGTGTGCTCGTGTCTTCCCATTTATTAAGCGAAATTCAACTCATGTGTGACCGAGTAGCGATTATGTCCAAAGGAGAAATTATTCGCATCGACACTGTCGAAAATTTATTAAAGGAACAGGCCCGCGTCTATTGGAAAGCAGCGCCGCTTGATCAGGCAAAAAAAATATTAGCGGAACAAACGACCGTGCTAGGTGAAAAAGACGACGCGATTGTCACGTTTTACGAAGCGGGTCAATTGTCTGCTTGGAACGAAAAGCTCGTGCAAGCAGGCATCCGTGTCAGTGAAATTCAACCGAAACTGCCGACGCTTGAAGATTTATTCATTGAACTGACGGGAGGTGAGACGATTGATTAATCTCGTGTACAACGAAATGTTGAAAATTGTCCGCAAAAAACGGCTTTTCATTATTGCGGCCATTATCGCCGTACTTGTCGGGCTTTTTACATATGCGCAATTGAAACACGTCCAAGAAGTGCAAAAACGGTTGGGAACCAATGATTGGCGCACGCAGCTTCAACAGCAAATTATCGATACGCAAAACCGGCTGAATTCAAGCGGCATCTCGGAAGAATGGCGCAAATTTTTACAAATTCGCCTTCAGCAACAACAATACTACTTAGACCACAATATTAATCCATCGGCACCAGGCGCTCCGACGTTTATGCGAATGTTTGTTGAAAACTCGATTGAATTGTTTCTTCCGTTGATGGTCATGGTGGTGGTCGCCGACTTAGTATCGTCAGAGGCAAGCGGAGGGACGATTAAGTTGTTGCTGACGAGGCCTGTGAAAAGATGGAAAATATTATTAAGTAAATACATCGCTATGCTTTTATCGGTTTCTTTTATCGTATTGTCGCTTGTCTTCCTTTCTTATCTCATTTCTGGAACTGTATTTGGATATAGCGGCTGGAATTTGCCTTTGCTAACAGGATTTGCAGTGCACGGTGAAGAATTAGATACAACAAACGTTCATTTGCTTTCACAATGGAAATATTTACTTATCGAGCTTGGGCTCGCTTGGTTTGTGGCGATAGTAGTCGGAACATTGACGTTTATGTTGTCGGTGTTGATGAGGAGCACGGCCGCTGTCATGGGTATTATGTTAGCCGCGCTCATTTCTGGCGCCATTTTATCGAACATGGTTTCTTCTTGGAAATCGGCGAAATATTTATTTATGGTCAATCTTCGTTTGACCGACTACATCAGCGGAACTGCACCACCTATCGATGGCATGACGCTTGGATTTTCGATGAGCGTCTTAGCCATTTGGGGAATAGCTGCTTTATTCATTTCTTTTCTCGTCTTTACGAAACGCGATGTCTATTAATGTCTTCCCTCTCGCTCTGAAGGGGAGAAGGAAGGTGGTAGAAAGAGGGATTGATATGGAACAGATTATCCAAAAATTGCAACATCGAACACCTTCGCCTATCGGAATGAACGAGTTCGTAAAATACGCGGTGCTTTTACCGCTCATCGAAAAAAATGATGAGATTCATATTTTATTTGAAGTGCGCTCTTTTCAATTGCGAAGACAGCCGGGGGAAATTTGTTTTCCCGGCGGGAAAGTGGACGCATGTGACCGGAATGAACAAGAAGCGGCGATTCGGGAAACGTGTGAAGAGTTGGGGGTGGAGAAATCATCCATTTCCAACGTCTTCCCGCTCGATTATCTCATTTCCCCGTTCGGCATGATTGTTTATCCATTTGTCGCTAGCCTGTCTCGGTCTCATCTCATTAAGCCGAATCACGAAGAAGTCGCGGAAATCTTTACCGTACCGCTATCATTTTTCCAACAAACGCAGCCGGAAGTATACCACGTTCATTTTCAAGCGCAGCCCGAACCGAATTTTCCGTTCGACAAAATTCCAGACGGAAAAAACTACCGTTGGCGCCCGCGGCAAATCGAGGAATATTTTTATTATTACGAAGATAAGGTTATTTGGGGCTTAACCGCCAAAATCGTTCATCATTTTATTGATGTCATTCGTTCCGAGTGACGGAATCCACCCCCTTGAAGTAAAGGAGGTGGATTTTTCGCGTGCTTTTCAAATTTTTTTTATCGAAATTTTATTTAGACTCTGCTTTTCCATCTGAACTTCAGCATATAAAACGCCTGCGAGCACGAACGTGGCCCCTACATACCCTTTTAATGATAAAATTTCCCCTAAAAACCAGTATCCGAATAGCGCTGCAAAAACGGGCTCCAGCGAAAAAATGAGACCGGCATGGGTAGCGGTTGTATATTTTTGCGCAACAGTTTGTACGACAAAGCCAATCGCGCTGCACAATACGCTCAATGATAAAATAGCAAACCAAGCTTCTCTATGCGCCGGAAGTGTTGGTGATTCGCTTAAAAAGGAAACGAGCATGCCGAGCGCTCCGCAAACGCCAAGCTGCAATACGCCAAGCGCAACCGAATCATCGTTTCGAGTCAACTGTCCTGTCACGATAATATGGGTTGCATAACATATAGCCGCTAATATACACAGTAAGTCTCCAAGTTTCATCGTGAATCCGCCCTTTAATGTTAAAAGAGCAATTCCGATCATGGCCAAACAAACTCCGATCACAACCCGTTTTGCAGGCTTTTTTTTGAGCAAAATTGCAGAAAATAATGGAACGAGGATCACCGTTAAACTTACTAAAAAGCCTGCATGGGAAGTGGATGTCGATTGAACTCCGACTGTAACAAAAGCAAAGACGGAAAATAAAACCGTGCCTAAGATTAAAGCGTTTTTGATCGTTTGTATATTGATTTGCAGCAAACGTTTATAAAATATAATGCCCGATAAAAAGAACGCAATCATAAAGCGCAAGGCAATTAAGTTAAAAGGCTGGACATAATCAAGCCCCATCTTCATGAACAAATAAGACGCCCCCCAAAATACAGTCACTACTGCCAACATCAGATTCGCCTTTGTTTGACGCATCGTTGGATCATCCCCTCGTAGAACAGATTGTTTGTTGAATAGTATACATGTACCATTGACATAAGAAAAATGAATATTTATCATCTATTAAATGAAAAAAATTCATATAAAAAGAGGGAGAACGATGTCGCTTACGAAATTGGAAGTGTTTCACACGATTGTGGAAGCAGGGAGCCTTTCAAAAGCAGCAGAAGCGCTCGGTTTGACGCAATCAGCGGTCAGCCATGCCATCGCGAGTTTAGAAGCAGAATGGGGATTTCTCTTGCTGCAAAGAGACCGTTCCGGAGTGCGTTTGACTAGCAATGGGGAACACGTATTAAAAATTGTTCGTGAGATTTTACATTGGAACGAACAACTAAAACAGCAAGTCGCCGCGATTAACGGATTAGAAACTGGTACGGTACGAATTGGCACCTTTACGAGCGTTTCCACACAATGGCTGCCTGGGGTGATCCAAATGTTTCACACGAAGCATCCTTCGATTGACATCAAATGGTTCGAAGGAGATTACGACGAAATTCATGATTGGATTTCCAACGGGGTAGTTGATTTTGGTTTTTTATCTGTATCAGCTTCAAAATCGCTCGAAACGATTCCTCTCAAAAAAGATCGGATGGTTTGCATCGTTCCTAAAGATCATCCTTTCTCCGCGCAGGAGGTTGTTGCGCTTCATCAAATTGAGGAAGAGGAGTTTATTATGCCAAAGTGGGGGAGCGACCATGATGTAAGAAGAATGTTAAAGGAAAACAGGATATCGCCGAAAATAAAGTATGAAGTCGTCGAAGAACAAGCGATTATGGCGATGGTCGAGCACGGACTCGGCATTAGTATTCTTCCGGAAATGGTTTTATTTCGCATGCCGGAACGCATCCGCGTCATCGATTTAGAAGGGGACCATTACCGGACGATCGGCATTGCGGCAGCTTCGTTCAAACATCTTTCACCGGCCGCCAAAAAGTTGATCGATTGCGTCAAATCGTGGCTAAAAGCGCAATGCTTATTCGACTTTTAAATCAAACATGATTGCCGAGAAATTTGACGTGAAACGAAAATGTTTCATATAATCAAAAACGAAACTATTTGGTTTCATAAAATCTATTTGGAGGAAACCACCATGACACTAGAGAAAACTCAACCTACACTACCTGACATTCGGCAAACGGTCGTATTCCGCGCCCTGATTCAAAAAGTGTGGCAGGCGGTTGCTACCTCGGAAGGTTTGGCTGCTTGGTTTATGCCGAATGACTTTTAAGCAGTTGTAGGACATCACTTTCATTTGAATGCCGGCCCTTTTGGCATGTCCCCTTGCCAAGTAACAGAAGTCGATCCACCTTACCGACTTTCGTTCCGCTGGGGCAAAGATTGGACGGTTACGTTTGAACTGAAAGAATTGGGGGAACAAACGGAATTGACGCTCATTCATTCCGGATGGGATCTGGACAAAGTGACCGAATTCGGAGAAGCTCATACGATTGTACGCGACCGAATGGATCATGGATGGAAAAAGCTTCTCCAATCTTTAGGTGCTTATGTAGAGGTTTAATATGGCAGCTTTATCGCAAAAGCATGATGTTTTTCATGCCATTGCTGATCCTACTCGGCGCAAGTTGCTGCAATTGTTGGCGGACGGGGAATGGTCCGTGACTGCCATCAGCAAACAATTCCCGATCAGCCGGACCGCTGTTTCGAAACATTTACGCATTTTAGCAGAAGCAGGGCTTGTCCAAAAGCGAAAAACCGGCCGGGAAACGCGGTATCGTCTAGATCCGAATCCCTTGTGTGAACTGAAACAATGGCTGTCTTTTTATGAACAGTTTTGGGAAAACAAACTGGCGATGCTTCAACATTATGTAGAAATAGAAAAACATGTTGCAGAAGTTACTGATATGAACAAATACAAGAAAAATAAACAATGAAAGCAGAACAACTGGTAATCTACTTTGACGACCATAAAGGAGAATTTTGATATGACGATCACTACTCAAGCTAAATATGCGTTAGAAGAAATATTGAAAGAATACGGGAAAGAAGGAATTCGCTTGTCCATAACCAACGGGGATGGCGATCCTGAAATAGCACTATCACTAGACGAACCACAACCGACCGATCGCATTGAAACGATTAACGGCATTCAAGTGGCAATGGACGAGCAGGCTATGGCCATTCTCGAAAACATTATGCTTGATGTCGAAGAGACGGAAGAAGGGCTTCAACTTATTTTAGTCGGACTGTAATGCAATAAAAAAACAGGGGCTAACATTCAGGCTCCCTGTTTTTTTGTTATTTCAACGTTTTTAGGCAAGAAGTCCCCCGCCTCAATCGTGCAAACGATAGGTAGAGGGAGTTGCTTTTTTCTTTTTGTGAAAGAAACATTCGTTCGTATTCGGTGTATGGTTCGTGTTTACGGTTTTCATAAATGCCGCAACATTCCCTAAACAGCAAGAGCCTTGTGGATTGTTCACTTCACAGCCGCACCGACCCGCTTGAACTTGTTCGCGAATATGATCAGTCGGGCGTTCGTTGTCTTGCATCGCTTCGATGATCCGTTCCCGTGTCCAATTAAAGCAATAGCAAACCGGCACATCCAACCCTTCATCCTTTTGGTACACACGCACTTTTAGCATATCTTTACTAAACGTTTTTGAGTGACTGAAATAGACTACTTCGCATGACGGATTAGAGCAAAAAGCGTAACATTCTTCATGGTTGATCGTTTCTAATGAGGTTGGTTTGAGTAATGATTTTAGCGTAATCAACGGAACACGCTTTCCCTTGAGATGACAAACGGGACAATTCGTCATGATTGACGATTCATTGACTGGCATTTGACAGCAGCTTTCCATAGTCCATCGCTCCCTACGTTATTTTAACTCTATTATAATCCATTGTACAAAGCAACATAACCCAATTGATTCGTTATTTGCCCGCATATCGCCGCCAAACGTGGTCGACCTTACTGTCATACGTTTCTCCAAATAAGTTCAAATGCACAAGCAAGTAAAAAAGTTGGTACAGTTGCTTTCGATCATGATAGTCGGAAGAGAGTGACATACGTTCGCCCATCAAACAATTCGGTAAAAGCGATTTCAAATTCGTAATGTCCGTAAAAACCAGCGGGATCAACTAAATAAGAAACACCGTTTTAAATCCAAATTGTGTCCCGAAGATCACCGTACAACAACAAAATAAAAATTTCCTGTATCGTCATATTTCGACAAACATTTTTCTTTCGCTTTTTCCGTTTTTTTATTATGATAGAAATGTATACAAAAATAGGTAAGGGAGGCGTCACCATGAGCAAAAATGTATTGATTGTAGCGGGCGATGCGGTAGAGGCATTAGAGGTGTATTATCCATATTATCGTTTGCTTGAAGAAGGCTATCATGTAACGATTGCTGCGCCGAAGAAAAAGAAACTGCATACAGTGGTCCATGATTTTGCCGATTGGGATACGTATGTTGAAAAGCAAGGGTATTTGATTGAGGCACATGCAGCGTTTGCCAACATTGATCCATCTCAATACGACGGATTAGTTATTCCAGGCGGACGCGCACCGGAGTATATTCGTTTGGATGCGGATCTTCAACGGATTGTTAGACACTTTTTTGAAGCAAATAAACCGATCGCAGCTATTTGCCATGCATCCCTCATTTTTGAAACGATGCCAGATGTGCTAAAAGGGCGAAGTTTAACTGCTTACATCGCATGCAAACCAGGTGTTGAGGCATTAGGTGCAACCTATGTATCGGACAACACGACTCACGTCGACCAAAATCTCGTTTCTGCTCATGCTTGGCCAGACTTACCAGTTTTCATGCGCGAATTCATTCGTTTGCTTCAATAGTGATTTAAAAGACGCTGAATCGCAAATGGAATACAATAATGTTGCTCGATGATATAGATAACAGAAGGGTGCCTACCACTTTGAGGCACCCTTCTGTATTTAGTTTAAGCGGTGGCATCTTTAGAGTTTGAAACTTCTGTCTTTGGAACATTCGTGGCCAGATACACTCCCATTAGCACAAACACACCACCGATGAGTTGTGGGACTGAAATCGTTTCGCCTAATAAAAACGTAATCATAGCGGTAAACAGAGTAATGAAATTCAAATAAACGCCCGCATAACTCGGCCCGACTTTTTTGACAGACGTGTTCCAAAACAGAAATGAGAGAACCGACGGAAAAAGGCTAATGTAGCTAATGCCAATAATTCCGCGTTTGCTTAATCCGCTCAGCGGAAATTCATCAAAGAAAAGAAACGGAATCAACAAAACGATGCTAAAAAACGCAGAACAAGTCGTTGCCGTAATCGGGGGAACGGCCAATCTTTTTCCAATAATCGAGTAAAGCGCCCACACGACACCGGCAATAAGCATCATCAAATCGCCGCGATTATAGCTTGTTTGGAAAATCCACTCCAAGTGCCCTTTTGTTAAAATAAATAAGACACCGATGAGCGAAACGACAAACCCGATCATATTGATCCATGTTATTCGTTCTTTTAAAAGAAAATACGATAAAATGACGATAATCGCCGGATTCAATGCGTTGACGATGGCGGCGTTCATTGGTGATGTGTACTCAAGCGCTCCGTATAAAAGTAAGTTATAGCCGATAATACCGAGAATGCCAGTGATAAGCAGCGGCAACCACCATTGTTTGAACACTTCGCGATAACGCGGCCGCTCTAGCTTATAAGAGATCGGAAGAAGAAATACAAACGCCACACTCCACCGAATAAACGTCAGCCACAAAGGTCCTGTTTCTTCAATCACATACTTTCCAAACACATAATTGCCTGCCCAAAACAAATTGGCTAATACTAAAAAGAGTTTCTCACGCATTTCGTTTCGCTCCTATTCCATTTTTTGATATGTTTTATTGTACTAAATTTTGCTTCGTTTTAGATAAAAAATGGTATGAGAAGAATGTTTCATGAAAGAAGAAATTTATCGTTTTGTATAAGCTGCAAAAAGGCTAGAGACTTCAACGCTCCAGCCTTTTTTGTGGACGTTTCCCTATGTATGATTAAAATCCGTGGATAGTCATTCCGCCATCAACAAATAAAGTTTGTCCGGTTACATAGCTCCCTGCATCCGATGCTAAAAATACAGCGGGACCAACAAGCTCAGGCAATTCGCCGATTCGCTTCAAAGGAGTGACAGCCAAAATATCGTTCACATACTGTTGATTCTGAAGCAATTTTTCTGTTAGTGGGGTTTTAAAGTACCAAGGACCGATGGAATTCACATTAATTCCGAATTTGCCCCACTCGAATGCCAATACTTTAGTCATTTGAATTAATGCTGCTTTTGTTGCCGCATAAACGACTCCTGTACGCAGCGCAACATGCCCAGCGACCGATGAAATGTTAATGATTCTTCCACCGCTTCCTTGATCTTTTATGATTGCCCCAACTTCTTGTGACATCATAAACGCTGATTTCAAGTTCGTATTCATAATCGTTTCCCATTCGGCATCTGTTACTTCTAGGGCAGGAGTGCGAATATTCATTCCGGCATTATTGACTAAAATGTCGATTTGTCCCGCCTGTTTTTTTATTTCTGTTACCGCTTCTTGTACCGCTCCACGGTTCGTTACATCTGCAGGGATAACATACGCTTTTTTCCCGAATTTTTCGATTTCAAATGCAGTCCGTTCTAAATCTTCTTTTGTCCGCGACAAGATGGCGACATCTGCGCCAGCCTCGGCAAATCCAATGGCAATGGCTTTTCCGATTCCTCTCCCCGCACCGGTTACAATAGCGGTCTTACCGTCTAAACGAAATGAAGGCAAAAACATCAAAAACTCCTCCTTATTTTTCTTTGAGATCTACAAAGATTGTATCAAAATAATCTTCTCACATGTAACGATAATTTGCGTGTGCTCAACTTTTTGTACTGAAAAGTAAGAAAAATAACAAAAATCAAGTTATTTGGATTTTCATCGAAACAGTAGTAAAATGGAAATGCAATCGGTTTATCACTATGAATATGTTGTAAAATAAAATCCACCGTTTTTTGAAATCATAACCAATCCCTTATTGTGTAATACTCTTTTCATATGGGAACTGATAAAAAACGGCATTTATCGTGTAAAGCGATTTATTTGCTTTGGAGGGTATTCAAACATGAACACGAATGAAAGTTTCAGAAATCCATGGGAAAAGTTTCACGGTCCAAATCTTGGATACGTCATGGAAATGTACGAGCGGTATTTACAAGATCCAAGTCAGGTTGATCCAGAGTTGAAAGACTTGTTTGACCGCTGGGGACCGCCTGAAATACAGGATGTGAACGATGCTGTTGATCAGAAATATTTTGCGCAGCACACTAATGTACGTGCGAACTTATTAGAAAAATATGTTCAGGCAATCAAACTGGCTGATTATATCCGTACTTTCGGGCATTTAGATGCTCAAATCAATCCGTTGGAAACGTCTGAAAAAGATTCGAACCATCTTGATCTTCAACAGTTCGGGCTAACGGAAGAAGATTTAAAATCGATTCCTGCTTCGATTATTAGTGCGTATTTGCCTAGCCATATGCAAAATGGGCTTGAAGCGATTCAATATTTAAAAACGGTTTATACATCGAAACTAGCGTTTGAATTTGGACATGTTCAAAATATTGAGGAAAAAAATTGGCTATTACAAATGGTCGAGTCAGGCAGCTATATCCCTTCGATCTCGAATGCGAAGAAAATGGAACTGTTAAAACGGCTCACGGAAGTGGAAGTGTTTGAACAATTTTTGCACCGGACATTCGTCGGTCAAAAACGTTTTTCAATTGAAGGGGTTGATACGCTAGTACCATTGCTTGATGAGATTATTTCAGAATCTGTACAAGCAGGGACAAAAACGATTAACATTGGAATGGCTCATCGCGGACGGCTAAATGTGCTGGCACACGTATTAGGCAAACCTTATGAAATGATTTTCGCAGAATTCCAACATGCGCCGAATAAAGATTTAATTCCATCTGAAGGATCGATCGGAATTACGTACGGATGGACGGGCGACGTCAAATATCATTTAGGGTTGGACCGAAAAATCAAGAAGGAGAATACCGTTCGCGCGGTTATTACATTAGCTAACAACCCAAGCCATTTAGAATTTGTCAATCCTGTTGTGGTCGGTTATACGCGTGCTGCTCAAGAAACCCGTAGCGCACCCGGCTTCCCTAAACAAGATGAAAATCAATCGCTCGCGATTTTAATTCATGGCGATGCGGCGTTTCCAGGACAAGGAGTCGTGGCGGAAACGTTAAACTTAAGCCGGTTAAAAGGCTATCAAACAGGCGGTACGATCCATATCATCGCCAACAATATGATCGGATTTACGACAGAAAGTGAAGATTCTCGTTCCACGAAATATGCGAGCGATTTAGCGAAAGGATTCGAAATTCCGATTGTTCATGTGAATGCCGATGACCCGGAAGCGGTGCTTGCAGCAGCTCATTTTGCTGTGATTTACCGGCAAACGTTTAAGAAAGACTTTTTAATCGATTTAATTGGATATCGCCGTCACGGTCATAATGAAATGGATGAACCTGCTGCGACGAATCCATTAATGTATCAAACCATTCGTAAACATCCGACTGTTCGCAATCTTTATAAGAACCGTCTTAAACAGCAAGGGATCATTCGATCAACGGACGAGGTGGATCGCTTTACAGAAGAAATAGAGAAGAGACTGCAAGCAGCTTATGAGAAAGTAGCGAATGTCCAAGAAGAACTCGATTACGAAATGAATCCGCCGGAAGTAGCGGAAAAAGGGATTTCAAACATCGATACAACGGTGCCTGTTCATGTGCTTGAACGAGTAAATCATGAACTTGTACAATGGCCAGAGAATTTTCACGTATTTAATAAGTTGGAACGAATTTTGCAGCGGCGCATTACCGCTTTTCAAGAGAACAAGATCGATTGGGCCCATGCGGAAGCGTTAGCCTTTGCCACGATTCTGCAAGATGGCATTCCGATCCGGCTGACAGGGCAAGATTCGGAGAGAGGAACGTTCGCCCAACGTCACCTTGTTTTACATGATGAAAAAACAGGAAAAATCTTTTCGCCGCTACATCATTTATCAAGCAGCAAAGCATCTTTTGCGATTCATAATAGCCCGCTGTCTGAGACGAGTGTGCTTGGGTTTGAATACGGATATAATGTCTTTGCTCCTGAAACATTAGTGCTATGGGAAGCGCAATTCGGCGATTTTGCGAACTCTGCCCAAGTCATTATTGACCAGTTTATCTCATCAGGAAGAGCGAAATGGGGACAAAAATCTGGTCTTGTGATGTTGCTTCCGCACGGATACGAAGGACAAGGACCTGAGCATTCAAGCGCCCGTTTGGAACGGTTTTTGACATTAGCGGCTGAAAATAACTGGACTGTCGCGAATATGACAAAATCATCACAATACTTCCATATTTTGCGCCGTCAAGCGTTGATTTTACAAAAAGAAGAAGTGCGGCCGCTGATCATTATGTCGCCGAAAAGCTTATTGCGTCATCCGTTAGTTGTGTCAAAAGCAGCGGATTTGAGCGAGGGAAGTTTCCAACCAGTGTTGCCACAACCAGGATTAGGACATGCTCCAGAAAAAGTCGAACGGCTAATCCTATGTTCGGGTAAAATCGCAATTGATTTAGCGGAAAAATTAGAAGAAATACAAGATAAAGACTGGTTCCATATTTTACGGGTAGAGGAGTTGTATCCGTTCCCAATGGAAGAAATTGCCCGTTACATGAAACAGTTCCCGAATTTAAAAGAAATGGTGTGGGTACAAGAAGAACCGAAAAATATGGGAGCTTGGAACTTTGTCGAACCTCGCTTGCTTACATTAGCCCCTGCGGGAGTCCAAGTTGCTTATGTCGGACGCAGAAGACGGTCCAGCACGGCAGAAGGCGACCCAATTGTTCATAAAAAAGAACAAGCGCGCATTATAAACCAAGCCTTCACGCGCTCGCAACTATAAAAATGGCGAAAGGAGATAGAACAGTGGCAGAAATTAAAGTACCGGAATTAGCAGAATCGATTACGGAAGGAACGATTTCCCGATGGCTTAAACAACCGGGAGATTTTATCCATAAAGGGGAGCCGATTGTAGAGTTAGAAACCGATAAGGTGAATGTAGAATTAATGGCGGAAGCGTCAGGGATTATTGCTCAATTGTTATTTCATGAAGGAGATACCGTCCGTGTAGGGGATACAATCGCCATTGTATCAGAAGGAGCGGAAACAAACGCTCCACAAGCAGAAGAAACGCCGCAACAGGGCCAACCGACCGCTGCAAAAGAAGAGCCGGTCAAGGAAGAACCTGCCGCAAAACCAACGCAACGACCGATCGCTTCACCAGCAGCAAGAAAGCTGGCCCGTGAAAAAGGCATTGATTTATCCAAAGTAACGCCGGTTGATCCGCTAGGCCGCATCCGTAAACATGATGTAGAAGCGTACTCGAATCAGCCAGTTCCATCGTCACCTGCACTAGAAGCAGCCAAACCGGCGATGCCGAACGCATTTGAGCTAGAAAAGCCAGTCGAGCGAATCCGCATGTCCCGACGCCGCCAAACGATTGCGAAACGGTTGGTGGAAGTTCAACACACCGCAGCGATGCTGACAACATTTAACGAGATTGACATGACGGCCATTATCAACTTGCGCAATCGTCGCAAAGATGCGTTTTATCAAGAACATGATGTGCGGCTTGGCTTTATGTCGTTCTTCACGAAAGCCGTCGTCGCAGCATTAAAAAAATATCCGCTGCTAAATGCCGAAATTCAAGGCGATGAAATTATCGTGAAAAAATACTATGATATCGGGGTAGCCGTATCGACAGACGAAGGGCTAGTCGTTCCTGTCGTACGCGACGCGGACAAGAAAAATTTTGCTGAGATTGAGCGGGAGATTTTACATTTAGCAACAAAAGCGCGTGAAAATAAATTAAGCTTAAAAGATCTGCAAGGAGGCACATTTACGATTACTAACGGCGGCGTGTTTGGTTCGTTACTGTCGACGCCTATTTTAAACGGGCCGCAAGTCGGCATTTTAGGCATGCATAAAATCCAACTTCGCCCTGTCGCCATCGACGAAGAGCGCATGGAAAACCGCCCGATGATGTATGTGGCGCTATCCTACGACCACCGCATTATCGACGGCAAAGAAGCGGTCGGCTTTTTAGTGAAAGTAAAAGAGCTTCTTGAAGATCCGGAGCAGTTATTGTTAGAATCATGAGGGGAGTTCCCTCATGATTTTTATTTACACATAAAATACTTGGTAGGAGGAGAAGATGGACGTTACGAAAGAGTTGGCAGTGCGAATCGCTCGTGCAAATATGATTGCAGTGTTGACGGGGGCAGGAATGAGCACGGAATCGGGCATTCCTGATTTTCGCAGCGAAAATGGGATTTATGCGCAAGAAGAAGATGTCGAATACTATTTGTCTGAATACTACTTTGCCAAAAATCCAGTTGATTTTTGGCAGCGTTTTAAGCGGATGTTTTCGTTAAAACTGATGGGAAAGTTTGCACCAAATGCAGGTCATTTGTTTCTTCGCCAATTAGAAGAAATGGGAAAGCAGGTGACAATTTTAACGCAAAATATTGACGGATTACATAAGAAAGCAGGGAGCACGAACGTCATTGAATTGCACGGCACCTTGCAGACAGCAACATGTCCCGCATGTGGCGCAAAGTATGACTTGGCGTTTATTAATTCCAAAGATGTCCCGTCTTGCAAACGGGGAACATGCGGCGAAATCCTTAAGCCGGATGTCGTTCTGTTTGGCGGCGTAGTGCCAAGAATCGATGAGGCGTTCGCCGCAGCAGCGAAAAGCGAGCTTTTGCTGGCGATGGGCACAAGCCTTGAAGTAACACCCGTCAACCAAATTCCGCTTTACGTTGCTGCTGAATCCCCTTCTACGTACAAAGCCATCATTAATAAAACACCAACAAGGATGGATCACGCATTTGAACTAGTCATTCACGGCGGGATCGGGGACACGGTGGCAAAATTGCGTTCATATATTTCGTGGTGCCTGTCACGCCCCGAGGATTGTCGAGATTTGTAGAAACAGAGAGTCATAGCATGGCTCTCTGTTTTTGTATGTGCGCTCCTCATGATGGCAAGGACGAGAAGAGGGACTGAAAGGAGGCATGAAACAAAAAGAGCGGGAAATGATTGAAAAAGGGATGAGCATTGCCGAGATTGCAATCGGCCTTACAGATTGTTTTCTATCGCTATGCAGAGAAGTATGGCATTTGCGCTGATCAAATTGCCGTTGCTGGCAATAGTGCCGGCGGGAATCTTGCCACTGTTCGCGCGATGACGGATGCGGAGTTCGATTATTTGCGATTGGAAGTTGAAGCATATGCACGAAAACTGGCGAAATTTAGCGTGAAAACAAAAATGATTCCGTACAAAGGGATCTTTATTGATAAAATCGGCATTTATCCCCTAGATAGAAGATTGTATCAATGAAATAAAACGTTTATTTGATGAGTAAAAAAGAAGCTGGCGAAAAATTTTCTATTTTTTTACATATTCATTCCAATTTCACCAAATGTTTGAGTACCCCAGTAAACATTTGCCATTATTTCACTTCAACATTCAAGATCGAGTCAAGCGGAATTGCTAAATCCGGATACAAAAAAGACGTTAACACATCCTTAGGACCGAATACCGCCCGTTTTTGAAAACGCCCCTCTTCCAAGCCGATCACTTCAATCGTCCGATTGCTTGGGTCCACCATCCAGTACTCTTTCACCCCATTTGCTTCATACAAATGATACTTGTGATTTCGGTCTCTAATTCCCGTGCTGGCCGACAACACCTCGATAACTATGTCAGGCGCGCCCTTTACCCGATTTTTCGTAATTCGATTCGAGTCACAAACAACGAATAAGTCCGGCTGTACAACCGTTTGCGCCTCCTCTTCATCGCGGTCTGTATCGAATTGAACGTCAAATGGAGACAAGATGACTCGGCATCCGCATGCTTTGAAGTAAGGAGCTAAGGCGAGATGCAGCTCGCCAACGACATATTGATGATCATACGACGGGGACGCAAGCAAGTAAGGAACGCCGTCAATCAGCTCCCAATTCCCTTCCCAATGTTGGATATCTTTATATGAATACAGACGATCATGTTGTTCTTTTTGCATCTCTTCCACATCCTTTTTTGCCTTTTTTTATATTATATCACAACGGAAAGGCGCTAAGATACGTGCCTATCACGCCCCAAAATCGTGTACTCTTTCTTCGGACCAAACTGCGTCGATATCGAACTAATTCTCGCAGTTCTCGTTGTGCTCGGTCAGGAATATAACTTCCTTTCAACAATCCATGCCGAAGCAAGTTGGCGATTCACTTGGCATCCTTCATATCCGTCTTCCGTCCCGTCCAGAAACCGCTTTAATGTGCTGGGCTTTGACGACAAGCGTTTCGATTTGTTCCAGTTCAAGCAAATTGTACAACGGTTTCCAGTACACATTTGCCGATTCCATCGCCACGTGCGTCACACCTATTTCTTTCAACCAGTTCACAAACTCCAGCAATTCATCGGTCATGGTACCGAATGTTCGAATTGCTTTTCCTTCAAGGGTGATGGTACAAGCAGTAATCGATTTTTTATGCACGTCTATTCCACAACAACGTTCATCATCCTTGGCGAGGAGACCCCCACTTCAACGACCAAAGGGAGTAAGTGGGGGAGGAACCCAATCGCAAAAACAATTTTTACGCATGCTTGTACGGATGGAATTAGACGAAGCGAAAAAACGATTACTGTTTGGCTTTTTTGAAACATATGTGAAGCTATCGGATGAAGAAGAACAACGACTGCGAAGCGAGGTGAATGAAATGGAGACGAAAGAAAAAGAACAAGTGCTGGAACTGATTATTTCGTATGAACAAAAAGCGTTGGAAAAGGGAAGAGAAGAAGGGAGCAAACAAGGAATGAGACAGGGGATGAAGCATCTTGTCCAAACGATGGCGAGAAAAGGAATGAGTGTAAAAGATATTGCGAACGTCACAGACCTTGCGGAAGAAGAAATGCAGCAAATGCTGAGGAATAAAGAGTTTGTTCGCCATTTCACAACTGTCGTCGGCTTCCAATCTCGGATCGTCGGCAGTTTGTTTTTTTATGTTTTAGAATAGAAGCGAATACAAATCTAATATTCTAAGGGAAAATCCGTAGCGGGAGGGGCTATGGATTTTTTTGTTTTACCACTATGCAATCGGCGACGTTACAATGATGGTGTGAAAATGTGTCTTGACACGTCATATTTTTGTTGTATAATCATGCGTAGAATAAACGCTGTCGTTCATATGGATGACAGGTCAAGAAGGGGAGCGGCATCGTGTCGCTCCTTTTGTTTTTATTGATGAAATGCCCCCTTCCTTGGCAATGAGGGAGGGGGACTGCTTTTTATTATAGTTGTAGAGTTTTTTCTCGTATTGACGCACGCTTCCGACTGATTTCGACAGTTTTTGTCATCTTTATTTTGATACAATAAAACCATGTCGAAATAGGTTTTATAACTAACAAATAAGGAGTTCCGATGTTACATGTCCAAAGGAATGATTGATAACAAACAACGTGGTTTAGTGGGGGATGTGCTCAAAAAGCATATGCAAAAAGGGAGCAAACTTTCTGTTGCGGCAGCTCATTTCACGTTATATGCTTTTGTAGAGCTAAAAAAGGAGCTTTCACAAATCGAAGAGTTTCGTTTCATTTTTACGGAACCAGCCTTTGTGAGAGGGGATTATTTAGCAAACGAAAAAATCGCAAAAAACGAAACATTGTTGTACGGTGTGGAAGAAGAGCAAAAATATAAAGCGGAGCTAAACCAAGCATACATAGCAAAAGAGTTTGCGAAATGGTTGAAGCAAAAAGCGAAAATAAAATCGGTTACTACGCGCAAAATTGAAGGCGGGCTATACCATGTCCAAAATAAAGACGGAACGCAAATTGGATTGGTCGGTGGCGCTCCTTTTTCGAGCCCAGGGCTAGGCTACAGCAACTCGTCCAACATGTATATTAACACGATTACGGATGATGAAAAAGAGAATATTGAATTAATACGCCAGTTTGATGACATTTGGAAAAATGAGTATGCCTTGCAAGATGTAAAGGAGCAAATTTTGCGCCAATTAGAGGTATTGTACCAAGAGCACACGCCCGAATTTATTTATTTTGTTACACTTTACAATCTTTTTAAAGATTTTCTGCAAGAAACGCGCGATTACAGCACGTTACAAACGAAAACGGGCTTTGAAAAGACAACGATTTGGAATAAACTTTATGACTTTCAGCGCGATGGTGTGGTTGGAGCGATTAATAAAATTGAAACGTATGGGGGCTGCATTATTGCTGATAGCGTCGGATTAGGAAAAACATTTGAAGCATTGGCAATCATTAAATATTACGAATTACGAAATCATCGCGTTCTTGTGCTTGCACCAAAAAAACTACGCGAAAACTGGGAAATTTACCGTGCGAATGACAAACGAAATATTTTGCTCGAAGACCGCTTCTCTTATGATTTGCTAAATCATACCGATCTGTCGCGCAAAGGCGGATATAGCGGAAACATTAATTTAGA
This sequence comes from Anoxybacteroides tepidamans, assembly GCF_014201465.1. Taxonomy (GTDB): domain Bacteria; phylum Bacillota; class Bacilli; order Bacillales; family Anoxybacillaceae; genus Anoxybacteroides; species Anoxybacteroides tepidamans. The sequence goes on along the minus strand of NZ_JACHEP010000001.1, from coordinate 16,100 downwards.
ATACGTCAACTGGGGAAATTACGATTTAGTCGTCATTGATGAATCGCACAATTTCCGTAACAATGACCCGCGGAAAAGCCATATTACTCGCTATTCACGTTTAATGAACGATATTATTAAAGCGGGCGTGAAAACAAAAGTGTTGATGCTTTCCGCAACCCCTGTTAACAACAAACTGGACGATTTAAAAAACCAAATTGCTTTTATTACAGAAGGAAATGATAAAGCATTAGCGGAAACCGCCAATATCAAAAGCATTAACCAAACGATTCGCCGTGCACAATCGCAATTTAAAAAATGGAGTAACTTACCCGAAGAAGAACGAACGACAGAACGACTATTGGATATGCTGAGCTGGGACTATTTTACGTTGCTTGATTCACTAACGATTGCTCGCTCGCGCCGTCATATTGAAAAATATTATAATGTAAACGCGATCGGGAAATTCCCGCAACGGTTAAAGCCGATCAATATAAAAGAGACGATTGATGCAAATCATGAATTCCCATCGCTCTCTATCATTAATAACGACATTTTACGTTTGCGGTTTGCGCTTTATTCACCGATGAAATACATTTTACCGCATAAGCAGGCGTTTTATCACGAAAAATACGACACGAAAGTCGCCAATGGACGTGTGTTTAAACAAACAGACCGTGAAAACAACCTCGTCTACTTAATGAAAACGAACTTATTAAAGCGTTTAGAAAGCAGCATCTACTCTTTCTCGCTAACATTAAAAAGCATTATTGAACAAATTGATGCTCAGTTGTCTAAAATCGAGATCGAAGCTACTAACATTGGCGAGTTCGCTGAGATTGACATGGAAGACGATGAATTGGAAGAAGCATTTGTCGGGGCAAAAGTGAAAATCGCCCTGCGTGATATCGATCGTATCCGTTGGAAGCAAGATTTACTATATGATCGTACCATTCTACAAAAGTTGTTGGATTATGCTAGCCAAGTTACACCAGAACGCGATCAAAAAATGTTGACGCTTAAAAAGATGATTCAACAGAAAATCGCACACCCAATCAATGGACAAAACAAAAAGATACTTATTTTTACAGCGTTTGCTGATACCGCAAAATACTTATATGAACATTTGCATCGCTGGATTCGGCACGAGTTCCATCTTCACTGTGCAGTAGTGACAGGGAAAGACCGGCCGAAAACGACGTTTCCGATGCAAAAAACGGACTTTAATAACGTTTTAATGCATTTCTCTCCTGCGTCGAAAGAGAGAAGAAAGCTAATGCCCGATATGACAGACGAAATTGACATTTTAATTGCGACAGACTGTATTTCAGAAGGGCAAAACTTGCAAGACTGTGATTATTTAATTAACTACGATATTCACTGGAATCCGGTGCGCATTATTCAACGGTTTGGCCGAATTGACCGAATTGGAAGCAAAAACGAGCAAATTCAGCTTGTGAACTTTTGGCCGCCAATAGAGCTGGACGAGTACATTAATCTTGTCAGCAGAGTAAAAGAAAAGATGGCAATTCTCGATATTTCATCGACCGGGGAAGAAGATGTCCTTTCTAGCAACAGCAACGAAATGAAAGACCTTGAGTATCGGAGAAAACAACTGGAAAAACTACAAAGCGAAGTAATAGATTTAGAAGATATTTCTGGAAACATTTCGCTAACCGACTTTACGATGGATGATTTTCGCATGGACTTATTGAATTTTATGAAACAAAACAAAGAAATGATCGAAACAGCACCTTTCGGACTGTTTAGTATGACAACCAATAAAAATGAAAAACTAAGAGACGACATTCATCCAGGGGTTATTTTTTGTTTAAAGCAAATCAATCATTTTACGACTACCCATGAACAAAACGCCCTTCACCCGTACTACTTAGTGTATATGAAAGAAAATGGAGAAGTATTATACAACCACGTCCATGTGAAAAAAATTTTGGATTTGTACCGGTCATTATGCCACGGAAAGGACGAAGTAGAAAGCCAGCTATATGTAGCGTTTTATGAAGAAACGAAAAACGGAAAAGAGATGGGCGTATATAAACAATTGCTTGAACAAGCGGTAGAAGAGATTGTCGGAAAAATCGATCAACATGCAACGTTGAACATTTTCAGCTTAGGAAATTTAGATCAACTGATGACAACAGCCAATACGAATTTACAAGATTTTGAAATCGTTTCTTATCTTATTATCAAAGGGTGAGAATGATGGCTGGAGTTGCGTTTTATCAAATGATTGGTTTGGATTCTCACGTTCGTCCGCTTCACAAAAAATTGGATAAAAAAACGTTTTACGATTTTGCGGATTTAAACAAAAAAGAAAAAGACTATGTTACGAAATATGTGGAGCGGATCGAGTTAACGTATGTATTAACGCCAAGCAACATGAATATCCAGCCGTTCATTAATGAAGAGTACCATTACGAAGGGGTTATGTTTATTACCATTCGGCTAAGGGAAGAAGCAAAAGATAACCATGTTTCAACGATTAGTGAAGTGATTCAAGGCGCGCTTCCGAATCCGGTTGTCATCATGTTTACGAAAAAAGAAAACATCCAAGTCCATACGTGTATAAAGCGGCGAAACAAAGTGGACCAGTCACAGGCGGTTTTAGAACAACAAGCTTACACTCCGTGGTTTCCGCTCAATGAAACGAATGAAACCGTTCGGCAGTTTATCGCTTCCGTACATATGAAAAACGTATCATTTGCGCATTTCTTTCAGTTTTATCAAGATATTCACCGTGCTGTCCAAGCGTTTCAACATGTCGATGCAGTTGGCGCGTTTTATATCGCAGCAAACGAACAATCGCAGCAACTGATCGCACAAATCAAGCAACTAGAAACAGAAATCGCTGCGTGGAAAGCGAAGCTAAAAAAAGAAACGCAATTTAATCGCAAAGTAGAAATGAACATGAAAATTCACGAATTAACAACGCAAATCGAACAATTAAAACAACGATTAAAATGAAAGGGGAAAAACGATGGAAAAGCTAGACGGAAAATCGATGGATTTAGTGCAAACAAACATCGAAGCATTAAAGAAGCTATTCCCAGAAGTCGTGACGGAAGGAAAAATCGATTTTCAGAAACTAAAGCTTGTGCTTGGCGAAGAAATTGAAAAAAGAAACGAGCGATACGAATTTACATGGCACGGCAAGACACAAGCAATGCAACTCGCGCAAACGCCGTCCACTGGAACGCTCAGACCAGACAAACAATCAAGCAAAAACTGGGACACGACGGACAATCTTTATATTGAAGGGGATAACCTCGAAGTATTGAAGCTATTGCAAAAATCATACTTTGGCAAAATTAAAATGATCTACATCGACCCGCCATACAACACCGGAAAAGACTTTGTTTATAAAGACGACTTCCGCGATAACATTAAAAACTACAAAGAAATGACGCAGCAAACAACAAAAGCCAATACGGAAACAAACGGACGGTATCATACCGATTGGTTGAATATGATGTACCCGCGGCTAAAACTGGCGAGGAATTTGTTAAGGGAGGATGGGGTTATTTTTATTAGTATTGATGATACAGAAGTAGGAAACCTAAGAAAAGTTTGTGATGAAATTTTTGGAGAACAAAATTTTTTAGGTGTATTAATATGGAAAAGCCGCCAAATAGTTGATAGTCGTAATAAAACAGGTCTATCAAATGATCATGAGTATGTAGTTGTTTTTTGCAAAAATATCGAACAGTTTAGTTTGAAAGGTAAGTTGATTGATATATCTAAATATTCGAATCCGGACAATGACCCAAGAGGTCCTTGGATGAGCAATAGTATTCTTGGACTTGCTAATTCATCACAAAGACCTAATTTGCATTACCCTATTTTTGAACCGAAAACTGGTAGGAAATTTGTGCCACCGGAAGATAGTGGATGGAGATATTCAAAAGAAACTATGCAACAAAAAATCGATGAGGGGCGAATTATTTTTCCTATCAAAGATGATGGTAGACCTCGTGAGAAAAAGTATTTATCAGAACTTGGTAGCAGATTCACAGGTTTTTCATCCGTATTAACAGATGAGGTTGGTTTTACATTAAATGGTAGTAGAGAGGTTCGCGAAATATTTGGAGGAAAGTATTTTGATTTTCCTAAGCCAGTTTCACTGGTAAAGAGCATATTAGAGCAAAGTAGTGAAAAAAATTCGATAATTCTCGATTTCTTCTCCGGTTCTGCCACTACTGCCCATGCGGTGATGCAACTAAATGCCGAAGATGGTGGAAATCGTAAATTCATTATGGTTCAGCTACCAGAGCCAACTGCTGAAAATTCAGAAGCATATAAAGCCGGTTATAAAAACATTTGCGAGATCGGGAAAGAACGCATTCGCCGCGCAGGGGAAAAGATTGTTCAGGAGACAGGAAAAAACGATTTGGATATAGGTTTTAAAGTGTTTACGCTCGATTCATCGAATATTAAAACGTGGGATCCAGATTTCGAAAACTTGAAACAAGACCTTTTTGATTACAAGGATAATATGAAAGAAGACCGAACAAAAGAAGACTTGTTATACGAGATTTTACTAAAAATAGGTCTGCCGCTGACGACGCCGATTGAAGAAATCGACTACAACGGCAAAACGATTTACAACGTCGGTTTCGGGGCGGTGCTCCTATGCTTAGAAAATGACATTGATTTAGACATTGTCCACGAAATGATGAAACATAAGTCTGAACATTTATCGCCGAAAGTCATTTTTAAAGAATCGGGCTTTATGAACGACTCGGTGAAAATAAACGCCATTCAAACATTGAAAAAGAACGGAATCAATGATGTAAGGAGTGTGTAGGAAATGAAGCTAAAGTTTCATGGAGATTTAACCTACCAAAAACAAGCGATTGATTCCGTCGTCCAGATTTTTAAGGGACAAGAGCTGAGCCAGTCAAATTTTACTGTTTCGTATGGGCCAAATGCCGGAATGATTCAAACGGCGCTCGGGATAGGAAATCGTTTAGACCTTACGTCGGATGAAATCTTAAAAAACGTTCAAGACGTTCAACTGAAAAACGGCTTGCCGCGTAGCGAGAAGTTAGACGGTATGAATTTCACGATCGAAATGGAAACAGGAACAGGGAAAACGTATGTGTACTTGCGAACGATTTATGAATTAAATAAACATTACGGTTTTACAAAGTTTGTCATCGTTGTACCGTCGGTCGCCATTCGCGAAGGCGTTTATAAATCGCTACAAATAACAAGAGATCATTTTAATGAACTATATGACAACAAGCCGCTAGAATATTTCATTTACGATTCACAAAAATTGGACCGCGTCCGCAATTTTGCGACCGCTACGACGATTCAAGTGATGGTTATTAATATTGATGCTTTTCGCAAAAGCTTTGAAGATCCCGAAAAAGAAGATAAGGCAAACGTCATCCACCGTCCGAACGATCGCTTAAACGGATATCGGCCGATTCAATTTATTCAAGAAACGAACCCGATTGTTATTATCGACGAACCACAAAGCGTCGATACGACGCCAAAGTCAAAAGAGGCGATTGCGTCACTCAACCCATTATGCACGTTGCGTTATTCGGCAACGCATGTCGATAAATACAATATGATTTACCGATTAGATGCGGTCGATGCTTACAACCAAAAACTTGTTAAGCGAATTGAAGTCATGTCCGTTCGCTCCGAGCCATCGTTTAATGTACCTTATATAAAGTTGGTAGATGTGAAGGAACGAAAAGCAACGATTGAGCTCGATGTTGAAGCGCGAGGGAAAGTGAAGCGAACGACGAAAACGGTGAAATATGGCGATGACTTATATGACATTTCTGGAGAGCGCGACATATATCGTGGTTATATTGTTGAGCAAATTGACTGGACGCCGGGAAACGAGTCGATTGAAGTCAACGGTCATTATTTGCGAATCGGCGATGTCATTGGCGATATGGATGACGATACGATTAAACGATACCAAATTCGCAAAACGATTGAAGAGCATTTAGATAAAGAATTGCGCTTACGCCATCGTGGCATTAAAGTGCTTAGTTTATTTTTCATTGATAAAGTAGCGAACTATCGGGACTACGATCAAGATGGCAACCCGATAAAAGGGAAATACGCCGTGATGTTTGAAGAAGAGTATCAGAAACTCATTCAAAAACCAAAATATCGTACATTGTTTAACGATATTGACGTTGATATCCCGATTGAAAAAGTGCATAACGGCTATTTTGCGCAAGATAAAAAAGGAAGGCTAAAAGATACGAAAGGGAATACAGAAGCGGATACAGATGTATATAACCTTATTATGAAAGACAAAGAACGGTTGTTAAGTTTGGACGAGCCACTTCGCTTTATTTTCTCGCACTCCGCTCTGCGTGAAGGTTGGGACAACCCAAACGTATTTCAAATTTGTACATTAAAAGATTCAGCGGGAACGTACGTATCACGCCGCCAAGAAATCGGGCGCGGGCTGCGCTTAGCCGTGAATCAAAACGGTGAACGAGTGCAAGATGACAGTGTGAACATATTAACAGTGATGGCAAATGAATCGTATGAAGAGTTTGTCGCTTCTTTGCAAAAAGAAATGGAAGAAGAAACAGGCGTGACTTTTGGAAAGATCGAAAAACACATATTTGCCAAATTAACGTATATCGATCCAAATACAGAAGAACCGATGCAAATGGGCTACGATTTATCGGCTAAGTTGTACGAAGAGCTGAAGCAGCATGGATATATTGACGCTAAAGGAAAAGCAAAGCCGGAGCTAAAAGAAGCGATAGATAATGATACATTAAAGATGAGCGATGAGTTTCAGCCTTGGAAGCAAGCGATTTTGCATGAAATAAACCATTACTTGCAGCACTTGCCGATTAAAGATGCGACGAAAAAGAAAAGAGTGCAATTAAATAAGCAAGTGTTTTTTGGTGAAGAGTTTCGCCAACTTTGGGAGCGAATTAAATATAAGACGGTCTACTCCGTTCAAATCGACAGCGATCAACTCATTCAAAAAAGCATAACGAGCATTCAAAACATGCCGCGTATTGAAAAAATTCGTATTATCAGCCGAAAAGATCAATTGGCGATTGACCGCGTGGAAGGAGTGCAGTTGGAAACCGTCAGTGAGCGAGTGGAAGACTATGTTACCGCTCACCATACGTTGCCAGACATTATTACCGAACTGCAAAACCGCACGAATTTAACGCGAAAAACGATTGTTGAAATTTTGACGGGCTGCGACCGTCTCGATGACTTTAAAAACAATCCGCAAAAGTTTATGGAAGAAGTCACAAAAGTCATTCAGCGTGAAATGAAATTGCTTTTAAAAGACGGTGTGAAATATTACAAAATCGGCGATGATGCGTATTATGCCGTCGAGCTGTTTGAAAATGAAGAGCTGCTTGCGTATTTAAACAACAATGCGATTCGTAGTGAAAAATCGTTGTTTGATCATATCGTCTACGATTCGGATATCGAAGCGAGTTTTGCACAGCGATTTGAAAAGGACGAACATGTCAAAGTATATGTCAAACTGCCACATTGGTTTAAAATCGACACGCCAATTGGTGCATACAACCCTGACTGGGCGCTTGTAGTCGACAAAGACGGCGAAGAAAAACTATACTTCGTCCTCGAAACAAAAGGAACCGACTGGGAAGGCGCACTCCGCCCAGAAGAAGCGGCAAAAATCGACTTTGCCCGCAAACACTTCCAAGCGATCCATACAAACGTCGAATTCATCGGACCAGAGAAAGATGTTAATGAATTTATGCTCCGAGCAATGAGCTGATAGGACGGATTAGACAGGAGTTGATAAAACTTCTGTCTTTTTTTAATTTTGTGACAAGGTTCGACAGGATTTTTGGGTGATTTGTAGTATTTTAAGGAATGTGGTAGTGACTATAGTCGAGTACTTGAATCCGTGATAGCTTCTTTATCATAAGTACTCAAGCATTTCGTTATATCCAAAATTTTATTTTTTTCCATCAACTTATTCGATTAAGGTATGTATAGGGATTTCTGGATAATTACGCCTTGTTTTTACCGTGTGTTTAGTTTTTCGTTTGTAGGTAAATTTAGGATAATTGATTTGCTCATCTACAATCAATTATAGAAACATTGGGGGATTTTTATGGAAAATAATATCAACTGGGATTTAAGTAATATTCTTAAAATAAATAGAAAGGAAATGTCTTTTGAAAGAAATGAAGAAATCCATATAGGACAATTAAGAAAAGAAATAGAACCATGGCTATCAGCTCTATTCCAAAGTGAACATATGTCTGCGCTTTTTGGAGCCGGTTTAACAATTGCAGTAACAAACTTAGCAAATTGCAGTTCACAAGGGATGAACAGAATTATGTTTAATGGTGAGTATTCCGAATATATAACGAAATATGCAGATAAATCAGCCGAAGCTATGGAGAGAGGCTATGCAAATTTTGAAGATGATCTTAGAACTGCTAACGAATTGCTTAAAGGACTAAAGATTATCGATGAGCAAAAAGCAACAAAACTAGAGATCGAAATTTCGGCTCAGTTAAGTACATTTTTAAAGAATATTATTAAAACTGAACATGATTTTCTTAATAGCGTTTCGAAGTCCTATTTTGCTCTAAATTATTTAAAGTCTTTCTTAATTAGCTTTTCAAGTCGCACTCCGACAAGGGATAGATTGCATATATTTACAACTAACTATGATCGGTTTATTGAATTCGGTTGTGATAGTGCTGGCATAATGATGATAGATCGATTTGTCGGAAAAGTAAGACCTATATTTAGGTCAGGGAGGTTTGAATTGGATTATTTTTATAATCCACCAGGGTTAAGAGGAGAGCCTAGATTTGTTGAGGGAGTAGTACGTTTTACTAAATTGCATGGCTCAATTGATTGGATATCGGAGGACAAGATTATCAGAAAATTACCTGTAGATTTCGGAGATAAAGACTATTCTGAGAAGATAAATTCTTATGAGCATTTGGCTATATACCCAAACTCTTCGAAGGATATCGAGACAGACTACTATCCATACGCAGATTTGTTTCGAGATTTTTCAAGTGCCATTTGTAAACCGAACTCTGTTATTGTTACATATGGATACAGTTTTGGTGACTTACATATAAATAGAATTATTGAAGATATGCTTTCCATACCTTCTACGCATATTGTCATTATCTCATATGACGATTCGTATAAAAGAATTCGAAAGTTTTACGAGAGAAATAATCCAGCACAATTTACACTGTTGATAGGAAATCATTTTGGAGATCTTAAAACTCTTGTCGATCATTATCTGCCGAAAGCTGCTATAGATAGAATCTCTATCAGAAGCAACGAAATTCAGGAAAAGCGTGGCGATAGGACTCAGAACGCTGAGTCTTATGATGGGCAACATCTTGATAAAGTAGAGGGGAGAGAGTCCAAATGCTCTACTTAGATTATGATTTATTTAGGAATTTAACAGTTGGAACAGTAGAATCTGTATCTCCAAATCAAATTAGGGTTGTAATAGAAAATAGGGCGCCACAAAGTACCGCTCTTAATACAGGTACCCCAACTATATTTCCAAGAATAAATGGGTTTGTGCTTATTCCAAACGAAAGTGGTGCATTAGTTTGTATTATTTCATGGGTTGGGATTGAATCACAAACAATCAGTAATGCAAGTCATAATACTATAATAAATCTCCCATATCCTTTAAGAAAAATGGTAACAAATCCACTGGGTGTTTTAAAATATAATGATGAGGAGAATTATGAATTTGAGCGGGGAGTTTATAATTATCCGTCTGTTGGTGACCCTGTTGTTATACCTACCCCGGAACAATTAGAATCTATAATTACCAACAAAGATGAAAACGCAAATGTTGTTATTGGTACGGCACCTATTGCTGCCAATTCAGTAATAAAAGTAAATCCAGACAAGTTGTTTGGTCGTCATTTGGCGGTATTAGGTAATACTGGGAGTGGAAAGTCTTGTTCAGTAGCTGGACTAATTCGTTGGTCTTTGGAGGCTGCAAAAGAAAATAAAAAGAAAAAAGAAAAACCTATTAACTCAAGATTCTTAATCCTTGATACAAATGGCGAGTATTTAAATACTTTTGATGATATATGTAATGTTAGAAAATTTAAGGTTAAGATTATTGAAAGTGACATGAAAGAATTTGAACAATTACGTGTTCCTTCTTGGATGTGGAACAGCGCTGAATGGAGTTCAATAGCGCAGGCAAGTAGCAAGACTCAAAGGCCTATTTTACGAAGAGCACTAAGGGAACTAAGAAATGGAAATTTTTGTAGTAAAAACGAAATTGAAAAGATTAGAAGATATTTCACAAGTTTACAAATTATATTAAAAAATGATTACAATAGCGGGCTGTCAGCATTTGCTGAGAAGCCAGGAAAAAACGAATTTGGAAGAAAACTTCTTAGGGTTGCGGATGACGCTAAATACTATTTGTCAACTTATACTACTATAGATAATCGATATGTGGAAGGATTAAAAGCGCTTAGTGAGCAATTAAACAATATTGCGTTAAAGAAGAGAAAAAATTTTGTTAACAAAAATGGAGAAGAACAAGAATATTTTGACTCTTTCTATGTCAGCGATGTTGAAAATGCTATTAATGCAGTCGATGATTTTTTGAAACTATTTGGTGAAATACAAATCTATGAAGGTCCTAATGAGGATTCACCAGTACCATTTAGGCTCGAAAGTCTGGCAGATCATATTGAAACAATAGCAGAGGAGAAAAATGTACTACAATATCTTGATTTTTTAGTAATGCGAATTCGCACGATGATTTCTGATTTAAGAATGGGCTCAATTATAAACACTACAGATGAAGTTACACTAGAGAGATGGTTGCGGGACTATATCGGTGCTAGTGAAGCGGAGAATGGGGAAATAGCGATAATCGATCTTTCACTTGTTCCTGTAGATATTCTTCATCTTGTTGTGGCAGTAATTTCACGTATAGTATTTGAAGCGTTGCAACGATATCGAAGACTAAACGGAGAGGCTTTACCGACTGTATTAGTATTGGAAGAAGCCCACAACTATATAAGTAAGCTTAACAATAATGGCGAGGAAGAATTTTCACAAACAATTATGTGTTGTAAAATTTTTGAAAAAATCGCGAGAGAAGGAAGGAAGTTTGGGTTAGGATTATTGATTTCATCACAGAGACCTTCAGAATTATCTCAAACAATACTCTCTCAATGTAATACGTTCTTACTTCATAGGATAGTAAACGATAAAGATCAAGAACTTGTAAAAAGGCTTGTTCCAGATAATCTTGGTGCGATGCTCTCAGAGCTACCAGTGTTACCTACAAGAAAAGCAATAATCCTTGGATGGGCAGCTCCAATACCAATACTCGTTGAAATGAGGGAGCTGTCAAAAGAAAAACAACCACATTCGTCTGATCCTGATTTTTGGGATGTTTGGACTGATCAAAAAGAACGAAAAATTGATTGGGAAAAAATATCTAAAGAATGGCAGGAAGAAAATTAATTGATCTCGGTGCACTTTCACCTGCCGAAATTATTCAGGAACATCGCGGAAATCCAGTTCAGAATTTGGCACCCCCTACACATGGACAGATTATCCGAGCATATGTGATTAAGTAGCATATCAAATAAACTGGAAATTCGATTAAAAAATCTTTCTAAACATACTATACGAGGAGGATTCAAAGTGATTGCTCCACAACAGACAGAATCAATAAAAAATTTAGTTGAAAATATACATAAAGAAAATATCTTGTTGCCAGAATTTCAAAGAGACTTCGTATGGGAGTTAGGTAAAACATGTGAGCTTTTTGATTCTTTGGTTAGAGATATTTTTATAGGTTCTATAATATATGGTAAACCTTCTTTCGAAATAACGGTTAGAGAAATAGATAAAAGACCTAGAAAGGGAGAAGGTAGTCGAAAAAAGCTTGTAACCAAGTTTTTTGATAAAGAGGACATTCAACGAATGACTCAAATTAATAACTTTAGGCTTATACTCGATGGTCAGCAAAGAGCTACTTCTATCTATAGAGCTCTAACAGGAGTTGACGAAGTTTGGTTTATTGCAAAAAATGAAGAGGAACTCGAAACATCTATTCGTGAAAAAGAGTTTAGAGAAAGAACATTGGAGGAAATGTTATTCGAATTTAGCCTTCAAGAAGACGAAGATAGGCTCTCTATAAAGTTATCAGATGCTTTTTTAATATCAAAAGGCGATATATTGGATGATGATATTAAGGAGAATTATTTTGGGAAATTATCCTTCATTGCGGGTATGGATGAAGAAGAATTGAAACTAGCTTTTAGAAAATATCGAATGATATGCGTAAAGCTAGGTGAACTATTCAATAGTGAAAAATTACTTTCATATTATTTGTTAAATATGAATACGGAGAAATTTGCTCTCTTTTTCGAACGAAGCAATAGCAAAGGTATTCAACTTAACTTTATAGATATTTTGGCAGCTAAGTTATACAAAGGATTTAATTTAAGACAAAAAATTGAGGAACTAGAATCAAGCTTCCCAAATTATCATTTTAATCGAGAAATAATCGTTCGTACTATTTCCTATATTGTAAGTAATGGCAAGGAAGTTGATCGAAATTATATTCTATCTAATTTAAACTATGAACATTTCAATATGTATTGGGATGAGGTTTGTAACTGTTATAGAAAAGTCCTTGATTTTCTTTTTAAAGAGAGATTTATAATTTCTCAAAAATGGATGCCGTATGAAAACATGTTGATACCTTTAATTATTTTTTTGCGCTCTATCCATAAAACTGATTTTTCTCAGATGAACGAAAATCAACACGAATTTATTAAATACTGGTATTGGTCATCAATCTTTGCTCAACGGTATTCTTCAGGCTCTAATGAAGCTATAATTCAAGATGCATCTATTCTTTCTAATATTGCTCAAAATAAGAAGATAAGCGATAAAGCTTTTTTTAGTCGCCTAAAAATTCAAATCACTTCGCTCGAAGATATCTTGTCTTTCTCTAAAAAAGGAAATGTTATTTATAAAGGAATTTTAAACCTTATAAATTTTGCATCGAAAGGTTTAATAGATTGGAGCAATTCAAGTCAGCTACACTTAAATAGCAAGTTAGAAGATCATCATATCTTCCCTAAAGAATACATTAAAAATAAATTTAAAGATAATGAGCAAATATTATCACTAATAGATTGTGTAGCGAACAGGACATTGATTCCTAAAATCACAAACATAAAAATTGGAAAGAAATCTCCATCACAATATCTTAAAGAATTGATGAAAATTAATCCAAATATTGTAGAGAGCTTAAAAAATCATTTAATACCTATAGAAATAATAGATGGTGTCTATGATGACTTTTATATTGTATTTTTAGAAAAAAGAGCGGAATCAATTTTCAAATTGATTGAGAAATATATTATAGCAAAAGAACAAAAAATAGTAGATCTCTTCTATCAACCACCAAAAACAAAAGGGAATATAAAAATATTCGCTAGTTATTATAATAAAAAAGTGGAAGCTATATTTGATATTGAGACTCAACAAGTGCATTACAATGGTGAAGTTTTATCTGTTTCAGCCGCTGCAGATAAAGCAAAATATAATTTAAGCGGTAAGGATAATACTTCTACGAATGGATGGAAATTTTGGAAGTATATAAATGATCAAAATCAAGAAAGATATATAGATGATTTTAGAAAATATAAATAATTAATGGTTCGGTACTGTCACGCCCCGAGGATTGTCGAGATTTGTAGAAACAGAGAGTCATAAGCATGGCTCTCTGTTTTTGCATGTGCGCTCCTCAAAATCTGTTCCCTTGCCAAACAAATAAACGCAAAATTCATTTTCCCCTCATTAAAAGCCAATTTCCCCGGCTCTCTTCGCTTTTTTGTGAGGAAAATCTACCGGAAAATTGAATTTTCCGCGTTTGTTTTTTTCTCTCTTTCCGTTGTAATCAATCTGTACCCGCTACATTCCCCTCGAAAGGATGACCCTCGTGAAATACCTCGATTTGAAAATGGACTTTATGTTCAAGCAATTGTTTGGTCATCCGAGTCGTAAGTCGATTATGATCGCCTTTTTAAACGCCCTGTTGCATCGGACAGGTGACGACCGGATCGTCGAGTCGATGTCCAATTCGAAAACACTGAGCTGACGAAAGAAACGGAAGATGGGAAAATGAGCCGGCTGGACGTATTGGTACTAACGGATCGCGGCGAACGGATCAACGTCGAAATTCAAGTTGTTTACCAGCACGATATGCCGGAACGCATGCTTACTGAGCGCGGCTGTTTTCGTCCTCTCTTTCGAAAGGAGAACCGTATTCCGTTTTTCCACCGACAATTATGATCGACATCCTTTTTACATGAAACGGACCGTTTTCACACCTTCCCATCGGCTAAGAGGAAGAACAGTTCCTCTAAAGCCCTCATCTTTAGTAAAATATTTCTTGACATGCCCTTTTTTTTATGCATAATTGTACATAGAATAAACGCTGTCGTTCATACGGATGACAGGTCAAGAATGGGAGCGGCATCGTGTCGCTCCTTTTGTTTTCATTTGGGGGAGGGATTTTTTTGTATTCACGGATTGCCCTGTTTATTGATGGAGGGTATCTTGACAATGTATTAAAATGGCATGGAAAAGCAAAAATTGACTACAGCAAGCTTGCCGCAATCATGGCTAACGATCACTTGCTTCTAAGAACATACTACTACCACTGCCTTCCATATCAATCACCAAATCCATCTCCAGAGGAAAAAGAGTATTTCTCAAATGCCCAAAGTTTTTTCAAAAGATTGAACAGGCTAGACAGCTTCACTGTTCGGGAAGGGAAACTAGCATTTCGTGGAATTGACGATCGTGGCTTTCCGGTGTTTGAGCAAAAGCGCATTGATGTTATGTTAGCAACAGACTTAGTGATGCATAGCACAAAGAAATTAATCACTCATGCGGCACTTTTAACGGGGGACAGCGACTTTTTGCCTGCGTTGCAAATTGCCCAGTCAGAAGGAGTGCATGTGACTCTTTATTATTCAGATGAAAGTGATGACATCCGACCTCACGATGAGCTGCTAGACCTTGTTGATGATCGAAAAGTGATCAATGCGGAATTCATCAACAGCATTAAAAGGGGATGAATTTTTGGCTGGTTGCCTATCAAACGATGAAAATGCGAGCAGTACCTAGCACTGTTTGCTTATTCCTTTGAACAAATTTTCCATACAATAAAAGAATATACGTTTGAACGTAAGCGATAGTTATTGCGCCTGTCATACTATATAAATGCACTTTAGAAGGTTAACATCCGTATAACCTTTCCCTATCTTGACCATCGCTCCTAAGAACTTGATCGGAAAAGGAGCGGATGCAAGATGAAACGATTGAAAATTACGAATGACCATGGATGGACGCCACAGAAACTTCGTCAAAAGGAACGGACGATGAAAAATGCCTCGTTACGTCAACGTGTCACGGCAGTTCGTCTCGTGATGGAAGGATATATTGCGCACCACTTGATCAGAGATAGGAAAGCAAAAACAAATTCCTACTTATGGTCATCACGCCCAAGTTTCCGTATTTGGCGCAGTGAACGTTCACAATAGAGAAACCGTTTTGCATCGTGCAGCATCCGCCACTGCCACGACGTTTTTAGATTTCTTACGTATGTTAGCCAATCGTTATCCAGAGAAGCTTATCATATTAGTGCTCGACAATGCGCGTATTCATCATGCCGAGATGGTGAAAGACTATTTGAGCGAAGAAGGACATCCGTTTCATTTTATCTTTTTGCCACCGTATTCTCCACAGCTAAACCCGATTGAACGGTTGTGGAAATGGCTGAAGGATGCGGTGATTGCGAATGTGTTTCATAAAGATCAAAACGATATGGATCACGCGATTACCCGATTTGCAGATTACATCTCCCAGCACTACAACGCTTGGGGTGCACAGCGTGAAACAGAGGTTAACTTTTTAAGTTGGATATAATAGCACCACGGTTTTAAGAGATTATACCTAACTACCCGTGGTGCTAGTTGAGCGCTAGCGCTCAACTAGCCCGAGTGTTACAAGCGAATACACCAACAATATGCCATCTAGTGCCACTTCAAACCCTG